>NZ_VKAB01000016.1 GCF_009769385.1 Saccharothrix deserti
GCATCTGCGCAGCGAACTCCACCAGCCGGGGCCGCACCCGCTCAATCTCCTCCGGAGTCACCCCGCAACCGAACCACCATCCACAATGGCCAATCAACTCGACACGCCGAAACTTAACAAAGTACTACTAGAAGGGGCCATCGATGAAACGATTGACAAAGGTGTCCGTCGTCGTCGCCGTGGCGACCGTCGTAGCCGGCGCGGCGACGACGGCGTTCACACCCGACGTGCATGCCGCGACTACCCGGTACGAGGCCGAGTCGGCCACGTGTGACGGGACGATCGCGTCGAACCACTCCGGCTACTCCGGCTCCGGTTTCTGCGACACCAGCAGCGCCGTCGGGGCCGCGGCGCAGTTCACGGTCAACGCGCCGAGCGCGGGCACCGCCACGCTGGACATCAGGTACGCCAACGGGAACGCCGCCGGCCGGCCGGCCGATGTCAGCGTCAACGGGACGGTGGCGCACGCCGGCATCCCGTTCGACAACACCGGCGCGTGGAACGCCTGGGCCACCAGGACGTTGACCGTGCCGGTGAACGCCGGCAACAACACCGTCCGGCTCGCCGCGACCACCGCGGGCGGATTGGCGAACATCGACTACCTCGACTTCACCACGGGCGGCAGCGCCGTCACGGGCAGGCGGATGGAAAGCCTGGGTCGGGGTGTCGTGGCCGTGCGGTCCAGCAGCACCCAGGTCCTGGTCTCCTGGCGGCTGCTCGGGCTCGACCCGGACGGCATCGGCTTCAACGTCTACCGATCCGCCGCCGGCGGCGCCGAGGTCAAGCTCAACCCGTCCGTCCTGACCGGCGGCACCAACTTCACCGACTCCACCGCCAACCTGTCGCAGTCCAACAGCTACCGGGTCCGCCCGGTGGTCAACGGCGTCGAACAAGCGCCGAGCGGAGCCTTCACGCTGACCGCCAACCACGCCACCGAGCCGGTGGTCCGCGTTCCGCTGCGCGCCGGCGGTGCGGTGAAGTTCGTCTGGGTCGGCGACCTCGACGGCGACGGCGAGTACGACTACGTGATCGACCGGCAGACGTCCCCGCAGAAGATCGAGGCCTACCGGAGCAACGGGCAGTTCCTCTGGCAGGTCGACATGGGGCCGAACAGCACGAACCAGAACAACATCGAGGGCGGGTCGGCCACGATCGACGTGGGCCACAACGACGGCGTCACCGTCTACGACCTCGACAGCGACGGCCGCGCCGAGGTCGCCGTGCGGATCGCCAACGGCGTCACCTTCGGCAACGGGACCACGTACAACGGCTTGAGCGACAACACCCGTCAGGCGATCGCCATCCTCGACGGCACGACCGGGGCGGCCCGTGCCACGGCTCCGGTGCCGACCGACTACCTGTCCGACGGTCCGATGTACGCGCGTTTCGGCGTGGGTCATCTCGACGGCGTCAACCCGAGCCTCGTGGCGTTCATGAAGAACCGGATCGGCGACGGTGGTTTCAACCTCATGTTCGCCGCTTGGCGGTTCACCGGCAGCGCGCTGACCATGCAGTGGAAGTTCCTGCGCGGCAACCAGGACCTGCCCGACGGGCACAACACCCGGATCATCGACGTCAACGGTGACGGGAAGGACGAGGTCGCCGAGATCGGGTTCGTGCTCAACGGCAACGGCACCCTGCGCTACTCGCTCGCGCCCCAGGGCGTCATCCACGGCGACCGCTTCCACATCGCCGACATGGACCCCGGTCGTCCGGGGCTGGAGGGGTACGGCGTGCAGCAGGTCAACCCCAGCGGCCTGCGCGACTACTACTACGACGCCGCGACCGGCAACATGATCTGGAAGCACGTCGAGTCCGGCACCGCCGACGTGGGACGCGGCATGGTGGGCGACATCGACCCGCGGTTCCCCGGCATGGAGGCCTGGGCGTTCTCCGGCCTGTACAACGCGCCCGGCAACCGGCTCACCCAGTCGGACACCTCGCTGCAGCCCTGGCCCCAGCTGGGCCTGTGGTGGGACGGCGACATCACCATGGAACTGCTCAACGACGGCAAGATCGAGAAGTGGAACCCGACCAGCCCGACCACCACCGGCAGCGTGCCGCGGCTGGTCAGCACCTGGAACTACGGCGCGGTCGACGCGAGCCAGAACGTCCAGCCCACCTTCTACGGTGACATCCTCGGCGACTGGCGCGAGGAGGCCGTGTACACCAACGCGAGCTTCAACGAACTGATCATCTTCACCACGAACCAACCGTCCGGCACCAGGCTGTACACGCTGGCGCACAACCCCGCCTACCGCAACGCCATGACCCTCAAGGGGTACATGCAGTCCCACCACGTCGACTACTTCCTCGGCTCGGGCATGTCACAGCCGCCCCGGCCGAACATCACCTACCCCGCGAGGTAACGAGATCGTGCGTGAGATCGACGCGACCGCGGTGCCGCCGGAGCCGATCAGCGGACACCTGCTGATGGGTGAGGCGCCGGACCACCCGGACGCCGTCCGGGTGAACTCGCGCCACCTCAGCCGCGGTGGAAGGCCGTGGCTGCCGGTCGGCGGTGAGTTCCACTTCAGCCGCTACCCGGCCGCGGAGTGGCGCGAGGAGCTGCTGAAGATGCGGGCCGGCGGTATCACGGTCGTGTCGACTTACGTGTTCTGGATCATGCACGAGGAGCGGCGCGGCCGGTTCCGCTGGGACGGCGACCTGGACCTGCGCCGCTTCGTCGTGCTCTGCGGTGAGCTGGGGCTCGACGTGGTGGCGCGGATCGGGCCGTGGGCGCACGGCGAGATCCGCAACGGCGGGTTCCCCGACTGGCTGGCGGCCACCGGCTGCGTGCCGCGCACGGACGACCCGCGCTACCTCCGGCTCGTCCGTGCCTTCTACGGCCAGATCGCCGGCCAACTCGCCGGCCTGCTCCACGCCGACGGTGGCCCCGTGGTGGCAGTCCAGCTCGACAACGAACTGCACGACCAGCCCGACCACCTGGTCACCCTGCGCCGGATGGCGCAGGAGGCGGGCTTGGACCCGCCACTGTGGACGGCCACCGGCTGGGGCGGCGCCCGCCTGCCGCCCGGCGAAGTCCTGCCGGTGTTCGGCGGTTATCCCGAGGCGGCCTGGGACACCGCCCACGACGGATGGCCGGCGCAGAGCCGGGCGCACTACTTCTTCCGGCACGACCGCGACGACGATTCCATCGGCGCCGACCTGCGTGCGGCCACGTCGCCGGGCGGCGTCGACCTGGACCGGTACCCGTTCGCCACCTGTGAACTGGGCGGCGGGATGTACACCTCCTACCACCGCCGCCCGGTCGTGACCGCCGCCGACGTGGCCGCGCTCGCGCTGGTCAAGCTGGGCAGCGGGTCGGTGTGGCAGGGGTACTACCCCTACCACGGCGGGTCGACGCCGATCGGCGAGCTGTCCACCTTCCAGGAGTCGCACGCCACCGGCTACCCCAACGACTGCCCGGTGGTCAACTACGACTTCCAGGCGCCGTTGGGTGAGTACGGCCAGTTCCGCGCGTCCTACGCCGAGCTGCGCCGGCAGCACCTGCTGATCGCCGATCACGGCGCCGACATGGCCACGATGACGCTGCGGCTGCCCGCCGACGCGCCACCGGACACCACCGATCGCGACACGTTGCGCTGGGCGGTCCGGTCCGATGGCGAGCGCGGATACCTGTTCGTGAACAACCACCAGCCGGTGGAGCCGTTGCCCGAACACGCCGACGTGCGGTTCGCCGTGACGCTGGGCGAGCAGCGCCTCGTCGTGCCGGGCCGGCCGGCGACCGTCCCGTCCGGCGCTCACTTCGTGTGGCCGCTCAACCGGCGCGTCGGCGACATCACCATCCGGACCGCCGCCGCCCAGCCGCTCTGCGACCTCGTGGTCGACGGCGTGCCGACCGCGGTGCTGTCCCAGACCGCCGCCATCCCGGTCGACCTGCTGGTCGACGCCGCGGAGGTGCGCGGCCCGGCCGCGGTGACCGCCGAAGCCGGCCACTGGCGGGTCACCGACCTCCGGCCGGGCACCGACTGCCTGCTCGAACTGCGCTCACCCGGCGGCTCCTCCAGCCGCCTGCTCATCCTGGACGAGGCCGCCGCGCGCACCGCGTCCCGGGGCAGGCTGTGGGGTGCCGACCGGCTCGTGCTCAGCACCGGCCCGGCCGTCATCGACGCCGATCAGCTGACCGTGCACGGCTCGACCGATGCCGTCCTGGTGTACCCGCCGCCCGGCGCCCCGACTGCCGGCGTGTTCGCCCGGATCGAGGTGCCCGGCGAAGCGCCCGCCCCGATGCCCGCCCGATGGCGTCTCATCCGGGAGGCCGGGAAACCCCGCAAGCCGACGATCGACCCGCGGTCCGGCCGGGCGTCCGCACCCACCGACGCCGACTTCGCCGCAGCGACCGTGGTCCACGTCGACATCCCGGCGGACGCGTTCGCCGCCGACTGCGTCCTGCGTGTGGACTGGGCCGGTGACGTCGGTCGCGCCTACTGCGACGGTGCCCTCATCGCCGACCACTTCTGGTACGGCCCCGTCTGGGAGATCGGCCTGCGCCGCCACCGCGAGCAGGCCATCCGGCACGGTGTCGACCTGCACCTGTTGCCGTTGGCCGAACAGGCCCCGATCCACCTCAGCCCGGCGAGCCGCCCGACGGCCTACCCCGACGGGCAGGTGCTGGACCTCCGGTTGATCACACTCACGCCGGTCGCCCGCACCCTCGTCCAGAAGTGGACTGGGCCCGAGTCCGGGCCAACCGCGAACGACTGGCCGAGCTCCACCGCGAAGCCGAATCCGACCTGAACCACCTTCAGTGCGCACGACCCCTACCCGCTTTCCGAGTACGCGACAACGCCTGACCGCACAACGTCCGAAGACGGCCGATTCCGAGCGGACAACGCGATGGGGGCCTCGGTCGAGGCCCCCATGCCGCTCGGGAAACGTGCGGGATCAGAACATGGTGTTGTCGTTGGCGGAGGTTTCCGGCACGTCCTGGAGCACGTCCCAGTGCTCGACGACCTTCCCGTCGCGGACGCGGAAGATGTCCACCACGGCCTGGCCTCGGTCCTCGGGGTTGAGCCGGTAGTGGGCGTGGATCGCCACGAGGTCACCGTCGGAGATCACGCGCTTGCGTTCCACGATCAGACCCGGGAACGCCTGGAAGAACGAGGCGAACAGTTCGCGCAGACCGGCCGAGCCGCTGGGGATGGCGGGGTTGTGCTGGTGGTACTCCGGCGCCAGGTACGCGACCGCGTCGGGGTCCTTGTCGACCATGAGCTGGTCGAAGTACCCGACCGCGACCTTCTCGCTGTAGGCCGTCTGCCAGTGGGGGCCGGGCTGGTTCGTCCTCGGGTGGCTGACCGTGGAGAACATGTCGTTGCCGCTCACGGTCGTCTCCGGCACTTCCTGCACGACGTCCCAGTGCTCGGCGATCATGCCGTCGCGGTCGAAGCGGAAGATGTCGACGACGGCCGTTCCACGAGTGCCGGGCACAAGGACCAGGTTGGAGTGCACCAGGACCAGGTCGCCCTCGGCGATCACGCGCTTGATGTCGTACTTCAGCTCCGGGAACTGCGCGTTCAGGGGACCCGCGAGGGCCTTGAGCGGTGCCGTGCCGTTCGGCGCGAGCGGGTTGTGCTGGATGTAGTCGGGGCGGATGTAGCGGTCCACGACCGAGACGTCGCCGTCCTCGAAGAGGCGCTTGAGCACGTGCACGGTGACGGCCTTGTGGCGGTCGAGCGCGCCCATGTGCCACGAGTGCGTGGTGGCCGTACCGGGCGCCGACGCGGAGGCCGTCGGGGCGAGTCCGGTCACCGCGACGGTGGTCGTGGCGGCCAGCACGGCGGCGACCGCCTTCCTGGGCAGGGCTGTGGTGGGGCGCATCTGTCTTCTCCGATGTTCGTTGCCTGTGGCGGTTCGTTGCCTGTGGCAGCAGCATACGCCTAACTTGTCAGTCACTGACAAGCCCATCAGTGGATGTCAGGTCTGGCGGGCGCTACAGTGACGTGGTGAGTGCCGAGAAGCCGGACCTGCGGGAGAGGACCCGTCAGGCGGTGCGCGCCCAGCTGATGGCCGTCGCGTGGGACCTCTTCGTCGAGCAGGGCTACGACGCCACGACGGTGGACGAGATCGCCGCCGCGGTCGGGATGTCGCAACGCAGCTTCTTCCGCTACTTCGGCTCCAAAGAGGACGTCGTCCTCGTCAAGTTCGAGGCGGTCGGCGTGATGCTGGCCGACGAACTGGCCAGGCGGCCCGTCTCCGAGGACGTCTGGACCGCGCTGCGCCGCTCGTTCGACGGGATCGTGGAGACCAGCGAACGCGACCCGCGGTACGGCCTCCTGGTGCTGCGGATCACCGACCGGGCCCCGGTCCTGCGTGCCCGCCGACTGGAGCAGCAGACGCACTGGCAGGAACTGCTGGCCCCGCTCGTCGCCACGCGCCTGGACCCACCGGCCACCGACGCGGACCACGACCCGCGCCCGGCCGCTCTCGCCGCCGCCGCTCTCGCCTGCCTGAACGTGGCCAACGCCGCCTGGCTGGACAGCGACGGGACCGAGTCCTTGCGCCGACTCCTGGACGACGCCATGCGCGCGGTGCACCCCGGCGCGTTCTGACGCGGAGAGTCGAAACGGTCGTCAGAGGTGGGACCGCCCCGAGTTGGGGCCGCCGGAGGAGTACGTCGAGGAGTTCGCGTAACCCCGGTTCCGGGTGAACATCAGGCCCTCAGTGGTGCACCGGCTTGCGCGCCTCGATGAGGAAGCGACGGGAGTAGGCGACGAACGGGCCGTCGGCCTGGATCTGCTCGTGGAGCGACTCCAGGCGGTCACGGTACTTCTCGACGGTGAAGTCCGGGACGAACCAGATCACCTTGCGCAGGAAGTAGACCAGCGCGCCGATGTCGAAGAACTCCATCCTCAACTCGGCGGACCGCAGGTCCACGACCTCCAGCCCGGCCGCCTCCGCCTCGGCCTTCGCCAGTTCCGGCTCGCGGCCGCTCTCCCCCAACGGCCGGGGGCCGAGGAAGAAGTCGTAGACCTCGTGGCCGCTGTCCGGGCCGACCTGCTGGGAGAAGTAGGTGCCGCCCGCCGCCAGGACGCGGGCGATCTCGTCCCAGTAGGCGGTCACCGGGTGGCGGCTGGTGACCAGGTCGAAGGTGCCGTCCGCGAACGGCAACGGCGGCCGGTCCTCGGCGGCGACCACGACGACACCCTTGCCCCGCAGGTTCTCCTGCGCCCGCTTGATGTTCGGCGGCCAGGACTCGGTCGCGACCATGGTCTTGGCCGCCCGCTGCGGGATCCCGGCCAGGACCTCGCCGCCGCCGGTCTGGATGTCCAGGCTCATCGCCGCGCGGCCGATCCGCTCGCCCATCAGCTTCTGATAACCCCAGGGCGGCCGCTCCTCGGTGGCACGGCCGTCGAGCCAGGAGAACTCCCAGCCGCTGACATCGACCGCGTCGGCCTCCGCGACCAGTTCGTCGAAACTCTTGTCCATGACGCGGAATGATCACACGGCGCTCCGCCGGGCGCCCGTCAAATTCGTGGTGCCGCAGCCGGAACCCGCACAGCCGCCGCCTGTCACACGTTGAGGACTGTCACACGTCGGAGGAAGGACCGAGACGCGCGCGGATCGCCCCGGCGACCTCGGCCGCCGCGAGGAGTTGCTCCGACGTGAGCGCATCGACGAAGAGCTCGCGGACGGCGCGCAAATGCGGAACAGTCGCACCTCGGAACGCCTCGGCACCGGTCGGGTCGAGCACCACCTCGGCTCCCCGGCTGTCGGTGGCGCACTCCTCGCGGCGGATGAGCCCGCGCCGCTCCATCCGGCCGAGGTGATGGGACAGGCGACTGCGCTCCCAGCCGATGGTCGCCGCGAGGTCGGAGGAACGCATCCGCCGCCCCGGCGCCTCGCTGAGCGCGAGCATCACCGCGTAGTCCCCGGGCGACAGCGAGGACTCGCTCTGCAGCCGCGACGCGAGTTCGGAGCGGAGGGCCTCGGCCGTCTCGATGAAGTCCCTCCAGATCCGCAGCTCGTCGGCGGTCGGCAGCTGGCGTCTCGGCCGCGGCCGCGTTGTGTTCTCCGTCATGAGCCCTCCTGATTGACACGTCAACTTCATGATACATAATTGACATGTCATCCATCTGAAGAGGAGGCGAGATGACGACCGCGGGGTTCGAGCTGGGACTCAACTCGTTCGGGGAAGTGGCCACCGATGGCGACCGCCTCCTGGGTGACGCCGAGACCGTGCGGCTGATCGTGGAGGAGGCGCCTCGCCGAGTCGGTGGGGCTGGACGTGTTCAGCGTGGGCGAGCACTACCGCGAGGGCCACAACGACTCGGCCACGCCCGTGCTGCTCGCGTACGACATCCTGCGCCTCCCCCGCGAGGCCCGCGCCCGCACCATCGAACTGCTCGGCCGTGAGGTCGCCCCACGTGTCCGGGAACTGCTCACGGAGGAACCAACCCATGCCTGATCTCGAGTTCGGCCTCGACACCTTCGGCGACGTGCCGGAGGACGACTCCGGGGCGCTGCTGTCCTACGCCGCCGCGATCCGCCAGGTCGTCGACGAAGCCGTGCCGGCGGACGAACTCGGCGTCGACTTCGTCGCCGACACGGACGAGGAGGCGAAGGAGGTGTTCTGGCCGCGTTACCGCGTCATCCGCGACCGGATCGGGGCCTCGCGCGGATGGCCGCCGACCACCCGCGCGGAGTTCGACGCCGAGGCCGAGCACGGGTCCCTCCACATCGGCTCACCGGAGACCGTCGCCCGCAAGATCGCCCGCACGGTCGACAGCCTCGGCGTCGGCCGGTTCGACCTCATCTACACCGCGGGATCGCAGCCCGCCAGCGCCCGTCTGCGCGCGGTCGAGCTCTACGGCTCCAAGGTGATCCCCATGGTCCGCGACATCCTCGGCGGCTGACCCGCACTCCGGGGTGCGACATCGAAAGATCGAAGATCGGAGTGCGAAATGAACAGCAGCGCCGGTCCTGAGACCATCGGCATCCTCGGCGCCGGCAAGATGGGCACCGTTCTCGCCAGGCTCGCCCTGGCCGCCGGGTACCGGGTGCTCATCGCAGGCTCCCGCGCCCCCTCGGAGATCGCCCTCACCGTCGACGTGCTGACCCCCGGAGCGGTCGCCACCACGGCCGCCGATGCCGCCGCCCGTGCCGACATCGTCATCCTCGCCCTGCCGCTCGGCAAGTACCGGAGCGTTCCCGCGGAGGCGCTGCGCGGCAAGCTCGTCATCGACGCGATGAACTACTGGTGGGAGGTCGACGGCATCCGGGACGACCTGAACGATCCCCTCACCTCCACGAGCGAGACCGTCCAGGCGTTCCTCCCCGACTCCCGCGTCGTCAAGGCGTTGAACCACGTTGGGTACCACGACATCGAGGACAAGGCCCGCCCCGCAGGACAGGCGGGGCGCATCGCGGTCGCGATGGCCGGTGACGACCACGCCGCCGTCGCCGCCGTCGCCTCCTTCGTCGACACGCTCGGCTTCGATCCCGTCATCGCCGGGCCCCTCGCCGAAGGTGTGCGCTTCGAACCGGGCGCCGAACTCTTCGGCGCCGACGTGGACGCCGACGAGGTCCGCACCAGGCTCGACCGCTTCCCGGATTCCGAGCGCGGGCAGCCGATCGCCCGCGCCCGTGCCGAAACCGCGGCGTGAGCCGCCACAGGCCCGATCCCGGTCGCGACTTGCTACCGGGATCGGGCCTGTGGCGGTCAGCGCGGTTGGGCGCGATCAGCTGAAGGAGTACGGGCCGAAGCGGCCCCAGGCCACGACGACGGCCGGCACGATCAGGACGAGGTTGGTGACGATCGCGCGGGACTCCTTGCGCTTGGCGTGGGTGATCGCCGCACCGATCATGATCAACACCAGGCCCGCGGCGGCCAGTGGCACGAGGACGGGGACGATGTCCAGCGCGGCGGGCAGGATCAACCCGATCGCGGCCAGCACCTCCAGGGCTCCGATCAGCTTGAGCACGCCCGGGGAGAAGTCCTCCGTCCACGCCATGTTCGGCGAGGCGGCGAGTTTCTCCTTCGACTGGGCCAGCTTCGAGCCGCCGGCGGCCAGGAAGAGCGCGGCGAGCGCGGAGGCGATGATCCAGAGAACGATGTTCATGGGAGTTTGCCGTTCATGAGGTCGGGTAAGGGAATGCGGTTCGCCAGGCCGCGGTCAGACGTTGGCGAAGCCGTCCTTGTTCTCGGACAACCACCGCTGGAAGGTCTGCAGCCGCGGGTTCAACTCGCGTACGACGTCGAGGTCGCGGGCGGCGAGCTTCCGCGCCGCGTCCGAGTCCGGGTTGCGGGTCAGCGCGCGCACCGCGAACCCGCCGTCGGCGTCGGTCAGGATCGCCCTGGCCAACCCGCCACCCTGGGCACCGGTCGCACCGACGACCGCGATCACTTTCTTCTCCGCCATGACCCTCGTCCTCTTCGTAAACCAGGGGCACCCCTCGTACCCCTGGTTTACATGTCGTGTCATGCAACTCTGCGCACTGATGCATGACATGTCAGTTGATGTGTCATGTACTTTAGTCCCAGAAGTGTATGACATGTCAAGCGGTCGGGTAGACTCGTCTCATATGAGCGACACGTCCCAGTGGTTGAGCCCGGCGGAGCAGCACGCCTGGCGCGCCTTCATCCGCCTGCACCAGAAACTCGTCGCCCACCTGGGCCGCGACTTGCAGGCGCACTCCAAGCTGTCCGGCGCCGACTACGAGATCCTCGTCGCGCTCACCGACGTCCCGGAGGGGCGGCTCCGGCCGCAGGACCTGGCCAAGGCGGTGGACTGGGAGCAGAGCCGCCTGTCGCACCAGATCGCGAGGATGATCAAACGGGGCCTGGTGGCCCGGGAAGACTGCGCCGAGGACGGACGCGGCATCTTCGTCACCCTCACACCCGCCGGTCGCGACGTCATCGAAGCCGCCGCACCCCAGCACGTGGCCGCGGTCCGGCGTCTGGTCATCGACGCCCTCAGCCCGGACGAGCTCGCCACGCTCGGGCAGATCTCCGACCGCATCCTCGAACACGTGGACAACGTGTCACCGTGACGCTCGGCGCGGACGTCCTCGCCAACGCGAAGCACGATAGGCCTGACCGAGGGGCGGTGTGGCCGGGTCGCACCCGGCCACACCACGCGCATCACACGTTCGGGTTGCTGTAGGCCTTGGCGTCGCACTCCGGGAAGAGCGTGTCCCGGCAGACCCAGATCGTGATCCTGCGGATGTTGAAGCTGTCCGAGGCGTGGACGTTCGTCCAGTACGTCTCGGTGTGGCAACCGCTGTTCATGTGCCGTTCCTGGCCGGTCCAGCGGCCGTCCACGTCGATGAACCAGTACACCGGCTGGTTGTCGCACGCCAGGTCGGCCAGGTTCGCGCGGGCGATGTTGAAGCTCCGGGCCCCCGTCCAGGTGATGGAACCCCAGGCACGCGCGTGCTTCGTGCCGACGTCGTTCTGCTCGTAGACGTCGTAGCCGGTCGCCGCGAGCGCGGGCGACGCGCCGACACCGACGACCGCCGCGACCGTGAGAGCCGCGGACGTCAGCGCCTTGATCAGGAAACGCACTGCTCATCCTCCTTGAGAACTCACCCATTCGGGTGATCGGAGTGATCTAACAGTGAGAGATCCTCACATATCAAACGATCACACTTGACCGTTCCACCTGGTGGTCGGTGACGCGTCCCGCGCCGAGCGCACGCTCCACAGTGGACGGCATGTCGAAAGCGTTTCACCGAACCGCATTTCCGCGGTCGGGTACCGTGTTCCACCACTCGCTTCGGGCGCGTCGTGCAGGCCGTGCACCGGGACAGCGGGAGGAGCACGGGGTGGAACAGGACGGCCGGCCGGTGACCTCCAACCTCGTCGGCGGGGACGTCCTCGGCCCGAGCGTCCAAGCCGGGGTGATCCGGGGTGGCGTCCACATCCACGTCGGCGTGCCCGGGCCGCTACGCCCGAGGAAGCGGCACGGTCGGGCGACTGGGCAGTCGTGAGCATCCCGCCGGCCCCCTACCGCGAGCTGCCGGCCGGCGCGAAACTCGTCAAGGCGTTCAACAACATCAACGACCAGCACATCCCGGCGCTGGCCCGTCCCGCGGGCGCCGCCGACCGCGTGCTGTCCTGACCCCTGCGTCCTGCGCTCCCTGCTCGATCGCGGTGGACAACCCACAGTGGCAGCGCCGTGACCGTCCGTCGGGTTCACCGTCGACCAGGGCGACGGGCTGCTCTGCCGACCGGCGAGGTCGCCTCGGTACCTATTCCACGGACTTACGGGGTAGCTACGTAGTTCTCCGGATGTTCGTGGGTAGCGGGAGGCGCAGGCTATTGACACACGACCCAGCGCACACAGGTTGGTTGAGGGATCGACCGATGGGCCGCCAGGAGCGTCAATCATGTGCCAGCACCAGCCCCCGTGCCCGTCCGGAACGGACGCCAACGGCCAGAACGCCCGCATCGTCACCTCCCACCCCGAGCAGGGCTGGTACCTGCTGTGCAACGGCGTGGTCCTGTTCGACGACGGCGGCCTGATGCTCTCCGACCACCGCGTCGTCGCCCCCGTCTACGAACTGGTCGCGGCCTGACCAACCCCAGACCCCGGCCGCCGAGCGTCCCCAACCCCGGCGACCGGCCGCACAGGGTGTCGACGACGACACCCACCGCTCAACCCGGTGTTCCCCCGACTCGACGTCTATATCCGGACGCCGCAGTGCACCGGTCCCGACGGGACAGGCGGCGCGCGAGTGACATCCCCTCATGCCACTCACGCGCCGCCCGTCCCGTTTTCTTTGCCTTTTCCGCTCCAGCCCGAGGACGTCGACGCGCTGAGCAGTGCGTTCGGGACCCGGACTCGCGGAACGCCACGTCGTCAGTCGGTGATCACGGCACTGCGTCGACCCCACTCGCTGCCGTGTGCCGCCTGGTGCATGAAGGCGGCGACGTCCGCTCGGCTGATCGTCGGGTTGCCCCTCATCGGCAGCCGGTCACCCACGCTGTACGTGCCCTTGGCCGACCGCATTCGTGCCGTGATGGCCGACCAAATCGGACTGCTGTCCGCTACTTGCGGCTGTAACGGACAGCAGTCCGGTTAGCAAGGTCGACTTCAGGCCCGAGGGCGAACGCCAGGCGCCCGTCGCTCCTCGACTCCACCCGCCATCCCCCTGATCTCAATCGGAACCAGCCGGACAACTGTCCACTAAAGTCCTCGATCCGGACAGCTGTCTGCTTGGTTCCACCGTTAGCGACGAACGCCCCGATGTGATCGGCGCACCCGGCAGCGGGGCCCCCTCCGGGAACGACTCCAGCGCTCGAACCGGCCCGTCAGGCGCTCAACGTTCGACCAGGGCTTGCACGACCACCGCCTCCAGTCGGACGGCCACGCGGTCCAGGGGTTCGGTGCTGCGCTTGGCCCTGCACATCGCCACCGCACCCTCCACCGCCGCCACCGTCAGCGTGGCCACCTGGTCCGCTTCCCGTTCGCCGGCGCCGTGTTGCCGCAAGGAATCGGCCAGGAGCGATTCCCACCGGGTGAAGACCTCGGCCGCCGCCACCAGGGCCGTCGCGCCGTCCGCCGGCTCCTCGACCGACACCGCCAACACGGGGCACCCGGCCGTGAAGTCGCTCTTCGCCACGACCCCTCGCCACCACGCCAGGAACGCGCGCAAGCCCTCCACCGGGCCCGCCGACAGCTCCTCGGCCAACGCGCGCGCCACCACGTCGCCCGCGAACCGGACGGCCTCGGTCACGAGCTGCTGCTTGCCCCCCGGGAAGTAGTGGTACGTCGATCCCAGCGGTGCCTTGGCGTGTTTCGCCAACTCCCGCACGCTCGTCGCGTTCACGCCCCGTCGGCGCATCATGTCCGCCGCGCCGGCCACGATCCGCTGCCGCGGTTCGGTCGAACCCATCGGTGCCACTCCCCTGGTTATGACGACCGTCATAGTCTACCCGCATGACACGTGCACTCCACTTCCTGCGCAGCGGCCGACTGGCCTGGCGCGACCGGGAACCGTCGCGGATCGAGGACGAGCGTGACGCCGTCGTGCGGCCGTTCGTCGCGGGGCGCTGCGACGGGGACACGGTGCCGATCCACCGCCCGGTGTCACGGGCCATGCAGTTGGGCATGGCGATCGGCGCGATCGACCCGGTGGTGGGGAGCATCTGCGGTTCCGTGCCGTTCAAGGGCCCGTTCGGCATCGGGCACGAATGCGTCGCCGAAGTGGTCGCGGTGGGGTCCGCGGTGACGACGCTGCACGTCGGGCAGCGCGTCGTCGTGCCGCGGGCGGTGTCCTGCGGCTCCTGCGCGCCGTGCCGCAGCGGTCTCACCTCCAAGTGCGCCACGACCACCCGGGCGACGCTCGCCGCGTTCGGGTTCGGTGCGGCCTGCGGACCGTGGGGCGGCATGGTCGCGGACACCTTCCGCGTCCCGTTCGCGGACCACATGCCGGTGCCCGTGCCGGCGGGCGTGCCGCTGCTGCGAGTGGCGGCGGCCAGCGACAACCTCGCGGACGCGTGGCGCTGCGTGGTCCCGCCGCTGGCCGAACGGGAAGGCGGATCGGTCCTGGTGCTCGGTGGTGGGGCCAAGAGCATCGGTCTCTACGCGGCCGGACTGGCGGTGGCGCACGGTGCGGGGCAGGTCGACTACGTCGACGACGACGCCGGGCGTCGGGACATCGCCGAGTCCTTCGGGGCACGGGCCGTCACGCGACCGGACGGCCGGTACGACATCGTGGTGGAGGCGACCTCCAGCGCGTCCGGATTGCGCCGCGCCCTCCGTGCGCTGGCACCGGGCGGCGTCTGCACTGCCGTCGGGTACTACGTCGCCACCGGCACGCGGGTGCCGTTGATGCACATGTACGCCACCGATGCGACGTTGCGCGTCGGTGTCTCCCACGCCCAACCTCTCGGACACCACTCCGGTCGGGCAGCTTCACGGTCGGGGATGCTTCACGATTTCCATGTCGTGTCGTCCCTTGAGGTTCAAGTACCCGAAGCCGAGGTGGGGAGCGGTTGCGAGGATGCGGCGATGTCGTGGCTGGGCGCGGTGGTGCGGCGCCGGATGGTGACCACGTACGTGACGGCGGCGAGCAGGGTGGCGGCGACGGTGACGAGCCCGAGCGGGAGGGCGTTGTGGCTGCCCCCGAGGCCGACGAGGGGTGCGGTGAGGGCGCCGAGGCCGAAGCGGGCCAGTCCGAGCAGTGAGGACGCGGTGCCGGCGATGTCGGGGTAGTCGGTCAGGGCGAGGGAGGTCGTCGGCGGGGTGGTGGTGGCCACGCCGACGACCATGGTGAACAGGGATCCGATCACGGCGATCACGGGCAGGTGGAGGACGGCGGCGGCGAGCAGCCCGGCGGCACCGGTCAGGCACATCGCCAGCCCGACGACCAGGGTGCCCTGCTCGGACCAGCGCTCGGACAGGTGGCTGGCGGCGAAGCCGAACACCATGAACCCGAGCGAGTTCAGGCCGAACGCGAACGAGTAGTCCTGCGGGGAGAGCCCGTAGATGTCCTGCAGGACGTAGGTGGCGCCGCTGAGGTAGGCGAACAGGGCGGCGCCGACGAGTCCGCTGACGAGGACCGCGCCCAGCAGCACCCGGTCGGAGAGCAGGCGGCGGAAGTCGCGCCCGGTCTGGGCGAGCCCACCGGTGGTGCGGTCCCGTTCGGGCAGCGTCTCGCGGAAGGTGAACAGGCAGGCGAGCAGGATCATCACGCCGATCGCGGCGAGGAAGACGAACAAGCCGCGCCAGTCGGTGATGGTGGCGAGCTGCCCGCCGAGGACCGGGCCGATGATCGCGGCGAGCCCGGCGATCACGGTCAGCCGGCCGTAGTAGCGCACGAGCTTGCCGCCGGTGTAGAGGTCGCGGCCCGCGGCTTGGGCGATGACGATGCCCACCGCGCCGGCCAGGCCCTGCACGAAGCGCGCGGCGATCAGCGTGGGGATGGTGGGGCTGAGGGCACACAGGGCCGAGGTCAGGATGTAGGCGATGACACCGGCCAGCAGGGGCCGACGGCGGCCGAAGCGGTCGGATACCGGTCCGGCGATGACCTG
Organism: Saccharothrix deserti; assembly: GCF_009769385.1. Classification (GTDB taxonomy): domain Bacteria; phylum Actinomycetota; class Actinomycetes; order Mycobacteriales; family Pseudonocardiaceae; genus Actinosynnema; species Actinosynnema deserti. Next base: position 16,001 of record NZ_VKAB01000016.1, read on the forward strand.
GCCGATGGCCAGGCCGAGCAGGCAGGCGGTGATGGTCAGCTGCGCGGCCGAGGTGGCGGCGTGCAGCTCGGTGGTGAGCGCGGGCAGCACGGGCAGGTAGAGGTCCATGGAGATCGGACCGAAGACCGTCAGCAGGCAGAGCACGACCGCCGGCGGGCGGCCCACGGTCTGCTCACGCGCGGTCGCGGGGCTGTGAGCGTCGCTCACACGGTGTCCTTTCGGCGGTGGTCGGGCGGGTCGCACGTGCAGCAGGGCCTTGATGGCGCGCGTTCGTCCATGGCCCGGTAGGCCTCGGCGGCCTGGTCGAGCGGGAGGGTGAGGTCGAAGACCTTGCCCGGAGCGATCTGCCTGTTCCAGATCAGCTCGATCAGCCGCGGCAGGCGGTCGGGTACATCGGTGTCCAGGAAACCCCCCGAGCTCTTGACCAGGGAGTTTCTGCTGAGAGGTGTACTGGCAGAACACCCCGCGCCAGTGCCGGAGGACTTACCGTGGTGACGTGGACAATCGCAAGGAAGTCCGCGAGTTCCTCGTCTCGCGGCGGGCCAAGATCTCACCGGAGCAGGCCGGACTGCCCGCAGGGGGCAATCGTCGGGTGCCGGGACTGCGCCGCAGCGAGGTCGCCGCACTGGCCGACGTGAGCATCGAGTACTACTCGAAGCTGGAACGAGGGACTCTCGCCGGGGTCTCGGCGGGCGTGCTGGACGCCGTGGCGCGTGCGCTCCAGCTCGACGACGCGGAACGGGCGCACCTGTTCGACCTGGCACGAGCCGCGGACGGCACGAGCGCGCTCATCCGACCCCGGCGTCGGTCGAAGGCCAACCAGTGGACACCGCACCGGAGCTTGCAGTGGACCCTCGACGCGGTCACCGCGGGGCCCGCGTTCGTCCGCAACGGCCGGATGGACCTGCTCGCCGCGAACCGACTCGCGCGAGCCTTCTACTCGGAGGTCTGCGCGACCCCGCAACGGCCGCCGAACCTCGCCCGGTTCCAGTTCCTCGACTCGGCCTCGCACCGGTTCTACCCGGACTGGGACCTCCTCGCCGACGTCTGCGTCGCCATCCTCCGCACCGAAGCCGGCCGCAACCCGCACGACAAGGAACTCCACGACCTGGTCGGTGAGCTGTCGACCCGCAGCGACGAGTTCCGCACCCGGTGGGGCGCCCACGACGTCCGCCACCACGGCACCGGTTCCAAGACCTTTCACCACCCCGTCGTCGGGGACCTGACGCTCGCCTACGAAGGCCTGGAGATGGCCGCGGAACCCGGCCTCACCCTCACCATCTACACCGCCGAGCCCGGCTCGCCGTCCGAGGAGGGGTTGCGCCTGCTCGCGTCCTGGGCAGCCTCGCAGGAATCGGACTCCGCCACGCGGCAACTGTCCGGCTGACGGCAATTGTCCGGCTGACGAGGTCAGAGCAGGGTGTCGGCGGCGATGGGGAAGTCGCGGACGCGGCGCCCGGTGGCGTGGAAGACGGCGTTGCCGACCGCGGGTGCGATGCCGACCAGCACGATCTCGCCCAGTCCCTTGACGCCGATGGGGTTGGCTTCGGGATCGTTGCCGCGCAGGTAGATGGCGCGCAGGTCGGGCACGTCGGCGTTGACGGGGACGAGGTAGTCGGCGAGGTCGGCGTTGACGATCCGCCCGTCAGGGGGGTCGGCGACGGTGTGTTCCAACAAGGCGGCGTAGGTGACCTCGACCAGGCTCGCCGCGTGCTGCGCCGCCTCCAAACTGGTCGCGACCGCGACGGCGACCGGCTGCCCGAAGAACCGGACCCGGTCGTCCTGGAAGACCCGCAACCGGGTGCCCGGTGGGTTGTTCGACCCCGGATTGTCCACATAGGGCAATCGAGGCGTTGAGATGGCTGATCACCGTCAGCACACCGGTGTGGGCTAGCGCGGCGCGGGTGTCGACGCCGGTGATGCGCCCGCGGCCGACGCTGCTGTCCACGACGACCGCGTACACAACGCCCTCGATGGCGTGATCGGCGACGTATGTGGCGCGCCCGGTCACCTTCAGCCGTCCGTCTACTCGGGACTGCGGAGTGCCGACGGCGGTCTGTGGCGGCGGTGTCACCTAATGCCTCCCACGATGCGCAGCTGGCGTTCAACCGTGCGCTTGAGCAGCTCTACCTTGAACCCGTTGTGTTCCAACGGCTGGGCCCCGTCCGCCGCCACTTCTGCCGATGGTGGCCATGTTGCGCAGCTGCGCGGATGCGCTCAGCTCCAGCGCCTGCGCGACGACCGGATAAGTGTTGCGCACCTTCGGATCGGCGGCGGCGTCGGCCATCCGCACCAGCGCGCCGATCCGCAGGCCGCCGTTCGCGGTGGAGGTGATGTCCCGTAACGGGAGGGCGCCGATGTCGACCAGCGTGCCGGGGCGTTCGACGGTCTCGCGCATCAGGTCGACCAGAGTGGTGCCCCCGGCGAGATAGCGCCCACCTTGTTGCCCGGCGGCGATGGCGGCTCGGGTGTCCGCGGCTTTGGTGCAGGAGAAGGGATACATCGGCTCACTTCCCGTTCGCAGCCTGCTGGACCGCCTTGACGATCTGGACGTAGCAACCGCACCGGCAGATGTTGCCGCTCATCCACTCCCTGATCTCTTCGGGAGAACCGGTGTGGCCTTCCCGGATGCAGCCGACGCCGGACATGATCTGACCGGGAGTGCGGTAGCCGCACCAGAACGGTGCACGCGCCACAGGCTCCGGCATCGCAGCCTTTCTTGGTCCCGGTCAACCCGAGGTGCTCGCGCAGCAGATCCAGCAGCGAGGTCCGGTTGTCGACGGTGACCGTGTGCCGAACGCGTCGTCGGCGGCGGCAGCAGCAGCGGGCTGGGCGTCCAGGAGCACGGGTCCCGTAAAAGCGGCGGCACCGGTGCAGGCCGAGGAAGGAAGTGGATCAGGCGGTTCGGTCGACCTGTGATCGACGACACCACACGCGTTCATCACCGTGGGAGTCTCTGTCAAGAGATGTACCAGCAGCACATCCCAACGACGTGGAAGGGGTGCCTTTATACGTCGTCGGTGATCGTCTCTAGTTAATGTGATTCACCACTCAAGAAGGACAAACCTCGCGGACTCCGAAAAAACTGATATATCAACTTCACCGACAGTGATCGTGGACGAGTTGACGGGACCACCGCGACGTGAGCTCCCCGGCCGCGGTGGTCCCGTCAGCGGAACGGTCGGGGTGCGGTGGCGTCAGCCTCCCGCCCCCGACCGGACGCGCCCGCTGTCAGCGGCGGTAGTCGTGGAAGCCGCGGCCCGTCTTGCGGCCCAGCAGACCCGCGTCGACCATGCGCAGCAGCAGTGGCGGCGGGGAGTACAGCGGCTCCTTGTACTCCTCGTACATCGCGCGGGACACCGCCGTCAACACGTCCAGGCCGATGAGGTCGGCCAGGCGGAGCGGACCCATCGGGTGCGCGCACCCGAGTTCCATGCCCGCGTCGATGTCCTCCGCCCCCGCGAAGCCCGACTCCAGCATCCGGATCGCCGACAGCAGGTACGGGACCAGCAGTGAGTTGACCACGAACCCCGCGCGGTCCTGGCACCACACCACGCGCTTGCCCAGCACTTCGGTGACGAAGTTCTCCGTCCGGGTGCGGGTGTCGTCCCCGGTGAGGAGGCTGGCTGTCAACTCGACGAGCGGCATCGCGGGCACCGGGTTGAAGAAGTGCGCACCGATGACCCGGTCCGGGCGCTCGACACCGCGGGCGAGCTTCATGATCGGGATGGACGACGTCGTCGAGGCGATGACCACGTCGTCGGCCTCGGTGGCGGCGTCGACCTGCTTGAGCACCAGGAGCTTGGTCTCCTCGTCCTCCGGCACCGCCTCGACGACGAACTGCCGGTCGGTCAGCGCCGCGAAATCGTCGGTGAACGACACCCGGTCCAGCAGCGCGTCGCGGTCCTCCTCGGACAACGTGCCCTTGCGGACCCGGTTGTCAGCCGACTTCGCCACGCGGGCCTGGGCACGGGCGACCGACGTCCTGGCGGACACGACGACGCTCACGTCCAGGCCCGCCTGGGCGCAGATGTCGGCGAGACCCGCGCCCATCGCACCGCAGCCGACCACGCCGACCCGTCGGATCTCCTCCACAGTTCGCTCCTCGCTCAAGGGGTTGACCAGCGCAGCAGGCAGGAGGCCATGGACATGCCCCCGCCGAACGCGCACAACAGCAGCAGGTCGCCTGCCGCGAACTCGCCCGCGCGCGCCGCCGCGTCGAGGGTGACCGGCAGCGAGGCGCTGCCGATGTTGCCGTAGCGATCCAGGGTCCGGTGGACCTTCGCCGACGGCAGGGCCAGCGCGTCCGCCAGGTCCGCGAGCATCGGCCCGTTGGGCTGGTGCGGGACCAGGTGGTCGACGTCGGCCGGGCCGGTGCCGGTGCGCGCGAGCAGGTCGGCCACGGCCGGCGGCACCTGCTCCAGGACGAAGTCCCTGACGTCCCGGCCTTCCATGCGGAAGTACTGACCGCCCTCGGCGAGGGTGGCGGGCGAGGTGGGCAGCCTGCTGCCCCCGGCCTCGACCCGGATCAGCCGGGACGCCTCCCCCTTGCTCCGCAGTTCGACGTCGACGATCCCCGCGCCCTCGGGGACCTCGCCGACGACCGCCGCCCCGGCGCCGTCGCCCAGCAGGACGGCGGTGCGCCGGTCGTCGAAGTCCAGCACCCGCGAGTACAGGTCGGCCGCCACCACGAGGGCGCGCGTGCCCGGACGGGTGGCGATGAGGCCCCTGGCCAGGGCGAGCCCGTGGACGAACCCGCTGCACACCACGTTGATGTCGAACGCCGCCGCGCGCCGCGCGCCGAGGCGGTGCTGCACCAGGTGCGCGGTGGGCGGCTGGGGGTGGTCGCCGGTGGAGGTGGCGACGATGAGGTGGTCCACGTCCAGCGCGCTGATGCCGGCGCTGTCGAGGGCCGCCTCCGCGGCGCGGACGGCGAGGTCGGAGGTCGCCTCGTCCTCCGCGGCGTAACGGCGGGTTTCGATGCCGGTCTTGCGCAGGATCCACTCGGGGGTGACGCCCACGCGCCGGGCCAGGTCGTCGTTGGTGATCTCGGACTTGGGGACGTGGGCGCCGGTGCCCAGGACCCCTACGGGCTGCAGCGGCACGCCGCACCTGCCTTCCGGTTGCTGTCTGCGGGCGCGGGTCAGACGGCCAGGTCGGTCAGGCCGGTGCGCGGCGCGCCGACCAGGGCGGCGAGGTTGCCCGGCTCCTGCGTGCCCTCGCGCATGTGCTGGTGCGCCAAGCCGATCTCGTCGAAGCCGTAGGTACGCCCCAGGCACGGGTCGATCAGGCCCGCGCTGATCAGGTCGACGATCGCGCGGCACTCGCGCAGGTTGGCGAAGTGGCTGCCCTGGAAGCGCTTCTGCCGCATCCACAGGATGCGCAGGTCCACCTCGCCGATGTAGCCGCTGGTGGCGCCGCACAGCACGACCATGCCGCCGGGCGCGCAGACGTAGACCGACGTTGGCAGGGTGGCCTGGCCGGGGTGCTCGAAGACGATCTTCGGCGACACCTTCTCCCCCAGCACCTCCCAGATGCGGCGACCGAACGCCCGCACGCCGCGCTGCCACCGCTCCAGCTCCGGTCCGTCCCCCTCGGGCATCGGTCCCCAGTGGTCGAACTCGGTGCGGTCGATGACGCCGACCGCGCCCATGCGCAGGCAGTGCTTCACCCGCTCCTGCGACGACACCACGGCGATGGGCCGCCCACCGAGCTGGCTCACCAACTGGATGGCCATGGACCCGAGGCCGCCGGAGCCGCCCCAGATGAGCACCGGGTCGCCGGGCTTGACGGTGTGCGGGGGCCAACCTGCCAGCTGCCGGTAGGCGGTCGCGCCCGACAGCATGAAGCACGACGCCTCCTCCCACGTCAGCGCCGCGGGCTTGGGGTGGCACTGGAACTCGGCGACCACGGTGAACTGGGCGAAGGAGCCCCAGTTCAACTCGTAGCCCCACACCCGCTGCGTCGAGGAGAGCATGGGGTCGAGGCCCAGGCGGATCTCGGGGTCGTCCTCGTCCCAGCGGCAGCCGGACAGCGTGACGTGGTCGCCCACGCGCACGTGCCGCACGCCCTCGCCCACGGCCCAGACGACGCCCGCGCCCTCGGAGCCCCCGATGTGGTGGCCGGTGTCGTCGCCCTTGGCCGCGCGCATGCCGATGACGTCCACAGGGGTGCCGAGAGCGGCCCACACGTTGTTGTAGTTGACACCCGCGGCCATCACGGCGACGAGCACGAAACCGGGCGGCACCTCGGGGACGTCGACGACCTCGGTCTGGAAGGCGTCGACGGGAGGGCCGTAGCGCTCGGGTCGGATGACCGAGGCGTACATCTGCTTGGGCACCACCCCCAGTGGGGGAAGGCTCCCCGGTTCGTACAGCGTGTCCGTTCGGGTAAAGGTCGCCGGCTGTGTTGCCATGATCCCCCTTCAGGTCTGCGGGGAAGAAGCCCTCGACCGACACTAGTGACGGGTCGTCCCCCCAGCGGGGCGAGAAAACCAAAATTATTGCCATCACCAGCGGAATACTTCGTCGGACCGAACCGCCGGTGTTGACAGGGTTCGACGAGCGCTTTTAGCATCGCCTGACATTGGGGGAAGTAATGTGACTCGCTGGGGGACTTTGCGCAATGGCGCGAACACCGGATCTTTGCGACCTGACGCGCGCTGCGCACGACGAGGCATCCGGACATCGACGGGGGACTTCCCCTCCTCCACGCCCACTGCCGCGGATTCCACCGGTCCGGTCCGCCCCGGCGACCCACCGGCGGGTGTGGACCGTCGCGCCGCGGGACTCGAGACGACCGCACTGCCCGCCGTGCACGACGGCACCGCGTGGCACCTGCCGGTGAACGAGCAGCGACTCCCCTAGTCGGCACACACCCGGCGGTGTCACCTGCCGGTGACCACTTCCTGGTCGCAACGTGCCCATGCGACAGCAGCAGCCCCACCACGACCCGGAGGTCGGCATGTCACTGGACGAGTACGCGCTGTCGGTCCTCGGACCGGCGACGGACAGGGCCGGATTCACCGCCCACAGCTTCATCGCGCTCGGGGGCGACTCCCTGCGGGCGATGAGGTTGACCGCCATGGCCCAGGAAGGACTCGGCCTGCGGCTGTCGGTGTCCGACCTGTTGTCGTCAACACCGCTGGGCACGGTGCTCGCGAACGCGGTCACCACGGCGTCCCCGGCTCCGCCCGCGGCGGAGCCGGAGACGCCGGCACCCTCGCTGACCCCGACGCAGCGCGGCATGTGGCTGATCGAGAACGTGCTCGGCGGCTCCACCTACAACCTGGTCTTCACGTCCTATGTGGACAAGGGCACGCTCGACCGCGAGCTCTTCGCGCGCGCCGTCGCGGCGACGACGGCACGGCACGCCTCCCTGCGGACCCTGCTCCGCGAACAGGACGGCGAGGTCGTGCCGGTCGTGCTGGACGCGACCGTGCCCGACATCGTGGACATCGGGCACGACGGCCCGGACTTCGACGGGTTCGTCCGCGCCACCGCCGCCGAGCACGGCCGCACCCCCTTCGACCTCACCGCCGCGCCACCGCTGCGCTACCTGTTCGTCACCGGTGCGGCCGGGCGGCAGGCGGTCGTGCTGGTCGCGCACCACGTGCTCCTCGACGGGTGGGCGGTCGGCCTGCTGCTGGACGAGATCTTCAGCTCCTACCGCGCCCTCGCGGCGGGCGGACCGCTGCCCTTCACCGACACCGCGCCCACCACGCAGGCGCTGCTCCGCCGCCACGAGCAGGACCGCGTCAGCGGCGAGTGGGACCGCTTGGCCGAGTTCTGGCTCAAGCAGCTCGACGGCGCGCCCACCGTGCTGGAGGTGCCCACCGACCGGCCTCGCCCGACGGTGCAGAACCCCGCGGGCGAACGCGTGCCGCTCGACTTCGACACGGACTTGACGACGCTGGTCGAGGACCGGGCACGGGAACTGGGCATCACGCCGTTCGCGTTGCTCCTCGGCTCCTACGGCCTGGCGCTGAGCCGCTGGACCGGGGTCGACCGGCTGCTGGTCGGCGTCTCCCTCTACGGGCGGGACACCGCCGAGCTGGCGCGGCTCATCGCGGTGGCGGGCAACCTGGTGCCGGTCCGGCTGGAGGTGGACGACGACGCGCCGGTGGTGGACTACCTGCGTGCGGTGCAGGACTCGCTGGCGGCCAGCATCGAGGCGGGCGCGCTGCCGTTCGACGAGCTGGTCACCCGGCTCGGTGTGCAGCGGGGACTGAGCGCGCACCCGTTGGTGCAGGTCTCCTTCGGCATGCACGACCAGCTGGTGCCGCAGCGCATCGACGTCGGTGACGTCGAGCTCCGCGTGGAGGAGGGTCACGGCGGCGGCGCGCAGTTCGACCTGTCGTTGCTGTTCGGCCGGTCCCGGCCGACGCTGGGCGCGCAGCTGGAGTACGCGACGGCGTTGTGGGACGAGGCCGACGCGCGGGCGTTCCTCGCCGACTTCACCACGGCCGTGCGGGAGCTGGCCACGGCCGGCGGCCGGCTGGAGGAGCTGCGCTGCCTGTCCGCCGAACGCCGGGCGGTGCTCGACTCGCTGAACGGGACCCGCCGCGACTTGCCGGCGGTCACCGCGGACGAGCTGTTCCGCCTGGCCGCGCGGCGCACGCCGGACGCCGTCGCGGTGCGCGAGGGCGACCTGGAGCTGACCTACGCGCAGCTGGCGGGCGCGGCGGCCGAACAAGCGCGCAGGCTGCGTGAACTCGGCGTCGGCCGCGGTGACCGGGTGCTGGTCGCCCTGGACCGGTCCATCGCGGAGGTCGTCGCGGTGCTCGGCACGGCGTGGGCGGGTGCCGCGTACGTGGGCGTCGACCTGGACCAGCCGGAGGCGCAGGTCCGGCACATCCTGGCCAAGGCGGCGCCCAAGGCCGCCCTGGTCGTCTCACCGGACGCCGTCGCCCACCTCGGCGTGCCGGCCTGTGCGACGTGGGAGCCGTCCTGGCAGCCTTCGGACACCGAGCCCGCGGCCACCGGCGCCGACGACCTGGCGTACATCGCCTTCACGTCCGGCTCCACGGGTCTGCCCAAGGGTGTCGCGGTGCCGCACCGGGCGATCGTGCGGCTGGTGCACGAGCCCGAGTTCGTCCACTTCGGACCGGACGACCGGGTGCTCCGGCTGTCGCCCCTCGCGTTCGACGCGTCCACCCTGGAGTTGTGGGGTCCGCTCGCGGGCGGCGCGGCGCTGGAGGTCTACCCGGCGGGCCTGCCGTCGCCCACCGAGTTGAGCGGGTTCCTGCTCGACCGGGGTGTCACCGTCGCGTGGCTGACCGCGGGGCTGTTCCGGCTGGTCGAGGAGTTCGCGCCGGCCGGGCTCGGCGGCCTGCGGCAGCTGATCACCGGCGGTGACGTCGTGCCGCACGCCCACGTGGCGCGGGTGCTCGAACGCCACCCGGGACTCGTCGTCACCAACGGCTACGGCCCCACCGAGAACACCACCTTCACCACCACCCACTCGGTCACGTCCGCCGACGAGGTCGACGGCCCGCTGCCGATCGGCACCCCGCTCCCCGGAACGCGCGTGCACGTGCTGGACCGACGGCACCGGGTCGTGCCGCCGGGCGCGGTCGGCGAGCTGTACGCGGCGGGCGACGGCCTGGCCCACGGCTACGTGGACGACGCCGCCGAGACGGCACGGGCGTTCGGCCGGTTCTCCCCGGACGTCCCCGAACGGCTCTACCGCACCGGCGACCTGGTCCGGGTGGACCGCGCCGGGAGGCTCCGCTTCCTCGGGCGACGCGACGACCAGGTCAAACTGCGCGGGTTCCGCATCGAGCTGTCGGCCATCGCCGACGTGCTGGCGGCCGACCCGCGGGTCCGGGACGCGGCGGTCGTGGTCACCGAGGGCGACAGCGCGGACAAGCGGCTGCTCGCCGCGATCGTCCCGGCGGACCCGGCCGTCGGCACCGACGAACTGCGCGACCTGGTGGCCGACCGGCTGCCCGCGTACATGGTGCCGAGCCTGTGGGCCGTGGTGGACCGACTGCCGGTGACCGGGAACGGCAAGGTGGACCGCCGGGCGCTCGCGGCCGTGGCGGCCCCGGCCGGGCAGCGGCGCGCGGTGCCCGAACCGGACCCGCTCGGCGTGGCGCCCGACCTGTTCACCCGCGTCCTCGAACGGCCCGTGGAGCTGACCGCGGAGACCGACTTCTTCACCGTCGGGGGCAACTCGATGGGCGCGGTGCGGCTGCTGCGGCTGGTTCGCGACGAGGTGGGGGTCACCGTGCGGTTGCGCGACTTCCTGCTGGCGCCGACGCCCTCGGGCCTGAACCGGCTCATCGACCAGGCCGCGCGGTCATGACCGAGCTGATCCGCGACGACGTGCGCGGCATGACGTGGGACGACGGGCTGGAGTGCTGGGTGGTGTCCGACCAGGCGCTGGCCCGCCGGGTCCTCAACCACCAGGGGTTCTCGTCCCAGACGTCGAAGCGGCTCGGCGAGCTGTACATGACGGAGGAGTCCCGGCGGCAACACCGGGACCTCACCGAGTTCCTGCGACTGTGGTTCGTGCACACCGACGGCGAGGAGCACGCCGCGCTGCGCAAACCGTTGCAGCGCTTGTTCTCCGCCTCGTACACCCGGTCCATCGTGCCGCGGGTCGAGGCCATCGTGGACGCCTGCCTGGACGACCTGGCCGCCGACCCGCGGCACGACGCCGTGTCGACCGTGGCCGAAGGCGTGTCGGGGCGGGTGATGGCCCACATCGTCGGCGTGGAGCAGGAACCGGCCGTGCTGCACACGTGGTCGAGGACCCTGTCGGGGTTCATCGCCGCGATGTACCGGCGCGACCACGCCGAGGCCGCGCACCGCGTGATGCTGGAGATGCGGGACGCGCTGGAGGACTCCCCGGCCCTGGCGGACTTCCCCCGCGACACCCCCGAGGACCGCGCCCGCACCACCGCGACGTGGGCGATGATCCTGTTCGGCGGCCTGGAGACCACGGCGTCGCTGCTGGGTTCCTGCCTGCTGGCCGTGTTGGACGACCCGGCGCTGTGGGAACGGGTGGTCCAGGACCGGCCGGGCGAGGTCGAGTCGCTGGTCGAGTCCGTGCTGGAGAAACGGCCGCCCCTGCGCAACGTGGGCCGCGTCGTCGCGGAGGACTTCGAGTTCGAGGGCGAGCGCCTGCGCGAGGGCGACCTGGTGCTGGTGTCGCTGGCCGGTGGCGGCCTGTTCGACGCCGACCTGTCCGACCTCGCCCCGGTCTCCGAACGCGCCGACCGCCACCTGGTGTTCGGCCACGGTGTCCACTACTGCATCGGCGCGCCGCTGGCCCGGCTGGAGGCGGCGACCGCGCTGCGGCGGTTCACCCGGCGGTTCCCCGGCGCCGCGGTGGCGGAGAACGGGATCGAGTGGGGGCCGAACCTCGCCTACGTCGGCCTGGACCACCTGTTCCTGGACATCGGGGGAACCAGGGGACCATGATCGACCTCTGAACGGGTTCACGCACCACATTGGAGAGAACACCCGGATGAAGTATCGGAAGATCGGCACCAACCCGCAGCGGCAGCGCGAGGTGAGCGCGCTCGCGTTAGGGGCCATGATGTTCGGCACCACCGTCGAGGAAGAGCGGGCGTTCGCCATCCTGGACCGGTTCGTGGAAGCCGGCGGCACCTTCGTCGACACGGCCAACAACTACGCGTTCTGGGTCAACGGCACCCAGGGCGGGGAGAGCGAGGCGCTGCTCGGGCGGTGGCGGCGCAGCCGGGGCATCACCGACGAGGTGGTGATCGCGACCAAGCTGGCAGGTCGCCCGAAGGCGCCGGGCCGCGACTTCATGAACATGGAGGGCTTGGCGCCCGAGGTCATCCGCGAGTCGTCGGCGCGCAGCCGCGAGCTGCTGGGCGTGGAGCGGCTGGACCTGTTGTACGCGCACGGGGACGACATGACCGTGCCGCAGCAGGACGTGGCGGAGGCGTTCGCGGCGCTGGTGGCGGAGGGCTCGGTGGCCATGCTCGGCGCCAGCAACCACTGGTCGTGGCGGCTGGAGCGGATGCGGGCGATCGCCGAGGCCGCGGACCTGCCCGGCTACGAGGTGATCCAGTACCACCACACGTACCTCCGCGCGCGCGGCGACGTGCCGAACCGGCGGTCGAAGGACGGCCACCAAGGGCTGTTCAGCGCGGAGATGATCACCTACCTGCGTGACCGCCCGGAGCTGACGCTGGTGGCGTACACGCCGCTGCTGTCCGGCGCCTACGTGCGGGACGACCGGCCGTTGGGCGAACTGCACGACCACGCGGGCACCAAGGCCCGCCTGGAGGCGTTGCACGAGGTGGTGCGGCAGACCGGGGCGACGGCGAACCAGGTGGTGCTGTCCTGGCTGATGGGCGGCGACCTGCCGATCATCCCGCTGGTGGGCGCGTCCTCCGTGGCGCAGTTGAACGAGAGCCTGGAAGCGGTGGAGTTGGACCTCACCGCCGAGCAGCGCGCGTTCATGGACGCAGCGCACTGATGTAGGACGCCCCGCGCGTCAACGCGGCTCGGCCAGGGTGGTGGCGATGACGTCGAAGACTCGCTCCACCCCGGCCGGGTCGAAGAAGTGACCGCCGGGCACGACGTCCAAGGCGAACGGGCCGGTGGTCTCCTCCCGCCACGCCGCCATCCGCTCCGGTGACGCCTCACGGTCGCCGACGCCGGCGAACGCGTGCAGCGGCACGTCCAGCGGAGGCCTCACCGGGGCGCCGGAGGTGGCCACCACGGTGAGGTCGGCGCGCAGCGCGGGCAGGAACAGTTCGAGCAGGTCCGGCCGCTCCAGCACGATCGACGGCGTGCCGCCCAGGTCCCGCATGTAGGCGATCAGGCCCTCGTCCGGCTCGTCCCAGCCGCGCACCGGGGTGCGCAGCGCGGGCGCGGCGCTGGCGGCCACGAACAACGCGCGCGGGCCGGGCCGGGATTTCGCGCGCAGCTCGTGCGCCAGCGCCAGTGCCACCCGCGCGCCCATGCTGTGGCCGTAGCAGGCGAACGGCTCGTCCAGCAGCGGGTCCAGCAGGTCCAGCAGTTCGGCCACCACCGATCCCATGTGGACGTGCGGCGGCTCGTCGAGGCGGGTGTCGCGGCCGGGCAGTTGCACCGCCACCGTCGCCACGTCCGGCGACAACCGCCGCGGCCAGTCCCGGAACATCGCGGCGTTGCCGCCCGCGTAGTGGAAGCACAGCAGCCGCACCCGGCCGGCGTCCGACGTCCCGTAGTGGCGCAGTGCCCGCTGCCTGCGGGCCAACACGTCAACCACGGCGCTTGGCGGTGATCGGCACGTGCTTGTAGCCGGAGACGAAGTTGGACACCAGTCGCTCGGGTGCGCCGGCGGCCTCGAAGTCCTGGTACTGCGCCAGCAGTTCCTCGAACAGGGTGCGCAGGGTCACCCTGGCCACGTTGTGCCCGACGCAGTAGTGCGGACCGATGCCGAACGCGAGGTGCTTGTTCGGGTTGCGGCGCAGGTCGAACGTCTCGGAGTCCGGGAACTCGTTCTCGTCCCGGTTGGCCGCGCCCAGCCACACCACCACCGCGTCACCGGCCGCGATCGGGGTGTTCCGCACCACTACGTCCTGTGTGGCGTATCGCAGCATGTGGTTCACCGGCGACGCCCAGCGCAGCGCCTCCTCGACCGCGGTGACGCCCACCTCCGGCTCGGCGGCCCACTGCGGCAGCACGTCGGAGTCGATGAACTCGGCCATCACGAAGTTCGGCGCGTGCGGCGTGGTCACGTTCGCGCCGAGCAGCAGGCTGTAGCAGTTGGACACGATCTCGCTCGACGACATGTGCCTGCCCTCGAACCGGGTGTTGATCAGCACGCTGATCAGGTCGTCGCCCGCTTGGTCGCGGCGGAACCGCACCAGGTCCTGGAAGTAGGCGAACAGCTCGCGGTGCGCCATGTGCAGGGTCGCGGACCGGCTGCCCTCGTCCTGGTACTCGGGGTCGTCGGCGGCGATGCAGATCGTGGTGAGCCTGCTCAGCCACGGCCAGTCCTCCTGCGGCAGGCCCATCATGGTGCCGGTGACCGACATCGGCATCGCCAGCATGGCCTGGCCGAAGTCGAACACGCCGCCGTCGCCGATCGGCGCGATCAGGTCGGTGATCAACGCGCGGATCGCGTCGCGCTGCCGGTCGACCGCCTTGACCGCCAAGGCCTTCTTCAGCCGCGCCTGCATGATGGTGTGCCGGGGCGGGTCGGTGACCGCGAGCTGCTGTCCGCCCGCCGGGTCGTCCATGCCGAGCAGTTCCAGCATGGTGCCGCGTTCGGAGGTGAACAGCGCGGTGTTGCGCAGCACGTAGTCGGTCTCCGTGAAGTGCACGACCGACCAGAACCCGCGGTTGTCGTCGACCTGGTGCCAGCTCAAGCCGTCCTGCGCGCGGAGTTCCCGCCACACCGCGTGCGCGTCGCCGTCGCTGTACAGGTGGGGGTCGACCAGATCGGTGTCACCTGCGTGCACCGGGCACCCGGAAACAGGTGCGTCGTGGACGGTCATGTCGATGTCCTCCTCGGTTCGGGGAGCGAGCCGTCCGGCAGACTCCTGGTCGGTGGGCAGTCGACGGGTGGGCACTGAGGTGTTCCGGACGCGCGCCGGCGGCCGGGTTCACGACCGGCAGGGCCGCATCTCCGGCTGAATTGACGGTTAACCGGACCGCACATCGCCGACACGGTCTCCACACGTCTGAGAGTGGAGATCGGGTGCGATCGCTCACCTACATCACGGGCAGGCACAGGTCAACATCTAGCAGCCCTCTTGTGCAACCCCGAACTCCCCAGTCCCCAGTGCCACGGGCTCGACACGGTCGCGCCCAACGGTAACCCAGTCAAGCACCACGTTCGCGAGATCGTCAACCGCCGGGGGTTCGGCACCGAAGACCTATCGTCCAATGTGGACGGGAATACCGAAGCCGACCGCTTGACGGATCCCGGGACCGGTCCCTACGGTGCGTTTTAGTGGCCCGGGCAAGGGGCTTGCGAGGGGGCACTGGGGCCATTCGCAATCAGGTGGAATCTTCTGGGGGAAGTCATGCAGTCGTTGCCGAATGCGCGCGCCCTGGCGACGCGACGGCGCGTCACACCGTTCTTCGTCACACCGTTCTTCGTCACGTGGACGCGGGTCGAGCGCCTCCATGGTTAGTTCCCAGCCCGGACCAGGAACCTGGTACCCGGCGACGCCCACCCAACAGGGCATCTGGATTCTCGACCGGATCGAGCGGCTGCGTCCCACCTACCTGTTGCCGAGTGTTCTCGAATTCACCGGACCGGTGGACTGTCAATTGTTGACGTCGGCGGTGGAGCGCGCGCTGGGACGTCATCCGGCGCTGCGTTCCCGATTCAGGTTGGACGCCGTCGCGCGTCGCGTGGAGTACCGGACGGACGGACCGGCGCCCGAAGTCGGGTTCACCGACGCGGTGGCCGACGACTGGTCCGCCGAGGAGGTGGAGCGCCTGGTCGAGGCGCTCTGCTACACGCCGTTCGAGTTGGCCGACGAGGCGCCGGCGAGGGCCGAGGTGATCCGCCTCGACGCCGATCGCACGCTGCTGGTGCTGACCGTGCACCACATCGTGTTCGACGGGGTGTCCCGGCAACTCCTGGTGGACGAGATCGGTGCCACCTACCGGGCGTTCGCCCGCGGGACCGAACCGGACTTGCGCACCCCGCCGCACCCGGCGGAGGTGCAGGACAAGCCGGACGACGGCGACGGGTTCGCCGAGCGCGTGGCGGGAGTGGTGGAGCGGTTGCGCGGCGCGCCGACCACTGTGGCCCTCCCCTACGACGGCGACCCGGACGACCCCGAGCTGTCGATGATCGGCGCCACCGCGGAGACCCTGCTGGACCCGGACGTGACGGAGTCCGTGCTCGCGGTCGCCGCGCAGGAGGGCTGCACCGCCTTCATGACCGGCGTGGCGCTGCTGGCCGGCACGTTCGCGCGGACCACCGCGCAGACCGACTTCCTGTTCGCGGTCGTCTGGCCAGGACGGGACGACCCGGCCGCCGCCGACGTGATCGGCATGTTCATGACCACTTTGGTGCTGCGCGTCCAGTTCCACGCCGGCACGACGTGGCGGGAACTGCTCCGGATCGCGCGGACGGGAGGCATGGAGGCGTTCATCGACTCGGACGTGCCGCTGGACGCGATCGCCGCCGAGCTGGACCCCGACCGCGACATGGCACGGCCGCCGCTGACCCCGGTGCTGGTCAACCTGGCCGAGGCGCCGGACCCGCTGGAGCTGGGCAACGGCGTGGTCGGCCGCTTCCAGCCGCTGCGCCCGGAGTACAGCAAGTGGGACCTGGCGCTGTTCGTCCGCCTGGACCGGACCACCGGACGGGACCGGCTCGAACTGTCCCTGAACCACCCGGCGGCGCTGTTCACCGCGACCACGACCACCGAATTCCTGGCCGCCCTGCGCCGCAGCGCCGCCGACCTCGCTCGAGATCCGGAGGAAATCGTGCTGAACCAGCCCTCTGCCGACAAGACCGACCTGGACGATCCCGCCACGCGGTTGGGCCTCGTGCGGTCCATCTGGCAGGAGGTCCTCGACACCGAGTCGATCGACGACGACATCAGTTTCTTCGACGCGGGCGGCGACTCGCTGCGGCTGGTGATCCTGGTGGAGCGACTCAGCCAGGCGTCCGGGCGACCGCTCAAGACCGTCGACCTGTTCCGCGCCGGCACCGTGCGCGGACAGGCGGAACTGCTGGCCGCGCCCGCCGAGGCCGCCACCGCGGGCCGGGGCACCAGCCGGGACCGGCTGCTGGGCGCCGTGCGCGACCGCCGAACCGGCGACCAGCGACGCTGACCGGCCCGAAGCCGGCGCCCGTCGCCGTTCCGCTCGGCCTGGAGGACCAGCGAATGTCGGACGAGTACGAGCCCACCACCCGCGGCTCGGGGCTTGGTGGCGATCCGCCGTGCGCGACGCGGGCGACCGCGTCCGCGGTACCGCGGTGCGGGTTGCCGAACCCGGCGGCAGACCTGAACGGGAAGGGGGACGAGGTGACCGACACCGAGAACGCGGTAGCAGTCGTCGGGATGGCATGCCGCTTCCCCGGCGCGAACGACGTCGAAGCGTACTGGGAGCTGCTGCGCGACGGCGTCGAGGGCATCACCCGGTTCGACGTCGAGGACTTGGTGCGGAACAAGGGCGCCGACCCGGACGAGGTCCGGCAGTCGAACTTCGTGCCCGCCAAGGGCGTCATGGCCGGCTCCTCGAACTTCGACTGGTCGTTCTTCGGGTACAAGCGCGCCGAGGCCGCGGCCATCGACCCCCAGCAACGGGTGTTCCTCGAGACCGCATCGTCCGCATTGGACGACGCGGGCCTCGACCCGACCCGGTTCGACGGCTGGATCGGCGTGTACGCGGGCGCGGACCGCACCCACCCGGACACCGGCCGCGGCCTCACCCCTCTGGAACGGGTGATGGGGTACGAAAAGGACCACGTGGCCACCCGCACCGCCTACAAGCTGGGGCTGCGCGGCCCGGCGATGACCGTGCAGACCTCGTGCTCCACCTCGCTGGTCGCCATCCACATGGCGGTGCAGAGCCTGCTGAGCCGGGAGTGCGACGCCGCGCTGGCGGGTGGGGTGGCCGTGTCGCCCCCGGGCGAGTGGGGCTACTGGCACGAGCAGGGTGGGGCGCTGTCCGCGGACGGGCACTGCCGACCGTTCGACGTGAACGCCACCGGCACCGTGCCCAGCGAAGGTGTCGGCGTGGTCGTGCTCAAGCGGCTGGACGACGCACTGCGCGACGGCGACCGGATCGCGGCGGTGGTGCTCGGCTCGGCGCTGAACAACGACGGCGCGGAGAAGATGGGCTACGCCACACCCTCCATCCCCGGCCAGCGGGACGTCATCCGCTACGCGCAGAAGCTCGCCGGGGTGGACGCGGCCGACATCGACTACGTCGAGGCGCACGGCACGGCCACCCCCATCGGCGACCCGATCGAGGTGCAGGCCCTGACCGAGGCCTTCCGGATGTCCACCGACGAGGTCGGCTACTGCATGCTCGGCGGTGTCAAGGGCAACCTCGGCCACACCAGCGCGGCGGCGGGCGTGGCCGCGTTCATCAAGACCGTGCTGATGCTCGAACACGGCGAACTGGTGCCCAGCCTGCACTTCGACCAGCCGAACCCGCTGCTGGAGCTGGACGGCACACCGTTCCGGGTGTGCACCGAGCACCGGCCGTGGCCGGACCGCGGCGACCGGATCGCGGCCGTCAGCTCGTTCGGCGTGGGCGGCACCAACGCGCACGTGGTGCTCCAGGGCCCGCCGGAGCGGGAGCCGGCCGCGCCGCGACCGGGCGGGACGGTGCTCGCCGTGTCCGCGGCCACGCCGGAGGCGCTGGCGAAGCTGCGCGAGACCCTGGCCGACGCGCTGCGCCGGGACCCCGCGCGGAACCTGACCGCGGTGGCGCGCACCCTCGCCGACCGCCGGGTGCACCGGCACAAGCAGGCGTTCGCGGTGTCCGATTCGGCACACGCGGCGGACCTGCTGGCCGCGGCGGGCGACCCGGCGCAGCCGCGCCCGCTGGGCAAGGTGGCGTTCCTGTTCCCGGGACACGGCACGCTGCGGTACAACGCGGGTGCCCCGGCCTACCGACTGCTGCCCGGGTTCCGCCGCTGGTTCGACGAGATCCGGGACGCGGTGCTGGACCGGTGCGGCGTGGACCTGTCGCCGGTGGTGGCGGAGGTGGACGGCGGTCCGGAGTGGTTCGAGGACGGCGCGAACCAGCAGCTCGGGCTCTTCGCCATCGGCTACGCGCTCGGCAGGCAGCTGATGGACTGGGGCATCACCCCGGTCGGGATGTTCGGCAACAGCATCGGCGAGTACGCGCCGGCCGTTCTGGCCGGGGTGTGGTCGCCGGCCGACGCCGCCGCCGTGATCCACGAGCGCGCCCGGGTGGCGTGGTCGGAGGTGCCGCCCGGCCGCATGGTCGCGGTGAACGGCACCTCCGACGAGGTGATCCGCCGGCTCGGTCCGGACAGCCCGGTCGCGGTGTCGGTGATCAGCCGCGGCGGCGTGGTGCTGTCCGGATACGAGTCCGATGTGGACGACCTGCTGGCCGGGGACGCGTTGGCCGGGCTGGACGTGCGGGTGCTGGCCGTGGACCGGCCGGGGCACTGCGCGGCCCTGGCCCCGGCCGCGGAGATCCTGCACCGGGTCGTCGCCGACACCTCGGCGAAGCCGGCGACGCTGCCGCTGGTGTCCAACACCAGCGGCACGTGGGCCGACCCGACGGCGGTGGCCGGGCCGGATTACTGGGCCACGCAGTTCACCAGCCCGGTGCTGCTGGACGCCGGGGTGGAGACGCTGCTCGACGCCGGGGTCGACACGTTCCTGGAGCTTGGACCCGGCGGCACCATGCTGGGCACGGTGCGCTGGAACAGCCGCTGGGACGGCGACACCCACACCGGGCTGCCGCTGCTGGGCCGCGCCGACGACGGCGACCTGGGTCTGCTGCGGGCGCTGGGCGCGCTGTGGGAACGCGGCGTGGACGTGCTGGGCGAGACCGTGCTCGCGCCGGGCGCGGGCGTCGAGCCGCCGCCGCACTGCTCGTTGCCGCCGCACCCGTTCCTGGGCGAGGACCCGGACGGTGACCAGGTCGTGCGGGTCGCGGCGAAGTCGCGGGAGCGCCGGTCGAAGCCGGCCGCCGGTGACTCGGTGCGGCCGGTGCTGGAGCGGCTGTGGACCACGGCGCTGGGCCAACCGCCCTCCTCGGACGCGGACCACTTCTACGCGCTGGGCGGCGAGTCGCTGATCGCGTTGAACATGATGAGCCGACTGCGGGAGCAGGCGGGGATCGTGCTCTCGCTGGCCGAGTTCTCCCGCGACCCCACGTTCGGTCGCCTGGTCGAACTGGCCGAACGCGACCGGCCGACGGCACCGGCGGCGCGCCCGCCGGTGAACGCCGTGCGGTTGCGGGAGGGAACGGGCCGCCCGCTGTTCCTGGCCGCCGACGCCGCCGGCACCGCGCTCAGCTACCAGCCGCTGGCCGACCGGCTCGACGCGGACCGCCCGGTGTACGGGCTGGAGCCCGATCCGGCTGACCCCGCGCACCGGTCCGTGGCACAGGTGGCGGCGCTGAACGTCGACGCGGTTCTCGGCATCCAGCCCGAAGGTCCGTACACGCTGGGAGGCTGGTCGTTCGGCGCGGTCGTCGCGCACGAGATGGCCCGCCTGCTCATCGCGCGCGGTGCCGTGGTGGACGTGTTGCTGTGCATCGACGCGTTCATGCCCGGCCGGCTCGGCGTGCCCCTCGGACTCGACCCGGAGTTCCTGTACAGCCACGTCGGCTTCCAGGTGGCCGGGGTGCTGAACATCGGCGTGGTCGGCCGGCAGATGCGCCGCAACCCCGCACTGCGCAAGCTGTTCCTCGACAAGGCGCGCGTGCTGGCGCCGTACCGGCCGCGCGCGGTGGACTGCCCGGCCGTGGTGTTCAAGGTGGGCGTGGACGCGCGTGGCGCGGACCGGCTGACCGCCCGCCTGACCCCGTTCTACGGCGGCGGTGTGCGCGTCCTCCCGGTGCCGGGGAACCACTGGTCGGTGTTGACCGAGCCGCACGTGCGGCGGCTCGCCGAGGATCTGATCACCACGTTGCCCGGCGTCGCGCCGGTGCGGAATGAGGCTGCGGATGTCCACTGAACCACTCGACCGCAGCACCGGCACGTCGGACCGCGTACTCGACGCGGACCCGCCGGCCGCGTTGCCCGAGTCGGATGCCGCGCCGACCGGCGAACCGGACCCGAAGGCCCCGGAACGGCCGCTGATCAAGAACCGCGACTTCCAGGCGCTGTGGACCAGCGAGGCGTTCGCCGCGGTGGCGAAGGAGACCGCCGAGATCGCCTACCCCCTGCTGATCCTGGCCACCACGGGGTCCACGTTGTACGCCGGCATCGTCGGGTCCGCACAGCTGATCACGGCGAGCGTGATGTCCATCCCGGGCGGCACCCTCGCCGACCGGCTGGACCGCCGGTTGCTGCTGATCGGCTGCAACATGATCCGGGTCGTGCTGCTGGCGCTGTTCAGCGTGCTGATCTTCACCGACAACACCAACATGCCGGTGATCTTCGCGATCGCGGTGAGCTCGGCCGTCTGCTTCGGACTGTCGCAGCCCGCCGGGATGGCCGCGATCAAGGCGCTGGTGCCGCCGTCCCAACTGACCCAGGCCACCGCGCAGAACCAGATCCGGTACTTCGGCGCGACCGTGGCCGGGCCTCCGATCGGCGGTGCGCTGTTCGGGGTGGCGCGGGCGTTCCCGTACCTGGCGGCGGTGGTGTCGTTCCTGATCTCCACCGTGCTGCTGCTGTTCGTGCGCAAGCCGATGCAGAACGAGTCGGCCAGGGCGGCCAAGGAGAAGGGCGGCACGGCCGAGGGCTTCCGGTTCCTGTTCAAGCAACCGATCCTGCGCCCGCTGATCATCTGGATCATGGGGTCGAACATGGCGTTCACCCACTCCGGTGTGTTCCTGGCGCTGATCGCCACCGCGCAGGGGCGGGGCGCGTCCGAGTCGTTCATCGGCGCGACGCTCGCGGTGGCAGGCCTCGGCGGGCTGTTCGGGTCGCTGATCGCCGGGTGGGTCTTCAAGAAGGTGAAGCCGTCGGTGATCGTGCTGTACGGCGCGTGGATCGGCCCGGTGGTGGCGATCCTGCTCGCGGTCACCCCCGGCGTGATCCCGCTGGGCATCATCGTGACGCTGGTGTTCATCCGCGGTCCGATCATCAGCACGCTGTTCCTGTCCTACCTCGCCGCCGTCGCCCCGGACAAGGTCCAGGGACGTGTGCTCGGCGCGGTGTTCTTCATGTCCATGAGCGCGGCCCCGCTCGGTGTCTTCGTGGTCGGCGCCGTGTTCGAGCTGGCCGGCTCGACCTGGGTGTTCATCACCATGTGCGTGATCTCGGCCGTGGCCGCGCTGCCGACCCTGAGCAAGCGCATCCGCAACCTGCCCGCCCCGGAAG
The DNA here is from genome assembly GCF_009769385.1 of Saccharothrix deserti. Taxonomy (GTDB): domain Bacteria; phylum Actinomycetota; class Actinomycetes; order Mycobacteriales; family Pseudonocardiaceae; genus Actinosynnema; species Actinosynnema deserti. The sequence continues at coordinate 37,928 of NZ_VKAB01000016.1, forward strand.
CCGTCGCTGTATGACCGTCATCGGAGGAGAAGAATGAGCACCGAAGCGCAGCCGGGCGTCCACTACGAGCAGCTGCCCCCGGAGTTCTTCAACGGGCCGAACCCGAACCGACACGCCGACAACGCTCGGCTGCGCTCGAAGTGCCCGGTGCACCAGGTGAACCACCCGGAGGGCGCCGAGGCGTACATCGTCATGGACTACGAGACGGTGAGCGGGATGTTCAGCGACCCGCGGCTGTCCAAGAGCGTGGACAAGGCGCCGGCGTGGTGGCAGGCCCTGCTGAAGGACTCCAGCCCGACCCTCATCCGCAACATGCTCACCGCGGACGCCCCGGAGCACACCCGGCTGCGCAAACTGGTGGCGCAGGCGTTCACGCCGCGCAAGATGGCGGCGCTGCGGCCGAGGATCCAGGAGACCACCGACGACCTGATCGACGCCTTGACCGACGGCGAGGCCGACCTGTTCCACGAGTTCGCGCTGACCCTGCCGCTGAAGGTGATCTGCGAGTTCCTCGGCGTGCCGTTCGAGGACCGGGACAAGCTGCACGAGTGGGGCCTGCTGCTCAGCGGCGCGCCGTACTCGACCGACGAGATGAACCGCAAGCTGAAGTGGGCCAGCGACAGCATCGAGGAGTACCTGAAGGAGCTGCTGGCCGCGCGCCGCGAGGACCTGGGTGACGACCTGGTCAGCACGCTGATCCGCGCCGCCGACGAGGACGGCCGGTTCACCAACGACGAACTGGTGTCCACGCTCATCCTGCTGATCAACGCCGGGCACAAGACGACCGCGTACCTGATCAGCAACGGCATGGAGGCGCTGTTCACGCACCCGGACCAGATGGAGATGCTGCGCAACGACCCGAGCCTCGCGCCCAACGCGATCGAGGAGTTCCTGCGCTACCAGCCGCCCGTCTACCGCGGCACGCTGCGCGTCGCGGCCGAGGACATGGAACTGGCCGGCGTGCACATCGGCAAGGAAGCGTTCGTGCACCTCATGATCAACTCTGCGAACCGCGACCCGGAGGTGTTCGAGGAGCCGGACCGGCTGGACATCACGCGCACCGGCATCCGGCACTTCTCCTTCGGCCACGGCGCGCACTTCTGCCCGGGTTCCCCGCTGTCCCGCCTGGAGGGCGAGATCGCGTTCAACACGCTGCTGCGCCGGCTGCCGGACATCGCGCTCGCGGTGCCGCCCGAGGAGCTCGAGTGGCTCTACGACAACTCCGTCGGTCACGGTGTCTCCCGCCTGCCGGTCACCTTCACCAAGAAGCTGCCCCGCTAGTTCTCGACCGCACAACCCTTTGGAGCACCACATGACCGACATTCCCGTCACGCTGATCACCGGTGGTGGCAGCGGTATCGGGGCCGCCACCGCACGGCAGCTGCTCGACAAGGGGCAGCGGGTGACCATCGTCGGGCGCGGTCAGGAGCGGCTGGACCGGTTCGCGAAGGAGGTCGGCGAGCCCGCCGAGCTGCTGACGGTCCAGGGCGACGCCGGGGACTGGGACCTCGTCCAGTCGGCGGTGGCCACCACGGTGGAGCGGTTCGGCCGGCTGGACGCCGTGGTCGCGAACGCGGGCTGGGCGACGCACGACGACATCGCGGAGGGCGACCCGACCGGCTGGCGGGAGATGGTGCTGACCAACGTCCTGGGTCCGGCGCTGCTGATCCGGGCGTCGCTGACGGAGTTGAAGCGGTCCAAGGGGCGGATCGTGCTGCTGGGCAGCGTCGCCGGGCACGCGTACTCGGCGGGCAACATCTACGGCATCACCAAGTGGGCGGTCACCGGGCTGGCGGAGAACACCCGCCGGCAGGTCACCAGCGACGGCGTCGGCGTGACGCTGGTGTCGCCGGGGCGCACCGAGACGCCGTTCTGGGACGAGTACGGCTCGTTGCCGGACGGCATCCTGCTGTCCGCGGACCAGGTCGCCGACTCGATCGTGTTCGCGCTGGGGCAACCCTCCACAGTGGACGTCAACACCATCATCATCAGGCCAATCGGCCAACCTGCCTGAGGGGACGAACGTGAAGATCGCACTGGTGTGCCTGCCGTTCGCCGGGGCGGGAGCCTCGTTCTTCCGCCCGTGGTCGGCGCACGCGGGTGACCGACTGGCCGTCGTGCCGCTGCAACTGCCCGGTCGGGAGCGGCGGATCGACGTCGAGCCCTACCGCGACGTCCAGGTGGCCGCGGACGAACTGCTGCCGGACCTCGTGCGGCAGCTCGACGGCCTGACCGACGTGGTGCTGTTCGGGCACAGCCTGGGCGCGGTGCTGGCCTACGAGCTCGCCCACCGGGTGGTCGCGCACCCGGAGCTGGTGCTGCGCCACCTGTTCGTCAGCGGGTCGCCGGAGCCGCACACCCAGCGGCCCGGCCGCGCCACCGGCCTGCCCGACGACGAGTTCCTCGCGCGGGTGTCGCAGTTCGCCGGGTTCCAGCACGAGGCACTGGAGGACCCGGAGATGCGCGAGCTGATCCTGCCGACGCTGCGCGCCGACGTGGAGATGCACGAGAACTACCGGCCGAGCACGGCCGCCCGGCTGCCCGCTCCGATCACGTCGCTGCGCGGCTCGGACGACGGGCTGGTCACCGCGGCCGAGGGTGCCCGCTGGTCGGAGGTGGCCGGCGCGGGGTTCGAGTACGTGGAGCTGCCCGGCGGCCACATGTACCTGACGGAGTCGGCGCCCGACCTGCTCAAACTCATCGACACCGCGGTCTAGGGGGCACCGATGCGGTTGACCGGGAAGGTCGTCGTGATCACCGGGGCGGCCCGCGGGATCGGCCGGGCCAGCGCGGTGGCCTGCGCCGCCGAGGGCGCGGACCTGGTGCTGCTGGACGTGTGCGCGGACCTGGCGGGTGTGCCGTACCCGCTGGGGTCGGCCAGCCAGCTCGAGCACACCGCGTCGCTGTGCCGGGACCGGGGCGCGTCGGTGCTCACGGCGAAGGCGGACGTGCGTGACACCACGTCGGTGCGGGACGCCGTGGGCCTGGCGGGCGACCGCTACGGCCGGATCGACGTGGTCGTGAACAACGCTGGCATCGCCGCGCCCTCGGGCAAGCGGGTGCACGAGATCACCGAGGACGAGTGGTCGCTGATGCTGGACGTCGACCTGTCCGGGGCGTGGCGGGTGATCCGGGAGGTCGGCAAGACCATGAGCGACCAGCGCTCGGGCAGCATCGTGAACATCGCGTCCACCGCCGGACTGGTCGGCTACCGGCACTTCGCCGGGTACGTGGCCGCGAAGCACGGGCTGATCGGGCTGACCAAGGCGGCCGCGTTGGACTACGCGCCGATGAAGGTGCGGGTGAACGCGGTGTGTCCGGGCAACGTGCGGGACACCCCCGAGGCCGAGGGCCGGATGCTGCGGGAGATCGCCCGCGCGCTGGACGTCCCGGCGGACGAGCACGTGGCGGCCTTCACCCAGTCGCAGCCGATGAACCGGTTGGTGGAGCCGGACGACGTGGCCGGAGCCGTGGTGTTCCTCGCGTCGGACGACTCGGCGCAGGTGACCGGCTCGGTGCTGACCGTCGACGGCGGCTTCACCGCGCACTGACCATCACCGACCAGGAGGACATGTGTTTCCAGGCGCCCGATGCCACGCGCTGCGGGTCCGGCTCGCAGGCGCGGTCCACCCCGAGGCGTTGACCGCGCCCGCGCAGTCCCGGGTCTGGGTGGACGACGTGCCCGCCCGGTCGACCGAGCCGGTCGCGGAACGGCGGCGCGCGGCCGAGATGAGCCGGGCGGTGACCGGCCTGCGGTGCACCGTGCTGCGGTACCGGGACGGGCTCGCCGACCTGGTGCTGGTGGCGGACCGGGGATTCCTGGACGCGGCCGGACTGCGCGCGGTGGCGGCCTCGCTGACCGGTGCGGACCCGGTGGAGCCGGCAGGGACCGAGGTCGCGGCGGCTGCGGAGGCTGCAACAGCTGCGGCGGCCGGGACCGAAGTCGGTGCGGTCGCGGCGGCCGGAGTGCCGGACTGGGCGGCGGCCCCGGACCCGGTGGACGCGGGAGCGGTCGAGTTGGCTCTGCTGCTCGACGAGGCCGGGGACGCGGAGAGCTGGCGCACCGCGCTGGCGATCACCCTGGTGCGCTACGACGCGGTCGATTCCCCTGGCTGGGCGATCATCGGCACCGACCAGGGCGCGGTGCGGGTGACCCCGGGAGCCGCCGCGGAACCGACCGTGGAACCGACCGGCGAACCGGCCGTGGCCGGACTGCTGGTGTCCGATGTGGACTTCGGCACGGACGAGTACCGGCCGTGCCTCGCCCCGCCGCTGCCGTTGACGTTCTCGGTGTGGCGCACGGGCGACACGGTGCGGTTGCGCTGCGACCACCAGGCCGGGCGGATCTCCCCGGCGCAGGTCGAGCAGTTCACCCGGCACCTGGCGCACGTGCACCGCCAGGTGCGGGAGAACCCGGACGTGGCGCCCGACAAGGTGGAGCTGCTGGACGCGGCGGAACGCGAGCGGGTGGCCGCGCTCGGTCGACCGGACCGGGCGCTTTCGACCACGCCGACGCGGATCGACGCGGCGTTCCGCGCGGTCGCGGCCCGCACACCGGACCTGGTGGCGCTCACCGACGGCGAGGTGCGGCTGACCTACCGCGAGCTGGACGAGCGCTCGGACGCGGTGGCCGGCGGGCTGCGCGCGCTGGGGGTGTCGGACGGCGACCGGGTCGGGGTGTGCCTGGAACGCACCGCCGAGCTGGTGGTCACCCTGCTGGGCGTGCTCAAGGCGGGAGCCGCCTACGTGCCCGCCGACCCCGCCTACCCGACCGAACGGCTGGCCTACACCGCGCAGGACGCCGACCTCCGGCTGGTCGTCACCCGGCTGCCCGAGTTCCCCGGCACCTCGTCCACCGTCCCCGTGACGCCGGACGAGGTGATCGCGGCCGGGGCCGAGCCGTTCACCAGCACCATGACGCCCGACGACGCCGCGTACGTCATCTACACGTCCGGGTCGACCGGCCGCCCCAAGGGGGTGGTGGTCCCGCACCGGAACGTGATCGCGCTCATGGACGCGACCCGTGCGGAGTACCGGCTCGGGTCGTCGGACGTGTGGACGCTGTTCCACTCCAGCGCGTTCGACTTCTCGGTGTGGGAGATCTGGGGCTGCCTGCTCACCGGCGGCCGGCTGGTGGTGGTGCCGTACTTCGTCTCCCGGGAACCGGAGAAGTTCCGCGACCTGCTGGTGGCCGAGCGGGTCACCGTGCTCAGCCAGACGCCGTCGGCGTTCGCGCAGCTCGTGGACGTGCCGCACGACGACCTGGCAGTGCGGTTGGTGGTGCTGGGCGGCGAGCCGCTGGACGCGCGGGTGCTGCTGCCGTGGTTCGACGTGCGCCCCGAGTCGGGGTGCCGGGTGGTGAACATGTTCGGCATCACCGAGACCACCGTGCACGTCACGCATCAGACGGTCACCCGGCGGCACGCGCTGGCCGGGTCGCGGTCGGTGGGACCGGCCCTGCCCGGGTGGCACCTGTACGTGGTGGACCCGGACGGGCGGCTGCTGCCGCCGGGGGTGCCCGGGGAGATCTGGGTCGGTGGAGCCGGGGTGGCGTCCGGCTACCTCGAAAGGGACGACCTGACCGCGCAGCGGTTCACCGAGGACCCGGTGGCGCCGGGCCGGGTCTACCACTCGGGCGACCTCGGCCGGCTGCGGCCCGACGGCGCACTGGAACACCTGGGGCGCATCGACAGCCAGGTGAAGGTGCGCGGGTTCCGGATCGAGCTGGACGAGATCCGCGCGGTGCTGTTGGAGGACCCGGACGTGCGCACGGCGGCCGTGGTGGTGCGCCGGGACGACCCGCACGACGCGGCCACCGCCCGGATCGACGCGTACGTGGTGCTCGCCGACGGCGCGGCCGGTGAGACGTCGTCGAGCGTGCGCAAGCGGGCCGCCGACATCCTGCCCGACTACATGGTGCCGAGCACCGTGACCGCGCTGGACGCGCTGCCGCTGACCACGAACGGCAAGTTGGACGCGACGAAACTTCCGCCACCGGTCACCACCACGGCGAAGCCGGCCGCCACGCCCACCGGGAACGACGACCTGGCCGCCAAGCTGAGCGAGGTGTGGGGCGCGGTGCTGGGCGTGCCGGTGGGGTTGGACGACGACTTCTTCGAATTGGGCGGCAACTCCCTGTTCGCGGTGCGGATCGGGGCGCGCATGAGGGAAGGCGGACTGCCGCCGCTGCAACTGCGCGAGCTGTACCGCAACCCGACGATCCGCTCAGTGGTCACCGCTCTCCGCAACGGGGACAACTGACCCGCCGTCCGGGGAATGTCCGACGGATCCTCCGAGCCGGGCGAGTGTGCCGGCGAGGTGGAGTGCGCCGAGGTGGTCGCGGGCGAGTCGGTCGTAGTGGCCGACTCGCCCGCGATGACCCGCTCACGTGCGATCCTCTGGGTTGGTCGCCACAATCCGCCTGCTCATGCAGGTGACCACCGCGGCGATGAGGTTGATCCTGCCCGGCGGCGGGGCTCACCAGTCGTAGTGGCTGCCGTCCGGCAGCACGCACGCGCCGTGGTCGTCCGGGCCGAGGCGGTCGATGAGGTCGACGAGGCCCGGTGTCGCGGTGTCCGGTGGAGCCGCGTCCGCGGCGTGGTCGTTCATGTCGGTGCGCAGGTAGCCGGGCCACAGCGCGGCGACGGTCACCCCGGTGCCCGCCAGTTCGGTGGCGATCATCCTGGTCAGCGCGTTGAGCGCGTAGCGGCTCGCGACGAAGACGTGGTTGCGCGGCTTGGCGACCTTGCCGACGGGCGGCGTGGGCAGGGTGATGTTGACCATCCGCGAGCCCGCGCGCAGGAGTCCGGCGAAGTGCCTGGCCGTGTTCAGCGGCCCGAGCGTGTTGACGTTGAGCAGGGCGAGCGCCGCGGCGGGGTCGACGTCGCGGAAGCCGGTGCTCCGCTGCAGCACGCCCGCGTTGTTGACGAGGACGTCCAGCCCACCCGCCTCGGCTTCGACGACCTGCGCGACCTCGGCCAGGTCGGCCTCCTCGGTCACGTCGAGCCGCACCACCCTGAGCGAGGTGCCCTCCGCTTCGAGCGCGCGCAACGCGGCCTCGCCGTTCGCCGAGCGCGTGCCCGCGAAGACACGTGCCCCTCTGGCCAGGTACTCGGCGGTGAGCGCGCGGCCGATGCCGCGGTTCGCGCCGGTGATCAGGACGTCCACTGTTCTCCCCAGAGCGGTGACGGGCCAGGGTCAGGTGGTGCGGCTCGGCGGCGTGGAACCGAGGTGGGCGTCGAGGAAGCGGGACAAGCGGGGTAGGACCACGTCGTCCGCCATGGCCCCGAAGCTGCCGTCGTGCGCGCTGACCACCGACACGGACACCCCCCGGTGCGGAACTGACAAGCCACGGCGAAGCTATCACCGGTCGGTTTCGACGCCTCGCACCGAGGAAGGGAGCCACCTCGGGGTTCGTCGCTGCCACAGTCGAGCGCCGCCGCAGCGCCTCGGTACCGGCCGCCGATCAATGCGTTCGACGCATCAGTGCATCGGACACCGGTGTTGGACCGCCGGGCGCGTTCGCTCACACACTTGGAGCCCAATCGTCGCTCAACGGTGAGGCGAGGTCATGACAGGGATCAACAGGCGCGCGGCGCTCAGCCTGGCCGCCGGCGCGGTCACCGCCCCGATCGTCGGCTCGCCGAACGTCGCCACGGCGGCGCCGGAGCAGCCGGTGGCGTCGGTGGCGTCGGCGCGGAACCCCAGGGTCGGGGCCGATCTCGTCACCGCAGTGACGCCGCGGGACAACTGGCGCGTGGCCGCGGTCGCGATCCGGTACGCCCAACCCGTGGACCTGCGTGGCGGTGTCGTCGCGCCCTCGGCGTTCCGGGTCACGGCCACCGTCAACGGGACGACGGCGCCGCGCACCGTGATCCGGGTGTACCCGAACTCCGCACCCGAACTGGCCGAGCGCGGCCGGACGGGCAACTACCTGATCGTCGAGTTGGACACGGCCGACGCCAACGCCCGTGCGTCCGGCACCGACCCGTTCCCCCTCGACGGTGCCTATGCGGTGCGGCAGGTGAGCGACCTGACGACGCCTCGTGGTGAGGTGGTCCTCGCGGCGAGCCCGTTCGCGGTCCGCAACGGTGGCGTGCTCACGCCGGTGGTCGACGACTTCACCGCGGGCTCGTACACCGACTCCGCCGGTTTCGAGCTCGATTTCCGGCTGTACCAACCGGACGGCTTCGTCCGGGACCCGGACGGGCGCACGCGCTACCCGCTCGTCGTCACACTGCACGGCGGCGGCGAGGTCGCCGACAACAACACCACCCAGCTGACCGCCAACCGGCTCGCGGTCACGTTCGCCAAGCCGGATCGCCGGCGGAGGAACCCGGCGTTCGTGCTCTCCCCCCAGATCCCGCTGCCACGCCCCATGGACGGCCCCGACGGCACGGACTGGACCGACGCGCGGGTCCAGGCGGCGACCGTGGAACTCATCGACACCTTCGTGGCGGGCCGACCGGTCGACACCGACCGGATCTACCTGGTCGGTCCGTCCTCGGGTGGCCGCGGGATCTTCAGCCTGTTGTCGAAGCTGCCCGACAGGTTCGCCGCGGCGTTGCCCACCGCCGGTTGGGGTGACCCGTCGACGATGTCCCGCATCGCCCACGTCCCGATCTGGGCCGATCACTCGATCGACGACCCGATCGTGCCGTACGTCGAGGGCCGGTTCGGCAGGCCGGGGACGTGGACGTTGATGAACGCGCTGGAGAGCGCCGGCGCGAAGGTCACCCGTGGCGAGTGGGCCAACGACCTGCCGAAGGCGGACTTCGAGTCGCGTTCCCGGGCCCTGCTGCGCACGGCGGACGCGGCGGGCAGCCATGTGCTGTTCACCAGCTACACACGGGGGACGACGCCGGTCAACCCGCACCTGTCCTGGGCTCAGACCTACGAGAACGACGTGGTCGTCGACTGGTTGTTCGCCCAGTCGCGCCGGCGCCGGTGATCGTCAGGCCGGCAGCCAGGACGCCTCCGGTGGCAGTGCGGCGCCGGATCGCCTGGCGTCGGTGATGGCGTCCAGGAACGCGCGGGCCGCCGGTGACAGCGGCCTGCGCGGCACCCGCACCACCGCGATCCGGCGTTCCGCTCGTGGTTCGCCGAGCGGGCGGTGCGCCAGCCCGGCGAACCCGGTCAGCGGCAGCACCAGCCCCGGCACGGCCGAGACGCCGAGGCCGGCGGCGACGAGCCCGGCCACGGCGCTGATGTTGCGGGCCTCGACCGTGTTGCGGGGGTGGGTGCCCGATTCGGTGAACGCCCGGTCGAGGTGCTGGCGGATGCTCGTCGTGCGGTCGAAGGCGATGAACGACTCGCGCGCGAGGTCCGACCAGGTGACCTCGGAACGGTCGGCGAACGCGTGGTCGGGTGGGAACACGCAGCAGAAGCGGTCCGTCGCCACCGGCGTGACGTGCAGGTCGTCGATGGGGTCGGAGGTCGCCGACACCACGGTGACGGCGAAGTCGACCGTTCCGGCGCGCACGCGTTCCAGGACTTCGACCGCCAAAGCGTCCTCTATGGACAGTTCGACCGCCGGATGCCCGTGCTGGTAGGCGGACACGATGGGCGGCAGCAGGATCGCCGCGAGCGACGGCAACGTCGCGACCCGCACCCGGCCGCGCCGCCCGTCCAGGAATCCCTCGAAGTGACGCAGGTTCCCCTCGAAGAAGGCGACCGTGGACCGCGCGATCGCGACGAACTCGCGTCCCTCCGCGGTCGGCTCCAGGCGACGGGTGGTCCGCTCGAACAACGCCACCCCGAGGCGGCGTTCGACCTCCAGCACGGTCCGCGAGAGCGACGACTGCGCCTGCAACAACGCCTCCGCGGCTGCGGTGAAGCTGCCGGCGTCGTGCACGGCCAGGACGACGCGCAGCTGCTGAACCGTCAGATCCATCCGCACAACGCATGAAACTATCGAAAATTAATGCTTGATTGCAATAGATCCCGCCGGGAGGGTGGGCACACGCTCGAAGGAGGTCGACGATGCTCGCCGCGGGTGGATTCATCACGATCGCGCTGTTCCTGCTGGCGGTGTTGTCCCGCCGGGTCTCCGTGCTCATCGCGCTGACCGCGCTGCCGATCCTCGTCGCGGTGCTCACCGGGTTCGGCGACGATCTCGGCAAGCTCATCGGTGACGGCCTGACCAAGGTCGCCCCGGTCGCGATCATGATCACTTTCGCGGTGCTGTACTTCAGCCTGATGGTCGACGTCGGCTTGTTCGACCCGGCCGTCGCGCGGGTGCTGCGGTGGGCCAAGGGCGACCCGCTCAGGATCACCGTCGGCACCGCCGCGCTGACGCTGCTGGTGGCGCTCGACGGGGACGGCGCCTCGACCTTCCTGATCACCGTGTCGGCCCTGCTGCCGATCTACAAACGCCTCGGCATGCGCAGGCTCGTGCTCGCCGGTGTGGTGTGCCTGGGCGCGGGCGTGATGAACATGGTCCCGTGGGGTGGGCCGACCGCGCGGGCGATGGCCGCACTGGACCTCAGCGCGGCGGAGGTGTTCGTGCCGGCGATCCCCGCGATGGTCGCCGGGATCGCCTGGGTGCTGGTCGCGGCGTTCCTGATCGGCCGGTCGGAACGCAGGCGGCTCGGCGTGATCGAACTGGACGAGGTGACGCCGGCACCGGAGCCGCGCGCCGGGTGGGACCGCTTCCGGTTCTGGTTCAACGTCGTGCTGACGCTCGCGCTCGTCGGCGTGCTGCTGGCACAACTGTTCCCCCTCGAGGTCGTGTTCGTGGTCGCGTTCGTCCTCGCGGTGATCGTGAACACGCCCTCGTGGGAGCGGCAGCAGGAACTGTTCGCCAAGCACGGCGGGAACGTCGTGCTGGTCACCGCGATGATCTTCGCGGCCGGGGTGTTCACCGGCATCCTCGGCGGCACCGGCATGATCGGGGCGATGGCGCGCTGGCTGGTCGGCGTCATCCCCGACGGCGCGGGCGGTGCGCTGCCCGTGCTCGTGGCGGTCACGGCCATGCCGCTGTCACTGGTGTTCACCCCGGACGCCTACTACTTCGGCGTGCTGCCGGTGCTCGCGGAGACCTCGGCGGCGTTCGGCGGCAGCGCGGCCGAGGTCGGCAGGGCGGCGATCTTGGGCCAGATGACCACCGGATTCCCGTTGAGCCCGCTGACCGCGTCCACCTTCATCCTGGTCGGCATGAGCGGGGTCGAACTGGGCGCACACCAGCGGTTCATCTTCAAGTGGGCGTTCGGCACGACGTTGGTCATGACGGCCGTCGCCCTGGTGACCGGCGCCATCTCGTTCTAGGAGGTCTGCTTGCGTACCACCAGGATCGGCTGCGGGGCGGGGTTCTCGGGCGACCGGATCGAGCCGGCGGAGGACCTGCTGCGCCGGGGCGACCTGGCCGACCTGGTCCTGGAGTGCCTCGGCGAGCGGACCGTCGCGCAGGGCCAGCGACGTCGGCTCGCCGATCCGTCCCTGGGCTACGAGACCCGCCTGCCCTCCCGGTTCACCCGGCTGCTGCCGTTGGCCTTCCGGCACGGCGTTCGTGTGGTCACGAACATGGGTGCGGCGAACCCCCTCGCGGCCGGACGGCTCACGCGGACCCTGCTGGACTCGCTCGGTCTCGGTGGCACGGTCGCGGTCGTCACCGGCGACGACGTGCTGGCCGCCGTAGACCTGGACGCGCCCGCCTGGGAGACCGGGCGCCCGTTGCGCTCGCACGGCGAAATCGTGTCCGCCAACGCCTACCTCGGCGCGGACGCGGTGCTGCCGGCGCTGGGAGCCGATGTCGTGATCACCGGCCGGGTGGCCGATCCGTCCTTGTTCGTGGCGCCGGTGGCGGACCGGCTCGGCTGGGACCTGTCCGACGTGCCCCGGGTGGCCGCGGGCACCCTGGTCGGACACCTGTTGGAGTGCGCGGGTCAGCTGACGGGCGGCTACTTCGCCGACCCCGGCTACCAGGACGTGCCCGACCTCGACGACCTGGGCTTCCCGTACGCGGACGTGTCGGCCGACGGGACCGCCGGGCTGGGCAAACTGCCGGGGACCGGCGGCGTGCTGTCCCGGGCGACCGTCCGCGAGCAGCTGCTGTACGAGATCACCGACCCCGCCGCGTACCGCACCCCCGACGTCGTGCTGGACCTGAGGGAGGTGACCGTCACCGACGACGTCCGGGTGTCCGGCGCCCGCGGGCTTCCCCGGCCCGACGAGCTCAAGGTGAGCGTCGGCTACCGGGCCGGCTCCAAGGTGGAAGCCGAGATCTCCTACGTCGGCCCGAATGCCGCCGCCCGAGGCGCGCTCGCCGCCGAGGTCGTCACGAAGCGGCTCGCCGGCGTGCCGCTGCGGGCGGAGGTGCTCGGCGGCGACCTCGACTGCCGGCTGCGGGTGGCCGCCATCAGCCACGACGGCGCGCTGCTCGACCGGGTCGGCGACGAGGTGGAATCCCTCTACACCAACGGCCCGGCCGGCGGCGGCGGTGTCCGCGTACACGTCACCGAGGTCATCGGCATCGTCTCGACCCTCATCCCCCGCGAGGCCGTGCGTCCCGCCGTCACCCTGTTGGAGGCCGCCGATGCTGCTCCATGAACTTGCCCACTGCCGAGCCGGGGACAAGGGCAACGTGGCCACCCTCTCGGTGTTCCCCCGGGACGACGCCGACTACCCGCTGCTCGTGCGCGAGCTGACCGCCGAGCGGGTCCGCGCCCACCTGGCCGACCACGTCGCCGGTGAGGTCGTCCGCCACGAACTGCCGGGTGTGTGTGCCCTGCACTTCGTGTGCCACCAGGTCATCGACGGTGGCGTCACCACTTCCCTCGCTCTCGACACGCACGGCAAGTCGTTGAGCTTCCGGCTGCTCTCCCTGGAGGTCGTGCGGCCGGGTTGACCACCCGGTCATGTCCGGCACGTGCAGCTTGGCTTAGAAACTTTCTCGGACTTCTGACGAAGTTTCGGCGCCCGACGCCCGCCCCGCGTCGCACAGACCACGGGGCGGCGTCGTCAGGATCGGTTACCGCGTCGCGGCACAGCTCAGGGTCGGGGGTCCGTTGGTGCCGAGCCAGTTGCCCTGGATGCCGAGCGTGGTGCCGGCGCCGGCGGCCAGAGTGCCGTTGTAGTCGACGTTCCGGGCGGTCGTGGTGGTGCCGTCCGAGGTGATCGAGGTGTACCACGACTGGCCGACCGTCTGCCCGTCCGGGAACCGGAGCTTCACGGTCCAGCCGCGGATCGCGGTCGGGGCTGCGGTCACCTTCACGTCGGCCTGGAAGCCGCCGGCCCACTGGCCGGCGAGGGTGTACGTGGCCGAGCAGCCGTCGTTCGGGGCCGGCGGGTCCGGTTGTGGCGTGGTCGGGTCCGACGCACCGCCCGGGAACCGCACGTCGGAGCACATGTAGTAGTTCTGGTCGGCGTGACCGGCGGGCCAGACGGCTGGATGCTACTCACGCGCGTTGAGTGACGTCAATCACCGGCATTCGCGGTCGGCGACCGGCCCAACGGTCACATCAGCGCGCCGAGCCGGGAGGCCGGCTCGGCAGCGCGTTCGGCAGTCTTCGGTGGCGAGGTCAGCGCAGCAGGCGCTCAGCCGCGGCGAGTTTGACGTACAGGGTCAGGCCGTTCATCGCCTCGGCGAGTTCGGGCAACGGCGGGTAGCTCGGCGCGATCCGGATCACCGTGTCGTCGGGGTCCTTGCCGTAGGGGAACGGCGCCCCGGCCGGAGTGAGCGCGATGCCCGCCTCGGCCGCCAGGTCGACCACCCGGGAGGCACAACCGGGCATGAGTTCCAGCGAGACGAAGTAGCCGCCTCGCGGGCTGGTCCACGACGCCACGCCGGTGCCGCCGAGCTGTTCGGAGAACGTCCGCTCGACCAGGTCGAACTTGGGCTTGAGCAGCTCCCGGTGCCGTGCCATGTGCCCGAGCACGCCCTCGGGGCTGCGCAGGAGACGCACGTGCCGCAACTGGGTGATCTTGTCGGGGCCGATCGTGCGCTTGCCGAGATGACCGACGAACCAGTCCAGGTTGGACTTCGAGGCTCCGAGGAAACCGACGCCCGCGCCCGCGAACGTGATCTTCGAGGTGGAGCCGAAGACCAGCGGCCGGTCCGCGTTACCCGCCGCCTCGCACGCGTCGAGGAGGTTGTCGATCTCGCGCGGCTGGTCGGTGAGGTGGTGCACGGCGTAGGCGTTGTCCCAGAAAATCCGGAAGTCCGGGGCAGCGGCACGCATCCCGGCCAGCCGCCGCACGGTCTGCGGCGAGTAGACGTCGGCCGTCGGGTTGCTGTACTTGGGCACGCACCAGATGCCCTTGATCCGGGCGTCTTCCGCCACCAGCCGTTCGACCTCGGCCATGTCCGGGCCGTCGCCGGTCAACGGCACCGGGATCATCTCGATGCCCAGCTTCTCGCAGATCGCGAAGTGCCGGTCGTAACCGGGAACCGGGCACAGGAAGGCCACGCCGCCGTCCCGCCACGGCCGGTCGACTCCCGGCACGCCGAACAGCACCGCGTGCACCAGGTAGTCGTGCATCAACTCGAGACTGGAGTTGCCGACGGCGATCAGCTGCTCCGGCGGCACGCCCAGCAGCGGACCGAAGATCTCCCGCAGCTCCGGCAGCCCGCGCAGCCCGCCGTAGTTGCGGGTGTCGGAACCGTCGGCGGCGTGGTGATCGCCCGCGCCGGGCAGTTCGAGCAGCGGAGTGGACAGGTCCAGCTGCTCTGCCGACGGTTTGCCGCGGGTCAGGTCGAGCCGCAGGCCGCGCGTCCGCAGTTCCTCGTGCGCGATCCGCAACTGCGCGGCCATCTCGGACAACTCTTCGCGGGGCAAGTCGGAGAACGTCACCCGCACATGATCCCTGATGGCCACCCGGAGACGTCACCGCCCGGCCGTGAGCGAGCGGGGCCAGGGAGTACGAAACGGCGAAGATTCTCACCCGTTCGCCGGAAACGACACGGCGTCGCACTGAGTAACTTTCACACCACGGTCCCCTGCCGTTGATCGACCCACGAAAGGTGGAAGATCATGAACCGTGTGGTGAAGCGACTCGTCTCCGTGACGAGCGCCCTGGCCTTATCGCTGGTCACCGTCCCCGTGGCGCAGGCCGCCGCGCCCGGAACCTACTGGACGCCGGAACGGATGCGCGCCGCCGTTCCACTCGACATGCGCACCGCCACGCCCTCGGCGCTGCGCTCCACCGTCCCGACGGGCGAGCCCGCCGCCGTCGCGCCGCTGGCCTTCCCCAACGGCGGCAGCACGTGGACCGGCGGGGGTGCCGTCGTGGCGACGGCGGGCCGCGTGTTCTTCACCTACCAGGGCCGCAACGCCTCGTGCAGCGGCAACGCCGTCACCAGCGGCAACAAGAGCACGGTCGTCACCGCCGGCCACTGCGTGAAACTCGACGGCGCGTACCACACCAATGTCGCCTTCGTTCCGGCGTACGACAACGGAAACGCGCCGTACGGCACGTGGAACGCCCGGACCACTCTGGCCACCCCGCAATGGGACGCATCCGAGGACATCAACTACGACATCGGCGCCATCGTGGTCGGACAGCTGGGCGGCCGATTCCTCACCGATGTCGTCGGAGCCCAGGGCATCGCGTTCAACCAGCCGCGCGCGGACAACACCTACGCCTTCGGCTACCCCGCCGCCGCACCCTACGACGGGACAAAGCTCGTCTATTGCAGTGGACGGACGTTCAACGCACTCATCAGTGACGGTATCGGCATGACGTGCAACATGACCGGAGGCGCCAGCGGTGGCCCCTGGTTCCGGACGTTCTCCGAGACCACCGGCACCGGCACGCTCAACTCGGTGAACAGCTACAAGATCAACTTGTTCCCGAACTGGATGTTCGGCCCGTACTTCGGCACCGACGCCCAGAACCTGTACAACCGGGCGCAGGCCGCCTGATCCCTCCGGTCGGACCGCGCGAACGCGTCGCGGAGGTCCGAGATCATGATCCTGCACCGTGATCGGACGCTTGCGGTTGATGCCGGCCGAGGAGTCTGTGTTCAGCCTCCCCGGCCAGCAGCAGGTAGGCGCTCGCGGTCCAGGTGTAGGCGCGGTCGCGGAGACCTTGGCCGGTGAGCGCGTCGAAGTTCTCGGCGAAGCCGGACTTCTCGCACACGGCGCGGAAGCGGGCGCTGACCTGGTCCGCCAGCGACACCGCACCTCCTCGGCGCAGGCCGTCCTCGACCAGCACGGTCGAGGGCGCCCACACGGGGCCGCGCCAGTAGCCGTCGGCTTCGTAGAACGGCGAGTCGGGCAGTTCGGTGGCCAGGCCCACCGGGGTCAGGTGCCGCGCCACGCCCGCGGCGACCTTGGCGTGCACGTCCGCGGGCAGCTGTGCGCCCAGGATGATCGGCACGAGGTCGAGCAGGCTCGCCGTGGTGCGGGGTGCGCCGTCGACGGCACGGCTGGTGAACTCGGAGCCGTTCCACAGCCGGTCGACCATCGCGGCGAGCATCGTGTCGGCTTCCCGCGTCCACCGCGTCGCGGCGGCCTCGTCACCGATCTCCCAGGCCAGACGCGTCAGTTCCCGCATCTGGACGACGAGGAACGCCGCGAGGTCGGCGGTCTGCACGAGCCGCTGCTCGTGGAAGACGGTGGAGTTGTCCCAGCCGCTGTCGTTGCCGTGCTCGTAGTGCGGGAAGGGTTCGCCCGGGGCGCGGCGGTGGTCGAGCCAGAAGGTGGTCCACGCCTCCAGCTGCCGGTACAGGCGCGGCAGTTCGGTGGCCGGGAGCCCGCCGGGCAGGCGTTCGCGCAGGCGGTTCACCGCCCAGCCGTGGATCGGGGGTTTGACGAAGTTGTGCAGGACTTCGGCGTGGGTGATCGAGTCGGGCAGCGCGCCCTCGTCGGTCTGGTGGTCGAACACCACCTGGAGTTGGTCCCAGGCCAGCTCCGGAGCTCCGGGCGCCAACGCGAGGGCGTTGAAGCAGTGGTCCCAGCTCCAGACCTTGTCCATCCAGTGCTTGGACATCAGCACCGCCGGCCGCCGGATGAACCCGGCCGGTGCCACGGTGGCCGACCACAGCACGTAGCAGGCGAGTTCGGCGGCCGGCGTGCGGTCGCTGCGCCAAGGCGCGACCGCGTCCACGAACTGCTCGAAGGATCGCCGTGACGCCGCCACGACCTCGGAGAACGTCGCGTCGGACGAGAACGGCCCGCGAGCCGTCGTCAGCTCTTCCAGCGCGAGCTCCCACTCACCGCCGTCCCCACCGATCACGACCGCCCGCTCCGCCGTGCCCAACGCGGAAGCACCCAGCGCTTCGGCACCTCCCGAGAGGACGGTCACGCGGTAACGGTGGCCGGTCTCGTAGGAGGTGAACACGTACGACGAGGTGACCGGGTCGTGGAAGAAGTAGGTCCCGGTGAAGGGCGTCAGGGTCGCGTCCGCGGCGGCGATGCGCAGGCCGAGGCCGTGGCCGGTGATCCGGAGCGCGGAGGGCGACTCGAAGGCCGCCGCGACCCTCCCCCGGCCCGCGGTCCACGTCAGCAGTGCCGGGTCGGCCGTCACCTCGGTGGGGCCGTGACCACCAACAGGCACGGGAACGAGCGACAACACCGCGTGCATCCCGTTGCGGTGGGACACCAGGTGGAGGTCGTCGGCGTACGTGGCGAGCGCGGTGACCGGGGAGATGCCGAACCACGCCCCATGGTGGCTGAACGGGATCTCCCGCACCGAGAAGTCGTCCACAAGCTCCCCTTTTCAGTCTTTGACAGCGCCCGCCGTGATGCCCGCGGCGACGAAGCGCTGGGCCAGCACGAGCAGCACGGTGGCGGGCACGGACGCGACGACGGCGGTGGCCGTGATCGCGTTCCACTCCTGGTTGTTGTTGCCGATGTAGCGGTAGATGCCGAGCGTCAACGGCTTCAGCGCGCCCCCGCTGTCCAGGGTCGCGGCGAACACGAAGTCCGACCACGCCCACAGGAACGCGAACAGCCCGGCGGTGACCAGCCCGTTGCGGCTGGAGGGCAGCACGACGGACCAGAACACGCGGAACGCGCCCGCGCCGTCGATCCGCGCCGCCTGCACCACCTCGTCGGGCACGGCCGACATGAACGAGGTGAGGATCAGCACGGCGAACGGGACCGCGATCGTGGAGTCGGCGAAGATCAGACCCCACAACGTGTTCGTGATGCCGAGGCGTACGAACATCCCGTAGAAACCCAGCGCCATGATGATGCCGGGGATCATCTGCGCGACCAGCAGCACGAACATCAGCGGCCCGCGACCGCGCGGGCGCAGCTTCGCCAGCGAGTACGCGGCGGGCGCGGCCAGCGCCAACGTCAGCGCGACGGTGCCGACCGCGACCAGCAGACTGGTGCCGAAGTACGGCAACTGCTCGTCGAGCACCCGCGCGTACCCCTCGAACGTCGGCGTGACGGGGAAGAGGTCCGGCGGCGACTTGCGCATCCGGCTCGCCGGGGTGAGCGAGACGTTGACCATCCAGTAGACGGGGAACAGCATCACGGCGGTGAGCAGCAGGCCCACCCCGGTACGCCACCACGACCGCGTCACGACGCCTCCTGGTTGCGCTGGACGCGCACGTACACCAGCCCCGCGAGCAGGGCGAGCAGGATGAGCACGTTGCCCACCGCGGCGCTGGGTCCGAAGCGGGGCAGCGTGTTGCCGAACCCCAACTCGTAGGACCAGGTGGCCAGGGTGGTGGACGACCCGCTGGGGCCGCCGCGCGTCATGATCCAGATGATGTCGAACACCTTGAGCGTGTAGACCAGACCCAGCAGCAGCGTGATCGTCGAGACCGGCCGCAGCAGGGGGAAGGTGATGTTCCAGAACGACTGCCACGAGCTCGCGCCGTCCAGCGCGGACGCCTCGTGGACCTCGGTGGGGATGTTCTGCAACCCGCTGTAGAGCACGACGAGGTTGAACGGGATGCCGATCCAGATGTTGGCGATCGTCACCGAAGCCAGCGACCAGTCCGGTGAGGTCAGCCAGTTCACCTTGTCGATGCCGACGGCGCCGAGGACCGCGTTGACCACGCCGGCCTCGCTGTTGAGCATCCACGCCCACGTCGAGGCCGACACGATCAGCGGCAACAGCCACGGCACGAGGAACAGCGCCCGCAGCGTCGCCGACAGGCGGAAGCTGCGGGAGAAGAACAACGCCATGGCCAACCCGATGCCGTACTGGAACACCAGCGACACGACGGTGAAGAGCACCGTGTTGAGCAGCGCGGTGCGGAAGGTGGGGTCGGCGAACACCGTCACGTAGTTCGTCAACCCCGTCAGCGGCGCGCCACCGCGCACGAACGAGCGGACGGTGTAGTCGCGGATGCTCAGGTCGATGGTCGTCACCAGCGGGTAGGCGTAGCTGAGCAGCAGGTAGGCGACGATCGGGGTCAGGAAGGCCCAGCCGACGAGGTTCTTGCGCATCGACCGCGTGCCCTACTTCGCCGAGGCCGCGGCGGCCTGGGCGTCCTTCAGCGCGTCCGCCGGCGCCTTCGAGGCGGTGAGCGCCGCCTGCACCGCGGTCCACAGCGGCTGTGAGATCCGCGGGTAGCGGGTGCCGAGGTTGTCGCCGGTGCGGCCCTTGGCCGATTTCACCGCGTCCACCCACACCTGCAGCTCCGGCTGGGCGGCGACCTGCTGGTCCTGCACCGACGCGACGGCGGAGACGTAGGTCAGGGCCGTGTCGGTGGCCAGCACGGTGTCCGGGCTGGTGAGGCAGTTGGCGATCTTCGCGGCGGTCGCTTCGGAGTCCTTGTCGTCCTGGGCGGGCACGGTGACGAACTCGCCGCCGGTCGGCGCGGGCGCGACACCCCCGGTGCGGGACGGGATCGGGATGACGCCGTACTCGAAGCCGGCCTTCTTGGCGTTGCCCAGCTGCCACGTGCCGTTCTCGGCGAAGGCGTACTCGCCGGTGGCGAACTCCTGCCAGCTCGTGGTCTGCGTGTTGCCGATGACCGAGTTCGGCGCGTACCCCTTGTCCAACCAGGACTTCCACAGCTCCACCGCGGCCACGGCCTGCGGCGAGGACAGGTCGGTGAGCTGTGCGCCCGCGCCCCAGAACCACGGCAGGAACTGGAACGTGCCCTCCTCGGTGCCGATGGCGGAGAAGGTGATGCCCTTCTTGCCCGCCGCGGCGACCTTCGCCAGCGCCGCGTCCAGCGAAGCCCAGTCCTTGATCGACGCCGGGTCCACGCCGGCCGCCGTCAGGACCGCCTTGTTGTAGTACAGCGCCAGGGTGTTCGCACCGATCGGCACGCCGTAGGTCTTCCCGTCCGACTCGGCCGCCGTCACCAGGTTCGGCGACGCCTTCGAGGCGTCCAGACCGGTGTCCTGGTTCGCCTTGAGCACGCCGGCCTCGGCGAGGGTGGACACCACGGGGTTGTCCACGACCAGGACGTTCGGCGCGACGCCCTGCTGCGCGGCGAGGAGGACCTTGTTGGTCAGGTCGGAGGTGTCGTACGCCTGGCGCTCGACCTTGACGCCGGCCTGCGTGCCGCAGTTCTCGATCACCTTCGCCCACTGCGAGCCGCCGTCGAACTGCGGGTACGGGTCCCACACGGCGAAGGTGCCGTCCGCGGTGGTGCCGCCGGCGTCCCCGGTGGAGGAGGAGCACGCGGAGAGGGTCAGTCCCGCCGCGACCAGGGCGACGGCGAACCGTTGGGTGATCGGAGAGCGCTTCATGGGTGGTGGTCCTTCCTGGCGGCTGCGGCTGCACTGACGACCCGTCAGACGTTCAGGTCGAACCGGTTCGACCTGAACGAGGCTGCGTCAACCTAACTGCCGATGTGAACCCGTGCAAGAGCCTGGTGGCATATCATCGACGGTCTGTCGAACCGGTTGGACGGAGAGCGAATGAACATCGGCGAGATCGCCAAGCGGGCGGGCGTGTCGCGCAGCACCGTGTCGTACGCGCTCAGCGGGAAGCGGCCCGTGTCGACGGAGACCGCCCGGCGGATCAACGAGGTCATCGACGAGCTGGGCTACCGCCCCAACGCCAGCGCGCGGGCGCTCGCCGAGGGGCGGACCCGCACGTTGAGCCTGGTGATACCGCCCGCCAGCAGGCGGCTCACCGACGTGCAACTCGGCTTCGTGGCCAGCGTCGTGGAGGCCGCCGCCACCCAGGACCTCGACGTGCTGCTGTCGCCCAGCGGCGGGGACCACGACCGGTCGTTCGAGCGGATCGTCACCGGCCGTCGGGTGGACGGCGTGATCCTGATGGAGATCCTGCTGGACGACCCGCGCGTGGAGCGCCTGGAGCAGGCCGGGCTGCCGTTCGTGACCATCGGCCACGTCGAGCACCCCGGCGCGTCGTGGTGGGTCGACGTGGACTACGCGGCGCTGATCCGGCGCTGCGTGCACCACCTGGCCGACCTCGGCCACCAGGACGTGGTGCTGATCAACCGGTCCGACGAGCTGGTGGCGGCGGGCTACGGACCCGCCCTGCGGTCGTCGGCCGGTTTCCTGGAGGCCGCGGGCGAGCGGGGACTGACCGCGCGCACGGTGTGCTGCGCCGATGAGCCCGCGGCGGGTCTGGCCTGCTTCGAGGGCATCCGCAGCCGCTGGCCCGAGGTGACGGCGGCGGTGACGATCAACGAGGCCGCGCTGCCCGGACTCCAGCGGGCCCTGCACCGGGCGGGCCTCGACGTGCCGCGGGACTTCTCGATCACCGGGGTCATCGCCAGCCGCCTCGCCGAGGGGTTCCACCCGCCGCTGACCGCGGCGGACGTGCCCGCCGAGGAGATGGCCCGCCTGGCGGTGAACCTGCTGGTCGAGCAGATCGCCGACCCCGGCGCGACGCCCCGCAACGCCCTGCTGGAACCGGCCATCTCGTTGCGGTCGAGCACCGGGGCCCGCCGCCGCTGACACCTTCGGCCGAACCGGTTCGACACACCGCGCACCATTGCGTGCTCATCACCTGCTCGCGTACGGTCACCGTCGATCGAACCGGTTCGATCCCCTGCTCCCCGATCTCGCTCGGAGTCCCCATGGTTCAACGGCGAACTGTTCCCCTGGCATTGGCGACGGCACTGGCGGCGTCAACGCTGCTGCCGGTTGCCGGCACGGCAGCGACCGACACGCTGACCGTCGACCTCGGCGCGAGCACCGGCGCCTTCCACGGCGGTGCCGGAGGCACCCTCTACGGCGTGTACGGCCCCGGCGTGCCCAGCGACGCCGTGCTCGCGGGCTTCTACCCCAAGACCCTGTCCACCAAGGCGCAGGACGGCCCGCAGCACCCCGGCGCGGACGCGCTGGAAGTGGCCGAGCCGTTCGTGGCCAACGGCGGCCGTGACGTCTACGTCTACATGACCGACATCTACCGCGGCTTCCCCTACCAGCGGCAGCCGGGACAGGCCGGTCGCGACGACTACCGGGCGAAGGTCGAGGCCCAGGTGCGCCAGGTGCTCGCCTCCGAGCACCGCGACCACATCGTCTACGTGCCCGTGAACGAGCCGGAGGGCAACTTCTACGGCACCGGGCAGTACAGCTACAACAAGGTCAGCTGGCTCACCGACCCGCGCCCGTTCTTCGAGGAGTGGGAGCAGCTCCACGACCTGATCAAGAGCCTGGACCCGCAGGCGCGCATCGGCGGGCCCAACACGAGCCTGCTCTACGACCAGGTCAAGGGTTTCCTCGAGTACTGCAAGGCGAACGACTGCCTGCCGGACGTGATCACGTGGCACGAGCTGTCCTCGCCGGACAAGGTGCGCACCAGCGTCGCGAAGTACCGCTCGTGGGAGGCGGAACTCGGCATCGGGCCGCTGCCGATCAACATCAACGAGTACGCCTTCCGCTACCACCTCTCCGTGCCCGGCCAGATGATCCAGTGGGTCTCCGCGCTGGAAGAGTCCAAGGTGGACGGCGACCTGGCGTACTGGAACATCGACGGGAACCTCAACGACTCGGTCGCGGAGGCCAACAAGGCCAACGGCCAGTGGTGGCTGTTCAACGCCTACGGCCAGATGAGCGGTGACACGGTCCGCGTGACCCCGCCGTTGCCAGGCAAGCAGTACACCTTGCAGGGCGTGGCGACGCTCGACCGCGGCAAGCGACAGGCCCGCACCATCTTCGGCGGCGCGAACGGTGCGGCCGACGTGCGCTTCACCAACGTCGACCGCGACGTTTTCGGCGACCGGGTGCACGTCACCGTGCAGGAGATCCCGTGGACCGGTCAGCTCGGCGACTCCCCCGCGCCGCGCCGCCTGCTCGACACCGTCCAGTCCGTGGGCACCGACGGCAGCCTGGTGCTTCCGTTCACGGACCTGGAGGAGATGTCGGCCTACCAGGTGATCGTCAGCCCGGCCGGCGGGGGCACCGCCGCCGGCGCGAACACGCAGTGGCGCAAGACCTACGAAGCCGAAGACGCCGCGCACACCGGCACCGGGTGGAGCCGCAACGGCCCCGAAGGCAGTCCGGCCAACGTCAGCAAGTTCGCCACGTCGAACTTCTACAACGTCGGCGGTCTGCGCACCGGCTCGGACGTCGTGCTGTCGTTCGCGGTGGACGTGCCGCAGACCGGGACCTACGACCTCAGCGTGCTCTCCAGCACCTACAACAAGTACGCCAGTGTCGTGCCGCAGGGCCCGACCAACGTGTTCCTGCGCGTCGACGGCGAGCAGCCGCAAGAGCTGCGCCTGCCGACCTCCTACGGCTGGGTGGTGTGGGAGCACACCGACACCCGCGTCCAGCTGACCGCGGGCAAGCACACGATCACCCTGGCCGCGTCGGACCCGCAGCTCGGCTCCACCAAGGGTGACGCGATCATCGACAAGATCGACCTCGCGCTGGTCGACCCGACCGCGGACGGGCACTCCTCGTACGAGGCCGAGTACGCCGACCTGCGCTCGGCCGCGCCGCGGTACAACGTCGTCCGGTCATCGGGCCCGGGTGTCGCCGCCGTCCCGCGTGGCGGCTCCGCGACGTTCTGGGTGCACGCCGACCACGACGGCCACGCGTCGGTGTCGTTCGACCACTTCGGCGGCGGCAAGGCGTCGGTGCGGCTCAACGGCCGCACGGTGGACGGCCTCACCGTCGGCGGTGCTCGCGGCAGTGACACCACCCGGCTGTTCCTCTCGGCCGGCATCAACCAGTTGACCGTCACGGGCACCAGCGACACCCTGCGTCTCGACCGGGTCCGCACGAGTCCTTCGACGGCTGCGGTGCCGGTGAAGGTAGAGGCCGAGAGCGGCGAGGTGACCGGCGCGGCGACGTTCACCGGCGAGCACTCCTTCGCCTCCGGCCAGGTCGCGACGAACGTCGGCGACGGCCCGGCGAACGCGTTGAGCCTCCAGGTCACCGCCGAGCGCGCCGGGCAGCACGTGCTCGTCATCCGCTACGCCAACGCCCAGGAATCCATCCCCACCCACTACAACCCCGACCCGGTCACGCGGCACGCCGACATCTCGGTCAACGGTCGCGTGCAGCGCGTCCAGTTCCCCAACACGTTCCACTTCAACCAGTTCCGCGACCTCGCGGTGCCGGTCGACCTGGTCTCCGGGACGAACACGATCACGTTCACGTCCCAGGAGCTGCCGAACTGGGACGGCACGACCCACAACGAGTACGGCCAGCGGTCCAAGTACGCGCCGAACATCGATTACGTCACCGTCGCACCCCTCGTCGGCTGATCCTGCGACGTCCGGGTGGCCGAGCGCTGATCACGCCGCCCACCCCTGCACTCTCCCCGCGCACCCATCCCCTGCTCAAGGAGACACGTGTGGATACCAAGCGCGCAAGGCGGCGAGGCCGCGGCATCGTCGCTCTCCTCGCGATCGCCGCATCCCTCGCCACGATGACCACGCCCGCCCAGGCCGGAGACGAGTCCATCACCGTCAACTTCTCCGTCGCCGGCGGTTCCCCGACCTACCGGGCGTCCGGGTGGATCTACGGGATGACCGAGAACGCGGCGGGGCCCGCGGACCACTTCTTCCGCGACGTGAAGTTCCGCTACATGCGCGCCGGTGGCGCCCAGCTCGACAGCCCCGGCGGTTGGGTCTCGGGCAAGTACGACCGCCGGTGGAACGCCACGCGTGCGCAGATGCTGCGCACCCGGTCGCTGGGCGGCGAGTTCATCCTGCTCGTCCACGACCTGTGGGGCGCCGACAGCTACCCGATCTCCCGCTTCCCCGGTGACAACGGCGACTGGACCGACTACGAGAACTTCCTCACCCGCCTGTTCAACGACGTGCGCGCGACGGGCGTCCCGGTGCAGTGGGACCTCTGGAACGAACCCAACATCACGCCGTTCTGGAACCGCCCGCAGTCCCAGTACTTCGAGCTGTGGCGGCGCACCTATCAGCGCGTGCGCGCGGCGTTCCCGGCACAGCTGATCGTCGGCCCGAGCCACGCGGGCGTTCCGACGACTTCGTCGGGTTGGTGGACCCAGTACCTGGACTTCGTCCGCTCCAC
The DNA here is from genome assembly GCF_009769385.1 of Saccharothrix deserti. Classification (GTDB taxonomy): domain Bacteria; phylum Actinomycetota; class Actinomycetes; order Mycobacteriales; family Pseudonocardiaceae; genus Actinosynnema; species Actinosynnema deserti. The sequence goes on from NZ_VKAB01000016.1 coordinate 63,256, forward strand.
CAACACGGTGCCCGACATCGTCAGCTGGCACTCGTTGCCCAGTGATCCGGTGGCGAACGTGGCGGCGGCGAACACCACGCTCGACTCGCGCGGCATCCCGCACCCGCGCCCGTACCAGATCAACGAGTACGGGGGCACCACCGAGCAGAACCCCGGTGACGGCTCCTGGTACATCGCGCGCCTGGAACGGGCCGGAGCCGACGGCCTGCGCGCCAACTGGGCCAGCAGCGGCGACCTGCACAACGACCTCGGCAACCTGCTCGTCCGGAACTCGGCGGGCGTGCACCAGCCGAAGGGCGAGTGGTGGGTCTACCGCTTCTACGGCTCGCAGACCGGGCAGGTCGTCAGCGTCACGCCCAGCCCGGCGTACGACGCGTTCGCCACGAAAACGCCCGGGGTCGCGAAGATCCTGGTCGGCGGTGGCGGCACCACGGGCAACATCGCGGTCGGGTTGCAGCGCCTCGACACCACGAGCGGGATCGTGCAGAACAACCAGGTGCGGGTGATCGCGCAGCGCATCCCGTACAACGGTGGCGGTGCGGTCCAGGGTCCGATCACGATCCAGAACTCCGTCGTGACGCTGTCCGGCAACGCCACGACGGTCAACCTGCCGCACTCCAACGCCGACGACGCGTTCACCATCACGCTCCTGCCGCCCTCGGACACCAGCTTCCAGTCCGTCGCCGTCGCCCAGCACTCCCAGCAGTGCCTGGACAACACCAACCTGAGCACCGCCGACGGCAACCGGCAACAGCAGTTCCCCTGCGAAGGCGGGGACCAGCAGCTGTGGAACTTCCGTCCCGTATCCGGGGTCGCCAACACCTACACCGTGGTCAACCAGCAGACCGGCAAGTGCCTCGACGTCAACGGCTCGTCCACCGCCGACGGCGCCGCCGTGCAGCAGTGGACCTGCGCAAGCGGGGCGCTGAACCAGCAGTTCGCGCTGCGGAAGGTCACGTACTCGGGCAACGACCCCCGCGACTACCAGCTCGTCGCCCGGCACAGCGGCAAGTGCGTCGACGTCAGCGAGATCTCCACCGCCGCACGCGCCCCGATCCACCAGTGGACCTGCAACCCGGCCGGCCAGAGCAGCCCGCTCAACCAGACGTGGCGGCTCTGGGGTCGCTAGCGACGAAGTCGCGGTGACCGGCCTTCTTCGACGTGCCCTGAAGATGTGCGCTGGAGATGCGCCCTGAAGATGTGCGCTGGAGATGTGTCCTGAACGACTCCGGCGCAGTGATCAAGCACCAGCCGAATGGGTCTGGTCCGCACTGAGGGTTACTCGGCAGTATGCGGTTCGCGTGTCCGGTTCCCCAGGCCCCCTGCCGCAGGCCTCGGGAAACGGGCACGCGTCACCCTCCCTGCTACCCCACTGAGGTCCACGTGACGGTCAAAGCAACAACGGTCCGAGCGATCGTGCCGTTAGGCGCGCTCGTCCTGTCCCTGATCGCCGTCCCACCGGCCGCGACCGCCGCGGCCACCAACCTGGCCCTGAACAAACCGGCAACCGGCTCTGCCGCGTGCGCGGGCACCGAAGGGCCGGAGAAGGCCGTGAACGGCAGTGTCTCGGGCGGCCTCGGCGACAAGTGGTGCTCGCCGGCCGGCAGCAAGTACCTCCAGGTCGACCTCGGCGCCGCCGCGTCGATCACCGGCTTCACCGTCAAGCACGCCGGCGCCGGCGGCGAGTCCACCACGTACAACACCAAGGCGTTCACCATCTCGCTGTCCACCGACGGCAGCACCTGGACCAGCCCGGTGACCGTCACGAACAACACGTCGAGCACGACGACGCACTCGATCACCGCGACCAACGCCCGCTACGCCAAGCTCATCGTCACCACCCCGACCCAGAGCTCCGACTCGGTGGCGCGGATCTACGAGTTCGAGGTGTACGGCACCGGTGGCGGCACTCCGGGTGGCGGCACGATCACGGTGTTCGACCGCATCCCCCAGTTCGGCATCTACACCAGCGACGACCCGGCCAACTACACCCCGCCCGCCGGCGTGCTGATGTGGAACCGGGGCACCGAGTTCGCCAGGAAGCTGACCGACGCCGAGAAGGGGCTGATCGGCGGCGACCTGCGGGTGCGGGTCAGCTACCACGCGCAGTGCGACAACTACGACCGGATCGGCACGGTGTTCTACGTCGCCGTGCCGAAGGGCACCACGCCGACCGCGACCACGCCCAGGGTGACCTTGCAGGACTTCATCACCCCGTTCAGCAACTACTGGCGGGGCGCCAAGGCGAACTACACCTTCCCGGACGCCGACCTCGGCCCGTACGCCGGTGCGCTCGCCGACCCGAACAAGGACGTGTACCTCGGCATCGGCGGCGGCTCCAACCCCTACCGCGGCGACGCCTGCGAGTCGCACCCCGAGGTCGACGCCGACTTCAGGGCCATCGGCTTCAAGTACTCGATGTCGCTGATCTCCACCACCGCGCTGTCCGCGCGGGATCACGATGTCGCCGGGATGATCTCCGGCGTCCGGGAGAGCACCAACTCGATCACCGCGGGCCCGGTCACGCACACCGCGGCCGGCAACCGCGGCGACATCGCGCTGGTGATCGCCGGCTACGGCTCGGCGGCCGGGGGCGAGGAGTACTCCAACACCACGGTCACCGTGTCGGTGAACGGCACCAGGGTCGGTTCGTTCTCCACCGCCGTGGACTGCGCGAGCCTGGAGCAGTACAGCCCGGACGGAAACCCGGGGATCTTCCGCAACAACACCACCACCAACCCGCGCAGCTGGTGCCCCGGCGGGCTGATCCCCAGCCGCTACTTCCCGACCGGTGACATCACCGGGAAGAACGTCACCGTCACCGTCGGCATCGGCCGCCCGGTGCCCTACGTCGGCGACTCCGGCTACCGCACCAGCGTCTCCCTGCTGGAACACTGATCGCTGGAACACTGATCCCGGCACCGGCCCACGCCATGATGCTCCATCACGGCGTGGGCCGGCCGTTTCCTCCGGATCACGCGGTGAGCGACTGACCTCCAGCGGTGCGGATCGGCTGAGGCACAGCCCACTCACGTTCAAGGCGTTCAAGGTGTTCAAGGTGTTCGAGCCGATTCCGAACGAACTCGAACGGCGCGACGGCTTCGGCACCGCCCTGTTCTACAACCCGACCGCCGGCATCCGCGAGTTGGACGCGTGCGACGACGGAGCCGCCGACGGCCTGCGGGCTGTCGCGATCCTGGAGGTCGGCAGCAAGAGGTTCGAGGTTCACGCTGCCGGCGGCACCGGCAGTTGCAACTCGAAGGCCATCACGGGACTGACCGGAGGCTCGGACTACCGGCTCCGGGCGTGCCTCCGCAACGGATCGGGCGGCGCCAACGTGTACTGCGACGTCTGGCACCACGGCTCCGTCTACTGATCCCCGGCAGTCCGCACGGGTGGTGGCCGACCACGCGGTCGCCACCGGTGCGGGACGGCTCTTGGTCGACGACCAGGTTTCGTGAGCGGTTTCAGGCAGGGCGTGATGATCCCGACCCGCTTCGCGCCCTCACCGGCGGGCCCTGGGACGCATGTCGGGCACCGCGATGTCGCCGTCGACGACGATCTGCTCATCGTCCAGGTACAGGCTGCACCCGCGCATCGGGATGTCGAAGTGGCACGGGGTGTCGTTCGGGCCGCCCAGCTCGTTGTTCGGCCCGATCGAGAACATCACGTTGCCGTAGAACGACCGCAGCTCCATGCCCATCCCGCCGGGGAACTGGGTGAGGCCGTGCCACTGCGCCCGCTCGTCCAGCCCCCACCCCACGTGCGACATGCCGTAACCGCGGGGGTCGTCGAACGAGGCGATGTAGGACGACAGCAGGTCGGCATCGAGACCGCCGCGGATGTCGGTGATGAAGCCCTGTTCGACGGTGAGCGTGACCGGCGTCTGCACGTAGGTGTTGAACGGCAGCAGCACGTCGCCGGGCGAGAGCACGATCCTGCCGTCGACACCGTCGTCGGCGCCGCCGGTGAACACGAACGCGGCGGGCCAGTGGTCCCAGCGGCCGGGTTTGTCGGTGTAGCCGTACTCGCTCATCGTCGGGTACACGCCGAGCCGGTAGGTGACGTCGGTGCCGGCGGGGCTGGTGATCCGCATCGTGCTCGCCTTGGCCAGGATCTCCTCACCGACCTCGACCCGTTCGCGCAGCTCTTCCGTCGGCATCAGGCGGGCGAGCAGCGGCGCGGGCTCGACGCAGGTGAGGATGCGCGTCCCGGCGTCCTGGATGGCGAACTGCTCCTTGCTGAACAGCAGGAACGCCAGGTCGACGAGCATGTCGGCCTGCTTGAGCGCGTCGACCGCGAGCGGGTTGTCGGCCAGCCCGGAATCGCCGACCGCCCACGCGCCGGACGCGGTGGGCGCGTCCGGCAGCCGCAGGTGGTAGGTGGCGGCGCCGAGTCGCTGAGCGGCGTACATGAACGCGTCGGCGTAGTCGGGACGCTCGTTGCCGCGCGAGAGCACGGCGACGGTCTCGCCCTCGTGGACCGCGCTGAGGCTGAGCTGCCGCAGGCAGATGTCGTTGAGCTGGTTCTGGTTCACCGTTCCTCCACGTGGTTGTCGATCGAGCCCAGCATCGAGCCCAGCGCGGCGCGCACCGCGTCCAGCGAGGCCCCGGCGTTGTCCCAGAAGACCATGTGCCCGGCGGCCGGTACCCTGGTCAGCTGTGCGCGCGGGTTGGCGCGTTCCGCCTCGCGCGCGCCCTCCGCGGTGACCACCGGGCTGTCCGCGCCGTAGAGCAGGACGGTCGGCGCGGGCACCGCCGGCCAGTGGTCGAAGAAGTCCTCGGCCTCGAAGCCGCGGTGGGTGGCGGCCACCGCCTCCTCGGCGCAGGAGGCGAGCCAGCGGGCCCGCAGTTCCTGCTCCCGCCGTGGCCATCGGGGCCACCAGCGGGCGACCTCGTCCGCGTCGGTGCCCCGCCGAGCCTCGTCCAGTTGGCCGAGGAACATGTCGAGGGTGGTCGGGTACGGGTTGCGGCCGGGTCCGCTCATCGGCGGGTCCACCAGGATGGTGCCGCGCAACGCCGACTTCGCCGCCACCACGGCCGCGATCCGGGCGCCCATCGAGTGACCCAGGAGGATCGGGCGGTCGAGTTGGAGACCGGTGATCACCGCCTCGACGTCGGCGGCGTAGTCGGTCAGCGCGTAGCCGTCGCCCTCGTCGGACAGCCCTCGGCCCCGGATGTCGAGCACGACCGGCCGCACCTGCTCGGCGAGCGCGCGGGCGACGAAGTCCATGCTGATCGCGGGGCTGGTGATGCCGGGCAGCACGAGCAGCGCCGGCAGTCCGTGGCCGCCGTAGTCGAGTGCGTGCAGGCGCACCGCGCCGTTGGTGACCCAACTGCTGGTGGCGGGCACGTCGGTGAGGTCGGCCAACGCCTCCTGGGTCAGGTTGCGCATGGCACGCGCTCCTCGGCGAGTCCGGTCAGGTAGTCGAGGGCGTCGGCGAGGTCGATCACGTCGCCGTACTTGGCCTGGATGTCGAACAGGTTCGCCTCGTGCGGGCCCGCCACCCGGTCGCCCACGCACTCGCGGGGCACCAGCACCGGGAACCCGGACTGCACCGCGTCCACGACCGTGGCCCGCACGCACCCGCTGGTGGTCGCGCCGCACACCACCACGGTGTCTCGGCCGAGGCCGGTGAGCGTGGCGGCCAGCGTGGTGCCGAAGAACGCCGAGGCGCCCTTCTTCACGACCAGGTGGTCGGTGTCCCGACGCGGCAGCCGGTCGTCCACGTCGACCGCCTCGCCGCCCTCGACGAGTCCGCGCATACCGGGCGCTTTCCGCAGCCACGGCACGGCGTCGCCCGCCAGTTCGGCCGGGGTGTAGGCGATGGTGGTGAACACCACCGGCACGTCTGCGGTTCGGCCGCGCTCGATCAGCGCGGCGGTGGCCGCGACGACGTCACCGAGGTCCGCGCCGGTCGGGTAGGACGTGCGGGTGAACCCGTTGGTCAGGTCCACCACCACGATCGCGGGTCGCGCGCCCCGGCGCACGGCCGCGCCGAACCCGGCCCGTTCGTAGGTCTCATCGGTCTGCTCGCCGTACACGGCGTGCCTCCTTGAGTTGCTTCGACTGGGAGCGCAGCGTCGCCAACAGCCACCCCTGCACCGCGCCGAGCACGAACGCGCCGACCACGGGCAGGTGCTTGGCCAGTGGGCCGAGCAGCATCGACAACCCGTCCAGCTCGGGGGTGGCCGACTCGGGGGTGGGCGCGGCAGCGGCGGGAACAGGAGCAGGGCCGGGTGGAGCGGTCAACAGGTCTGCCAGGTTGGCCGCGAACTGCCGCAGCAGCTTGTCCGACACCGTGCCGATCGCGCCCTTGCCGAACTGGGCGATCTTGCCCCGGATGAGCAGGTCGGTGGTCAGTCGCAGCAGCGCGCCGTCCGGCGCGTCGGCCACGGTCACCACCACCTCCGCTTCGGCGTCGCCGGCACCGTGCGCATCGCTTCCCCTGGCCTGCAACCGCAGCCGCCGCCGCTCCGGGTCGACCTCCAGGAAGCGCACGACGCCCGCGTACCCGGCGGTGATCGGCCCGACCTTGACCTTCACCCGCCCCCGGTAGGTCTCGCCGTCGCGGCCGTCGATCGACGCGCCCGGCAGGCAGCCGACCACCCGTTCCACGTCGTTGATCAGTGCGAACACCTCGGCCGGGGAAGCCGGCACGGACACCTGGTTCTCGAGGATCACGCGCTCCGCGTCCTTTCCGCCGCACGCCGCCGCGCGGCGCAGTCCTCGATCGCGTCGACGATCGTCTGGTAGCCGGTGCAGCGGCACAGGTTCGACGACACCGCCTCGCGGATCTCCGCACGCGAAGCGTCCGGCCGCGCGGCCAGGAACCCCTCGGCCAGCATCAGGAAACCGGGTGTGCAGAACCCGCACTGCAACGCGTGGTGCTCGGTGAACGCCCGCTGCAAGTCGCTCAACTCGTCGCCGCGGCCCAGGGACTCGACCGTGCGCACCCCGCGGCCCTCGGCCTGGGCGGCGAACATCAGGCAGGACCGCACCGGCGCCCCGTCGACCAGCACCGTGCAGGCGCCGCAGACACCGTGCTCGCACGCGATGTGCGTGCCGGTCAGCTCCAGGTCGTGGCGCAGCACGTCGGCGAGGGTGCGCCTGGGCTCCACCAGCACCTCGTGCTCGCTGCCGTTGACGTCGAGGCTCAACAGGACCTTGTCGTTCACCGCGTCGTCCACCGCACCTCCAGTGCGCCGAGCACCCGTTCCGGGGTGATCGGGGTGTCGTCCAGCTCCACGCCGGTGGGGCGCAGGGCGTCGTTGACGGCGTTGAGCACGGCGGCGGGCGCGCCGATCGTGCCGCCCTCGCCCACGCCCTTCGCGCCGTTGCCGGTGAACGCGCTCGGGGTTTCCAGGTGGTGGATGGAGATGTCGGGGATCTCGCACGCGGTCGGCACCTTGTAGTCGATGAAGCTCGCCGCCGACGGCTCACCCTGTTCGTCGTAGGTGACCTGCTCGAACAGCGCCCCCGCGATGCCCTGCGCGATCCCGCCGCGCGCTTGGCCCTCCACCACCTGCGGGTTGATCGCCACCCCGCAGTCCTCCACGCACGCGTACCGCAGGATCTCCACCTGCCCGGTGCCGGCGTGCAGCTCCACGACCACGCCGTGGCTCGCGTTGGAGAACGTTCCGTCGCCGATGCCGTCGAAGCTCGCGGTCGCGGTCAGGCCGGGGTCGACGTCCTTGGGCAGCAGGTGCGCCTTCAGGTAGGCGACCTCGGCTATGTCCACGTAGGACAGACTGCGGGTGTGGTCGTCGCACTTCCGGACCCGGCCGCCGGACAGCTCGACGTTGTCCGGCCGGGTCCGCAACAGGTGCGCGCCGATGTGCAGGAGCTTGTCGCCGAGCCTGCCGGCGGCGAGCCCGACCGCGCTGCCGCCGATGGTGATGGACCGGCTGGCGAACGTGCCCCAGCCGTAGGCGACCCGGTCGGTGTCACCCTGCTGGATGAAGACGTGGTCGAGGTCGAGGCCGAGCCGGTCGGCCACGATCTGGGCCATCGTGGTCTCGTGGCTCTGCCCGTGGCTCATGGTGCCGGTGGTCGCCACGACGGTGCCGCTGGTGTCCATCCGGATCTCGGAGATGTCGAAGCCGGGCACCACGGCCATCCTGCGCTTGGCGAACGCGTCGGAGCCGTAGCCGGTGCGCTCGTTGAAGCACGAGTAGCCGATGCCGAGGAACCGGCCCTGCCCGGCCAGCTCGCGTTGCCGCTCGTACCAGCCCTCCTCGGTGAGCACCCGCTCGGCCAGGTTCAGCGACTCCAGGTAGGAGCCGGGGTCGTAGGTGATCCCGTTGACGCCGGTGTAGGGGAAGGTGGTGATGAGGTTCCGCCTGCGGATCTCCACCGGACCGAGCCCCAGTTCGCGGGCCGCCCGCTCGAACAGCCGCTCCATCACCATCACGTACTGAGGCCGGGACACCCCGCGATAGGGGGCCGTCGGCGCTTTGTTGGTGGTGATCGCACGCCCGCGCACCCGGTAGGCGGGCACCCGGTAGACGCCCGGCATCTCGGCCGAGGCCATCAGCGGCTCGATGCCCGCGCTGAACGGGTAACACGAGTAGGCGCCCATGTCGCACAGCACGTCGGCGTCCAGCGCCAGGATCCGCCCGGCCTCGTCGAACGCCGCACGTGCCTGGTAACGCTGTTCGCGGGCCAGGAACGACGCGGTCAGCGCGTCCTTGCGGTCCTCGATCCACTTGACCGGCCGGCCGACCCGCAGGCTCGCCGCTGCCACCGCGATCTCCTCGCGGCCCACCACGCACTTGATCCCGAACCCGCCGCCCATGTCGGGCACCACGACGCGCACGGTGTTCTCCGGCCGGCCGAGGCAACCGGCGAGCACGGTCCGCACCACGTGCGGCACCTGGGTGCAGGTCTGGACCAACAGTTGTCCGGCGCGGGCGTCCCAGCTCGCCACCACTCCCCTGGTCTCCAGCGGCAACGCGTTCTGCCTGCCGGTCGTGGCCCGCACGGACACCACGCAGGGCGCGTCGGCGAAGATGTCGTCGATGCCCTCGGTGGCGAACATCGACACGTCGAGCAGCACGTTGTCCGCCGCCTCGTCGTGCACCAGCGGCGCGCCGGGGGCCAGCGCCTGCTCCTCCGACAGCACCGGCGTGCCGGCCCGGTAGGTCACCTCCGCGGCTTCGAGGCCGTCCTCCACCGCGTAGGCGTCCTCGGCGAGCACGATGGCGATCGGCTCGCCGACGAACCGGACCCGGTCACGCGCCAGCACCGGCATCGCGGTGGGCACGAACTCCGAACGCGGCCGGTCCAGCACGGCGGTGATGTCGCCCAGGTCGAGGTCGGCGGCGGTGAACGCGGCGACCACGCCCGGCACGTCGCGCACCCGGCTCAGGTCGACGGAGGTGATCTCCCCCGCCGCGACGCTGCTGCGCACGAACTGGGCGTGCAGCATCCGGGGCAGGTGGATGTCGTCCACGAACCGGGCGCGCCCGGTCAGCAGGCGCGGGTCCTCCTTGCGCTTGACCGAGGCGCCGACCCACGTCCCGTCGGCGGTGAACCCGGGTTCCCTCATCGGGCCAGCGCCTCCTCGCACGCACGGGCGACCAGGGCGCGGACCAGCGACCGGCGGTAGTCCGCGCCGGGTCCGGGACCGTCGGGCGGGTCGACCGCCTCCGCCGCGGCCCGGCCGCAGGCCGCGAACAGCTCGGCGTCGGCCCGTTCGCCGGCGCCCAACAGGGCTTCCGCCGCGGGCACCCGCAGCGGCACGGGCGCCACACCGCCGAGCACGACCCGGCCACCGGTCACCCGCCCGCCGGCCACGTCCAGGTCGACGGCGGCGGCCACGATGGCGAAGTCGCCGCGACGCTCGGCGAACTCGGTGAGCGCGGCGTGCGGCGCGGGCTTGGGGAAGACCACCTCGACGATCAGCTCGTCGGGTTCCAGCAGCGTGGTGAAGAAGCCGAGGAACGCCTCCCCCGCCGGGATGACCCGGCTGCCGCGGGGCGAGGCCGTGACGATCTCGGCGTCCAGCAGGACGGCCAGCAGGCACCACTCGGCGGTGGCGTCGCCGTGCGCCAGGCTGCCCCCGGCCGTCCCCCTGGTGCGGATCGGCAGGTGCCCGATCCACCTCATCGCCTCCCGCACCACCTCGAACCCGCGCACCGACCGGTCCGGCGCGGACTCCACCTCGTGGTGGGTGGTCAGCGCGCCGACGTGCAGCCGGTCGTCGTCACGCCGCAGGAAGGACAGCTCACCCAGCCGGGCGATGTCGACCAGGTGCGCGGGCCGCGCCAGCCGGAAGTTCATCATCGGGATCAGGCTCTGCCCGCCCGCGAGGAACTTCGCGTCCTCACCGAGTTCCGCGACGAGCGCGGTGGCGCCGGCGACGTCACGGGCGCGGTGGTAGCCGAACGGCGGCGGTTTCATGCTGTCCATCCCCTCCGGCGCGTCAGGCGGTCCGCGCGGTCCCGACGACGGGCTCCGCGTCGGCCTCGGTGATCCGGTCCAGCTCCCGGCCCTTGGTCTCCGGCGCGCCCACCGCCATCCACAGCACGGCGGCGAGCACCACGACGGTGAGCGCGGTGAACGTCAGCGGCAGGCCGAGCGCGGGCCACAGCAGGCTGCCGAAGATCAACGGGATGAAGCCGCTGGCCACCCGGCTGGACGCGGAGGCCCACCCGAAACCACTGGCCCGGATGTCCGTCGGGTACAGCTCGGACACGTAGGCGTAGAGCACCGGGATCGCGAGTTGGATCACGAAGCCGAAGATCCCGATCCAGATCACCGCGGCGGTCGGGAACTCCAGCACCAGCGAGAAGACCACCAGCGCCGCCGCGGCGAACGGGGCCGACAGGCCGATCAGCCACTTGCGGCCGAGCACCTCGACCAGGAAGGCCGACAGCGCCACGCCCGCGATGCCCACCGCGCTCATCACGGTGGTCTTGGAGAACGCGGCGTACGTGCCGTAGCCCTGGGCGGTCAGGATCGACGGCATCCAGCTCAGCGCGACGTAGTAGGTCAGCATCACGGTGACGAACAGCGACCAGGCCACCGATGTGATCCGCGGGCTGTAGCTCCACACCCGGCGGAGCTGGGACAACGCCACGCGCGGGCCGCGTTCCCGCTTGGCCGTGGTCGGCGCGTTGATCACGTAGTCCTGTGGCGCGGCACCCGTGCGGGACACCAGATCGTCGATGACGGCCCGCGCCTCGGCCTCGCGTCCGGTGCGGGCGAGGTAGAGCGGCGACTCCGGGATACCGCGCCGGACCCAGAACACCAGCAGCGCCGGGACGACCATCAGCCCGAGCATCCAGCGCCAGTTGCCGTCCACCGGTGCCAGCACGGTGGCCACCACACCGCACAGCGTGCCGCCGATCGGCCACCACAGGTCCATCGCGGTGAGGACCTTCCCGCGCAGTCTGCGTGGCGAGAACTCGCTGACCAGGGCGTAGTCCACCGGGATGCACCCGCCGAGGCCGATACCCGCGATGAACCGCAGGACCAGGAAGACGGTGAAGTTCGGCGAGAACGCGCCGAACAGCGAGAACAGCGCGAAGATCAGCAACGTGATGCTGAACGCCTGTTTGCGCCCCATCCGGTCGGCGATCGTCCCCCAGCCGATCGCGCCGACCGCCATGCCGATCAGGTTGACCGTGGCGACCAGTCCGCGTTCCGCTGTGGACAGTCCGAACTCCACGCCGAGCAACGGGGTGAGGAACCCGTTGAGCGTGACGTCCCAGGCGTCGAACATGTAGCCCAGGCCGCCGATGACGAAGATCCTGCCCTGGACCGGCCACTTCCAGGGCAGTTCCTGAACGATCTGCTCGCCGGTCTTCAGCACACCTGTGTTCATGACGGACCAAGACCTTCCGGTGTGTCGGGGTGGGTAGGTGACACCGGCCCGGCAGCGACGGCAGGAGGCGTCTCGGGGTGGGGGAAGGTGCTGTGCCTACCGGTGGAACGGGTAGGAGAAGGACTCCGCATCGGGGTCGTTCAGCGGGGTCCCGCGCCACAGCCAGTCGTAGGAGACATCGGATTCACCGGTGAAGTCGCGGAGCCCGGCGTCGCGGGCGCGTTGCTCCGGACCGTCCGGGAGGTGGTAGAAGTCCTTGTTGCGCAAGGAGGCCTCCTGCACCATCCCGGCGTGCTTGGCGCGGCGCGCCACGTACCTCGCCAGCGCGCCGGCCACGTCCGAGACCGGGACCGAGCCCAGTTCCTCGGCCAGCACGGCGGCGTCCTCCATCGCCTGCGACGCGCCCTGTGCCTGGTAGGGCAGCATCGCGTGGCAGGCGTCGCCGAGCAGCGCGACGTGACCGTCCACCCACACCGGATCGCGGCGTCGGTAGTACATCGCCCACGCCGAGGCGTCGCCCTCCGCCTTGGACAGCACGGCGGCCACCCGGTCGTCCCAGCCGGGGAACGCGTCGACCAGCTCGTCGGCCGTGGCGGGCGCGCTCCACCGCTCGGCCACCTCCTCGGTGCAGGGCACGATCGCCACCACGTTCAGGTACTCGCCGCCGCGGATCAGGTAGTGCACCAGGTGCCGGTCCGGTCCGTACCAGATGGTGCTCTGGAACCGGTCCACCAGCCACCGGGTCGCCGGGTCCGCCGCGATCTTGTCGCCGGGGACCAGCGCCCGGTAGGCCATCTCGCCGGAGAACACCAGGGTGTCCGGGAAGCCGAGGACGTCCCGCACCGCGGACCTGATGCCGTCCGCGCCGATCAGCACGTCCGCCTCGTGCCGTTCACCGGTGGCGGTGACGGCGGTCGGGCGGGCCGGGTCGGTCCGGTCCACGTCGACGATCCGGCTGCCCGTGCGCACCCGCACGACCGGTCCGGGGCCGTCCGGGTCGAGGCAGGCGTCGAGCAGCACCCGGTGCAGGTCGGCCCGGTGGTAGTGCCAGTACGGCGCGTTGTAGGTGCGCTTGCAGTGATCGCCCAGCGGGGTCAGGGCGATCACGCTGCCGTCCTCCCAGCGGCGGCGCACCTGGTCCTGCGGTTCGGTGTGGATGGCCTCCAGCCGGGCGCGCAGGCCGAGGCCGGTCAGGATGCGGCTGGCGTTCGGTGCGGTCTGGATGCCCGCGCCCACCTCGCCCAGCTCATCGGCCTGCTCCAGCACGGTGACCCGGATGCCCTTCTGCCGCAAGGACAGAGCGGCCGTCAGGCCACCGAGGCCACCGCCGACGACGGTCACGTCGTAGGACTGACTCGTGCGCACGTCTCCTCCAGGTAGTCCGGGGGCCGGGAGCATCCGTCGACAGCGAATTAATCCGAACACGGACTATCTGGGAAATCAAGGGGCGATTCGCGGCGTAACACCAACGGAACACCCCGGCGCGCGGCCGACGCACGACCGACGCCGGGCCGACCCCCTCAGTCCTCGATCAACGACTCCCAGTGCTCGGCGACGCCGTTGAGCTCTTCCAGCCACTGCTGGATACCGGCCGCGGTACGGCCGCGCAGCAGCTTCCGGTCCAGGTCACGGGCCCGCCGGTTGACCTCGGCAAGCGTTCGTTCACCCTCCTCGGTGAGGTGCAGCAGCTTGCGCCGGGCGTCGTTGAGCGCGGTCCGCCGGTCGACCAGCCCGCGTTCCTCCAGGCGCCGCACCACATCGGCCATGGTGGACCGGTCCAGCGCCGCGACGTGCGCGAGCGACCCCTGGTCCTCGCCGGGGTACTTGTCGACCGCGACCAACACCGCGAACTGCGGCCCGGTCACGGTCGAGTCGACCGCGCGCACCCAGTTGGCCAGGTACGCCTGGTACAGCCGCCGCGCCACGTACCCGGGAGCCCCCAGCAGCTCGCCCGGAACCTCCAGGCGGGCACCGTCCACCGGACCGTGCGCCGCCGCCCTCCTGCCGGTCACCATGCGGCCAGCTAACCACGTGCGCGGCGGACGACCGGTCGCCCCTCCGCCGCCTCAGCGCTCGACACGGGACGCCTCGTCGAGGCGCCGGAGGCGGTGCAGAGTAATCTCACGGTCACCGACCGTGAGCTCTCCCGGTGGCGCGGGAGGCCGTACTGTCCGCACTGTCCGCGACCGACAGTGATCAGTCCACAAGCACCCGGGCGGCAGACTGTGACCCAGGACAACCAAACTTAAACTTGATTGATTCCAGAAATTGAGTGAGACTTCCGCACGTGCCCACGGCTTCCGACTTCCAACACATGTTGCGCGGAGCGTCCCTGCGCGTGACGGCTCCTCGGATGGCCGTGCTGTCCGCGGTGCACGAGCACCCGCACGCCGACACCGAATCGATCACCGGCGTCGTGCGTGGGAAGCTCGGTGCGGTGTCCCACCAGGCCGTGTACGACGTGCTACGTGCGCTGACCGGCGCGGGTCTGCTGCGACGCATCGAGCCGCCCGGCTCGGTGGCGCGTTACGAGGCGCGCGTCGGGGACAACCACCACCACGTGGTGTGCCGTTCCTGCGGCGCCATCGCCGATGTGGACTGTGCCGTCGGCTCCGCACCTTGTCTGATCGCGTCCGACGACCACGGCTTCACGATCGACGAAGCCGAGGTCGTCTACCGGGGCCTGTGCCCCGAGTGCTCCACCGCAACCAGTTGACGAGCAGTTCCCTGTTCCCCCGGAAGGATTCCTGTGACCGACAGCCCTAACGCCGTCGTTGGAGAGATGAACGAGGAGGGTGCGGGCGGGTGTCCGGTCTCGGCCGGCCGCTTCAACCACCCGACCGAAGGCGGGAGCAACCGCGACTGGTGGCCGAACCAGCTCAACCTGGGCATCCTCCGGAAGCACCCCGTCGTGGCCAACCCCATGGGCGCCGACTTCGACTACGCCGCCGAGTTCCAGACCCTCGACCTCGACGCCCTGGCGAAGGACGTCGACGAGGTGATGACCACGTCGCAGGAGTGGTGGCCCGCCGACTTCGGCCACTACGGGCCGTTCATGATCCGGATGGCGTGGCACAGCGCGGGCACGTACCGCGTCCAGGACGGCCGCGGCGGTGCGGGCGCGGGCATGCAGCGCTTCGCACCGCTCAACAGCTGGCCCGACAACGGCAACCTCGACAAGGCGCGCCGGCTGCTGTGGCCGGTGAAGAAGAAGTACGGCCGCAAGATCTCCTGGGCCGACCTGATGATCTTCGCGGGCAACCGCGCCCTGGAGACGATGGGCTTCACGACCTTCGGCTTCGCCGGTGGCCGGGCGGACGTCTGGGAACCCGACCAGGACGTCTACTGGGGTCCCGAGCGCACCTGGCTCGGTGACGAGCGGTACACCGGCGACCGGGACCTGGAGAACCCCCTGGCCGCCGTCCAGATGGGCCTCATCTACGTCAACCCGGAAGGCCCGAACGGCGTCCCGGACCCGCTCGCCGCGGCCCGCGACATCCGCGACACCTTCGGGCGCATGGCGATGAACGACGAGGAGACCGTCGCGCTGATCGCGGGCGGGCACACCTTCGGCAAGACCCACGGCGCGGCCGACCCGGACAAGTACGTCGGCCCCGAGCCCGAGGGCGCCTCGATCGAGGAGCAGGGCTTCGGCTGGAAGAACACCTTCGGCACCGGCAAGGGTCGGGACGCGATCACCAGCGGCCTCGAGGTCACCTGGACGACCACGCCGACGCGGTGGAGCAACGGCTTCTTCGAGAACCTGTTCGGCTACGAGTGGGAGCTGACCAAGAGCCTCGCCGGCGCCCACCAGTGGAAGCCGAAGGACGGCGCTGGCGCGAACACCGTGCCGGACCCCGAGGACGGCTCGCTGACGCGTACCCCGACGATGCTGACGACCGACCTCGCGCTCCGGTTCGACCCGGTCTACGAGCAGATCTCGCGCCGCTTCCTGGAGCACCCGGACCAGTTCGCGGACGCGTTCGCCAGGGCCTGGTTCAAGCTGACGCACCGCGACATGGGCCCGATCCAGCGCTACCTCGGTCCGCTCGTCCCGCAGGAGGAGCTGATCTGGCAGGACCGCGTCCCCGCCGTGGACCACGAGCTGGTCGGTGACGAGGACATCGCCGGCCTCAAGCGCGAGATCCTCGACTCGGGGCTGTCGATCTCCCAGCTCGTGTCCACCGCGTGGGCGTCGGCCTCGACGTTCCGCAGCAGTGACAAGCGCGGCGGGGCGAACGGTGCGCGCATCCGCCTGGAGCCCCAGCGCGGGTGGGAGGTCAACAACCCCGACGACCTGGCGAAGGTGCTGCGCACGCTGGAGGAGATCCAGGAGCGCTTCAACAGCTCCCAGACCGGCGGCAAGAAGGTCTCGCTGGCCGACCTCATCGTGCTCGGCGGGTGCGCCGCCGTGGAGCGGGCCGCCAAGAACGCGGGACAGGACATCCAGGTCCCGTTCACCCCGGGCCGCACGGACGCGTCCCAGGAGCAGACCGATGCGGAGTCCTTCGCCCCGCTCGAGCCGACCGCGGACGGGTTCCGCAACTACCGCGGCAAGGGCAACCGGCTGCCGTCGGAGTACCTGCTGATCGACCGCGCGAACCTGCTGAGCCTGAGCGCGCCCGAGATGACCGTCCTCGTGGGCGGCCTGCGCGTGCTGGGCGCCAACCACCAGCAGTCCGCGCTGGGCGTTCTCACCGAGACGCCGGAGTCGCTGACCAACGACTTCTTCGCGAACCTGCTCGACATGGGCACGGAGTGGAAGTCGACCTCCGAAGACGCGGAGACCTTCGAGGGCCGTGACCGCGCCACCGGCGAGGTCAAGTGGACCGGCAGCCGCGTCGACCTGGTCTTCGGCTCGAACTCCGAGCTGCGCGCCGTCGCCGAGGTCTACGCCAGCGACGACTCGCGGGAGAAGTTCGTCCAGGACTTCGTGGCCGCGTGGGACAAGGTCATGAACCTCGACCGGTTCGACATCGCCTGATCCCGACATCGCCTGATCACGGCGTCCAGGCCGGCCGCGCGTCGGCCGGCCTGGACGCCGATCTCGGGGTTGGCCAGGCACCACATGACCGGCATGGCGTCCCCTGCGCACACCAGATACAGCTTCAGGCCCCAGTACCGGCGAAGGGCAGGCACAACAGCCGCAGCCTGGCCTGCGGCCGCGGCGGCATGGCTCGCAGCACGTTCGTCACGTCCCGGCCTCCTCGCGCTGTTTCGAGGGCTCCTTCGGCACCATCACCCACACCGCCACCGCACCGAGCGCCGCGGCGACACCCGCCACCACGAACGCCAGAGCCGACGACCTCTCGATCACGAAACCACCGACAGCCGAGCCGATGGGCATGCCCAGGGTGTTGAGGCTGATCGACACGGCCAGTACCCGGCCGAGCTTGTCCGGATCGGTGCGGCGCTGACGCAACGTCAGCAGACCCACGTTGACCAGGCCGGACACCAGCCCGACCGCGACCAGGCCGATGGTCAGCCCGACGATGCCGCCGATGGCGACCACCGCCGCGACCGCCGTGATCGCGGTGCCCACGACCATCGCCGCGCGTTCGCGGCCCTCACGCAGGACGTGGCCGACGATCAACGCACCGACGATGCCCGCGACCCCGGCGACAGCCCACAGCAGACCCGCCCGCGCGCTGCCCGCCACCGTCGGCACCGCTACCACCAGCACGCCCCACACCACCTGGTAGAGGCCGTAGGACACGACCAGTGCCCGCAGCACCGGGTGTGTCAGGACATAGCGCACGCCCTCGACGGTGGAACGCAGCAACGGCCGGTGTTCCGCGTGCTCGGGCCGCCCTGCCGGCAGCACCAGCGTGAACGCGCAGGCCAGGGCGTAGAGCACGGCGACGACCACCATGGTGGCCTGCCCACCGGCCAGTGCGAACAACGCGCCCGCGAGCACCGGCCCCAGCACCTCGACCAGGTTGAACAGGCCGGTGTCCAGCGCGTTCGCTCGTTCGATGGCGGGGCCGGGCACCAGCCTCGGCAGCAACACGCGCACCCCGGCGATGTTCAGCGGGCTGGTGAGCGAGTACAGCACCGCCAGCACCACGACCGGCACGATGCCACCGGAGACGAACGCCAGCGCGCCCACCAGCACCGCGCTCGCCACCAGGTCGGCCACGATCGACCGCACCGCCCCGATGCGGTCGAGCAGGGCGCCCGCCACCGGGCTGACGATCAGGCCGGGGGCGACCGCGGCGAACACCACGACACCGGCCAGCGTCGGCGACTTGAACACGTCGAGCACGTGCAACACCAGCACGAGGGTGAACATCTGCTCGGCAAGACGGGAGCACAGCGCCGCGCCGAGCAGCGGCGCGACGTGCGGCATCAGCACGACCTGGCGGTAGGTCAGCTTCGGGGTGGTCGCGCGAAGTGGCTCCGGCACAACTCGACCGTAACGTCCGTCCTGGCCTGGCCCCAGCGCATTTCGGCGAGCAGACTGTCCAGTTCGGACAAGTGGAGGGCAGCGACAAGGCGACCGGTGAGGTGGCGCCACGGGTGGGTCGCTGAGGCCGGCACGTGCACACCGACACCGAACTGCGTGCCATGTTCCCCGCGATGCTCCAGCAGTCCGGCTATCACACCCGGCTCATCGGTCGCCCTTCAGGGCACTCGGTCGACGAAGGCGCCTTGGGTATCTGCGCCGAGACCAGGACGAACACCGCGTCGCCCGATCCTCTTGATCGCAGTCGTCCACGACACGCCGACCCGCTCGAATGTCGAACGCAACATCGCGTAAAGACCGGCGCGGATCGTGAGTTGGTGCGGGTTGGCACGGGCCGCGCGAGCCGAGGCCGTCCGATCAGGAGCGCGCCGGGTTCGTGGGTTGCGCATCGGGTATGCGCCGGCTTCGGCCGCCCGCCGGCGGGAGTGCGCCCGGACACGGCCGAGAAGTACCTCGACCGGGTCAAGCAGAAGTACACCGAATGCGGACGCGCGACATATACCAAATCGGACCCGTACGCGTTGTGCCTGCGGGAACCGACTGACCGGACGACCCTCGCCCGTTCCTTGCCCCCTAGCGCGGAGAAGCGCGCCTACGGTGTGCCGACTACGCCGTTTGCGCTGCACACAGAAGTTTTCAATACACCCCATAGGCGAATTGCAGGCAATGCGGGAATAAAACCCGAAGCCTTGCCGGACGATGATGCACTGTTTAGAGTCCGCGCTTGCGAAAGGGGGTGAATTCACTGTGTTGGACTTGACTTTCGATGTCGAAGAGTTGGCGCTCGACGACCTCGCGGTCGTCGCCATGCGCGACGCCGTAGCGCTCCCGGAGACCGGCGCGTCGGGCGGGTCGTGCTCGGGCGGCAGCTCGTGCTGCTGCTGCCCGTCGCCGCAACTGCCGGACTGACCCCGAGAGGACTGCACGTCGCAGTCCTTGCTCCCTCAACGGCACGGTGCGCTCGTTCGCGGGCGTTGCGGGCCGGACGACCCACTTGGAGGGCTTGTCATGTACGAACTGAGCTTCGAGGTCGAGGACCTGGTCCTGGACGACTTGGCCGTCACCGCCATGCGTGACGGCGTCGCGCTGCCGGAGACCGGCGCGTCGAACTCCTGCTCCTGCGGTTCGTGTTGCTGCTGCCAGCAGGACCCGGGTTTACCCCCCGCCATGGGCTGAGTTCGATCAGCACGCCGGGAGCACCCGTTCGCGGGCGCTCCCGGCCCCCACGCCATGGGGATTCACACCGCACCGGACCAGAGAGCACACGTCCACGGGCGAAACACACGGGGGACCACCGGATGACCAGTGCACCGACCCGCCTCACCGCGGAACTCGCGCCCTACGCGCTGATCCGCGTGGCGGCGCTGCCGCACCCCGGGCCGGCGCCGTCGGACTTCCGGGCCGCGCTGGACGCGGTGGTCGCGGCGGAGGCCCGGATCTCGGCGATGGCGGCCGACCTGGCGGACGCGTTGCACGACAGCGCCGACACCCACTCCCCCGGCTTCCACCGGCGCGTCGTGCTGCCGTTGCGGCGAGCCGTCCACAACGGACGTGCGCCCCGGCCCGCGCTGCCGGCGGAGCTGGGCACGTTGTCCGACCGGGTTCCCCTGCTGGCGCACTGGCTCGACGCCCGCACCGCGCTGGAGACGGCGGTCGACGCGGCGCTGAGCGCCTGGCCCGCCGGTCTCGCCGCGTCGCGGGCGTGGCTGGCCGAGGTGTGCTCGACCGGTGAGCTGCGCCGGGCGAGCGTGCTGACCGGGGCGGACCTGTTGCACGGCGTCGACCGGACCGCGGCCGGTCGCGGTGAGCCGGATCGCAAGGCGCGCAAGGCGGAGGCGACCGTGCTCCGGTACGCACTGCGCGCCACCGCCAAGACGAGCCCCCTGTCCTGGTACACCCACGTCGGGTGGGGCACGTGGGCGGACGGGCCGTGGCCCTCGGCGGAGCCCGTGTCGCACCCGGCGGTGAACCGGCTGCTGCCGGACAGGATCGTCGCGGCGCTGGGTCCGGTGTTGCCGCACCGCCTCGCGCCCGGTCTGCGGGAACGCGACGGCCGCGTGCTGTTCCGCCGCGACACCCCGGTCGCCGGCGGCGGGCGGGCCCTGGTGACCAAGGAAGAGGAAGTCGACGTGGCCGCGACCGGGCCGCTGCGGTTCGTCATCGCGACCGTGCGGGCCGCCGGGCCGGAAGGGGTGCGGCCGGAGGCGGTCGCGGAGGCGTTGGCGGCCAGGCTGTCGGCGGCGGACGCGGCGAAGGCCGCGGGCTACGTGGCGAAGATGCGGGACATCGGCCTGCTGGTGCCGGTGTCCCCGATCGACCCGCAGGACCCGGACGCGATCGGCTCGCTCGCCACCTGGCTGCGGTCGCACGACGACACCGCCGCCGCCGAGGTGACGCGCCTGGCCGAGACGACCGCCGCGTTCGGCACGGCCGACCCGCCGACCCGGGCGACCACCATCGCCCATCTGGCCGAAGGCTGGCGCGGAGTCGGTGAACGCCTCGGCGCGGACCTGTCCGGCATTCCCCCGGTCGTGGAGGACGTGCTGCTGCCCGAACCGATCCCCGTCCCGCCCGGCGCGTCCGCCGCCCTGGCCCGGCTGACCCCGCTGCTGGTGGCGTTCGACCAGCAGATCCTCCTCCGCAGGCTGGCCAGGACCCGTTTCGTCGAGTGGTTCGGCGAAGGCGGCACGGCCTCGCTCGCCGACTGCGCCGCCCCGCTCGGCCTGGCCTGGCAGGACTCCACGCGGATCGGCGACGTGCACGACCCCGAGGTCCTCGCCGTGCTCGACGCCCGCGCCAAGCTCGTCGACCAGGTCCACGACGGCACGGTCACCGACCACGTCCTCGCCACGGCCGCCGACCTGCTGCCGCCCTGGGCGATCCGCCGGCCCGGTTCCTACGGCTTCTTCGTCCAGCCCACCGCCGACGGCGGGCTCGTGGTCAACCGCGTCTACGCCGGGTTCGGCAAGTTCACCAGCCGCTTCCTCGACCGGCTGCCCGGCGCGCGCGACGCGGTCGCCGCCCAGGTCGGCCGCTACCTGCCCGACCGGGCCCAGTTCCGCCCGGTCCGGGGCTTCAACGCCAACCTGCACCCGCTGCTGGACGCCCGCGAGATCGGGGAGGACGCCCGCTGGGCCGACCTGCCCGCCGACGAGATCGACGTCCGGCACGACCAGGACACCGACGAGATCCGGGTGACCCACCGCGGCGCCCCGCTCGACGTGCTGTACCTGGGATTCCTGATCCCGCTGGCGCTACCCGACCGGCAGATCCCGCTGTACTCCGACCTGGCCTGCGGCTGGGTCGACCTGGACCCGCTCCGCACGTCCACAGTGGACGGAGCTGTCACGGTCAGGGGCCGACTCACCTACGGGGACGTCGTCCTGGCCCGCCGGTCGTGGGACTTCCCCGTGCCACCCGGCATCGGCGCCGAGGAACAGGCCGCCGTGGACACCGCGAGGCTGCGCGCCCGACACGGCCTGCCGGAGCACGTCTTCGTCGGGCCCGACCTCGGACCGATGTCGGCCGACGTCTACGAACGCACGCTCGCCGCGGGCAAACCGCAGTACGCCGACCTCGGCGACGCGCTGCACCTGCGCTGCCTGCCCCGCCTGCTCTCCCGGTTCCCCGAGGGCGTCCGGCTGACCGAGGCACTGCCCGTGCCCGGCGCCGGGTCACCGAACGGGCGGGTGGTCGAGATGATCGCGGAAACGTACTGGAGGGCACTGTGACCGATGTCGTCTGCTACTACCGTGACCCGGTGAAGGCGCCACTGCTCCGGGAGGCAGTGCTGCCCGCACTCGCGGCGGCGGAGCGCACCGGCGCCACCGGCCACGTGGAACGGCACTGGCTGCACGGCCCCCACCTGCGCATCAGGCTGGACGGCCCCGAGGAGGCCGCCGAGCTCGTCGCGGACGGGCTGCGCTCGTACCTGGCCACATCTCCCTCCACAGTGGACACATCGGACGAGGAGCTGCTGGCGCAGGCCCGGCGCAACGGTGTGGCCGAGCTGATCCGGCCACCCTACGAGCCGATCCACCCGGACAACACGGTCGTGGTGGAGCCGACGGACCTGACCGACATCCGGGGGTTGCTCGGCTCGGACGTGCTGGTGGACCTGCGGACGCGGTGCCTGCGCCTGGGGGTGCCGGCCGTGCGGGGTGCGGTGGCCACCGACGGCACGTCCGCGTCCCGCGTCCACCTCGCCCTGACCGCGATGGCCGCGCACGCGAGCCGCTACCCGGCCGGGCTGCTCAACGGCTACCACTCGTTCCTGTCCCACCTGGAGGACTTCCTGCTGCACAGCGATCCGGACGGCGTGCTGCGCGCGCGGTTCGACCAGGTGTGGGAGCGCAACGCCGACCCGGTCACGGAAACCGTCCGCGACATCGCCGAGGGCCGGACCCGGACGCCGTGGACGGCGTGGACGGTCGACACCCGCGGCCTGATCGAGGAGGTCTTCGACCGGGGCGAGCTGCCCACCGAGCGCCCGTCGCTGCACGGCGAGCGGGCCGTGGAACTGGGCGAGGAGAAGGCGATCCGCCGCTGGCACCCCGACCACCGCGACTACCAGAGCGAGTACCACCGGCAGCTCCAGGCCGTCGACCTCGACCACCCGCTCTACCAGCGACCCGTCACCGTCTACCGCTTCGGGACCAACATGCTCTACCAACTGCTCGCGGTGTGCGACGTGACGCCGGTCGAGCGCTACCTGGCGGCGGACCTCGTCGCGAAGGCCGCCCAGCGGATCACCGGGGTCGGCTGGTCCGAGCACATCGCGCGGATGGCCGAGGTGACGCGGTGAACGACGTGCTGCTGCGCTTGCGCCCCATCGCGCACGCCACCCCCACCGCGACCGGCCTGCACGTGCGGGGCTGGAAGTCCAGCTTCACCCTGGACGGCGGCAAGGGCCTGTGGACCATCTGGGAACGCCTCGCCGGTCCGCTGGCCGACGGCGTGCCGCCGGGGCGACTGGCCGTTCCGGAGAACGCGCCGCCGGCCGTGGCCAAGGCCTTGGAGCTGATCATCGCCCAGTTGTGGGAGCACGACCTGCTGGTCGAGGTGCCCGCGTCATGGGGCGACGAGGCGCCTCCCGGGGACATCGCGAGCTGGCTGGAGTCCGTCGCCGCGTCACCGCTGGAGTCGTGGCGGCGGATGAAGGCCACGACGGTCACCGTGACGGGTGACGACGCGTTGGCGAAAGCGGCGGTCCGCGCGCTGACCGCGACCGGGCTGAAGACCGTGGTCGAGTCCGGCGAAGGGCTCCTCCTCACCGCCGGCGGTCACGCGGTCGCCGCCGGGTGCGCCGAGGACGTGGGTTTCGTGGTCGCGCCGGGCTCGCGGGCCGACGTGCTCGCGGACGCGTCGGCGGTCGCCGACCGACTCGCGGGCACCGCGGGCACGCCGCCCGAGGTGCTGGCCGCGCTGCTCGGCTCGGCCGCCGCGCACCGGCTGGTGTGCGCGGTGGGCGGTCTGCCCGACCCGTCGGCGGAGGTGGTGAACATGTGGCAGGACGTGCCGCCGCCCGGCCCACCGCACCAGGCGGTGCTCGTCGCCGGGGTCGACCCGCTGCGCGCCGAGTACCACCCGTGGCTGTCCGAGGTCCGGCCGTGCGAGCCGAACGGGATACTGCTGGAAGTGCTGGGGGACGCCGAACTCGGCCCGGTCGCGAAACCGGTGCCCGGCGACCTGCCGCAACTGCCGGTCAAGCTCGCCGCGTCCGGTGACGTGGTCGGGTTCGGCACGACCGAGCACTCGGCGCGGCTCGACGCGCTGATCCGTGCCGCGCGGAAGCTCGCGCCCGAGGGCGCGGTCCTCGGCGCGGACCGGACCCACGCCCTGGGCCTGGCGCTGCGCACGGCCGTGCGGGAGGTGCCGGGCACCCCGGTCGGCGAGGACGAATGGCTCACCGACCCGACCGCGCGGCGCTGGTGGAAGGCCGTCACACTGCGGTTCGGCCTGCCCGCACAGGTCGAGGTGACGAGGCTGGACCACCGCGTGGTCCGCGCCGTCGTGCGGCTCGGCGAGGAGGTGCTGTCCTGGGCGGTGGAGGCGGGCGCCGCCGACGCCGTGGCGTTCGCCGCGCTGGCCGCCGCCGGACGGGCGCAGGCCGGGCTCGACGACACGATCGTCCTTTGTGGAGCGGTGCCGGTCACCGCCCCGGAGGGGGCCGACGCGCCGTGGGCGAACCGGGACTGGTTCTGGCCCTTCGGGGTCCGGGACGGCGAGGAGGCGTTGCAGCACGACCTGCGGGCGCTGCTCGCGCCGGCCGAGGTGAAACCGGTGAGCCTCGGCCCGGTGTTGGACGCCGCCGGCGTGGTGGCGTTCGCGGTGCCGGAGGTGAGCCGGTGACCGTGCTGGAGCTGTCCCGGTACACGATCGGCGACCTCGACCGGATCAGCGCGGACGGCGCGGACGCGCCCGTGCTTCCGATGCGCCACGACGGTGGTCTGGTGCTGCTCGGGCCGGTGTTCGGCGGCGGTGACGGCGTGGGTGACGGCGTGTGCCTGCGCTGCGCCGAGGACGCGCGGCTCGCCACGCTGGGCAGGTCCGTGCCGCGCCGTGACGAGAGGATGCGCTTGGGCGGCCTGTGCTCCCCCGCGCTCAAGCCCCTGTTGGACGTGCTCGTCGAGCGGGTGCTGGCGGATCCGGACGCGTACCGCGACGTCGTGTTGGCCGTGCGGACGGACCTGGCGACGGTCGGGGAGCACCGGGTGCGGCCCCGGTCCGGCGGCTGCCCGGTGTGCGGGCCGCTGCCGGAGGACTCCCCCGATGCCGCCACGGTCGTCCGCACCCCGGTCCCGGTGGTGCCGGGCACGCTGCGGGGCGCCAACCCGCTCACCGACGGCGACGCGGTGCGGGAAGCGCTGTTCGACCTGCGGCACGGCCCGGTCGGCGGGATCTTCCGGATCGGCGACCTGCCCCTGGCGGCGGTCACCGCGGAGATCGTGCCGGACAACCAGACCGGGCAGGCCGGTTTCGGCCGCACGGGCGACTACGCCGAAGCCGAGCGGGTGGCGCTGTTCGAGGCCGTGGAGCGGCACGCCGGGATGCGGCCCCGCCGCGTCACCACGGTCCTGGAGTCGTCCTACGCCGAACTCGGGTCGAGAGCGCTGGACCCGCCCCGCCTGGGCCTACCCGACAACGAGTCCCCGCACACCGTCGAGTACCACCCCGACGTCCGGACGCGTTGGGTGCACGGCTGGTCGTACACGAACGCCAGACCGATCGCGGTGCCCGAGCACGTGGCGTACTGGGCCATGGGGCACGACGCGGGCCCGCGGTTCGTCGACGAGACGTCCAACGGCTGCGGCACGGGCAACAGCCTCACCGAAGCCGTGCTGTACGGGATGTTCGAGATCGCCGAGCGGGACGCGTTCCTGACCGCCTGGTACGAGCGGAAACGCCTGCCGCACCTGGTCGTCCGGGACGGGTTCGTCCGGCACCTGGTCGACCGGATGGCGCAGCTGGGCTACGACCTGGAGTTCTACGACGCCACCAACGACCTGGGCGTGCCCTCCGTGTTGTCCCTGGCCCGCTACACCGGCCGCGCAGAGCTGGCACCGAGGGCGTTCTTCGCCGCCAGCGCGGGCTTGGACCCGGACGCGGCGATGCGCTCGGCGGCGGCCGAAGTGGCGGTGGACGTGGAGTCGGCGGCCAGGCAGTACCGCAGCCGCCCCGGCGACCACGACCGGGAACGGCTGCGGAAGATGCTCGCGACGCCGGAGCTGATCCGCACGATGGAGGACCACGTGACCGTCAACGGGCTCCCGGAGGCCGCCGGCCGGTACGACTTCCTCGTACCCGCGACACCGGTCGACCCGGTGGTCCCGGACGTGCCGCGGGACGACCTGGACGCGCTGCTGGAGCACTACGTGCGGAAGTGGGCCGCGCTGGACCTGGAGGTGATCGCGGTCGACCAGACCGACCCGGTGTGGCGCGCCCGGCTGGGACTGCACTCGGCGAAGGTCATCGTGCCCGGAACCGTGCCGATGTCGTTCGGCGAGCTCAACCGCCGCACGCACGGCATACCCCGGCTGCGCCCGGTCGGTCCCCCGCTGCCCCACCCGTTCCCGTGACCGCCGCCGACGCGCTCGCCACCGCCTACGCGCACGGCCCCGGCCGGGTGGTGGAGCAAGGGCGACCCGCACCGTTCCGGCCCTCGGCGGGACCTCGGGTGCCGCTCACCGCCCTGGCCGCCCAGGGCCGTTTCGGCGCGGCGCTGGGCCACCTGCTGACGGAAGTGGCGACTCCGCTGCGCTGGGAGACGTGGAACCAGTACAACGACCACCGCGGCTACCCGTCGGCGCGGGCCGCGTTCACGGTGGACGTCGTGCTGGCGATCGGGTCGCGGCGGTGGCCGCTGGACCCGGTGCGGCGGGCGACGATCGGCGCGGAGCCGCCCGTCCTGGACGGACCGGTGCGGCTGGAGCTCGTGCGGCGGCGGGAACGCCTCGCGGAGGGCTACCGGGAGTTCGGCGACGTGCTCACCGAACTGGAGGTCGGCCACGTGGCGGCGGCCCTGGTGGAACACGCTGTCCGGCACGGGCTGAAGGCGTGGACATCGGGGCTCACCGTGACCGTGGCCCCGGACCGCGAGACCGGCGAGCCGCTGGAGCCGCCGCCGATGCCGCCGCGCGGCTCGGGTTTCGGGCCGCGCGGCATCTCCGCCGACCCCAGGCCGCTGCCCGCGAGCGCCGTGCGCGCGTTCGTGGCGGCGATCACCCGTCCCCCGGCGGGCTCACCGGTGCGCGACGACCTGCGGCACAGGCTGGCGGTGCGCAACGTCGAGGGCCTGGCCGATGGGTGGTACGCGCTGGACGGGTGGTGCGAGGTGGACGGGCTGCGGCTGGTCGAACCCGGTCCGGCGCTGGAGGGCCTGCGCGAGGTGTTCGGGCACCCGCCCAACACCATCGACGTGGCCCGGATGAACCTGGCGCTGGTGACCACGGGCGACCCGGCCGCGGCCGTGGCGTCGGACGGCCCGGACGGCTATCCCGCGCTCCTGCGTGCGGCCGGCGCGACGGCGCAGCACGTGTGCACGGCCGCGGCGGGCGCGGGGATGTTCTGCCGGCCGGCGCGCAGCGTGTTCGACAGCCCGCTGGAAGCGCTCGTCCGGGCGCCGGCGTCGCACTCGCTGCTGTACCTGCTCGTGGCAGGCCGCCCGCGCGGCGCGGGTTTCACCTACGACCTGAGTCCGCTGGAGGCGTGATGAGCTGGACCAGCCTGCAAGTCCGGCTGTCGTGGGCGACCGAGCACGTGGACGCGTTCATCGCCGACACGCTCGCACCGGCGCTGGCCGAGCACCGCGCGGCGGGCCGGATCGCCGACTGGTTCTACGTCCGGTACTGGTTGACCGGCCCGCACCTGCGCATCCGGCTCCGTGACGCGACCACGGACGTCACCGCGCAGTTGCGCGACCTGGTCTCCGGGGCGGGCTTCCCCGAGCTGTCGGTCGACCCCGAGCGGTTCTACGCCTCCCTCGGCGCCTCGGGGGAGGCCTGGCTGCCGCACGGCGACGTGCGCGAGGTGCCGTACGAGCCCGAAGTGCACCGGTACGGCGGACCACAGGCGCTGCCGGTGGCGGAGGAAGTGTTCTGCCGCAGCACGGAGGTCGCGGTGGCCGTGCTGCGTGCCGCGAGGACGCCGGGCGCGAAGATCAGCGCCGCCGTGGAGTTGGTGATGGCCACGACCATCGCGCTCAAGCTGGACCGCCCGGCCGCGGCGTCGTGGCTGCGCACGCTCGCGTCCGGGTGGAGGCAGGGCCACGAGCCGTCCGCGCCGCCGACGCTCCGCTCGCACGTGGCCGCGCGGAAGCTGCACGAGCAACGGGCGGCGGATCTCAGTGCCCGCTGGGACCGGCTGGAGTCCCACTCGACCGGCGCGGTCGCGTTCTGGATGGACCAGGTGCGGCCGGACCTGCCGTCGTACGTGTGGGCGTCGCAGTTGCACATGCTGCTGAACCGGCTGGGCATCGGCTCCGAGGAGGAGCGCACGGTGTGCTGGCTGGTCGCGCAGACCGCAGGCTCCCCGGACGGCGTCACGCCGTTCCACGAGGACGGGGCCTCGGCGCCCGACCGCCGGTACGTGGAGGCGAGCAAGTTCCTGTCCGGTGTGGAGGAACAGGGACCGCGCAAGGGCGTGATCCCGTCGTGGCCGCCGGTTCTGCCGTGGCACGAGGTCGTGGCGCTGCCACCGGTCCAGGCCCCGTCCGGTTCGCTGGCGGACGCGCTGTCGGCCCGCCACACCTCGCGCGGCGAGCAGTTGACCGGACCGCTGTCGGCGGAGCAACTGGCCACCCTGCTGTGGACCGCGCAGGGCGCGCTGCCCGGCGGGCGCAGGCCTTACCCGAGCGCGGGCGCGCTGCACACCGCTCGGCTGAGACTGATCGCGTGGGAGGTGTCCGACCTCGCGCCGGGCGTGTACGACGTGGACGAGGCGAAGCGGGTCCTGGTGCGGATCGCGCCAGCACCGTCCACATCGGACGTCACGCTGACGTCGATGTGGTTCGGCCCGCGGGACGACGGCGTCGTGCTCGCCACGACGCCCGCGCTGCTCGCCCTGTACGTGCGGGTGGGCGAGCTGCGCCGGTTCTACGGCTTGCGGGCGCTGCGGCTGACGTTGGTCGAGGCGGGTCACCTGGCGCAGAACCTCGCGCTCGTGGCCCAGTCGGCCGGGCTGTCACTGGGGACGATCGGCGGGTTCTACGACGACATGGCCCACGACGTGCTCGGGTTGGACGGCGTGAACGACGTGCTGGTCTACTTCATGCCGGTCAGTTCGGCTCCCACGTCGACAGCGTGACGCGCGCGACAGCGGAAGATCATTCGTGTGGTGGCGTTGACGCAGACGCGTCCCGAGGCGGTGCGCCCGCCTCATCGGCGAGCAGCGCCCGGAGCTGTTCGGCTTCCGGCGCGTCGAGTTCCGTGAAGAGGGCCAACGCCTGCTCGTAGTGCTCACGCGACCCCAAGGCGCGGCCCAACCCGGCGTGGGCCCGCGCCCGCTGGTCGGTGGCGTCGATCTCCACGGCGAGGCTCAACGCGGCGGTGTGGTGGTGGACGGCGGCGCTCGACTCCGCGGCCGTCTCGCCAAGGCCGTTGAGGGCGTACGCCTCGCCGTCGCGGTCTCCGATTTCGCGGAACGCGGCCAGCGCGCGGGCGTAGTGCTCGGCGGCGCGCTCGCAGTCGCCGAGGTGGGCGTGCAGCGTGCCCAGCCCCTCCGCCGCCCACGCCTCGCCGGAGCGGTTGCCGAGTTGCCGGTACCGGGCCGACGCCTGCTCGTAGTGGTCGATCGCGGACTCGTGGCGGCCGAGTTTCACCTCGACCGAGCCCAGACCCTCCATCGCCCACGCCTCGTCGTCGCGGTCGCCGAGGTCACGACACAGGCGCAGCGCCAGCTCCAGGTGGTCGGCGGCCGACTCGTAGCGGCCGAGGCGCTCTTCGACCCCGGCGAGGTTCGTCAGCACCCGTGCCTCGGCCGCCCGGTCCCCGGTGTCCCGGCACAGCCCCAGCGCCTGCCCGTAGCGGTCCGCCGCCTGCTGGAAGCGACCCAGGCGCGTGTCGACGACGCCCAGGTTGGTCAACGCGCGGGCCGCGCCGGCGCTGTCCTCGGCGCGGCGGAACAGCTCCAGCGCCTCGTGGAGGTACTCGGCCGCCGGTTCCGCCTGGCGCAGCTGGAGGTGGGTCGCGGCGAGGTTGGTGAGCACGTGGGCCAGCAGCGACGGGTCGTCGAGTTCGCGGGCGGCGTCGTGCGCGTGGCCGTGGAGGGTCAGGGCATCGACCGGGTGGCCGTTGTTGAGGTGGCGGAACAGCGTGAGCGACAGGTGCACGGCGTGCGCGGGGCTGCCGTGCGCGGCCGACGTGACCAGCGCCGGGCGTTCGGTGTCCAGCCATGCCAACGCCGCGTCGGCGTCGGTGACGTCCGGCACCGGTGTCGTGGCCGCGGCCACCCGGGGCCTGCGGTCGGCCTCCGCCGGGTGCAGGGTGTCCATCGCGGCCGAGGCCGTTGCCAACTGGTAGGCGAACAGCCTGGTCACGGCCGCGTGCCGGGCCGACGGCGGGTCCTCGTCGGCGGCGCGGCCGGAGGCGTGGGCGCGGACCAGGTCGTGGAACGAGTAGCGACCCGCGGTGCCCTGCACGAGGTGGTCGTGGTGCAGGTGCTCCAGGTGCGCACGGGCGGTGGCCAGGTCGGTGTCGGCGAGCGCGGCGGCGGCGTGCGCGTCGAACTCCCCGGTCGGGTGCAGGGCCGTCAGCCGCAACAGCCGACGCCGGTCCGCGGGCAGGCGTCGGTAGGAGACGTCCAGGGCCAGTTCCACGCCCGTGTCCAGGCGGTGGAGCCGGTGGCGGTCGTCGAGCCGGTCCGCGTGGTCGGTGAGCGTCCAGCCGGCCGCGGCGCGGATGTGCCCGGCGATCAGGCCCAGGGCCAGCGGCAGGTACCCGCAGCGGCCGGCGATGCGCGCCAACGCCGACGGGTCGTCGCCCCGCGGCACGTCGCCGACCTCGTCCGCGAGGAACGCGACGGCGTCCGCGGGTGTGAAGACGTCGATCGACACGCGGGCCGTCGCCTCCAGCCCGGTCAGGCCGCGCCTGCTCGTGACGAGCGCGACGCAGCCCGGCGCGTCCGGCAGCAGCGGCCGGACCTGCGCTTCGTCGGCGGCGTTGTCGAGCACCACGAGGGCGTCGGCGATCCGCTCGCGGTAGGCGGCGACCCGGTCCGGCAGGTCGTGCGGCACCTCCGTGCCGGGCACCCCGAGCAGCCGCAGGAACCCGTCCAGGACGGCCGCCGGGTCGGCCGGGGGCTGGTCCGGGTCGAAACCGCGCAGGTCGACGAACAGCACCCGGGCGAACGCCCGCTCGCGCGCCAGCACGTGCGCCGCGTGCACGGCCAGCCGCGTCTTCCCGGCGCCCGCCATGCCCTCGATGGTCGCTATCGCCACCCGCCCGCCGGCCGCCACCCACCCGCCGGCCGCCGCGCGCCGCAGCACCGCCAGTTCCGCCTCGCGCCCGGTGAACCGCGGCAGGTCGTCCGGCAACGCGCCCCGCACCCGCACCTGCGCCGCCGCGGCGGCCTCACCGCCGATCACCCGCAACACCTGCCGCCAGTGCGACACGTACCCCGCGTCCGGGTGCAGCGCCTGCACGACCCCGACGACCAGGTCGGCGTTGACCCGCCTCCGCCCGGCCCGGAAGCAGTCCACGACGGTCGTCTTGCGCGCCAACTCACCCGCCGGCCGCCCGGCGCGCGTCCACTCCGCGTTGACCGCGGCCGTGATCCGCTCGAACGACGGGTCGCCCGCCCACACCTTGAGCCGCCGCAGCCGCTCGACCAGGTCGTCGAGCGTGGCCGCCTGCCCGGGATCGGGCAAATCCGCGAACGTGCGGACCGGGCGCGACATGCCGTGCGACTCCATGGATCGACTGGGGTGTCCCACCGTAGCGGCCCGGTGCCCGTGGCGTTCGGATTCGGTCGGATTCGCCCGACCGCCCGCCGGGGCCCGGCACCATCGACCCCGCCGGAGGGGCGCGGGAGGCGTCACCTCCACGGGCTGCAACCGATCTTGAACGGGAAAGAACGGATGATCACCATGTGGAAAAAGGCAGCGACCGCTGTCGCTACGCTGGCGTTGACGGCCGCCGGCGTCGTGTTCTCCCCCGCGGCGTCCGCCGCCGAGCCGTGCCGTGCCGGAGGCCTGTGCCTGTACCGCAACACCGGCTTCATCAACATGAAGTTCGTGACCGAGCGGCGCGGCCAGTGCTGGGACCTCGCGGACTACGGGCTCGCCAACGCCGTCTTCTCCTACCGCAACAACATGGCCGTCTACGCCCGCTTCTACGACGCGAGCTGGGGCAACGTCTGGAACATCCGCAACGGCGGCAGCAGTTCCGACAGCTCGTCGTTCTCCGGCGAGCGGTACGTCTGCACCGACTGAGACTCCGCGTGGGGACGGCGACCGGCCGGTGCCGGTCGCCGTCTCCAGTCGTGCTGAGCCGGAAGCGGGGTCAGAGCTTGCCCGCGCCCGCACCCGCCGTGACGGACGACTTGACAGTGCCGACACCGTCCGCGGTGTAGCCGTACGGGATAGCGGCCACCGTGCCGTTGATCTCACACGGTCCGGAGTTGGTGAGCGAGTTGTTGCGTGCCACCAACCGTCCGGGATCGGAGTCCGCGTACCCGCTCGCCGACCAGCACGCCTGCTGCACGTTCTCGAAGACGTTGCCCTCCACGAGCAGTCCGGCGTCCATCAGGGAAGCGATGGCGTACGAGTCGGAGTTGTTGTTGACGTTGGAGTAGTAGTTGTTGAACACGTGGACCGTCTCGCCGAAGCGGACCCGCGGGCTGCGCTCGAACGTGCGGTCGAACCAGTTGTGGTGGTACGTGATCCGCAGGTGACCGCGGTCCTCACCGGCGTTGCCGTCGGAGTGGCCGACCAGCGAGGTCTTCCAGTGGTTCCGGACGACGTTCCAGGACACCGTGATGTAGTCGGCGGCGTGGGTGAAGTCCATCATGCCGTCGTAGAAGTCTGGGTCGTTCTCGATGGTGCTGGACAAGGTGTTGTGGTCGATCCAGACGTGGGTGGCGCTCTCGACCTGGATCGCGTCGTTGCCGGGCACCCCGCGGATGTTCATGTTCTGGATGATCACGTTGGCCGGGGTCATGTCCTCGATGTTGAGGGTGGTCCCGGAGATGCCCGAGTTGGCGCCGACGCCCCGGATCGTCTTGTTGGCGCTGACCTCGATCGTGCCCGAACCGCTGAGCATGCCGTTGACCAGGATCGTCCGGGCACCCGAGGCCTGCGCCTGGGTCCGGAGATCGGCCCAACTGCTCACCGTGACCGTGGAACCGCCCGCACCACCGGTGGTGCCGCCGGCCTGCGTGGCCCAGCCGACGATCCCGCCGGGCGGCTGCGGCTGAGGGGTGCCACCGACTTCGAAGTCGAGGTAGTCGATGTTGGCCAGGCCGCCGGCGGTGGTCGGGTTGAGCCGGATGGTGTTGCTACCCGCGTTCACCGACACGCTCAGCGTCTTGGTCACCCAAGTCGACCAGGCGCCCGTGCCCTCGAACGACGGCGCCTGGACCGTGGAGCCGTTCACGACCAGGTTGGCCGGCCGGGCCGTGGTGGTCCCGTTGGCGAACCGGACGCCCAACGTCGCCGTACCCGAAGCCGACGCGTTCACCGTGAACTGGACGTAGCCGCTGGTGGCGTTGGTGCCGTTGCAGAACCCGCTGCCGGAGTACCCGGACCAGTTGGAATCGATCGTGCCGGAACACACCGCCGGCGAGTTCTCCACCTCGTACCGCGTAGGCGCGGCCTGCGCGGTGGACGATGCCACCGCAACCAGTGCACCGGCCAACAGGCCGATACACGCAATCATGGGTCTCACGCGCATGGTAAGTCTCCGTGGGATCAGCTCGTCGTGAAGGCGCTTTCCATTTGCAGGGTGACAGAATCGATCGAGGCGCAACTGTGCGACACCCAGTGATATCGACCCGTCGACGGGAAGGCGACAAACACGGTGCCCCTGGGTGCTTCTTTGCGCCATCGGACAGGAAACCGTTTTCCCATCGGATGCTATGAGGTCGACAACGCGGGGTCAACGGCGAATTCCGGGGTAGCACCACGTCGCCGAGCGTCGAATCGATCGAATGCCCAGGTCATCGCCACCAAAATTGATCACCGACTCGCCTCGGACCTGCGGCGGAAAATGCGGACCGGTCATACTTGTGAACAAAATCGGCGGGCACTGGTCATACTTGTGAACCAGGGGATTACGCAGATATGGGTCCGTCAGCGGAGTTCGACCAGGCCTCGGCGGACCGCTTCGGAGACGGCGCCGGCGCGGTTGCCCAGGCCTTGGGCGACCAGGCGGATCACCTCGATCTCCCGGTCGGTGAGGACGGGCTCCGGGCCGGTGAGTCGGCTGACCACGCGGGCGGCGGCGTCCGGGCCGAGGGCTGCACCGCCACAGGCGGCTGTCCGGGCGGCCTGGAACAGTTCGTCCGGCGCGCCGGCTTTGAGCACGTAGCCGCGGGCACCCGCGGTCATGGCTCGCACCACGTCCGCCCGGGTGCCGTAGCTGGTGAGCACGACGACCGCCGCCGACCGCCGCGCTCCGCTGGGTCGTCGCGGACGGCCACCCGTTCATGGCCCGGGGTCAGCGGGCGGTGATCCTGGCCGGCGCCAAGCACCCGGCGGCGGCCGAGCTCTACATGAACTGGCAGCTCTCCACCGGTGTGCAGGCGAACTCGTTCAACGGCTGGTCGGTCCGCACCGACGTCACCCCCGCCGGTGGCTTCAAGCCGATCTGGCAGTACCCCGACGCCCACCTCGGCGGCTTCCCCCAGTTCATGGCCGACCGCGCCGAGGTCGAGCGCTGGAAGCAGACGTTCGCGCTCTACTTCGGCGAGGTGCAAGGCGCACCCACACCCGGCCGGCTCGGGCTGCACCCCGGCCGTTAGGACATCAATTCGGCGCAGGCCTGCGGGCGGCATCCTCGAAAGGCGCGTCGGATTTTCCGGCAACGCGCCTTTCGCACGTTCCGGTGGCCGCGAATTGCGGAAGACGACTTCGGGATTTCGCGCATGTTCATCGATCGCTCCGGCGGTGACCATGAACAGCGTCAACGCACCCTCCGACCCCGCAAGAGTCGTCAGTGCTCAAGAACTGGTTCCGCAAGGTGGGCCCGGCCACGCTGGCCTGCGCCGCCGTGACCACGCTCGTCGCCGCACCGTCCGCTCAGGCCGCGGGCAACCTCATCAACTTCACAAACCACCGCAACCACGCGGTGTGGGTGGCCGTGGTGGTCAAGTCGAACCCCGACCGGTGGTGCATCAGGGTCGTCTCGGGTGCGTCGCTGGCCCCCAAGCGGCAGTTCCCGACCGACACCGTCGAATGGGCGGCCCGGGTCTCGTGCAGCAAGAGCGACCCGGTCATCGCGCGGAAGGTCACGTGCTGGGGTTCGCAGGACCTGTTCTTCGACATCAGGTAACCGGTCCCGGCGCAGTCGTCGGGTCGTGATCGACCCGACGACTGCATCACTGGGCGCAGATCGGGTGGTGGGCGTGTTGGGGAGGAACTTCGTCCATTCATCAGGGGTGAGATCGCGGTCGAGCGTGTGGCAGACGGTGGTGATGGCGTGTCGGGGTCGGTGTTCCAGAGGGCGATGGTTTGTCGGTGCCGGCAGTGGCGATGGTGCGGCCGTCAAGTACGTCGAACAGGGCTGCTCATCAACCACCATCCCGGTGAAATCAACCCGGCGACCGCGTTCGGCGTCTCCGGGCAAGGCATCTGCGGCACGAAGTTGGAGTGCAACTGGGGTGACGCGGCGAGGCGACCGCGTTCGCCATCTCGCCCACCCGGCGCATCTACCGCACCTGGCCGGGCGCCACCACCTGGCACGAGATGCCCAACGGCGGCCGGGCCGACGACACGCAGAGCTGCTTCGTGCTCGAGGGGCTCCGGCACGTCACCGTCCGGGTGTACGGAACAACAAACTCGACCTGGTGGTCCTACCGGGACGCCGGCGGCACCTGGCGCGGTTGGTACCCGGGGTCCTGACCTCTACCTGATCAAGGCGTCCCTCAAGTCGTTCCAGCGGCTTGAGGAACGCCTTGGTCAGGTCCTGGGTCGGGGCGACCGACCACCAGCACGAGGGCGACCGCGCACACGAGGAGCAGGGCCGAAACCCAATGCCCGGCCGTGCCCAGTGACGCGCCCACGCCACCGTCATCCTCCGTGACGGCCGCACGCCAGAGGTTGAGCGTGCCGAACACGCCGAGCGCCGAGGCCGTCGCCAAGGCCGCGAAGGCGGGCGTTCCGACCACGCGGAAGGCCAAGCCCGCGCTCGCCGCGACGGCGGCCATCACCAGGAACAGCAAGGCCCACACGACGAACTCCGCGACGCCGCGTTCGTCGGGCCGCAGTGCCATCCCGATGAACGGGAGGACGGCCAGGGCGACGAGCGCGGCGGTCGACCACGTCCGCAGCGCACCGACGGCGCCGACCAGCACACCCGCCAGCGCGAGCGGCCACGCGAAGCCGGTGGCGCCCGCCGGCGCGTCGTGGATCAGGACGAGCATCACGACGGGCGCGGCCAGGACCAGGCCTGTCAGCGCGACCGCGGTCACGCTCCTGAGCCCGGTCGTCGCGCTCGCCGCGACCGCGATCCCGAACACCACGAGTCCTACCACTCCCCCGGTGACGGTGCCGAAGGCCTGCTCCCCGGTGATCGCGACCGCCACCGTCGGCAGCACGGTCGCGACAGCGGCGCAGGCTCCGGCGGCCCGCGCCCAGCCGTCGCTCTCCACGACCGCCGCTTTGCCGCCGAGCACGACGGCGGTGATCGCGACGGCGGCGGCCACCGCGACGATCAGCACACGCGGCGTCGCGGCGGCGGACCGCGCCGGACCGATGACGGCCACGCCGTAGTACGCCGCGACCGCGACGAAGCCGGCGAGCGCGCCACCAGCCCTGCTCGACCTCGCGACTTCCCGCACGACGCCGAAGAGCCCGATCACCAACACGCCGGCAGCACCCGCGACCAGGCAGCCGACCGCGACGGGGATCGACAACCCCTGCGTCGCCGGGTCTTGCCCGCTGCCGACAGCGGTGGCCGTCAGGCCCCGGTACTCCGGCGCGTGCAGCACCGTCGCGAGCACCACACCCGCCGCACCCGCGGCGACCAGCCAACGCCAATACCGGTCGAGCAGCACGGCCACCGCCATCGCGCCCGCACCGCACAGCGCGATCACGAGCTGCGCGCCGATGTGGGCCGGGCTGTCCGGCCCGACCACGAACAACATCCCCAACGACTGCGGCGACCCCACGAACGCGAGCACCACCGCCCCCGCCACACCGGCGGTGACCAACCGCCAGACCGAGCCGCCCACTGGAACTCCCCCACCCTTCACACCAGCCGACGCTAGTGGACAACACGCACCGCCATGGGCCGAACGCCGCATCAGCCCGAGCGATCCACCGACCCGAACGCCCAACTCCCGGGTCTCCACCGCACTACTCGCGAGTCCTACGTCCAGGCGGGGTCAGGTGACGGTCAGGGCGGCGTCGCCGCGGGCGCGGCAGTACTGGACGCCGTCGATCTTGTTGATCGGGTTGAACTCCACCGAGTACCGGTCGATCTTCCGGTCGCCGACCAGCAGCCCGTCCACGCCGTCCGGCCGCTCGTGGGTCGCCACGCCGTCGGCGTCGGTCGTCTCCTCGGCCACCCGTCGCCCGGTCGTCTTGCCGTCCACCGGGCCGACCGCGATGAAGAACGCCAGTTCCGCGCCCTGCACCGGCTTGCCGCCTGCCGTCATCGTCGCGGTCAGGGTCAGCGGGGCGACCCGGTCGGTGACCGTCACGTCCGCCACGGCGATGGCCGTCTCGGTGCACGACCGCGAACCCGGCTCGGTCCCGCACGCCGCCAGACCGGTCACGGCGAGGAGCACCGCCGGGAGTCCCGCGACGCGGAACCCCCGGCGGTCGCGCTTGCTCTGCGTCATGGCCTCAGCATCCACCAGCCGACCAGTCGTAGGCGGCGCGGGCCGGCGGGTCGTTGAACGGGTGCGTGTAATACGCGGTGAGCATGTCGATGCCGAACGACATGTCCTCCGGCGCGATGCCCACCGGCGACGGCACGGGGTCCAGGTAGTTCAGCGTGCGCAGGATCGTCTCCCCCGGTCGGCCTTCGATGGCGATCTCGTTCTCGCTCGTCGCGAACTTGCCGGGCAGGGTGCTGACCCCCAGGCACGCCACGCCGAAGTCGAACTTCCGGGACAGCCTCAGCTCCTGGTCGGCCAGGTGGAAGCGGATGGCGTGGATGGTGTTGCTCTCGTCCAGCTTGAGCTTCACCTCCTGGTCCGGGCCGGGGATGTCCACGTGGAACGTGAGGTCGACGTCCGGCACGATGGTCAGCCCGCCGAACTTCAGGAAGATCCGCTCGAAGTCGCCTTCGATGCCCGTGGTGAGGTAGCTCAGGTTCGCCCCCGGCGAGAACGTGACGTGGCGGACCCCGGTCAGCACGAGCTGGAAGTCGTCGATCTTGATCTCCGGCACCCCGGCGTGCCCGGTGAGCGTCCCCTTGGCCTCACCCAGCACCGGCACCTCCTCGTTGAACACCTCCAGGTCGATCTGCTGCACCGGGTAGGCGGTGTGCACGGTGGCGCCCAACCGCAGTTCCGCCGTCGCCGGCACCGAGTCCACCTCGACGGACGTCCCCGTGCCGAGCGCGACCGTGGTGACCGCGCCGAGGTCGGTGAAGCCGGCGAAGGCGTTGCCCGCGAGCGGGATGTCCACCCCGCCGATCGGGAACCCCTTGACCAGGTCGGCCTCGACCTCGGCCGATCCGTCCAGAGTGGACTGCGGTGCGTCCGCCGTCGTCCGACCGCTGTAGGTGATCTTCGGTGTGGCGACGGCTCCGGACGCGAAACCGGTCATCTCGAAGTCGAGCTTTGCGGGCACGTCGGTGATCGAGAGCCGCCCGGACGCCGGACCGCCCTGGAACGCCGCGGTGACGTGTGCGGTCAGGCTGCCGATCCCCTCCGACGCGACCGAGCGCACGGTGCTCTTCGAGCCGAAGATCCCGTCGACGTTCACCTTGCTCGGCACGTTGGACAGGCCGGCCGCGCCGTACACGGTCCCGTAGTCCGCCGTGGTCGCCTCGATCCGCGCGTCCACCCCGCCCAACGACGCGCCGTGCGCGTCGTGCGCGTAGGTGAACCCGCGCGGGTCGGCGTCCGCGGGGTGGAACGGGCCGACGGTGAGGTGGTCGATCGTCGGCGACAGCCCGGAGAGGGTGACCATGCCCGCCGCGTGCGAGACCTTGTCCACCAGGCCGTCGAGCGACGCGTACAGCCGCAGCGCGCCACCGGCGGGCGAGTACTCGGTCAGGTCCACCTGCTTGGTCTTGAGGTCGACGGTCACCGTCCTGGGCAGGCCGGGCAGGTTCACCGTGGCCACCGCGCCGAAGCAGGCGGCGAGCAGCGTGCAGAACGGGCTGTCGTCCCGCACGCAGCCCGGTCCGTTCGCGCAGGACCGGCCCCGTGCGGCGACGCCGTTGTCGAACAGCGGCGCGCCGAGCCCGTTCAACGCGGCGATCTTGCCCAGGTACGCCTCGGCCTGGAAGCCCGCCTGCCGGTCCGCCTGGTAAGTAATCTTGCCCTCGGTCATGCCGATCTCGACGGTGTTCGGCGTGTCCAGGAGCGCGGTCGCGGCGATCCTCGTGTCGTCGGCGCCGTTCGCGGCGAACACCGCGTCGGCGTCGAGCGCGATCCGGGTCGCCGCCATGGCGAGCGTGGCCGTCGAGCCGGTCTTGTCCTTGGTGTAGGTGACCGACCTCAGCCCGGCGATCGTCGCGCTCGCGTCGATGTCGTTGCTCAGCTCGCGGAAGTGGCCCGCGAGGTGCGGGCCGACCGGGGACGTCGCGCCGCCGTGGTTGGTCACCGCGAACGTCGCCGACCCGAGCGCGGACGACTCCGCGACCAGCCGGTAGTTCCCGTCGGCCCAGTCCGCGGTGAACTTCGCCGGGATGTCCCGCAGCTCGCCGAACGCCGACCAGTTGCGCCCGTCCACCGGGATGTCGCGCACGAGGGCGGTGACCGCGCTGATCGGCGCGGACATGGTGACCTCGGCGTGCTTGGCGGTCGCGTCGACCACCACGTCGGCCTCGGCGGGCACGCCGCGCACGGCCGCCCGGAGGTGCCCGACGCGGTCTCCCGTCACGGTCAACGCGATCTCGTCGACCGGGGCGGAGTTGCGCATGCTCAGCGTCGTGCGGTCGCCCAGGGTGCCGGTGACGCGCATGGACGCGGGCAGGTTCGACACCGCCGCCCGGCCGCGCACCACCGGGAACCGCTGGTCGGTGGTGCGGGTGTCGACGTCGAGGGTGAGGCTGCCGAGCGCGGCGGACGCCGTGTAGCCGACGTCGACCTTGCCGCCGCCGACGTCGATCGGCCCGACGGTCAGGTCCACCGGCGAGGGCACGCCCGCCAGCGTCGCCAACGCCTTGAAGTCGGGCAGCGCGTCGATCAGCCCGTGCACGCCGACGTACGCCTGGAGCGGGCCGGTCGGCCGGTAGTCGTCCAGGACGACGGTGCGGGCGTTCATGTCGACGGTGACGGCGGTCGGCAGGCCCGGCAGGCTCACCGTGCCGACCACGCCGAAGCAGCGCGGGAACGTCGAGCAGAACGGGCCGTCGTCCTTCGCGCAGCCGGTTCCGTCGTCGCAGCCGCGGGCGACCGCGGCGACACCGTTGCCGAACAGCGGCGCCCCGAGCCCGTTCAACGCGGCGATCTTGCCGAACGCGACGTTGAGCGCGAGGCCGATGTTGCGGTCGGCGGCGTAGGTCAGCCTCCCTGCCCCGTAGTCGACCCGGATCGTGCTCGGCAGGTTGTCGACCCTGCCGGACACGGCGAACTTGACGTCGTCGACGTTGTCCGCGGTGGCGAGGATCGCCTCCGCGTCGACGAACACGGGCGCGCCACCGGTGTCGGTGTCGAGCCGGAAGGTCTGGTTGCCCTCCGTCTTCGAGTACTCGACGTGCGAGAGGTTGCGCACGGCCATGCTCGCGTCGAGATCGCCCGTGGACTGCCGGTAGTGGACGGCGGCGTGCAGGCCGGTCGGCGCGACGGTGTCGCGGTGGTTGGTCACCGCGAGCCGTGCCGAGGCCAGTGGCGCGGTCAGGGCGCGGAACCGGTAGTCGCCGTCCGCCCAGTCCGCGTCGAACTCGGTCGGGATGCCCGCCAACTCGGCGATCGCGGTCCAGTCGCGACCGGCGGCGGGGGCGCGGGCGACGACCGTGATGCCGTCCATCGTCTGCGCGAGCGTGCCCTTCAGGTGCTTGGCGGCGAGGTCGATCGTGACGTCGACGCTCGTCGGCACACCGGTGGTCAGCGCGGACAGGTAGTGGTCGTCCTGCGGGCGCAGCGCCTCGATGTGCGCCAGGCTGGCGAACAGCTCGATCCGCGGCACGCGGCTGGACGCGGTGTAGAGCAGCCTCGGCTGCTCGCCCACCTCGTACTTCAGGTCCACTGTGGACGGCAGTTCGAGGACCGTGCCGAACAGCGTCGGTCCGCTCGCGGTGTTCGTGTACGCGACGTGCACCCGGTTGACCACGGCACTGGCCCGGTAGGCGACCGTGCGGTTCGCCGTGTCGGCGTCGACCGACAGCGTCGCGGGCAGGTTGGAGACCTCCAGCCTGGCCTTGTGCAGGCCGTCGATATCGCCCGCGCCGGTGAACGCCTGGCCGCCCGGCTCGAACTCGGTGGTGAGCCTGGTGTGGCCGTCGAAGTAGGCGTCGACCGTCTTCAGACCGGAGATCCGGGCGCTGGCCCCGATCTTCTGGTCACGGGTGATCACCGTGGCGTGGTCGCCGTCCAGCGGCGCGTAGTCGCCGAGGTTCTTGGAGAACGCGACCGCGGCCGACCCGATGGCCTGCTCCGCCTTCAGGTCGACGTGGCTCGCGGCCCGGTCCACCAGCAGGTCGAGGCGCGTCGGCAGCGCCCGCAGCGAACCGCGTCCGACGATCGCCGGGTCGCGGTCGTAGAAGTTCACGTCGAGCGCGTCCAGCCTGCTGCTCGCCGTGTAGTTGGCGGTGATCCTGTCCTGCTCGGTCTTGAAGTTCGCGTCCCAGGTCGCGGGCACGGCCTTGGCGCCGGCCTGGAGCGCCCAGTCGAGCCGCTGCCCCGCGTAGACGTAGTCGGCGAACAGGACGTCGTCGATGGTGGAGTCGGCGCGGTACTCGACG
The DNA here is from genome assembly GCF_009769385.1 of Saccharothrix deserti. Taxonomy (GTDB): domain Bacteria; phylum Actinomycetota; class Actinomycetes; order Mycobacteriales; family Pseudonocardiaceae; genus Actinosynnema; species Actinosynnema deserti. Next base: position 105,290 of record NZ_VKAB01000016.1, read on the forward strand.
TCGGCCTCGCCGCCGCCGACGGGCCTGGTCACGGTCGCGGACACCTGCGTCGGCAGCATGTCGACCTTGAGCTGGTCGAACCGGCTCGTCCCGCCGCGGTTGGAGAGGACTTGCGCGTCGAGGTGCGTGCGCACGTTGCTGCTGGAGTCGACGGTGGCCCGTTGGCCGCGATCGGCCGCGCCGGGGTCGATGTACGCGTGCGCGTGGAAGATGTTGGGCACCGGGGAGAACCGGGTGCTCGCGACGGTCGGGTCGTAGGCGTCGCCGGCGCGGTCGTCGCGCACCGACGCCATGCCCGCCGTGATCGCCAGCGACTCGCCCGCACCGGCCGACAGCAGGGTGGCCTTGATGTCGTAGATGCCTTGCAGGGCGCGGATCGGGTTGAGCGTGAAGATGCCGAGCGTGCCGGTGGGCAGGCTGCTGCCCCGGCGGAAACCGTCGAACCCGAGCGAGAGCCGCGTGCGGCCGGGGATGTCGTAGACGGCCCACACGTGGCCGGGCAGGTCGCGGCCGACGTGCTCGCTGGTCGGCAGGCGCAGTTGCAGGAACGCCAGGCCGACGTTGATCAGGTCGAGCAGGGCGGTCAGCTTCTCCTGCACGGTCGTGTTCAGGCCGCGCAGCAGCTCTTCCAGCTCCAGCTTCTCCAGCAGCCACTCGGGGTGCAGGATCACGTTGAGCGGGTCCTTAAGCAGTTCGACGAGCACGTTGAGGCGCGCGGTGGCGTCGTTGATCTGCCGGTCGAGGTCGAGGATCTCGCGGACCGGCCCGACGACGTCGCCGACCGCGACGGCGGGCAGCAGGTCGGCCAGCACGTCCGGGGTCCGGTCGCCGGTGACGTCGACGATCGCGGGAACGCCGAGCGGCAACGTGAGGGAGCAGGACACCTGCTTCGTGCTCGACTCGGAGCACACGCGGTAGGTGATGCGCGGGATGCCGTCCGGCAGTTCGTTCAGCAGTGCCAACGGGTCGACGGGCAGCGGCGGCGGGATGTTCCCGGACAGCAGCGCGTCGATCAGCTCCTGGATCGTCGCGGGCCGGCTCGGGTCGACGAACTGGGCCGACGACACCTGCGGCTGGAGCTTCCGCGCGTCCAGGTCGGGCGTGCCGTCGGGGTTGAGCCGACCGGCCCGCCCGAGGGTGGCCAGCGCGTCGGCCGCGGTCGCGTCGACGAGTTCCTGGCCGGGGCGTTGCGGCAGGGTCAGCTGGTACGGGGAGACCGGCGGCTGGGGCGTCACGGGTGCGCGTTCGATCGGCACCGTGCCCGGCGCCGGGTTCAGCCCCGGCAGCGGCTCGATGTCCTGCAGCGCCTTGGATCTCTCCCGCGTGATCGGCACGTGCCCGTCCGGGCCGGGGTCGATCGGGCCGAGGTCGGGCACGTCCAGCACGGCCGCGCTCGGTGCGGTGGGCGCGAGTGGTTCGACCTCGGGCGAGGCAGGTGCGGCAGGCGAGGCGGGCGACGTGGGCGCTGCCGGGACGACCGGCGTCGGCGCGGGCTCGGGTGTCGGCGCGGCCACCGCGGTCGCGCCGAGCGCGATCTGGCCGACGACGGCGACACCGGCCACCAAAACGCGCAGCGTCGTACGGCGTGCATGAGTGAACACTGCTGCTCCCCCCGAAGTCAGCGAAGGTCCCCCCGGACCTCCTGGGCACTGGTGTGTCCGCTGACAACCGCACCACCGGACGCAGGTGTCGTCAATCAGCCGTTCGCACCAGTCCCCTTGGTCTGAGGGTGGTCACGCCCGCCTCATCGGCGTTCTGCGCCGACCGGTGTCCGGCCGGCGCAGGTTCGCCCAGTCTCTCGTCAACCGGTGCTGCCGGTCACCGTGCTGCCGGTCTTGGTGATGTAGTACGCGACTTGTGTCCCGCTCCAGAAGTGGAACGTGAGGGTGACCCGGCCGTCGTCGACCTCGGCGAAGAACTCCGGTTTGAGGATCAGGCCGCCGGCGTTGTAGTCGGGCTGGAAGTGTTGCCAGAACTCCTTGAACGGGGTCCAGTCGGCCGGTCCGGCAGGGCTGCCGTCGGCGTACTTCGCCTCCATGGTGGCGAGTTGGTCGCCGCGGAACTGGGTGGGAATGGCGAACGACGTCGTCGTGCCGGTGGCGGCGGCTTGGGTCGGCGGGTCGTAGGTGATGATGCTGATCGGCCACGGCACGCCCTGCGAGAAACGCGCCTCGATGGTGGAGTTCACCCCGTAGGCGCGGTTCCCCACCAGCCGGGTGAGTGCCGCCGACGTGAGCGTCAACGTGTTGCCCGATACGGTGTAGTCGGCACCGTTGGCGAGGTCCGTGCCGCCCTGTCGGAGGCCTTGGAACGAGGTGCCGTTCAGGTTGAGCGTCAGCGTCTTGGCGGTGATCGCACCGCTGCGGGGCACGTACACCTGATCGGACGAGGCCGTGCCGGAGCGCGTGGTCCAGCTCGACTTGATCAGGTCGTGCAGCCCCTGGTCACGCCACCGCAGCTCGTTGCGGTTCAGGAATTGGCCCGCGTCCCAGATCATGGTGGTGAGCTTGCGGGTGCGAACGTGGTAGCCGACGGCTTCCAGGAACTTCAGGAACTCGCCTCGTTCGATGACGCCGGGCCGGTTGTGGTCGTAGTTGAGCAGAGCCCATTCGCCGACGATCACGGGTATGCCGCGGGACACGAACGTGTTGTACACCCGGTCGAAGGTGCCGATGAGGTCCTGCTCCACTTCGGCGTTGTAGCGGGTGAAACCGGCGATGTTGACGCTGAACGGCCAGAACCCGTAGAAGTGGACCGTCGCGGCGATGTTGGTGTCGCGCAATTGGTTGTAGCTGGTCAGGAACGCGTCCAGTCGGCCCTGCTCGGCGTTGGTGTACAGGGTGGGCAGCACCAGCAGGCGGTTGGCGTTGCCGCCGCCGGACCCGCGGACGATCCGGTGGAACTCGGCGTTGAGCTCGTGCAGCACCTGGTAGTTCTGGTCGTCTCCGGAGGTCCCCGCGAACTGCGGTTCGTTGATGCTCTCGAACACCAGCTTCGAGGAGTGGTTGCGGAACGCGGTGGCGAGCTGGGTCCACAACGCGTTGTACCTCGCCAGCACGTTCGCGCGGTCGCCGGGGTAGGTGTGGATCCACTGCCACGAGTCGTGGTGGAGGTTGATCATCACGTAGAGGTCCTCCGCCAGGGACCAGTCGACGACCTCGCGGACGCGGTTCAGCCAGGCCGCGTCGATGGTGTACTGCGGCGCCGGGCCGTGGTGGTTGCTCCACGTCACCGGGATCCGGATGCTCTTGTACCCCTGGGAGCGCACGTGGCGCAGGTGCTCCCGGGTCGTTCGCGGGTTGCCCCACGACGTCTCGTCGGGGATGGCGTCCAACGTGTTGCCCAGGTTCCAGCCGGGCTGCATGGCGGCCACCGTCGCCATCGCGTCGCTCGGCTGCGGATCACCACCGCCGGGGGTCCCGGTGCACGCGACACCGTTGAGCGTGAACGTGGTCGGCGTGACGGACGCTGCCGGTCACGTGTGGTGACCGCACGCAGGCAGTGATCGCGTGTTTCGCAGACCTGCCTTGCCTCTGCGGACGCTGCGCGGCTCCCGCATCCAGGAAACTTTCTCTGACTTTCTGCGAAAGTTTCGGGCCGAAGTTATCGCACGTCCGAGGCGTGTGTCAACGGTGGTGAGAACCGGTGAGCGTCAGGCTCCCGGGTGCCCCGGTGGGAGCCCGGCGGTCAGCACTGACGCGCCTGGCAGACGCAGAGACCGCACGCTTGCGTCTGCCAGTGGTGGTTGTCCACTGGTCCGGGTGAGGCGTGACAGCAGGGCCATCGGGCCGTCCGGCTTCGGCATCACCTGGTGGAAGCGGGTGCGCAACTCGTGCAGTTCGGCGGTCTCGGCGGCGTTGAAGATCGCCGCCGGCGGGCCGTCGAGCATGTCGAACAGGTAGATCGCCGAGGTCATCGGGTGCAGTCCGAGGCCGAGCTGCTCGGCCCGCAGCCAGGTCCGTTGCATCGCACGCCCACCCGCGAGCCAGCTTTCCGGGGTGTCCTCGCCGACCGACAGCAGCACCATGGCCGACGCGCCGTCCAGCGCGTCGTGGGCGCCTTCTTCAAGACGAGCGCCACCACCGAGCTGCCGGAGCCGGGCGGCGACGTCCGGCCGGGCGATGAGCCGGATGGCCTCCTCGGAACCCGGTGGGAGCGCCAGCGTCGAGAGGGCGATCCCGTCACGGGCCTCGGCCGGGCCGAACCGCAGTTCTCCCACCAGCTCCCGGTGGAGGTGGGGGTTCAGGAAACGGATCCGGTCGCAGGCGCCGACGATCCGGCCGAGCTCGTCCAGTTCGTCGGGACGCAGGCACAGGTCCAGCCGCGCGCCGTGGTGTCGCGCGGTAGCCGTGAGCTCGGCGACCTCTTCGGCTGTCAGCGCCGACCGCGTCCCCGGGGCACGGTGTGTCCGGCGGTGTCGCAACGCCACCACGAAGCCGTCCGGGGTTGACGCGCCGGGCTGGGTGGTGATCGCGGCGACGACGTCCGGGAGCGGGAACAGTTCCACGGTGGCAGCCAGCCCACGGGCGGCAGCCGCGATCACCACGTTCTCCACAGCGGCGCCCAGCGCCAGACGCGCCGCGCGGGCGTGCGGATCCATGAGGTTCTGGCCACGTTCCCGGTCATGGACCACCCAGATCCGGTCGTCGCCCCAGTAGAAGTGCCATGGCTGGGAATTCCCGCCTGACGGCGCGAGAACCGCGTGGTCCACCAGGTATCGCACCAGTTCGGGCACCGGCGCGGTCGATCCGGCGTGGGCCAGGCCTGGCCGGGGGCGTGCTTCGGGGCGTGCGGACTGCGGCACCGGACTTGCCGCGGATTCGCTGACTTTGGTTTCGAGGTCGAGGTACCGGCGCCCGGACGGCATCGGCGCGCCGAGGGCAAGGCGGCGGATCGCCACGGTCATGCTGGCGCCGCCGAGAACCACGTCGCCGGCCAACTGCGGCCAGCTGGAGATCGTCGATCCCATCTCCACGAAGGACGCCGCCAGGTTCGTGGAGATCATCTGCTCGTCGAGCAGGCGCAGGGCGACCGCCGCCTTGCGTGCTTTGGCCGCGTCGTCGCCGACGCCGAACCCGCCGTCGCCAACGTCCGCCGTGTCACCGGTGAGCCCGTGGAAGAGCGGACGTGCGGGCTCCAGGTCGAAGCGCTCGACGTCGAGCATCCCCCGGTCGCTCGTCTCCATCAGCACCGGCAAGCCGTGCGACCGGGCCCGCCTGCGCAGCAGGAACTTCACGTTCAGCGAGTCGCACTCGTCGATGACCGCGTCGAGCGGCGGCCCCAGGTCCGGCCCGCCGAGCAGGAACTCCTCGACGTTCTCCGGCCCGATGCCGTCCAGCACCGAAATGCCCAGGTACGGGTCGAACTCGGCGATCTGCCGCGCCGCGAGCACGGTTTTCGGCCGCCCGATGTCGTGCACGCCGGCCCGGATGCGGTTCATGTTGGACAGCCCGAGCGTGTCGAAGTCGGCGAGCCGCAGGTGCCCCACCGAGCCCTCCAGCGCGAGGGTGAGCGCGACGGCGTTCCCCACGGACAAGCCCGCGATGCCCACGGTGAACTCGGCGAGCCGGTCCATCTCGGCCGGCGCGACCTTGGGCCGGTTCCGGTCGAGGCGCAGTTCGCGGAACCGGTCGGGCGGCAGCAGCCGCACGAGCCGTCCCGACCACGGGTAGTAGACCCACCGGCCGTACTCGGACAGCGGCACCCCGGCCAGAATCCCGTCCACGTCGGGGGCCTGGTCGTTGCCAGGACAGCGGGCCTTCGCCAGGTCGCGGAGCTGCGCCTGCAAGGTGTCGCTGGTCTCCCACACCCGCCCGGACGACACGAGATCGTCGAGCTGTCGGCGGTCTTCGGCGTCGGCCGGGTCGAAGACCGTGGGACGCCACGATGTCGCCGTCATCGCCCTTCACCGTGGTGGTCGAACCAACAAAGAGCGCTGCGGAACCGGCTGTCGGGAAACGGGAGATCCCGGAACCGCGCATCCGGCACGAATCCCGCGCGAATGCTGATACCGAGACTGAACTGGTTGGCCAACGTGACAGTCCACCGCCCACGACCGGTCGCGGCCCTGACGGCCTCCCCGGCAAGCGCGGCACCAAGACCCGTCCCCCGCCAGGCAGGACGGATCCAGCACCCGCCGATTTCGTTCACGCCGTCAGGCTCACGCTCGGCGATGGCGACGGCGATGTGCGCGAGCCCCGTCTGCTGAGCGATTTCGGTGCTTTCCCGCAGCAGAACACCGCCGATGATCTCCTCGCCCGGCGCGCCGGCCACGACAACCGTCGTGACGCCGGCGGGCAACTCAGGCCCCACGGCCAGATCGCCCGCACCGATCCCGGCGTACACCTCGTGCAGACCGCGCTGGTACGCCGGCCACACCGCGGGGAACCGGCGCAGGTCGGCGGTCAGGAGATCGATGTCCCCCACGGCGGTCCCGACACGATCATGGCGGACAGGCCATCGAGCAGCGGGCATGATCGTCGGCATCCTCTCGTTCCAGATGAACCAGTTGCCGTAACGTACCGACGGTCATGGTCGATTCCGAGGACATGCGCCCTTCAGCGGCACTCGTCGCCCTGGCTGCCACCGTCGCGGCGGTCATCACGTCGGCGTGCACCGTGACGACACCGGGGGTCGCCTACCAGGTCCGCGCGACCGCCACCGTGGTTTCCACGGTCACCGCAACGCCCCAGCGGCCGACCCGGAAGGCATTCCGGGCGGATGTGATGGAGCGCGGCGTGACGGGAGTCCTCCGGGACGACTACAAGATCGCGGACGTCGAGGCGGTCGAGTGCCCGCGGAATCAGCCCGTGGTGCCCGACACCTCGTTCGAGTGCACGGCACAGATCGGCGGACGCGCCAAGGCGGTGACCATCACGGTCATGACCGAGGACGGCGAGTACGAGGTGGGTCAGCCTCGTTGAGGGGCCGCAGAACTGACCACTCAGGACACCAGGGGCGCCGGGGGTGGCGGGCGTACCGGGTGATGGCCTGGGCGAGCATGGCCTGGTTGTGGGCCGTGCCGGGGAGGATCTCGACGTCGATCGACGGGTTGACCCGGTGCAGGAGGTTTTGCGTCTCGGTCGCGTCCTGCACGATGCTGCGCTCGGCTAGCACGACGGTGGTCGGCACCGTGATCGCCCGGAGTTCGTCCTCGGTGAACCGGCCGAGGACGAACGCCCTCATCCGGAACGACAGCTGGGCCAGGACCAGCCGCCGGGAGACCTCCTCGGTGAACGGGTGGTAGTTGGAGTCCGGCCTGATCCGGCGCCTGATGACTCTGGGCGCGAGCATCAAGAGCAAGCCGGTGTAGATGTACCGCTGTAACCGGAATCCGTTGGTGGCGAACCCGCCGGGATCCACCGCCGTGACGCCGGCGATACCGTCCGGTGAATGAGCGGCCTGGTTGAGGGCCAGCCAGCCGCCCCGGGAAATGCCGAGAAGGTGCACGCGGTCGTGCCCGAGTCCGGCGATCACCTCCGCCAACCACTGTGCGACGGCGCGTGCGTCCGGCATCGGCGCGGTTTGCTCGCTGCGGCCGGCCTCCCCGATGGGATCCACGGCGTACACGAGGTGCCGTTCGCTCAGCTCGGCGACGTGCGGCTGCCAGGACAGGGATGTCGCGCTCATCCCGGGCAGCAGGACGAGCGGCGGCTGATCCGTGTTGCCGCTGCGCCGGAGGTAGGTCGGGCCGAACGAAGTCGGCACGGTGACGTCCGTGGCGGGCACGGGCCAGTCGAGTACCGAGTCGTACACCTCGTGGTAGCGCCGCCGGGCCTGCTCATTGGCAAAACCGCTGATCATCGTTGCCCCCTCGGTTTTTATAGTGCACTTGCACGATAACCCAACGTGTTCGCGTCTGCCACCCCTGTGGCACAGTGAGCGGGTGCCGAAGCGGGTGGACCACGAGCAGCGTCGCCAAGAGATCACTCAGGCGCTGTGGCGGATCGCCATGACGGAAGGGGTGGCCGCGGCCACCCTCCGCCGGGTCGCCGCCGAAGCAGGCGTGTCGATGAACCTGGTGCAGTACTACTTCACGACCAAGGACCAACTGCTCCGCTACGGACTGCAACGGGTGATCGAGGTGGCGGTCGAGCGGATGCGGGACGAGATGGCCGAGTTCACCGGGAGCGGCAACCCGCGGGCCGTGCTCCGGGCTTGCCTGCTGGGCATGCTGCCGGTGGACGAGACGGCCAAGCTCACCTCGACGATCTACACCGCGTACCTGTCGTACGCCGTGCACGACCCGGAGATCAAGGTGATGGTCCAGTCCATCGCCAAGTCGCTCGCGACCCAGCTGGCGCCCCTTGCCGAGAGCGCGCAGGACGCCGATGTCGACCCACTCGCGGAGACGGCGTCGCTCGTGGCGATGGTGGCCGGGCTCGCCACGCAGATCCTGATCGAGACGTACACGCCGGAAGAGGCCATCGCGCTCGTCGACTACCGGCTCGACCGCCTGTTCGCCGTGCGTGCGGTGTGACCGCCTAGAGCGCCGGGACAACGGACCGCGGCGGGTTGTCCGGGACGTGCCCGGACAACCCGCCCTGCGCTCGGACCGCCGGTCAGCCGATCCGGTACGCCCGGATCACGGTCTGCTCCACGGCGTTGCCGTCCGCGTCGGATGCCTTGGCGCGCAGCGATGCGAACCCGCCGGCCGGGTTGGTGACGGTCGCCGTCCACCGCGTGCCGTCACGGCTGACCGGAACCGGCGTCCAGGTGGCGCCGTCGTCGAAGGAGATCTCCAGCTCCAACGACTTCGTGTCGGGCGTCTTGTCCTGCCTGTTCACCGTGACCGGGAAGGTGAACTGCCCGCCTGGCGCGACGTTGTGCAGGTCGACGGCGGGTGCGAAGCCCACCGAGAGCAGCGGGAGCGCCCCACCCGGTCCCTGGCGGAACCCGGAGCGGAACGTCCAGCTGCCGCTGACCTTCGTGGACAGCGGCCACCACGGCAGGTTCTCCCGGCTGACGTCGGCGGTCAACCGGTACGTGCCCTCGTCACCGGGCACCACGAACACACCGCGTCCCGGCTGGTCCTGCGTGCCGACGACACGGCCGTCCAGGTGCAGCGTGGTCGAACCCTTGTCGTAGCCGAAGAACGGCTCGGCCGCCCTGGCGTGCCCGGCGGCGTCGGTGAAGAACGGCACCGTGATGTCCAACAGCTGGCCGGTGCGCCAGACCCACGGGTGGTTCTCGCCCAGCTCGTTGGTGGTCGTGCCGGCGAAACCGGGCCCGGCCACCGCCGCGTTCCACTCCATCCGGTAGGACTTGCCGCGCTCCAGGGTTGCCTGCTCGTAGCCGGTGCCCGCCGCGGCCCACCAGCCTCCCACCCCGATGCGCCACTTACCCGGCGTGAAGTGCTCGACGCGTTCGGCGTGCGGCACACCGGCCAGCCCCCACTGGGTGCTGATCTCGCCGTCCAGCCCTTCCACCGAGGCGGTGGTGATCGGCGGCTCCTGCTCGGTTCCGCCGTGGTAGACCATGCGCACCGCGGCGAGGTCGGCGGTCTTGGCCACCGTGGTCAGCTGCCGGGGCAGCTGCCCCGGTGACGGGTAGGCCAGTTCGTAGCGGTAGGCGCTGCTGGACCGGGCGGTGAAGCTCGTCGTCAGCCCGCCCTTCCGGGCCAGGTCGGCGAACCGCCTGCCCGGCTCTTCGTACAGCCGCAGCGTCGGCAGCACGGCCGGGAACTCGTCGTCCAGCCGGTCCGCCGTCGCGGTCTCCTCCAGGACGCCGACCGCCACCACCTTGCCGCCCGCGTCCTTGACCGCCCGGATGCGCGCGTAGACCTCGTCGTACGTCATCTCACCGGGCAGCTCCAGCACCACGAGCTTGTCCTTGGCGTCGACGCCCGCCAGGTCCTCGGGCGTGCCCTGTCCACCGTGGACGGTCGCCAGCCGTTGGGTCCCGCTGGGCGTCGGCGAGCCGCGGAGCCAGCCCGCGGGCAGCTCGAACCGCTGCGGTCCCTCGGCGTACACCTCCAGCTGGGGCTCCTCCAGGCGGAGGTTGTCCGCGTAACCGAACCAGGGCACGAACCGCCGCTCCTCCGACTGCGTGTACAGCTCGGTGAACCGGGGGTCTGCCCCGTAGGAGAAGCCCGTCGGGTACTCCGGGCGGTCGGTGATCGAGAAGCGGAACTGCGAGTTCCACACGCCGCCGCGCGCCGCGGGTTGGTCGGTGGTGTGCGAGACCCGCTTGCCCTTGCGCAGGTCGAAGTTCACCGTCGTGGTGCGCGACACCCGCACGTCGGGGTCGACGAAGGTGCTCTCCAGCGGCAGTGCGCCCGGCCTGGGCGTGCTCGCGGCGCCGACCACCGAGTACCTGCCCGCGGGCACCCGGAGCGTCTCCCCCGGAGAGCCGAACCACACGTCACCGTTGTCGACGTTGACCACCAGCGCGACGGTGCGGTCCTGGGGCCCCGGTGCGGCGCCGTCGCGGTTCTTCACCGCCACGGTCAGGTCGTGCTTCTCCGGCTCGTCGTGCACACCTACCGGGGTGCGCAGCCGGATCGCGCCGTCCGCCGAGGTCGCGGTGAGCACGCCGCCGTACACGCCCGGCTTGCCCGATCGCGGCGTCAACGTCAGCGTGACGTCCGCCTTGCCCCCGGCCGGGATCGTCACCGCGGACGCGGACAGCACGGCCAACCCGGCCGGCGGAGCCTGCCCCTGTGCGTCGGCCAGCTTGAGGTCCAGCGCCAGGGTGATCGGCGCGGCGGTGGGGTTGGTGTAGGTCACCACGCGCGCGTCCGGCTGGGTGCCGGGCCACTTCAGGTAGGAGTTGACCGTGCCGGGCGCGACCTGGACCTCCTGCTTCGTCGCCCGAGCCACGTCGACCAGACCGCCGCCGACCGCGTACACGCCCGCGTCCGCCACCGGCGCGGCCGTGCCCACCAGCGCCGCCTTGAGGCGTTCACCGGTCCAGTCCGGGTGCCGCTGGGCCAGGATCGCCGCCGCGCCCGCGGTGTGCGGCGTGGCCATCGACGTGCCGGACAGCTTGGTGTAGTGCTCGTCCACCGGCTCGCCGATCCGCGCGTCCACGGCCTTGGCCGCGACGATGTCCGAGCCCGGCGCGGCGATCTCCGGCTTGACCGCGGCGTCGGTCAGCCGCGGACCGCGACTGGAGAAGTCCGACAGCGCGCCGGACTTGGTGACGCTGCCGACCGCGAGCGCCGCGTCGGCCGACGCCGGGCTGGAAACCGCCTCGTCACTGCCCCAGTTCCCGGCCGCCACCACGAACAGCGCGCCGTACTGGGCACTCAGGGCGTTGATCGCCTGCGACGCCGGGTCGGTGCCGTCGGTGGGGCCCGAGCCCAGGCTCAGGTTCACCACCTTGGCCCCGGCTTCGGCTGCCGCCCACCGCATCCCGGCGATGACGTCGTCCATCTGGCCCGACCCGTTGTCGTCGAGCACCTTGCCGATGGCCAGCTTGGCGCCCGGCGCGACGCCCTTGTACTTGCCGCCCGACGCCGCGCCGGAGCCCGCGATGGTGGAGGCGACGTGCGTACCGTGCCCGTTGCCGTCCCGTGCACTGCCCGTGCCGCTGAAGTCCTGGCTGACCGCGACCTTGTCCACCAGGTCGGGGTGCGTGCTGTCGTAGCCGGTGTCCAGCACGGCCACCGTGACGTCCTGGCCGGTCAGGCCGTCGGCCCACGCGGCGGGCGCGCCGGTCTGCGGGACGCTGACGTCCAGCGCCGCCTGGATGCGCGAGTTCAGCCAGATCCGGCGGGGGCCACCCGCCAGCTGGGCCGCGCCCGGTTGGCCGCCGGTGACCGCCGACCAGAACCGGCGCGCGTCGGCCTTGCGCTCGGCGACGGCCGCCAAGCGCAGGTCGGGCAACTCCCGCTCGATCCGCGCGCCCTCGGGCGCCGCGACCGCGGTCACGTCCGCGTACTCGACCAGCAGCGGCATCGTGTCGCTGCGTGCGTCGTCGTAGCGCTGCCGGATCAGTCCGGAGACGTTGAACAGCTCCGCGTCCAGCGTCCCGGACCGCACCAGCGCCGCCGCCTCCTGCGGCACCACGTACAGGTCGGTCTCGGCGCCGTTGCGCTTGGCGTACTGGATGAACGCGCCGGGCCTGCCGCCTGCCTCGGGCTCGGTGAGCACCGACCACCGGCCCTGCGCGTTGCGCGAGACGAACACGCGGTGCCCGCTGACCAAGGTGACCCACTGCCCGCCGGACGCGGTCGGAGCGCCCTGCGCCGACGGGACCGCCGCCGCGCTGCCCACTCCCGCTCCCAGCGGCGCCGTCGCCATCGCGGCGGCCAGAGCCGCCACGCCCGCGAGTAACCGCACTCGTCGTTTCATGCGCACTCCCCCATCGAGTTTTGCCCCATTTGATGTTGACGCCTCAGGGCAGCTCGGCGTTGCACGGATCACACAGACAGCACTGCGCCATCCGGGGGAAAACGAGTTACGGCTCGTCAGCCGTGGCGCGGGTGGTCGCTGTCGTACTGGTTCAACGGGTGGGGTCGTACTGGTTCACCGGGTGGGCGGGGCCGTTGTCCGCCCGACCACCAGCGAACCGGACAGCGCCTGGTGGTGGTCCGGCGGCTGTTCCCCGTCGAGCAGGCGCACCAAGGTGTCGACGGCCCGCTCACCGATCAACTCGATCGGCTGGCGCCAGTGCGTCAGCCCGATCAACGGGCTGACCAGGTCGCCGATGCCGTCGTAGCCGGTGACCGACAGGTCTTGGGGAACGGCGACGTTGCGCAGCTGGAGCTGTTCGAGGAACGCGACCGCGTGCCGGTCGCTGGGCGCCATCACCGCGGTGATCTCCGGATGCCGCAGGATCTCGGTGGCCCACCCGCCCGCCATCTCCCGATGCGGGCCGACGACCTCCAGGACCCGCGCTCCCCGCTCCCGCAGGCGCCTGGCCATGGCCGCCGTCCGCGGGCCCATCGTCACGGAGTTGCTCACCGGCACCGTGATCACCGCGACGTTCCGGTGCCCCAGATCGACGACGTGATCGGCAAGTGCGGCGCCGCCCTCCTCCTCGTCGCAGAAGACGCTCGTGATGCTCCCGTGGGTCTCCGGACGTCCGGCCACGACCGTCGGCAGCCGTTCGGCGAAGGGGACGATCTGCGCGGCGGGCAGGATCCCACTGCACACGATCAGGGCCTCGACGCGCAGCATCACCAGGGTCTCCAGGGCCCGGTGCTCGTCGGCCACCGCGAACCGACCGGACCCGGTCGCGGTCACCACCCGGTAGCCGTGGGATGCGGCACGCTCTTGGAGGGCGGTGAGCAGGTGCCCGTAGAACGGTGTCGCGGCGTCACGGACGAACACCCCGACGGTGTAGGTGCGGTGAGCCACCATGGCTCGTGCGACCGCGTTGACGACGTAGCCCAAGTCCTGTGCGGCATCGAGAACCCGCCGACGCGTCTCCTCCCCGACGCTGCCCCGCCCGGAGACCACCCGCGAGACGACCGACTTCGAGACCCCGGCGCGCTCGGCCACGTCGATGATCGTCGGGTTGCGGTGCCGCTCAGCCATCGACCCCATCCTCACTGGCGAGACTGGCGAGCACCGTCTCACCGGCGAGCACCGCCCGCGCCTGTTCGCATCCCGTCCACACGTGTGCCCGCCAGCCGTGCTCGCGGGCCGCCTCGACGTTCACCGGGCGGTCGTCGAAGAACACGACGTCCGAGGGCGAGACCCCCAGTTCCGCATCGGCGGCGCGGTAGATCAACGGATCCGGCTTCATCATCCCCAGGTCGGAGGAGAAGACCAGCGTCCTGAAGAGGGGGCTCCACGCCGCGGCCCGGACCGCCCTCGCCAGCGATGCCGGGGCGTTGGACAGGACTCCGAGCGGGATGCCCCGTGCCGCCAGGTCGGCGAGCAACGCCGCCGCGTCGGCCGCGATCTCCGTCCAGCACTCGACATCGATCTCGTCGAGCCGGCCGACCAGTCCGGCGTCCGGGGAGCGCCCGAGCGCCGCGGTGACGCGGTACCAGTACTCGGCCGCGCCGGCACCAAGATCATAGGCGTCACGGTACGCCCAGTACGGCCCTGCGAGATCGTTTTCCGGCACCTCGAGAGCGTCGGCGAGGGCGGTCAGCGACCTTCCCGTCGGCGCCAGGACGCCACCGAGATCGAAGACGACCACTGCCGCCGGGCTGTATTGGGAACGTTCCACAACACGATGATAGCGATCCTGTCGCACGAGTCCATGCCCATTCGGGCTCTACCAGCCATTAGGGCCATCACAACCCACAGCTCAACGCAAGTTCGCGAAGCGTTCACCACCCTCCCCTCTTCCCTTGAACGCCGGAAAATGGGAACGTTCCACCCGTGGATGGGAACGTTCCACCTCGCCTTCATCGCAGGCGGGGGCTGACTGGGCCGCTGATGGTCCTACCGTGTCTCGGGCTGCTGCTCGTGTTCGCCTACTGGCCCGTCGTCCGCGGTGCCTTCCTGAGCCTGCACGGCACCGACCTCCTGGGTAACCCCACCCGGTTCGTCGGCGCCGCCAACTACATCGAGCTGGTCACCGACCCGCGGCTGCGCCGGGCGCTGGTGACCACGGCCGTCATCACCGCACTCAGCGTGCTGCTCGCCGTCGGCGGGGCGCTCGCCGCAGCCCTCCCCCTGCGCCGGGCCGCCCGCCGGCCGCGTGCGGTGGTGTCGGTGCTGCTGTCACTGCCGTTCGCCTACTCGGCAGCGGCGGCGTCGGCGGTGTTCGCCGGCCTGTTCGCCCCGGCGGTCGGCACGATCAACGAGTTGCTGGCCGGTATCGGGGTCGGCGGGCCGCAATGGCTGGAGTCGCCCGTGTGGGCCCTCCTCAGCATCTCGGTCGCCACGGCCTGGTACGAGTTCGGGTTCTCCTTCCTGGTCCTGCTGGCGGCGCTCAACCAGATCGACCAGCAGGTCATCGAGGCCGCCGCGCTCGACGGCGCATCCGGGCTGCGGACGGCGTGGTCGGTGATCATCCCGATGCTCCGGCCGAGCCTGGTGTTCCTCCTGGTGACCCAGACCATCAGCGGTCTGCAGGTGTTCACGCAGGTCCAGGTGCTCACCAGGGGCGGCCCGGCGGACGCGACGTCGACGGTGGTCTACGAGCTGTACCGGCGCGCGTTCGGCGAGGCGTTGCCCAGCTTCGGCTCGGCATCGGCCCTGGCGCTGGTCCTGCTGCTGGCAGTCCTCGTCGTCACCGGAGTCCAGTTCCTCATCGTGCGGAGGTCGGCATGACACGGGCACGGTTCGGTTCCGTGCTGCGCTGGCTGTGGCTCGTCGCGATCAGCGCGGTCATCGCGTTCCCCGTCTACGTCACCGTGGTCACGGCGCTGCTGCCGCAGGGCGACGTCGCCTCGGGCCGGCTCATCCCCATCCCTACCCGGTTGACGCTGGACAACCTGCGCGAGGCGCTGCAGTCCGCCCCGCTGGCCGAGCAGTACCTCGTCAGCGTGCTGGTGACGGTGCTCCAGTCGGGGGCGCAGCTGGTCACCGCTGTGCTGGCCGCCTATGCGTTCGCGTTTCCCCGGTGGCGCGGTCGGGGTGTCGTTTTCGCCGTGGTGCTCGCGACCCTGGCCATCCCGGGCGAAAGCCTGGTCATCCCGAACTTCGAACTCGTCACCGCGCTCGGGCTGCGGAACACCCTGCTCGGGATCGCCGTCCCGTACCTGGCGGCGGGGTACGCGGTCTTCCTGCTCCGCCAGGCGTTCCTCGACCAGCCGCGGGAGACCTGGGAAGCCGCCCGCATGGACGGCTGCGGTGACCTGCGGGCGCTGCTGCACGTCGTGCTGCCCATGGCCCGGCCGCAGCTCGTCACGGCGGCGATGTGGTGCGCCTTGTCGGCGTGGAACGGCTACTTCTGGCCGTTGCTGATCACCGATTCACCGGATCGGCGCACCATCCAGGTCGGCCTCGCCCAGCTCGTCGTCGAACAGGCCACCACACCCGCCGTGATCTACGCCGGCACGCTGCTCGTCCTGCTGCCGACCCTGCTGCTGGTCCTGCTCGGCCAGCGCTTCCTGCTCCGCGGCCTGGCAAGCCGCGTCACCACCTGAACCGTTCCCGCACACCCGCCCGCACCTGGTTCCCAGGGCGGCTCACAGCCGAGCGATCACAGAGAAAGGCACCGCCATGTCCCTACGCCTTCGCGTCACGGGCGTGCTCATCGCCGCCATCGCGACAACGCTCACCGCCTGCGGCGGCTCCGCGGACCAGGCGACCGCTCCGACGGCCGCGCCGGGTCCGTCGGCGCTGGCCTCCGCGACCGGTCCCGTCACCGTGACCCTCTGGCACGGCATCGGTGGGGCCGCGGGTGAGGCACTGCAAGCCGAGATCGACGCCTTCAACTCGGCCAACAGCGGCAGGATCGAGGTGAAGGCCGCGTTCCAGGGCAGCTATGCCGACGCCATCGCCAAGTACACCTCCGCGGTCCGGGACAAGAGCACGCCGAGCATCATGGTGACGAACGACGTCACCAGCGGTTTCCTCCGCGACGCCGGGCAGACGGTGTCCGCGCAGGCGATGGCCGCGGCGAACCCGGCCGACCTCGATCTCGACCAGATCCGCCCGGCGGCGCGCGGCTACTACACGGCGGACGGCCGACTGCTCGCCGTGCCGCTCAACACGTCGATGCCGTTGCTGTACGTCAACGACGACCTGCTGGCCCGTGCCGGTGTGGACCGCTCGACGCTCGGCACCCTGGACGGGGTGGCCGCGGCCGCTCGCAAGATCCACACTGCGGTTCCCGAGGTCAAGGGCATCGTCCAGCCCATGGACGGCTGGTGGTTCGAGCAGCTCAGCGCCGGTGCGGGAGCGCTCTACTGCACTCCCGGCAACGGCCGGGAGGCCGGCGGGGCCACCGCGCTCTCCTTGACCGGCGACGCCCAGCGCCGGGCGATCGGCACCATGGCGAAGCTCTACACCGATGGTGTCGGCCTCGACACCGGCGCGGACGGCAACGCGGCGCTGTCGGCGTTCGTCGCGGGCAAGGTCGCCATGATGTTCAACTCCAGCGGCGCGATCGGCAGCATCAGGAAAGCGGGCATGAAGGGGTACAGCGCCCTGCCCTACCCCTTGTCCGGCGACCGGTCGAGCGCCGGAGCGGTGATCGGTGGAGCCGCCATGTGGCTGGACGCCGTCGGGCACAGCGAAGCCGAACAGGTGGCCAGTTGGAAGGTCATCAGCCACCTGGCCTCCGCCGCCGTGCAGGAGCGGTTCTCCCAGGCGTCCGGCTACGCGCCCGTCAACACGGCCGTCGACGACTCGCCCACCTGGCAGGCGTTCCTGGCCGCCAACCCGGACCACGCCGTGCTCGGGAAGCAGTTCGCCGACACCCCGGCGACCCCGGCCACGTCCGGGTGCCTGACCGGCGCGATGTCCGGGATCCGCGCCGTGGTCGTGCCCCAGATGCAGCAGGCGTTCAGCGGAGCCCTCCCGCTGGACCAGGCGCTCGCGGCGGCGCAACAAGCCGGCACCACCAAGATCAACGACTACCGTGAGCAGGCAGGACAGTGAGAGAGCGCTTCGCGAAGGCCCCCGGTGACCCCTACCGCTACGGCGTCTACCTGCGCCCCGACCCGACCACCTGCGCGATGGTGACCGCAGTGACGTCGCAACTGCGGGCCCAGTACGGGTTCGTCTCCGCAGGCGCGTTCCCGCCCCACGCGACCCTCGTCGGCAGCCAGCACATCAACGCCCCCGTCGAGGCCATCGTCGAAGCGGTGACCGACGGGATCGCCGGAACCAGCGCGTTCACCGTCCACAACGCCGGTATCAGCGGACTGGGCGTGGGGCTGGTCTACGACGTCCACCACCTGGCCGACGGGACCACGCCGAACCAGGCACTCGTCGAACTCGCGGCCACCGTCGACAAGGCCGTCGCCCCGCTGGTGACCCCCGCCCCGAACCCGGACGAGCACCGCTTCGACCGCGCGACCTTCCGCGCCCACCTGTCACTGGCCTCGCACGACCTGTTCGAACGGCCTGACCTGCGGGAGGAGATCGAGGAGTACGCACGCGGGTTGCCCGTCGAACACCCGGACCGGTTCACCGGCGACACGGTCACCCTCTACCGAACCCGGAGCGACGACTGGACCGGTCGCTGGTGGCGCACCTTGACATGGGAACACGTGCACACCTGGCGGCTTCCGGGCTGACCACGGGGTCGACTCACGTCTTCCCGTCCATACGTACCTTGCCGACTTGCGCACCCGTATACGTAGTTCTCCGGATGTTCGTGGGTAGCGGGAGGCGCAGGCTATTGACACACGACCCAGCGCACACAGGTTGGTTGAGGGATCGACCGATGGGCCGCCAGGAGCGTCAATCATGTGCCAGCACCAGCCCCCGTGCCCGTCCGGAACGGACGCCAACGGCCAGAACGCCCGCATCGTCACCTCCCACCCCGAGCAGGGCTGGTACCTGCTGTGCAACGGCGTGGTCCTGTTCGACGACGGCGGCCTGATGCTCTCCGACCACCGCGTCGTCGCCCCCGTCTACGAACTGGTCGCGGCCTGACCAACCCCAGACCCCGGCCGCCGAGCGTCCCCAACCCCGGCGACCGGCCGCACAGGGTGTCGACGACGACACCCACCGCTCAACCCGGTGTTCCCCCGACTCGACGTCTATATCCGGACGCCGCAGTGCACCGGTCCCGACGGGACAGGCGGCGCGCGAGTGACATCCCCTCATGCCACTCACGCGCCGCCCGTCCCGTTTTTGTATGTCCTGCGGTGCCATGACCAGGTCGAAGTCCAGGCCCACCTGATCACATGAGGCAGTTGTCGCCCCGCACGAAGGGGGTGAGGGGTGGCAGGGGGGTGGCCCCCTCGGGCGACAGGGCGTCCAGGACGAGAGCGACGTAGCGCCGCCAGCCGTCGGCCCGGGGAGCCGTGCTCCACAGCACGCTGACGAGCATGCCCAGGATCCGGTGCGTGTCCTCGGGGACGAGATCGGCGCGGATGAGGCCGGCCTGTTGGCCGCGGCGGGTGAGCAGGGTCAGCGAGTCGAGCAGCGGGGCGCTGATCTCGGTGGTGAGGGCGCCGGAGTTGTTCGCGGCGGCGAGGGTGTTGCGGTCGCGGTCGACCATGGACAGCATGGCCTCCAGCAGGGTGACCAGGCCGTTCCTGGGGTCGTCGTCGTTCAGCGCCCGCTCGATGGCGGGGGTCAGGTCCTCGGCGAAGCTCTGTTCGAGGACCGCGCGGACGAGTTCTTCCTTGTTGGGGAAGCGGCGGTAGAGCGTTCGGGTGCCCACGCCCGCGCGGCGGGCGATCTCGTCGAGGGGTGCCTCCGGACCGACGTCGGCGTAGACCTCGCGCGCGGCGCGGAGGATCCGCTCGGCGTTGCGCGCGGCATCGGCGCGGAGGTGCCGCTCGGTCTCGGTGGTCACCACGTCAGCATAGCAACCGACAGTCGCCTGCCACTTGTGCTAACGTCAGCCCCAGGATGAATTGGCAGTCAACTGCCAGTTACCGAGGAGGGGTCGATGAAGGTCGGCGTGGCACGAGACCACGGCCAACTAGATCGGCCTGAGCAATCCTCGCCAACGTCGTCGCGTTCCAGCTCTGATGCGCTGGTTCCTCGAATCCCCCGGAGTCCCGGTGCCCGCGGACCGGACCGACAGCGCCGTCCGGGGCACCGCGGGCGGAAGCATCCCGGCGCGACGGCTTCGACCGATCAGAAAGGACAGTGAGCGACATGACGGACTTCCAGGGCAAGACGGTGGTGGTCACGGGCGCCAGCGCCGGGATCGGTGAGGCGGCGGCACGTCGCTTCGCCGAGCTGGGCGCGACCGTGGCGGTAGTGGGCCGGTCACCGGAGAAGACCGCGGCGGTCGCGGCACAGGTCGGCGGCCGGGCGCACCTGGTCGACTACGGATCGCTGGACGACGTGCGCAGGCTCGCCGCCGACCTGCTGGACACCTACGAGCGGATCGACGTCCTGGCCAACAACGCGGGCGCCATCTTCCGGACCCGCAAGACCAGCGTCGACGGCCACGAGATGACCTTCCAGGTCAACCACCTGGCCCCGTTCCTGCTGACCAACCTGCTCCTGGACCGGCTGACCGCTTCCACGGACGGCGCACGCGTGATCAACACGGGCAGCATGCGGTACCGCAAGGCGCACCTCGACCTGGCCGACCTGGACAGCACCAAGACCCGCTACCGCAACCTGGGCGTGTACGGGACGTCCAAGCTCGCCACCATCCTGTTCACCGGCGAACTGGCCCGGCGGACGCAGGGCACCGGCATCACCACCTCCGCCTTCCACCCCGGAAGCGTCGCCACCGACGTCGCCCGCGACAGCGCGTGGCAACGGGCGATCATGAAGTCCGCGCTCGGCAAGGCCCTCATCCTCTCCCCCGAGAAGGGCGCCGAACCACTGCTGCACCTGGCCACCACCGACCCGCACTCGGTGAACGGCGCGTACTTCCACCGGCTCATCCGCGAGGAACCCAGGAACGCGCAGGCCAACGACCAGCGCCTGGCCAGGCAGCTGTGGGAGCGATCGGCAGAGCTGACCGGTCTGCAGTCCCCTGCCCAGCAACAGCACAGCGAACCGTCCAAGGCGTCAACGGACTGACGCGGCCTGGATTTCCGTTCCTGCCGCACAGTCGCGGTGTGGTCGAGCACGCCATCGGCGCCGAGCTCACGGCAGAGCTCGGCGTTGCGCGTGCCGGTCACGAGGGATACCGGCCGACCCCGCACAAACCGGCTCTATTGCCGGTGTACTCCGAAAATCTGTCCGTGACGGCGCCCGGCGCTCAGTGGGCGACCGCGATCGCCGGTTCGAGCGACTCCTCGTCGGTGGGCAGCCGACGCGGCCGGACGACCAGCCAGAGCACCACGTTCGCGGCGAACGCGCTGCCGGCCACCACGATCGCCATCGCCATCGCCGTCGCCATCGAGCCGACGCCGAGGACGCCGACCAGCGACGCGGCCAGGGCGCCGACACCGGACTGGGCGGCTCCGAGCAGCGCGGCGGCCGTGCCGGCCGTCTCGCCGTGTCGGGCCAGGGCGAGCGCCGGGGCGTTGGGCAGGGACAGGCCCACCGTGGCGAGCACGGTCCAGAGCGGGACGAGCACGCCGGCGAGTCCGCCGAACCCGGTCTGCGCGCAGACCAGCAGGACCACCCCGGCGACCAGTCCGCCGAGCAGCGAGCCGGCCAGGATCCGTTGCGGTGACCAGCGGCGCAGCAGCCGCACGTTGAGCTGGGTCGCGCCGATCAGCCCGACCGCGCCCCCGGCGAAGACGAGGGCGAACTGCTGCTCGCTCATCCCGTACTCCTGCTGGAAGACGAAGGACGAGCCGCTCACGTACGCGAAGAGCACCGCGACCGTCAGCCCCGCCACCAGGATCAGTCCGACGTAGACCCGGTCGGTGAACAGCCGCCCGCAGTCGCGGACCGTGCCGAGCAGGCCGTCGCCGCGCCGTCGAGCTTCACGACTTCGGCGTCGAGTGCCTTGCGGGACAACACGTCCCGCGCGGCGTCGTAGAGCCCCTCGCCGGTCAACGCGAGGATCGGCGGGGTCAGCGGGCCGTAGCCCTTCTCGTCCTCGATGTCCTGGCCGAATGCCCGGTACCAGCTGTTCGACGCCCGGATCGCCTCGGGTGTGGAGTAGGCGTGCGCGTAGACGGCCCGGTCGAAGTCGCCGATGGCGGCGGGATCGGGCGTCGACTCGTCGTGCACGAAGTCGATCAGGTACCGCGAACGCCCGGTGATCAACTGCTCCGGCAGCCCGCGGAGCTGGTTGAACGCGAACCACCACAGCAGCGGCCGTCCGGGTCGGGGCAGCACGGTGTGCTGGAACCAGCTCTCGTCGGGGTGCATCACGTCCAGCAGCGCGATCCGGCGCGCGGCTTCTGGGTGGTTGGCCGCGAAGCTGTAGGCGACGAGGGCGCCGATGTCGTGACCGGCGATGTCCACCTGTTCGTGTCCGAGGTGGCGCGCCAGCGCGAGGACGTCGGCGGCCATCGTCTTCTTGTCGTAGCCGGATTCCGGCTTGCCCGAGGAACCCATGCCGCGCAGGTCGACCGCGATCACCTGGTGCCGCTGCGCGAGTGACGGCATGATCTTGCGGAACTGCCACCAGGTCTGCGGCCAGCCGCCGAGCAGGAGCAGCGGGTCGCCCTGGCCGCCGATCACGTAGTGTAGGTCGGTTCCGTTGACCTCGGCGTGCCGGCTTTCGAAGTCGCCGTCCAGCGACCGCGCGAGTTCGGCATCGGACGGTACGGAAGTCATGTGAAAATCCTTTCCGGAATGGACATTCCGGGGGGCGTGCGGTCAGGAAGTCGGGTAGAAGGCGTTGATCTCGGCCAGGACGCGGTCGGGTGCTTCGTGGACGAGGAAGTGCCCGGCGCCCGGTACGTCGTCGGCGGTGGCATCGGGGGCGGCGTCCTGGATGGACGGCAGCGTGAACTGTGCGAGGCCGGCCTGGGTGAGCAGGCGGACCGGGATGGTCAGCGGGGTTTCCTGCAGGGCGGTGTTGTCCGCCTCGTCCTGGGGCCAGACCCGGTAGAGCTCGAAGCCGGCGTGCAGGACCTGCGGGCGGGAGAACACCCGGACGTACTCGGCCAGCTCGTTGTCGGAGACGGGCTCGGCTTCGCCGGACTTCATCGACTGGAGGAAGCGGGTGAGGAAGGTCTCGACCCGGTCGGTGACCAGTTCCTCCGCGAGCGGGTACTGCTTGTTGAAGGTGAAGTGCCACGACAGCGGTTCGAGGGTGGCGAACTTCAGGTTCTTGCCGGGCAGTCCGTAGTCCATGAGGAACAGTCCCGCCGCCTGTTCGCGGTACTGGGCGGCGAGCGCGTAGGCGACGCCGACGCCGAAGTCGTGGGCGACGACCTGCACGTTCTCGCGGTGGCCGAGGCGGTCGAGCAGCCGGTGGACGTAGGTCGCCAGGACCGTCCGGGCCATGGACGGCGGGTTCCCGGTCGAGTCGCCCATGCCCGGCAGGTCGATGGCGATGACGGTGCGGCCGGGCAGCAGCGAGGCCATGACGTCGCGGTACACGTACCAGCTGTGCGGCCAGCCGTGCAGCAACACCATGACCTGCGGTCCGTCGCCGCCGACGACGTAGTGCATCTGCACGTCGTCGACGGTGGTGAAGCCGTGCCGGAAATCCTCGTTGAACTCCGCGTCGTCCCTGGTCGCCGTGTCGTAGCCGGGGCTGAGCGGCTCCTCCGAGTCGACGGCGCCGACGGTCGTGGGTGCTCCGGTGGAGGTGGTCATGGTGTCATTCCTAAGTGGATGGTCGGCGACCGTGCTGCGCGTGTGACCGGTGGCGTGCGCCGTTCCCGGTCCTGGATCAGGCGTCCTCCCCGCCCTGCAGGTCCAGGGCTCGGCCGGCCTCGGCCAGGTCGCAGTAGTCGCGCCAGCCGGTGATGAGGCCGTCGGTGACCTCGAAGACGCCCATGACCCGCACGGGACCCACGCGCCCGCCGATGTGGTACGTGTCGGTGCGTTCGTTCATGACCACGTTGCCGGACGCGACCTGGTGGTGGGTCTCCCAGTGGGTGGCGTCGAAGGTCTTCAGGAAGGCCGCGAAGGCGTCGCGGATGGCGGCACGGCCGACGACGGGCTCCAGCGGGATGTTGTGGTAGACGACGTCTTCGGCGAAGTACGCGCTGAGCTGGTCGGGATCGGGGTCGGGCACGTTCCAGCCCTGGACGAAGGCACGGACGATCTCATCGGGACTCGACATTCGCTTGGCTCGCTTTCCTGGGGTGCCGATGGCTGAAACCCCAACCAGAAAGTTGGACGGCGTGCAAGCTTGGATGTTGTTCAGTTCTGGACGGCATCCACTGGTGGCTGGTCTTCGCTGGGCGTGAGCATGATTTCGCAGTCGAGCACGATCGGTTCGATCGCCCGTTCGTCGGCGGCCGACTCCGGCCACCGGTGCAGATCCCGGCGCAACGCGATCAGGTCGCCGTCGACGTCGGCGGCGGCCTGACCGATGGTTGCGGCGACCGCGTTCCCGGTCACGACGGTCGCGTGTAGCGGTGCTTGACGCCGACCGGGAAGTACTCCGGGTCTCCGGTCGGGCGCAGGACCACTCGGGGCAGTTGGCGTTCCGCCGGGACGTAGTGCGCGAACTCGCTGTTGAGCCGGACCAACTGGTCCCGGATCGATGCCGCCACCAGGTCCGCGTCACCGGTCCGCCCGGGAGCCAGTTCGACCGTCACCCGCAGCGCGGTGTTCTCGTCGGAGTCCGCGACCGTCTCCAGCACGAACTTACCGGTCACGAAGTCGCTCACGCCCGGCTGCTCCAAGCCGACCGTCACGTTCTCGGGGTAGACGTTGGCGCCGAAGAACGACACCGTGAACAGCGAACGCCCGAAGACGTAGACGAACGGCTCGTCGTTGTCGAAGTCCGGCGTGAAACCGTTGCGGGCACAGAAGTCCAGCATGTCCGCATGGGACACGAGACCACCCTCGTCCGCGATGTGGTAGCGGATCAGGGGCACGCCGTTGTCCCCGGAGAACAGCAGGGTTCCCCGCTGCTCCTCGAAGAACCGGCTCGTCGGGTCGTACTGGACCAGGGTCGGCAGGCGCGAGTCGCCGAACAGCTCGCGCGAGAGTTCCGGCCGTCCGGCCAGGAAACGCCGGATCGACACGGACAGCGGGGTTTCGTTGCCGAGCACGCCACCGTCCGCCGTCCCGTACAGGGATGCCGTGTCCCGCACGGGATCGGCCATGCCGAGCCGCCGGCCGACGAGGTCACGCCACTGCTCGCTGAAGACCTCGCCCGCCAGCACCAGTTTCACCGCGTGCCGGGACCAGTCGAACCCGGCGGCCAGACCGGTGTCCACCACGTCCTTCACGAACGGCGGGTAACCCAGCAGCACGACCTGCTCGAAGTGCCCGGCCAGTTCCGGCAGCACACGCAGGATCTCCGCCTTGTTGTTGCCCGGCGCGACCACCGTGATCGGGTAGCCCTTCCCCATCGGTCCGAGCAAGCGCAGGCACGACATCGTGTACAGGCCGCCGACCCATGTGCCCAGCGGGAAGCAGACAACGGCGAGGGTGCTGCGTTCGTGCGCCCGGAAGGCGTCGCGGAACACCTGTTCGAAGCGGCGGGCGACCGCCCTCTCGTCGAGCAGGGAACGCGGCCACACGGTCGGTTGGCCGCTCGAACCGGACGACACGGCCACCATGTCGCACCCGTCGAGCCTGCCGTCGCGGCACAGCTCGGGCAGCGGGTAACGGCGGTGGTAGTTCTCCTTGTCGGTCAGCGGAAGGCCGCGGAAGGCGTCCACGGTCCTGATGTCGTCGGGCCGGATGTCGTGCTCCGCCAGGAACTTGCGGTACGCGGGCACCGTGGCGGCCACCCGGTGGAACAGCTCCAGCACCGGCGCCTCCTCGGTGCCGTGCGGCGAGTAGGACCGCATGTCCACCACCTCCCGTGCCGCGCGATCCACGTCCATGGACCCCACTTTAGAGCGGACGGACTCCGGGTCTGGCGTGTGGAGACCCGGAGTCCGTGCGGTGGCGTCGGTTCGGAGCGGGGCGTCAGTAGCCGTAGCGGTTCTTCAGGTGTCGCCACCAGTCGCGCAGCATCCAGAGGTCGAAGTCGGTGATCGACGCCGAACTGCCCGCCTTCATGATGAAGTTGTTCACGCCGGACGGCGTCCAGTCGTAGAAGTCGTCCAGCCCGTAGGTGTGGCCGATCTCGTGCAGGAGGATCGTCACGTCGTTGCTGTTGAGGCTGTTGACGAAGTACTCGCTGCCCATCCGCTGGCCCCAGTCACCACCCGCGCCGCCACCCATGCCGGCGGTCAGCCACAGCGACTGGTCGTAGTGCCGCGGCGTGCCGCCGGGGCAGTTGGGGTAGGTGCCGTTGCGGTTGAAGAACCGCCCGCACCCCTCGGCGCACTGCGGCGCGTTCTCGCGGATGTCGTTGACGTAGATGTCGACGGAGTTGTCCGACCACTGCAACTGGTTCCGGTCGCGCACCGCCCAGCCGACGACCTTGATCGGCACGGAGGCGTACGGGAAGTTGTTGTGACCGACCATGGCGTCCGTCCACTTCTTGTACTGCTGGGCGAGCTTGGCGTGGATCTGGTCGCGCAGCGCGGCGCTGACCGGGGCCGAGGAGTCCCAGCGGACGCAGAAGTTCAGGTACCCGCCGTTGGCGAAGATCTGGTCCCAGCCGTAGTTGCGGAACCCGTACAGGTCGCCGTAGGTGCTCTCCTGGTGCTGCCACACCTCGTTGAGCGGGGTGACCAGGTTCGCGGGCGGGTTCCAGCCGCTCCCGGTCGGCGGGGTGGTCGTGGTCGTCGGCGGCGTGGTGGTCGTGGTGGTGCTGGTCGTAGTGGTGCTGGTCGTAGTGGTGCTGGTCGGTGCGGTGCCGCCGGTGCACGTCGTGCCGTTGAGCGCGAACGAGGCCGGGACGCCCGGGGTGCCGGTGCCGTTGAACCCGAAGTCCGCGGTCCCGTTGGTGGGCAACGACCCGTTCCAACTCACGTTGGACGCCGTGATGTCGGCCCCGTTGGCGGTGAACTCGGCGTTCCAGCCCTGCGCGAGCCGGTCGCTGCCGGGGAACCGCCAGGCCAGGCGCCAGCCGTTGATCGGGTCGCCGAGGTTGCGGATGGTGACGTTCGCGCTGAACCCGCCCTGCCACTGGCTCTGGATGCGGTAGTCCACCGAGCACCCCGGGGCGGCGGACGCGCCGCCTTCGACGGCGAGCAACCCGACGACCACCAAGGGGACCGCCGCTGCGACGGCCGCAGCGCGCCGTGAATGCGACCAGCCTGTTCGTCTGAACACCTCGTGCTCCTTCGAATCGTCCGGCGACACTGCCGGTGCGGGTTCGTGAGCGGCGGCGTGAAAACGTGAGGGTAACAGCCGAAAAGGTTTCTGGGAGCGCTCCCGGGCGGGTTGCCCCCAGCGGTCAGGGGACGAACGTCTCGTAGATCCCCCGGCCGAAGGTCGCCGCCACGAGCCGGTGGTTGCGGCCGTCGTACTCGATGTCGTCGACCGGGACCCGGGGCATGTCGTGGCCCAACCGGAGCCAGCGCCCGGCCACGAACGCGTCGCCGACGAACACGCCTTGGTCCGTGGCCACGTACAGCTGCCCCGCGCGGCCGAGCACGACGTCGTTGACCGGGGCCGACGGCAGGTTGCCCGAGATGTCGGTCCACCGGGCGCCCGCCGAACGGGTCGCCAGCACGTGGGGCTCCGACGAACCGGACCGGTAGCCGGACAGCGTCACGTACGCGGTCGCGGCGTCACGTTCGGACACCGCGATCCGGGTCACCCACGGTTGGCCTTCGAGCACCTTCGTCCAGGTGGCGCCCAGGTCGCGGGTGATCCACACCCGGCCGTCGTCGGTGCCGACCCAGATCGTGCGCGGGTCGGACGGTGCGGCGGCGACCGTGGTGATCGTGCCGAACGGGTAGCTGTCCTGGCCCGGCCCGCCGGTCAGGTCGGGGCTGATCGGCGTCCACGTCACCCCGCCGTCGGCCGACCGGTTGAGCCGGTTCCCGCCGTAGTACAGGACCTCCGGGTTCGTCGGGTCGAACTGCACCGGGGTGAACCAGTTGCGCCGGTCCGCGGTCGTGCCGGGGGTGAAGTAGTCCATCGTCGTGCCACCGTCGGTCGACCGGAAGCAGTTGCCGTACTGGTAGCAGGCGAAGACGTTGTCCTTGTTACGCGGGTTGATGATGTTCTCCTCGCCGTCACCGCCGAGGTACTCGTTGAACGCCGGTCCGCCCCACGACCGCAGCGACCCGTTGTCCTGGGTGCCGCCGGAGACCCGCGTGACGTCCTGCGGGGTGATCGCCACGCTGTAGAACTGCGTCCACGGCTCGTGTTCGGCCTTGACCCAGCCGCCGTCGCCGTCGGCGTCCGACCGGTACACGCCGCCGTCGTTGCCCAGGTAGACCCGTGCCGGGTAACGGGGGTCCCAGACCATGGCGTGGTGGTCGACGTGGATCGAGGCGTCGTCCGCCGTCCAGGTCTCCCCGCCGTCCTTCGTGGTCAGCAGCGGGACACCGGCGACGTGCACGTGCCGAGAGTCGTCCGGCGAGACCCAGACCTTGCCGAACCACCAGCCGAAGGTCGACTGCGAGGACTTCAGCACGTCCGGCTCGGGCAGCCGCGTCCAGTTGTCACCGGCATCGGCCGAGGTGTAGAAACCGGCGAACGGGCCCGCGGTGCTGTTGACGATCACGTACAGCCGGCCCGGTTCGGACGCCGAGACGCCGATGCCGATGCGGCCGACGTCGGGCCCGGCGGACGGCAGCCCACCCGCGAGCCGCTGCCACGTCAGGCCGCCGTCGACGGACCGGAACACGCCGGAGCCCTCGCCGCCGTAGACCCGCTTGACCGGAGTCCGCCGGTGGTCCCACAGAACGGCGTACACGCGCTTGGGGTCGGCCGGGTCGATCTGCACGTCGACCGCGCCGGTGAACTCGTTCGCGACGTCGAGCACGCGCTGCCAGCTGCCGCCACCGTTGGTGGACAGGTACACGCCCCGGTCGCCACCCGGGCTGTACAGCGACCCGTTGGCGGCGGCGAAGAGCCGGTCGGGGTTCGTCTTGTCGATCGCGATCCCGCCGATGGTGCCGGAGTCGCGCAAGCCGGTGTTGTGCCAGGTGTCGCCGCCGTCGTTGGAGCGGTAGACGCCGGTGCCCTCGTAGGTCACGCTGCCGCCGCCCGGGTTGGGCTCGCCGGTCCCGACGTACAGCGTGCCGTCACCCGCGGTCGCCACCGCGCCCATGGCCTGGGTCCAGTTGTCCGGCCACGCCGGTGCGAAGGTGCGCCCGGCGTCGGTGGACCGCCACAGCCCGCCGCTCGCCGCGGCGGCGTAGACGGTGTCGGCCCGCCGCGGGTCCAGCGCCAGGCTCACGATCCGGCCGCCGATGTTCGTCGGACCGATCGAGCGCCAAGGCGCACCGGCGGAGGGAAGGCTGTCGGCCTGGGCGGCGGCGAGGTCATGTGCGTGCCGCGGGATGGTCTCGCCACGGACGGCCTTCTGCAGGAACCGGTGCTCGGCGGGGGCCGAAGGCCCGCGGACCGGGCGGTACTCGCCGGGCTGTCCGGTGCCGGGTGGGTCGGCGGCGGCAAGCGCGGGCAAGGGCGAGATCACCATCAGGGAGCAGATGGCGACCAGTAGACGGCGAACTCGCATCGGGATCCCCCAGCGGTGAGCGTCAGCACAGCCGTCGCGCACGTTAGGGGACCCCGTGTCCGGACGACATCCGAGATCGTCGGAGGTTCTTGACAGTTGACCCCCGGAACCCCGAATCGCGGGACGCGAACGCGGAGAAGCCGGTCGGGCGTTCGCCTGACCGGCTTCTCCGTGCGGCTGCCGCTTACTCGGCGGTGCGACGGCGGCGCAGCATGAACAGCGCCAGGCCGCCCGCGCCGAGGAGGACCAGGCCGATCACCAACGGGACGGTGGTCGAGGCGCCGGTGTCCGCCAGGTCCGACTCGTTGCTGACCGGCACGATGCCGGTGGTCGTCGTGGTCGTCGGCAGGGAAAACGTCGTAGTCGTCGTCGGCGTGGTCTCGCTCGGCGTCGTCGTGGTGGTCGTGGTGGTCGTCGTCGGCTCAGTGGTGGTCGTCGTGCCGACGGTGGTCGTGGTGGTGGTTGTAGTGGTGGTCGATGTGGTGGTGGTCGTCGCGGGCGTGGTGGTGGTCGTCGTCCGCGTGACGCACGGCGGGGTCTTGAGCTTCTTGGTGAACGAGAACTGGTCGCCGTCGCTCGCCTTCACCGTGATGGTGAAGACGTGGGCGACGTCGCCCGGTCTGGTGAACTTCTCCTCGTAGGACTGGCCGAACTTCTGGTCCTTGAGGGTCTCGTCGCCATCCTTGATCTTGATGGTGTTCGAGTCGCCGCGCGCGTACGACTTGAGTTTCACGGAAAGAACGGCCTTCTCGTCCTTGCACTCCGCCTTGAGCTCCGGCACGTGCGCTGAGGCCGGGGCCGTCATCGCCAGCATGGCCACTGCCGCGGTGGCCGTCACCGCGGACAGGCCGAGTGCTCTGCGGGCGATCCGTGCGAACTCCATGAAGGTCTCCTGTATCGGCTTGAACAGCGGTCATCGCGGGGCGGTACTTAGCCGTACGGGGGCAACCCCTACACCGTTCATCCGGGTAGATCACCATTCGGCAACGCTGGGGACACGGCCTGATCATCCGGGCCGACGGTGCCGCCGACGCCGACGTAGTACCCGACCACCGAAACCCGGGACCGGGGGCTTGCGCTGGTCGAGGACGGTCAGGTCCGGTCGTCGACGCCGGGCCTGCTCGACGATCTCCTCGGCGGTCGCGGTCAACCACAGCAGGTGGATGGTGCCCCCGGGTGGATCGCCGAACATCAGGAAATCCCACGGCACCAACGTCGGTCCCGGCCCGGTGTCGGCCGGATCGATGTCGGCGACATCGAGGGTGTACACGCGAATCCGGCCGGCGTCGCGCCACGGCACCAGGCGCGGAGCGGACCACCACTTGGCCGACTCGTAGAACCACACGCCCTCGCCGTCCATGGCCAGCACGCGTCGGCGCAGCACGGCGTTGCCCGGACGAATCCCGGCGAGCAACGCGACCACAGCGGGCAGGCACAGCATCAAGAGCGCGGCGAACAACGCGATCAGGAACGAGCCGAGGTCGTCCGCGGACCGGAACACCTCGGCGATCCACGACGGGGCGGTCAGGACCAGGATCGCCAGCCAACCGAGGCCGGCGATCAACAAGGCACCGCTGACCAGACCACCGATCCGCAGTCGCATTCGAACCACGAACGTCCCGTGCCGGGCCGGACCACGCGGAACCGCCATACGTCAGGCTCCGCCGTCGGAGTCGAACAGGGGTTTCAACGTGGCACCGATCAGAACGCCCTCCAGATAGCCGGCTCCGGCCCCGATGCCGATACAGGCCCAGGCCGAAAGACCCGCATGGGCGAGTGCCAGCAGAGGCACGGCGGCGGCGAAGACCAGGGTCCCCGCGAGGCCGGCCAGCAAGGAAACGGTGAACGATGGCGTGAACCGGTCCACCGTCGCGACCACGAGCCGGAACGCCACGTGGGCCGTCACGATGACGACCACTGCCTGGACTCCGTCCAATCGGGATCCCAGAGCCACGACACCGACGCCCGCCGCACCGACCACCAAGATCGTCGCCAGCGCGGCAACCGCTTTCGGGGAGGCGCCGGGAATGTTGTTGACGCCGTGCGAGATGGCATAGGCACTCAGTCCAGAGACCCCACCACCGATCAGAGGCAAGATCCACCACGAGGACGCCGGGAGCAGCGGGGTGGCGAGCACCACCGCTGCCATGCCCAGCAGCAAGCCGGCAAGCGGAACATCCTTCACGGGTAACTGTGTACACACCGATTCCGGTGGAGTGCTCGACCACGGCCGGATGCTGCCAACGCCGCGTCGGCGTCCCGCCGGTGGCGACAGGCCATGCCGACAGGGCGCCCGAAGTTAAGAACACTTGACATGGTGTCAAGCTGGCTTTACGTTGGCCATGTCAAACATGTTGTACATCGAAGCTCCGCTCGACGACGCCTTCCGATACCCGAGGGCTGACCACCGCACACCACCCGGCCGCACGAGGAAACCGCCTCGTGGGCTCTGTTCAGCACACCCAAGGGGAAGTCATGAGCTCACCCAAGCGCGCGGCGAGAGTCGCGGGCGTCCTCTACCTCCTCCTCGCCGTTCTCAACGGCGCAGCGGAGATGTACGTGCGGGCCACGATCGTCCAGCCCGGCGACGCGGCTGCCACGGCCGACAACGTCGTCGCGCACGCCACCCTGTTCCGCCTCGGCTTCGTGGGCGACCTCGTGGGCATCGCCTGCCTGCTCTTCGTGGCCATGGCCCTGCACCGGTTGCTCGGGCACGTCGACAAGAACGCCGCCGCGGCCATGGTCGTCTTCGTGACCGTCGCCGTCGCGCTGATGTGCGCGAACCTGCTCAACCACTTCGCCGCGCTGATGGTCGCCACCGACGGGTCCTTCGCGACGGCCTTCGGCCCTGACGGGTCCGACGCCCTGGTGCTGATGTTCCTCGACCTGCACCACAACGGATACCTGATCGCCCAGGTCTTCTTCGGCCTGTGGCTCCTCCCGCTCGGGCACCTGGTCCGCGCATCGGGTCAGTTCCCCAGGTCGCTCGGTGTCCTGCTGGCGGTCGGGTGCTTCAGCTACCTGGTGGACCTGCTGGCGAAGTTCCTGCTCCCCGACCTCGGGGCCGCCGCGTCCCCGTTCGTGCTGGCGCCCGCGGTCGTCGCGGAGCTCTGGATGATCGGCTGCCTCCTGCGCAACAGCGTCAAGGAGGACACCCGGCCAGGCGGACTCGTCCCCGCCGCGGCCTGATCCGAAGCACGGCGACG
Organism: Saccharothrix deserti; assembly: GCF_009769385.1. GTDB lineage: Bacteria > Actinomycetota > Actinomycetes > Mycobacteriales > Pseudonocardiaceae > Actinosynnema > Actinosynnema deserti. The sequence goes on from NZ_VKAB01000016.1 coordinate 137,569, forward strand.
TCGGTCATCAGCAGACGGACGATCTTCATGGCGAACTGTCGCGGTACACCGAAGCAGGCGGCCTCGACCGCACCTGATCGCTACAGTTCGACCATGGCCGTGCTGGAGATCTCCGATCTGGTGGCGGTGTGGGATCCGGTGACCGGCGAGCGCCTTCCGGTGCACCGGGGCGAGGTGATCGCCCGGCTGCGCGAGGTCGGGGACGAGCGCGCCGCCCGGATCGTGCAGCGGATGCCCGTGACCGGCGAGTTCCTCGATCCCGTGGCGGTGGACCGGCTCCTGGTCCGGGTTCACACCGAACTGCAGCGGCTCAACGAAGAACTGCACATGGCACAGCGGTTCACCGAGATCCTGGTGCCGGTGCTCACCGCCGTGCGGGCAGCCGGGAGCCGACCTCGGATCGTGGACATCGGTTGCGGTATCGGGTTCATGGTGCGCAGCCTGGCCGCCTCCGGCGTGTTGGGCACCGATGTCGAGTTGGTGGGCGTGGACTTCAACCGCGCCCTGGTGGACGAGGCGACCAGGCTCGCCGAGGACGAGCAGCTCCCGTGCACGTTCGTCTGCGCGGACGCGTTCGCACTGGCCGAGGAGGCCACCGTCTACCTGTCGAGCGGGCTGCTGCACCACTTCCCGGCCGACCGGCTGGCCGAGTTCTTCCGCGCCCAGGACCGCGCCGGCACGCAGGCGTTCATCCACTACGACATCGCCGCGACCCGACTGGCCCCGTTCGGGGCCTGGCTGTTCCACCGAGCCCGGATGCGCGAGCCGCTCGGCCGCCACGACGGCGTGGTGTCCGCGATGCGCGCTCACGGCGACGACGTGCTGCTGTCCGCCGCGGCGCACGCCGGTGGGATGGACGCGTTCCTGTTCGAATCGCCCAAGTACACCAATCCGTTCTGCGCGGCGATGAGGCCGGTCGTCGGCCTGCGCCCGGCGTTGACCGGCGATTTCCGCCGTGCCCTGGGACGCCGGGCACGCGGGCTGGTCGCGGCGCGGGCGAAGGTGGGCTGAATGGCGACGACGGTTCCGGCGGTGCTGGGCCTGCTCGCGCTCGTCGACGCCGGCTTCGCGGGTTTTCGTGCCGCCACCGGCCGCAACGCCAGGATCCGCAAGCGCTCGTACCACCTGACGGCCGCACGCCGGGGCTTCGTGGTCGGCGCCGCCGCGCTCGCGCTCGTGACGCTGCCGATCGCGGCGACCCTGGTGTTCACGGCGGATCCGGGCGCTCGTTACGACGAACTGGTCCGTGCGGGCACGCGGATGCTCCAGGTGCTGGCGCCGTTCGCGGTGCCCGTGGCGGTGTCGCTGCCGGCGTACTGGCTGCTGCCGATGAGGGGGAGCACGTTCGTGATCCTGGTGGGTCTCGGGCCGTTCACCCTGGCACGGCCGGTGGTCGTGATCGGCGCCACGGCGTGGTCGGTGGCGGGGTCGGTCGACTGGCTCGTCTGGGCGGTCGCGATCACGGCGGCCGTCGGTGTGCTGACCGTCGAGCCGCTCGTCCATCGCCGCTGGTACGGAGCTCCGGTGTGACGGCTGCCCTTGGGGCCGGGCAGCGGCCGTCAAGTCTTCACATGCCATTTGGTTATGTGGAGAATCCTTGACGATCAGTCGCCCAGCCTCCAGGAGCTCCGATGCCCAGACCACGGTCACTCGCCCTCGTGCTGGCCGCCGTTGTGTTCGCCGCGGTTCCGGCTCCCGATCTGGCGACCAGCGCATCCGCGCAGGTCGAGGACACGCTCGGCCGGGACCTCAGCGCGATCCTCACCAACCCCGGCCTCAGCGGCGCGGATGTGGGACTCGTGGTCCGCCACGCCGATACCGGCGCCGTGTTGTTCACCACGAGGAGCGACAAGCGCAGCCAACCGGCGTCCAACGGCAAGCTGATCAGCTCCGCCGCGGTACTCGACGTACTCGGTCCCGACCACCGGTTCAGCACGAGCGTGTCCGCAGCGGGCAGCGTGCGTGGCGGCGCATTGGCAGGTGATGTGCACCTGCGTGGAACCGGAGACCCGACCATGCTCGCCGCCGACTACGACGCGCTGGCCGCCAAGGTCGCGGCCGGTGGGATCAGGCTGGTCCTCGGCAAACTCGTCGCCGACGACACCTGGTTCGACTCCGTGAGGCTGGGCACCGGCTGGGCCTGGGACGACGAGCCGTACTACTACAGCGGTCAGATCTCGGCGCTGACCGTCTCGCCGGACACCGACTACGACGCCGGATCGATCATCGTGCGGGTCACCCCCGGTGCGATGGGCACGCCGGCTACGGTCACCACGGAGCCGCCCACGAGCTATGTCACGATCGCCAACACGGCTGTGACCGGCCCGCCCGGCTCGACGCCGAGCGTGTCCGTGGAGCGACGGCACGGCACCAACGTGATCAGCGTCCGAGGCACCGTCCCCGCGGGTGGTGCGGTCGAGGCGAAGTGGAGCACGGTGTGGGAACCGACCGGACTGGTCACGTCCCTGTTCCACGACGCCCTGGCTCGGCACGGGGTCCGCGTGGTCGGCGGCACGGGCATCGGCGCGACCCCGGCGGACGCCCGGCTTCTCGGCGAGCACCTGTCGATGCCGCTGTCGGGGTTGCTGGCCCCCTTCCTCAAGCTCAGCAACAACATGCACGCCGAGATCCTGGTGAAGACCGCCGGCCGGGCCGTGTACGGCGAGGGCAGTTGGAGCGCGGGGTTGCGGGCGATCTCGGCGAAGCTCGGCGGGTTGGGTGTGGATCCGACCGCGCTGTCGCTGAAGGACGGCTCCGGTCTGTCCAGAATGGACAACGCGACACCGGACCAGATGGCCGCGCTGCTGCTCGCGGCGAAGACCAAGCCGTGGTTCCAGGCCTGGTACGACGCGCTACCCGTCGCCGGGGTGAGCGACCGGATGATCGGCGGCACACTGCGCAGCCGGATGCGCGGCACGCCGGCCGAGGGCAACGTGCGGGCCAAGACAGGCACCTTGACCGGTGTGAGCGCGCTGTCCGGCTACGTGACCACCGCGGACGGCACCCCGTTGGTGTTCTCGATGATCAGCAACAACACCCTCACGTCGGCGAAACCGTTCGAGGACGCCGTCGTGGTGCGGCTGGCGGGCAACCGGAACGGCCAGACTCCGCCCACGGTCCGGATCGTGCCCGAGTCGGCGGCGGATCAGGTGCACCCCGGCAGCAGCCTTGAACTGGAATGCAGCTGGACCAAGTCCTGCTGAACCGCCGGCCCGCAGCCGCCTGACCGTCACGCGCTGTACGGAAGGTGTTCGGGCTCCACCCGTCCGAGGAGCGGCGTGCCCTTGAGGAACCGGCTCACCTCGGCGACGGCGAACTCGCCCAGGCGCCGCAGCTCGCGGCCCTGGGCCCCCGCCAGGTGTGGCGTGATGATGACGTTGGGCAGGGCGAAGAGCGGGTGCCCGGACGGCAGCGGTTCCGGGTCGGTCACGTCGAGGACGGCGGAGATGCGGCCGGTGGCGCACAACCGGGTCAGCGCCTCGGTGTCGATCAGCGATCCGCGGGCGGTGTTGATGACGACCGCGCCCTCGGGCAGGAGGTCCAGCCTGCGGCCGTCGAGCATGTGGCGCGTCTCGGGCAGGGCTGGGGCGTGCACGGTGACCAGGTCGCTGCGGCGGCAGAGGTCGTCCACGCTCACCGGCTCGGCGCCGAGGCGCGCGGCTTCGGCGGCGGTCACGTACGGGTCGTGGAGCAGGACCTCGACGTCGAACGACTGGAGCCGCCGCAGCACGAGGCGACCGATCCGGGAGGCGCCGATGACTCCGACGGTGCAGTGGTGGAGTCCGGTGCCGTCCCCTGACAACCAGTCCCTCGGCGCGCCCTCGACGGCGGTCGCGTACCGCCTGGCGCGGCTGAACGCCTGCTTCGCGCCCAGGACGAGCATGGCCATGGTGTAGTCGGCCACCGGGACGGCGTTGACATCGGCGGCGGACGACACGACTAGACCGCGCTCGAACACGACGGGGTCGAGGCGGGCCTTGACGGTGCCGGCGGCGTGGACGAGGACGCGCAACCCCGGCGCGGCGGCCAGCACATCGGCATCGACGCGCGGGCACCCCCACCCGGTGATCAGGATGTCCGCTTGCGCCAGGGCCGCGGCGGCGGCCGGGCCTTCGAACGAGGTGAACGTCGTCGCCGGGTCGATGTCGACCAGTTGCCGCAGCCGGGTGACGAGGTCGGGAGGGAAGACGTCGCCGAGCGCCCAGGGTGCGAGGGCGAAGACCGCGACGGGGCGCCGTGACACGGAGTGAGCTCCCATCAGTGGATCAGGCAGCGACCAATCGATGTAAACGTTTCCACATGAAGTCAACTCTACGCACAAGTGCTCCTCGCTCACAACGCTCCTCCAAGAACCTGTCCACCGCAGTGACGTGCGGCTAGAGCCCTGCCGTCCGCAGACGAGCGGTTGACGGACGTCATGTAACCGTTTTAGCTTGATGAACATTCTGTTTCAGCTCGGCACCGCGAGAGAGGCGTTGGACGTGAGCATGACGCGGGTCCGCGGCGGCACTGGTGGAACCAGCCCTCCGGTCGAAGAACCACCCACCCGGTCCAAGGAGGACGGCTCGCGGCCCGGCCACCTGCGCCGCATCCGGGCCGACCGGGTGCTGCTGATCATCGCGGTGCCCGGCCTGGCGTACTTCCTGTTCTTCCACTACGGCGCGCTGTTCGGGAACGTGCTGGCCTTCCAGGACTTCGTCCCGTTCCTCGGGCTCTCGGGCAGCGAGTGGGTGGGCCTGGCCCACTTCGAGCGCATGTTCGGCGATCCGGAGTTCTGGAACGCGGTGAAGAACACGCTGGTCATCGCCGCGTTGCAGCTGGTGTTCTTCTTCCCCGCACCGCTGGCCCTCGCGCTGCTGCTGAACAGCATCGTGGGCGACACCATCCGGCGGTTCGTGCAGAGCGTGGTCTACCTGCCGCACTTCCTGTCGTGGGTGATCGTCGTCGCGCTGTTCCAGCAGATGCTGGGCGGCGCGGGCGTGGTGAACGGGTGGCTGTCGGACCTGGGCATGGGCGGCATCTCGGTCATCGGCAACCCGGACGCGTACGGGCCGCTGGTGATCGCGCAGCTCATCTGGAAGGAGTGCGGCTGGGCCACGATCATCTTCCTGGCGGCGCTGTCGCAGGTCGACGAACAGCAGTACGAGGCCGCGGCGCTGGACGGCGCGGGCTGGGGACGGCGGCTGTGGCACGTGACGCTGCCCGCGATCAGGCCGGTCATCGCGCTGCTGCTGGTGCTGCGGCTGGGCGAGTTCCTGTCGATCGGGTTCGAGCAGTTCTTCCTCCAGCGCCAGTCGGTGGGGCCGGAGACCGGCGAGGTGCTGGAGACGTTCGTCTACTTCACCGGCTTCGCCAGCGGCGATTTCGGCTACGCCGCCGCGGTCGGGCTGTTCAAGGGCGTGATCGGCGTGGCGCTCATCTACACCGCCAACAAGGTGGCGCACCGGCTGGGCGAGCAGGGGGTCTACCAGCGATGAGCAGGACAGGTACACCGGCCTGGATGGGCCGCCCCACCCCCGCGGTGCGCGCCGCGAAGGCCGTCGCGTTAACCGTTGTCGTGCTGCTGGTGATCTTCCCACTGTGGACGGTCGTGGCGACGAGCCTGGCCAGCCCTCAGAACGTCATCGAGAACGGCGGCTGGGTGATCTGGCCGGAGGACTTCTCCTTCGGCGCGTACACCGAGATCCTGCAAGGCGGGATCATCACCCGCGCGCTGCTGGTCAGCACGGCCATCACCGTCGTCGGCACGGCGTTGAGCCTGACGTGCACCATCGGCCTCGCCTACACGTTGAGCAGGCCGAAGGTCTACGGCGGCAAACCCCTGCTGCTGCTGGTGCTGTTCACGTTCCTGTTCCCGCCGGGGATGGTGCCGCTGTTCCTGGTGGTGCAGAGTGCCGGGCTGTTCGACCAGTACGCCGCGCTGATCCTGCCCTTCCTGGTCAACGTGTTCAACCTGGTCGTGATGCGCGGTTTCTTCCAGTCGATCCCGTCGGAGCTGATCGACGCCGCGCGGATCGACGGGGCCGGCGAGTTCGCGATCCTGCGCAAGATCGTGCTGCCGCTGTCCAAGGCGGTCATCGCGGTGATCGGCCTGTTCTACGCGGTCGCGTACTGGAACCGCTTCTTCGAGGCGATCATCTACTTCAACGACCAGACCAAGTGGCCGATCGGCACCGTCCTGCGGCAGTACGTCACCGGCGGCGCCTCCCTCGCCGAGACCTCCGGGGAACTGGCGACCGCTTCACCGCAATCCGTGCAGATGGCCGTCGTGATGCTGGCGACGCTGCCCATCGTGTGCGTGTACCCGTTCGTGCAGCGCTACTTCGTCAAGGGCGTCGTCACCGGGGCCTTGAAGGCCTGAGTCCTCCCATCCTCCCACCGGAACCACTCCTTTCGGCGCCACGCCGGGAGAGGAATCTCGTCATGGATCACCGCATCGACCGCCGTTCCCTGCTGCGGCTCGCGGGTACCGGCGCGCTCGGCCTGGTCGCCGCGCCCCTGTTCACGGCGTGCGGGAGTTCGGCGGGACGCGACGGCGTCTCCAACGCCGGCAAGGACCTCACCCCCTGGCCGGCCTACGTGCCGTTCACCGGGCCGACCCCCGACTCCCCCGGCGACGCGTCCGGCGTGCAGCCGCTCTACCTGAAGTACCCCGAGAAGCTCACGCGGTCGGTGAACAACCCCGTGGGTGACGGCTCGGACGTCTCGGTGATGGTCGTGTCGTTCGGCGCGCCGCCGAAGCCGGTCGGCGAGAACCAGTACTGGCAGGCGATCAACAAGGCGCTCAACGTCAACCTGAAGATCACCGTCGTGCCCGACCCGGAGTACGGGCAGAAGATGGCCACGCTGATGGCCTCCGGCGAGGACCTGCCGGACATGATCATGTTCACGAACCTGGCACTGCCGCACGCGGCCGAGTTCATCCAGGCCCGCGCCGCCGACCTGTCGGAGTTCGTCGGCGGTGACGCGGTCAAGGAGTTCCCGAACCTGGCCAACATCCCGACCTACGCCTGGCAGGGCATGGGCCGCATCGGCGGCAAGATCTACGGGATCCCGCTGGAACGGCCGATGCCGGGCAACAGCCTGTTCGTCAACCGCTCGGCCATGGAGGCGGCGGGCATCCCGAAGGACTGGACGACCGAGCAGTACCTGGAGGCCATGAAGGAGCTGACCGGCGACCGCAAGTGGGGCGTCGGCTGGTTCAAGACGCTGTTCAACGGGATGGGCGCGGTCACCTACCACGCCGGCTCGTTGGGCGCGCCCAACACGTGGTCGGAGGAGGGCGGCAAGTTCACGCACACCATCACCACGCCGCAGTTCGAGCAGGCCCTGGAGGTGATGCGCAAACTGGTCGAGACCGGGACGCACTACCCCGACAGCCTCACCGTCAGCTCCACCGACATGCAGAGCTACTTCCACAACGGCACGGTCGCCTCGATCGGCGACGGCTTCGGCTCGGTGAACCTGTCCACCCTGACCAAGATCAACGGTCGGTTCGACCTCGACCTCGGCCGGCCGTACGGGCCGCAGGCCACGCCCTGGCAGAGTGCCGGCGTCTTCGGTCACGTCACCATGAAGAAGGCCGAGCCCGCCCGGATCAAGCTGCTGCTGCGCATCTGCGACTACCTCAGCGCGCCGTTCGGCACCGAGGAGTACGAGCTGGCCAACTACGGCTTGGAGGGCAAGCACTTCACCAAGGACGCCGACGGCATCAAGACCACCGAGCTGTACAAGCAGGAGAACAACTCGCTGCTGCCGACCAAGTTCATCGGTGTGGCCCCGTCGGTCCTCTACCTGCCCGGCAACTCCAACGTGGCCAAAGCCGTCCACGAGTGGCAGAAGGCGACCCTGCCCAAGAGCGTGCGCAACCCCGGCACCGGACTGCGCTCGGCCACTGATGCGAGCAAGGGCGCCCAGCTCAACCAGATCATCGGGGACGGCATCGCGGCGATCGCGTTCGGCCGCAAGCCGCCGTCGGCGTGGAAGGACGTCGTCGCCCAGTGGCGGCAGGCGGGCGGCGACAAGGCGGCCGAGGAATTCGCCTCGGAGTACGCGGCCAACCAGTGACGCCGGATCCCTGCCGTCCCCGTGGGAATGTCAGCCTGCGGGGACGGCTCGGCGTTCGCAGGTGGGGGTGTCGCCCAGGGTGACCGTGACCGTCTCCGCCACCGTCTCCGCGCCCGGCAGGTCCAGGACGACCAGGTCGCCCTCGACGCGCACGCCGGGCGCGGGCGGCTCCTCCCCCGTCACCGCGAGCTGCACGAGGCTCACGTAGACCGTGGTGCCGCCGGGATGCGCGTCGGCGATCACGTACGGCGTGGCGGAGTGCGTGCCGAAGGCGTTGGCGCCCTCCGCCGTCACCAGGCCCGCACCCGTGTAGCCGTGCAAGGCCCGGACGGCACTGCTCAGCCCGTCCGGACGCCGGGCCAGCGCCACGCCGTCCCGTTCGCGCAGTTCGAGCGGGACCGGCGCGGCCAGGGCGTGGCCTCCGTCCCTGACCTGGTGCCCGGCCGGGGCCGTGACCTGGTGGATCCTGATCTCCGCCGCGCCGTGGACCACCGAGGCCGTCAGCACGCGGACGGGGCCGTCGCGGTAGGCCGAAGCGGCGAAGCGGTCCGACACGGTCAACGGCTCGATGCGCCGCCTGGAGGAGGCTGTCCCATCGGGCGCGATGACGGCCAGGTGGTTGTCCACGCCCGACGCCTTCTCCCCCACCTCGGGTCCGGTGTGGCTGGTGTAGCCGAACTTGAGGTAGTGCGGGTCGGGCACACCGTGCGGGTCCTGGACGCGGTCGCGGTCGCTGCCGTGGTTGACCAGCCGGACGACGCCGTCCGAGCGGGTGGCGTGCAGCAGCCAGCCGGGCGCGGGCATCGTCACGAACTGGTCCGCCAGGTCGACGGGGGCCGCCTCCTCGGCGTCCGTCCAGACCGGGTGGTCGGGCGGCAGCAGCAGACCGAGGAACGCCTTGCTCGCCCAGTACGGCGACGCCGGACCCGAGTAGTCCTGCGCGGTGGGCAGGAACGGGTCGTACCAGCCCAGGGTGAGCAGCCCGCGCTCGTCCGGCACGCCCCGCTCGGTGAAGTGGCGCAGCACGCCACTGGCGATGCGCCGGGTCCGGCCGGGCGGAAGGGGTGACGCACCGGTCAGCGCGCCCAGCCACAGCGGCGCCACCGTCGCGAACCGGTAGGTCAACGAACGTCCCTGGTGCACCGGCCCGCCGTCGGCGGCGAAGAAGTGCTGGTACTGCTCCAGGAAACGGCTCAGCCGCGCGGCGTAGAGCTCCTGCCGCCCGGTGTCGCCGGCCATCCGCGCCCACAGCGACGTGTACAGGTGCATCGCCCAGCCGCAGTAGTAGTCGAAGTTCTTGCCCTTGCCGTCGGAGTACCAGCCGTCGCCGACGTACCACTCCTCGACCCGCTCCAAGCCGCCGGTGATCTCACAGGTTTCGTGCGGCCCGCCCACCTCGGCCAGGAACTGCTCGACGATCACCCGGAACAGCACCCAGTTGTTGTCCGGTGTGCGCCGCCCGATGAACCCGGCCAGCCAGGCCACCACCCGTTCCTGCTGGGCGGACGACAGCCGGTCGAACAGCCAGGGCCGGGTCTCGTGCAACGCCAGCGCCACCGAGGCCGCCTCGACGAGCTGCTGGGACATGTCGGTCAGCGCCGGCCAGGCGTACGGGTGTGCCGGGTCCGTCCCGGTGACCAGGCCGTTCCCGTATCGCTCCAGCAACACGGTCGGGACGGCTTCGCCCGCTCCGCCGATCCTGCTGCCGGCGATCCTGAAGGCGGCGAGCAGGAACGTGCGGGCGAAGCCCTCCAGACCGTCGCTCACCGGCCCTGACCGGCTCGCCCTGCCGGGCAGGCGGAACTGGGCGAAGCCGTCCGTCGCGGACGGCACCACGGACGTCAGCAGCTGATCCGCCACCGCCTCCCAATGCGCCCGGGTCCAGCCGGTGTAGCCGGACAGTCGTTCATCGGGCGATGGCAAGCTCAGTGGCATCAATGGCTCCTACGCTGGGAACTGGGCGAGACACTGGATGGGCGACCAGACCATTGTTTAACCGTTTACTACGGTTTGATAGCAGCATGACCTGGTATGCCTGTCAAGAAACCACGCCTCGCGTGGTATACGTTTACACGAGACCTTGCAGCAGCTGTTCCGGTGTCAGGTGGAGGTGGGATGGTCCGGCGCGCGGCGTCCGACAGCGAGGGGCGGCGTCCGACGACGATCCGTGACGTGGCCGCGCACGCGGGCGTGTCCGTCGCCACCGTCTCCCGGATCCTGTCCGGCACCTACCCCAGCGCACCCGCCACCCGCAGCAAAGTCATGCGAGCGGTCCGCGAGCTGGACTACGTGGCCAACGCCAACGCGCGCGGACTGGCCGGCGCGAGCAGCCGCAGCGTCGCCATCATCGTCAACTCGGTCATCTCGCCCCACTACGCCCACGTCGCGCAGGGCGTGCAGACGCAGGCCGCGATCGAGGGCAAGCTGTGCATCGTCGGCACCACCGGCAGTGACCCCGAGCGCGAGTTCGCCACGGTCCAGCTCATGCGCGAGGAGCACGCCGAGTGCGTGATCCTCGTCGGCAACGTCGTGGCGGACGACGCCTACCGCGCGCGCATGGCCGAGTACGCCCGCGCACTGGCGCTCGCGGGCTCGCAACTCGTCCTGTGCGGGCGCCCGGAACTGGGCCCCGACGTGCCCGCCCTCGTCGTCGAGTACGACAACACCGGCGGCGCCCACGCCATCACCAGCCACCTGCTGTCCGCGGGCCACCGGCGCATCCTGTTCCTCGGCCGCCGCGACAGCTACACCACTCCCGAAAGCCGCATCCTCGGCTACCGCAAAGCCCTGGCCGACCACCACGTGCCCCACGACCCGGGCCTGGAGGTCGAAGGCCGGATGGATCGGCGCGAGGGCTACCGGATGGTCCGCGAAAGGCTCGCCTCGGGACCACGCGACTTCACGGCCGTCTTCGCCTGCAACGACCTCATCGCGGCCGGCGCCCGCCAGGCGTTGCGCGAGCACGGGCTGCGCGTCCCCGACGACGTCTCGCTGGTCGGCTTCGACGACCTGCCGCCTGCCGCCGACATCGACCTCACCACCGTCCACGTGCCGCACGAGGAGCTGGGCCGCACCGCCGTGCGCATGGCCCTCGAACGCGTGCGGGACAAGTCGGACATGGCCGAGCACGTCATGCTCGGCACCCACATCGTCATCCGCGACTCGGTTCGCCCCGTCATCCGCACTGACTGATCCCGACCCGGTAGCGCGTGCCGCCAAGCCTCGGCGGTCGGGCTGTCCGGGGTGGCGGTGTAGACGTTGAGGGTCAGGCCCGGCTCTGACGGCAGTTCCATCGCTTCGAAGTTCAGGTCGACAAGCCGGCAGGTGCGGTCTGTACCGCGCGCGGCCGTCCCGTTCGCGGCCGTGCCCGCCGGTTGCCACGGCGCGGTCCACGGCCAGGACCGGGTGGCCGGTCGCGGGGTCTCCGGTGGTTCAGGTTCTCGTGTCGACAACACTTCCACCGGAGACCCCGGCTATCCGATCAACGCCGCGATGGCTTCGCCGACCGTCACCCGACGTCCGAACACCACTTGGAACTCGGCGGTCGGGCTAGAACTTGACGGTCGCGCACGCCACTCGCGGGCCGGCCGTGCCCGCCTTGCCGGCCTCGGTGCTGGTCTTCTGGGCGTGCACCACGACGGAGCCCGCACGGCGGTCGGCGAACCGCCACGGCACGGCCGTCTTCACGACGGCCCACCCGCGGTGGTCGGTGGTGAAGTCGAGCCAGATCTCGTTGTTCGGGTTGGCGTACGCGGGATCGACGGACGGCTGGTTGGGGTCCACCACGTGCTGGTGGTGCGCGCCGGAGTCGGCCGCCGCCGTGCCGCACGGCCGCTGGTGCGCGTGAGCACCGTAGGTCCGGTTCGGCACCAACCCGTGGACGCTCAGCAGGACCTTGGTCGACTCGCGCGCCGGCACCGCCATCACCATGGCTTTCGCCCCGACCGGCACGAGCGCCGGGTCGTAGGTGAACGCCTTGGTGGCCGCGTCCGGCGCCTCGAAACTCGCGACCGTCACCGCCATACCGCGATCGAAGCCCGGGTCCGCCGACGCGGCGGGAGTGACGGCCGCGCACAGGACGACGGCACCGACAATGGGAAGGAGAAGTTTCACGGAAGCCGACGCTAGCAAGATGATCGTGAGCACCCCAATGAGCGTTTCCCTAGATTCGGGTGCCACATCACGACCGGGCGGGACAATCACGCCAGGATTTCAGGAACTCACGCAGTCGAGCAGGAGGAGCTACTGGGGGATCCCGGGTGGGGCGGTGCTCTTCCGGACGGTGAGGGTGGTGGCGAGTTCGAGTCGGAGCTGTGGTGGTTTTTCGCCGCGGCCGAGGGCGAGGGCGAGTTCGGTGGCGGCCGTGGCCATCTCGGTCAGGGGTTGGTGGACGGTGGTCAGCGGGGGGTCGAGCAGGGCGCGGGCGGCGGTGTGGCCGGCTTCCTGGGTGAGGTCGGTGCGCACCATGAGGTCGGGGTGGACGGGCAGGTTCGCGGCGTCCATGGCGGAGCGGTAGCCGTCGACCCGGGCGCGGGTGTCGGCGGACACCCCGGACCGGCCGTTGATCACCTTGGACACGGTCGGGACCGAAACCCCGGCCGTCTCCGCGATGTAGGAGATGGTGACCGGCTTGGACGAACCGCCGCGTGGGTGCTCCCGATCGGCCGCCGGATCACCCGACTCGGTGTGTGACAAGCCTGTTCCTCCTCGCCGGCCGGGCCCTCGTGTTCGGATCCGGGCGTATCGGCCGCCCGTGCCGCGGCAGGTCAGCCGACCGGCTCGTCCTCCGTGGCGATGTCGACCGGCTCGTAGTCGAACCAGTCGAAGTGGACGGTGCCCGCCGCGGCGTACATCCCGATGACGCGGCCGGTGAAGCCACCGGCGACCTCGGTCGACAGGTACCGGCCGTCGAGCGCGCCGAGAGCGGTGAAGGTTCCGTCCGGCTCCTCGACGCCGAAGGTCAGGGTGTCGGGGCCGGTGCGGGCGTCGCTCAGGGTCTGCGTGGCGGTCACCTCGACGCCGAGCACGACCGGTCCGGCGCACGAGCGTTTCTCCGGTTCCCCTGGCAGGAAGGTGCACGGTGTTGACGATGCCGACAAGACCGCGTCCCAACAATCCCCCGGTCCTCGCGACCCGCGGCACGGCTGGTGACACTCGCCCTGGCGGTCGTCATGGCCGCCGTGATACCCGCCGTCGCGCGGGCTGAGGTAGCCGCACCGTCGGGGTTCTCCAGTTCCCCGGCGGCGCGCAGCATCGTGGCGGCGATGCAGCCCGGCTGAGGGCTGGGCAACACCTACGACGCCATCGGTGCCGACGAGACCGTGTGGGGCAACCCGCCGGTGACGAGGGCTTTGTTCAAGAAGGTCAGGTCGGAGGGTTCAAGAGCGTCCGGATCCCGGTGACCTGGGAAGGCCGCCAGGGCGGGGCGCCCGGCTACGCGATCGACCCGGCGTGGCTGGCGAAGGTGCGGCAGAGCGTCGACTGGGCGTTGGCCGAGGGTCTGTACGTGATGATCAACCTGCACCACGACTCGTGGATGTGGATCAACCAGTACACGACCGACCGTGACGCCGTGCTGGCCCGGTACACCGCGACCTGGAACCAGCTCGCCGCGACCTTCCGCGACGCCTCGGACCGACTGGTGTTCGAGAGCATCAACGAGCCGACGTTCAGCGGCACCACCGGCGACGACCAGAACTACCAGCTGTTGCGCGAACTGAACGCGGAGTTCCACCGGATCGTCCGCGGGTCCGGCGGCCGGAACACCACCCGCCTGCTCGTGCTGCCCACCCTGTACACGAACGCCGACCAGCCCCGGCTCGACGCGCTGGCGGCCGAGCTCACCGCGTTGGACGACCCGATGGTGGCCACGACCATCCACTTCTACGGGTTCTGGCCGTTCAGCGTGAACATCGCCGGGTACACGCGGTTCGACGCCGCGTCGGAGCAGGACCTCGCCGGCACCTTCGACCGCGTCCACAACACCTTCGTCGCACGCGGCATCCCGGTCATCATGGGCGAGTACGCCCTGTTCGGCATCGACCCCAACTTCCCCGGCATCGTGGAGCGGGGCGAGATGCGGAAGTTCTTCGAGTACCTGGGCCACTACGCCCGCACGCGGAAGGTCACCACGGTCATCTGGGACGCCGGCCAGTTCCTGAACCGCTGGACGCTGGAGTGGCGCGACCCCGAGCTGTTCGGCCAGATCAAGTCGAGCTGGACGACGCGTTCGGGGACCGCCTCCGCCGACCTGGTGTTCAACTCCAGGTCGAGCGGGATCACCAGCAAGACGATCACCCTGAACGAGAACGGCACCAACTTCCAGGGGCTCCGGCACGGCAACCGCGACCTGGTCCGGGGCACGGACTACACGGTCTCCGGCAACCAGCTGACGCTGACCGCCGCCGCACTCACCCGGCTGAGCGGGGACCGGGCGTACGGGGTCAACGCGACGCTGCAAGCCCGGTTCTCCCGCGGCGTCCCGTGGCGCATCGACGTCGTCACCAACGACACCCCGGCCCTGTCGAACGCGACCGGGAACACCGGCGGCTGCGGCCCCGACGGGTGGTCCCGTTGCTTCGCCGTCCCGACCGACTTCCGCGGTGACGTGCTGTCCACTATGGAGGCCAAGTACGACGACGGGAGCAACGCCGGTCCGGCCACCTGGACCTCGTACCAGCAGTTCGGCGCCGCGTTCTGGGCGGACCTCCCGAACAACGCCATCGACTTGACGCACGAGTTCGTCAAGTCGATCAACGACGGCGCGCGGGTGACGCTCACCTTCCACTTCTGGAGCGGCGCCGAGGTGACGTACTACGTCACCAAGTCGGGAACCTCGGTCACCGGCACGACCGGCTGACGGTTCGCGTGCGCGAGCGGGCGGGGACCCGGTACCGGGTCCCCGCCCGCCGACGTTTCACACCCGCTCGAGAACCCACCGGTGCCGCCCGGAGCCGAGCGCTCCACCCGGCTCAGGGGACGACCAGCCGTCCGGCGCGACGAACTGTCCCGTGGTGCCGGGCGGCAGTTCGGCTTCGACGGTCAGCGTCGTGCCGCTGATGGACCAGGCGACGGACGCCGTGCCGTACTCGGTCTCGACGGAGGCGGAGGCGTTCGCGAGTCCTCCCCCGGGCCGCGGCGCGATCAGCACCTCCCGGTAACCGGGTGCCGCGGGGGCGAGGCCTGCCACGCTCCGGTACAACCAGTTCGCCACGGCGCCGTAGGCGTAGTGGTTGAAGGACAACATCGAACTGGCTTCGAGGTGAACCGTCCCGTCCGGGCGGATGGCGTCCCAGCGTTCCCACATCGTCGTGGCGCCGTGGGCGATCTGGTAGAGCCAGCCGGGGCATTCGGTGTTGAGCAGTAGCTGGTACGCCTCGGCGACGTGCCCGGTGTCGGTGAGCGCGGGCAGGACGAACGGGGTGCCCAGGAACCCGGTGCCGATCCGGCCGCCGTTGTCGCGGACCAAGGCGGCCAACGCCTCACCGACCGGGGCGCGTTCGGTGGCCGGCGCGATGTCGAACTCGATCGCGAGAGCGCACCCGGTTTGCGTCGTGCGGGCGTGCGCACCCCACTTCTTCCAGGCCGCGTCAGCCACTCGTGCGCTCAGCTGCTCGTACCGCTCGGCATCGGCGGCCAAGCCCAGTTCACGGGCGGCGTCGGCGACCAAGCGGGCGCTGTGGGCGACGAAGGCGGTGGCGACGTAACCGGAGTCCGTGCGTGCCGCCGACGGGTCCTCCGGCGGTGCGGCCGGGTCGAGCCAGTCGCCGAGTTGGGCGTTGCCGCTCCGCGTTCCGTCGTCGTCGAGCAGGTTGGCGGTGAACTCGACCCACGCCCGCATCGCGGGGTAGTGGCGGTCGAGGAGAGTGCGGTGCCCGTAGGCCTCGAACAACGCGACGGGCACGACGGTCGCGGCATCACCCCAGCCGGCGGCGGAGCCCGCGAAGGGCAACGGGTTCGGCGGCGGTTCGCCCAGCGGGCGTGCCGGACGGTGACCGTGCCGCCTTCCGGGCCGGTGACCCGCAGCCGGAGCCAGCCGGTGAGGTTCTGGCCCGCGTCGACCGCGATCGTCCCATCGGGCAGTGTCCGCAGTTCCGACTCGATGACGTCGAGCACGCGCACCGGTGGGTGGGCCCGCTGCGCGAGTCCGGTGGGCAGCGGCAGGACGCCGACGGGCTCCCAGTCCGCGTCGTCGAAGCCCGCCGACTGCCAGCCGGGCGGCCGGAGGCGGAGATCGCGCTCGCAGCCGTCGTACAGGTCGGCCGCGCGCAGCTCGCCGTAGCCGCCGCGCCAGCGCTCGTCGGTGCCGACGGTGATGGTGCTGCCGTCCGCCAGTGTCACTTCGAGTTGGGCGAGGAGCGCCGACGTGTCGCCGTAGACGTTGCGGATCTTGTGCCACGTGAGGTTGCCGCGGTGCCAGCCGTCGCCGATCGTCGCGCTGATGACGTTCCGCCCCGACGTGAGCAGGTGGGTGACGTCGTGGGTGGCGTAGAGCAGCCGGTTCGGGTAGCTCGTCCAGCCTGGTTCGAGCAGTTCGTCGCCGACCGGCCGGCCGTTGACCGCCGTGCGGTGCACACCGAGCGCGGTCACGTACAGCCGCGCCGACACCGGCTCCGACGGCAGGTCGAACTCCCGCCGCACCACCGGCACCGGCCCCGCAGCCGCACGTCCACGATCACTCGGCACGTGAACGGGTCGGGCAGTCCAGTCCTCCTCCGCCAACAGCGCCGCCTCCACCCTGGAAGGCTCGCTCCACGCCGTCCAACCGGAATCGGTGCGGACGCGGACCCGCCAGAACCGGACTTCCCGGCTCCGCAGCGGTTCGGCGGGCCAGCCGTGATCGCAGACCACATCGGAGGAGACCTCACCGCTGGTCACCGGATCGGTGAACGTCGGATCCGGGGCGACCTGGATCTCGTACGCGTGTTGCAGGATGCCGGGCCGGTCACCGGCGAGCGACCACGACAAGCGGGGCTCCGCGCTGCCGGTCGCGACCAGTCCGCTGTCATCGGAAGTGCGCGGCCGGACAACCCTGTCTTCGCTCTCCGCGCTCAACGGCGCCGCCTCTCGTCGTCTACTGACACGTGTCAGCTACGATGGTCAGTACGCTAGTGAGCCGCTGTGCGCGTTGGCAAGGAACGAGCGCCGAGGAACGAGCGAGGGACGGGGACGCAATGGCACGCGAGGGCAGAAGGGTCACCAGCGCCGATGTCGCGCGCGAGGCCGGCGTGGCCCGGTCCACGGTGAGCTACGTCCTCAACAACACCCCGCACCAGAAGATCCCCGACTCCACCCGTCAGCGAGTCCTCGACGCCGCGGCGAAGCTCGGCTACGCCCCGTCCGCCGCCGCGAGGGCCCTCCGGAGTGGACGGTCCGAGGTCGTGCTCTGCCTGCTCCCCGACTGGCCCCTCGGGTACGCGGTCGGAACCCTGGTCCAGCGCATGACGGCCGCCTTCGCGCGGCACAAGCTCACCTTCGTGGTGCACTCCGACACCCGCGCCGCGCGCCCGCTGAGCGAGGTGTGGAAGGCCATCACCCCGGCAGCCGTGCTGGCCCTGGACGAGTTCTCCGATGACGACGACGAGGCGATGCGGGCCGCAGGCGTCCAGGTCATCGTGGCCATGCAGGCCTCGGCACGGCGCAGGTGGCGTGAGATGAGCACGCCCGAGAACCCGATCGGAGCCCTGCAGGCCCGCCACCTCGCCGCCTCCCACCAGCGGTTGGGGTACGCCTACCCCGACGACGAACGGGTCGCCGTGTTCGCCGAACCACGCCTCGCCGGGGTCCGCGAAGTCTGCGCCGAACTGGGCCTGCCCGAACCCGACGTCCGCATGGTCCCGCTCAAGCCGGCCACGGCCGCCGAAGTCGTCCAGGGCTGGCTCTCCGCCGACCCGCCGGTGACCGGGATCTGCGCCTTCAACGACGAGATCGCCATGGCCGTCCTGTCCGGCCTGGCGCACCTCGGGCTCGAGGCGCCGCGGGACATGGCGGTCGTCGGCGTCGACGACATCCCCAGCGCGGCCGTCGCGCACCCGCCGTTGACCACCGTGGTCCAGGACTTCACCGCCATCGCCGAGCACTACGCCGACAGCGTCGTCGCGGCGCTCAACGGCGAACCGATCCCCGCCACGCCGGTCGGAGACGGGTTCCGGCTGGAAATCCGCGGATCCGCCTGACCCCGGAGGAGCCAGGCGGATCCGGTGCGCGACCGTCACCGCAGTTCCCGCTGGAAGAATCCCAGCGTGGACCGGTGGAGCCGGGTCCGATGCGGGACGGTTCCCCACGCGTGATCGGCGCCGGGAACGACCTCCACCTCGGCGTTGCCGTCGTAGTGGTCGAGGTACCGGTGTGCGTACTCGACGGGGGCGATGTCGTCCTTGTCGCCGTGGATGATGCGGACAGGCCCGGTGTGGGCCGCCGAGCGCCCGTAGACGTCGAGGCCGGCGATGTCCTCGACGAGGGCCGGGCTCACCCGGTACCCGTCGGCGTCGAAGTACCCCTTCTCCTCCATCTCAGCGGCGATGGCGCGGCCCTTGAGGTAACCGCTGCCGATCTCGGACGGGGCCACCGCGGCCGGCGACCACAGGCACAGGGCCCGGATTCCGGGCTCCTCGGCGGCCACGATGCCCGCGACGACACCACCCATGCTCATCCCGACCAGCCCGAGCCGGTCGACGTCGGCGAAGTCGGAGGTGCGGACCGCCCGCACCACCGACCGCGCCTCCGCGATCTCGCCCGTGATCGTGACGTCGAAGAAGTCGCCGTCGCTCTCGCCGTGGCCGGACAGGTCCACTCGGACCGACGCGATGCCGTTGGCCTCCAGCAGCCTCGACATCCCGACGAAGGAGGGGAGTTCGAACCGGTTGGACGTGAAGCCGTGGATGAAGACCACCACGGGCCACCGCGTCCCCGCCGGGCCGTCCGGGATGTGCACAGTGGACCGCAAGGTCAGCCCGCCGTGGTGGAAGTCGTGGTACCTGATCACGCCGTCGCGTTTCCCGTCTTCTCGTGCTTCTCGTGCTTCTCGTGCTTCTCGTGCTTCTCGTGTGCGTCCTCGACGACCACCGGTGGCTCTTCGAGTTCACGTGCCTTCGGCAGCCGCGGCACCCAGAACAGGCCGATCACGGTGGCGATCAGGGTGAAACCGAGCAGCAGCCCGAACAGCAGCCGGGGGTTGGCGAGGGCGAGCGCGGGCGTGCCGAACGCGGCCAGACCGGCGAGAACCCGGGTGAAGGCCATCGTCACGCCGCTGGACGTGCTGCGCAGCAGGGTCGGCACCAGTTCCTGCGACCACACCTTGTAGATGCTCTCCCCGGCGAACGCGTTGCCCAGACCGGACAGCAGCAGCACGGCGATCAGGGTGAACTTGCTCGGCCCGAGCACCGCGGGCACCGTCCACGCGAGCACGATCAGCACCGAACCGGCGACGAACCAGGCGTGCCGCGCGGGCTTGTCGACCACGCGCATGAAGATCATGCCCATGACGAAGCCGGCGGGCAGGCCCAACAGGGCCAACTGCGAGAACTCCGCGACCTCGCCGCCGGCCAGGGTGGTCCACAGGTAGGTGCCGAAGCTGCCCATCGTCGAGGCCCCGAGGTTCCACATGGCGTAGTACAGCCCGGTCGCGACCACCGCGAACACGACCGGCGGGCGGAACAGCTGACCGACCTGCCGGAACCGGATCCGCTCGGCGTCTGCTGCCTCGGCGGCGTCGGCCGCCTGCCGGGCGGCGGACCACTCCGCCGATTCACGCAGGGTCATCCGCAGGATGAGCACCACGACCGCCACGACCAGCAGGTGGGCGAACATGATCCGGCCGCCGAGCACTCCCCAGGAACCCACCACCGAACTCAGCACCACGACCGCGACGATCCCGGCGAGCCAGAGCTGGTTGGAGAAGACGACCATGCTGCCCTTCTTGCCGGTCGGCGCCTCCTCGTTGATCAACGCCAGCGACACCGGCAGGTCCGCGCCGATCGCGAGCCCGAGGGCGACCACCCCGACGAACAGCACCGCGGGCGAGGTCGCGGCCAGCAGGAAAGCCGCGCCGACCGCGTACAGCAGGAGCGAGAGGCTGAAGATCCGCCGCCGGCCGAACCTGTCACCCAACCGCCCGCCGACCAGGGCGCCCGCGGCGAACATCAGCGTCTGCAACCCCAGCAGGGCTCCGATGGTCCCGGCGCCGAGGCCGAGCGCGCCCGCGTAGGACCCGCCGATCGCGATGCCGGAGGTGACGAGTGCCCCGGAATCCAGGCACGAGGCCATCCCGGCCAGCGTCGCCGTCTTCCACGGACGGTTCGCCCGTTGTGCGGGATCAGACATCGGTTCTCCTCTTTGAGCGCCGCGATAAGCCGGACTGATTCGTGTCACTGACTCGTGTCAGTAAATGGGCGCCGTCACGGTGACCCCGCATCGCCGGGGCCAGCAAGAGGCAAATCCGGGAGGACGGCGACCTGTCCCCACCCGTCAGGCGGCAGGCAGTTGCACGGGTCCGGGCAGGCTCACGCAGGAGGACGGGAACCGTCCGACCTGATCAGGCAGCCGCGGCCGGATCGTCAGACGGTCACCTGATCCGCCGGCACAGGACCCAGGCGGGTGAGGCGGATCGCCATGTGCGGGCGGCCGGGCAGCTCCACGCGCAGGCCGGCGCTCGCGGACTCGGCGACGCGTTGGACCGTCATGGCCCAGGTGTCGATGACGTCGATCGCGAACCGCCCGCTCGTGGGCAGGGTGACGTTGCGGAACCGCGGGCGGTTGAAGCCGAAGTAGATCAGTTCGTACTCGCCCCGGACCCCGCCGCGCGGCGCGTCCCAGTCGGAGTCGAGGGGGTCGAGCACGCCCGTGGGGGATTCGCGGATGATGCCGCGCAGGAACGCGATGCGCTCAGGGCTGGTCCCGACGAGTTCGCCGCCCTTGGACCACCACAGCTCCTCGGCGTCGTTGAGGTAGGTCTCGCCGTGTTGGACGTACCCGCCGCGGACCGCGCCCTCCCAGTCGCCCGGCACCGTGCACACGGAATCGTGGTCAGATCCGATGGGAAGAAGACGGGCCGCCGCGCGGTCTACGAGACCCTGCGCCGCAAGGTCCTGACCATGGAGCTGCCGCCCGGCGCGGCGCTGTCGGAGAACGAGCTGGCCGCCGCGACGACGGCCTGACCCAGCGCACCGAGACCGTCGGCCAGTCATGCCGCGGGAGATCGAGGAGTACCTCTACACCCACCCGGACATCGCCGACGTCCAGGTGATCGGCGTCCCGGACGCGAAGTACGGCGAGGAGCTGATGGCGTGGATCGTGCCGCGCCCCGGCGCCGAGCCGCTCACCGCCGAACGCGTGCGGGAGTTCTGCGCCGGCCGCCTGGCGCACTACAAGATCCCGCGTTACGTCCACGTCGTCGACGGGTTCCCCATGACCGTCACCGGCAAGATCCGCAAGGTCGAGATGCGCGAACGGGCCGTCGACCTGCTGGGCCTGCCACGCGACCCGGCTCACTCCCCCAGGTAGCCGCAGGGCACGTCGATCAACCAGCCGGCCGGTTCCAGGATGAACCGGCCGTACGGCTCGCCGGCGGCGCACTGCTCGTGGGCTTGGACGACGGTCTGGTCCCACGAGACGCCGGTCAGCACACCGCCGCCCACCCGGACGTGCTGCACGATGCTCACCAGCAAGATGGCGGCGATGACGATTCGCCCGGCCCACACCGCCGACCGCGCCCAGCGCCGTCGGGGCAGCACGTCCAGCCCCACGGCCATCGCGGTGAACAGGAGCAGGCACGGCAGGACGCTGTAGCGCTGCGCCCTCATGACGACGCCCGGGAACTGCACCGCCAGCACGTTGATCCAGTTGCAGGCCAGCGACGCCGTGATCACCACCGCAGCGCACCCGACGCTGAACACCACCAGCAGCCGACCGGAGAGATTCCCCCACCGCAACGCGGCGAGGATCGGCACGCCCGCCAACAGCAGGGCCACCAGCAGCGGCACGTGGCCGAACGCCGGGTAGAACCGCTGGACCTGCTCGGAGCCGGTGAACCCCGCCAGCGGCACCCGCAGCAGCGCGGCCAGCACCACCTGGAGCGGCTCGAAGCGGTCGTCCGAGTACGGGGCCCGCTGCGTGCGCGCCATGGCCAGGCCGTGCAGCGCCAGGCCGACGAGGAAGGCGACCGGCACCGCCCTGACCCGGGGCAGCGCCAGCCGCACGAGCGCGACCGGCACCAGCACGAACGCCAGCGAACTGGTCAGGGCGGCCAGCACCACGAAGATCACCACCGGCACGCGGGGCGCCGACCGCCACAGCAGCGCCCAGAGTGCGCCGTAGAGCAGGAACCAGTGCAGGTTCGTGACGTTGTCCAGCGGCTCGGTGTTGCCCACGGGCAGCAGCACCACCAGGGAGGCGTGCGCGAGGCGGACCGGCATCGACCGCAGGTGGGCGCCGGAGGCGGCGAAGACCAGCAGCGCGACCAAAGTCCGCACCATCGCGGCCGACACGGCGAACACCACCGGCGCCCACCCCAGCGGCAACACCGACGCCAGTTCCGCGACCAGCCGAGGGATCGTGTGCAGGTAGCCGGCGTAGGGGGTGATCAGGTTCGTCGTCAACGGCTGCGTGATGGCGTCGTAGAGGAAGCGCCCGCCGTCCTCGGCCCAGAGGTGGTCCAGCCGGGACCGGCCCGCCGGGATGAGGAGTTGGAACGCCATGGCCGCGAGGAACGCCCCGACGTAGGCGGACACCAGCCGCCGGCGCGGCAATCGGCTCGGCGGCGCCTCCGGCAGCGCCCGGTCGACGAGCGCACGCCACCGCGACCCGCCGGCCACCACCGGCTCCTGCCGCACCACGGGGTTCTCGTCCACGACCGGGCTCTTGCCCATCACAAGGTCTCCACTGAGAGTTTCGATCCGTCACGCTAAGTGACAGCACGCCGGCGCGGAGGCTACAAGGACCGGCTAGATCGCGCAGGGTGACCACTCGGGTCCACTCGGGAGCCAAACCGTGCCCTTGAGGGCCCGGCGCGGACGGAGAGGACTTGCCGCCCAGTCGGCCAGGTACCCGCAGAACACCTCAAAGAACCAGCTCATCGGCTCGCACTCGAACGGGCAGACCGACCCACCGCCGCGCACTGCTTCAGGGCTCGCGCCACGTTCTCGTCCTGCGCGGGATGCCGTGAAGTTCACTCGAACGTGCGACACGCCGTGCACTTCGAGATCCCATTGACCACATGAGACGTTCACGTGCGGTTGGTTCCGTGTTGTGGCAGCGCACTTAGCATCCCGCGGCATGACGACCCGCCGCACGTTCCTGCTGGGCACCGGTGTTGCCGCTGCGGGCACCCTCGTTCCGCTTCCCGCCGCCGCCGCCGCGCCCGACAGCCGGACCGGCGGCCGCCCGGACGCCGACGGCGACCGGTTCACGATCGCGGTCATCCCGGACACCCAGTACCTGTTCGACCAGGACCGGGGCGACTCGGAGCCGCTCGACGCGTCGCTGCGCTACCTGCTGGACCACACCGGCCGCGACAACATCGTGTTCATCTCGCACCTCGGCGACCTCACCGAGAACGGCACGAAGAGCGAGATCGAGGACATCGGCCGGTCGTTCCGGGCGCTGGACCGGCACCGCGTCGGCTACAGCGTGCTGGCCGGCAACCACGACCTCGACGCGCGCACCGACGACCAGCGCGGCCGCACGCCGTACCTGGACGAGTTCGGGCCGCACCGGTTCCGCGACTCGCCGACGTTCCGCGGCGCGAGCCCGGACGGTTACAACAGCTACCACGTGTTCCGGGCCGGCGGCCGGGAGTGGCTGGTGCTCGCGCTGGACTGGCGGATGTCGGCGAAGGGCTTCGGCTGGGCGCGCGACGTGCTGAAGAAGCACCCGAAGCTGCCCGTCATCCTCACCACCCACGAACTGGTGCACGCGGGCGACGCCCAGGCCGAGCTCTCCGACTACGGCCGCCGCCTGTGGGACGAGCTGATCAAGGACAGCGACCAGATCTTCCTCACCATCAACGGCCACTTCTGGCCACCCGCCCGCGCGGTGCTGCACAACACCGCGGGCAACGACGTGCACGTGCACATCACGAACTACCAGGACCGCTACTACGGCGGCAGCGCCATGATCCGGCTGTACCAGTTCGACCTGGCGCGCAACGTCGTCGACGTGCGCACGTTCTCACCGTGGCTCCAGGCCAAGAAGTCGCTGAACGCGTTGGAGCGCAAGGAGATCGAGCTGACCGGCGACGCCGACCGGTTCAGCGTGCCGATCGACTTCGCGAAGCGGTT
Organism: Saccharothrix deserti; assembly: GCF_009769385.1. GTDB lineage: Bacteria > Actinomycetota > Actinomycetes > Mycobacteriales > Pseudonocardiaceae > Actinosynnema > Actinosynnema deserti. Next base: position 161,910 of record NZ_VKAB01000016.1, read on the forward strand.
CGCCGGGTTCGCCCCGGTGCCGGTCCGCCCGGCACGTCCCGCCCAGCAGGTTCTCGTCCCGGGCACGGTCGCCTACTGGCGGGCGGACTCGCTGAAGGACCTGTCCGGCAACGGCAACGACCTGCGCCAGGTCGGGACGCTGACCAGCACCGACGACCACCACGCCGATTCACCGTCCCACGGCAGCAGGTTCTTCGACAAGCAGGGCTATCTGTCCACGGTGGACAACGCTCCGCTGAACCGGATGACGTTCGACCGCGGCTACACGATCGAGGCGTTCGTCAAGCTGCCCAGGGGTTTCAACCACCCGTGGTGCGGCCTGTTCACCAAGCTCGCCCCGGGCGCGGCCGCCGGCAAGACGGGCGACGACCCGAAGGAGCCGCTCTGCACCCTCAACCTGGCGGGCGGCGGCGGGCTCCAGTGGGCGGTGTTCCCCCGGAACCAGAACGGTATCTCGACCAACTGGGGCCACGAGATGGACGAGGAGACGTGGTGGCACGTGGCCGTCGTCAACGACGGCACGCACACCAGGCTGTTCGTCGAGGGCTCGGAGCTGCTGCGCAACCCGTCCACCCCGGCCACCGGCATCTCCACGGCCGGCGACCCGTGGCTGGTCGGCGCGTACGCCTACGACCGGATCGTGGAGAAGTCGTACCACGGTTGGCTGGGCGACTTCCGCATCGTGGACCACGCCCTGCCCGTCGACAAGTTCCTGACCCGCTGACAGCTTGCAGAGTCTCCATGGAGCTATCCGTGGAGCTATCCGATGTTGCCATGGAGCCATGCTTCGATATGGTGGCTCCATGGCAGCTCCCGGTGCACGGCGGCAGGCGCGCGGCGAGATCGAGAGGCTGCCGAGCGGGTCTTTGCGGGTGCGGGTGTACGCCGGTGTCGACCCCGACTCCGGGAAGCGGCGCTACCTGACGGAGACGGTTCCGGCCGGCCCGACGGCGGACCGCGAGGCAGAGGCGGTCCGCACCCGCCTGCTCAACGAGGCGGACGAACTCCGCAACCAGCGGACCCGGCAGGTCGATGACCAGGCGCTGGGCCGGCGGCCTGCGGTCGGCGCCGGAGACGCCCGCCCGGTCGCCGCGCCGGCCACCGCCACGCTGAGGGGTGTGCGTCGGCGGGGCGAGTTGACGGTCGCGGCGGTCGCCCGGCTCGCCGGGGTGTCCGCGCCGACGGTGTCGAAGGTGCTCAACGGGCGTTCGGGTGTGGCGTCGGAGACCCGGCGTCGGGTGGAGGCCGCGCTGCGCGAGCACGGCTACCGCCGACCGGAGACCGTCGTGCGGGCGCCCAATGTGGAGGTCGTCTTCTTCGGGATGCAGAGCCACCTGGCGGTCGAGATCATGCGTGGCGTCGAGCTGGTCGCCGGCGGACACGGGCTGGCCGTCGGGTTCACCGACGCCGTGCACCAGGCGTCGACCGGTCGGTCCTGGGCCCACGACCTGCTGGCGCGGCAGCCGTTCGGTGTGATCGCCGTGCACCTGGGCTTCACCTCCGAACAGCACGCCCTGCTGGCCACGAGCGGGATCCCGCTGGTGGCGCTGGACCCGATGGGCGAGCCGGAGCACTCGGTGCCGTCTGTCGGGGCGACCAACTGGAGCGGCGGGATCGCCGCCGCCCGGCACCTGCTCGACCTCGGCCATCGGCGCATCGCCGTCATCACGGGGCCGGCCGAGAGGATGTGCGCGAGGGCCCGGCTGGGGGGTGCTCGGGCGGCGATGGACGAGCACGGGGTTCCGCTGGACGAGCGGCTGGTGCGCACCGGGCAGTGGTTCGCCTTCGAGGACGGGCTCAGCCACGCGCGCGAGTTGCTGCGTTCGCCCGACCGTCCCACCGCCGTGCTGTGCGGCAACGACCTGCAGGCGCTGGGCGTCTACGAGGCGGCCCGGCAGGCGGGCCTGCGCATCCCGCAGGACCTCAGCGTGGTCGGCTTCGACGACGTCCCCGTCAGCCGTTGGTGCGGGCCGCCGATGACCACCGTGCGGCAGCCCATGGTGGAGATGGGAGCCACCGCCGCCGAGCTGGTCCTGTCGCTGGCCGCGGGGCAGCCGCCCGCCCAGACCCGCGTCGAACTGGCGACCACCCTCGTCGTCCGCGACAGCACCGCGCCTCCCGGCCGAGGAATCTGATGGGCTGAACGAGTGAAGCCGCGAAGCGTTTCGAAGGATGCTCGAAAGCTTTCGACCTGCGGAATCCCTCGGTTGATCTTGCCTGATCAGGGCTTCGGGGAGGTTGCCCTCCCGGCTCTTCGCTCCTAACTTCCGCTGTGGGCGGGAGCGACGCGAGGGGACGACGATGTTCCGACAGGGAAAGCGGCGTGGAGTGCTCACCGCTGCCACGGCACTGGCCGCGGCGAGCCGGGCCGTGCCCGCGGTCCTCGCCCTGCTGGTCCTGGCGGCGGTGGTGCCCGCGGTCGTGATGACCGCCCGTGCGCCGGCCGCCGCTGCCGAACCCGGCGAGTACATCTCGTTCACGCCGGTCGCGGGCGGGTTCACCCTCGCGGCGAACGGGAAGGCCGCGCCGCTGTTCGTCAGCGGAGGCGACCATCCCGGCGTCGTGCGGGTGGTGAACGACTTCCGCGACGACGTCGAGCGCGTCACCGGCGCCCGACCCGCCGTCTCCACCGGCACTCCGTCGTCCGGTGAGGTCGTGTTGATCGGCACCGTCGGCCGCAGTCCGCTGATCGACGGGCTGGTCACCGCCGGGAAGCTGGACGTCGACCGGATCCGCGGCAAGTGGGAGACCTCGCTGCAACAGGTGGTCGAGAACCCGATGGCGGGCGTGAGCCGGGCGTTGGTGATCGCCGGCAGCGACCAGCGGGGCACCGTCTTCGGCGCCTACGACGTGTCCCGCCGGATCGGGGTGTCGCCGTGGCACTACTTCGACGACGTGCCGGCCCGGAAGCACAGCGCGGTCTACGTGCGGCCGGGCCGCCACACGCAGGGCACGCCCGCGGTGAAGTACCGGGGTTTCTTCATCAACGACGAGAACCCCTCCACCGGTCGGTGGGCGCGCGCGACGTTCGGTCCGGGCCTGGCACCCGGTCAGGCGGGTGGGCTGAACCACCTGTACTACGAGAAGGTCTTCGAGGTCATGCTCCGGCTCAAGGCCAACTACCTGTGGCCCGCGGTGTGGGGTCGGGCGTTCGCCGAGGACGACCCGGTCAACCACGAGACCGCGAAGCGCTACGGCGTGGTGATGGGCACCTCGCACGAGGCGCCGATGATGCGCGGCATCGAGGAGTGGAAGCGCAACCCGACCCGCTACGGCGGCACCGGCGAGTGGAGCTTCGTGCGCAACGCCACCGCCGTGAAGGACTACTGGGCCGACGGCGTCAAGCGGATGGAGCAGGAGGACTTCGAGGGCGTCGTGACGCTGGGCATGCGCGGTGAAGGCGACACCAGCCTGCCCGACGGCGACGGTGTCGAGCTGATGCGGAACATCATCGCGAGCCAGCGCGAGATCCTGGACCGGGAGAGCAGCACCCCGTTGACCGAGATCCCGCAGGTTTTCACGCTGTACAAGGAGGTTCAGCGCTACTGGGACCGCGGTATGCGCCCGCCGGACGACGTGACCGTGGTGTTCGCCGACGACAACTGGGGCAACATGCGCAAGGTCCCCGACCCCGGCCTGGCACCGCGGTCGGGCGGCTACGGCATGTACTACCACTTCGACTACGTCGGCGGAGGCCGCAACTACAAGTGGGTCGACACCGTCAACCTGGCCAACACCCGCGAGCAGTTGAACCTGTCCTACAAGAGCGGCATCGACAGGCTGTGGGTGGTCAACGTCGGCGACCTGAAGAACGAGGAGGCGCCGACCCAGTTCTTCCTCGACTACGCCTGGAACCCCGACGCCTGGCCCGCTGACAGCGTCGACGACTGGACCCGCCGGTACGCCGCCCAGAACTTCGGCGAGCAGGCCGCACCCGCGGTGGCCGAGGTGCTGCACGCCTACGGACAGCTCCAGGCGCGCCGCAAGCCCGAGGCGACCAACCGGCGCTACACCCGTGACGCCGCCGGAGCGATCACCACCGACGACGCGATGACCCCGTACAGCATCGAGAACTACGGCGAGCTGGACCGGGTCACCGCGGAGTGGGAGGCACTGGCCGCCAGGGCACAGGCGGTGGGCCAGAGGCTGCCGGCAGCCGACCAGGACGCCTACCACCAACTCGTGCTCTACGCGGCGAAGGCGACCGCCAACATGTACGCGCTGCGCAAGGCGCAGTTCCTCAACCGCTGGTACGCCTCACAGGGTCGGGCGGCCACCAACGACCTCGCCGCGGCGGCCGAGGCGCGCCTGGCCGACGACGTGGCGATGTCGAACCACTACAACAACACCCTGGCCGGCGGGAAGTGGACGGGCTGGCAGAGCCAGACCAAGTTCGGCTACGGCGACAAGGCGCGCTACGGCAACAACGCCAGCTGGCAGGAACCGCCGGAGCCGGACCAGATCTACCCGGCGGTGCAGCGCATCACCGTGCCGTCCGCGGCGGAGATGGGCGTGGCGGTCGACGGATCGCTGAACTGGTGGCCCAACGCCACCGGCCAACCGGTGCTGCCGGAGTTCAGCCCGTACCAGAGCCAACCCGCCCAGTACATCGAGGTGTTCAACCGGGGCACGAGCCCGTTCACCTACGCGATCACACCATCCGTGCCGTGGATCGCCGCCACGGCCGCCAACGGCACCGTGACGAAGCAGGCACGGGCCACCCTCCGGGTCGACTGGTCCAAGGCCCCCACCGGGAAGACGACGGTGCCCATCACCGTCACCGGCGCGGGCCGCACCGTCACCGTGCAGGCCGTGGTGAACAAACCGACCACCGTTGCTGTGGATGGGTTCGTGGAGGCCAACGGCTACGTCTCCATCGAAGCTGACCACTACACCAAAGCCGTCAACGGCAACGGCATCTCCTGGTCGCGCCTGCCCGACATCGGGCGCACCGGGTCCGGCGTGCAACCCAGCCCGGTGACCGCCGCCAACCAGACCCCCGGCGGCAACGGTCCACGGCTGGAGTACCGGATCAACCTCACCACGACCGGCCCGGTCACCGTGTGGGCCCACCTCTCGCCACGCAACAACGTGCGGCCGGGCGACGGCGTCAAGTACGCCGTGTCGATCGACGACCAGGCACCGAAAACGGTGAACATCACCACCGCGACCGGCGCCGACGACACCGCCATGAACAAGGGCTGGGAGATGAACACGCTGGAGGCGGTCAACCGCACCTCCACCACGTTCACGGTCTCCTCCCCCGGCGCGCACACCCTGAAGTTCTGGGTGGTCGACCCCACCGTGGTGGTGCAGAGACTCGTGGTCGACACCGGCGGGCTCAAGTACAGCTACCTCGGCCCACCGGAGAGCCGCCAGGCACCACCGGTAGGGCGAGCCGCAGCCGGGTTCTACAAGTCGGCGGCCACGAAAGACTTGCCCGCAACCGTCTCCACGACGATGGACTTCACGTCCTGAGGGGAGAACGTCGTGCGCCCCTCCACGGCGGAGCCGTCGGCCTTGCCCTTCTCCGTCGTCGTCCACGTGAAGGCGATCTGGCGCTGCCCGTCGGCGCCCACGATCACCAGGTTGCACCGCTGTCCCGGCGGCAGACCGCGGACCTTGGCCTTGACCAGCGATGCGCTCTGGTCCGGCAGCACGTTGGCTTCCAGTTTGATCCCCGTGCCGGTCTCGGTCGCGGACGCCGCCCGCGCGGTGGCGGTGGTCGTCTCCGCCGGCGTTCCCGACTCCAGCATCGTGGACGCCCCGAAGGCCACGACGGTCGCGACGGCTGCGGCGGCCACGAACTTCGGCCACCGACGCCGCTGGGCGTGCTGCGGCTGCGGCTCCCCCGCCATCGGCCCCGGCACGGCCCGCGGGCCCGGTTCGGAGCCGTCCGCGGGCGAGGGGACCACACGTTCGCTGCGGATCTGCCGCAACGCGCGTTGCAGCACCAGCTCGGACGGCCTGGGCAGCTCCTCGTCGACGACCGGTTCCGCGAACTCCGCTCGCCGCAAGTCGTCGAGCACCAACCGGACCCGGTGGAAGTCGGCGACATCGGCACGGCAGCCCGCGCAGCCCCGCAGGTGCTGCTCGACGGCACGTCTCTCGTGCGGATCCAGAACTCCGAGGGCGTAGCAGCCCACGGTGACGGCGTCGTGTGCGCCGACTGTCATACGGCCTCCCTCGTCGTCCCGAATCGACCCCGCGGCGAAACGGTGTCGTAAGAAAAACGCGTAAACGCTCCGCACCGGTTCAGCGTCCGAACCCAAGTTGACTCGAATTGTTATATCAACGGCGTTGCGTAACGCACGCGGCGACGTCACAGGGCCATTCGCGCAGCGGGTTTCACCCGACGGCTGAGATCTCAGCCCCGACGGCCCACGCAGAGTAGAACGACTCTGCGCGGGCCGTTCGAGTCCTCGGCCGGATCTCAGCCTCCGACGCCCGCGTCGGTGACCGTGCCGACGATGGTGATCTCACTGCCGTCCGGCACTCGCGGCGTGAAGCGCAACCGGACCTGCTCGGCTGGTTCGGTCTCGGTGTCGGTCGCCGTCGGGATGGTGATCTCCGTGCTCAGCTGCCCCGGCGGCACGTAGATCGTCATTCGCAGCCCTGAGGCGGACAACGGCCGGGCCGGCAGCGGGCCGTCGAACGTCTGCCGCCGGAACCACTCGGCGTCGACGTCGGTGGTGGACAACTCGGACCCGCCGGCCACGGCGACCGGCCCGCCCAGCCGGACGACGCCGTCATCGGCCACCGCGGACAACGTCACCCGCCACGTCAGGACACCGCCCTCGGCGACCTCGTCGGCGACCGGGGTGACGGTGACCGTCGGCTCGGGGTCGTCGTCGAGCACCGTGAGGCCACCGACGTAGCGACCGGCGACCGTGCCCTGGACGGCTTTCACCAGCACCAGCGTCTGCCGTGGCCGCGAACTCCAGCGCGTGTTGCCGGTGACCTGCACCGGGATCTCGATCTTGTGCTGGCCCGGTTGGACCGTCACCAGCCGCTGGGTGGACGTGCCGTTCGCGTCGTTGACGAACAGCCGCAGCGAGCCGGGGCCGTCACCGGAGACGGTGACCGGGACCTGGAAGGTCTGGGTGCCGGAATCGCCTTCCTCGTACGTCTGGCCCTGCAGGTCGCTCACGTCGCCGTCGCAGCCGCGACATCAGGATCCTGTCCGGATCGGCGGGGTCGTAGCACGTGAAGTGCCTGCCGTGCGGGAACAACGCCAGCGGGCGCTTGCCGGGCAGGTCTTTCGGCGCCACGACGACGGCCTGCACCTCGATGGGCGTCGGGTATCCCGGGACGGTGATCGGGTCCAGCGCGTACTCCCCGGTGCGCGTCTGGAACGGGCCGGGCTTGCCGGGGTCGATCCCGCCGGCGGGCAGCGGCGCGGGCGCGGACGCGGGCGGCGTCGAGTTCATCGGGCGCAACGGCTCCTCGGCGTCCAGCCGTCTGCCCGAAGCCCGGACCTGGAGCCGGTCGACACCGCTGATCCCGGGCCCGTCCAGGGTGTACGAGCGCAGGTCGGCGGAGGGACGTGGCAGCCCGAGCAGCCGGTCACCGTCCCAGAACTCGATCGCGGCGTCACCCGGTGGAATCGGGCCGGGCGCCGTCCACACCAGCTGCCCGCCGGTGAACGTCCACCCCGGAGGCGGCGAAGCAGCCGCCGGCTCGGCCGCCGACGCCGGTGTGGTCAGGCCGGCCATGAGCAGCACAGAAACCAATAACGTTGCCAAACGCACGCGCAATCCCCCTCGAATTGGTCAATGCGCGTTGGTTCCAGTGCTGCCGCATGCAGTTTCACAAGAGACTGAAGAAGGTCTCTTTCTCTGGTATAATCAGGCTCCTTTCATCGTGACGGTGCAGGTCACGGTACGAGTTGAGCACGAGGAACGGCGAAGTCGGGGCTGCCGACAATGCGGCCGGTGTCAGACCTCCCCGCAGCACACGTGGGCGGCCCATTCCGGCTCGTGCCACCAGTGCTCCGGGTCGGACGCCACGGAGTGCTCATGTACCCGCGGTTGCGCGAGGGCGGCGGGTTGTGACGCGCGGAACGGGGTGAGGAGGTCCTCGACGCGGTGCACGACCCCGCCGACCACGACCTGGCGCACCGCCGCGGCGGCACGGATGTCCGCCAGCGGGTTGCCCGCCACGAGCGCGATGTCGGCGTACGCGCCCGGCCGCAGGGTGCCCACCCGCCCGGACAGCCCCAGCCACGCCGCCGGGTTGCGGGTCGCCGTGGTCAGCGCCTCCAGCGGGGTGAAGCCGAAGGCCACCATCGCCCGCAGGTTCTGGTGCGTCGCGGTGGCCACGGCGTCCAGCGGCGCGTCCGTGCCGCAGATGACCAGACCGCCGCCGCGGTGCACCCGCAGCACCATGTCCACCCAGCCCGCGAGGATGTCGCGCGACCACGGCGATTCCGGCTTGCCCGCGGCCTCGGCGTCGGCGACGTACCTCTCGTACTCCCACGGCGGGAACAGCACGCGGGTGCGTTCGTCGGTCACCAGGGACTTGTCGTCGGCGTAGAGGGCGCGGGACTGGAACAGGGTCGGGGTCACCGACATGCCGGAGCGCACGAACAGCTCCACCACGTCCTGGTACGCCCGGCCGGTGCGGCTCACCGTGTGCGAGTAGCCGAGCCGGTTCGTGGCACCGACGTGCTCCATGCCGTCCATGCCGACGGACGCCGCGGGGTACAGGTAGTGGGACGACAGCGGGACACCGGCGCGGTGCGCGGCCCGCACGGTCTCCCGCTGGAGTTCCACGGGCAGCCGCACGTACGTCTTCACCATGTCGTAGTCGAGTTCGAGCGCCCGCTTCAGCTCCAGGTCGAGCTGCGCGCGCGACAGCGTGGGCCGCATGAAGTTGTAGTAGACGCGCGAGCCGTCGATCGCCTCGCCGGTGCCGAAGAACCGCGGCCCGACGAGGGCGCCCGACTCCAGCGCCTCCTTGGTCTCCAGCATCTGGTACACCGGGTCGCCCGGCGAGCGGGTCGTCGTGATGCCGTAGGCGAGCCACAGCCTGCCCTGCCGCGCGCCCCACTGGCGGCCGCGCAGGTGCCAGTGGTTGTGGGCGTCGACCAGTCCGGGCATGGCGACGAGGTCCCGCGCGTCCACCACCTTCTCCCCCGGTGCCGCGCGGTGCGGCCGGATCTCCTGGACGCGACCGCGTTCCACGACGATGTCGACGTCGTGGCGGAGGTCGCCGCTCTCCCCGTCCCACACCGCGCCGGCGTGGATGACGGTGCGCTGCGGCGGTTTCGGCCTGCGCCACGAGAAGTCCAGGCGGATGGTGCGGGACGGCCCGCTGTCGAGGGGCACCCGGCGCAGCACCCCGTTGCAGAGGTGGACCAGGGCGTCCGACCCGCACCACGCCAGGGAGTCGGTCACCTCGTGGGTCACCTGGCGCGGGTCGCCGAGGAACCGGCCCGCCGCGTCGACCGCGACGACCCACGCGACGCTCTCCACGACGAACGCCAGGTGCCGCCCGTCGGGTGACCACACCGGCCCGTCGTCACCGCGGGTCGCGATCGAGCGGAACGGCATCGGCTCGGTGTAGCGGAGTTCGCCGGTCTTCAGGTGCACGGTGAGGATCTGGCTGGTGCCTTCGCGGAAGCGGCGGGAGAACGGCTTGACCGCGGCGAGCGCGAGCACGGCGCCGTCGGCCGACCAGGTGGGCCTGCCGGGCATGAAGAGCGTGGGCGTGACCTGCTTTCGGCTTCCTGCGGCGATGTCGAGGACCCACACCGCGCCGTCCTGGTCCACGTAGGCGATCTGCTTGCCGTCCGGAGAGAACCGCGGTGTCGTCTGCGCACCGGGGGACGCGGCCAGTGCGGTGTCGTCGCCGGTCACCAGGTCGCGCAACCGCAGCGCGGGAACGCCCTGCCGGTCGCTGGAGTACACGATGGACCGACCGTCCGGCGAGAAGTCGGGGTCGGAGTCGAAGAACGCGCCGTCGGTGAGCTTGCGCGGCCTACCGCCCGTGATCGGGACGACGTGGATGGCGTTGAGGGCGCGGAACGCGATCTGCCGCCCGTCCGGCGACACGACGGGGCTCGCGATGCCCCGCACCGGGCCGCCCTCCACGTCACGTGCGGGGCGGCGCGGTGCCCGGCGGGCGATCGGCACGGAGGCCTGGAACGGGATGTCCCGCACCGCGCCATCAGGCTCACGGCGGCGGATCCTGCCGTCGGCGGTGTAGAGGACGGACTCACCGATCCAGGTGGCGGCGAAGCCGAAGACGTCCTCGCCGGTGGTGAGTTGCCGGTCGCCGAGGACGAGGTCCGCACGGCCACCGCGCACGAGGGTGTAGCTGGGCGTGCGGCCGTCCGGTCCGAAGGTGGCGCCGTGGATGCGACTGCCCGTCGGGGCTGTCGCCACGCGGACGCGTTCGGCGGTGGCGACCGTGACGACGTCCACGGCGTTCTCGTTGACGGTGACGACGATCCGCTCGCCGTCCGGGGACCAGCGCGGGGCCGCGGCCTCGTCCGGCGGTCCGGTGAGCGCGGTGACCTCGCCGGACGCGACGTCGAGGAGCCAGACCCCGTAGGAGCCGCCGCGGTCGCTGGTGAACGCGATGCGCCTGCCGTCCGGTGAGAACGCGGGTTCCCGGTGGTCGAACCGGCCGCGGGTGAGCTGCCGGGGCTCACCGCCGCCGACGTCGACGACGTGGAGGTGGAAGTTCCCGTCGCGGAAGGACTGGAACACGATCGACCGGCCGTCCGGCGACCACGACGGCAGCGTGGCGTCCTGGAGGTCGCCGGTCAGCCTGCGGGCCGTGCCGCCGCTCACCGGCAGCACCCAGATCGCGGTCACCAGGTCCATCGCGAGCCACTGGCCGTCAGGCGACAGGGCGACCGAGGTGTTGGTGCCTTCGCGCAGCACGGCTGCGCCACCGGACGCGACGGCCGGGTCGTCGTCCGCTTGCGCGCTCGGTGCCACCCCCGTGGCCACCGCACTCGTGGCGCCCAGCGCGACGGCGATCCGACCGGTGCGCGCCAACACCTCGCGGCGTGAAAGGTCCTCCTGAGACGTCATGCTCTTGCTTCCTCCCCGAACAGCCCCTGAACCCTCGTCAAGGACACTGCCACGGCGGACCCACGCCGGCATGAGCCGTTCACTACAACAGTCACTACTCTGAACGGTCTCCGCGAAACGACTAACTGCCGCGCCACCGACTCCGTGCGGTACCCGACCAGTTGAGATCTTCGGGAAGGCGAAGCGCCTCGACGAGCGTTCAGGCGCCCACGGCGAGGGCACCCACGAGCGTCGGCTGGGAAATCCCCGTGGACGCGCAGGCGACCGGATCGGCGTTCAGCGCGGTGAGCTGCATCTTCGCCGGTTCGGCGGTGAACGTGCCCGGAGGTGCACGGGTCGACCCCACCCACCACCGGCTGACGACCGGTCGGCACACTGCCCCGATGCCACACGACGTCGATGACACCTGGGACCGCATCGAGGCCTGGTTGCGGACCAACGCGCCCACCACCGACGAGCACCTCGGCGTGCCGGCGCGCAGGGCCGAGATCCCGCCCGTGGCGACGCTGGTGGGCGAGCTGCCGGACGACCTGATCGCGTGGTGGCGCCGCTCGTGCGGGACGACCGACATCTCCGCCGCCGGCCTGCTGACCGGGTACGCCCCGTACTCGATCGACCAGGCCGTGGACTGCCGCACCATGATGTTGAGGATCGCGGCGTGCGAGGACGACGCGGAACTGGCGGAGCTGTCGGCCGAACCCGCCGGCTCCCCGTGCCGGAACTGGTTGCCGATGTGGGTGCCCATCGCCGGCGACACCAGCGGCGACCACCTGTTCGTCGACCTGCGCCCCGGTCCGGAGCGGGGCTGCGTCATGCAGTGGTACGAGACCGAGGGTGCGAGCATGGAGCCGAAGTGGCCCGACGTCGCCACCATGCTCGCCGAGATCGCCGACGCTCTCGAACACGGCACGGACATCGCGGGTGTCCGCCCGGAGGTCCTCGACGGCACGATCCACTGGGCCTAGGGAATCCTCTGCCTGCACCGCATCGAGACCAGCCGCCGTCAACGACGGAAAAGGCTCATTGGTCCCTCACGGTGCCGCGTCCTCCACGATCCTCATGCCGTTCTGCGGGGCAAGGTGCGAGGCGATTCGCAGATGACTGCGGTCCACCCACTTCGCCACCTCTTCAGAACCACGGAAGAGGCCGTCATAGCTGTCCTGCGATTTGCGCGTCAGGTTGACCATGGCGCCGCCGTCCACGTCGCAGACGAAGACATCGGACCCGAGGCCACCCTCTTGACGGCTTTGGAACGCCACCCTGGCGGTCTCCCGGTCGCGCGTGGACAACAGTGGCGATCCCGTCCGTTTCGACCGCCAGACATCGTCGGGATAGCGGATTCCCGCACGCACCGCGGCGATGTACCTGCTCCGGGCCACGGGCTGCCCCATGAAGTACTCGACCGCGACGATCATCCCGTGCGCGCCGACGTCCGACCGGACGACAACGCGCCCCTTGTGGTACGCGGATATGTCGACGAAGGGCAGTATGCCACCGCGGTCCAACTTGCAACGGGCCACGAAGGTGGAACGGAGTAGCAGCGGGCGGACCGCCTGGACATATGCGAGATCGGTGATGATGTAGACCACCGACGCCCTCCCCCGACGCTTCGAACCGGTCAGCACGAAGCGATGCGGAAGTCTGACCGGCTCACCACCGTTGGAGATCGATGATCGCTCCGTCGGCTGGGACGAAATCTCGTCCAGTTCGTAGGCGCGAAGGTCGTCGATCACGACTTTCTGAGGCCCCTCGCCGTACTCCAAGCGATCTATGCGGACGTCGCCGGAGACCGGCAGGTTGTCGATCGTGGTCGGCGTGCAGATATAGCGACGCCTCACCGAATCGCTCGGCTCGTAGCGATCGACCTCGCGACTCCACGGCTTGACCTGGACCGCGAACAGCGCGACCGTCAGGACACCCAGTGAGACCCACGCTATCCGGATGTTCGCCGCGATGAATCCGGGAACCTGCGATGTCGAGTAGTTGATGACAATACCAGTGGCATTGGTCAGGATCCCGGCCAGCAGGACGCCACGAGCACTACGCTCAACCTTCACGGCAGCGAGTTTAGCCTTGCACGTGAGCAGCGAGGCGCATCGCGATCAGTGCCGCAGCAAAGCTCGGATCGCACGCAGCCGGCAAGGTCCTCGAGGGAAATGAACTCCGCGTCGGCGCCGGCCGGCGGGGCTGCTCGGTCCGGGACGTATCAAAAGCGACGCCGGCCGCATCTCGCAGGCGACATCGCCCCGAGATCGGACCCGACCATGCCTTCCCTGCCCGAAACCCCGGCGGCGGCCGACGAGCAGCCGTCGTCGGTCCAGTCCGTCCTGTCGGTGCTGACGACGCTCGGCCCGCCGTTGACGATGGTGACCGCGCTGATGCTCTACTTCGGCTGGGCCCGCAGCGACAAGCAAGCCAAGTCGATGGGGCTGGACGTGAGCCTGTTCGGCTACTCCGCCCAGGACTACGTCCTGCGCAGCGTCACCACGTTGTTCATCCCGCTGCTGGCCGCCGGCGGCCTCGCGCTGGGCTGGCTGGCACTGCACCGCCGGCTCGTCGCGAGAGTGCACGCGGGCGACCGCAGGCTGCGGACCGTCGGCACGACGGCGTTCGGGGTGGGGCTGGTCGGGGTCGGCTGCGCGCTCGCCGTCACGGCCGTCGACCGCACCTGGGTTCCGCTGCTGCCTCCCCTGGTCATCGCGCTGGGCACCGCGACCGCGGTCTACGGCCGCTGGCTCGCCGACGCCGCGAGCGGTGAGCGGCGGGTCGAGGTCGTCGCGGTGTGGCAGAAGGTGTTGCGCGCGCTCGTCATCGGCACGGTGATCAGCCTGGCCCTGTTCTGGGAGTTGAAGAACTACGCCGATGTCGTCGGTCGCGGCTACGCCGTGCAGATCGCGGGGTCGGTCACCGCGCTGCCACGGGCCACCGCGATCAGCGAGCACCCGCTCGGCATCGTCGCGCCCGGCGTGAAGGTGGAGCGGTTCGAGGACGGCGGCAAGACCTATTACCGGACCACCGGACTGCGCCTGCTCGTGCAGTCCGGTGGTCATCTGTTCCTCCTGCACGACGGTTGGGCTCCCGGAGGGGGCACGGTTGTCGTGCTCGCCGACGACAAGGCCGTTCGCTGGCAGTTCTCCCGCTGACGTCACGACGAGGACGTTGTCGACGAGGATGTTGTCGGCCCGGTCGTCGTGGTCTCGGAGGTGGTGGTCTCGGAGGTCGTCGTCTCGGAAGTCGTGGTCTCCGAGGTGGTGGTCTCCGAGGTCGTCGTCTCCGGCTGCCCGCACTCGGTGGTGCCCGAGACCGACCGGTATTGCAGCACCGGCCGGACACCGGGATGGCTGTCGTGCCAAGCGATCGCACGCCGCACGAGGTCCCGCACCGAGTCCTCGATGCACTGGATCGAGAACCCCGAAGAACCGCCCGACGCGAGCGCGGCCCGCGCCCGTTCCCACTGGCCTTCCTCGCCGTCCACCGCGGCGGCGCACACCGCGACAGCAGCCGCCGACAGCGGGTCGTCGCTGATCTGGTTGTCCCGCAACGCCGCGCAGTCGTGGCTCGCCAGGGCGTTGTAGAACGGCCAGTCCGGCGTCGGGTCCTGTGGGTCGCCCGCGCCGAACGGGACCCAGGCGAAGCCGTCCGTCCCGCCCGTGCCGTCCTTCCCGCCCGTGCCGTCACGGTCGGGCCGCGGCGCCGGCGCGTCCCCCGCCTGACCGAACGGCGCCGGTTCGACGCCCTCGTCGCAGGCCACGAGCAGTCCCACCGCGAGCGCGCAGCCGGCCAGTCGGCGACGCAGGCGCCCACGTCGTCCGCTGTGGACCATGGTCCCCCCTCCCCTTGTAGCGGCGCCGCCCGGCGGCGACGCGCTGGTCGGGAACGTGATGCCACGGCGTTCGCGCCTGATGCACGTATCACCCGTTCGCCGTCCGGCATCGAGTACTGGAGTTGCCGAACCTTTGTGGAGGACCGAACCATGGCCGACTACGAGCTCTACCAGGCGTCGACCGTCGCGGCGCTCCTGGCCGTGGCCCCGCCGGCACACGACATCGCCCGGACCACCCCGGTCGTGCTGCCCGCCGGAAGTCTCGACGCGCACTGACGCGACACCTCACCGATCACGCTGCCCTCCGCGACGCCGGTCAGTAATCTGGGCCGGTCGAGCGGAGGCGATGTGGATATCACGGCATTGCTGGCGGCGGCCGCGCGCGGGGACCAAGGAGCGTGGAACACCCTGGTCGAGCGGTACAACGGCCTGGTGTGGTCGATCGCCCGCGGCTACCGGCTGTCCACGGACGACGCCGCGGACGTGGTGCAGGCGACCTGGGTCAAGCTGGTCGAGCACCTCGACCGGGTCGAGGATCCGGAACGGCTCGCATCGTGGCTGGCCACGACGGTCCGCCGGGAGTCCCTCCAGCTGATCAGGCGCACGGCCCGGCAGCGGCGCGCTCCGGACGGCGAGCCGCTGGAGCAGCTGCCCGATCCCGGACCCGCACTCGACGAGTCGCTCCTGGTCGAGGAGCGGGACGCCGCGTTGTGGCGGGCGTTGGCGGCGCTGTCCGAACGCTGCCAACGCCTGCTGCGGGTGCTGATGGCCTCACCGCCGCCGGCGTACGCCGAGGTGGCCGACGCGCTCGACATGCCGATCGGCAGCATCGGTCCGACGCGCCAGCGGTGCCTGGGGCGGTTGCGCGAAGTGGTGCGGGACGACGAGTTGCTCGGCGTCGACTGGAAGGAGGACCGGTCATGAACGACGACGACATCCTGGAGCGCCTGCGGCACGCCGCGGCCGCGGTCGACCCCGTGCCGGACCTCGTCACGCGGAGCGCGCAGGCCGCCCTGTCCACCCGGCGGGTGGACGAGGAGTTGGCGGAGCTGGTGGCGGACTCGGAGCTGCTCGCCGCCGGTCGGGTCCGCGCGCCGGACGACGACGTGCGGCTGCTGTCGTTCGAGACGGCCGGGGTGTCGGTGGAGTTGCAGGTCGAGTACGCGGGCGGCCTGGTGTCCATGCGCGGACTGGTGTCCGGGGCGTCCGGTGAGGCCGTGGTGGAGGTGGCGGGGGAACGCCACGCGGTGCCGATCGACGAGGAGGGCTGGTTCGTCGCGACGGGGCTGCCCCGTGGCGCCACCCGCGTGCGGGTGACCGCCGTCGACGGGACGGCGGTCGTGACCCGCTGGACGTCGCTGTAGTGGTCAGCCGATCCCGAGACCCTGGATGTAGGGCACGTCCCTCGACCCGTTGACGTCCCAGACCGCGATCTCGGCCGGCCGGGTTTCTTTGTTCGTGATCAGCTCGTCCGCGACGGCGCGCGCGCTCCGGCCCGCGTCCACGCGCGCGGCGATCCACCCGGTGAGGGTCGCGGCGGCGAACGACGTGCCGCTCCAGATCGCCCAGCCGTTGTAGCCCTCCGGGTATCCGGTCTCGAAGTACGGACCGATCACGTCCACACCGCCGGCATAGGCCGAAACCCAGGGCCCGTGACCGCTGAAGGCCGCGACCTCCGGCGTGGCCCGCTCCTCCACGGCGGCACCCACCGCGATGACGAGTGCCGGTTCCACGCCCTTCTCCGGTTCCTTCCGCAGCCGGATCCCCGCCGGGTACAGCACGCCCGACGTGCCCCGGTTGCCCGCCGCGCAGACGACGACCACGCTGGAGTCCAGCCTGAGCAGGGCGTTCTCGATCGCCTTCGGCGGGACGTCCTCCCAGGTGCTGCCCGAGAACGACAGGTTGATCAGTTCGACGCCCTCCGCGCGCAGCGAGTCGATGGCGTCCGCGACCGCCAGGTCCTCGACCTGGCCGGAGCTCTTGTCGACGACCCCCTTCATGTGCACGACGGCGTTCGGAGCCTCCCGGACGATCAGGCCGGTGACGAACGTGCCGTGCCCGGCGGAGCCGGTCGGGTACCCGTCGACGTCCTTGGCGACGGCGTCGACGTCGTCCGGGCCGTACACCACGCGTCCCTTGATGTACGGGTGCGGCTCGCCGTTGCGCTGCACGATCCCCGTGTCGACCACGCCCACCTTCACCCGTTCGCCGGGGCCGATCGGGGGCGGTTCCGGGAAGGATCTGCCGGTCGGCCGTGGACGCAGTGAACCCCAGATGATGCGGTCGCAGCCGAACACGTGGTTCGGGCTCACGCGCAGGCCCGTGCCGTGGCGTGCGCGCAGTTCGGCCAGCAGTTCCGGCACGGCACGCCGGGCGGGCTCCCCGACGAACCGGAGCAGCGGGCCCCGGCGATCGGCAGCCCGATATCCGTGACCGGCCAGTTCCGATTTGATCAGGCCACAATCGTCGACATGGACCAGCAGTTCGTCGGCGCGGTACTGGTAGCGGCTCATCCGCTGCCTCCCTCGAACAGGGTCGTGGGTGATCGGTTCCCAGTCCAGATGCCAGGGCACCGCAAGCTGATACCACGCTAGGTCGGAGCGCAAATGGAATCACCCGCCCTCGCCACCGCGAACGAGGCGGCGGACCTGGCGTTCAGCGACCCGGTCCGGGCCCGCGCGCTGGCCGAGGCCGCCCGCGCGTCGGCGAACGGGGACGTCGAGCCGGTCGCCGTCGCCGAGCAGGCGCTCGGGCTGGCGTCGCTCTCGGTCGGGCGGCTGACCGACGCGGAACGCCACCTCCGGGCGGCGATCGGCACCGCCGACGGTGCGGGCCTGGACGCGAGCGCGGCCAAGGCGCGAGGGGTGCTCGGCTACGTGCTGACCCTGACCGGGCGCATCTCCGAAGGGCTGCGCGAGATGGACCGGGCGATGCCGCTGCTGCGCGGACCGGCAGCCGCCCGCCTGCTGATGCAACGCGCGGTCGTGCTCACCGAGACCGGTCGGTTCGACGACGCGGCCGCGGGGTTCTCCGACGCGTTGGACACGTTGCGCCGGGCGGGTGGCGACGACCTGATCGAGGCCACCATCCGCAACAACCGCAGCATCCTGCTCGCCCGGCTGGGTGACTGGCGTGGTGCGGAAGAGGACCTGCGCCGGGCCGAGGAGGTCTTCACCGCGACCGGCCACAGTGGACGGACGGCGATGGTGTACCAGAACCGCGGTCTGGCGGCGACGGTGCGCGGTGACATCCCGGCGGCGCTGTCCGCGTACGACGAGGCGGCACGGCGGTACCGGGCGGCGGGCACCGACCAGGGGCTGCTGCCGATCGAACGGGCCGAGGTGCTGCTGTCGGTGCGCCTGGTCGCCGAGGCGCGGCAGGCGACGACCGCGGCGGTGGCCGACTACGCGCGCCGGCGCAACGCCGTCGACCTCGTGCAGGCGCGGCTGTTGCTGGCCAAGATCGCGTTGGTGGAAGGCGACCCGAAGGCCGCGTTGCGGGAGGCGCGGCGGGCCGGGCGATCGGCGTCGAGGCAGGGTCGGCCGGGCTGGGCGGCGCTGGCGGGGTACCTGGTGCTCCGGGCCCGCTGGGACCTCGGGCTCCGCGACGCCGCCACCCTCCGGTCGGGCACGCGCACGGTCGCCGCGTTGACCGCGACCGGCTGGGTCGTCGCGGCGTTGGACGCGCGGTTGATCGTCGCGCGGCTGGCGATGGAGCTGGGTCGGCAGGCGGTGGCCCGGCGTGAGCTGACGGCGGCGACGCGGGCGGGCCGCGCGGGTCCCGCCGAGGTGCGGGCGCGGGCCTGGCACGCCTTGGCGTTGCTGCGGCTGAACGCCGACGACCGGCACGGCGCCGACTCCGCGTTGCGGGCAGGCGTCCGGGTGCTCGACCGGTTCCGCGCGGGTCTGGGCGCGACCGAGCTGCGCGCCCACGCCTCCGGGCACGCGGACGAGCTGACCGGGCTGGGGCTCCGGCTCGCGGTGGAGTCGGGACGTGCCGAGTCGGTGCTGCGTTGGGTGGAACGCAGGCGTGCGTGCGCGTTGCGGCTGCCCCCGGCACGGCCGCCGGACGACGTCGAGCTGGCGGCGGACCTGGCCCGGCTGCGCCAGGTCGTGGTCGACCTCGCGACGGCCACGAGCCGCGACCCGCTTCCCCTGCTGCGCCGACAAGCCGAGTTGGAGGAGGCGGTCCGCGACCGGGCCCGGCACGCGGCCGGTGTGCTCATGCCCGGTGCGGACGCGCTGCCGTCCGCGGCCTCGCTCGGTGCGGCGCTGGGTCGGGCGGCCCTGGTGGAGTACCTGGACGTGGCCGGTCGTCTGTACGCCGTGGTGGTCGTGGACGGGAGGGTCCGGTTGCACGAGCTCACCGCGGTCTCCGACGTCGAGCGCCGCCTGGGCGAACTGCGGTTCGGACTGCGCCGCCTCGCCTACGAGCTGGGTTCCGCGGCGTCGTTCACCGCGCTGGTCGACCGGGCCGCGCACCGGCTCGACGCGGAGCTGCTGGAGCCGTTGCGGCCGTTCATCGGCGATCGGCCGCTGGTGATCGTGCCGACGGGTCCGTTGCACGAGATGCCGTGGCCGATCCTGCCGAGCTGCCTGGGCCGTCCCGTGTCGGTGGCACCCTCCGCCGCCCTGTGGCACCGCGCGGCGACCGCCGAGCCCACCTGCGACGGCAGGCGCGTGGTCGTGTCCGGCCCGGACCTGCCCCACGCGGCCGCCGAGGTGGCGGCGTTGGCCCGGCGTTACCCCGAGGCGCGACGCTTCACCGGCCGGACCGCGCGGGTGGACGACGTGATCACGGCCTTGGACGGCGCGGAACTCGGCCACATCGCGGCCCACGGCCGGTTCCGCGCCGACAACCCGCTGTTCTCCGAACTGCGCCTGGCCGACGGCCCGCTGACCGCCTACGACCTGGAACGCCTCGCCAGACCGCCGCGCCGGATCGTGCTGTCCGCGTGCGACT
Organism: Saccharothrix deserti; assembly: GCF_009769385.1. GTDB lineage: Bacteria > Actinomycetota > Actinomycetes > Mycobacteriales > Pseudonocardiaceae > Actinosynnema > Actinosynnema deserti. The sequence continues at coordinate 181,740 of NZ_VKAB01000016.1, forward strand.
CGGGCCGATCGGCCGTGCACCCGGGAGACGAGGTGCTGGGCCTGGCCTCGGTGCTGCTGGCGCTGGGCACGACAACCCTGATCGCCACCGCCGTCCCGGTACCGGACCGCGCGAGCCGCCCCCTGATGCTCCGCTTCCACCGCCTGCTGGACGACGGCCTGAGCCCGTCCCGGGCACTGGCCGAAGCCCAACGCGCCCTGTCCGGCCAAGGCCCGCCCGCCAACCGCGTCGCCACCATCGGTTTCGTCTGCTACGGCGCGGGTTGACCGGGCACTGCCCGCTGCGCTGCTGGTGAACGAACAGCCCCCAAGGCGATCGTGCGGGCGGGGCTGCCTGTCCTCGTCCTCGTCAGCCTTCCGTTGGCGCGGTGTCGGCCGGCGGGGTGTCCTGCGGCTTGTCGTCGGTCGGCGGGGTGTCGTCGGGGCGCTCCACGTTCAGCGACCACGGCCCCGCGAGCGCGGCGAACGCCGCCACGGCCGTCACCATCGGCGCGGCGACGGCGGCTACCACGCCGGCCGTCACCGGGATGTCCAGCACCGGCTCGCCCTTGCCGTTGCGCACGACCACCCGCCGCGTGTTTCCCTCGTGCACCAGCTGCTTGATCTTGTCCGTCAACGCCTCGACGCCCGGCACCTGACGCCCGTCCTGCTCCGTCATGTCAACTCCCCCTTCGCCGCCCATCCTCCCGCGCGCCGGCCGTTCGGATCCGGTCGCCGGTTCCACGGCACGCGACCCACAGTAGCGACGAACGCCCCGGCCGCGGGGTGGGATCCGCGGCCGGGGGTGCGGTCAGCCGACCGTGCCGGGTCGGGCGGACAGCAGGACCTGGGTCCAGCCCTGCGCGTCCACGGTGTCCGGGCCGCGCAGGTCCGCGCCGCTGCCGTCGTAGGGGTTGGCGTCGGTGTAACGCAGGAACCCGCCCTCGGGCGTGTGTCCGAAGTAGACTCCACCCCCGGCCGACACGAGTGGCGGAAGACCTGCCACGTGCTCGACCGCAGCTCGTACCGCGTCCAGTCGCCGGCACCGCGGATCTCGTACGAGAGCAGTTCGCCGCCGCTGGTCGTCTTGGCCGCGTTCTCCCGGCCGCCGAACAGGATCGCGTGGTACGGGCAGCGCCCGCCGTCGTCGTTCACCCGGTCGTTGAGCAGGTCGCCGGGCCGCAGGTCGGCGCGCGCGATCGCTAGCGTCACAGGGCGCTCTGACAAGTCGGATGCAGTCGGATACAGTCGCCGCCGGTGTTCGATCACGGCACGGGGATGACGATGCGGTACTACGAGTACCTGTCGACCACGAAGGTCGAGATGCTTTACCCGCAGATCGACCGGACGTCGCGCGCGACGGGTGGTGAGGTCGGCATCGACTTGACGGTGTTCAAGGCGACCCGCAAGACCGACGGCATCAGGCCCTTGACGGTCCACGACAAGCTCACCGCCGTCGAGGAGTGGATCTACGCCCACGAGCCGGTGGGCACCCCCGACGAGCCCGACGTCTGGATCTACGGCCGCGCGGACCTGCTCGCGACCACGCTGACGCTGACCGACGAGTCGGATGATCCCGGCCCCGTGCTGTTCACCCCGTCCGCAGGCGAGGGCACGGACCTGCTGATGGGCGGATCGTCGCGGAACTCGTCGTCGAGCCGCGCCTACCCGGACATGCCGCTGCCGCCCCAGTTGCGGTCCCACTCCTCGCCGGTCTCCATGTCGGCCACGCTCGCCGCCCTCGCCGACGACCTGGAGATACCGGCCTCATCCGACGATGCCGGTCACGGGCGCGTGATCGCCGGGCTGGCGGAGTGGATCAGGGCGAACGACGGACGACCCGCCGAGCCGCCCCGGACGCTGGGCTTCCGCGTCTCGCCCCCGGTCCGGCTCGGCGAGTGCGAGTTCCTGGCCAAGCGCCTGCGCACCGCCAAGCACAAGAGCCGCCCGGCGACGCTGGCGACTCCCCTGTTCGTCGCCCTGCTCGACTGATCAGCTGTCGGGTCGGAACCGCGAGCTAGGCACGGCGGAAGTCGAAGTCCCAGTCGAACTGCCACAGCCGCAGGGTGCCGTCCCACCCGGCGGACAGGGCCAGTCCGGCGTCCGGGGTGGGGCTGACGGTCGAGACGGGTCCGACGTGGCCGGTGAGCGGGATGTCGCGCAGGCACGTGCCGGTGTTCAGGTCCCACCACCGCATGGTGCCGTCCCCCGCGGCGGTGAGCCCGTGGCGACCGTCCGGGGTCACGGCGACCGAGGTGATCTGCCGGGTGTGCCCGGCGAGGACGTGCACGCAACGGCCACTGGACAGGTCGTACCACCGCGCTTCGCGTTCCCAGCCACCGACGAGCGCTCCACGCCCGTCCGGGGTGACCGCCACCGCGGTGACGGGCTCCTCGGGACCGGTGAGGACGTGCCGGCAACGACCGGAGGCGAGCTCCCACACCCTGATCTCGTGGTCCCACCCACCGGACACCCCGACTCGGCCGTCCGGGGTGATCGCGACCCCTTGGACCGTGCTGGTGTGGCCGGTGAGCACGTGCAGGCACCGACCGGTGGTGGGATCCCACAGCCGCACGCTCCGGTCCAGGCCGCCGCTGAGGACACGACGTCCATCCGGGGTGATCGCCACCGCGTCGGCGCTGTTGTGGCCGATGAGCGGCGGCAACTCCTCGCCGCTGGTGAGGTCCCAGGTCTGGATGGCGCCTTCCCTGCTGGCCGCGACGCCGAAGCGGCCGTCCGGGGTGATCGCCACCGCCTCGACGGTGTAGAGGTTGCGACGCCCGCCCAGCGCTTCCGACGGTCGGTCGAGGACGGGGCCCCGTCCCGCGAACTCGCGCACGCACTCGCGGGTGGTGAGGTCCCACAGGCGCACCCGGTTGTCCCAACCCGCCGACAACGCGAACCGGCCGTCGGCGGTGAGGGCGGCACCGGTCAGGTGGCCGATCTCGTCACCGCCCAGCGTCAGCAGCAGGCGGGTGTCGCGGATACCGGTCCGGGTGCCGGACGGGCCGATCCGCCGCCACAGGTCGACGACGTCGGCGTTGCGGGCGAACCCCGGCACCGCCTCCGCCGCGCGCAGCGCCGCCGCGGTGCCGGCGAAGTCGCGCGATTCCACCGACCGCCGGGCCCGCGACAGGTGCTCGCGGAACGTCGCCTGCCGGGCGGCGAGCACGTCGGCCGCGCTGGGCACGCTGTAGCTCCACGGCGCCGCCTCCCCCGCTGCGAGCCCGAAGACGTCGGTCGCTCCATCGCCGTAGCCGACGAGAGCGCGGTCGGAGCCCGCCAGGGCCACGACGCGGACATCGCGCCGAGGGGTGGTGAAAGTGCGCAGGCAGCGACCGGCGGTCAGGTCCCACCAGCACACCGTGTGCCCCACCGCCCCGCTGAGCCCGTAACGGCCGTCGGCGCTGATGGCCACCGACTGGACGCTGTCGCCGTGACCGCCTTCGAGCACGCGCAGGCAGCGGCCGGTGGTCAGGTCCCACAGCCGCACGGTGCCGTCGGTGCCACCGGACAGGCCGAGCCGTCCGTCCGCGGACACCGCGACCGCCTGCACCCACCCGGTGTGACCGGTCAGGACGTCCAGGCACCGCCCGGTGGCGAGGTCCCACCACCGCAGTGTGGTGTCACGACTGCCGCTCAGCGCGAACCTGCCGTCGGCGGTGACGGCAACCGACAGGACCCACTCGGTGTGGCCGGTGAGGACGCGGCGGCAACGGCCGCGCGGCAACCTCCACAACCGCAGCGTCTTGTCCCGCGACGTGGTGACGGCGTGCCGACCGTCCGAGGTCACCGCCGCGGCGTCGATCATCTCGGTGTGACCGCGCAGCCGGCTGACCAGGCGCCCGCCGCGCAGGTCCCACCAGCCGGGCTCGCGCCCCAGTCCACCGCTGCACAGCGTGAACCGGGCATCCGGCGTGATCGCGGCGAACACCACGTTCTCGTTGCCGCTGTCGATCGTCGCGAGGCAGTCACCCGTGGCCAGGTCCCACTTGCGCAGCTTGCCGTCCCAGCCACCCGACACGGCGTACCGCCCGTCGGGCGTGACCGCCAGCGACAGCACCCCTCTGCTGCCGTGCCCGGCCAGCGTCAGGCCAGGCGGGACGGGCTGCGCTTCCGCGGCACGCACCGCGTCGGTGATGGCGGGATCGTGCGGTGCCTGCCGCGCGGCCTCGGCGAGCACCTCGGCCGCCGAGCGCACGTCACCTCGTTCCAGGTGCACGAGCCCTTGCAGGTACGCGGGCCGGTCGTCGCCGGGGTGCGCCGCCCGGACCACCGCCAGTTCACCGAGCAGCCCGGCGTCGCTGACGGCGCCGGCGCGCCACCGCGCGAGGCCCCGGTTGAAGGTGGCGTCGGGGTGCCGGGGGTCGTTCTCCAGCGCACGCTGCCAGCACAGCTCGGCCTCCGACCGCCGGTCGAGGTCCAGCATGGACAACGCCTTGTTGTTCCAGCCGTCGGCCATGAGCGTGGCCGTGGTCGCGGCCGACCGCGGGTAGGGCCTGCCGATGACGCTCGGGTAGGCGTCGATCAACCGGGCGGCGACGTCGGCCATGCCCGGGGGCCGGTCATCAGGGTCGGCGGACAGGCACTCGGCCAGCAGGTCGGCGACCGGGCCGGGGATCGCGAGCCCGGTCCCGTCCGCACCGCCGACCGCCGCCCGCAGCACCTTGGCGGCCGAGGGACCCGACAGCCACACCACCTCGCCGATGAACAACTCCAGTACCGACACCGCCCACGAGTAGATGTCGCTGCGGCGGCCGACCCGCTGCCCCGCCACCTGCTCGGGGGAGGCGTAGGCGGGCGTCATGCCCCCGTGGGTGACGAGGATCGACTCCCCCGGCACGTCGAGCCCTTCGGCAGCCCGTGCCCGCGCCCGCGCCAGCCCGAAGTCGGTCAGCATCGCCCGCCCGTCCGCGGACAGCAGGACGTTGGCGGGCTTGACGTCCTGGTGCACGACCCCGGCCTCGTGCGCGGCCCGCAGCCCCCAAGCCATCTGGATGGCGATGTCGAGCACGTCGGCCGTCGTCACGACACGCCCGTCGCGCAGGGCGTCGGCGACACTGCCGTTCTCGGCGAACTCGGTGAAGATCAGCGGTACACCGCCGAGCACGCGCACGTAGTGACAAGCGCAGACGTGCGGGTGCGGCGCGAGGTCGACCCACACCCTCGCCTCGTCGAAGAACGCCTCGGCCCCGCCCCACAGCTCAGGCCGAGGACTCTTCACCGCCAGGTCCCGGTTCCACCCGAGGTGGCGGACGAGGTGGACCTGTCCCATCCCCCCGGTGCCGAGCACGCCCTCGACTCGGTACAGCCCGGCGACCACCTCGCCGGACCTCCACTCGACGGCCTCCGGCACCACTTCCGCCGCCGGCTCTTCGACGACGTCTGCCGGTGTCCCGGAGCGCCCGCCGAACAACCCCCTCCACAACCCCCGCACGTCCCCAGGCTGTCCGAGGCCCTCCGCGCCAGTCAATCTTCCGCGCAATGTTCCGCGCGATGTTCCGCGCCGACTCGGTGGCCTGATCAACACGGGCGCAGCAGCCGAACGTCGGATCCGCTGGTGCGCGATCCGCGCCACCGGTTGGCGTGAACGGGTCAACCTCGGTCGAACACCGACCCCCACCTCCTCTCCGGCGGTTTCCTTGAGATCCGGAGATCAGGGGGAGAACACATGGAAAAGCGCGTACTCGGCGTGCTGGCGGCGGGGGTGGCTGTCTCGCTCTTACTGGGCGGGCAGTCCGTCGCCGCACCGGAGCAGCAAGCCGTCCAACGGATCCAGCCCGATCCGCTGCTGATGTTCCCGTCGAACCCGGCGCAGGCCGACTGGGCCGCGGTCGCCCGCGATCGCGAGGCCAAGGCGCAGGTGCGGGCGCAGGCACGACAACAGGGCGTCGGCGCACAGGCGGCCTTGCCGTATCAGGAAAAGGAGGCGGCCGGTACCAGCGGCGCCAACAACACCCCGGCGACAGCCGAGCACATCGCGGGTTTCGGCACCCGCGGGAACGCCAACCCGAAGGTCGTGCTGACCGGTGACCTCAAGCCCGACGACACGATCCCGACCCTGCCGCCGTTCGCCGAGACCAACGACGCGATCGGCCTGGCGAGCGACACCGGTGTCGGGGGCGACCGTCAAGCCGTCCGCACCAGCGGCACGATCGGCGACGGCCCGCACGGCAGCGCCGGCGACGGTACCGGCGACGTCGACTTCTACCGGATTGCCGGCGGCGCCTCCGGGGTGACGTTCACGGCTCGGACGTCGACCCCGACCGGCGACCTCAACACGTTCCTCGCGCTCTTCGACGCCGACGGCGGCATGTGGGCGGTCAGCGGCGATGCGGGTGGCTCGACGGATTCCGCCATCACGTTCACGATCCCACCGGGCAGGGACTTCTACCTCATGGTGGGCTCGGACCCGTTCGGTGTGCCGCGTGACCCGAAGACACCGGGCACCGGTGACGGCGTCGCCACTGAAGGCCCGTACGAGTTGGGGATCACCAGCGGCCGGAGCCGCGGCGACCTCGACTACTACTCGTTCGACCTGCGCGCGGGCGACGTGCTCGGCGCGTCCGTCGCCGGAGGTGGGACGCGGCTCGCGGTGTACGACCCGGCCGGCCGCGAGGTGTTCGGCTCCATGCAGGACCTCACCAGCATCTTCGCCGTCGACTCACCGATGCCCGGCGGGGGCAACGCCGTGGTGGACTTCGTGGCCCCGCGGGACGGCCGGTACCGACTCGGTGTCGAGGCGGGCGAAGGTGGTCCGTACGACATCAAGCTCGAAGCGTTCCGCCCTGGCACGGAGACCGCTCCCCGCGGCTCCGTGCACACGATCTTCCTGGACTTCGACGGCGCCAGGGTGAACACGGCGATCTACGGCAGCGGTGGTGGCATACGCGACCTCTCCCCGCTGTCGAGCTTCCTGCCGAGGTGGGGGCTCACCGCGGGTGACGAACGCGCGTTGATCACCGCGATCATCGCTACCGTGCGTGAGAACATCGAGCGGGACATGGTCGCCAAGGGCACCAATCCGAGGTTCGCGGTGCGCATCCTCAACAGCCGCGACCACGCCGACCCCTGGGGACAGCCGAACGTCAGCCGGGTCGTCGTCGGCGGCAGCGTAGCCGAGACGGGTATCGGGACCATCGGCATCGCGCAGTCCATCGACGCCGGCAACTTCGGCCGTGAGGAGACCGCGCTGGTGCTGCTGGACGAGATCAGCGCACCGGCCGGACCGGCGTGGTCGCTCAACTCGTACATCAGGCCGGAGAGCGACCGGATCGCGTTCATCGGCCGCGCGGTCGGCAACATCACCAGCCACGAGGCCGGGCACATGTCGGGCAGCTGGTACACGAACAGGCTCAACGACCTCCAGGGCGTCATGGACCCGGGCGGCAACCCGGCCGTGATGTTCGCGGTGGGCCCCGACGGTGTCGGCGGCACGGCCGACGACCCGGACCTCGACTTCATCGAGGAGGAGCTGAGCCCCTCCGAGGGCTTCACCGGGATCGAGGACACCGTCAACCGCACCGCGTGGGCGTTCGTGCGGGGAACCGGCTGACCCGGAGGTGGGCGCGGCTCCTCCCCAACGGCAGGGGCCGCGCCCACCGACTGGCCGGCAGTTGGAGCAGTTGGAAACCTCACTCCCGCACATCCTCCGGCGTGAGCCCGTGCTCGGAAATGCACAAGCAGGCAGGGCTGTCCCGCCGCAGGACGTCGCCGCGCACCCGAAGGTGTCGGGCCTTTCGACAGCAGGCGATGTCGATCCGTTGACACACGGTGGTCCCCCGGTTTTACTGTGGCGACCCGGCGCTGCGGAGCGCCGGTATCAGGGGGGTCTGATGAATTCTTCGTCGGGCGCTGCCGCTTTCAAACGTCGGAGCGAGCGCTTCCCGGGCTGACGCGCCGACAACGCGCCCTCACCGCTTTCCACCAGCGGTGAGGCTTCCTCCACGAACATCGACGTGGCGATCACACCGCCACGTCGATGGCGCGCGCCTCCCCGATCAACCGTGGAAACGAACGCCGGAAGGAAACCAGTGCGATTCATCCGAATGCTATCCGCCATTTTCCTGGCGCTGGCCGCCCTCACCGCGGTCGGCGCCGGCCAGGCCGTCGCGCAACCGATCTCCGAGGCGCCGATCAGCACCGCGCAGATCGGTGAGAACTGCGCGAACATCGGCAACGGCGACGTCTGCATCAGGATCAGCGACCCCTACGAGGGTCTCAACGTCGACATCACGGTCTGGTACGACAAGCACGCCGGCCCCCCGGCCACGATCCGGCTGCGCTACGGCGGGGCGCGCGTCGGCTACGACGAGGGGGCGTTCACCATTTCGGCGGGCGAGGTGCGCGGTTACATCTGGCGCCGCGTGTGGCTGGTCAACGGCTGTTACCACGGGCAGATCATGACCGGTCCGCCGCCGAACTACACGCCGATCATCAACGGCGGCTACGTCTGCGTCTGAACCCGGTGACCGGGTAATCGGAGGAATTGCACCCGCCACCACGGCCGAATGGATTCCGGCCGTGGTGGCGCCGGTCACCAGAGCCAGCGATCGAGGAATTCCGGCCAGATCAAGCCCTGGTGGCCGTCGAACGCCGGCGGGTCGATCCGCTTCAAGTCGGCCGCGATTTCGCCGAGTTCGGCCAGTGCCTCGTCCTCGAAGTCGTCCGGATCGGCGAGCACCGGGGACCGGCTCACGGAAAGTCCGTAGTGGTGCAGTGCCCGGAGCCAGAGCTCGACCGAGGAGTTCGCGAACCACGCTTCCCCGTCGGGCAGGACGTAGTACACCGTTCCGGTGTCCGGCACGACGCCGAAGACCCACTCCAGGCCGGAATCGGGATCGCCCTGGCGGTTCACCGTCATCCGGTAGAGCGGGATTCCCGATGCGGTGCGAAGTGCGGGGTCCGGTTCGGCTTGGAAGGCCGCACACTCGATCAGCCCCTCGACGACCGGCACCCCGACGCTCACCAGCATCGACTTCTGGTCCTCGGGCAATCGCCACGTGGCCACCACGTCGCGGGTGGCCCGGGTGACGTGCTCGGCCCAGCCGGTCAGATCGTCATGGGTAGGCGGCGGGTCGGGTGTCAATGCGGCTCCCCGGGTGATTCAGGATGTGCGCGAATCTAATCCGTCACGCGTCACCAGCCGAAGCCCCTCGGCGTCGAGGCGCTGGTGAGCCGACGCACCCGCACCGCACGTTCCCCTTTGGCGACGTTGACCTCCCGTGAGCTGGACGTCCTGCGTGAGATGGCCCGGGGCAAGACGAACGCCGGTATCGAACAGGCCCTGTACCTGTCCGCGTCGACCGTGGAGAAACACGTCAACGCGATCTTCGGCAAACTGGGCCTGGCCGAGGAGCCGGCGCACCGCCGGGTGGCGGCCGTGCGGGCGTTCCCGGGTGCGACGGCCTGACGGCGTGTTCTCCGCGGTGACGCGCTGAACGCCGTGATGTGTCCTTTCGGAACCGCGCAGGACATCAATGCGTCATCATCTGTAGGAGACAGGCGAGTCAGGGGAGGTGTCGCCGTGTCCGTCGGGCCGGTCGATCAAGGCGCAGTCGTGTCCACCACCGGGGTGGGTGCCTGATGGCGGGCGAGAACCCGCTGGTCGCCGCGCCGCCCGCCGAGCCGGGCGGGTTCATGAACGCCGGTACCGGGGACAACGGGTGGGCGACGGGCATCTCCATCGCCGAGTCGGCGATGGACACGTTCAACGGGATCAAGGACGGCAACTGGGTCGAGGCCGGCCTGGGGATGGTCGGGTTGGCCGCGGACGCGGCGGCCATGGCGATCGATCCGTTCGGGACGTTGTTGTCGTCGGCGGCGTCGTTCCTGATGGAACACATGCAGCCGTTGAAGGACATGCTCGACTGGCTGGCCGGGAACCCGCCGGTGATCGAGTCGTATTCCACGACGTGGAACAACGTGTCCACCGAGTTGGGGAAGATCGCCGAGGACTACAACGCGTCGGTCAAATCCGGCACCGAGGGCTGGACGGGTGCGGCGGCCGAGGCGTACCTGACCAACTCCACTGTGCACGGTGACGCCCTGACCGGTGCGGCGTCCGCCGCCGGCACGGTCGGCACGGTCGTGGGCCTGATGGGGATGGTCGTCGGGTTCGTGCGCGAGATGGTGCGCGACCTGATCGCCGACCTGGTGGGCAAGCTGATCGCGTGGGTGCTGGAGGCGGTGTTCTCGCTGGGCTTCGGGACGCCGGTGATCGTCGCGCAGGCGGTGACGGCGATCTCGAAGTGGGCCGCGAAGATCGCGAAGATCATCCAGGACCTGCTGAACACGATCAAGCGGGTCTCGCCGATGCTGAAGCGCCTGGTCGAGGTCTTCGAGAAGATCATGAAGGTGGTCGGCAAACTCGCCGGCAAGGCCACCGGGCTGGACGTTCTGGACCCGAAGAACATCAAGCGGGGCGGGTTCCTGCAGACCGGGAACACCGACGTCGACATGCCGTCCGGCGGCACCGGAAGCAGCAACTCGCCTTCCTCTTCGTCCTCTTCGTCCTCTTCGGACTCGCCCTCTTCGAACTCACCGTCCTCGGATTCACCGTCGTCGACCCGCCCGGGCAACGACGCCACCTCCACCTCCAGCAGCACCACACCCACCGACACGCCGACGTCGAGGCCGGGCCGGGGCGACCCGGCCGATGTGCCCCCGCCGTCCCCGCGCCCTGGCCGCGACCCGAGCAGCCCGGACAGCGACGCCCCACCCCGAGGCGTCACCCCGCCCGGCTCCGGCAACAGCCCGAGCCCCGGCGACAGGCCCCTGGGCGAACACCGAGGCGGCCCCGGCGGCAACACCCCCACCAGCAGCCCCGCCCCCGGCGGCAACACCCCGCTGGGCGAGCACCGGGGCGGACCGGGCGGCAACGCACCCAGCGGCAACACGCCGGTCGGTGAACACCGAGGCGGACCAGGCGGCCAACCCGCACCCAGCAGCAACACCCCGCTCGGCGAACACCGAGGCGGGCCGGGCGGCCAGCCAGGAGGCGGCGGCACCGGTGGCGGCTCCTACACCGGCGGCAGTGGTGGCGGCACGGGCGGTGGTGGCGGCACCGGTGGGCCGAGCGGCGGCGGTTCGCCCAGCGGTGGTGGCGGCACGGGCGGCGGCGGGGACTCGGCACCACCCCCTGCGCGGTTCGACCAGACCTCCGCAGCCACAGCGGCCACGCCCGACGCGCCCGCACGCCCAGACCAGCCCCACACCGGCGGCCCGAACACCGGCCCGCAGGGCGGCCAACCCAACCCGGGCGGCACGCCTCCCGCCGGTGGCGGCATGCCAGGCGGTGGCGCACCCGGTGGTGCGCCGGGCGGCGGCGCTCCTGGTGGTGGCGCTCCCGGTGGTGGCGGCGCACGGCCCGGCTCGGGCGGCGGCTGGACCGGAACACCCGGAAACCGGGGCGACCTCGGCTCCGGCATCCCGGCGGCCCGAGGTCCGGAAGGCCCGCGACCTTCCTCGTACGGCCCGTCGCCCAGCGGACCCGGCACTCCCGGTCCGTCCCACGGCGGTCCGATCCCCGGCAACACGCCCCACGGCGGTCCACCCTCCGGCAACACACCCCACGGCGGTCCACCCTCCGGCAACACACCCCACGGCGGCCCATCCCCCAGCAACGCACCCCACGGCGGTCCGCCGCACGCGGGTCCGGGTCCGTCCCACGCGAACCCCGGCAACGGACCTGTCCCACGCGGCAACGGCCCGGTCCAGCCCGGTCCCGCGCACAACGGCCCGTTCAACACCGACCCCGCCAACAACCGCCCGCACAGCGGCCCCGGCCCCACGCAGAGCGGCCCGCCGCACAACGGGCCGTCGCACACGAGTCCGTCCCAGGCTGGGCCTTCGCACACGAGCCCGTCTCAGGCAGGGCCGTCCCACACCAGTCCGTCCCACGCGAACCCGTCCCACGGCGGCCCGCCGCACGGCAACCAGCCCCACAGCGGCCCGGGCAACCCGGGTCCGTCCCACACCGGCCCGTCGCAGGCAGGGCCGTCCCACGGCGGCCCGCCCAACAGCGGTCCGCCGAACCGGGGCCCCTCCAACACGGCCCCTTCCGGCGTACCGCACCAGCCCACGCCCCCGCACACCCCGAACAGGCCGTTCGACGGCCCGCCACCCCAACGCCACCCGGACGCGCAGACCCCGTCACCGCGCCACGCCCCGGACAACGCACCTCCCCGGCACGCCGAGCCCCCCGTCCCCCACCAGCGCCCTGACTCGGACGCCTGGTCACCGCCGCACCGCGACCCCGACGGCCCGGACGCGGACCGGCCGAACATCGACGAGGCCCACACCCGCCACGGCGAGACGACCCCGGCGGGCATCTCGCACCACCGGGGTGACTCGGACATGGGCGACTTGCCGCAGCGCGTGCCCCACGACCCGCGCTACTTCACCGCCGACGTCCACATCACCCCCGACGGCCGAGCGCGCATCGGCAACCACACCTACAGCCCCGAGGAATACGGCGACCTGCTCCGACGCAACGGCTGGGACGGCAAAACCCCCATCCGCCTGATCGGCTGCGACGCCGGCAGCAACAACTTCGCCAACCGCCTCTCCACCCACACCGGCGCCGACGTCCTCGCCCCCACCAAACCCGCCTGGACCGACACCCAAGGCCGCGTCTACACCAGCGACGCCGAAATCGGCCCCGACGGCAACCGCCAACCCAAGATCCCGCCCAACGGCGAATGGGAAACCCACCGACCCGACGGCACCCGCACCAAGGCGAGCGAAGACGGCTTCGTCCCCGGCACGCACGACGCCGACAAGCACGACCTCACCCCGGACGACGCACGCGACCGCGCCGCGCGGGACAACTCGATCACCGACCCGCCGGAAGGCCGCGACCCGACGCCGCAGCGGGCCGTGACCTGGGACCCGCCCCAGGACCTGCCGCGGGTGGACGTGGAGGTCGACCCGAACCAGCGCGTCCTCGACTTCAACGGCGGGCCGCCGCTGGAGCCGAACTCGCGCGTCGTCGTCCACAACCCGGACGGCTCGGTGCGCGGCACGTACTACACCGACGCGAACCGCAACGTCACGCACGTCGACACCAGCGTGCCGAACACCCGCAACAGCGCGGGCGTGCCGGTCAACCCGGACACCGCCCACCCCGAACCGGGCGTCGTGTACCAGGTGGACACCGGGGTCAGCACGCTCACGTTCCGCGGCCAGGAGATCCCCGACACCACCCCGCCCCGGACGGACGGCAGCACCACCGACGCGGACACCCCGGCGAACCGGACGAACACCCCGGAGACCTCGCCGGACCGAAGCCCGGACCAAAGCCCAGGCCAAAGCCCGGACCAGAGCGCGGACCAAACCCCGGACCAGAGCCCGGACCACCGCCCCGCCGACCGCTTCGACGAGTTCGACCGGGCCGGGACCGACCCCGCCGTGGAGTGGAACCCGCCCGGCGGCCCTGACGGCAACTACCGGACGATGCCGCCGCACGAGAACTACAACCCGTCTCCCCCACCGGACGGCGACGGCCCGTTCTCGTTGCGCGGCAACGACCCCGACAACCCGCTGGAGCCGCACGCCCGCTACGACGTCTACAACGACAACGGCGACTGGCACGGCACGTTCTACACCGACGCCGACGGCCGGGTGTCGCACGTCCAGACGTGGTCGGGCAACAGCACCCAGGGCTTCAACCCGGAACTGGGCACCAAGGAGACGTGGGACGCGGGCATGCCGGTCCCGGCGCCGAACACGACGTTCGCAGTGGGACCGCGGTACGTGGAAGGCATGGAGCCGACCGTGCCGCAGCAGATGTACCGGACCGACGTGCACGGCGACACGATCGTTGCCAGCGGGCGCCCGGTCTACCCGCCCAGCGGCACCACGGCGGAGGACTTCTGGGGTCCGCGGCGCGGTGTCACGCCGGGCTCTTACGCTGAGGGTGTCCAGCCCGAGACCGGTCGGATCGCCAGCGGCGGCAAGGAGGGCTACAAGGACCCGACGGCGGGCGAGTACGCGCCGTTCAACTACTACGGGAACAAGCCGGAGCTGTTCAAGTTCGACGGCGGCCACATCACGCCGTTCGAGGGCGGCGGTCCCGGTGAGCGGATCAACCACATCCCCCAGTGGGCCTACGAGAACCGGCCCATGCGGATCGACGGCGGGTCGACGGACGACACGTGGAGGAGGATGGAGGAGGACATCGCGCGCCGCGCGGCGGTCGACGGCACGACCGTCGACCGGGTGGACTTCTACGCCGAGCGCACCACGCCGGACGTGCACACGCCGGACAAGCTGCACGTGCGCTACCACTTCACGGTGTCCGACCCGCCGCCGCCCAGGACCGTGCAGGAGATCAGGAGCTTCCACAATGTCCCCGAGCCAGCGAGGAACAACCGTGTCGTCCTCCCACCACCAACCCCTTGATCGGCAGCGGGAGCTGCTCCAGGAGATCGGCCGCGACCTCGTCGAGGCGTGCCCGAAGGGCTGGTTCCGGGTGGACCTGCGCGCGTCGGTGGCCGTGACCTCGGACTGGATGGCGCTCACCGTGCTGATGCCCGACCACTCCAGCCCGCCGGTGGACCCGCCGCTGTCGGTGGGCCGGGCGCTGCGGGAACTGCGCGAGCTGATGTACGCGGAGGGACGCGGCACGTGGTTCTCGCTGCGGTACACAATGGACCCGCCGGCCGAGTACCACGTGGTCTACAACCACGACTTCGACCCGAAGTGGTCCCCGGACCTGAGCCCGCACGAGTGGGCGCTCGACCTGGAGCACTTCCCGCGCGCCCCGGAGCACGTCCCGGACTGGCTGCGGGCCAAGCTGCCGAACGACGACCAGCCGACTGCGGGATACTGACGACATGACGGAACCACTCAACCCGGTCCAGCAGGACGAACTGCTCCAGCAGATCACCCAACGCCTCGTGCTTGACCTGCCGGCGGGGTGGAACCACCTCCAGATCGAGCACAAGGCCCTCGGCGACCACGTCGAGGCGGGTGGCCTGCTGCGCATGGCGAACGGCGGCATGTTCGGCTGGGACCTGCCCGACGAGGTGGTCGACCTGTTCTCCCGGCTGCGCGCCGGCATGGCCCGCCCGGAGCGCGGCACGTGGCTGCTCGCCACCTACTGGCTCGACTACCCGGACTCCTACTCGATCGAGTACAACCGCCAGGACGAGCCCCGCTTCCGCACCCCGCCGCCCCCGCAGGCACACGCCCGGGAGCTGGAGATCTTCCCGCGCACCGACGAGCACGTCCCGGACTGGCTCCGCGCGGCCGTCGCAGGCGCCTGATCCCGCGGCACCTGATCCCGCCGCGGTGGCGGGTGCCGCCCGGTCCGGCGACACCCGCCACCGGCCGGTCGAACCGCTGTCCCGACGTTCAGGCGCGCAGCAGCACGTAGCCGGCAACGGCCGACCCGGCCAGCGCGCCGCCGTAGCAGAACACGATGATCAGGCCGCTGAGCTTCTTGAGCCGCAGACCGTCGTAGAGCGTGTAGCGGAAGCGGTGCGCCCAGTGGAACAGCGCCAGCACGCACAGTCCGAACAGGACGAGCTTCGTGATCGGGCTGCGCAGCACCGTCAGCAGGTGGGCGTGGTCTGGGCGGGGCAGCCAGCCGAGCGGGATCGCGACGCCGAACAGGAACAGCAGCACCGGCACCGACAGCGCCGCGGCCATCCCGCCCGCGCTGAAGAGCAGCCACACCAGCGGTTCCGGCGATCGCCTCCTCATCGCAGCACCACCCACGCCAGGGCAGCGGACAGTCCCAGCCACAGCAGGTAGTGCAGCACCAGGACCACGACCGGCGGGACGTGCGGCACGACCATCGCCCGCGGCGCCAGGTTGAACCACGTGACGGCGTGCAGCAGGACGAACAGCAGCGCGACCACGTTCAGCACGAGCACCCGGCCCGTGCTCCAGTCCAGGAACCGGTGGTACGCCTCGGGTCCGGCACTGATCGCGGAGACGAGCATCAGCAGGTAGACGACGAACCACGCGACGAAGACGCTGCTCAGCTCACGCAGCGCGAAGAGGAAGTACGACGGACGCCGCAGCCACCACAAGGTGGAGATCGGCTTCACGTAGGTCATCGCGCGCCTCGCGGCAGGAGGAAGTCCTTCAGAGCGTGGGTCGCCGCGGTGAGCTTGTAGCGCTGGATCGCGCCGGCGGGGTCGACGCCCTTCGGGCACGCGGTGCTGCACTCGCCGACGAACGTGCACGCCCACACACCCTCGGCGGAGGACAGCACGTCCCTCCGGTCCGCGGCCCCCTCGTCGCGTGAGTCGAGGTTGTAGCGCTGGGCCAACGCGATCGCCGCGGGCCCGACGAACGCCGGGTCGAGGGCGTAGACGGGGCACGCCGAGTAGCAGAGCATGCAGTTGATGCACATGCTGAACTTCTTGTAGTCGTCCAACTCGTCCGGTGTCTGCAGGTACTCGCCCTCGGGCGGCTCGTCGTCACGGATCAACCACGGCTTCACCGACGGCAGCTTGGCCATGAAATCGCCGATGTCCACGACCAGGTCCCGCACCACCGGGAAGTTGCGCAGCGGCTCGACGCGCACGGGGCCGGGCGCGTAGTCGGTCAGGAACGTGGCGCACGACAGCACCGGCGAGCCGTTCACCGTCATCCCGCAGCTGCCGCAGATGCCCATCCGGCACGACCAGCGGTAGGACAGCGTCCCGTCCACGTGGTCCTTGATGTGGTTGAGCCCGTCGAGCACCGCCCACTCCTTGCGCAGCGGCACGTCGTAGGACTGGAAGACGGGCTCCGCCTCCTGCCCCGGCCGGTAGCGCGCCACCTGCATGGTGATCGTGTCGGCCATGGCTGCTACCTCCCGTACACGCGCTCGCCCGGCGGCCACTGGGTGATCTTCACCGGCATGTAGTCGACGAGGCCGCCACCGTCGGGCGTGCGGCGGACCAGCGAGTGCGCCAGGAACCGCTCGTCGTCCCGGCCGGGGAAGTCGGTGCGCTGGTGCGCGCCGCGCGATTCCCCGCGGTGCAGCGCGGACACCACGATGCTCTCGGCGACGTCGAGCATGAACGACAGTTCGAGCAGGGCGACCGCCTCGGTGTTGAACGTCCTGCTGCGGTCGTCGACGGTCGCGCGGCCGAACCGTTCGCGCAGGTCCCGCAGCCGGTCGGCGGCTTTGGCCAGCGACTCGCCGTCGCGGTAGATGCCGGCGCCGTTCTCCATCGCGGTCTGCATCTCGGTGCGGATGTCGGCGATGCGCTCCCGTCCCCCGATGTGCGAGCCCTCGGCGTGCCGGGCGAACTCCCGCTCCAGCAGCCGTTGCGCGTCACGTGCCTGCGCGTAGACCGCGGCACCGGGCGCGGTCCGGGTCGAGGTGACGAACTCGGCCGCCGCCTGTCCGGCCCGTGCCCCGAAGACCAGGCACTCGGGCAGCGAGTTCGACCCCAGCCGGTTGGCTCCGTTGATGCTCACGCAGGCGACCTCGCCCGCCGCGTAGAGCCCGGTCAACGAGGTCGCGCCGTGGATGTCGGTGTGGACGCCGCCCATCATGTAGTGGACCACCGGGCGGACCGGGATCAGCTCCTTGACGGGGTCGATGTTCTCGTACTTCGAGCACAGCTCGCGCACGAAGGGCAGCTTGGCGTCGATCACCTCGGCCCCGAGGTGGCGCAGGTCGAGGTGGACGATCGGCCCGTAGGGCGTGTCGGTCGTGCGGCCCTTGTCGTGCTCGTGGACGAACGCCTGCGACAGCCGGTCGCGCGGCCCCAGTTCCATGCTGCGCAGGACGGGGTGCGGTGTGGGTGTGCCCAGGTCGTAGTCCTGGAGGTAGCGGTAGCCG
Source organism: Saccharothrix deserti (assembly GCF_009769385.1). Classification (GTDB taxonomy): domain Bacteria; phylum Actinomycetota; class Actinomycetes; order Mycobacteriales; family Pseudonocardiaceae; genus Actinosynnema; species Actinosynnema deserti. Next base: position 199,509 of record NZ_VKAB01000016.1, read on the forward strand.
TCCTTGTTCAGCAGCCAACCGCCCTCGGCGCGGGCGGCCTCGGTGATCAGGATCCCGGTGAACGGCAACCCGGTCGGGTGATACTGGACGAACTCCATGTCCTTGAGCGGCGCGCCCGCGCGGTAGGCCAGCGCCATGCCGTCGCCGGTCTTGATGTTGGCGTTGGTGGTGAACGGGAAGACCCGCCCGCAGCCACCGGTGCACAGGATGACGGCGTTGGCGATCACCGTCTCGACCCGGCCGGTGGCCAGCTCGATCGCCACGACGCCGTAGACCTGGCCGTCGTCGACCAGCAGCGAGGTGACGAACCACTCGTCGTACCGGACGACGTCCGGGTTGGACAGCGTGGTCTGGAACAGCGTGTGCAGCATGTGGAAGCCGGTCTTGTCGGCGGCGAACCAGGTCCGCTTCTTCTTCATCCCGCCGAACGCGCGCACGGCGATGCGCCCGTCGCGCTGCCGGCTCCACGGGCAGCCCCAGTGCTCCAGCCTCAGCAGCTCGCGGGGCGCCTCCTGCACGAACGCCTCGGCGGCGTCCTGGTCCACCAGCCAGTCGCCGCCGGAGATCGTGTCGTAGAGGTGTTCCTCCAGGCTGTCGTCGGGGCCCGCGACCGCGGCGGCGCCACCCTCGGCGGAGACGGTGTGGCTGCGCATCGGGTACACCTTGGACACGACCGCCACGGTCAGCCGCGGGTTCGCCTCCGCGACGGCGATGGCGGCGCGCAGACCCGCACCGCCACCGCCGACCACGACCACATTGTGAAATGTGCTCATGTGTCACGCTTCGTGGTCGGCGCTGCGCTCATCGCTCAGCACCTTCCCGTCGTGCCGGACGACTCTGATCCGGACGCTGCCGTCGTGGAACTCGTGCCGGGAACGACGGCAGCCGCAGGCGTAGTCGACGTGGTCGACGATGAAGCCGTCGCCGTCGTCCTCGCGGTGGTGCTCCCCGTCCTTCAACCGCCCGCAAGGTGCCTTTTCGCTGGTGAAGTGGGTACTGGTGGCGACCATGCCCACCCCTCTCGCCAGTTGTGATTCAGCTCACAAAGAGGATACCTTTCATGGAGTTCCCCCGCGGGAGGAGCGAGCGATGAACGATGGGCTGTTCGACACGCCTCGCACCCGGAGAGACGTGCTGCGGGCCGCCGCGATGACGGCGGTGGCCGCGTCGTTGGGCACAGCGTGTGCACGGGAGGAGAGCGGCGGGCCGATCCAGCCACCGTCCACCGGAGCACCACAGGAGACGTTCAGCGACCCGCGGACCAAGCTTTCGGGTGAGTTGAAGATCCTGCTCTGGAGCCACTTCGTGCCCAGCCACGACGAGTGGTTCGACAAGTTCGCCAAGGACTGGGGCGGCAAGGTCGGGGTCGCGGTGACCGTCGACCACATCGACCAGGCGCAGATCCCGACCCGCATCGCCGCCGAGGTCCAGGCGGGCCAGGGCCACGACGTCATCCAGTACATCGCGACGTTGTCCCAGTACGAGCCCAGCGTGCACGACCTGAAGGACCTCGTGGACGAGGCGAACGACCGCTGGGGCGCGCAGCTCGACCTGTGCCGCAAGTCCAGCTTCAACCCGGCGACCAACCGGTTCTACGCCTACTCGCCGGGGTGGGTGCCCGATCCGGGCAACTTCCGCAAGTCGCTGTGGGAGCCGGTCGGGTTGCCCAACGGCCCCACGACGTGGGACGAGCTGCTCGAAGGCGCGGCCCGGATCAAGTCGGACAAAGGCGTCCAGCTCGGACTCGGCATGTCGCAGGAGATCGACTCCAACATGGTGCTGCGCGCCCTGATGTGGTCCTACGGGGCGTCCGAGCAGGACGAGAACGAGAAGGTGGTGATCAACTCCCCGGAGACGGTCGCGGCCGTCGAGTACATGACCAGGCTCTACCAGCAGGCCATGACACCGGAGGTCTTCTCCTGGAACGCGGCGAGCAACAACCAGGGGCTGGTGTCCGGGAAGCTGTCGTACATCGTCAACTCGATCTCGGCGTGGCGCACCGCCCAGGGCTCCAACCCCGCCGTGGCCGACGACGTGTTCTTCGTGCCCGCGCTGCGCGGCCCGAAGACCGCGCTCGCCGCCCAGCACGTGCTCTACAACTGGATCATCCCCAAGCACGTCACGGCGGTCGACGCGGCCAAGGAGTTCCTGCTGCACTACACGGCGAACTTCGCGTCCGCGACCTACCACTCGAAGCTGTACGACTTCTGCGCGTGGGACGGCCTGACCCCGAACCGGAACGCGTGGCTCACCAGCGACCCGTTCGGCGCCCAACCGGCCGACAAGCTGGCGTTCCTGGCCGACGCGATCCCGTGGAGCGCGAACATCGGGCACCCGGGACCGGCGAGCACCGCGATCGGCGAGGTGTTCAACACGTTCGTGATCCCCAACATGTTCGCCAGGGCGGTCAAGGGCGAGGCGACACCCCAGCAGTCCGTCGCCGACGCCGAGAAGCAGGTCACCGCGATCTTCGACAAGTGGCGGGCCGCCGGACTGGTCGGTGGCTGATGGCCGTCGTCGAGGTGCGCGAGCTGGTCAAGCACTACGACGGTGGACGGGTGCACGCGATCGACGGCGTGGACCTGTCCGCCGGCGACGGCGAGTACCTGGTGCTGCTCGGGCCGTCGGGCTGCGGCAAGACCACGCTGCTGCGCACCCTCGCGGGCCTGGAGGTGCCGACGAGCGGCGACGTGCTGATCGGCGGCCGGGTGGTGACCCGGCTGCCGCCGCGCGCCCGCAAGATCGCCATGGTGTTCCAGAGCTACGCGCTCTACCCGCACAAGACGGTGTTCGCGAACATCATCTTCCCGCTGCGGGCCCAGGGCGTGCCGCCCGAGGAGCGCCACCGCAAGGTGCGGTGGGCGGCCGAGCTGCTGGACATCGGGCCGCTGCTGGGCCGCAAGCCCAGACAGCTCTCCGGCGGCGAGCGGCAGCGGGTGGCGCTGGCGCGGGCGCTGGTGCGCGAGCCGCAGGTGTTCCTGCTCGACGAGCCGCTGTCCAACCTGGACGCGAAGCTGCGCGCCAGCGCGCGGGACGAGCTCAAGCGGTTCCAGGCCGAGATCGGGACCACGACGATCTACGTGACCCACGACCAGGTCGAGGCGATGGGCCTGGGTGACCGCATCGTCGTGCTGGCCGCGGGGAAGGTGCGCCAGGTCGGGCCGCCGGTGGAGGTCTACGACGACCCGGCCGACACGTTCGTCGCGACGTTCATCGGCTCGCCGCCGATGAACCTCGTCACCCGCGAAGGCCGGCTCGTCGGGTTCCGGCCCGAACACCTGCTGCCCGTGGAGGACGTGCGCTCGCCGGATCGGGTGAGCGTGCCGCTGGCCGTGGACCGCATCGAGTACCTGTCCGGCGACCGGCACGTGTACGGCGTGGCGTCCCGGATCGGCGAGGAGACCAGGGTCGTCGCCCGCCTGCCCGCCACGGTGGACACGCCGATCGCGGCCGGGGAGACGCACGACTTCGCGGTGGACGCCCGTCGACTGCGGTTCTTCGACGCCGAAACGGGACTGCGCGCGGAACCCGTCCGGTTGGAGGGTTGACGTGGCGACCAGGCTCGCGGACCGGGCGGGGCTGCTCGCCTGGCTCTTCCTGCTGCCCAGCGTGCTCTACATCGTCGCGCTGGTCGCGGTGCCGTTCGCGCTGGCGATCGCGTTCGCGCTGTCCGACGTGAGCGCCGGCGACCCGTCCTACGACTACGTCGGCGGCCGCAACTTCGAACGGGTCTTCGACGACCCGGTGTTCTGGCGCTCACTGGGCAACACGTTCGTCTTCACCGGGATCTCCATGGTGCTGATCGTGGTGCTGGGCAAGGTGCTGGCGAACATCCTGGTGGCCGACTTCCGCGGCAAGTGGCTGGTGCGGTTCCTGGTCCTGCTGCCGTGGACCACGCCGGTCGCGCTGTCGTCGATCTCCTGGCTGTGGCTGCTGGACTCCATCTACTCGCCGATCGACTGGGTACTGCGCTTCTTCGGTTTCCTCGGTCCGGGCGAGAACCTGTACTGGCTCGGCCAACCGGGTCTGGCGATGACGTCGGTGATCGCCGTGCACGTGTGGCGGCTCACCCCGTTGGCGGCGGTGATCATGATGGCGGGGCTGGTCGCGATACCCCGTGACATCGAAGAGCAGGCGATGGTCGACGGCGCGGGGTACTGGCGCCGGATGTTCGAGATCAAGATCCCGCTCGTGCTGCCGGTGGCGGCGGTCGCCGCGCTGTTCGGCGCCGTCTTCACGTTCACCGACATGGCGGTGGTGCGCGTGCTGACCAGGGGCGGTCCCAACGACGCCACGCAGGTGCTGGCCAGTTGGGCGTTCTACCGGGGCATCGAGGGCGGCGACGTGGGGCAGGGCGCGGCCATCGCGCTGTTCCTCTTCCCACTGCTGTTGGCCGCCGCGATCGCGATCCTCCGCGTGGTGCGCCGGATCGAGGTGTGGTGATGAACAGGTACGCGGTCCGGCGCGTCTCGGCGCGGATCGGCGTGTACGTCGCCGCGATCGTCGCGGCCCTGCTGTGCGCCGGACCGTTCCTGTGGAGCCTGGTCACGGCGTTCAAGCAGAACCGGGACCTCTACGACCCGACGAACAACCCGTTCGTGTTCAACCGCCCGGCCACTCCCGACCACGTGACCTACCTGTTCACCGACACCGCGTTCCTCACCTTCACCTGGAACACGCTGTGGGTGGGCGTCCTGGTCGTGCTGATCACGCTGGTGCTCGCCCTGCCCGCCGCGTACGCGCTCGCGCGCCTGGACCGGCCGTGGTCCGGGCCGCTGGCCGTCGCCATCTTCCTCGTCTACCTGGTGCCGCCGAGCCTGCTGTTCCTGTCCCTGTCGCGGGTGGTCGTCGCGATCGGCCTGCAGGACTCGACGTGGTCGTTGGTGCTGGTGTACCCGACGATCACCATCCCGGTGTCGGTCTGGCTGCTGATGGGGTTCCTCAAGGGGATTCCGCGCGACATCGAGGAGCAGGCGATGGTCGACGGGTACAGCCGACTGGGCGCGTTCGTGCGAGCGGTGATCCCCCTCGTGTTCCCCGGGATCGTGGCGGTCGTGGTGTTCGCCTTCACGTTGACCGCCAGCGAGTTCATCTACGCGCTGGCGTTCGTGGCGCCTACCGAGGAGATGCCGGTGAGCACGGGCGTGCCCACCCAGTTGGTGCGCGGCGACGTGTTCTTCTGGCAGTCGCTCCAGGCCGCCACCGTGGCGGTCGCGGTGCCCATCGCGTTCGTGTTCAACCTGTTCCTGGACCGGTTCGTCGCCGGTTTCACCATGGGCTCGGTCAAGGGGTGAGCACCGGTCGAGGACCGCGGCGCGGCGGGTTCCGCGATATATCCACTGATAACCAGGGGTGCACGAGAAAAGGTTGTCATCGTCTTTGTTTTGTTATGATGACCATCATCACCCGTCTTTTCCATCTGGTATGTGCGCGATCCTGCTACGTTTCGCCGCTATGAGTGTGATCAACAAACGAGGGATCACGGCCGCGCTTCTCGTGGCCGCCTGTTCCGTCCCGGTAGCCGCTCCGGTGGCCGGTGCCGCGCCTGCTGCCGCCGCCGCGGTTTCGGCAGGCCAGGACGACTACGCCGGCCAGGGCGAGCACAAAGGCCGCTTCGACCCGAAGCTGCTGGGCCGGATCCTCCGGGCGAACGCCTATGCGGAAAGCCGCCCCGGTTTCGCCGGAATCGTGGTGCGGGACCGGAAGACCGGTGCGGTCTGGCGCAACACCGACTCGGACACGCTGGTCTGGGCCTGTTCCACCCCCAAACTCGCCATGGTCGTCGACCTGCTGCTGCGCAACGACGCCGGTGCCATCACGCTGACGGCCGAGGACCGCGACCTGATGCACCGGATGCTGAATTCCAGCGACGACAACGCGGCGCACGCGCTGTGGACCCGATACGGCGGCGAGCAGGAGTTCGCGGCCCGCTTCCCCTCCTACGGGATGACCGACATGCGGTTCACCGATGAGCACCCGCACCACTGGGGCTGGATCCTCACCACGGCCGACGACCTCGACCGGCTGATGAACTACGTGTTGACCAAACTCCCGGCCGCCCACCGCGACTACATCGTCAACGAGATGCGCTCGGTCGACGTCAACCAGCAGTGGGGAGTGTGGGGAGCCGGCTCCGCGGCCCGACCGGGCAACAAGAACGGCTGGTCCGACGACAACGACGACGGCTCGTGGCTGATGAACTCGGTGGGCTTCGTCGGCCCCGACGAGCGCTACACCCTCGCGGTCATGAACAACACGCAGGTGGTCGAGAACGGTTACGACGTGGGCATGGAAACCACGACCGGGATCAGCAGGATCATGTTCGACGGCTACTTCCGCTGATCGCTCGGCTCGACAGGCAGCCTTCCACCCACTACGTCCATTGTGGACGTAGTGGGGATTCCTGTTGTCAGCTAAGGGAAATGTCGGGCGGGTTTCGCTAGTATCGAGGCATGTCAACCATTTCGAGTGAGCCGCGGGTGAACCTGAAGACGGTCACCTCCGACGTGTCCGCCGCCATGCGGGCGCTGCACCTCTCGGCCGCGGACGCCGCGGCGCGTGCCGGGGTGCCCGCCGCGCTGCTGGAGCTGGTGCGCCTGCGCGTCTCGCAGATCAACGGGTGCGAGTTCTGCATCGACCTGCACGCCCGCGACGCCCGGACCGGTGGCGAGTCGGAGCAGCGGCTGGCCGCCCTGAGCGGCTGGTCGGAGTCGCCGCTGTTCGACGCGCGGGAGAAGGCCGCGCTCGCGCTGGCCGAGGCGATCACCCTCGTGCACGACGGACGGGTGCCGGACGGGGTGTACCGGGCCGCCGCCGGCGAGTTCGACGAGCAGGCGCTCGCCGCGCTCATCTGGGTCAGCACCGTGATCAACTCCTACAACCGCATCGCGATCAGCACTCGCATGGTCCCCGCCGCTCAGCCGTCCACGACGACCTCAAGCTGACACGGCAGCGTGGCGGAGAGCGGGTCCAGCGGCGTGCGCAGCCGTTCGACCCGCTCCCGCCACTGCCGCACGCGCGTGCCGCGGCCGGCCGGGACGTCGCACCCGACCCACCCGCTCACCAACCGGATGCCGTGCAGGGCGTTGAGCAGCCACACCTCCCGGTCGGCCAACTCCTCGACCCGGCGGGCACGGCGATCCGTCCGGATCCCGTTCGCCCTGGCCAGGTCCTTCACCAGCTCGGCGGTGGTGCCGACCAGCGCCGGGATCTCCTCGGGAGGCGAGCACAGCACGTCGTCCTCCCACCACAGGATCGACGACGTCGCCGCTTCGACCACGATGCCGTCCGCCGTCCGCAGCAGCGCTTCCTGGGCCTGGTGGTTCGCCGCCTCGGCACGCAGTCGGCCCATCGCGAGGAGGTCGGGTCCCTTGCGGGTCGGACTGCGCCGGTGATCGGCCGCGTCCGGCACCCACACCCGCACGGATCCGCCGCGCGCGGGCGCCCGGCGGATCCGCAGGCGCAGCGCCGGCGGATCACCGATGAGCTCCGCCCGCGGGAACCACGCGCCCGAGCGGGGCAGCACGGCGATCGCATCGCGCCAGAACGCGTGCAACTCGTCCGGTGTGACGGCACCGAGCTCCAGACAGGCCCGGGTGAACCTGACGACGTGCCGATCCAGCGACCGCACCGCCCCGTTCAGCACCAGCCAGGAGTCGGCCACCAGCAGAGACCCGTCGTCGATTCTCATTCAGATACCCGTCCCGCTCGTCAAAACCCCTGGTCGCGGCCCGTAGGGTGCGCGCTCCAGCCACTCACCGAACCTCGGCACCACCGGTGCCAGGCGTGCCGCCGCCGTCCGCCGCAGCCGGGCCGCCGCGCTGGGCGGACGCAGGTGCCGCAGTGCCGCACCCGCGGCGGCGCTGTTGACCTGCGCCGCCGCACGCCTGGCGGTGACGAACTCGGAGACGGCGTCGGCGTTCGCCCCGGGGGAACGGCGGCCGGTCGCGATGGCGTCCGCCGCCGCCCGTGCGTCGACGAAACCGCTGTTCATGCCGCGTGCGCCGAAGGGCGGGAACAGGTGGGCGGCCTCCCCCACGAGCAGCACCCGCCGGTGCGGGTCGGTGAAGTCGTCCGCGATGAGCTGGAGGAACCGGTACACCGAGATCGCGGTGATGCGCGCGGTCGGCGTCGGTCCGATCAGGTCGGGCAGCCACCGCCGCACCTCCGCCGGCGAGGCGATGACGTCCGGGTCGTCACCGGCACGGCTCTGCACGTCGACCTGGAAGCCCGACGCGTAGGGCACGATCAGCACGCCGCGGCCGTCCGCGGCTGGGTGTTCGTAGTGCATCACCCGCTCCAGGCTCGGTGTGCCGCCGGGCTCGTCGGCGACGTCGACGACCACGTGGAAGCCGTCCGAGGCGGCCGAGCCGGTCAACGGCACGCCCGTGCTCTTGCGCACCGTCGACCTGGCACCGTCGGCTCCCACGACGTGGCTGCCCCAGCAGGTCTCACCACCGGCGGTGGTGACGATGACCCCGTCGGAGTCCGCGGACACCTCGGTGACCGGGTGGTTCCACCGGATCTCCACCCCTGCCCGTTCACAGGCGTGGCGCAGGATGCGCTCGGTCTCGCTCTGCCGCAGGCTGGTGAACGGCGGCAGGCCGCGGGAGGCGTCGCGCGCCGGGTACTCCCGCGCGTACACCTGCCGCCCTCGGTACAGGGTGCGCCGGACGTTCCAGAGCACGCCGTGTGCCGCGACCTCGGCTCCCAGACCCGGGCTGGTGGTTTCCAGCAGCGCCAGCGACTCGCCGTGCACGTAGAGGGCACGGCTGCCGGTGCGGACCCGGTCGGCGGGGTCGGCTTCGAGCAGGACCACGGGAATCCGCCGGGCGCGCAGGGCCAGCGCCGCGAAGAGCCCCACCGGGCCCGCGCCCACGACGATCACCGGCCCCGCCGCCTCAGCCACGGGCCACCGCGCTGTCCCCCGCGGCGATCAACTGGGCGAGCGCCACGCGCTTGATCTTCCACGTCGACGTCCTGGGCAGGTCGTCGAACGCCCACTGCTGCGGTGCGCCCAGGTTCGGCAGGTCGGCCGTCGCCCGCCGCCACCGGGCCGGCCCCAGCGGCGCCCCGGTGCGGGTGCACACCACCGGCACCGCCACCCCGCCCGCGCCGGGAACCACGACCACCTCGCGCAGCTCGTCCAGCCGGGACATCAGCACGTCCTCGATCCGCAGGTTGCTGTCCACGTCGTCGATCCGGTCGATCTCGCGGTCGATCAGGTGCAGTCCGCCCCACCAGCTGCGGGTGCCCATGTCGCCCATGCGCCACCAGCGCCTGTTGAGCTGCGCGTCGAACCTGTCCTGCGCTCCCTGGTAGGTGAGGATCCGGCCACGGGTGCGCGCCTCGATGTGCCCGACCGTTCCGCGTGGCGCCGGGGCGCCGGAATCGTCGGTGATCCGGACCTTGGTGAAGCCGGGGATGCCCATGCCCACCAGCCGTCCGTTGCCGCGCAACGCGCCTCGCTCGGTGAAGACGCGCACGGCCACCGGCCCGGTCTCGCTCTGCCCGTAGAGCTGCACGAGGTACTTCCCGCGCCGCTGGGACGCGCCGAGCAGCCGTTGCACGGTGCGCGGGTGGATGGCGTCGAACGTGCTGCTGAAGCAGCGGACGTCGCGCAACGGTTCTCCCGGGGCGTCCACCAGGTCTTCCCACAGCACGAACGTGTTGGGGTGCGTCTCCACCACACCCGGCCTCCACCGGGTCAGCAGCGGGCCGACCGAGGCGGGGTCGTGGTTCACGAGCAGGAGCAACGGGCTGCCGCCGGACAGGAACGTGCCGAGAGCGTGGTAGAAGCGCGAGTGGACGAACGACATGCAGAAGGCCGCCGTCTCCCCGCGCACGGGGAGCGCCATGACCTTCTGCGGCACCAACCTGTTCCACAGCGCCCGGGGGCAGTGCACGGCGAGCTTGGGCACGTCGGTGGTGCCCGAGCTGTGCGTGATCAGCGCGGGCTCGTCGGGGTACAGCCGAACCGGCTTGGCCGGTCTGGTCACGAGGATGTCGGCGAGTGCCACGGCATCGCGGCTCGACCCGCTCACCAGGATCCGCCTGCTGGTCAGCCCGGAGATGTCGGTGTGCGCCATCAGCCGCGACAACGTCGTCTCGTCGGTGACCAGCAACGGCCGGTCGAGCCTGCCGAGCAGGATGCCCGCCGCGACGGCGTCCAGACCGGGCGACAACAGGACGGGCACCGCACCGATGCGGGACGCGGCACAGGCGAGCAGCGCGATGTCCGCGTTGTCGCTCTTGTGGACCGCGACGTGGCTCGCGGGCCTGACCCCGGCCGCCCACAGCTTGTCCGCCAGCCGGTCCACCAGATCGGCCATGGACCGGTACGTGTGCTGGAGCCCGTCCTCGGGAGCCACGTCCAGCGGACGGTCCAGGACGACCGGCACGTCGCCGTGGCGGTCCGCCGCCTCGCGGAACATCTGCCCGATGTAGAAACCACTGCCGGAGAAGATCTTCTGCTGCACGGTAACTCCTCTGTGGATAGTGGGCGGACAGGTCACCAGGAACCCGTGCGCACGACGTGCCGACGCAACTTGCCGGTGGCGGTCCTCGGTAACCGGTGCACGAGCCGCACCGTGCGAGGGACCTTGAACGCGGGTAGCCGGGACCGGGTCCAGGCGAGCAGTTCGGCCTCCAGCTCCGGTGTGGGTTCGGTCCCGCCTTCGGGGACCACGAACGCCCGCAGCCGTGAGGCGTGCTGGTGGTCGAGCACGGCGGCCACCGCGGCCTCGCGGACCACGGGGTGCGCGGCCAGCACCCGTTCGACCTCCAGTGGCGACAGGGATATCCCGCCGACCATCTCCATGTCGTCGGTGCGGCCGAGGTGGCTCACCGTGCCGTCGGCGTTGTGGCGGACCCGGTCGTGGGTGGCCAGCCAGCCGTCGACGAGTGTTCTCCCGCTGAGTTCCGGCTGGTTGAGGTAGTGGGAGAACAGCGTCGGGCCGCGGACCCACAGTTCGCCCTCGGCGCCGGTGTCTACGGGTCGGCCGTGCCGATCACGCACCTGCACGTCCCAGCCGGGCACCGGGCGGCCCAGCGTGCCGGGTGTGTTGTCGTCGATCCGGTTGGCGCAGAACGCGTGTCCGGCCTCGGTGGAGCCGATCTGCTCCAACACCTCGACGCCCAGGTCCTTCAGCCGAGCGCCGAGCGAGTCGGGCAGTGGTTCGCCGGCGGACACCGCGACACGCAGGGATGTCAGCGCACCGCGCGTGTCGGCGGACGCCAGCGCCCCGTAGGAGGAAGGCACCGAGTACAGGACGCTCACCCGGTGCCGGGCCACCATGTCGACGATCTCCTCCGGTCCGGGGCGGTGCGGTGCGAGGACCGCGGCCGAACCCGAGTGCAGCGGGAAGACCAGCGCGTTGCCGAAGCCGTACGCCCAGAACATCTTCGACACCGACAGCGCGATGTCGTCGGGCCCGATGCGCAGCACGTCGCGTGCCACGGATGTGCCGTACAGGTCGAGGTCCTTGTGGGCGTGCACGACGCCTTTCGGGTGACCCGTGGTCCCGGACGTGTACTGCACGTAGAGCGGGCTCGTCGCGGTGACGTCGGCCGCGGGCACGACCGCGGACGCCCAGGCCCGGCCGATCAGGCGGTCGACGTCGATCCACGTGCGGCCCGCGAAGCGGTCCTCCAACGCCGCACCCGTCACGCAGGCACGTGCGCCGCAGTCCTCCAGCAGCAGTTCGTGGTCGGCCGGGGTGAGCTCGGGGTTCACCAGGACGGCCACCGCACCCAGCCGCGCGATCGCGAGGAAGGCGACCACCCACGCGACACCGTCCGGCGCGGCCAGCAGCACGTGGTCACCCCGGCTCACGCCGCGGTCGCGCAGCACGCCCGCGGCCCGCGCGGCGCAGTCGTGCACCCGACCGTGCGTCCACACGTCGTCGCCCACCAGGTAGGCGGGCTGCGACGACCAGCCGAACCGCTCGGCGCGTGCGGCCAGCACGTGCGCCGCGTTGTCGACCCCGCCCATCAGCCGGCCTCCACCTCGGTGCGCCGTGCGGCGGCACGTCGGCGGCGGGCGTGCCTGCCCCTGGACACGCGCGGCTCGGCGGGCAGCACCGCGGCCGGTTGGTGCGCGCCGGAATCCCAGTACGCCCGCATCGGCGCGGCCAGCTTGAGCAGCATCTCCCGGTATTCCGCCTCGGGATCGGAGTCCAGCACGACCGCACCGCCGGCTCCGATCCGCACCCGTCCGGAGGCGAAGACCGCGGTGCGGATGACGATGCTGAGGTCGGCGGACCCGTTGCAGCTCAGGAAGCCCAGTGCGCCGGAGTACACGCCGCGGGCGCCGGACTCCAGTTCGTCGATGATCTCCATCGTGCGTTCCTTGGGCGCACCGGTCATGGACCCGCCGGGGAAGCAGGCCCGCACGCAGTCCAGCGCGTCCAGCCCCGGCCTCAGCTCGCCGCGCACCGTCGAGACGAGTTGGTGCACGGTCTGGTAGGAGCGGGTCGCCATCAGTTCCGGCACTTCCACCGTGCCCACCCGGCACACCCGGCCCAGGTCGTTGCGCAGCAGGTCGACGATCATCAGGTTCTCCGCGCGCGTCTTCGGGTCCTCGGCCAGGCCGTCGCGCAGCGCGGCGTCCTGTTCGGGGGTCACCCCGCGTGCGGCCGTGCCCTTGATCGGTTCGGCCTGCACGACCCCGTCCGCGCCGACCCGGAGGAACCGCTCGGGTGACGAACTGGCCACGTCGACCTCGCCGAAGCGCAGGTAGGCGGAGAACGGCGCGGGGTTGACCCGGCGCAGCACCCGGTAGTAGTCGGCGGAGCCGGACGTCGCGGGCAGTTCCACCGCCGTGGTCAGGCAGATCTCGTAGCTCTCGCCCGCGTGCAGTTGCTCCTGGCAGGAAACGACATCCGTGCGGTAGTCCTCCGCCTCGCGCAGCAGCCAGCGTTCGGTGATCTCCACGGCGTCGTCGGCCTGCCGGGTCGACGAGTACAGCCGGGCTTTGGCGGGAGGTGTCTGGTGCGACGACAGGGAGGACAGGACGCGGAGTGTCGCGTCGAGCCAGGCGGTGGCCTCCTCGGCGGCGGCCGGTGTGTCCTCGGCGAGGCAGAGCAGGTACGCCGTGTGCTCGTGGTGGTCGATGACGACGACCCGGTCGGCGAACAACCAGGCGGCGTCGGGGGTACTGCTGCGGTGCGCGGCCCGGCCACCGAGGACGGCCTTGAGTTCGTACCCGAAGTACCCGACCCAGCCGCACGTGAAGTCGAAGGGGAGGTCCGGCCGCGGGTGTGCGCGTTGCTCGAGACCACGCCGCAGGTAGGCGAACACGTCTTCGCGCAGCCTGATCGCCGGTCGACCCGCGCGCTCCACCGTCAGCACACCGGCATCCACGTCGTAGCTGAGGTACTCGGCGAGCGGACCGGTGTCGTCGCCCAGGTAGGAGAAGCGCGCCCCCCGGTCCCCCGCTCCGGCGCCGTCCAGCCAGAACGCGCGTGGCGATGCAGAGTGGAGTTTCGCGAACACCTGCTCCGGGTCGACGACTCCGCGGTGCACCGCGGTGTGCAGCCGGTGGCCGGTGTGCCGGACGGGCGTGTCGTTCATCGTTTCCGCAGGTGTGGGGTGGGAACCGGGCACCGTGATGGACGGTCTCGCCACCTCGGAGAGCGCCCGGAAGTTGGCGACCAGCCGGGTTCCCCACTCGGTGAGGATCGATTCGGGGTGGAACTGCACCCCCCACTGGGGACGGGAGCGGTGGCGCAGCCCCATCAGCACGCCGTCCTCCGCCCAGGCGGTGGCCTCCAGTTCCGGTGGCAGCGGTTCGCGCACGCACAACGAGTGGTAGCGCACCGCGGTGAACCCTTGGGGCATTCCCGCGAACAGGTCGCGCCCGTCGTGGGTGACGGTGGTCGGATGACCGTGGCGGGCCTGCGGCGCGAACGCGACCTGCGCGCCGGCCTGGAACCCCAACCCCTGGTGGCCGAGGCACACCCCGAGCACCGGCAACACGTCCTGGTCCAGGAAGCGGTTCGCCCCGGCGAGGTCCCGGTCCCGGCCCGGTCGACCGGGTCCCGGGGAGATCACCACGTTGTCCACCTCGTCGAACGACAGCCTGGACAACTCCGGGTCGTCGTTGCGCAGCACGAGGGGTTCTTCCCCGTTCACGCCCGCGACGAGGTGGAACAGGTTGTACGTGTACGAGTCGTGGTTGTCGATGAGGAGGGTCCGCACAGATCACGCTCCGGTGTTCGTGGTGGCGGGGTCGTCCGGCGATCGCGTCAGCGGCGACGCGATCGGGACTGCTGTCCGCCAGGGGAGGTCGCGGGGGCGGCGTGCCGTGCCCGCGCGGCTCTGGGTGGTCGTGAACCCGATCGGGCGCCGTTGTCGGCAGGCACCGCCACGGGTCGGAGTCCGTGTGAGGTCGAGGTGGGTGCGACGTCGAGGTCGGGCTGGTCGTCACCACTGGGCGGGGCCACGGGAGCGGTGCCCCGGCGCAGCCACGGGCCGAGCAGCTTCTGCACCTGCGGCATGAGCACCCAGGTCATCAGCACCGTCACGCACACGCACAGCACGAACGTGCGCGCGACGAGCGGCAGGCCGGCCACCTGCGGGATGACGGTGACGTTGACCAGGAGCACCGCCGGGAACACCCCGGTCAGCGTCATCAGCGCCATCTTCCACCGCGGTGGTGGGCTCGGCGCCGCCGGTGGGACGGGTGGAGCCGGCACGTCCGCCGGGGGTGCCGTCGTGGACACGCCCACGCCGCCGGGGGTCGCGAAGCGCCCGATGTATTCGCGCCAGGTCTCGTGCAACCGCGACTGCCCCCACGCGGTGACGTTCTCCACGCTGTCGAACCAGCAGATGACCAGCCACGTCGCGGAATCGCCCGATGCTTTCTCCATTCTGCCTTCGAGATAACCCGGTGATCTGGACGCGGCGCCGAGCAGGCCCTTTACCGATGTCGAGAAACCCTCCATCCGACCCGGCGCCACCCGGTGTGTGCTAATGATCACACCTGGTTTTCCGTCGGGCATCGGATCACCGGCCCCTCGACTCGACTGGAAAGGCGTGCAACGATTCATACGGCCCGGCACGCGGGTGGGTTCACCACGATCCCGACCGCAGGACCTCACGCCGGACACACACCGGCGGTGGAGTGGATAAACGCCGCCGCAGGCCCCACGGAGGCTTTTCGCGCAACTTCTCGTGACACCGATCGCCGGAAGACAATCCATTCAGGACTCCTACGACGACCCGATGAAAGGGCTGGGACGAGCGACACCGGGCTTCGAGACCACCGACGCGGAGACGTTCGCGGAGTGGGGCGTGGACTACCTCAAGTACGACTGGTGCCGCGCCCACATCAACGACGGGCTCCGCCCCGAACCCGCCTTCCGCCGTATGCGGCAGGCGCTGCGGGCGACCGGCGTGCCCGTGGTGTACTCGATCTCCGAGTACGGGCACTTCAAGCCCTGGGAGTGGGCCCCGGCATCGCGCACCTGTGGCGCACCACCGATGACCTGGTGCCCACGTGGGCGTCCGTGCTGTCCACCCTCGACCGGGCAGGTCGGCCTGGACGGGTACGCCCGCCCCGGCGCTTTCAACGACCCCGACATGCTCCAGGTCGGCAACGGAGAGCTGACCTACACCCACGCAGTAGTGCGGCGCGCCGCGCTGCACCGTCGCGGACGGCTCGCGGTCACGGGGCCAGGCTGTTGAGGTACTTCTCGACGTTGGTGTAGCCGTCCGGGCCGAGGTCGTCGCCGTCGCCCGCGTCGGCGGGGTCGAGGCCGTTCACCCGCTCCCACGCGTCCGCCATGCCGTCGCGATCGGTGTCGGCCGGGGCTGTGCCGCCGATGAGACTGCCGAACCCGCCGACACTCGCCGGGTCGGTGATGATCGCACCGGTCTCGTTGGCCACACCGGCGACGACGCGTCGGTCGATGGTGTCCCGGCGCAGCGACGCCCCGGATTGGGCGAGCACGGTGCGGTACGCCTCCGCGGCGGGCGCGTCCTTGATCGCGGGGAACGGGAACGGGGTGGGTTCCACCACGACGTTGCCGAGGTCCGCCGTTGTCACCGGCACGCCGTCGAGCACCTTGTTCTTGTTGCCGTCGTGGTAGTTGCCCGCCGCGTAGATGTGGAAGTTGAGGTTCCCCCGCGTGAACGGGCTGCCCGATCCGGTCGACGGGCCCTTGACGAAGTAGTTGTTCACCACGTTCGCGTCGCTGCGTCCGGCGGAGTCGCCCTCGATGTAGGCGTCGGAGCCCCAGTTGTAGACGACGTTGTTGACGAACTGGTTGCGGCCCTTGACCTTGGGGTTGCGGGTCTTGTTGTGGGCGTAGAGGCTGCGGTAGATCGTCACGCCGTCGCTCTGCACCAGGCCGCCGCACGAGTGCGGGTCCAGGCCCTCCGAGATGATCGAGTTCTGCACCGTGATGTTGCTGCTGTTGTTGATGGAGAAGTTCTCGTCGCGCCCCCACGACACGGACACGTGGTCGAAGATCTGGTCGCGGCCCTCGTTGATCGTCACGCCGTCGCGGTTCTGCTCGGGCGTCAGGCCGTGCCGGAAGCGCATGTACCGGATGACGACGTTGGTAGCGCTCGACGTCGACACCTGGTAGCCGCGGGTGGCGATGCCCTCGCCCGGCGCCGTCTGCCCCGCGATCGTGATGTTGCTCTTGATGCCCAACGGCGACCGCAGCTCGATGTACCCGCCGACGTCGAAGACGACGATCCGGGGGCCGGTGCTCACCGCGTCACGCAGCGACCCCGGGCCGGAGTCGTTGAGGTTGGTCACGTGGTAAACCTGCCCGCCGCGCCCTCCGGTGGCCTGCGCGCCGAACCCGACCGCTCCCGGGAAGGCGGGTGCCACGGGTGCGGCGACGGCTCCCGGGGAGACGAGCGCCCAACTCGTGAGCAGTGGAACGCAGGCGATGATCGCCGCGACGCGTGCCGAACGTGGTGTCATGTCGGTCCTTCATCGGGCCGGCAGTGGCCGCGGACCGCCGGAACGCCCCGCTACCGGGCATCGACCGAACCGTCGGCATGGCAGGTCGAAAGTACCAATCCACGGTGTCGCTGACCAGGTCGGCGTTCGCCGCTCTGCGCGGTGGCCCATCCGGTCGACGCCCGGATGGGCCCCCACGTGGAGCCGGTCGGACCTCAGGTCAGCACGACTTCGTCCAAGAGCACTCCAAGTCCTGCCTCGGATCCGCTTTGTCCGTGTTCAGACGCCTGGCCTGGACGCCCGGCTGCGCCTGACCCGCGCGGTCGGAGGCCAGGCGGACCGCGATGGCGTCCTCGATGTCCCTCGGCACGGACGACACGAAGTTGTTCATCATCAGCGAGAACACCAGCTTGCGGCCGTCGGCGTTCGTCACGTAGCCCGAGAGGCCGGATATCCCGGACATCGAGCCGGTCTTGGCGTGCACGTTGCCCGCCGCCGCCGTGCCCGCCATCCGGTTGCGCAGGGTGCCGCCTTCCAGCCGAGCCGACTTGCCGGCGATCGGCAGGGCGTCGTACCAGCTCTGGAACCACGGCTTGGTGCGCGCCGACCTCAGGACCGCCACGAACAGGTCAGGTGAGAGGACGTCCATCCTGGAGATGCCGGACCCGTCGAACATGTTCATGGTCAGCGGGTCCGCACCCAGACCGGGCAGCAGGGACTCCAGCGCCCGCACGCCCGCCGGCCACGTGCCCTCCCCGTTGATCTCACGCCCCAGCGACTTGATCAGCGCCTCGGCGTGCATGTTGTTGCTGAGCTTCAAGAACGGCACCAGCAGCTCGCGCAGCGTCATCGACCGGTGGGTCGCCAGCACCCGCGCCGACGCGGGGGTCGCCCGGAACGCGGTCCCGCCGGTCACCGTGATGCCCTTGGCCGCCAAGGACTTGCGGAACAGGCCGGCGACCAGCGTGGTCGGGTCGTCCACGGAGATGTAGGAGGCGTGGGGCCAAGAGCCCGGCGCGATCGAGCCGCCCACGTACACGACGTTGGAGCCGTGCGCGCGCTGCACGTACACGCCGTCGCCGCCCGCCGTCGTGGTGGCGGTGTTGCGGATGTCGAGTTCCACCGGCGGGTCGACGCGCACCTGCGCCGGGCCGCCCGCGACACCGGGCGAGACGTTGACGATGACGGAACCGGAGTCGTAGTCGGTGTCCGGCGCGATCGTCAGCGCCGAGGTCTGGGCGCTGTAGTAGTAGGGCTCGTCGTCCCAGGCCCAGCCGGTGCCCAACGGGACGGAGTCGAACCAGCTGTCGTCCGCGACGAGCCCGCCGCGAACGGTCCGCACGCCGGTGGCGGCCAGCTGCGCGGCCAGGTCGTCGTAGTCGGTGGCGAGCATGGTGGGGTCGCCGGTGCCGCGCAGGTAGAGGTCGCCGGTGAGTTCCGTGCCCTGCACGGCCGCGGTGGTGGCGAGATAGGTGTTCCAGCGGTAGTCGGGCCCGAGACCGTCCAACGCGACCGCGCTGGTGACCACCTTCGCGGTCGACGCCGGCTGGAAGCGCGTGCGCCCCGAACGGCTGTACAGCAGGTCGCCGGTGCCGGCGTCGCGCACCACCAGGCCCACCGCGGAGGCGGCGAGCCTGGGGTCACCGAGGATGCGGTCGAGGTCCGTCGTGAGCGGGTCCGCGACGTCGGCGGCGGCTCCGGCGGCGAGACCGAGAACGAGTGACAGGGAGAGGAGCAGGGGGGTCGTTCTTGATCGACGGATCATGCTCGGATTCTGCCCGTCCCGTTCACGTCGACAGGCAGGGGGATCACCCGTGACGCCACCCGACCGGTCGTGTCGCCACAGGGCGCTCAACCGAGGTCCTCGGACAGCGTTGTGCTCGAATCCCCCGGAAGTCCATAGTGGACTGTCCTGGCGGGTGGCCCGCCGAGCGTGGCGGGAGGGTCGTCGTTTCAGGGGCCGGCGGGCCTGGTTCTCACCGAGCCCGCCGACCCCTGAACGAGATTTCCGTCGGACCCGTGGTCACACGGTTTCCGGCACCTCCACCGGCCGTGGCGCGCCGCGACGGCCGCGGACGACGCCGACCACCACCACGACCGCCGCGACGAGCAGGCTCAGCAACAGCTGGGAACGGGTCCCGGCGTCGAACAGCATGCCCACCAGCAGACCCACCATGCCGACGATCGTCGCCCACGTCAGGTACGGGTAGCCCCACATGCGCAACGTCAGCCGATCGGGCGTCTCCTGCTCCAGGCGCCGCCGCATCCGCAGCTGGGACACCGCGATGGCCAGCCACACGAACACCGCCACCGCGCCCGAGGAGTTCACCAGGAACAGGAACACCGTGTCCGGCGAGAGGTAGTTCAGCACCACCGTCACGAAACCGACCACAGTGGACGCCAGCACCGCGGCGGTCGGCACCCCGCGCCGCGAGACCCGGCCCAACGCGGTGGGGGCCTCACCGCGGCGGGCGAGCGAGAACACCATCCGGGAGGCGGTGAACAGGCCGGAGTTCAGGCAGGACAGCACCGAGGTCAACACGACGACGTCCATGACCACCGCGGCCGAGGGCAGACCGATGGCGTCCAGCACCGCGACGTACGGGCTCTTGGCGACACCGGCGTCGTTCCACGGGATCAGCGTGACGACGACGGCGATGGAACCGATGTAGAAGACGAGGACGCGCCACACCACCGACCGCACCGCGGTGCGCACGGCCTGCACGGGGTTGGCCGACTCCCCCGCCGCGACGGTGGCGATCTCCGCGCCGAAGAAGGAGAAGACCACGACGAGCATCGCGGCGGCGACCGGACCGGTGCCGTGGGGGAAGAAGCCGCCGTGACCGGTGAGGTTGTCGAGACCCGGCGAGTCGACGTTCGGCATCAGGCCGACGATCGCCGCCACGCCCAGGACGAGGAACACGGTGATCGCGGCGACCTTGATGCCGGCGAACCAGAACTCGAACTCGCCGAACGACCGGACCGAGTAAAGGTTGGTCAACGTCAGCACGACCGTCAACGCGAGCGCCCACGTCCACTGCGGGACGGCGGGGACCCAGCGGTGCACGATGGCCGCGCCCGCGGTGGCCTCGATGCCGACCACGACGACCCAGAACCACCAGTACAGCCAGCCGATCGTGAACCCGGCCCACGGGCCGATGGCGCGTTCGGCGTAGGCGGAGAAGCTGCCGGTGTCCGGGTTGGCCGCGGACATCTCCCCCAGCATCCGCATCACGAGCACGACGAGCAGGCCGGCGGCGGCGTAGGAGACGAGCACACCGGGGCCCGCCGTGCCGATCGCGGCACCGCTGCCGACGAACAGCCCGGCGCCGATGACCCCGGCGATGGCGATCATGCTGAGGTGCCGTTTGCGCAGCGAGGGTTGCAGGTCCTGCGACATCGGCCCTCCTTCCCGCGTTGAGAGCGACCGGTTGGTTGCCGATCAGTCTGGGAGGGCCGTCGCCGGGGTGACAGTGGACATTCCGTCGAAGTCGCGCCGGGCCGTTGTCCGAACCGGACAGTTCGGCTCGGTGCAGGTCAGGGCCGTGTTTCCGGCATGTCACCGGGCCGGTCCGCCGGGTCGTCGAGGAGTTGCAGGGCGAACCAGAACTCCGCCCGGGTGCCCGGCGAGTCCAGGTCCCGGCCGGTGAGTTCGGCGATCCTGCCGATGCGGTTGCGCAGGGTGTGCCGGTGCACCCCCAGCCGCGCCGCCGCCGGGTCCCACTGCCCGTGCCGGCGCAGCCACTCGGTGAGCGACACGATGAGGTCGCCGCGGCCGTTGCGATCGTGCTCGATGACCGGGGCCAGCAGCGACAGCGCGTACGCGTGCGCGGCCTCGGGGCGCAGCAGGCCGAGCATCCCGGCGCCCACCACGTCGCCGAACCGGACGAGTCCGCCGGCGTGCGCCGATTCCGCGGCCTGGACGGCCTGCCGGTGCGCGTGATCGAAGTCCCGGTAGCCGACGGGCCCCGACACGCCGCCGCGCAGACCGGTCACCGCCTCGGCGGTCTCGCCCGAGGTCACGACGACCAGCTGGTCGTCCAGTTCGGCGCAGAACACCTCACGGCCCTCCAGCAGTTCCAGCCCACGCGCGCGGTGCTCCGCCTGACCGGTGAACACCTGCACCACGACCGGCTCGTCGGGCAGCGGCAGCAGGTCGGCGGCGAGGTCGCGGTGACCGGCCACCAGCAGGCGCAGCACCGCGCCGCGCAGCCGGCGTCGGGCCGTGTCGAGGTCGCCCGCCCGCGCGATCGTCAGCGTGAGCACCGACGCGGCGGCGGCCAGGACCTGCTGCCCCACCCGGTCCAGCGGCGCCGCGCGCCCCGCGACGAGAACGCTGCGGTTGCCCAGGACGTGGACGGCGACGTGGTCCTCGCCGAGCGTGAACCCGGCGCTGGCGACGCCGCGGCCCAGCCGGTCCAGCTCGGCCGACAGCGCGGTGACCCGGTTCGTGGCGGCGGCGGGTGCGGCGGCCAGCACCGCCCCCGACCGCTCCAGCAGCAGCACCCAGCCCTCCAGGAGCCGGGACAGGCGCCGCACGACCCGTTCCGGACCGGACAGCGCCGCGGTCGTCAGCTCCCGCTGCGCCGCGTTCGTCGCCGTGACCGTCGCGTACGCGTCCGCGGCCACGGCGGCGGACACGGCCTTGCTGATGGCGATGAACGGCGTGCGCCTCGGCACGTCGAGCAGCGGCAACCCGGCCTCGTCGGCGGCCTTGACCAGCGGCGACGGCACGGTGTCGTGGCCGAGTCCCGTCCCGAAGCCCAACCCGGCGATACCACGGGTGACCAGCCGTGCCACGAACGTCGGGAAGTCGGTGTCCGCGTCGACCCGCAGACCGGTGGTGAGCAGCAGCTCGCCGCCCTCCAGGAACGGCGTCGGGTCGTCGAGCTCGCTGACGTGGACCCACCCGACCGGGCGGTCCAGCAGGTCGTGACCCGCGACCACCCGCAGGCCGAGCGCCCGTTCCCGCACGAGCCCGCCGAGCGTCATCGGCATCCGCACCACCGCCGATCCGGCCAGGTTGAGGGCTCAATCTAGCCGATTACGCCATTGGGCCACCCGGCCGGCGGGGCCGATGCTGGGCCCATGACCACGACAACCGCTGTGAACCGGCTGCGCACCGAGATCCCGGGGCCCGTCTCGCGCGCCCTGCAATCCCGCCGCTCGGACGCGGTGGCCGCCGGTGTCGGCAGCACGTTGCCCGCCTTCGTCGACCACGGCGCCGACGGACTGCTGGTCGACGTGGACGGCAACGAGCTGATCGACCTCGGGTCGGGCATCGCCGTCACCTCCGTCGGCAACCCGGCGCCCGCGGTGGCCGACGCCGTCCGGCGGCAGGTGGAGCGCTTCACCCACACGTGTTTCATGGTGACGCCGTACGAGGAGTACGTGGCGGTGTGCGAGCAGCTCAACGCCCTCACCCCCGGCGACCACGCCAAGAAGTCGGCGCTGTTCAACTCGGGCGCCGAGGCGGTGGAGAACGCGGTGAAGATCGCCCGGCACGCGACCGGCCGTCCCGCGGTCGTGGTGTTCGACCACGCCTACCACGGGCGCACCAACCTGACGATGGCGCTGACGGCGAAGAACATGCCGTACAAGCACCGCTTCGGCCCGTTCGCGGGCGAGGTCCACCGGGTGCCGATGTCCTACCCGTTCCGCGACCCGGCCGGGATGACCGGGCCGCAGGCGGCGGAGCGCGCGACGAGCCGGATCGAGCAGCAGGTCGGCGCGGAGAACGTGGCGGCCGTGCTGATCGAGCCGATCCAGGGCGAGGGCGGGTTCGTGGTGCCCGCGCCGGGCTTCCTGCGCGCGCTGGCCGACTGGTGCGCCGCGAACGACGTGCTGCTGGTGGCCGACGAGATCCAGACCGGGTTCTGCCGCACCGGCGCGTGGTTCGCCGCCGAGCACGAGGGTGTGGTGCCGGACCTGATCACCACCGCGAAGGGCATGGCGGGCGGTCTGCCGCTGGCCGCGGTGACCGGTCGGGCCGACGTGATGGACGCGGTGCACGCCGGTGGGCTGGGCGGCACGTACGGGGGCAACCCGGTCGCCGCCGTGGCCGCGCTGGCGGCGATCGACACCATGCGGTCGCGCGACCTGGCCGGTGCGGCGGCACGCATCGAGGCGTTCGCCGTGGCACGGCTGCGTGCGCTCGCCGAGGTCACGAACGTCATCGGCGACGTGCGCGGTCGTGGCGCCATGCTCGCCGTCGAGTTCGTCCGGCCCGGCTCGACGGAGCCCGACGCGGACCTCACCGCACGGGTCGCCGCCGCGTGCCACCGGGCGGGGGTGGTCGTGCTGACCTGCGGGACCTACGGGAACGTCATCCGGTTGCTGCCGCCGCTGGTGATCCCGGACGCGCTGCTGGACGAGGGACTTGCCGTGCTGGAGCGTGCCGTGCTGGAGGAAGCACGTCGCTGACCACTTCCGCGGTGTCCTCATCGCACCTGTTCACCTGGCGCTTCCCTGTTGTCCATTGGCGCAGGTTAGACATTGCGCCGTGACGACCTCCATGGGTAGGCGGCAGTTCCTCGCCGCGGTTTCGACTGTGGCCGGGGCGGCCGCGTTGTCCCAGGTGCCCGCCGACCGCGCGGCCGGGTCACCGCGGCCCGGCGGCGGGAACCACCCGTTCCGGCTCGGCGTCGCCAGCGGGGATCCGACGTCGACGGGCGCCGTGCTGTGGACGCGGCTCGTACCGGAGCCGTTCGAGCCCGGCGGGGGTATGCCGCGCACCAAGGTGCCGGTCGAGTGGCAGGTCGCCAAGGACGAGGGGTTCCGCCGGATCGCCGCCAGTGGCATCGCGTGGGCGGTGCCGGAGCTGGCGCACTCCGTCCACGTCGAGGTCGACGGCCTGGCGCCGGACCGGGAGTGGTTCTACCGCTTCCGGTACCGCGACGACGTCTCACCGGTCGGGCGCACGCGCACCGCGCCCGTTCCCGGCGCCTCCGGGGGCTCGCTGGCCTTCGCGTTCGCCTCGTGCCAGGACTGGGCGAGCGGCTACTACCCGTCGTACCAGCACATGGCCCGCGACGACCTCGATCTCGTGGTGCACCTGGGCGACTACGTCTACGAGGGCGGCATCCCCGCGGACGGCGGCTACCGGCGAACCAGCACGCCGGACGTGCTGAGGTCGGCGCCGCAGGATCTGGAACGCTGGCGGATGCAGTACGCCCTCTACAAGAGCGACCCGGATCTCCAGCTGGCGCACGCCCGGTTCCCGTGGGCCGTCACGTGGGACGACCACGAGGTCAAGAACGACTACGCGGGCACGCGTCAGGAGCACGCGGGCGACATCACCGCGTTGCGGGCCGCGGCATATCAGGCGTGGTACGAACACCAGCCCGTTCGCCTGGCCGCGTTCGACGAGGCACGGATCTACCGACGTCTGCACTGGGGCAGGCTCGCGCAGCTGGACATCGTCGACGGCAGGCAGTACCGAAGCGTGCCGCCCTGCGGTTGGGGTGAGGCCGACGCGTGCACCGGCGGCTACGACCCGAACGTGACGATGCTCGGCTTCCCGCAGGAGAAGTGGCTCTTCGACGGGCTGGCCGCTTCGCGCGCGCGGTGGAACATCCTGGGCAGCAACGTGATGCTGGGCCGCCTCGACCACGACGGCGCGACCGGCAACCGGTTGTGGCACGACGCGTGGGACGGCTACCCGGCCGCTCGCAACCGGCTGACCGAGACCTGGGTCCGGCACCGGGTCGACAACCCGGTCGTGGTCACCGGGGACTGGCACTCGACGTTCGTCAACGACATCCACCGGGACTTCGACCGGCCCTCGTCGCCGGTCGTCGGCACCGAGTTCGTCGGCACGTCGATCTCGTCCAATGGGGACGGTGAGGTGTACGGGCCGTACTACGGTCCGATGATCAAGCACAACCCCCACATCAAGTTCTTCGACGGCGACCGCCGAGGTTACGTCCGCTGCCAGGTGGACGGTTCGCAGCTGCGCGCCGATCTCAGGACCGTCTCGACCGTCAGCCGCCGTGACGCCCCGGAATCGGTTTTCGCGTCGTTCGTCGTCGAGTCGGGCAGGCCTGGCGCGCACCAGGTGTGAGCGGTGCGCCGCCGGCCCTGCGGGCGGTCACCGTGGGTGACCGCGCTGCGGCTCGGTGGCCGACGGCGCGTGCCGGTGGCCGCCTAGACCAGTTCCTCCCGGTTCACGTCCAGGTTGCGGAACTGGACCGGGCCGTCACAGAGCGCGGCCATCTCCTTGGCGAACCGGTCGGTCTCGGGCCGGTTGGAGTTGCGCATCGCCTCCTCGTAGGAGGGGAACTCGACGATCGAGATGTAGCGGTTCGGGCGGTCGTGGTCGGCGGTCAGCACCGTCCTCGTCACGGTCGACTCGTCGCCGCTCTCCTCGCGCCAGCGGTCCAGCAGGCGGCTGATCTCCTCGGGCTTGTGGGTCTCGTACTCGATCAGCTGGATGAACTTCATGACCGTCTCCCGTCCGCGGTGGACCCCCTCGACCCATCAGGGTGCGCCTTCCGGCTCAAGGTCGCACCTACGGCGCCCGAACGGGCTCGCGTCCCGGC
The DNA here is from genome assembly GCF_009769385.1 of Saccharothrix deserti. Taxonomy (GTDB): domain Bacteria; phylum Actinomycetota; class Actinomycetes; order Mycobacteriales; family Pseudonocardiaceae; genus Actinosynnema; species Actinosynnema deserti. Next base: position 224,967 of record NZ_VKAB01000016.1, read on the forward strand.
GAACGTGACCGCCGGCCGGCCGCCGCGCTGTCGGTCCGAAGTGGACTAGCCGGAGTGGCGAAGTCGTCACCCTGCGTTGGTGTCCTTCATCGAAGCTCGGTACTGCCACTCGGCCCCTGGACTCGGACGACGAGCGCGGGCTTCGGCGCCGGACGGACCTCCACCCGGGCGCCGAGGGCGTGCAGCGGCCCCGTGACCGACGCCGGGTCCGGATGCTCTACGTGCAGGGACTCCAGAACGAGCCCCGCGGGTGCCGAGGCCGCCGGGTGTGGGGTGTCGCCCCAGCTGATCAGGAACGGGATGACGCCGGCGGTCAGCGCATTGCGCGTGAGGTGCCATCGCAGCAGGGTGCCGGTCGGTGCGGATCGGTGGCCCTCGATCACGTCGCCCGGGTCGAAGCCGTCGGCGCGGGCTTTGCCGAGAGCGTCCGCGATGTCGTCGCAACCGAGAGCCCAACCCACCAGGCCGCCGCGGGTGACGCCGTCGACGCCGTACGGCCGCGGACCGGCGGGTTCGGGTTGGTCGGGATCAGGGGCGACGATCTCCAGATACGTCTCGGGCCCCAGGGCGAGCAGCTTGTTGTGAGTGCCTTGGCCAGGGTGCTGTCCGCCGCCGGCCGCGTGAACACCAAGGCGCGTCCCGAGGTCGGCCACCGCGGCCTCGAGATCCGGTGCGGCGTAGATGATGTGGTCGATTCGCATGGAAAACCCTCACGGTTCGCTACCGTGAGGCGACCCTACCGTCCACCGGTGAGCGGACATCCGGGAAAGCGTCAGCCGAGGATCGCCGCCGCTTCGAACACCCGTTCCAGAGCGCTGGACCGGCTCGATGCCGCCTTCTCGCCGTTCGACGAGTGGACCCCGCCGTTCACGGGACCGCGCACCCGGTGGACCGCGGTGTCGCCGGGCAGCGGCGACGAGTCCGACCTTCCCGGAGGTCGACGGCGCCTTGGTGTACTCGTCGTGCACCAGGATTTCGAGCGCGGCGACCACCATGCCGGTGTCGCTGTAGAGGGCGCTGAAGACCCAGCGGTCCAGGTCGTCGCCGCGCATGGAGCTCCTCTTCCACGGTGCTGTCCGGATCGACTCGGGGGTGTGTCACACGTCGCGGCGGGTGATGGCGAAGGCGGCCGCGCCGAGCGCCGCCGCGACCCACGCGGCGAGGACCGCGACTCCGGCGCCCGCGCTGAGGGTGCTGTCCCCCGCGGACATCACGGTGGTGAACGACGATGCGGCGGAACTGGGGAGGAACCGCAGGACAGTGTCCCAACTGTCGGGCAACAACGCCCCGGCCACGGTGGGCAGGACCATGATCCCGCCGACCACGGCGCCGATGCTGCCCGCCGTGCTGCGCAGCAGGATGCCCAGGCCCAGGCCGAGCAGGGCGATCGCGGTGACGTACCCGGCCATGCCGAGCACCGACCTCAGCACACCGTCGTCGGTGAGGGCCACGGTGGCGGCGTCACTGGCGGACAGGATGCCCATGCCCGCGCCGAACGCGCCCATGACGCCGATCAGCGCCGTCGGGATCACCACGGCCGCGAGGACGATCGCCTTGGCCGCGACGACCTGCCAACGCCGTGGCACGGCCGCCACCGTGGCGGAGATCATCCGCGAGCTGTACTCGCGGGCGCCGGCCAGGGAACCCAGCACACCGATCAGGAGCACCGCGAAGTCGGCTCCGGCCAGGACGGTCGAGAGAGGACCGCCGCCGCCGAGCGGGCCGCCGCCGTCCCCCGGCGCCGCAACGGACCCGGTCGACACGGCCGCGGACAGCGAGCCGAGGCCGATCATCACCAGGACGACGGTGGCCATGCCGATCCAGGTGCTGCGCAGGCTGCGGATCTTGATCCACTCCGAGTGGATCGCCCGGCCCAGGGTCTGGCGGTGCGCGGTGGTGGGGGTGGCGGTCGAAGTCGTCTCCGCCGGACGGGGCGGCATCTCCAGTGTGGTGGTCATCAGGCGGCCTTCGTGGTGTCGTCGGTGGCGGGGCGCGCGGTGCGAGCGGTGCGATCGGTGCGAGCGGGGTGCTGGGCGGTCGCGGTGAACTCGACCCGGTCTCGGGTGAGTTCGAGGTACGCGGACTCCAGCGAGGCCGTGACGGGGGTCAGCTCGTGGATCCTGAGTCCGTGTTCGGCGGCGACATCGCCGATCTCGGCCGCCGTCAGGTCCCGCACCTCGAACCGGCCCGGCTCCCGGGTGGTCAGGACGACCCCGTCCCCGGTGAGCAGCCGCGCCAGCGCGCCGGCGTCCGGCGAGGCGACGACGACCCTGCTGCCGCCCGAGGACTCCTCGATGAAGCCCTCGATCGAGGTGTCGGCCAGGATGCGGCCCTGGCCGATGACCAGCAGGTGGTCGGCGACCAGCTGCATCTCGCTCATGAGGTGGGAGGACAGCAGCACCGTGCGGCCCTCGTCCGCGAGTTCGGTGAGCAGGGCGCGGATCCACTGGATGCCGTCGAGGTCGAGACCGTTGACGGGTTCGTCGAGGATCAGGACTTCCGGGTCGGCCAGCAACGCGGCGGCGATGCCGAGGCGCTGCCCCATGCCGAGCGAGAACGAACCCGCCGACTTGTGCGCGACCTCGGTAAGGCCGACCGAGGCCAGTACCTCGTCCACCCGTCGCTTGCCGATGCCCACCGTGGCGCCGAGCGCGAGCAGGTGGTTGCGGGCGGTGCGTCCGCCGTCGGCCGCTTTGGCGTCGAGCAGCGCGCCGACCTCGGCGAGGGGTGCGCGGGACGCGGCATAGGGCCTCCCGTTGACCAGCGCGGTGCCGGAGGTCGGCCGGTCGAGGCCGACGATCATCCGCATGGTGGTGGACTTGCCCGCCCCGTTGGGTCCGAGGAAGCCGGTGACGACACCGGGCCGGACCGTGGCGCTGATGCCGTCCACGGCCACCTTGTCGCCGTACTTCTTGGTGAGTTGCTGGAGTTCGATCATCCTGGTCCTCGCGGTTGTGCCGGCGGCGTTGTTCCGCCGCGGTAGCGCTTGACGGCCTCAACGATGCTCGACAGGGCGGCTCGTCCGCGTCGTCCGGCGGCAGACAGCTGCGACAATCGGAGTACTGCGTTCGTGGTAGGTCGGCGGTGCCGCGCTTACCGTCGCTGGAGGACGTGTCCGCCGGCTCGAATGCCTAGCGTGATCCGCATGGATCCGACCGGGACGGCACTGGCCGTGACGCTGTGCGTGGCTTCGGCGTTCGCCTACGCGCTCGGCGCGGTGGTGCAGCAGAGGTTGGCCGACCGGCCGACGCGGACCCTGGTCCGCACGCCGTTGTGGTGGGGTGCGATCGGGCTCAACGGTCTGGGCGCGGTCCTGCACGTCGTCGCCCTGCCGTACGGCCCGCTGGTGCTCGTGCAGTCCTTCGGTGTGCTGACGCTGGCGCTGGCGGTGCCGATGGGTGCGGTGGCACAACGGCGTCGGATCACCGGCACCGAGTCCGTCGCCACGACGCTGGTCGTGGCTGGCCTGCTCGGGCTGCTGCTGTCGACCGGTTCCGGGCACGGCGCCGTGGCGCTGTCCGGCGGCCAGTTGTCCGGTCTGCTGTCGGTGACCGCTGCCGCGCTGATCCTCCTGGGCTACCGCGGCCGAGCCGCCGGCGCGTCCGGCCTCTGGTCCGCGGTGGCGGGCGGCACGGCGTTCGGTGTCTCGTCGGCGGTCAGCCAGACCGTCGCCGTGCACGTGACCACCGACGGCCTCGACGCCCTGCTCCGGCTCGACGTCCTCGCGGCGGTCGTGGCCATCGCCGCGCTCGCCACGGCGGGGGTGTTCTTCACCCAGCGCTCCTACCGCAGCGGCCTCGGTGCTCCGCTGGCGATCAGCAACATCGCCAACCCGGTGTCCGCCGCGGCGATCGGCGTGGTGCTGCTCGGTGAGCGGTTGGGCACCGACGTCAACAGCGTGCTGCTCGCCCTCGTCGCCGCGCTCGCCGCCGTGATCGGGGTCCACCTGCTGTCCGTCGCGTCGGCCGGGTCCGGCGCCGCGTCACCGTCCTACCGGGAGGAACCGAACCGCCGGTACGACGACACGTCCGCCGGTGTCCTCGTCGGCGTCCCGGTCACCATGCACGTACGGTGACCGCCATGGAGTCGACGAAGACGTCGGGGATCCGCGGGTGGATGTGCCACCACCCGCTGGTCGTCGACGCCGCGCTGGGCTGTCTCCTGGTGGTGGCCGGCGTGGTCGGTGAGCTGAAGGGGGTCGGTGAACGGCACGACGGCGTGATCACCGGCCGTGACATCGCGGCACTGGTCGTCGTGCTGCTGGCGGTCACGTTGCGGCGCAAGTGGCCGCAGCACACGCTGGTCGCCACGGCCGCCGCCGTGACCGTGCTCGTCGCCACCACCGGCGTCAGACAGGTCATCCTGCTCGTCGCCGTCGTGATCGCAGCCTTCACCACGGCCTCGCGCACCAGCCGCCGCGTCGCGTGGACGACCGCCGGTGCGGTCGCCGTCGTCATGTACCTGGTGGACGCATTCGGCAGCACGGGGTCCGTTTGGTCTCCCCAGAGCATCGGGATCGTCGCCTGGATCGGCATGGCCACCGCCGTCGGTGACGCCGCGCGCAGCCGCCGCGCCTGGGTCGCCGAGGTCGTGGAGCGCGCCCACCGCGCCGAGCAGACCCGCGAGGAGGAAGCCAGCCGCCGCGTCATCCAGGAACGGCTGCGCATCGCCCGTGAACTGCACGACGTGGTGGCCCACCACATCGCCGTCATCAACGTGCAGGCCGGCGCCGCCAGCCACGTCCTGCACCGGCAGCCGGAACAGGCCAACCGTGCGCTCACCCACATCCGCACCGCCTGCGACACGGTGCTCAGCGAGCTCTCCTCGATCGTCGGCGTCCTGCGCCAGTCCGACGACGACCCCGACTCCTCCACCGAACCGGTGCGCGGGCTGTCCCGCCTCGCCGACATGGTCGACGCGCTGGCCGCCGCCGGTCTCACCGTCGAACGCAGGCAGATCGGCGTGACCAGGGAACTGCCCGCCGTGGTGGACCTCGCCGCGTACCGCATCATGCAGGAAGCGCTCACCAACGCCCACAAGTACGGCACCGGCACGGCCGGCCTCACCATCACCTACACCCCCGAGGGCATCACCATCGACGTCGTCAACACCGTCGCCGCGGAACGCACGCCCGCCCAATCCGGGTACGGCATCGTCGGCATGAGAGAACGCGCCGCCGCCGCGGGCGGCACTCTAGAAGCCCAGGTGGGCCCCAACGGGCGGTTCACCGTGCACGCCGAACTGCCCGCACCGGCGTTGAAGGCCGTGTCATGACCATCCGCGTGCTGCTCGCCGACGACCAGGCGCTCATCCGCGCCGGCTACAAGATGATCCTCGACTCCGAACCGGACATCGAAGTCGTCGGCGAGGCCGTCAACGGGCGCGAAGCCGTCTTCCTGGCCCGCACCACCCGCGCCGACGTCATCCTCATGGACATCCGCATGCCCGAGGTCGACGGCATCGAAGCCACCCGCCGCATCGCCGCCGACGACGACCTCGCAGGCGTCCGGGTCCTGGTGCTGACCACGTTCGAGAACGACGAGAACGTCCTGCTCGCCGTGCGCGCCGGCGCCAGCGGGTTCCTCGGCAAGAACGTCGGTCCCGACGAGCTGATCCACGCCGTGCGGGTCGTCGCCACGGGCGACGCGATGCTCTCGCCGAAAGCCACCCGCGGGCTCGTCCTCCACGTCCTCAACCAACCGGAGGCCGCCGCACCACCGCAGGCCACCACCACCGCGCTCAAGCACCTCACGGACCGCGAACGCGAGGTCGTCGTCCTCGTCGCCCACGGTCTGTCCAACGACCGGATCGCCGAATCCCTCCACCTCTCACCGCTGACGGTGAAGACCCACGTCAACCGCGCGATGACCAAGCTCGGCGTCCGCGACCGCGCCCAACTCGTCGTCATCGCCTACCAGAACGGCCTGGTGCGGCCGGGCGAACCACCGCCGCCCTGACCGCACGTCGGCAGCCACGTCCGACCGAAGTCCAATTAGGACATCGTCTTCGCCGCCAGGTTCCTGTTGGACAGATAACGCATGTACTCGTCGTGGTCGAGCGGGTTGCCGTCGAACCGCTCACGGGTGGGAGGTGTGCCGCGGACCCGGCGGTCGCTGCCGGGTTCGTACCAGATCGTCCCCTCGCCGTGGGTGAGGCCGGGCAGGGCGATGGCGAGGTCCCGCAGCGATCTGGCGGCGATCTCGGCCGGCACGACCCAGCCCGATCCGGACTCCGCCGCCTGCCCGAGGTCGGCTCCCAGCGACACGAGGAAACCGATCACGCCGCTCAGGGCGTCGTCCGGCACCTCCACCTCGATGGTGTAGCTGGGTTCGTAGACGGCGCTGCCCGCCGCCTTGAACGCCCGCATCAGGATCAGGGGTGTCAGGTTGCGGAAGGCCGCGGCCACGGTCATCGGCGGCTCGTAGCCGATGTGGGTGATGGTCACCGCGCAGTCGGTCACCTCCCAGCCGTACAGGCCCTGCTGGAGCGTCGCCACGGCGGCGTCCTCGATCGCGCGGTGGTAGGCCCTGGGCAGCGCGCCCGACTCCACCTCGCGGGTGAAGGTGTTCCCCGTGCCGCGCGGTGCGGGCTCGATGCGCACGCCGAGCGTCTGCCAGAACTCGTTGGGGCCGCGCGGCGCGAACTCGTGGACCGCCTCGCCCCGGCCGGCCGGTCGTTCGAAGTACACCGGCTGGACCTGTTCGAAGACCGCCTCGACACCGAACTCGCGCTTGAGCCGTTCCGCGATCACCTCTTTCTGCACCGCTCCGTAGAGCAGCACCGACGTGGCGCCGCCGGCGACCGTGCGGGTCCGGATGAGCGGGTCCTCGTCGGCGAGCCGGGTCAGCGCGGCGTGGAGTTCGACTTCCCGGCCCGGCTGCTCGGGCCGGACGAGCGACTCCAGGATCGGCGGGGAGAAGTGCGCCCGCGGTCGCGACGCGTCCTCCTCTCCTACCCGGTCGCCGACGCGCACCCGGGGCAGGCCGCGCAGCTTGCCGATGTTGCCGGCGGTGAGCGGTCCGGGCCGGGACCGCACGCCGCCGCCCTTGTCGCCCGCGCCGACGACCTCCAGTCCGGCGATGCGCCCGCTGTACTCCTCGGTGGCCCCGGCGTCACGCCGGTGGAACGTCACCCGCTGCCGTTCGTGCAGCTTTCCGGAGAACAGCCGCAGATACGCGACCTTCTCCCCCTTGCCGGTGCGTTCGATGGCGAAGACCGTGCCGCGGGTGCCGTCGTCGGACGACGGGTGGCCGCGGCGCACGAGGAATTCCCGAATGCCCTCGGTGAGTTCACCGGTGCCCGCGCCCGACATCGCGGATCCGAAGAAGACGGGGTGCACCAATCCTTCGGACGTCAGCTCCCCGAGTTGTTCGCGAATTCCCTCGTGCGCGGGCATGGTGTCGTAGACGAATCGGCTCAGCAGTTCCTCGTCGTTGTCCGCGAGGAGTTCGGCCACCTCGGTGGAGAAGGTCGCGTCGGCGAACGACCGGAGGGCCACGGCCGCTCCACGCGTGCCGAGCCCGTCGACCCGCACCACCGGGACGACGGCGGGCGTGAGCCTCCTGCGGATGTCGGCCAGCAGGTCGTCGTAGCGGGCGCCCATCCGGTCGATCTTGTTGACGAAGATCAGCGTGGGCAGGCGCAGGCGCTTGAGGGACCGCATGAGCACCCTGGTCTGGGCCTGGACGCCCTCGACCGCCGAGATCACCAGGACGGCGCCGTCGAGCACGGAGAGCGCGCGCTCCACCTCGGCGATGAAGTCCGGGTGCCCCGGCGTGTCCACCAGGTTGACCTGCAGGTCCCCGAGCGCGAAGGACGCCACGGCGGAGCGGATGGTGATGCCCCGCTGCCGCTCCAGTTCACCGGCGTCGGTCTGGGTGTTGCCGCCGTCGACGCTGCCGAGCGTCGGAATGGCGCCGTTGTCGAACAGCAGCCGCTCGGTGAGGCTGGTCTTACCCGCGTCGACGTGCGCGAGGATGCCCAGGTTGAGGGTTTGAGTCGCCATGAAGGTCCTCGAAGGTGTGGGAAGTGGCACTGGGCCGGACAACACCAACGAGTCGCCGCATGTCTCGAATCCTCCATCAAATTCGGAGATCGTGCGCTCAAATAAACGCGCACATTATAGTAATGGAGTGGACTCACCACGGCAAACGAATAAACCTGATCGAGGGACCTGATGGAGGGAGACGACCTGGGGATGCGACCTCAACCGGCTCGCAGCTGCCGAATCGGGTCGCCGTCGACGAAGGCGGCGATGTCCTCCACGACGTCGCCGTAGTACGTGCGGTAGTTCTGCTCGGTGACGTAGCCGAGGTGCGGTGTGGCGAGCACGTTCGGCAGCGAGCGGAGGGGGTCGTCGGCGGGCAGCGGCTCGGTGTCGAAGACGTCGAGGCCGGCCCCGGCGATCCAGCCCTCCCTCAGGGCGCGGAGCAGAGCCGTCCGGTCGACGAGCCCCGCGCGGGAGGTGTTGACCAGGTAGGCGTGGGGCCGCATGGCGCGCAGTTCCGCTTCCCCGAGCAGGCCACGCGTGCGCTCGGAGAGCACAAGGTGGATCGACACGAAGTCACCGCGTCGCAGCAGGTCCTCCTTGCTGTCGGCCAGTTCCGCCCCGCGGCGGCCGCGCGTTCGGCGGTGAGGTGCGGGCTCCAGGCGAGCACCCGCATGTCGAACGCCGTGGCGACGCGGGCCACCCGGCTGCCGATCTTGCCGAGCCCGAGCAGCCCCAGTGTCCGGCCGTGCAGGTCGTGGCCCACTGTGGACTGCCACGGGCCTCCCTCGCGCAGTGCCCGGTGCTCGACCGTCAGGTGCCGGGCCAGCCCCAGGATCAGCGCCCACGTCAGTTCCACCGGCGGGGTGGAACTGCTGGCCGTGCCGCAGACGGTCACCCCCGCGGCAGCCGCTGCGGCGAGGTCGATGGACGCGTTGCGCATGCCCGTCGTCACCAGCAGCCGCAACCGGGGCAGGCGGCGCAGGAGTTCCGCGTCGAAGGGTGTCCGCTCCCGCATGGCCACGACGACCTCGCAGTCCGCGATCGCGACGACGAGCTCGTCCCGGTCCGCCAGGTGTTCGCGCAGCACGCGCACTTCCACCCGTCCCGCGAGAGGCGTCCAGTCCGCGTGGGTCGGGGCGGCGCCCTGGTAGTCGTCGAGCACGGCGCAGTGCAATGTCATGGCAGACAATGTTGCACGGTGTGTAGACCGTCGACTCGGGACGGTCACCGCAACCTGCTCGGCGGCCGTGAGGACGGCCGGCCACGCCCCGGTGTATTCGCATTCGCAACCGTTCGACGATACCAAGGGCACGAGCAGGAGCGCATACTGAACGTGACGGGACCACCATGCGGTTCCGAGAAGGTTCGTCACCATGACCGTCATCAATAATCGAACACGACAGCTCGGCAACCTCCCTGCGCCCTTGACCAGCTTCATCGGGCGGCACCAGGAGATCGCGGCGGCCAAGGGCCTGTTGTCCGCGAGCCGGGTGCTCACCTTGACCGGCACCGGAGGAGTGGGCAAGACGCGGCTCGCGCTGCAGATCGCCGCCTCCCTCCGCCGCGCCTTCCACGACGGCGTGTGGCTGGTCGAACTCGCACACCTCACCGACGCGGGGATGCTCCCGCGCACCGTCGCCGGGACCGTCGGGCTGCGCGACGAGTCCCCCTCCCCCACCGCCCGCCTGGCCGAGCACCTGTCCGACAAACAGCTCCTGCTCGTGCTGGACAACTGCGAGCACCTGCCCGACGCCTGCGCGTACCTGCTCGACACCATCCTGCCGGTCGCGCCCTCGGTGAAGGTCCTCAACACCAGCAGGCAGCGGCTCGGTGTCGACGGCGAGCAGCTCATGAACGTGGACCCGCTCCCGGTCACACCGGAGGGCGGGAGCCGCCAAGAAGCCGTGCAGCTGTTCGTCGAGCGCGCACGTGCCACCGCACCCGGCTTCGAGCTGACCGACGCCAACCGCGACACCGTGGTCGCCATCTGCCGGAAGCTGGACGGGCTGCCGCTCGCGATCGAGCTGGCCGCGGTGTGGGTGGCCGCCTTGACGCCCGAGCAGATCCTCGCCCAGCTGTCGGACCGGTTCCGGCTGCTGTCGGGCGGACGGCGCGGCTCACGTCCGAACCAGCGGACCCTCCAGGCCGCCGTGGACTGGAGCTTCTCGCTGTGCTCCCCGCAGGAACGCGCGCTGTGGACGCGGCTGTCGGTGTTCACCGGGGGATTCGACCTCGACGCGGTCGAGGCCGTGTGCGTCGACGACGAGGTGCCGCGCGAGGACGTGGTCAGCCTGGTCGCCGCGTTGCTGGACAAGTCCGTCATCGACCGCCTCACGCACCTGCAGGACGACCGCACGCGCTTCCGGATGCTGGAGACCATCCAGTCCTACGGCCTGGCGAAGCTGGCGGAGTCCGGGCGCGAGCACGAGGTCCGCCAACGCCACCGCGACCACTACCGGCGGCTGTCGATGCGGTACGAGGCGGAGTGCTTCGGCGCGCAGCAGGTCGACTGGCTGCTGCGGTTGCGCGCCGACCACGCCAACCTGCGGTCCGCCATCGAGTTCTGCCTCAACGCGGACGAGGGGTGCACCGCGCTGGAAGTCGCGGGCCCGACCTACCACTGGATCTCGTCCGGGTACCTGCGCGAGGGCCTGACCTGGTTGGACCGGGCGCTGGCGGCCGACCAGGAGCCGAGCGCGGTGCGCGCCAAGGCGTTGTGGGTGCGCAGCTTCCTCGCGATCCTGCTCGGTGAGGAGGGCGCGCCGGAGCGCATGCTCGCCGAGTGCCGCGCGCTGGCCGAACAGCTGGACCGGACCAACATCTTCTACCCGAAGATCTGGCAGTGCCAGGGCCTGGCCGCGTTCATGCACGGTGACGTCGACGAGTCCGAGCGGCTGTTCGAGAAGGCTCTCGAATGGCACCTGCGGGCGGGCCCCGGTCACTTCCACTGCGCGTTCGACTGCATGTTCCAGCTGGCCCTGATCAGCCTGCACCGCGACGACGAGCAGGCCGAGGAACGCGTGCGGCGGTGCCTCGCGTTCTGCGAACAGCACGGGGCCGACTGGTCCAGGTCCTACGCGCTGTGGCTCCAGGGCGTGCTCCTCTGGCGGCGCGGCGACACCGACGACGCCCTGCCGCTGCTGTACGAGAGCATCCGGCTGCGGCAGCCGGTCGACGACCAGACCGGCCTGGCCCTCTGCGTCGAGGTCATCGCCTGGTGCGAGGCGGCCAACCACCGGTGGGAGCGGGCCGCGACGCTGCTGGGCGCGGCGATGTCGGTGGTGAGGCACAGCGGCGCCAACATCGCGCACGACCCGATGCACCGGTTCGCCCACGACGAGGTCGAGACTCACGTACGCGCACAGCTGGGTCCCGAGCTCTTCGCCCGGCACTACAACGCCGGTGCCGCGTGCTCGCCAGAGGAAGCGGTGGCGCTGGCGCTGCCGGAACAACGACGCCGCGAGACCGCCGCCGCCGCGGCCACCTCGGACGTGCTCACCCGCCGTGAGGCCGAGATCGCCGACCTCATCGCGGCAGGACGGACGAACCGCGAGATCGCCGCCGCGCTGGTCATCTCCCAGCGCACCGCCGAATCCCACGTGGACCACATCCTGTCCAAGCTCGGGTTCACCTCGCGCACGCAGATCGCGACGTGGGTCATGGAACGGCGCACGGCCCTCGGCGGTCGTTGAGCGGCGACCGCACCGGCGGCTCCGCACCAGCGGGGCCGCCGGCGGGCGGGCTTCAGCTGGTTCGGGAGCCGATGGTCAGGGTGATCTGCTGGTCTGCGTCACCGCGGGCCAGCGTGATCGTCACCTGTTGCCCAGGCCTTCACCGGCCTGGACGGTGACCACGCTCGGCCCGATCCGTTCGACCACGTCGGCGAAACCGGCGTCCGCCCCGGCCGGGGTCGGGGCGGTGACGACCGGTTCGCCTCCGGTTGGTGCGGTGGCGTCTTCCGCGGTGCACGCCGACAGCGCGATGACCGCCGCCGCCACCGCCGCGCTGATCCTCCGTTTCCTGGTCATGGCCGTCGGAAGTACCTCGGGGTCGGCACCGTCACGTCGGGGAACGGTGTGCTGTGGACACGACGCGGCAGGTGGGTGCGGCGGTCGGCGGCCAAGTGCCGCAGGCGGCGGATCCGGTCGGCTGTCGGCGGGTGGGTGCGGAACAGCGCGGCCATGCCGCCGGCGGTGAGCGGGTTGGCGATCATGAGGTGCGCCCGGGACGCGTGCGGCGCGTCGGCGGGCAACGGCAGGCGCCGGACGCCGTGCTCGATCTTGTCCAGGGCGCTCGCCAGGGCGAACGGGTCGCCGGACAGGTGTGCTCCGTCGGCGTCGGCCTGGTACTCGCGGCTGCGGCCGATGGCCAGCTGGATCAGGCCGGCGGCCAGCGGCCCGAGGATGAGCATGAGCAGCGCGGCCAACGGGTTGGGCGCCTCCTCGTCGTCACCGGACCCGAGCGGCAGGAACAGCGCGAGGTTGGCCAGCGAGGTGATGATGCCGGCGAGCGCGGCGGCGACGCTGGAGATGAGGATGTCGCGGTGGTACACGTGGGACAGTTCGTGGCCGAGCACCGCACGCAGCTCGCGTGGGGTGAGCAGGCGCAGGATGCCCTCGGTGACGCAGACCGCGGCGTTGACCGGGTTGCGGCCGGTGGCGAAGGCGTTGGGCTGCGCGATCGGGCTGATGTACAGCCGCGGCATGGGCCGGCCGGCGGCGGTGGCCAGTTCGCGCACCATCGCGTACAGCTGCGGTGCTTGGACTTCGGTGACCGGTCGGGCGGCCATGGCCCGCAGCGCGAGCTTGTCCGACCAGAAGTAGGCGGCCCCGTTCACCGCCAGGGACAGCACCGTGGCGAGGACGAGTCCGGGACCGCCGCCGAGCCAGTAGCCGGTGGTGAGGATGAGTGCCGTGAGCAGACCGAGCAGCAGCGCGGTCTTCAGTCCGTTGTAGTAGCGACGCATCGTCGTTCAGCTCCTTCCAGTGGTGATGCGTCATGCGCCGGCAAAGGTCGGTGTGCTGTCAGGAGCATCCGCACCCGGACCGCGGTCCGGATCGTCGTAGGTGACGGCCAGCGTTCCGTCGGCGAGTCCGAGGTGGATGGTCGCGCCGTCGTGGACGTCGCCGCCGAGCAGGGCACGGCCGATGCGGGTCTCCACCTCGCGGGCGAGGTACCGGCGCAGCGGGCGGGCCCCGTACACCGGGTCGAACCCCTGTCGGGCGATGAAGTGCCGTGCTTCGTCGGTGAGGTCGAGGGTCATCCGGCGTTCGGTGAGCCGACCCCGCAGCTCCTGCGCCATCAACTCCACGATGCGTTCGATCTCCGCCTCGGTCAACGGCTTGAACAGCACGATGTCGTCCACCCGGTTGAGGAACTCGGGGCGGAAGTGGCCGCGCAGCGCCGCCATCACCCGCTCCCGCGCCTCGGGCTTGATCTCGCCCGCCGAGGTCGCCCCTTCCAGCAGGTACTCGGATCCGATGTTCGAGGTCATGATGACCACGGTGCTGCGGAAGTCGACCGTGCGGCCCTGGGCATCGGTCAGCCGCCCGTCGTCCAGGACCTGGAGCAGCGTGTTGAACACGTCCGCGTGCGCCTTCTCGATCTCGTCGAACAGGACCACGGAGTACGGCTTGCGGCGCACGGCCTCGGTGAGCTGACCGCCTTCCTCGAACCCGACGTAGCCGGGCGGTGCGCCGACCAGTCGGCTGACGGTGTGGCGTTCCTGGTACTCGCTCATGTCGAGGCGGACCATGTTGTCCTCGGTGTCGAACAACGCCGCCGCCAGCGTCTTGGCCAGCTCGGTCTTCCCGACGCCGGTGGGGCCGAGGAAGACGAACGACCCGATCGGCCGGCGCGGGTCCTTGATGCCGGAGCGGGCGCGGATGATGGCGTCGGCGACCAGCGTCACGGCTTCGTCCTGGCCGACCACGCGCTCGTGCAGGATGTCGTCCAGGCGCAGCAGCTTGTCCCGTTCGCCTTCCTGGAGCCGGGCCACCGGGATGCCCGTCCAGCGGGACACGATGGCCGCGATCTCGTCGGCGGTGACCACCTCGCGCAGCAGCCGCCGGCCACCCTGCTTGGACGTCAGGTGCTGCTCCTCGGCGTCGAGCCGGCGTTCCAGTTCCGGCAGCCTGCCGTGGCGCAGTTCGGCGGCGCGGTTGAGGTCGTAGTCCCGTTCGGCCCGCTCGGCCTGCAGCCGGACCTGCTCGATCTCCTGCCGCAGCGCCTGCACCTTGTGCAGCGCGGACCGCTCGGCCTCCCACTGCGCGCGCATGGCGTCGGCCTCGGCGTGCAGATCGGCCAGTTCCTTGCGCAACTCGGCCAGCCTGGTCCGGCTCACCTCGTCGGTCTCCTTGGCCAACGCGGCCTCCTCGATCTCCAGCCGCATCACCCGCCGGGTGAGTTCGTCCAGCTCGGCGGGCATGGAGTCGATCTCGGTGCGCAGCATCGCGCAGGCCTCGTCCACCAGGTCGATCGCCTTGTCCGGCAGGAACCGGTCGGAGATGTAGCGGTGGCTCAGCACGACCGCCGCGACCAACGCGCTGTCCTGGATCTTCACGCCGTGGAAGATCTCCAGCCGTTCCCGCAGGCCGCGCAGGATCGAGACGGCGTCGGCCTCGTCCGGCTCGTCGATCAGCACCGGCTGGAAACGCCGTTCCAGCGCGGCGTCCTTCTCGACGTGCTTGCGGTACTCGTCCACGGTGGTGGCGCCGATCATGTGCAGCTCACCGCGGGCCAGCATGGGCTTGAGCATGTTGCCCGCGTCCACGGCGCCCTCGGCCGCGCCCGCGCCGACCACGGTGTGCAGTTCGTCCACGAACAGCAGGATCCGGCCCTCGGCCGCCTTCACCTCGTTCAGCACGGCCTTCAGCCGCTCCTCGAACTCACCCCGGTACTTCGCGCTGGCGACCAGCGATCCCATGTCGAGCGCGAAGACGGTCTTGTCGCGCAGCCCCTCCGGCACGTCGCCGCGGTGGATGCGCTGCGCGAGTCCTTCCACGATCGCGGTCTTGCCGACACCGGGATCACCGATCAGCACCGGGTTGTTCTTGGTCTTGCGGGACAGGATCTGGACCACCCGGCGGATCTCGCCGTCACGGCCGATGACGGGGTCCAGCTTGCCCGCGGCGGCGTCGGCGACCAGATCGCGGCCGTACTTCTCCAACGCCTCGTAGGCGACCTCGGGCATGGCGGAGGTGACCCGCTGGTGGCCGCGGATCGCGGTCAACACCTGGAGGAACCGGTCACGGGTGAGGCCGTGCTCGTGCAGCAGCCTGCCCGCGGCCGTGGTCGAGCCTTCCTCGATCAGCGCGATCACCAGGTGTTCGACCGAGACGTACTCGTCCTTGAGGCGCTTGGCTTCCCGATCGGCGGTGTCCAGCAGGTCGGCCAGGCGGCGGGTGAGGAACACCTGGCCCGGCGCGGCGCCCGGACCGGAGACCCGCGGCCGACGGCCGAGCTCCGCCTCCAACGCCGTGCGCAGCGCGTCCGGAACCACACCGGCCTGGTCGAGCAGGCGTGGCGCGAGCCCTTCGGGGTCGTCCAGCAGGGCGAGCAGCAGGTGTTCCCCGTCGGTCTCGGTGTGCCCGAACCGCAACGCCTTGGTCTGCGCGTCGTGCAAAGCCTGTTGGGACTTCTGGGTCAGACGCTCGGTGTCCACGATCAACCTCCACGAACGATCTCGAGTTCCTCGCCGCCGGTGTCGTCACCCGAGGCGCACCGCGCGTTCCAGGTCGGCCACCCGGTCGAGCAGGTCGAGGACCAGGCCGAGGGCGGCGTAGTTGACCGAGAAGTCCGCGCGCAGCCGTTGGATGCGGGCCAACCGGACCAGGTGCGCCGGGCCGAACCACAACGCACCGGCCCGGTCGCGGTCGGGTTCGAGCAGGCCGAGGGCGACCAGGCGGGTGACCAGTTCCGGATGGGCGCCCGCGGCGTGGGCGAACGACTCCAGGTCCAGCCACCCGAGCTGGTCGTGGTGGTAGCGGATCAGGGCGTAGGTCATGTCCGACTCCTCGCCGAAGTGGTGGTGCGCGGGTCGAACGCGGAGGTGGCGGCCAGTTCGGCGAACAGCCGCCGCTCGGTCTCGCTGAGCGTGGCCGGCACCACGATCCGCGCCTCGGCGAACAGGTCACCGGCCGTACCGCGCGGGTCGGGCAGGCCCTGACCGCGCAACCGCAACCGCCGTCCGCTCGACGTCCCCGGTGGCACCTTGACCTTGGCCTGACCACCCGGCGTGTCCACCGCGACGGTGGTGCCCAGTGCCGCCTCCCACGGCGCCAGCGGCAGCTCCACCAGCAGGTCACGGCCCTCGACCCGGTAGCGGTCGTGCGGTGCGAGCCGCACCACCAGGAACAGGTCGCCCGGCGCGGCGCCGCCGCCACCGCGCCCGCCCTGGCCGGCCAGCCGGATCCGCTGACCGTCCGTGACGCCGCGTGGGATGTTGACCTGGAGCGTGCGCGGCCCGTCCGGCCCGGACAAGGTGATCGAGCGCTGCCCGCCCCGGTAGGCCTCCTCGACGGTCAGCTCCAGCTCGGCCTCCTGGTCCGCGCCGCGCACCGGCTGCCTGGCCGTGCGGCGCGGGCCCTGGCCGAACATCCCGCCGAACAGGTCCTCGACGCCGAAGCCGAACGGTGAGCCGAAACCCGTGTCGAAATCCGTCTCGAAGCCCGGTCCGGTGCTGACCCAGACCTGGTCGCCGAACGGTCCCGCCCCGGTGGGTGCGCCGCGTCGGGCACGCGCGCCTGCCCGGCGCCACGTCTCCGGGTCGACGCCCTCGGGGACCTGCCGGAAGTCCGGCCCGAACGTGTCGTAGCGGCGCCGCAGCTCGGGGTCGGACAAGACCTGGTAGGCCTCGGAGATCTCCCGGAACCGCGCCTCCGCGCCCGGGTCGGAGTTCATGTCGGGGTGGTAGCGGCGGGCGAGCTTGCGGTAGGCGCGCTGGATCTCGTCCTGGCCGGCATCACGGGACACCCCGAGTGCCTCGTAGAAGTCGCGACCGGCCACCGCGGATCACCCCCCGTTCTCCCCGTCGGACGACCCGTCGCCCGCGGGCCCGCCGTGCTCGGGTCGTGCCGCCACGACGACCGCCGCGGCACGCAGCTGCCGTTCGTCCTCGCCGTAGCCGGGCCGCAGCACGGCCACGACCGTGCCCGGTTCGGCCTCGGTGTCCGCGGTGGCGGAGACGGCCTCGTGCCTGGCCGGGTCGAACGTCGCGCCCACGTCGTCCCGCCGGGGGAAGCCCAACCCGGCCAGCACCGTCAGCGCCTGGTCCCGGACCGCCCGCACGCCTTGCACGATCGAGGTCGGATCGGCGTCGGCGTGCTGCAACGCCAGCTCCAGGTTGTCCACCACGGGCAGCCAGGCCGCCGCGACCCGGCTGCGCTCCTCCCACCGCTGCCGCTCGGCCTCACGGGCGACCCGCTTGCGCAGGTTGTCCAACTCCGCCGCGGTACGCCGCCAGCGGCCCTCCAGCCGCGCCACCTCGGCCTCGAACTCGGCCACCCGGTCCGCACCCCCCACCTCGGCGGTGGAGGGTGCGGTGCGCCGGGCCTGGTCCGAGGGCGGCTGCGGATCACCGCGGCCGGGTGTGAAACCTTCCTGTTGGGCCATGGCAACCTCCGTCAGCCACTCGTGAACTCGGCGTCGATGACGTCGTCGCCGCCGGCCCGTCCGGCGCCGGCCTCGCCGCCGGTGGACGCCCCACCGGTCGACGCCGCGCCCGCGCTGTCGAGGCCGTAGTAGAGCTGCTGGAGCTCGGAGGTCAGCTCCCGCAGCCGGTCCAGCCCGACGCTGTCGTCCTTGATCGCCTGGCGGGCGTCGGCGAGCAGCATCTCGGCCCGCGCCCGTTCGTGTGCCGGTGCGGCGTCGCCGAGTTCACCGAGGCGCTTCTCCACCTGGTAGGCGGCCGAGTCCAGCGTGTTGCGGGCATCGACCCGCTCGCGGATCCGGGCGTCCTCGCCCCGGTGCCGCTCCGCGTCGGCGACCATCCGCTCCACCTCGCTCTGGTCGAGGTTGGAGCTCTCGCTGATGGTGATGCGCTGCTCGGCGCCGGTGTCCTTGTCCTTGGCGGACACGTTGAGGATGCCGTTGGCGTCGATGTCGAACGTCACGTCGATCTGCGGCTCACCGCGCCGCGCCGGACGGATGTTCTCCAACCGGAACCGCCCGAGCACCCGGTTGTCCGCCGCACGTTCGCGCTCGCCCTGGAGCACCACCACGTCGACGGCGCCCTGGTTGTCCTCCGCGGTGGAGAACACCTCGCTGCGCCGCGCGGGGATCGTGGTGTTGCGCTCGATCACCTTCGTCATCACGCCACCGAGGGTCTCCACGCCCAGCGACAGCGGCGTGACGTCCAGCAGCAGGACGTCGGACACCTCGCCCTTGATCACCGCCGCCTGCAGCGCCGCGCCCAGCGCCACGACCTCGTCCGGGTTGACCGTCATGTTCGGGTCCTTGCCGCCGGTCAACCGCCGCACCAGGCTCTGCACCGCCGGGATCCGGGTGGAACCGCCCACCAGGATGACCTCGTCGATGTCGTTCGCGGTCACCTTGGCGTCGGCCATCGCCTGCTTCACCGGGCCCATGCACCGCTCCACCAGGTCCGCGGTGAGCTGCTCGAACGTCGAGCGCATCAACGTCGTGTTCAGGTGCTTCGGGCCGCCCGCGTCCGCGGTGATGAACGGCAGGTTGATCGTCGTCTGGGTGACCGACGACAGCTCGACCTTGGCCTTCTCCGCCGCCTCGAACAGCCGCTGCAACGCCTGCGGGTCCTTGCGCAGGTCGATGCCGTAGTCCTTGCGGAACTCGTCGGCCAGGTGCTCGACGATCCGCCGGTCGAAGTCGTCACCGCCCAGGTGGGTGTCGCCGGCCGTGGCACGGACCTCCACGACGCCGTCACCGACGTCGAGCAGGCTCACGTCGAACGTGCCGCCGCCCAGGTCGAACACCAGGACGGTCTCGTTCTTCTTCTTGTCCAACCCGTAGGCGAGTGCCGCCGCGGTGGGCTCGTTGATGATCCGCAGCACGTTCAGCCCGGCGATCTTCCCGGCGTCCTTGGTGGCCTGCCGCTGGGCGTCGTTGAAGTAGGCGGGCACCGTGACCACGGCCTCGGTCACCTTCTCGCCCAGGAACTTCGACGCGTCGTCGACCAGCTTGCGCAGCACCGCCGCGGAGATCTCCTCCGGTGCGTGCTCCCGGTCCCGGATCCGGAACCGCGCCGCCCCCTGCGGCCCGGACACCACGTCGTAGGACACGGTGTCCTTCTCGTTGCTCACTTCCTCGAAACGGCGACCGATGAACCGCTTGGCCGACGCGATCGTGGCCTTCGAGTTCAGGATCGCCTGACGCCGCGCGAGCTGACCCACCAGCCGTTCACCCTGGTCGGTGAACGCGACCACTGACGGGGTCGTGCGCGCGCCCTCGCTGTTGGGGATCACGGTCGGCTTGCCGCCTTCGGTGATGGCGATCACCGAGTTGGTGGTCCCCAGGTCGATACCGACTGCCTTGGCCATCACAACCTCCCCTGCGCTCGATTCCCCTGCGCTCGATCAGGGCCGGCTCGATCAGGTGCTCCACCCGTGCCCCACCGCATCGACACACGAGGGCCGGCGGCCGTCTCCGGCCGGAAACCGGACACGACCGCCGGCCCCGGTCCGGCCCCACCCGCGCCAGTGCGTCGTCAAGACGCCGGACGGCCCGAACCCGCCACGGGCGCCGACACGTGGGCGGTGATGGCCGTGTCGTCGACACGGCGTCGAGGTGGGCGCCGGACACTCCCGCGCGGCGGTTGCCGGATCAGGTCTTGATCGCCCGGCGTTCCTCCGCGCCCGCGTTGATGGCGATCTTGCGCGGCTTCGCTCGCTCGGCCACCGGGATGCGCAGGGTCAGCACACCGGCCGCGTAGTCGGCCTTGATGTCATCGGTGTCGAGGTTGTCACCCAGGAACAGTTGCCGACTGAAGCTCCCGGTCGGGCGCTCGTTGAGCACGGTCTCGACCTTGTCGTCGGCGGTCTGCCTGCGCTGCGCCTTCACCGTGAGCACGTTGTCCTGCACGTCGACGTCGATGGACTCGGTGCTCACGCCGGGCAGGTCGAACTGCACCACGAACTCGTCGCCGCTGCGGTAGGCGTCCATCGGCATGGCCCTCGACCCCGACAGGTCGTTGCGGAACCACTGCTGCGTCAGCCGGTCCAGTAGCTGGAACGGATCGGTCCGCATCAGCATGGCCGTTCTCCTCCTTCCCTCACGTGATCACGTCCTCACAACTGGCACCACCCTCAACGTGCCGTTCCGGGGACCTGTTCCAACCGTGAAGAAGTTAACCCGAATGGAGTATTGTCAGGCGTGGGCCGGATGTGAGCGTTCACAAAGTTGAGCCGACCCTACTCAAGTAGGGGAACAATTGGCGGCGCAAGTTCGTCATACAGGTCGAGCGCGCGTCGCGACGCGCGACTCGCACGCGATGGCGTTGGTTGATCGTTCCAGGAGGTGGAGTCATGACACTGCCAGCCGTGCGATCGTCCGGTCCGCCCGGCCGGTGGGACCCGTTCCGGGAGTTCGAGGACCTCTACCGCGAGATGGGCCGCTGGATGGACTCGGTGACCGGACGACTGGACGAGGGCGTTCGGGCGTGGTCGCCGTTGGCCGATGTCGCCGAGACCGATGACGCGTACCTGGTCGAGGTGGAGCTGCCCGGCGTCAAGCGCGAGGACATCAACATCGACCTCATCGGCAGTGAGCTGGCCATCACCGGTGAGCTCAAGGAGAAGGAGCGGCAGGGCCTGTTCCGGAGCCGCACGCGCCGCACCGGCCAGTTCTCCTACCGGGTGACGCTGCCGCACGACGTGGACGCCGACAAGGTCGAGGCGAACCTGGCCGACGGCGTGCTGTCCGTCCGGGTGCCCAAGAGCGAGGCGGCCAAGCCGCGGCGCATCGCCATCAGCGGCAAGTGACCCCCTCACCGTTCGGGTGACCGACGCGCGAGCCCCGGCCTGCCCCGACCGGCAGGCCGGGGCTCGCGGTCAGGGCGTGTCGGCACGAGTTCGCGCAACCACTTGGAGGTGAGACCCCATGAACACCAACCCGCTCCTGCCCGGCGGGCCGACAAACGTGCCGACCCCGCCCACGGGATGGCCCATCGGCTCCTACGCCACCTACACCGAGGCCCAACGCGCCGTGGACTACCTGGCGGACAAGGACTTCCCCGTGCACGACGTCACGATCGTCGGCGTCGGGCCGATGGTCGTCGAACGGGTCACCGCCCGGCTGACCTGGGGCCGCGTCCTGGCCGGCGGGGCGGCGTCCGGCATCTGGTTCGGACTGTTCGTCGGCCTGCTGCTCGGCCTGCTCGGCACCGCACCGCTGCCGCTGGCGATCCTGACCGGCCTGGTCACCGGCGTCAGCTTCGGCACGGCGTTCGCCGCCGCGAGCTACGCCTCGGTGAGGGGCCGGCGTGGCTTCGCCTCGACCACCCAGCTGGTCGCCGGCCGCTACGACGTGCTCTGCGAACCCCGCAACGCCGAGAAAGGCCGGGACTTCCTGGCCGAACTCGCACTCAAGGCACCGTCGAGCCCTTGACGTCCGCAACCCGGGAGCACACCACCGGGAGGTGGACTGGCCGGTCAGGTCAGGCGAGGTCCGCGACGCGTTCCACTTCGGCGGTGCGGCCGGCGACGATCAGCACGTCAACACCCCGGCGGGCCGGCCGGTCCCGGTCGCCACGGGCAACATCAGCAACACCGTGGCGGCGAGGAACGCCAGGACGACGAGCCGGGCGGGATGCCGCCACCCACGCGTTCGCCGCACGCCGACCAGTCTGCTCACCGTGGCCCGCCGCAACCTGATCGGGGATGTGATCGGCCACTTTATCCGTCCTCAATCGACTGCCGCGGCCCGGCCACTCGGGACGGCTGAGCCGAACAACAGCGCCGTCGCCACCACACCGACACCGAGAAGTGCGATCGACACCCCGAGCAACGCGAAGTACCCGCCGATGCCCGCCCACGTCAGCGGCATCACCACCAACGCCCACCTGGCCACGCCGGGCCGGCGGAACACGTTCACCAGCACACCGAACCCGGCCGTGGCCTGCCGCGGCCGACCGCCCCGTCCTGCCGGACGAGCGCGAGACCCATCGGCGAGACCGGGATCCAGCGCGGCCACACCGGCCTGCGCACCGATCTGACCGCCGTCGTCCGAGGCACGAGGCTCGCGGAGGCGTGCCACCTGCACCGCCGGTACCGCGGTCGCCACGGCGAGCGTGAGCACCGCGGCCGTCCACCCCGCCAGGTCGTAGACCAGCAGCACCGCACCGCTGCGCAGGAAGCTCGGCGCCAGCCACTGGCCCACGTACAGCCCGGCGAGCAGCCGGTAGTGGCGGGTCGGCGCCCGGGCCGGCGTGGCCGTCATGCGCGGCCCACCAGTCGCGCGGACCACTTACGCCAACAGCCGCTCGTCGGTCATCGCCCGGATCGTGGCCACGTCGCCACCGGGCACGACCAGCGCGTGCGGCGAGGGGACGTCGGCGAACGTGTGGCTCGCGGTGAGCGCCAACGGGGTGTCGGTCCCCATCGGCTCCAGCCGGTCGGCCACCACCACGACCTCGTGCCCGAGCCCGGCCTGGCCGAGGGCGGAGAGCACCTGGAGCGGCCCGACGAGGTCGAGTGCGGTGATACCGGGGTAGAGCACGAACGCGATCGTGTCGGTCATGGTCGCCAATCAACCGGGCGCCCGGTCACGCTGTGGGCGTCGTGTCCGGAATCCTGCGAACCACGTCATCCCGCCAGGCGCGCTGCTAGCCTCGCGATCATGCGGGAGCCACCGAGACGAGTGGTGATCGTGGGCTACCCGGACGCCGAGCTGCTCGACATCGCCTGCCCGTCGGACGTCCTCGACGCGGCGAACCGCCTCGGCGCGCGGCGCCCGTACGAGATCGCCCTGGCCAGCCTCGACGGTCGCGGCGTGCGCTGCGAGTCCGGCCTGACCGTGGTCGCCGGGCTACGGCTCGACCAGGTCGACGGGCCGCTGGACACGTTGATCGTCGCGGGCGGCATCGGCCACGAGGCGGCGTCGGCCGACCGCCGGTTGACCACGCACCTGCGCAGGCTGGCCGGCGTGAGCCGACGGGTCGCCTCGGTGTGCACCGGCGCCACCGTCCTGGCCGCGGCCGGGCTGCTGGCGGGCAGGCGGGCCACCACGCACTGGAGGTACGCGGCCCGGCTCGCCGCCCGCTACCCCGACGTGACGGTCGATCCCGCGCCGCTGTTCGTCAAGGACGGCAACGTCTACACGTCCGCGGGCGTGACGAGCGCTCTGGACCTCACCCTGGCGTTCGTCGAGGAGGACGAAGGGGCGTCGCTCGCCCGTGAAGTCGCCAGGACGCTGGTCACCTATCTGCAACGCCCCGGGAACCAGGCGCAGGTGAGCATGTTCCTCACCGCGCCGCTGCCCGACCACGGCGTGGTGAGGGACCTGATCAGCCACATCGTGAGCCGGCTGGACGCCGATCTCGGCGCGGCGGCGCTGGCCGGCCGGGCGGGTCTGAGCACCCGACAGCTGACCAGGCTGTTCGACACCCACCTCGGCACGACGCCGAGCCGGTACGTGCGCGCGGTGCGGACCGAGGCCGCCGCCAACCTGCTGGCCACCACGGAACTGCCGCTCACCGCGGTCGCGCGCCGGTGCGGTTTCGGCTCGACCGAAACCCTGCGCCAGGCCTTCCTCGACCACTACGAAACCTCCCCGTCGGCCTACCGCGCGGCAAACCGACGGCGGGCGTCATGAAAGTCGTTGCGTGTCACAGAGATGCCGCGTCGTGCAGGTACGTGACCATGTCCGAGATCGGGGTGCGTGGTCGCGGCCGGTGCACGAGGCAGATCTCCCGGGCCATCGGCTGGTCGAGGTCGCGGACGAGGTAGGCGCCGTGTTCGGCGGAGCGCAGTGTGGTGTCCGGCACGAGGGCGACGCCCAAACCGGCGCCGACCAGGGCGAGGGTGACCGCGTAGTCCCGGGTCTCGTACGCCACGTGCAGCTCGACGCCGGCCCGCCGGGCGGCCCCGTCCAGCGTGATCCGGTTGGGCACGCCGGGTGCGCCGGAGATCCACTCGTCGGCGGTGAGCGCGGCCAGCGGCAGCCTGCCGGCGGCGGCGTGGCGGTGACCGGCGGGCAGCACCAGCCGCAGCGGGTCGGTCATCAGGCGGGCGCGGTGCACGCCGGCGGCGGAGGCCGGTGGCACGTCGGGGTAGCGATGCGTGATCAGCAGGTCGAGGTTCCCGGAGGTGACGAGCCCGTACCCGTCGGGCGGCTCGATGTCCAGCAGGGAGAGGCGCACCTGCGGGTGGGCGCGGCGGAACGTGGCCAGCGCGGCGGGCACCAGGGCCTGGCCCGCGCTCGCGAACGTGCCGACGGACAGGTGTTCGCGGGGTAGCCGCCGGGCGTCGCGGATGGCGTCCTCGGCTTCGTGGACCGCGCCGAGGACGCGTTCGCCGTGGCTGACCAGCACCTCACCGAGCGGTGTCGGCCGCACCCCGCCGGGGCCGCGGTCGACCAGGCGCTCGCCGACCTCCCGTTCCAACTTGGCGAGCTGCTGGGACAGGGCAGAGGCGGTGAAGCCCATGCGCTTGGCCGCGGCGGCGATCGAGCCGCTGTGGGCGACCTCGACCAGGACCCGCAGCCGCTCGATGTCCAGAGCCATTAGCGTTCCTTAACCCTCCCCAGCAGATTCCGCTTCAGCTTACGGCCGTCGGGCGTGCAGAGTGAGCGACGTGATTGAACATGCGGAAATCGCGGCCGCACTGCCGACCGTGGACGACGTCAGGCGGGCCGGCGAGCGGATCGCACCGCACGTCCGGCGTACGCCGGTGCTGGAGGCCGAGGTCGCCGGCCGCCGGGTGACGCTGAAGCTGGAGCACCTGCAACTCACCGGCACGTTCAAGATCCGCGGTGCGCTCAACGCGCTGCTGAGCCGACCGGAGACCGACCAGGTGGTGACCGCGTCCGGCGGCAACCACGGGCTGGGCGTGGCCACCGCGGCACGGGTGCTCGGTGTCCGAGCCACCATCTACGTGCCCCGGACGGTGCCGCCGGACAAGGAACGGCGGATCGCCGCGACCGGCGCGACGCTGGTCCGGCACGGTCGGCGGTACGCCGAAGCCGAACAAGCCGCGCGCGCCTACGCCGAGCAGAACGGCCTGCGCTACCTGCACGCCTACGACGACGTGGACGTGGTGGCCGGACAGGGCACCGTGGGTCTGGAAATCGCCGAGCAGGCGCCGGGCTGCGACACCGTCGCGGTGGCGGTCGGCGGCGGTGGGCTGATCGCCGGGGTGAGCCTCGGGGTCGGGGCCCGCGCAGTCGTCGGTGTGGAGCCACAGGGGTGCGCCGGCCTGCACGCGGCGGTCGCCGCCGGTGAACCGGTCGACAGCCCGGTCGATTCGGTCGCGGCGTCCGCGTTGGGCGCCAGCCGCATCGGGCAGGTCCCGTACGCGACACTCCGGACGACGTCCCTGCGACTGGCGCTCGTCGACGACGCACAGATCATCGCCGCCACCCACCGGTTGTGGGAGGACTTCCGGCTCGCGGTGGAGCCCGCCGGCGCGACCGCGTTCGCCGCTTGGCTGGCCGGACAGGTTCCGGGCGACAATCCCTGCGTGATCGTGTGTGGCGCGAACGCCGACTGGACCCTGAACGGCGGCACCCGGTGAACCCGGAACAACTACCCGACGGCCTGCCGGTGCCATCCGACGACGGCGCCGCCGACCACCTGCCGGGCAGTGCCGTACCCGCACTGGCACTGCCGACCACCGACGGGCGCGAGGTCGACCTCGCCGCGCTCGGGCAGCCACGCGCGGTGCTGTACGTCTACCCGATGACCGCACGGCCCGGCGTGCCGTCGCCGGACGGGTGGGACCAGATCCCCGGTGCTCGGGGCTGCACGCCCGAGTCCTGCGGGTTCCGGGACCACCACGCGGAGTTGGCCGCCGCCGGCGCGCAGGTCTGCGGACTGTCCAGCCAGGACACGGACTACCAGGCCGAAGCCGTCACCAGGCTGCGCCTGCCGTTCCCGCTGATCTCCGACAGCGACATGCTGCTCGCGCGGCAGCTCGCCCTGCCCACCTTCACCGTCGGCGATCTCCGTCTGTACAAGCGGATCACGCTCGTCCTCCGCGATCACCGGGTCGAGCACGTCTTCTACCCGGTCTTCCCACCCGACCGCCACGCCCAGCACGTCCTCGACTGGCTGCACGCCAACCCCACGTCGTAGGCACGGGCCGGTGGGGAGCGAGCCTCGCTCGCTCCCCACCTCACCTGGCTATGACGGCCGAGCGCAGGCGGTTGAGCGCGTCGAGTCGTGCGCCGGCCAGGGACGGTTCCACGGTTAGTTCAGCGGCCCGGACGAGCACGTGCCGGGGCAGGCCCGCGAATGCCTCGGCGATGGTGTCGAGGACGACGGGGTGACCACCCCACGGTCCGCCGATGACGATGGTTTCCGGGTCGGCGAGCGCGACGACCGCGGCGAGCACCCCGCTGACGGCCTTGCCCAGCGCGTCCCGGGTGGCCGCGGCCCTCGGCCCGGTGACGGCGGCCAGCAGGCGGTCGACGTCGATCGCCGTGGACCCGGGCAGCCGCAGGCCGAGTTCGTCGAACACCTCGATGAGGCGGATCGCCTTACCCCGTGGTCCCACCGTGACGAGGTGCGCGATCTCACCGGTGAGACCGCCGTGCCCGCGCCTGATCTCGCCGTCGCTGACGATCGCGCAGCCCATGCCCGCGCCGAGGAAGACGTAGGCGAAATCGTCCCACTGTCCTTTGTGGACGTCCCGTTCGGCCCGCGCCGCCCAGTTCACGTCGTTGTCCACGGTGACCGGTCCGTCGACGTGGGGCGCCAGGACCTCGACGGTGTCGAGCTCGCCGAGCAGGAACGGCGCGTCGGGCAGCTGGACCATCCGGCCGGTGACGCGGTCCACCGGGTCGGCGGCGCTCACGACCGCGAGACGGGCGGTGCCACGCCGGGCCGTGGTAACGGCGGTCCGGAGCGCGGCGGCGACCTCCTCGGGCCGGGCCGGCTCGCCGATCTTCACCTCCGCCCGCGACACCGTGTCACCGTGGGCGTCGACGCACTCGGCGACGATGCCTTCCGGCGCGATGGCGACGGCCAGGGCGACACCCACGTCGGCCAAGGCGTAGTACGAGCCGACCCGGCCACGGCCGCGACCACCCGGCGTCCGTTCGCCGGTGTCCACCACCAGACCGGCCTCGGTCAGCCGGCGCACGCTCTCCCCCACCGTCGGCTTCGAGATGCCGGTCTCGGTGGCCAGTTCAGCCCGGGTCAGCCGTCGGTGCTGCATGAGCGCACGCAGGACGTGCTCGTCCGTCAGCGAGCGCAGCAGCTCCAACGAGGGCTTGGCGGGGTCCACCGGCCAATTCTAGTCAGGAGTCTTGCCCAGAAAGGCGGCGACACCCTACAGTCGCCCCAAGCCTTCAAGTAAGGACAGCTAACTAGAAGGAGCGCCATCGTGTCACCGCAACCCGCGCTCGACACCGCGCCGTTGTCCGGACTGCCGCACTGGGAGCGCGCACCGGCGGACCTCCCGGACGCGATCAGGCAGATCAAGGCCGCGCTGCGGGCCCGGATCGCCGCCTCGGGCCGCACCGTGGAGGAGGTCTTCGCCGTCGTGGAGAGGCTGATCGAGGCCGAGGTCGACGAGATCACCGCCGCACGGGCGCGCGGTGAGGGGATCTGGCCCGTCATCGACTACTCGGACATCGCGGCCGGCACGGTGTCGGACGAGGCGCGGGCGCTGCTGCGCCGGCGCGGCTGCCTCGTCGTGCGCGGGCACTTCGAGCGGGAACAGGCGCTGGGTTGGGACCGCGACATCGTCGAGTACGTCGAGAGCAACAACTTCTTCGACACCTACCGAGGTCCCGGCGACGATTTCTTCGGCAGTGTCGGCTCCAAGCCCGAGATCTACCCCATCTACTGGTCACCGGCCCAGATGCAGGCTCGGCAGAGCGACCGGATGGCCCGGGTGCAGACGTTCCTCAACAGCATGTGGAAGCACGAGTCCGAGGGTGTGCGGTGGTTCGACCCGAGCCGGGACTCGCTGTACCCGGACCGGATCCGCCGTCGGCCGCCGGGCGCCGACTCCGCCGGTCTCGGCACCCACCTGGACCCCGGCACGCTCGACCTGTGGATGACCGAGGCGTACCAGCGGGCGTTCCGCCACCTGTTCGACGGCAGCGTCGAGCGGTACGACCCGTGGGACGCGGCCTACCGCACCGACGGACCGCAGTACCCCGGCACCACGATGTGCTCGGCCTTCCGCACGTTCCAGGGCTGGACCGCGCTGTCGGACATGCGGCACGACCAAGGCGTTCTCCACACCGTGCCGATCCCCGCCGCGATGGCC
The DNA here is from genome assembly GCF_009769385.1 of Saccharothrix deserti. GTDB lineage: Bacteria > Actinomycetota > Actinomycetes > Mycobacteriales > Pseudonocardiaceae > Actinosynnema > Actinosynnema deserti. The sequence goes on from NZ_VKAB01000016.1 coordinate 253,365, forward strand.
TACCTGATGCTGCGCCCGCTGCTGGCCGACGTGCCCGACGACGACATGTGCGGCGTGACCGTGAACCAGGTCTTCCCCGCCGACCACAAGTGGCACTCGCCGCTCCTCGACGCGCTCAGCGGCATCCCGGACGTGCGAGCCGGGGACTCCGTCTGGTGGCACTGCGACATGATCCACAGCGTGGCGTCGGTGGCGGACCAACAGGGCTGGGGCAACGTCATGTACATCCCGGCGGCGCCCTGGTGCCCCCGCAACGAGCGGTACGCCGCGAGCGTCCGGGAAGCCTTCCGCACCGGTTCCAGCCCGAGCGACTTCCCCGAGGAACACTACGAACGCACCTGGCCGAACCGCTTCCAGCCGCACGAGCTCAACGACATCGGCAGGCGCGGGCTCGGCCTTTCGCCGTAGTTGGTCGAGGACCGGCGACAACGGCGGGACCGTGATCGTGGGCCACGACCACGACAGGGCCCGTGGGGTGGCTGACTAACCTGCTCCGGTGACCGTTGTGCTGGTTCTGCTGTCGGGCGTGTCCTATCGCGACCAGGAGATCACCCGGCCCCAGCTGCGCAACCTCCTCGCGCTCCTGGCCGATGACCTGCGCGTGGGCTGCGGCACCGCTCGGTTGGTGGAAGCGCTCTGGCCGGACGCACGGCCCGAGCACCCGGCCAAGGCACTGCAGGTCCTCGTCTCCCACGCCCGAGCGCAGTTGGGTTCCGACGTCATCGCCGGCACGCCCACGGGTTACCGCCTCGCCCTGCGCGAGGACGAGGTCGACACGTCGGCCGTGCTGCTCAGCGCGTCGGCCAGTGCGCGGCATTCCCGCACCGGCGACCACGCGGCGGCGCTCGCGCACGCCGAGGCCGGTCTCGCGCTGTGGGAGGGTGCGGCGAGCGAAGACGACGGCCTCACCGACCCGTTGTCCGCGTTGCGTGCGGCACGGGCGTCGACGTATCGATCGCTGGTGCGTGCCCGCGCGTTGGCCCTGTCGCGGCTCGGTCGCCGTGCCGAGGCGGTCGAGCCGCTCACCGAACTCGTCCAGGAGCGTCCACGGGACGAGGAGGTCCTGGTGGAGCTGCTGCGCTGCGAGGCGGCGACGGTGGGCACGCCGGCAGCTCTGGCCAGGTACGACGCATACCGGCGTGCGTTGCGCGACGAGCTGGGCAGCGATCCCGGTTCCGCGCTCCAGGGCGTGCATCGACAGCTGTTGCAAGGCGATGTGCCGGTGGTCCGGCACGGTGTGCCGCACGAGCCCAACCCGCTGCTCGGCCGCGACGACGACATCGCGGCGGTGGCGAACCTGCTGCGCACGTCGCGGGTCACGTCGATCGTGGGCGCCGGTGGCCTGGGCAAGACCCGTCTCGCGCACGCCGTGAGCCGCCGGGCGGAGCAACGTGTCGTGCACCTGGTCGCGTTGGCCGGGGTCGGGAGTGATGACGACGTGGTCGGCGAGGTCGCGTCGGCACTCGGCGTCGGGGAGGCCGGGCGCGGTCCGGTCGGCCGTCTCGCCATCCCGACCGACGTCCTCACCGGCATCGTCAACGCCCTCGGTCCTGGTCCCGCGTTGTTGGTGCTGGACAACTGCGAGCACGTCGTCGACGGCGTTGCCGAGCTGGTGCGGGCCGTGGTGTCGACGAGCGAGGACCTGCGCGTGCTCACCACCAGTCGCGCCCCGCTCGGCCTCACGTCGGAATCGGTGTACCTGCTGCCGGAGTTGAGCCTGCCGACGGCGGTCGAGTTGTTCACCCGGCGTGCGCGGGCGGCCCGCCCTGATGTGGACCTGCCCGCCGACGCGGTGTCGGAGTTGTGCGGCCACCTGGACGGGCTGCCGCTCGCCGTGGAACTGGCGGCGGCGCGCGTCCGGGTCATGTCCGTCGCCGAGATCTCCCGTCACCTGGACGACCGGTTCGCCTTGCTGCGCGGCGCCGCGCGGGACGCACCGCCGCGACACCGCACGCTCCACGCCGTCATCGACTGGAGCTGGAACCTCCTCGAACCCGCCGGGCAGGCCGCGATGCGGGCGCTGTCGATCTTCCCCGGCGGATTCACCGCCGACGCCGCGCGTCACCTGCTCGGCCACGACGACGTCCTGCCGGTCGTGGAGCAGCTGGTCGACCAGTCGTTGCTCAAGGTCACCGACACGGCGTCGGGCACACGCTTCCGGATGTTGGAGACCGTGCGTGAGTTCAGCACGGCACGTCGCGAGGAAGCCGGTGAGAGCGACCGGGTGAGCGGCCGTTTCCTCGCGTGGGCACGGGACTTCGGGGTGGCACACCACGAGTCGGTCTTCGGCACGGAACTCGTCTCCGCCGTGGAGCGGATCAGGGCCGAACAGGACAACTTCGTGCAGGCACTGCGCCACGGACTCGACCGGGGCGACGGCCCGATCGTCGCGGCGACGTCCGCCGTGCTGGGCGGTCTGTGGATCACCGAGTCGAACCTCACCCGCATGGCGACGCTGGCCGGGGAGCCCGCTTCGGTCCTGTCGCGGTTCCGGCCCGAGCCCGCTCTCGTCGAGGCCACCAGAACGGCCGCGGTGCTGTGCGCGGTGAGCGGCTTCCTCGTGCAGGAGCCGCACCCGGTGCGTGCCCTGGTCGCGCTGCGTCGGCTTCCGCCCGCCCCGCCGGACACCCTGATCAGGGCGACCGGGATCGTGCTGCGCGCGGTGGCCGGCGGATCGGACCTCTCGGCACTGCACGCGCTGTGCGACAGCGACGACCCGCTGACGGCCGGCATGGCCAACGCCGCGGCCGGCTACTTCTTCGAGAGCGACAACGACCTGGACAGCGCGCTGAAGGCGGCCAGGCGGATGCTCGCGGCGTTCGAGAACCGGGGAATCCCGTCGATGCGGGCCTTCGCCCACTCCCGGATCGGCGAGCTGTGCCTCCAGATCGACCGGGCCGACGAGGCACGACGTCACCTGGGCGTGGCTCTGTCGGTGGTGGAGGAACTCGGGGCGTGGGCCAGCGCGACCCGGTTGCGGTGGGCACTGGTGCTGGCCAACCTGGGGTGCGGCGCCGTCGACGAGGCGGAGCACTGGCTGGAGCAGGCCGTGCGGGGTGGCTGGGACGAAGCGGCCGGCGCGTTGATGTTCGACGTCGGCGTGCGTGCGGAGATCCTGCTCGCTCGCGGTGACGTCGACGCGGGCCTGCGCTTGTGGCGCCGGGCCGCCGACCGGCTGAGGGACACCGGGAGCCCGGTCTCCGGCGGCGGTCTGCCCAGCCCGGCGTTGTGGGCCTTGGAGGTCCGGGCCGTGACCGTGATCGCCCACGCGCACCACGGCCGGCTCCACCTCGTCGAGGAGATCGCCGGCGAGCTGCCGCACGCGCTGTCGCGGATGATCACGGATTCCCTCGCGCGCTCACCGGAATCCTTCGTGGACCTCCCGGTCTGCGGCGCGCTCCTGCTGGCCGTGGCGATGGTGGACCTGGAACGGGGTGAACGCACCGGTGACGCGCGTGCCACGAGGTCGGGCGTGCGGATGATCGCCCTGGCGGAGCGCTTCGGTTACCTGCGGGGATTCCAGCCGACCATGTCCGCCGCGCGAGCCGGGAACACCGCCGAGCAAGCCGACAGGTCGGCGTACGACGACGCGGTGTCGTCGTACGCCGACCTCGGTCGCGACGAGCTGCGACCCGCCGCGTTGACGGCTCTGCGGACGCGTGATCAGCTCACCGGACCGGGTCCCTCCTGAACAGCGCTCGCGCCCAGAGGTAGCCGGCCGACGCGAGGCCCACGCACCAGGCGACGGCGATGATGCCGCTGTTGCCGACCGGAGTGCCCATCATCAGGCCCCGCAACGTGTCGATGATCGGGGTGAACGGCTCGTGCTCGGCGAACCAGCGCACCGCTCCCGACATCGAGTCCGGCGGGACGAACGCGCTGCTGACGAACGGCAGGACCTGGACGAGGAGGGTGAACCCGGTCGTGCCCTCGGCGGTCTTGGCCGCCAGGCCGACCGCCACCGCGAGCCAGGTCAGCGCGAGCACGAGCAGCGTGACGACGCCGAACGCCGCGAGCCATCCGACCGGATCGGCGGCCGGGCGGAAACCCATCAGCAGCGCCACCCCGATGACCAGGACGATGCTGACCAGCGTCCGGGCCGTGGCACCCACGACGTGTCCGGTCAGCACGGACGCACGGGAGATCGCCATCGTGCGGAACCGGGCGATGATCCCTTCGGTCATGTCCCTGTTCACGGCCATCGCCGTCATCGCGGATCCGTACCCCACGGTCATCAGGAGGATGCCGGGCACGACGTAGTCGATGTAGGCGCCGGGTGACCTGTCCCCGAAGCCGGCGTTCAACGCGCCGCCGAAGACGCCGACGAACAGCAACAGCAGGAGGACCGGCACACCCAACGAGGTGATCATCGTCGCGGGATAGCGCAGCGTGTGCCGGACGTTGCGCCGCAGCATCGTCGCCGAATCGGTCACGGCGTGCGTCAGGGTGCTCATCGGACCGCTTCTTCCTCGGTGATTTCTTTGGTGGGGCGGCCGGTGAGGGCGAAGAAGACGTCATCGAGATCGGGCGTGTGCACCGACAGTCCGTCGACCTCGATCGAGGCTTCGTCGAGCCGGTCGAGCAGCGCCCTCAGTGACCGGACGCTGCCGTCGCCGGGGACCTGCAACGCGAGCGCGTCGTCGTCCCGCGAGGCCCCGTCGAGGGTGCGGGCGGCGGCGTCCAGCCCGGTGGTGTCGGCGAACTGCAGTCGGACGTGCCCGCCGGGGACGCGGCGTTTGAGCTCTTCCGCCGTCCCCACAGCGACGAGCCTGCCGTGGTCGAGGACGGCGATCCGGTCGGCGAGTTCGTCTGCCTCGTCCAGGTACTGCGTGGTCAGGAAGATCGTGACGCCGTCGGCCACGAGTCGGCGGATGATCTGCCACACCGTGCGCCGGCTGCGCGGGTCGAGGCCGGTGGTCGGCTCGTCGAGGAAGATGACGCGCGGGTCTCCGACCAGGGTCATCGCGAGGTCGAGCCGGCGCCGCATGCCGCCGGAGTACGTGGCGGCCGTCTTCCCGGCCGCCTCGTCGAGGTCGAATCGCGTCAGCAGTTCGGCCGCCCGCCGCCGGCCCTCGGCTCGACCCAGGTGGTGCAGGTCGGCCATGAGGACCAGGTTCTCCTCGCCGGTGAGCAGGTTGTCGACCGCCGAGAACTGGCCGGTGACGCCGATCGCGGCACGGATCCCGTCCGGGTCGGTGGCGAGGTCGCAGCCCGCGACCCGCACCTCACCGCCGTCCGCGCTGATCAACGTGGACAGGATCCGCACCGCGGTGGTCTTGCCCGCGCCGTTGGGGCCGAGCAGCGCGAAGACCGTTCCCTCCGCGACGTCCAGGTCGATGCCGTCGAGCACCCCGTGGTCGCCGAACGACTTGCGCAGCCCGGATGCCACGATTGCCGACCGGGACCGGCCGGCCGACTGGGACTGGCTGGTGGTCACGTCCCTCCTCTCATCGCTGTGGCGCTGGTGGCCACGACGACGCCAAGGGTGCGTGCCGAGAGGTTCATCCCGGTTTCACCGCGGTTCACCGGGTTTCACGGGTTCGCGGGTTCGCGGCACCAAATCGCGTCCTACTCCCTGCGTTCCGACGTGCGAGCGGCACCACAGACCGATTCGGTCGGTTTACCTACCGGATCGGTCGGTAAGGACGTACGGTCGGCGGCATGGCACGACGGTTCCGGCAGCAGGTCGACGACGAGATCCTCGACCGGGCGGCCGCGCTCTTCGCCCAGCACGGGTTCGACCAGACGTCGCTGAAGTCCCTGGCCGACGCCGTCGGCCTGTCCAAGGCCGGTCTGCTGCACCACTACCCGAGCAAGGAAGCCCTCTACGAGGCAGCTCGGGTGGCGGGTCGTGACCGGGGCAGGTCGGTGCTGGAGCAGTTGGAACACCTGCCGCCCGGTCGGGAACGGGATCGGCGTGCGCTGGAACTGGTGACCGACCTCGCGCTGGACCGGCCGGGGTGGGTGGCGCTGGCGTTCAGCTCGTTCACCACGCCCGATGCCGCCACCACGTTCAATGAACAGTTCGATGAACAGACCGTTTTCGTCGCGGAGATGTTCGCCATCGACCTGGACGGCTCCGACCCGGAACGGTTCGTGCGCGTCGTCGGCGCGCTGAGCGCGATGGCCGTGCTGAGCCTGGCCGCCAACCGCAAGGGCGAGAAGACCACGTGGCGGCCGCACATCATCGCGACCTGTTTCGACGCGCTCGGCCATTCCCGGCCCGACGCCTCTTCGTCAAGTTCCCACCAGGTGGAGGCCTGATCCCCGATGGCACTTCTGTTGCAGAGACTCGGCTTGGCCGCCTATCGGCGCCGGTTGGCGGTTGTCCTGCTGTGGCTGGTCGTCCTGGTCGGCTCGGGTGTGGGTGCCGTGACGCTGTCCGGCACCACGTCGAACAGCTTCTCGATCCCCGGTCAGGAGTCCTCCACCGCGCTGGAGAAGATCCAGTCGGAGTTCGGCGGTAGTGGTGCGACCGCACGCGTGGTGGTGCGGGCCCCCGAGGGGCAGACGCTGACCACGCCGGAGAACGCCCAGGCCGTCGGGAAGATGGTGGCCGAACTCGGCGCCCTGCCCGGTGTGTCCTCGGCGAGCAACCCGCTGGACCCGGCCGCACCGACGGTCAACGCCGGGCAGAACACCGCCTACAGCACGGTGACCTACAACGCCGCCGTGGGTGAGGTGACCGCCGAGCAGCAGACCGCGCTGCTCAGCGCCGTCGACAACGTCCGAGCGGGCGGGTTGACCGCCGAGGTGACGGGCGAGGCCACCCAGACGCCACCGCACATCGGCGGCGTGACCGAGGCGCTCGGCGTCGTCATCGCCCTGTTGATCCTCGCGCTGACCTACGGGTCGCTGGTCACGGCCGGGATGAACCTGCTGACCGCTGCCGTCGGCGTGGGCATCGGCGTCCTGGGCATCACCATCGCCACCGGGTTCATGGAACTGCAGTCCACCACCACGGCGCTGGCCGGCATGTTGGGCCTGGCCGTCGGCATCGACTACGCCCTGTTCATCATCAACCGCTACCGGCAGGAACTGCGGCGCGGCGCGGACGTTCCGGCCGCCATCGGCATCGCCGTGGGCACCGCCGGGTCGGCGGTGGTGACCGCGGGCATCACCGTGGTCATCGCCCTGGTGGGGCTGATCGTGGTCGGCATCCCGTTCCTGACGCAGATGGGTGTCGCCGCGGCCGTGACCATCGTGGTGGCCGTCCTCGTCGCCGTCACGCTGGTGCCCGCCGTGCTCGGTTTCCTCGGCCGCCGCGCCCTTCCGCGCAAGCAGCGCACCGCCCCGGCGGACCCGGCCGAGACGACCGAGGCGACCGGCACGCCGGAGCGGGGCTTCTACGCGGGCTGGATCGGCACGATCACCCGGCGCCGGGTGGCGGCGCTGCTGCTGTCGATCATCGCCCTGGGTGTCGTCGCGGTGCCGTTCGCGTCCATGCAGACCACCCTGGTCCAGTCACCCGAGGCGGACAGCACCCAGGAACGGGCCGAGCAGCTGCTCACCGACGGCTTCGGCCCCGGCTTCAACGGGCCGCTGATCGTCCTGTTCGAGGGCGACAACGCCGTCCGGACCGCCACCGAGGCCTCGGGGCCGATCGGCGCGCTCGGCGACGTCGCCTTCGTGGCCCGCGCCATCCCCGACGCCGACGGCACCGCGGCCCTGCTCACCGTCATCCCCGAGTCCGGTCCCACCAGTGAGGCCACCGAGCGGCTCGTCACCGACATGCGCGACTACCTGGCCGGTCTCGACGGCGTCACCGCGTCCGTCACCGGCGCCACGGCGGTCAGCGTCGACGTGGCCGTGGCCCTCGACGAGGCGCTGCCGATCTACCTCGTGCTGGTCGTGGGTCTGGCGCTGATCCTGCTCGTGCTGGTGTTCCGGTCGCTGCTGGTGCCGCTGGTCGGCGTGCTCGGCTTCCTGCTGACCGTGGGGGCCTCGCTCGGCGCGACCGTCGCGGTGTTCCAGTGGGGCTGGCTGGCCGACGCGATCAACCTCGACACCACCGGACCGCTGATCAGCCTCACCTCGATCCTGGTGATCGGCATCCTGTTCGGCCTCGCCATGGACTACCAGATCTTCCTGGTCTCCCGCATGCACGAGGCCCACCACCGGGGCGCCGCGCCCCGTGACGCCATCCTGACCGGCTTCCGCCAGGCCGCCCCGGTCGTCGTCGCCGCGGCACTGATCATGTTCTCGGTCTTCGCCGGGTTCGTCCCGGCGGGCCAGCTCGCGATGAAGTCCATCGCCTTCGCCCTGGCCATCGGCATCCTCGCGGACGCGTTCGTGGTCCGCATGGTCCTGGTGCCGGCGGCGTTGGCCCTGCTCGGCGAACGGGCCTGGTGGCTGCCCAAGTGGCTGCGGTGGCTGCCCGCCCTCGACGTCGAAGGCGCCGCGCTCGTCCAGGAGGACCCGAAGACCGAGACCGAGGGGCACGTGCGCGGCGACGCCGGCCGCTAGCCGACCGGTGTGGGACGGCCGCGACGGGGTGCGCCCCCGTCGCGGCCGTCCTGCTGCGATCATGTGCGCTCGTCCTGCGCTCGCCGCGTGCCCGCGGTCCACTGTGGTAGCCGACCACGACAGCCGAGGACCGACCCGGAGGTAACCCGATGAGCGCGCGTTTCCAGGAACTCGACTGGCGTCAGACGCCTCTGGGTGAACTCGTCCTGCGCCGCCGCTGGGACCCGGTCTTCGACCGGGAGGTGCACGAGATCAAGCTCAACGACGAGTTCCTGATGTCGAGCCTGTTCACCGTCTCCGAGGTGGAGATGGCGCACCTGGCCCTGGCGGACATGCCGGCGCCGCTGGACGTGGTCGTGGGCGGCCTGGGCCTCGGCTACACCGCGCGGACCGTGCTGGAGAACCCGAACGTGCGGTCGATGCTCGTCATCGACGCGCTCGGCGAGGTCATCGAATGGCACCGCCAGGGGCTGCTGCCGGGCGGTCAGGCGTTGGCCGCCGACCCGCGCTGCCGACTGCTCCACGGCGACTTCTTCGCACTCTCGCGCTCCGCCGAAGGGCTCGACCCGGACGAACCCGGCCGCCGGTTCCACGCGATCATCGTCGACATCGACCACTCGCCGCGCCACCTGCTGCACCCGGACAACGCCGACTTCTACCAGGCCGAAGGCCTCCGACGGCTGGCCGACCGCCTCCACACCGGCGGCGTCTTCGCCCTCTGGTCCAACGAACCGCCGGACGACGAGTACACCGCGGCGCTCGCCGACCACTTCGCCCAGGCCCGTGCCGAGGTCGTCCGCTTCCACAACGCACTGCAACAACGCGACGCCACCAGCACCGTCTACCTGGCGAAGGCGCCCGGCTGAGGCAGTCGGCCGAGGCGGTCGGCGTCAGCGCAGGAGCAGGCGCAGGACGCCCTCGGCTTTCTCGATGTTCGGTTCCTGGCCGGCGATGATGTTGAGGTACGTGTACGACTCGATGATCCGGACGATGACGTACGCGACCTCGTGCAGGTCGGCGGGCAGGGCCATCCGGCCGGCATCGGTCTCCTCCTGGAGGATCTGCCGGAACGCCTCGATCAGGCGGGGCTGGAAGCCGGTGTCGTGCCTGGTCAGCAGGCGCATCGCCAGTTCACCCTCGGTGGCGATCCAGTGCTTCATGCCGGGGTTGTCGAGGACCTGCTCGAGGAACCCCGTGGCGATCCGGACCACCCGTTCCGAGCCCGTCTCCCGGACCTCCCGGTTCAGCTCGCCGATCACGAACTCCGTCAGCGACCACGTCACCTCGACCAGCAGCTGGTCGCGCGAGCCGACCCACCGGTAGAGGGTGACGCGGCTGATCTCCAGCTGCTCGGCCAGCACGCTCATGTCGATGCGCTGTTGGCGCAGGAAGTTGCGCTTGGCCTGGCGGAGGGCGTCCACGGGCGTGGGTCGGGTGCGCTTCTTCAGCGCGGCGAGGTCCTGCTGCAGCTTCGTCGGACCGCGGGCGTCCGACCCGCCCACAGGAGACATGGATGTCATGGTCGCACAGCCCGGCGCGAGGGCCGTCGGGTGATCTTGCCCGCGCCGGCGGACAGCGCGAGCAGGAACGCCACGGCCACCGCGAGCGCGGCTACCAGCACACCGGCCGCGTAACCGTCGGCGATTGACTTCGGTTCTCCGTCGGAGGCAGCGGCGGTGACGGCGTACGTGCTGCCGACGGCGGCGACGCCCAGCGCGCCCGCCAGCTCGCGGGCGGCGGTGACGGCTCCGGAGGCCACCCCGGCGAACCGGTCCTCCACCGAGTCCAGCACCGCCGTGGTCAACGGGGTGGTGAGCGCCGAGCCGAACCCGGCCAACGCCAGGCAGGCGAGCAGTCCCCCGGCGTGCGCGCGGTCCGCGAGTCCGACGATGGCGAACAGCGCCACCGCGACCAGTGCCAGTCCGAGGCCCGCGACGTGCCACGAGCCGATCCGCCGCACCAGCGGGGCCACGACCGGCGTGCCCACCACCACCGCCAGCGCGATCGGCACGAAGAACAGGCCGCTGCCCGCCGGCGTGAGCCCGAGGACCCGTTCCAGGTACGGCGGGCTGACGAACAGCAGCCCGGTGATCGCGATGCTCCACAACGCCTGGGCCAGTGCGCCGACCACGAACACCCGCCGCCCGATCACGGCACGCGGCAGCAGCGGGTGCGCGGTCCGCCTCTCGTGGACGACGAACACCAGCGACGCCGCCACCGCCACCACGACGAGCACGGGCGGGCCGGTGTCGAGCAGGAGGGCCATGAAGGCGAACATCGCCACCGACAGGGCCGTGGTCCCGAGCACGGTCAGCCGCGTCCTCGCGCCCGGTCCACCCGGTGTGCCCGGTCCGCCCGGCCGCAGCGTCACGGCCGCCAGCACGAGCGTGACCAGGCAGCACGGCACCGCGCCCAGGAAGATCCACCGCCAGTGCGCGAACTGGGACAACGCACCGCCCAACGCCGGACCGATCGCCAGCGCGGCAGCCAGCGCCGCCGTCCACACCGCGATGCCGAGTGGACGGTGTCGCGGGTGCAGGTCGGTGCGCAGCAACGCGAGTCCGGTCGGCACGAGCAGCGCCGCCGCGGCGCCCTGCCCCGCCCGCCACAGCGCCAACGCCACACCCGACCCGGCGGTGCCACACCCCAGTGAGGTGACGGCGAACGCGGCCAGGCCGATCAGCAGCACCCGCCGTGGGCCGAACCGGTCGCCCAGCGCGCCCGCCGTGATCAGCAGACCGGCGAAGACGAGCATGTAGCTCACCACGACCCACTGCAGGCCCGTCGTGGACAGCCGCAGGTCCGCGCCGATCGTCGGCAACGCCACCATCAGGATGCTGTTGTCCAGCGCGGTGACGAACCCGGCGAACCCGGCGACGAGCACCGTCGGCAACGGTCGCCGCGCCACCGGGTCCGCTCCCCCGGCCACACCACCGGCGTCCACACCACCGGGATCCACGCCGGGGTCCACGTCAGCCGGGCAGGCCGAGCGCGGTCATCAACTGCGGCCAGGAGCGGCGCAGTTCGCGCTGCCAGTACGGCCAGGTGTGGGTGCCGTCGCCGTACGCGTTGACGGTGATCGGGATGTTCAGCAGGCGCATCCTGAGCACGAAGTCGGGCGAGGTGGCGCCGACGATCCGCTCATTGGCGTCGTAGTCGAAACCTGGGTCGAGCGGGCCGGTGAACCCGTTGCCGTAGGACATGTACAACGACGTCCCGCGCAGCCCGGCGGCGAGTTCCTTCGGGTTGTTCGCCCGCCAGACCTGCTCCTGGAAGCGGTCGTCGCCCCACAGCGCGCTCGCGGACAGGCCTTCGCGCAGCACGGTCGCCGTCACGTACGCCGGCACACCGACGAACTGGGTGGACAGCACGCCGCTGTACGACGCCGCCGCCTTGAAGTACCCCGGTCGCTTGGCCGCGTACTTGAACGCGCCCGTGCCGCCGGCGGACAGACCGGCGATCGCCCTGCTGCTGCCGGCGCGGTAGCCGCGTTCGAGCAGCTGGACCAGTTCGGTCATGTGGAACGTCTCCCACGCGGGCGTGCCGCCGCGACCGCCGTTCCACCAGTCCGAGTACCAGCCTGCCCGGCCGCCGTCGGGCATGACGATCAGCACGTCGCTGGACGCGCTCAGCTGCTCGACATCGGTTTCCCTGGTCCACGAGGTGTAGTCGTCGCCGCACCCCTGGAGCAGGAACAGCACCGGCCAGGTGCGGGTCGCGGTCGGCGACCAGCCGGGCGGCGTCAGCAGCCGCACGGGGACGTTGCCGCCGATGGCGGGCGAGTTGACGGTGAGGTCGTAGGTTCGGTCGTCCAGGCGGGTCTGCTTCACCACGGTCGCGCCGTCGTCGGCCACGACCGCGACGGCGGGCGGTGCGGGCACGATGACCGACACCACCAACGCGGCGGCCACGGCGAGGGGTGATCTGAGGGACATTGCGGGCTCCTGACGGGGTCGAGGCCGGGTCACGCGGTCACGCGGTCACGGCGAAGCTGCCTTCGAGGTACCTCTCACGGCACAGGGAGCGGGACAGCTTGCCGCTCGACGTGCGCGGCACCGTGCCCGGTTCGGCCAGCACGACGTCGTGCACGCGCAGGTCGTGGTGCGTGGACACCTCGGCCCGCACCAGAGCGGCGAGCCGTGCGAGGTCGATGTCCTCTCGTGGGGTGCGCGGGCTGCGTTCCGCGACGACGACCAGCACCTCCTGGTCGCCGCGGTCGACGGCGAAGGCAGCGACGTGGCCGTCCCGCAGGGCGGAGTCGACCGACTCCACGGTGGCCTCGATGTCCTGCGGGTAGTGGTTGCGGCCGTCGATGATGATCGTGTCCTTGATCCGGCTGACCACGTAGAACTGCCCCTCGTGCCGCACGCCCAGGTCGCCGGTGCGCAGCCAGCCGTCGCGCGGCAGCCCGGCCGGCGGGTCGGTGACGGTCGTGCCGAACACGCCGACGTCCCGTTCGCCGCCGGACCAGTAGCCGGGTGAGACGTTGGGGCCGGACACCCGGATCTCGCCGACCCGTCCGTCTGGCAGCGGCTCGTCGGTGGCCGAGTCCACGATCAGGACGTGCTGGTCGACGGGTGCCCCGTGGCCGACCAGTGTGGTGCTCGGCTGCCCGTCGACAGGGGCGACGGCGCGGCCCGCGGCGAGCGCGGCCCGGTCGAAGGCCGTGGTCACCGGCGCCTGCCGGGCGGCGGTGACGTAGACGGTGGCCTCTGCCAGGCCGTAGGACGGGCGCTGGACGTCCGCACCCAGGCCGTGCGGCGCGAAGGCCTCCTGGAACCGGGCCACGGTGCCGGCGCGCACCGGCTCACTGCCGTTGGCCAGCGTGAGCACGCCGGTCAGGTCCAGCGTGGACCGCTTGGCCTCGGGCACGCGGCGCACGCACAGGTCGTAGGCGAAGTTCGGCGCCGCGCTGAGCACCGACTGCCGGCCACTCATCGCTTCGAGCCAGCGGATCGGGCTGTACAGGAACGCGAGCGGGTCCATGAACACGGTTTCCGACCCGAACACCAGTGGCGAGCCCATGCCCAGCACCAGACCCATGTCGTGGAACAGCGGCAGCCAGCTGACCGGGCTCACCTCGTCCACCACGCCGTAGGCGCGCAAGGCCTGCCGGGCGTTGACCATCAGGTTCCGGTGCGTCACGACGACACCGGCGGGTTGCCGGGTGGAGCCCGACGTGTACTGGAGGTACGCGGGCTGGTCGGCCTGCGTCGCGGCGATGGTTCCGGTCGGTGGCAGCGCCTCCAGGTCCTCGACCGCCAGGACGTCGAACGGCCCGGCCAGCTCCTCCCGGGTCGCCGCGAGCAGTGCCGTTGTGGTGAGCAGGGCCTTCGGCGCGCAGTCGCCCAGCACGCCGACGATCCGATCGCGGTGCCCGGCGCCGTCGACCGGGAAGAGCGGCACCGCGAGCACCCCGGCGTAGAGGCACCCGAAGAACGCCGTCACGTAGTGGAGTCCTTGCGGCAGCAGCAGAACGGCGCGGTCACCGGGTTCGGCGCGGGCGCGCAGGCCGGATGCGATGGCGCGGGCCCGACTGTCCACTTCGGACCAGGTGAGCGTGGTGGCGCGACCGCGGTTGTCCTCCGAGTAGTCCACGAAGGTGAAGGCCGGCCGGTCGGGCTTCTCCCGCGCCCAGCGCAGGACCGCCTCCGTGACCGTGCCCCGGCCGACTTCGGACGCCGGTACCCGGCCGGGTGACATCGCGACAGTCATCCGAACCTCCTCGATGAGGTGAGAAGCGGAGTGCGAGCGGCGGAACGCGACGTGCAGCTAAGCCACGTCACGTCGCATAACGGAACAAACCGTTCATGTGTAACAACGCGAGGACGCTACATTTACGCCTCAGAGTGTGTCAACGAGCGCTTTGAGTGACCGATACAGGGGATTACACACCCAAACGGCCTATTGCCGTACAGGAGCGCGGGCCGCAATCATCAGGTTTCCGTTCATTACAGAAGCTCCAAGTGTTACATTCGCCGTTCTGCGAACCAGGTTCGTGGGACGCCGCACCAGCCGCCGGGCCGTGTCCGCCGCCCGCGTTGCCCGCGCGTTCCACCCGTCCCTGCTCACCGCCCCGAAGGTGCCCATGAGCGGTCACACCCCGTCGACCGAAGCCGGCCTCAGAGACTGGTTGGCAGCCAACATCGCCGAGACCGTCGGCCTCCCGCCCGAGGACCTCGACGTCGACCGCCCGCTCGTCGAACTGGGGCTGTCGTCCCGCGACGCCGTGGTGCTGGCCGGCGCGCTCGGCGAGGTCACCGGCCTCGACCTGCCGGTCAGCGCGCTGTGGCAACACCCGACCGTCGCCCAACTCGCGCGCCACCTGTCCGACCGGACCGAGGGCGGTGCACGGGGTGAACCCGAGCCCGGTCGCACGGCCACCGACGAGGCGATCGCCGTCATCGGTCTGGGCTGCCGACTCCCCGGCGGTGTGCACGGCCCGGACGAGTTCTGGTCCCTGCTGCGCGACGGACGCGACGCGGTGCGCGCGGCACCGCTCGAACGCTGGGACGCGATGCCCGACGGCGCGCCCCGGTGGGGCGGTTTCCTCGACGACATCACGGGTTTCGACGCCGAGTTCTTCGGCATCGCGCCGCACGAGGCGGCGAGCATGGACCCCCAGCAGCGGCTGGTGCTGGAGGTGGTCCAGGAGTCGCTACAGCACGCGGCCGTCCCGGCGGACTCGTTGCGCGGCACGGCAACCGGCGTGTTCGTCGGCATCTCGGCCGGCGAGTACGGCGCGGCGTCCGCCGTCGACCCGGCCCGGATGAGCCCGTGGACCGCAACCGGCGGCGCGCTGAGCATCGCGGCCAACCGGGTGTCGTACCTGCTGGACCTGCGCGGACCCAGCATGGCGGTGGACACCGCGTGCTCGTCGTCGCTGGTGGCGGTTCACCAGGCGTGCCAGAGCCTGCGTTCGGGTGAGAGCGACACCGCGTTGGTGGCCGGGGTGAACCTGCTGCTGACGCCCGCGCTCACGGTGGGCTTCCACCGGGCCGGGCTGTTGTCGGCGGACGGCCGCTGCAAGCCGTTCGACGCCTCGGCCGACGGTATCGCCCGCGCCGAGGGCTGCGCCGCCGTGGTGCTCAAGCGGTTGTCCGACGCACGACGCGACGGCGACCGCGTGCTGGCCGTGATCCGGGGCAGCGCGGTGAACTCCGACGGCCGCTCCAACGGTCTGATGGCGCCCAACCCGCGTGCCCAGGCCGAACTCGTCCGGCGGGCCTACCGCGACGCGGGCGTGGACCCGGCGCAGGTGGACTACGTCGAGGCGCACGGCACGGGCACGCTGCTCGGCGACCCGATCGAGGCGGGCGCGCTCGGCGAGGTGCTGGGCCGTGACCGCGACCCGGACCGCCCGCTGCTGATCGGATCGGTCAAGTCCAACATCGGGCACACCGAGTCGGCCGCCGGTCTGGTCGGCCTGGTCAAGACCGTGCTGGCCATCCGGCACGGCGAGATCCCGCCCAGCCTGCACTTCACCGAACCCAACCCGCACATCGACTTCACCGGGCTGCGCGTGGTCACCGAACCCGTCGACTGGCCCCGGTACGCAGGTCGGGTCACGGCCGGTGTCTCGTCGTTCGGGTTCGGCGGCACCAATGCGCACGTGGTGCTGGAGGAGGCCGCCGCGCTCGAAGGTGCCACGCCGGACGACGACGCCGTCCACGCCGTGGTGCTGTCCGGGATGTCCGACGACCGGGTCAGGCGGCACGCCGAGGTGGTCGCGGACTGGTTGCGGGACAACGACACCCCTCTCGGCGCTGTGGCGGCGACCCTGGCCCGCCGACGTGGGGCCGACCGCGTGCGGGCCGCGGTCGTCGGCCGTGACCGCGCCGAGGTCACCGACCGGCTGCGCGCCATGGCCATGGGGCAGCGCACACCGGGCGTGGTCCCCCCACAACCGGTTCGGCGCGCCACGGACCGGAAGCTGGTGTGGGTGTTCTCCGGTTTCGGTTCCGGCAGACCGGGCATGGCGCGCGGGCTGCTGGCCGACGAGCCCGCGTTCGCCGCCGCAGTGGACGAGGTGGACGACCTGCTGCGCGAGCACACCGACGTGTCCCTGCGGGGACTCCTCGTCGACCCGCCCGACGCGATGGACTTCGAGCAGGGTCAGATCGCGTTGTTCGGTGTGCAGGTCGGCCTGGCCGCGCTGTGGCGGTCCTACGGCGTGCGGCCGGCAGCCGTCATCGGGCAGTCGTCCGGCGAGGTGGCCGCGGTGGTGGTCGGTGGGGCACTGAGCCTGACCGACGGCGTGCGGGTGGCCGCCACCCGCGCCCGACTGATGGGCCGGATCGACGCGGCGGACTCGGGTGCGATGGCGGCGGTCGAACTGACCACCAACGAGATCGACGCGTTCACGCACGACCTGCCCGACCTCGCGATCGCGGTCCACGCCGCGCCCCGGCGCAACACGGTGGCCGGACCGCGCCCGCAAATCGAGACCCTGATCCGGCGGGCCGAGTCGCAGGGCCGCCTGGCGACCGTGCTGCCGCTGCGCACCAGTGCGCACACCGCCGCCGTCGACCAGGTGCTCGCCGAACTGCGGGCGGAGCTGCGGTCCGTGCGGCGACAGGACGGCGGAGTCCCGTGCTACAGCACGGTCACCGAAGAGCCGCCGTCCTTCGACGCCGAGTACTGGGCGCACCACATGCGCCGGCCGGTCCGCTTCACCCAGGCCGTGGCCGCCGCCGTCGGGGACGGTCACGACGGGTTCCTGGAGGTCTCGCCGCACCCGATCGCGTTGGCCTCGGTCGAGGAGACGGCGCGGGATGCGGGTCTGGCGGACCTGCTGCTGTGCGGGTCGTTGCGGCGGGACCAGGACGACACGACGACGTTCCACGCGAACCGGGCGTTGCTCGCGGTGGACGGGTCGGCTCCCCTGCCCGACGCGGCGGTCACCGATGTACCGGTGGTGCCGTGGCAGCACGTGCGGCACTGGCTCGCGCCGACTCCGACGGCTGTCGGCACGACGGGGCATCCACTGCTCGGCGCCCACGCCGAGGTTCCGGGTGGGCTCACCCACGTGTGGCACGCCGACGTGGGGCTCAAGGCGTTGCCGTGGTTGTCCGACCACTGCGTGCACGACGTGCCGGTGCTGCCCGGCGCGGCGTACACCGAGATCGCCCTGGCCGCCGCGGTCGAGGTGTTGGCGGTGCCCGCGCGGGATCTGGCCGTCAGCGATGTCGTGTTCGAAGGGCTGCTCGCGCTGGACGACCAGGTCGCCCTCAGCACTGTCGCCGAGGACGACCGGCGCGGCGGTGTGCGGGTCGAGATCCACTCCAAGTCCGCCGGTGGGCGGTGGGCCCGGCACGCCACGGCGACCGTCGTGCCGGCCTCGCCCGGTGCGGTGCGTGCGCCGGTCGTGTGTGACGGACTGGCGGAGTTGGCCCTGTACGACCGGGTGGCGGAGAGCGGGTTGCACTACGGGCCGGCGTTCCGGGGTGTCCGGTCGGTGGTCGCCGGTGATGGTCTCGCGGTTGGCGCGATCGCTGTGACGGAGGAGGAACGTTCGGCGCACCTGCCGGTGACGTTGTTCGACTCGTGCCTCCAAGTCCTGGCCGCCGCCGCGTTCGAACCGCTCGGCGTGCGGGCCGGACGCACCTACCTGCCGGTGGGCATCGGTTCGGTCCGGGTGCACGGCGACCCACGTCAGGGTGTGCGGTGCGAGGCCGCGGTTGTCGTGGTGGACGACCGGGACGACGAACTGGTCGGCTCGGTGTGGCTCTACGACGACGCCGACGTGCTCCTGGTGGAGGCGACCGACGTCCGGGTGCGGGTGGTGGACGGGGCGGCGGTGCCCGTGCCGTTGTCCGGGCTCGCCTTCGAGATGCAGTGGGAACGCCTGGCGCTGCCGCCGTCGTCTTCCGGTAGCCACGACTGGCTTCTGCTCACCGACCAACCCGACGACCCGTTCGTGGCGCGGTTCGCCGCACTAGCGGACGCGGCAGGCGATCGGGTGCGAGTCGCCGGCTCCTTGCGCGGTGTCGACCAACCCGTGCAAGGAGTCGTGCTCATGCCTGGCGCGATCGGCGGGCCGGGGATGGTCGAGGCGGCCGAACGGGAGGTGGTCGTGGCGGCACGGGTCGCCGCCGAGTTGGCCGCGAGGCAGGACCCGCCGCGGCTGTGGATCGCGACCCGTGAGGCGTCGGCAGTGGGGTCCGGTGAGCCGGGATCGCCCGGTCAGGCCGCGTTGCGGGCGTTGGTGCGCGTGCTCGCCTTCGAACACCCCCGGTTGCGCGCGTCCCTGGTCGACCTGCCTCGGACGGGTGACGCCGAGGCGTTGCTGGCCGAACTGCGTGCCGACCAGGCCGACGACGAGGTGGGGTGGCGCGGACGTGACCGGCACGTGGCCCGGCTGCGGCCCACCGCGATCTCCGCGCCCGTGACCGGAGCGGTCGTCCTGCCCGGCTCCTACCTGATCACCGGTGGTCTGGGTGGGCTCGGTCTGGTGGTGGCGCAGTGGTTGGCCGGGCTGGGCGCGACCCGGGTCGTGCTCAACGGCCGGCGCGGGGCGACCGCCGACAGTGCGGCTGAGCTGGCGAAGATCCAGGCCACCGGCACCGAGGTGGTCGTGGTGACCGGTGACATCGCCGAGCCGGGTGTGGCCGAACGCGTGGTGGCGGCGGCCGTGGCCGGGGAACGGCGGCTGCGCGGTGTGGTCCACGCGGCGGGTGCCCTGGTGGACGTGCCGGTCGAGCGGGTGGACGCGGACAGCGTGCGGGCGGCGTTCGCGCCGAAGGCTCGTGGCGCGTGGCGGCTGCACGAGGCGACCGACGGCCTCGACCTGGACTGGTGGGTGAACTTCTCGTCCGCCGCGGCCATGCTCGGGTCACCGGGCCAGACTCCCTACGCCGCGGCCAACGCCTGGCTCGACGCGTTCACCGCGTGGCGGCGGTCGCAAGGGCTGGTCGCGACGACCATCGACTTCGGGGCGTGGGGTCAGGTCGGTCTCGCTCGTGACTCGGACAACCCGCTGTTGCGGCCGATCTCGCCGGCGGAGGGGATCCAGGCGCTGGAGGCGATCCTGCTCGCCGACCGGCCGGACACGGGTGTCATCCGGATGGACCGGCAGGCCGCTGTCGACCTGTTCCCCGAGTTGGGCAGGCGGCCGTTCTTCTCCGCCGTGCTGGCCACACCGTCGACAGTGGACGACGAGTGGCCGGGGCCGGACGCGCTGCGGGACGTGCCGGACGCGGCGGTGTTGGTGCGGCGCAGGTTGCGGACGGTGGTCGGGCGGGTCATGGGCTATGCCGACGACCAGTTGAGCACCACCGTCGCGCTGGCCGACCTGGGCTTGGACTCGCTGATGGCGATGCGTGCCCGCAACGCCGTCGAGCACGACCTGGGCGTGCAGCTGCCGATGCCGCTGCTACTGCGGGGAGCAACCCTCGATGACGTGGCGCGGCACGTCACGACGGAGTTGGGCGTGGTCGACGACGTCGCTTCGCCGGGTCCGGTGGAGACCGGATTCGTCGCGCCGCGTGATCCGACCGAGCGGTGGCTGGCCGGGTTGTGGGCCGAGGTGCTCGGCCGCTCGCGGATCGACGTCACCGAGGACTTCTTCGCCGTCGGTGGTGACGCGGAGCGCGCGGAGGTGCTGCTCGCGGCGATCAGGCGGCGGTTGGGTGCGGACGCGCCGACCGGGCGGCTGATGGCGGTGCCGACCGTGGAGGGCATGGCCGACGAGCTGCGGTCGGCGTTCGAGGGGGTCGACGGTCCGGTCCGGGTGCTGCGCTGGTCGGGTGGGCGCCCGCCGCTGCACCTGTTCCACCCGGCGGGCGGGCCGACGAGCGTCTACCAGCCGTTGGTCGAACTCCTGGGCGACGACCAGCCCTGTTACGGCTACGAGCGGCTGGACGACGTGGCCGATCTGACCGCCAAGGCGGCGCGGTACGTCGAGCTGATCCGGGAGATCCAGCCGACCGGGCCGTACCGGCTGGGCGGGTGGTCGTTCGGCGGTTGCCTGGCGCACGAGATCGCCTGTCAGCTCCACGCGGCCGGCGAGCGGGTGGACGTCGTCGTGATGATCGACTCCGTCCGGCCGCTGCCGTCGCCCGACGTGCCGCCCACCGAGGTCCTCCGGCACCGGTTCGGCCGGTACGTCGAGCACATCCAGCGGACGCACGGTGTCACGGTGCAGCTGCCGTGGGAGGAGCTGGCAGGCCTGGACGACCACGGTCAGATCGATGCGGTCATCGCCGCCGTGGCGGAGGCGGGCGTGCGGATGAGCGCCGGCGCCCTGCACCACCAGCGGACGTCCTATTTGGACGCCAGGACGGCGGAGCGCTTCCAGCCCAAGCACTTCCCCGGCTCGGTGGTGTTCTACCGGGCGACCGTGCGGGAAACGCTGACGACCGTGCTGGACCCGCGCTACCTGCGGACGTTGGACGACGACGACCTCGGGTGGTCGGACACCGTGGACCGGCTGGACATCGTCCCCGTGCCGGGGGACCACCTCTCCATGATCGACCCGCCGAACGTGGAAGTACTGGCCGCGCACCTGAACGCGCTGCTCGCCGACACACCCGTGCCTCGGCCGGGAGAGGCGCAATGACCCCGGTCCGGTCGCGCCTGGCCGCCGTCGTGCTCGTCGTCGGCGTGCTCGCTGGTCAGGCCGCGTCTCCCGGCTACGCCAGCGCTGACTCGGACCCGCCGGCCGGGCCGCCGCAGTCCGATATCCGCATAGCCCAGTTCTACTCGTGGTGGCATCCGACGGCGTCTCCGGCGGGTGCCAACGATTGGGCCTGCCGGACCACACCGCGTCACCCCCGGCCGGTCGTGCTGGTTCTCGGCACCGGGTCCAACGCCTACTACGAGTGGGCACGGATGGCGCCGGTGCTCCGTGGCGAGGGTTATTGCGTGTTCGCGCCGAACGTCGGTGGCCGGCCCGGCAGTCCGGTGCAGGCCGTCGGGCCGATCGCGGAGACGGCGCGGCAGTTCGCCGTGTTCGTCGACCGGGTGCTGGCCGCGACCGGTGCGTCCAAAGTGGACGTCGTCGGGCACTCGCAGGGTGGTGTGGTGGCCCGGTACCACCTCAAGTACCTGGGTGGTCGCGAGAAGGTCGACGCCCTCATAGGGCTGGCGCCCGCGAATCGCGGCACGACGGTGCACGGCCTGCTCACCCTGATCACCGCGATTCCGCTCACCTCATGGGCGCTCGGCGTCGGTTGCCCGGCCTGTGTCGAGTTGGAGAGGGGCTCTCGGTTCATGGCCGAACTGAATTCCGGCGGCATGACGTACCCGGAGATCGACTACACGGTGATCATCACGAACAGGGACATCGTGGTGTCGCCCTACCGGTCGAGTTTCCTGCCCGCCGGGCCCAACGTGCGCAACACGTTGCTGCAGGACGTCTGCCCGCACGAGCGCGCTGACCACGTCGACATCACCTACAGCGCGGTGGCGACCCGTCTCGTGCTCAACGCCCTCGATCCCGGTTCCGCCGTCCCGCCCGACTGCGGTCGCCGGGACGCCAACGCCGGAACGCCCTGAGGAGCAGCCATGCGCACCTCCCGGAACGGCAACGTGAACGGCAATGGGAACGGGAACGGGAACGGGATTGGGAACGGGACAACGCCTGGTGCACGGTGGCAGGACGTGCCCCGCGGCCCGTGGGCCCCGGACGCTCCTCTCGACGCGGAACTGCTCGTGCAGCGGTGCCACGACAGCGTCTCGGTCGCGCACCTGGCAGGCCAGGCGGCGGACCTGTTCGCCGGGCTGCCGCGCGGCAAGGCGGCCCGGCTCACGGAGACGCTGGAGGCCCTCCTGGCGTCCAGGCACCGCACCGCGACCGAGGTGGCCACGGCGCTCGGCATCCACGCGCAGACCGCCCGGTACCGGCTGCGGCAGCTCGACCTGATCCTCGGCGACCGGCTGGACGACCCGCAGTTCCGGCTGCGAATCCAACTCTCGTTGCGCGCGGACAGGCTGCGACGCGGTTTCCCGGGACAAAGCAGTCAATAGCGCGACAACCGCGCGGACCAATGTTGTCAACTGACAGCAGGTTTTATCCGAGGCTATTCACGGCACCACACCGAACCGCTAGTGCCCAATTCACGGAGTCCATCTTTCAGTGTCGAAGGAGTTTGATTCCCGTGCGTCTCAAGAAATTCTCGCGGCCATTCTCGATGGCCGCCGCGGTCGTCACCGCGACCGCGTTGTTCATCTCACCGCAGGCGTCGGCCGATCCCACCGCGTTCGTACAACACGGGCCGGATCCGACATCGCAGTCCGTGCAGGCCCAACGCGGCCCGTACGCCACCTCCCGAACGACCGTCTCGTCGGGTACGGGCTTCAACCGGGGCACCATCTACTACCCCACCACCACCAGCGAGGGCACGTTCAGCGCGGTGGCGGTCATCCCCGGATTCACCGAGAGTGAGTCCACCATGTCGTGGTACGGCACCACGTTGTCCTCACACGGGTTCGTGGTGTTCACCCTGGAGGCCGAGGGCGGGCTCGACTTCCCCGACGCCCGCGCCGACCAGCTGCTCGCTGCGCTGGACTACCTGGTGAACTCGTCGTCGGTGCGCGACCGGGTCGACCGCAACCGGCTCGGCGTGATGGGCCACTCGATGGGCGGCGGCGGCACGCTGGAGGCGGCGAACGAGCGCCCGTCGCTGCGGGCGGCGATCCCGCTGGCGGCGTGGCACAACACCAAGAACTTCCCGCAGGTGCAGGCCGCGACACTCGTCATCGGCGCCGAGGGTGACAGCGTCGCCTCGCCCGGCAGTCACTCGGAGCCCTTCTACCAGGGCCTGCGGTCGGCGGAGAAGGCGTACCTGGAGCTGAACAACGGCAACCACTTCACCACCAATTCCTACACGCCGACCGTCACCAAGTACGCGGTGTCGTGGCTGAAGCGGTTCCTGGACGACGACACCCGCTACAGCCAATTCCTGTGCCCGCCCCCGTCGCCGGACTCGAACATCAACGAATACCGCCACACCTGCCCGGTCTGAGCAAGCCGACCGATCCGAGCAAGCCGACCGGTCCGACCACGCGCGGGGCCGGGGCCGTCTGCGGGGCGTCTACGGGCGTCTCCGGCCCCGTGTCGTGAGCACTCCGGAAAACCTTTGAGAGAAGGCAGACGATGACCCAGATATTCCGACGATCCGCCGCTGTCGTGGCAGCGGCGGTGTCGACGGTCGCCGCACTCGTGCTCCCGGTGCCGACCGCCTCCTCGGCACCGACCGCCGCCGTCCCGACCCCGCAGGTGCGTGAGATCCCGTCCACGGCGGGCCGGGGATTCCCGGCCAGCGGCTCCCACGGCGTGCTCGACCTCGCCGCGCGCGGCTACCTCGAGCAGGAGTACATGCTGTCCGGCACCGCCAGTACCTACCGGGCGGAAGGGCTCTGGACCGACAACGGCCGGTGGCGCGCGGTCGTGGACGGGACCGGGGTCGACTACACCACCAGGATGGTGGTGGTCCGCCCGAACAACATGGCCGCGTTCAGCGGAACCGTCGTGGTCGAGTGGCTGAACGTGAGCTTCGGTGTCGACATCCCGGTGGACTTCTCCCAGTCCTACGAGTACTTCGCGCGGCAGGGCATCGTCTACGTCGGCCTCACCGTCCAGCAGGTGGGCGCGCAGACGTTGACGAAAATCGACCCCGCGCGGTACGCGGGGGTGTCGATCCCCGACGACTCGGCGTCCTACGACATCATGTCCCAAGCGGCACAAGCGATCCGGACCACGCCCGCGCTGCTCGGCGGACAGACCCCGAGGACCGTGCTGGCCACCGGGCACTCCCAGTCGGCGTTCCGGCTGACGACGTACGCGAACGCGATCCAGCCGTCGCACGGCGTCTACGACGGGATCATGCTGCACGGCCGGGCGGGCGGTGCGGCCCCGATCAACTCCGACTCAGCGCTCACGATCACCACCCGGATCCGCGAGGACCTGTCGGTTCCTGTCTTCACGCTCCAGGCTGAGACGGACATCGTCGCCTCGTCCTCGGTGCGCCAGGACACCGCGCGCGTCCGCACGTGGGAGGTGGCGGGCACGGCTCACGCCGACAAGTACGGCGTCGACCTGTACAACGCGGCCAACGCCCGGGACAAGGCGGTCAACGACGGGGCACCGACCGTGTGCGACGACCCGATCAACTCGATGACGTTCCGCTACGCGCAGAACGCCGCCTACGATCACCTGATCCGGTGGGCACGGGGTGGTGCGGCTCCGCCGACCGCCGAGCCGATCCGGGTGTTGTTCGGCGTCATCGTCGTGCGCGACCAGGACAACAACGCGCTCGGCGGCGTGCGACTGCCGGACCTCGACGTGCCGGTGGCGACGTACGGGCCCAACAACAGCGGTGGCAACGTCGCCGCCGCGTGCATGCTGTTGGGGCGGACCACTCCGTTCACGCCGGCCCGCATCGCGGCTCTGTACCCGGACCACGCCACCTACGTGGCCCGCTTTACGGCGGCTGCGGATCGAGCCGTGCGGGCGGGGGTGATGCTTCCGGTGGACCGGAACGAGGCCGTGGCCCGAGCTGCTGCGGCGCCCGTCCCGTGATCGGGTGATCTGTTGGGGTTGTGGTGTGCGACTTGGGTTTGGTGCACGCCACGGGTTGGGTCCGGCTCGATTTGACATGGGGCCCTTACGGGCACCGGAGGCAGGCCGCAGCCGGCAGGCATGGCAGGGAAGAGCGCCCGCCAAGCCTGCCGGCTCCGACCAGCCTATGGCACCCGAACCCATGTCAAATCGAGCCTCGTCGGCCACCGCCGGGTCGGTGTGGGTCGGGTGGGATTGGTGGCCATGCCGGCTGGCGGCGGATTGCGGTGGGGCGCGGTGCGTCAGAAGCGGATCAGGGCGGTGCCGGTGATGAACTCGTAGGCGAAGTTGACGAAGAAGAACCCGAAGAACAGGACGTTCAGC
Source organism: Saccharothrix deserti (assembly GCF_009769385.1). Taxonomy (GTDB): domain Bacteria; phylum Actinomycetota; class Actinomycetes; order Mycobacteriales; family Pseudonocardiaceae; genus Actinosynnema; species Actinosynnema deserti. Next base: position 278,716 of record NZ_VKAB01000016.1, read on the forward strand.
ACCAGCAGCACGTAGTGCCACGGGCGGGGGCGGGCCGGGCGGGGTAGCTTCGAGTTCAGGTACATCAGCGCGAACGGGAAGATGAGCGCGCCCAGGTTCGACATGTTGGCCGAGATCTGGACCAGCTCCACGGGCAGCGCCAGGTGCAGTGCTCCGGCGATGATCGCCAGCACCAGGAGCATGAACGGGTAGTAGAACCGGCGTGGGTCGCCTTCGATTCGCTTGCGCAGCTTCGGGCTGGTGGCGTGCACGGCGTCGGTGAAATTGCGGACCAGTGCCTCGAAGATCCCGAGCTGGGTGGAGAACAGGATCAGCACCCCGACCACCAGCATCAGGTAGAACATGCCGCTGCCGTACTGCGCGCCCAACTGCTCGGCGGCGAACGTGGGCACGTTGGCCGCCGTCGGCTTCTGGCCGGACGTCGCCACCACGTGCGCCATCAGGATCGTCGGCAGCAGGATGCCGACCATCGCACCACCGAAGAACACCAGCCACAGGTCGACCAGCAGCAACCGGTACCAGCGCCGCCAACGGCTCGCGTTCTCCGGTGTGTCGCGGAACGTCACGCCGACCGGCCGCACTTCCTGCCGTCCGCCGCGCAAACCGGACAGGAACCCGACGCGGTGGCCCATGCCGTAGCCCTTGTCGCGGTAGTGGTTCATGGCGTACCAGTTCAGGCCCGACGCCAGCGCGGTGAACCCGGCCAACGCTCCCAGTTGGGTCGCGGTGATCCCGGCGGGCGGTGCGGAGGGTGTGACCAGGCTGCGGATCGCCTCCCACCACACGTCGAACGGCACCACCACGAGGTCGACCACCAGCAGCACTACGAGCAGTGAGCCGACCATGACCCAGTTCGACAGCTCCAGCGCGCGGGAGATCTTGCGGGCGGTCAGGGTGATCAGGAAGACCACGAGGAGCAGCGCGATCGCCAGCAGCCGCACCCACTCGACCTCGCCCGGTTGGTGCACCCTGCCGGTGATGAGCGCGAACAGCCCTTGGCCCGCGCCGGCCGCCCAGCCGCCGAAGACGAACGCGAAGTAGAAGATCAGCAGCGAGAACGGCACCCAGAACTTCCACCCCGGCGGCACCCGGCCCCAGCCCACTACTGGCACCTCGCCGGTCGCCACGACGTACCGGGAGATCTCCACGTTGTAGAAGGTCTGCAGCACGGCCGAAACGAGGATGACCCAGCCGACACCGATGAACCCGTACTGCCCGACCGCCTGCGGCCCCAACAGCCACTCGCCGCTGCCGATGGAGATGCCCAACGCGATCAGGCTCGGCCCGATGACGAACTGCACCACCTGGCGCGGCCCGAGCCTGCGGACGTTGAAGACCTCTTCGGGCTCCGGGAGGTCGTCCAGCGCGAGCGGCGGCCTGCTGGTGCCGAGTGGGAACGTGGGCTGCGTCATCGCGACCTCCCCGGTTCACCCCATTGTCGGACCCACGTCAAGGTCACGCCGGACAGCGCACGAACCGCCGCAGCGCACTTCTGATCACGCGCTTGGGCATGGGAGGTCGGATCCTCGTCATCCCGTGGTGCGGACGCCTGGGATCAGCGGCCCGTGGCCGTCAGGACGGCGGAGGCGATCGCCTCGTGGCCGGCGGCCGTGGGGTGGACGTCGGTCTGGCCGCAGAAGTACGTCAGCGCGCACACCTTCGCCACGGGTGTCGGGATCGGGCCGTACGTGGGATCTTGGGTCACCTCGGTCAACGGGCCGTAGCCCCCGGTGGTGGCGGTGACGTCGACGAACGTCGCCCCGATCTTGTCGTACTCGGCTTTGAGGGCGGTGTTGAAGAAGTCCCGGAACAGCGGCACCGACAGGCGCGCGAGGCTCTGACCGTCCGGGAACACCGGGGACACCCACGCGCCGAGGAACACGTCCGGGTAAGTCAATCCCACGATCGGGGCATCGCCTGCGGCTTCGCGCAGGGCGGGCAGGGTGGCGGCCAGGTTCGCCCGGACGTCGGCCACGGCACGGGACGCGCACGCCAACGCGTCCTGCGCCTGTGCGCACGGCGCCAGGTCGTTGCCGCCGATCACCACCGTCACCAGGCCCACTCGCCCCTGGTGCTCGCGCAGCGCCTGCACGGCCGCGTCGAGTTGCGTGCGGCCGGCCGGGTCCGGTGCGTCGGGGGCACGGTTGCCGGGGGCGCAGCCGGGGGCGCCGCGCATCTGCGCGGACGTGGCGCCGCTGCACGCCAGGTTGATCAACCGCAGGTCCGACTGCCCGGCGACGAGGTAGGCGAAGCCGTCGCGGGTGGCGCCCGCCGGTGTGCCGGCCTCCGCCGGTCGGTAGCCGGTCGCGTACGAGTCGCCCAACGACACGTACACGCGTTCGACCGGCGGTGCGCTGGACGTCGTGGACGTCGTCGCGGGAGTCCCGGTCGGCCCTCCGGTGCACGCTCCGAGCGCCACCAGCAGCGCCCCGATCAGTGCCGATCGCCGAAGTCCCGGCACGTCGACCCCTTCCGTCCGGAATGTGACCCGTCCCCCGGTTTCCCAGGCTACAGCGGGATTAACCCGTGCTGTCGAGCCACAGTGGACCGGTGGTGTCGGAGGGCGCCGTTACGGTGACGGGCATGATCGACAACGGTTTCTGGGAGACGCCGCCGGACCAGGAGGTCGACGGCTACGGCGAGGGCACCATCACCCTCGTCTTTCCCCCTTTCCAGCCCTATTCCCGCCCCACTCCCGCCAGCGCCGCGAATTTCGCCCCGCACGACCCGGTACGCGCCCGAGCCTTCGCCGAGTCCTTCCCCACCGTCGAGGCCATCCTGGAAGAACTTCCCCTCACCGACGCCTCCCCCGAGTCCGCGGCGACACGAGCCGACCTGGAGTTGGTCAGGGTCGGCTGTTGGGGCAACGTGATCGCCATCTCCGACTACGCCCTCGCCGACCGCGGCCTCGTGTGCCCGCTGCTGGACGTGACCAGCGCGCTGGCCGAGCGCCACCCCGAGGCCCGGATCATCGGGGACGCGAGCGTGAACGCCGGGGAGACTCACGTCGAGACCGCCATCCACCTGCCCGGTGGGCTGGAGCTGTACTCCGAGGGGTGGCCCGCCACGGACGGCCACTTCGAGTTCCGCGGCTCCGTCCACGACATCGCGCGCGCCGTCGGCATCAGTCGTGAAGCCCTGGCCGAGGAATACATCCACCTGGACGAGGAACCCTCGGCCATTCCCTTGGAGCACTTCGGCCGTGTCCTGCTGTGGCCGTACAGCCCGTGGGGCCGCGCGGCCCTCGAGATGTCCCACTTCCGTGTCCGCCACACCAAGAACGCCACGGCCCACATGGAGGAGATCTGGCTCCCGGACTAGGTGACGAACGCCGGCCTACTTCTTCGGCGTGACGACGAGGGGGATTTCCACCGCCACGGGTTGCCCGGAACCGGCCGTGATGGTGCCGGTGATCGTGCCGCTGACGGCTTTCGGGCCGGCGAGGAGCCGGAAGACGAACGTCACCGTGCCGCCGGGCGCCAGCTCCTGCTTGGCCGTGCACGTCACCGTGCCCTTGCCCGCATCGCACCCGACGGTCTCGTCCTGCTCGCCGTCTAACGACACCAGCGGCTCGCCCCGCAGGTTGTTGCCGGCGCCGACCACCTGGACGCCTTCGGGCAGGGACAGCACGAGTGTCGGCGTCGGAACGGGGGTCGAGCCGGTGTTGCGGACGGTGACGGGCATGTCGACGGGCGGCCCGCCGGTGCCCATGGCGAATTCGTCGGGCACCAGCGGCTCGACCGGGGGCTCGTCGGGGCCGCTGGTCGTGGGCGCTCCCGTCGGAACCGGTTCGGAGGGGTCGTTCGCGGGTCCCGTGGTGGTCGACGACGTCGTGCCGGACGGCGTGGTGGACGTGGACTGCGTCTCCGAAGTCGACCCGGGCGCCTGCTGGTCGAGCCGCACCGTGGGCGGCTGGGCGTCGACCGTCGGCACGACCGCCTGCTGTTCGGTGTTCAGACCCCACACGACGGCGACCACCACTGCCGTGGTCGACGCCGCGACGCCGAGCCACTGCGATGTGGCCGTGACGGAGTTCGTCGCCGCACCCGCGCCCACCGCACCCGCGCCCACCGCACCCGCGACGGCCGTGCCCGCCTTCGCCGATCCGGCGGCGGTCGTGGCCAGGTAGCCGGTGACGCTCGTGCCCAGCACCAGCGGCGCGATGACCGCGCGCAGCGTGCCGTTGACATCGGCCAGTTCGGCGGCCAACGCACGGCAGCTGACGCACTCGTCCAGGTGCACCTCGACGTGCGCCGTCTCCCGCCGGGTGAGGCCGCCGCGGGTCCACGCGCCCAGCTTGGCGACGGTGGCGCGGCAGCGGTCCGTGGGGTTGTTCGCCAGGTGCGCCTGGAGGTAGGCCGTCTTGAGGCCTTCGCGCGCCCGGTAGGCCAACGCCGACGCGCCGTTGGCGGTCAGCCCGAGCAGCGGCGCCAACTCGGCGGCCGACTGGCCCTCGATCTCGGTCTGCCACAACACCGTCTGCCACCGTTCGGGCAGGCTGGCGAACGCCCGGCTGGCCAGCGACCGCTCCAGCGTCGCCACGGCCGGGTCGTGGAAGGGCACGGTGGTGACCTTCTCGACCCCCGACACCGCCTCCACGTCGTCGGCCAGCTTGAGCCTCTTGTCCTTCCGCGTCTTGTCGTACGCGGTGTGCCGCAACGCGGTCAGCAGGTAGGCGCGGAACGCCGAGTCCGGCCCGCCGCCGGCCCGCAGCGTGTCGAGGACCTTGGCGAACGCGTCCGAGACCAGGTCCTCGGCCTCGGCGCTCGACCTGGACAGGTGGCGCGCCAGGTTCCGGGCGGCCCGGACGTGGCGCTCGAACAACAGCCCGTACGCCTGGATCGCCCCGCCGCGCACGGCCTCGATCAGCTCGGCGTCCGAGGGCGGCCGGGAGGACTGCGACACGTCGGACGCACTCGGCACCGGCTCCGGCTGGAGGGCCTGGTCGAGGTCGTCGCGCAGCGCGTCCACGTCGGCGGTCCCCCACCGGCGCAAGTCGTGCTCGTCGGGATGCCCGATCAACCGGACGTCTCCTTCCCCAGCACGGCATACGTGGCGTGCACCGCGGACCATATCGAAGGCCTGGCCGCAAGTTTCATCGAGATACCCTATGCGGGCCAACCCCTGACACGTTTACCCGCAAGTCCCCTCCTCGGGTGAATGCTTCACCCGGGCGGCGGTACGAGAAGTTTCGCTGACAATGGCGAATTATTTCGACGAAACGGCGATCCTCGGTACGCCGAACGGCGCACAACCACGTGCCGAGCGGTCATGATCGATTCGGCCGGACGGCTTCCGTAGACTGCGGACCGTGACGGACATCGCGGACGGCCGGCGGCGGGGGCGTCGACGGGGAGAGCTGACGGTCGCGACCATCGCACAGCTCGCCGGGGTGTCCAAGCCGACCGTGTCGAAGGTCCTGAACGGCCGGGCGGGCGTGGCGCTGGAGACCCGGCAACGGGTCGAGGCGCTGCTGCGCGAGCACGGGTACCGCCGCCCGGAGGCCATCGCGCCCGCGGCCATCCTCGAAGTCGTGTTCTACGGGCTGGAACGCCACATGGCGATCGAGATCATGCGCGGCGTGGAGCCGGTGGCGCGCCGGCACGAGCTGGCCGTCGCGTTCACCGAGGTGGTGGAGCATGCGCCGGGCCGGACCTGGGCCGAGCAGCTGCTGGCCCGGCACCCGGTCGGCGTGATCGCGGTGTGCTCGGCGTTCACCCCGGAGCAGCACGCGCTGCTGGCCGCCAGCGCGATCCCGCTGGTGGCGCTGGACCCGTCCGGGGAACCGCTGCACGCCACGCCTTCGGTCGGCGCGACGAACTGGAGCGGCGGGATCACGGCCGCCCGACACCTGCTCGACCTCGGCCACCGGAAGATCGCGGTGATCGGCGGACCTCCCGAATCCCTGAGCGCCCGAGCCCGGTTGGAGGGCTGCCGGGCCGCGATGGACGCCGCCGGCACGCGGCTCGACGACCGGCTGGTGCGCACCGTGGAGTTCAGCTTCGAGCACGGCCTGGACGCCGGCGTCGAGCTGTTGAGCCTGCCGGACCGGCCGACCGCGGTGCTGTGCGGCAACGACCTCCAGGCGCTGGGCGTCTACGCGGCGGCCTGGCGGCTGGGCCTGCGCATCCCGCAGGACCTCAGCGTGGTCGGCTTCGACGACATCGACAACACCCGCTGGTGCTCACCGCCGATGACCTCCGTGCGGCAGCCGCTCGCCGAGATGGGCGCGACGGCCGCCCGGATGCTCCTGACCCTCGCCGCCGGGAACTCCCCCACCCACAACCGGATCGAACTCGCCACCACCCTCGTCGTGCGCGGCAGCACGGCACCGCCCGCGCAAGCCTGACGCCCTCGGGCGTCACGGGGCGTTATTGAGACGGCATGCGTCCCTCTGGACCTTGTCTTCCGAACTGTTTCGCTCAATACTCCTAAATGTTTCAGCGCCGGAACACGAGTAGGGCACGGGGAGTCCCCCGATGCCGACCACATCCATGCCTCGTTCCGGAGGACTGACACCCGTGAGACTGAACAGCAGAACGCTGGGCGCAGCCGCGGCGACCGTCGTGATGGCGATCGCGGCGGCGTTGACGTTCGCGGCACCGGCACCGGCGGCGAGCCTGACCGAAGTGACGAACTTCGGCACCAACCCCACCAACCTGCGCATGCACCTGTACGTGCCGGACCGCGTCGCGGCCAAGCCGCCGATCCTGGTGGCGATCCACTACTGCGGCGGCTCGGGTCCGGCGTTCCACTCCGGCACCCAGTACGCGTCGCTGGCCGACCGGTACGGCTACATCGTGATCTACCCGTCGGTGACCCGCAGCAGCAAGTGCTGGGACGTGTCCTCGCCGGCGGCGCTGCGGCGCGGCGGCGGCAGCGACCCGGTCGGGATCATGGCGATGGTCGACTACGTGAAGCAGCGCCACAACGCCGACGCGGGCCGCATCTTCGCCACCGGCACCTCGTCCGGGGCGATGATGACCAACGTCCTGCTCGGCGACTACCCGGACGTGTTCAAAGCGGGCGCCTCGTTCGCCGGTGTGCCGTTCGCCTGCTTCGCCACCACCAACGGCTCGGAGTGGAACAGCCAGTGCTCCGGCGGCCAACTCATCAAGTCGCCGCAGGAGTGGGGCGACCTGGTCCGCGCCGCCTACCCCGGCTACACCGGGCCGCGACCGCGGATGCAGATCTGGCACGGCACCAACGACGACACCCTGCGCTACCCGAACTTCGGCGAGCAGGTCAAGCAGTGGACCAACGTGCACGGCCTGAGCCAGACGCCGACGTTCACCGACACCCCGCAGTCCGGCTACACCCGCACCCGCTACGGCAGCACCGGCGGCATGGCGCAGGTCGAGGCCATCAGCATGCAGGGCATCACGCACAACCTGCCCGTCGACGCCGCACAGGTGATCCGCTTCTTCGGCCTCGACAGCGGCACGTCGCCGACCACCACCACCACGGCGCCGCCGACCAGGACGGGCTGCCGGGTCGCGTACTCGGTGAGCGCCTGGAACACCGGCCTCACCACGACGATCACCATCACCAACACCGGCAGCCTGGCGGTCAACGGCTGGAGCCTCGCGTTCACGCTCCCGAGTGGACAGACCATCACCAGCGGCTGGAACGCCACCTACTCCCCGACCAGCGGCCCGGTGACCGCCAAGAACGTCGCCCACAACGCCACCATCGCCCCCGTCAACGGCTACGTGAGCATCGGCTTCCAGGCCAACCACACCGGCAACACCGGCGAACCGACCTCGTTCACCCTCAACGGGCAGGAGTGCGCCGTCGTCTGAGCCCACGGCCACCGCGACCCGGCGGTCCTGGGTCTGTGTCGTCCCGGTCGCGCAGTTGTTAGCGCTAACAGCCCCTTTTCGCACAACGCACCACCTCAACGGAGAGGAGTCCGGGATGCGGCATCCCACCCGACTTCGCACTCACCTGTCCGTCATCGCCGTCATCGGGTTGGCCCTGGCCGGGACGACGGTCGCGCTGTCCGCGCAGGCCGCGGCGGCGCCCGGCTGCTCGGTCGAGTACTCGGTGACCTCGCAGTGGTCCGGCGGGTTCGGCGCGAACGTCACCGTCAAGAACCTCGGCGACCCGATCAACGGGTGGACGCTGACCTGGTCCTACGCGGCCGGGCAGCAGGTCACGCAGGCCTGGAACGCGTCGGTGACGCAGTCCGGCGCCCAGGTCACCGCCAAGAACGTCAGCTACAACGCCGGCATCGCCACGGGCGCGAGCGTCGCGTTCGGGTTCAACGGCTCCTCCACCGGCAGCAACCCGGCGCCGACCGCGTTCACGTTGAACGGCACGGCCTGCACCGGTGACGTCGGCCCGACGACGACCAGCACCACGACCACCACGACGTCGGTCACCACGACGACCTCGAACCCGCCCGCGGGCAGCCTGCCGTCGAGCTTCCGCTGGTCCTCCAGCGGGATCCTGATCAGCCCGAAGCCGGACTCGTCCCACGCCAACGTGGCGGTCAAGGACCCCAGCGTGGTCTACCACAACGGCAAGTGGCACGTGTTCGCCTCGACCTACACCACCGGCTACAACCTGATGTACACCAGCTTCACCGACTGGTCGCAGGCCTCTTCCGCACCGCACACGTACCTGGACACGACCGCGATCGGAGGCGGCTACAAGGCGGCGCCGCACGTGTTCTACTTCGCGCCGCAGCGGCTGTGGTACCTGGTTTACCAGACCGGTGACAACGCGTCGTACTCGACCACGACGGACATCGCCAACCCGCAGTCGTGGAGCGCGCCGAAGAAGTTCTACGCCGACGGCATGCCGCAGATCATCCGCGACAACATCGGCGCCGGCTACTGGGTCGACTTCTGGGTCATCTGCGACACGGCCAAGTGCTACTTGTTCTCCTCCGACGACAACGGCCACCTCTACCGGTCCGAGACCACGGTCGCGAACTACCCCAACGGGTTCACCAACACCGTGATCGCCATGCAGGACGCCAACAAGAACCGGCTGTTCGAGGCGGCCAACGTCTACAAGATCCAGGGCCGCAACCAGTACCTCCTGGTGCACGAGGCCATCGGCTCCGACGGCAGGCGCTACTTCCGCACCTGGACCGCACCCGCCATCACCGGGCCGTGGACCTCGCTGGCCGACACCGAGGCCAACCCGTTCGCCCGGCACAACAACGTCACCTTCCCCGGCGGGGTGTGGACGCGCGACATCAGCCACGGCGAGATGCTCCGCTCCGGCACCGACCAGATCATGGAGATCAGCCCCTGCAACCTCCGCTTCCTCTACCAGGGCATGGACCCCAACGCGGGCGGTGACTACAACCGGCTGCCCTGGCGACTCGGTCTGCTGACCCAGACCAACTCCACCTGCTGACCTGACGGGACCTCCCGAGAGCAGCAGACATTCCGGCAACGCGAGCGCGGACGCGCGGCACCGCGTACCGCGCTCGCGTCGGCCGGAGTGGTCGCCCGGAGTAGTCGCCGTCCGGAGTGGTCGACGACGAACCGACACCGTGCCGAACCACGCCGGACATCCGCCCGCCACAACCGCCCATGCCGCAACGGATACGGCCACCGCGCGTCCGGCACGGCCGGTGGAGACCGTCGAGTGTCCGAGTGTCCGAGTACCCGAGTGTCAGGAGGAACGATGCAGACCAGAACAACGCGAATGGGCGCGACCCTGGCGGCGGTCGTCACGGTGACGGCGTTGGCCGGTTACCTGGTCGTGGCAGGCGAGCGCACCGCGTTCGCGGCCTCGGCCGTCACCATCGACGGTGCCCGCACCCACCAGCGCATCGACGGGTTCGGGATCTCGGAGGCGTTCGGACAGGCCAACGCCATCCGCTATTTGGGCGACACCCCGCTGCGCAAGCAGGTGCTCGACCTGTTGTTCAGCCAGACGAACGGGGCCGGGTTCAGCATCCTGCGCAACCTGATCCCGTCGGACCCCGCCCACACCATGCTGCCGAACGCCCCGTCGAGCCCGTCCGCCACGCCCACCTACGTGTGGAACGGCTCCGACGACGCCACCGACTGGGGCCAGTTGTGGCTCACCAAGCAGGCCAAGAGCTACGGCGTGTCGACGATCTACAACGACGCCTGGAGCGCTCCGGGCTTCATGAAGACCAACAACGACGAGGCCAACGGCGGCACGCTGTGCGGGGTCCCGGGTGCTTCGTGCGCCAGCGGTGACTGGCGGCAGGCCTACGCCAACTACCTCGTGCAGAACGTCAAGAACTACGCCTCCGTGGGAATCACCGTCCCCTACCTGGGGTTCCTCAACGAGCCGACCTGGACGACCGGCTACTCCAGCATGCTGATCAACCCGGCGCAGGCGGCCGACTTCTCGAAGGTCCTGGCCGCCACCATCCGCTCGGCCGGGCTGTCCACCAAGGTCGTCTGCTGTGAGACGCTCGGCTGGAACAACCTGCCCAGCTACACCAGCGCGATCCTGGGCGACTCGGCCGCCGCGTCCGCCGTGGGCGTGTTCAGCAGCCACGGCTACTCCAGCGCGCCGAACTCCGTCGTCAACACCGGCGGCAAGCCCGTGTGGCAGACGGAGTGGTCTCACGGTCAGGGCACGTTCAACGCCGCCTGGGACGACAGCAGCGCCCAATCCGGGTTCTCGTGGGCGCAGAACATCCACAACGGGCTGGCCAACGCGAACCTCAACGCGTTCCTGTACTGGTGGGGCGTCAGCAACAGCACGTCGAGCAACAGCGCGCTGATCCAGCTCAGCGGCACGACGCTGAACTTCGCCAAGCGGTACTACTCGTTCGTCAACTACAGCCGGTTCATCCGGCCGGGCGCGGTCCGCATCGGCGCCACCACGGGGGACGCCAACCTCAAGGTCACCGCGTTCAAGAACACCGACGGTTCGGTGGTGATCGTGGCCCTCAACGCCGCCGCCGGCGCCACCCAGACGTCGTTCACGCTGCCCGGCACCGGCATCACGACCGGCTCGGCCACCCCGTACCTCACCAACGGGTCGAACAACACGGCGCGGCAACAGCCGGTCGCCGTCACCGGGGGCGGGTTCAGCGCGAACGTGCCAGGCCGATCCCTGGTCACGTACACGATTCCCGCCGCCGGCGGCCCGCCGCCCACCTCGACCACGACACCCACGACGTCCAGCGCGACCACAACGTCCAGCGCGACCACGACGTCCACGTCCACCACGACCACCACCGCTCCGCCCAGTGGTGACGGCTGCAGCGCCTCGGTGTCGGTGAACCAGTGGAACGGCGGCTTCGTCGCGACCGTCAAGGTGACCGCCGGGGCGTCGGCGATCAACGGTTGGCGGGTCACGCTCACCCTGCCGACCGGCGCCACCGTGACGAACACCTGGAACGCGGTGTCCGGTGGCAGCACCGGCACGGTCCAGTTCGGCAACGCCGGCCACAACGGCCGGATGGCCGCGGGCCAGGCGACCGAGTTCGGGTTCCAGGCCACCGGCAGCGGGTCCGGCTTGACGCCGACCTGTTCCACCGCGTGATACGGGCGTGCTGTTCCATCGCGTGACACCGGTGTGCCCGCCACCCCGCCGCGCCGTGCCGCCTCCTTCTTTCCCGGCAACGCTGGGGGCGCGGGAAAAGTTTCCGCAGATCTTCCATTGACATTCGCTTCGCTCGATCAGGTGATCTCGAGCTGTCATCGGGAGATCTGGGTTCGTGGCGGGCACGCCTGCGGGTTCAGCCGTCCACAGTAGGCGGTCAGGGTTCAGCCGTCCACAGTAAGCGGTCGGGGGTCGGTCGTCGAGAGTATGCGGTCGGGGGTCAGCGGTCGAGGGCTTGGGAGATGTCCTGCCACAGGTCGTCGGCGTCCTCGATGCCCACCGACAGCCGGATCGTGCCGCCGGTGATGCCGCTCGCGTTCAGCTCCTCCTCGGTGAGCTGGCGGTGCGAGGTGCTGGCCGGGTGCAGCACCAACGTCTCCGCGCCGCCCAACGACGGCGCCAGCCGGACCAAATCCAGGCCGGTGACGAACTTGCGGCCCGCCTCCACGTCCGCCAGGTCGAAGGAGAACGTGCTGCCGTAACCGCCGAGGAAACCGGTCGCGACGGCGTGACTGGGGTGCGTGTCGAGGCCGGGCCAGTACACCGCGCGCACGGCCGGGTGCGCGGCCAGGCGGTGGGCCAGGACCTCGGCGTTCTGCTCGTGCCTGCGCATCCGCAGCGCGAGGGTGCACAGGCCCCGGATGGTGAGCCAGGCCGCGAACGGGTCCGGGGTGACGCCCAGTTCGATCGAGTGGTGCCAGGTCGCGCGGTACCGGGCCTGGTCGGCGAAGACCGCGACGCCGCCGGTCACGTCGCTGTGGCCGCCGAGGTACTTCGTGGTCGAGTGGACGACCACGTCCGCGCCGTGCTCGATCGGGCGGCACAGCAGCGGTGAGGCGAAGGTGTTGTCCACGACGACCATCGCGTCACCCGCGACGGCGCTGAGCGCGGGCAGGTCGCTGACGTGGCCCGTGGGGTTGGCGATGGTCTCCAGGTAGAGGATCTTGGTCTCGGGTCGCAGCGCCGCGCGGACCTCGTCCGGGTCGTGGCCGCCGACGTACGTGACGGTGATGCCCCAGCGCTCCACCAGGTCGTGCAGCAGGGCGAGGGTACCGCCGTAGAGCGCGCGTTGAGCGATCACGTGGTCACCTGCCTTGAGGTTCGCGAGCAGCACCGCGTTGATCGCGCCCATCCCGGACGAGGTCGCCAGCGCCGCCACACCACCCTCCAGCGCCGCGATCGCGTCCTCCAGCGCCCGCACCGTCGGGTTGCCCAGCCGCGTGTACACGAACGCGCCGTCCGGCCTGTTCATCCCGTCGGCGAAGGCGTCGAGGTCGTCGAACGAGAAGCCGGACGTCTGGTAGAGCGGCACGGACAGGGGCTTGCTGGTCAGGGCGGGGACTTCGGTGTGCACAACGCGGGTGTCAGGCTGCATGCGTCGAGTCTGGGGTCCGAAAGTGGTGTGGCAGTAGGTCCAATCCGGCTAGATTGGTCTCATTGTGAAGCCAATTGCGAAGCCGATCGCCGCGAAGCCGATCGCCGTGGACGACCTGGCCGGACGGCTCGGGCGCTGGTCCGCGGGCCGGGGGTCGCTGTACCTGCTGCTGGCCGCGCGCCTGCGCGAGTTGATCGACGAAGGGCTGCTGCCGTCGGGCACGCTGTTGCCGCCGGACCGGTCGCTGGCCTCGGGTCTCGCGGTCGGGCGGACGACCGTGATCGCGGCGTACGACCTGCTCAGGCAAGAGGGACGGCTGACGCGGCGGCGTGGCAGCGGCACGTGGGTGTCACCGGGTGGCGGTGCGGCGGCGGCCCGTCCGGAGACCGCCAACCCGATGTTCGTGAACCTCCTGGAGCCGCCCGACGGTGTGCTGCAGTTCGCCTGCGCCGGTCCGCTGGCACCGCCCGATCGGCTGGTCGAGGCCTGTCGGCGGGTGGCGGACCGGCTGGCGGTCGTGGACCTGGGCTACCACCCGTCCGGGCACCCGGCGCTGCGTGCGGCGCTCGCCGCCCGGTACAGCGGTCTCGGCGTGCCGACCGGCTCCGACCAGATCCTGGTGACCACGGGAGCGCAGCAAGCGCTCGCGCTGCTGACCCGCGCGCTGGTGCGGCCGGGTGACGAGGTGCTGGTGGAGGCGCCGACGTACCCCGGCGCGTTGGACCTGTTCCGGGAGGCCGGTGCGGTGATCCGGGCGGACGACGACCTCGCGGGCGCGCTGGGCAGGTGCAAGCCGGCGCTGGTGTACGCGATGCCCGCGTTCCGCAACCCCACCGGCTCGTCGATGAGCACGTTGGAGCGCACCCGGCTCACGCGGGTGGCGGGCGACGTGCCGCTGGTGTTCGACGAGGTGCTGGCGGAGTTGGACCTGACCGGGGCGCCGTCGCGGCCACCCGTTCCGGAGGCCGTCACGGTGGGGTCGCTGAGCAAGGTGGTGTGGGGCGGGCTGCGGATCGGCTGGGTGCGGGCCGATGCGGCGCTCGTGGGCCGGCTGGCCCGTTTCAAGGCGGTGCAGGACCTCGGCAGCGCTGTGTTGGACCAGCTCGCGGCGGTGGAGCTGCTGGCCGACTTCACCGCCGTGCGCTCCGCGCGTGTCACGGCGTTGCGGCGGCAGCACGACCACCTTTGTGCGCTGCTGCGGGAGGAGCTGCCGGAGTGGGAGTTCACGGCCGCGGCGGGCGGCCAGACGTTGTGGGCACGGCTGCCGGGCGTCGACGCGGCGTCGTACGCCCAGGTGGCGCTGCGGCACGGGGTGGCCGTGCTGCCCGGCGGCTCCCTCGACCCGACCGGCGGCAGCACCGACCGGCTGCGCCTGCCGTTCACCGCCGAACCGGAGGTGATCAGCACCGCCGTGGCGGGTCTGGCCGCCGCGTGGCGGGCGTTCGCCGCCGAACCCGCGCGCCCACGGCTCGTGCCGTCGATGTCGGTCTAGCGACGGCTGGGTCGGTCCGGCGGTCGGTCTAGCGGTCGCCGGCGGGTGCTTGTTGGGCACGAAGAAGCAGTTGCCTGCCCCACACGACGCCGATCAAGGCCAGCACCAGCCAGGCCGCCGCTGCCGCGATCGAGCGGGGTGAGTCGAGGGCGAGTGCGGCGTCACCGAGGGTGGCGGCGAGGGCCGTGGTCGGGAGCAGGCCGAGCGCGGTGCCGGCGGCGAAGGAACTCGGGGCGACGGCGGTGACGCCCGCGCCGTAGTTCGAGACCGCGAACGGGATCACCGGGAGCAGTCGGAGCACCACCGTGGCGGCCAGGCCGTTGCGCTCGAAGACCGAGTCGAGCACTCGCAGCCTTCCGGAGCCCAGCCACCGGGCGACGGACCGCCGTCCGAGCAGGCGGGCGGTGAAGAAGGCGATCAGTGCCCCGGCCGTGAAGCCGACCACCGCGATGACCAGTCCGGGCAGGACTCCGAACAGCAGGCCGGACGCCGTGGCCAGCACGGGTTTCGGGAAGAACGCCGCCGTTCCCGTCGCGCACAGCAACAGGAACACCAGCGGCGCCCACGGTCCGTTGCCGTCGATCCAACCGCGGAGCTGCTCGGGCTCGGGCAGGTCGACCAGCACGGCCACGACGGCGAGCGCTAGGACCACAACGGCCAGGCCGATCAACCGCACGCGCCCCACCGTCTCCCCCAACCACTCTCACCCGCGCCGATCTACTATGAGCCATAGTAGATCATGTGTCATCCTGAGCCGCGATGAAACCCTCACTCCGCGATCGCGCCGAATCGAGTCGCAGACAGCGCGCCGACCAGCCGCTCGTCGCCCGACAGCGTCCAGCCGACCGCCGCAGGACGGCTCGACCGCGCAAGCGCTCGACCCGCGGGAAGGTCGCCACGGCGGTGAGCGTACTCATGCTCGCCGGGCTGACCGCCTTCGTCGTGCGCGAGACCGTCACATCACCTCGCCCGCCGGCCCTGGTGGCGACACCGGCCACCTCCGACGGGCACGCCGAGGGCGGACCGGAGGACGGCGGGCACGCCTCCCCCGGCCGCACTCCCCCGGCGCCCAACCCCGACCCGGCGCTGTTCGACGCGGCCACCGCCTCTGCGGAACTGCCGCCCGGCGGGGAGTTCACCGCGCAGGGCGGCAAGAAGTGGACGGTGGTCCCCGGTACGGCACCGGCCGTGGGCGGAGTGAACCGTGTCACCTACACGGTCGAGGTCGAAGAGGGCATAGGGCTCGTCGGCGGTCCGGAGGGCTTCGCCGCCGACGTCACCACCATCCTCGCCGATCCGCGCGGGTGGATCGGCGACGGGCAGCACGGGTTCCAGCGGGTCGACACCGGCGAGCCGGACCTGCGCATCAGGCTCACGTCCCAGCTGACCACGCGTGATGTGTGCGGGTTCTCGATCCCGCTCGAAGGGTCGTGCGCCACCACGGAGGTCGTGACGGTCAACGTCGCCCGGTGGGTGCGCGGCGCGGTGTCGTTCCAGGGCGCGTTGGTCGAGTACAAGCAGTACGTGGTCAACCACGAGGTCGGGCACGGCCTCGGCTACAACCACAAACCGTGCCAGGAGAACGGCGCGCTCGCCCCCGTGATGATGCAGCAGTCCTGGGGCGTTTCGAACGACTACCTGGCCGCGCTCGGCACGGATCGGGTGGTCGTGGACGGCAAGGTGTGCCGGCCGAACGCTTGGCCGTACCCGACCGGGAGCCGTTGAGCGACCGGGCTGGGCACCCCTGTCAACTATGCACCATAGGACGTCCGCCGGCGATTTGTGTATCGTGACGACGTGCTCCACCGAGTCCGCACCCGAGCCTCGCAGTGGGCCTTGGTGTGGGCTGTCGCGTTCGCCGTGGTCGGTATGCACCACCTCGGCACACAAGAGTCGGCCGTGCGACCGACGGCCGCCTCGGCAGCCGCCACCGTGGTCGACTGCTGCGCCGACGACGCGTCCGAAGAGCACAGTCCCGGCTCCGGCGGGCAGCACGACATGCTGCACCTGTGCCTGGCGATCCTGGCCGCCGCACTGGGCCTGACCCTGGCCCTGCTCGCGGTCCGCGGCCGGCGCCTACCCGAACGGTTCGAGTCGTTCGCCACCCGGGTGACACGTCCGCGGTCCCCTCCCCCGAGACCCGGCGGCGCATCGGCGCTGCTGGCGAACCTCTGCGTGCTGCGGCTGTGACAGGCGGCGCGTGACGTCCTTCGTGGACGCCGACGCGACGCCACACGACCGACTGGATTTTTCAACACCGCAGAGGACACCATGACCAGGAAGAACCTGGTCGGGACGGCGCTCGCCGTCCTGACCACCGGACTCGTGCTCACCGCGTGCGGCAGCGGCTCCGACACCGGTTCCGGCGGCCACGACATGGGCAGCATGACCGGGACCACGAGCGCCACCAGCACCGCGGCCGCCGCGCCGTCGGGCGAGCACAACGACGCGGACATCACGTTCGCGCAGGGCATGATCCCGCACCACCAGGGCGCGCTGGAGATGGCCGAGCTCGCCGAAGGCCGGACGTCCAACGCCAAGGTGCTCGACCTCGCGTCGCGCATCGAGAAGGCGCAGGACCCCGAGATCAAGACCATGACCGACTGGCTCAAGGCCTGGGGCGCCGAAGCGCCTACCGGCATGCCGGGTATGGATCACGGCACGTCGATGCCCGGCATGGGCACCGAGGAAATGGACATGCTGAAGCAGGCCAAGGACGCCGGCTTCGACAAGATGTTCCTGGAGATGATGATCGAGCACCACCAGGGCGCGATCGACATGTCGAACACCGAGCTCCAGCAGGGCTCCAACGCCGACGCCAAGAAGCTCGCCCAGGACATCATCGACGCCCAGCAGAAGGAAATCACCGAAATGCAGGACCTGCTCAAGACGATCTGATCCGGTGAACACCGACGTGCGGGCGCGTCACTGCGCCCGCACGTCACGTACGACTGCCTCACACCCTGTGCCGCTCGAAAAGTCATCGCTGCAGGTCAAGCGGCGTGTCTGTACTCGTTGACGAGTCCGCCCGGGATCCGGGTGCGCGGCAGTCTGCGGGTGTCGAGGTCGTGCGGCGGGACGGGGTGCTGGTGCCTCGGGTGGTGGTCGGTCGCGGGCTTGGTGGGGTCGGTGCCGGAGGAAGGCCAACGCATGGAGCCGCTTGCCGACCAGGGTGTCGACGTGGAGGAAGTCCGCCGCGATGATGCCCTCGGCCTGGGCGGCGGGGAACTCGCGCCGGGTCGGGCCGCAGCGGCGTGGGGCCGGGTCGATGCCTGCCGCGCGCAGGATCTGCCGGACCGCCGAGGCGGCGATCCGGTGGCCGAGTCGGGCCGACTCGCCGTGGACGCGTCGGTGTCCCCACCGCGGGTCCTCCTCGGCGAGCCGCAGCACGAGCGACCTGATCGCCGCCGGGTTTGACGGGCGTCCGGTGCGTCGCCGGGCGGTGTGGTCCCACCTCCCGGCTCGGTGCTCGCCGAGCAGTGCCCGCAACAGCTCGCCAGGATACTCCGCAGGCTACGACAGCCGGTCCCGTGAACACCCGAGAAGATCACGGTTCCCTCGGCTCAACGGCTCACGCGGTGAGGCCCGGCGGTCCGGGCGCGTGCCGCGGCGGGCGCTATCGGTCCGTCACAGGCCGATGTCGGCAAGCCACTGGCTTGTGCTCCGGGGGGCGATGCCCAGCAGCTTCTGGGCGGAGTGTTCGGGCGCGATCGAGAGGTCCGGGAGCATGCCCACGGACTCGTAGATTGCCGCGACGTCGGCGGCGGGGCCCTCCCCGATCAGGGGAGCGACAGAGGTCCGGAAGTGCTCGGGGGTGATCGGCTCGAAGACCACGTCCCGCCCGAGCCGGGCGCCGAACGCCTCGGCCAGGTCCGGTCCGGTGATCGCCGGGTACTGCCCGACGGAGACCACACCGGTGACGTCCGGGCGATCGAACAGGGCGACCGCGACGTCGGCGATGTCCAGGTGCGACGCCCACGAGACGGGGAAGTCGGCCCGCACCGGGTAGGGCAGCACACCCCGCTCCCGGACCGCGTCGAGGACGTACGGCATGAGCAGGTTCTCCAGGTACAGCGTGGGCGCGATCACCGCATGGGCCACCCCACTGTCCGCCAGGCCACGGACCAGCGTCGAGGCCGCGCTCTCGACAGGCTCCCCCTGACGGCCGTCGCCGGCGGGGTCGGGCGAGGAACCGCTGGTGGAGAACACCACGCGGGCCGGCCGGGCCGCGCGGACGGCGGCGACGATGTTGCGCGCATAGGCCCGGCGGTCCTCTTCCGAGGTCATCGGCAGGTGGACGAACACCCCTTCGGCGTCGCGGTAGGCCCGGGTCAGTTCCGCGGTGGAGGAGTAGCCGGCGGCCACCACCGTCGCGCCAGGCACGACGGCATCCGTGTTGCGGGTCAGGGCGACCACGGGCTTGCCCGCGGCGACGAGAGCGGCGACGACAGGGGCACCCTGGGCGCCCGTGGCGGCATGGATCACGTAGGTCATGACCCATTAGTGCATGGGATGCACCAGTTACATCAACTGCACTAATGGGATAAGCTGAAAAAGTGACGAACCCCTGTCTCCCCGAGTGCGGCGTCGCCCGGTTCCTCACCCTGCTCAACGGGCCGTGGGCCACCCTCATCGTGCGCGAACTCCTGCACGGTCCTCGCCGCTTCACCGAACTGCGCGACGCCCTGCCCGGCATCAGCCCTCACACCCTGACCAGCCGGCTGCGCCAGTTCGAGGAGCACGGCATCGTCACCCGCACCGCCTACGCCGAAATCCCGCCGCGCGTGGAGTACCGGCTCACCGCCGCCGGAGAGGGACTGCGCGAGGTCCTGGAAGCCATGGCCACCTGGGCCATGTCGATCCCGGCCCCCGCGCCGGACACAGCATCCTGAACGGCGCCCGGGGCCAAAACCTATCCTGATCGTCCCCTGGTTGTTCGGAGTCGGGTTGCTGGATGCTCGCCGAGCTATAGAAGGTTGAACCATCAGGGTTAGGTCGCGGCGTGTCGGGCTGACTGTGGCCGATGGGTGCGGCATGTGGTTCGGGTGCGCTATCCCGATGGTGGCGAGCTGACGGCCGGGGGCGGGCCCGGCGTGAGGCGGTCCGGTTGCAGGCGGCGGAGTTGTTCGGCCAGGGCGTGCCGGTCGGAGCCGACGATGGTGACGGGCAGTCCGTCGCAGGTCGTTTCGGCGTGCACGGCAGGCGTACCCACCAGCGACCACGCAGCCGCCACGGCGAAGCTCGCCATCGCGCCTACCGAGGATCTGGCAATGGATTTGCGCACAGCGATCTCATTCCAGTTCGCCGCGTAACGCGGAACCGGTCGATCACAATGGGAGAGCTGCACAACTCATGTATGTCATCGCCCGCACCAGGCACGACGTTACGGCCGAAAATTGCGGAATGCTCCCGAAAACGCCGACAGCGAATGTGACGCGAGAGGCTGACCCGGGTGGTAAAGCTTGGCATACTGCGAAGATGGCCACTGGACTCGTCGGCTGGGTGGAACGGCGTGCGTTGCGCGGCTCCGGGCGGCTGGCCGCTTTCGCCGCGGGCTACCTGTACCGGCGTTCGCGCTATCGGGCCTCCCCCTACGTGGAGTCGCTCGTGCGGGTGATGTGCCAGGCCCCGGACGAGCGGGTGGCGGGTCGGGCGCGGTCGGCGCTGGAGCAGGCGTGGCACAACCAACCGCTGTCGCGTGAGCGCATCTGGAACGGCATCCGGAACGTCGTGCGGGCCGAGGCGGAGAGGAATCGCCGCAATGGCCGCGACCTGCCGTGGGTCGTCATCCTGGCGCTGCTCGACGTCCGGCCCGACCTCGTGCACCACTACAACCAGCAGGAACTGGCCCAGAAGCTGCTGGGCACCCTGGCCGGCCCGGAACCGCTCCACGTCGTCGACGCGTGCCGCCGCATCCTGCGCGGACTGCCCTCCGGGGCCGGCCGGGAACTGGTCTGCGAGCAGGCCATCGCCGGCGACGCCGAGGCCCTTGCCGCCGCGGTCGACGCCGAGTACGTGCCCGTCGAGCCCACGCGGGTTCCGCTCTTCCTGTTCTGCACCGAGCAGTGGGACCGCTACGACCGGCTGGATCCGGCCGGGCGTGAACTCCGCAAGCACCGCCACGGCTACACGGACGCCGACTGGCACCGGCTCGACGAGGTCGCCGACCGCACCGGGCGCGCCTGCCCAACTCCTCCTCGACCACGCCCGCCGGCCACCTCGCAGCCGTCCACGTCCGCCCGCACAACCGGCGGCACCGGGACGTCGGGCTCGGGCGGGTTCAGCACGGGTGGGTTCACGGTCCACGGGGTGTGAGGACCAGCAGGCGGATTCGTCGCGTGCCGTTCACCGCTTGCCGCCCGGCGCGGTGATCATGCGCAGCCCGCGGCGCTTCGGGCAGGACGTGCCGGGCCGGCGCACGCGCAGGGGTGCCCGCTCGGCTGGTTGGTGGCGGCGGATTGGTGCCTGGTGCGGTGCACGGCGATGCCGACCAGGACCGACGCGATCCTTCCTGTCGTGCGAACGTGCCTGTCGAGGGTCTCTGGTGTGCCGGCGCGGCGGCGCGCTCGGGTTGCGGTTGCGGTTGCGGGACCTGGACCGTGACCGGTGTCTGATTCTTCTGCGGGAGAAGGGCATGACGTCGCGGTGGCAGCCGGTGTCGCCGACGCTGATGGACAGCCTGGTCCATCACGCCCACCAGCGCGGCGCGCGGGAGCCGGACAGCCCGGTGCTGCGCTACCACGACGGCAACCCGCTGACCCGCAAGCGCTTGTAGCTCGCGGGGGGTAGTCGGCGATGGGGAACCGGGCTTCTCATCCCGCAGTGGAGGCGGAGCGTGCGGCATGACGGCGTCATCCGCACACTTCTTTCGGCACGGTCGTTACCGCGAACTGGTTCTCTACCCGCTGGCCTGCAGTGGTCCTCGGACCGTTGGTGATTCCCGCCAGGACGCTGAAGGTCGCCGCCGTCAAAAAGTAGTCGCCTGATAACCGACGCGACGGCTGGCAGGGGCCGGGAACCCAGCGCCGGCCCATGAGGTCCTCAACGGACCTGCGAACGACACCTCAACGATGCACGGCGGGCCGGCGTCGCGGCCTGCGGAGAGGAAGTCAGGAACAGTGGACTCTGGGGCAAGCGATCGTCCACGACCCGCTCTGCGGATCAGTCGTTGATGGGAGGGCAGTGGTTCGGGGGCCGGCAGCTCGTCGCGCCGGCGGACAGGTTGGCCGCTTCGTCGGCTCCCGCGCCGGGGAGAGCCAAAAGAACGGCACCGGTCGCGGCGAGGACCAGCAATCCGCTCAACCGGGAGCACCTGCGTCGTCGGGGGATCCGGCGACGATTCCGAGCAAGGCCGACCAGGACACGAACCGCAAGACCAAGGGTCGAAGGGCGGCCGGCCGCCGGCCTTCGACCCCGAGACCTACAAACAGCGCCACGCGGTGGAATGCGGCATCAACCGGCTCAAACGCCACCGCGCCGTGGCCACCCGCTACGACCAACCTCGCCGTGCGCTACGAAACCACCGTCCACATCACCGCGATCAACGAATGGCTCTGACCGACTTCGACACAGGCCCTGGCGCGGGCATGGTGGGCGCCATCCTCGGTCAACTATCGGCGCCGACGACCGAAGCCTGGCACACCGGGCGTGGACGCACACCAGCCGGGTGGCCACCACGGACTTGGCGCCGTGTCCTCACCTCTCACCGCGGTCTGTCCGGGCACCTCCGGCCACGCACGCGGCTGGACCGACATCACCTGATCCC
Organism: Saccharothrix deserti; assembly: GCF_009769385.1. Taxonomy (GTDB): domain Bacteria; phylum Actinomycetota; class Actinomycetes; order Mycobacteriales; family Pseudonocardiaceae; genus Actinosynnema; species Actinosynnema deserti. The sequence goes on from NZ_VKAB01000016.1 coordinate 300,901, forward strand.
TCCCGTGACCGGGACGGACGCCGGTCCACCGGATCATCACCCATCCCGGCGATCACGCCGGTGAAACCGCCTGACCAGCGCATCCTCAATTGCGCAACAGAGTCCCACACGCGTGCCTCCGACTCCAGCTTGCTGCCCGCGTGCGCCGGGTCCTCTGACGTGGCGCCGTCGCCGCCACCGTGCAGGTCGGTGCCCGCCCACGACCGCACCCGCAGCGCCCGCGCGGTGAACATCGGCACGAGCGCGGTCCGCAGCAACGTCTCCCCCGTCTTGCCGTCACGCCGCGCGTAGCGCCACGTAGGCGGATACCGAACTGGGCGGCAGCACGGTCCGCCCGGTGCGATCTCACGCCACGACTGGTCCTCCTCTCGATGGGAACGTCCGGATTTCAGGACGCGTCCTGGACAGCACGCGTGCCCGCCGGCGGTGGCTCGGCGTAGGCGCGCAAAAGGGAGTCGGCGGCCAACCGGTACAGCGACTCCAAGCGGCGACGTGGGTAGAGGCCCGGCTGTTGTCTGCCGCGTTCCCAGCCACGCACCGAGTCGGTGCTGGTGGTGCACCGCTGTGCCACTTGGGCTTGGGTCAGGCCGTTCCACTGTCGCAGTACGCGCAGCACCTCCGGCAAGTCACCCGGCAGCCACGCCTCCGGGGAGAGGAACGCGGGTTTTCCGGCCCTCGCCGCTGTCGCCACCGCGGCCACGGGCACCTCGTACAGGGAGGCCATGAGCCGGATGGCATGCCAAGGTGGCACAGCGTCGCCTCGTTCCCAACCGCGGAGGGTCGTCCGCGAGACCCCTAGCAGGTTCGCGACCTTGACCTGCGAGTAGCCGGCCAGATCGCGCAGTCGTGCCAGTTCGCCGCTCAGCCGCACCACGGTCCGGGCGCCACGCGGGGACTCGCGCAACGTCCTGGCCAGTCCGTCGGGCCCCGTGCCGAGGCACTCGGCGAGCGGGGCGAGCAGCCGGACCGGCAGCCTGCTGCCGCCCCTCTCCCAGTTGTAGACCGTCCCCACCGTGACGCGCAGAGCGTCCGCGATGCGCCGGGCCGGCAGGCCGAGGTCCCTGCGGAGTGCGCGCAACCCGTGGCCCGGCACGGTGTCGTCGACGAGCGGGTGTTCCGGTCCCTCGGCGAAGAAGGCCTCCACCCGTTCCGGCTCCAGGCGGAGTGCGTCCGCGAGCGCTGCCGCCAGCACCGGGTCCGGTGTTCGCTGCCGCCGCTCCCAGCGCAGCAGGCACGCGGTGGTGACCCCGACGCTCTCCGCCACCTCACGCGACGTGAGTCCGAGGTTCAGCCGCACGGTCCGCAGTGAAGGTGTGGTCGGCGCCTCGCCCCCTTCCGGGGCGCGCGACTCGGAGTCGGCCATCGCTGACACCTTCAGTCGCCGCTGGCGAAAGCGGCGTCGAAAGAGGCCGAAGGCGCGTCGAAGGCGTGCTTGCGCACGAACTCCAGCGCCTCCGGCGCACCGACCAACCGGTCCATCCCGGCGTCCTCCCACTCGACGCTGATGGGTCCGTCGTAGCCGATGCTGTTCAGCATCCGGAACGACCGCTCCCACGGCACGTCGCCACGTCCGGTGGACACGAAGTCCCAGCCGCGCCGCGGGTCGGCCCACGGCAGGTGGGAGCCGAGTCGGCCGTTGCGCCCGTCGCCGACTTGACGACGGGCGTCCTTGCAGTCGACGTGGTAGATGCGGTCGCGGAAGTCCCAGAGGAAGCCGACCGGGTCGAGGTCCTGCCAGACGAAGTGCGACGGGTCCCAGTTGAGGCCGAACGCCAGCCGGTGCCCGATCGCGTCCAGGGCCCGCACGGTCGTCCAGTAGTCGTAGGCGATCTCGGACGGGTGCACCTCGTGCGCGAACCGGACGCCGACCTCGTCGAACACGTCGAGGATCGGGTTCCAGCGGGCGGCGAAGTCGGCGTAACCGGCATCGATCATCGACGGCGGCACCGGCGGGAACATCGCCACCGTCTTCCAGATGGACGAACCGGTGAAGCCGACGACGGTGCCCGCGCCGAGGCGTGCGGCGGCCCGCGCGGTCATCTTCATCTCCTCCGCAGCGCGCTGCCGCACTCCTTCAGGCTTGCCGTCTCCCCATATCCGGGCGGAGAGGATGCCTTGGTGCCGCTCGTCGATCGGGTCGTCGCAGACGGCTTGCCCGGTGAGGTGGTTGGAGATCGTCCAGACCTTCAGGTTGTGCTTGGCGAGGATCGCCAGCCGGTCCTTGACGTAGTCGTCGTCCTCGGCGGCTCGCCAGGGGTCCAGGTGGTCGCCCCAGCAGGCGATCTCCAACCCGTCGTAGCCCCACTCGGCGGCCAGTCGGGCGACCTCGTCGAACGGCAGGTCGGCCCACTGGCCGGTGAACAAGGTGATGGGACGCGTCATCGTGCTCTCCCGTGGTCGAAGGGGTCAGACGTCTCGCCAGGCGCGGGCCGCGGAGCTGTCCTCGACGGCCGCGAGGACCCGCTGGACCTGGAGCCCGTCGGCGAACGAGGGTGTGGGAGCGGTTCCGCCGGCCACGGCGCGGACGAAGTCGACGGCCTGGTGGACGAACGCGTGCTCGTAGCCCAGGCCGTGCCCGGCGGGCCACCAGGCGTCGACGTAGGGGTGTTGCGGCTCGGTGACGACGATGCGGCGGAAGCCCGCGACCGCCGCGTCTTCGGTGCCGTCGAAGTAGTGCAGGACGTTCATGTCCTCGAAGTCGAACGCGAGGCTGCCCGCCGAGCCGTTGATCTCGATGCGGATGGCGTTCTTGCGGCCGTTGGCGAACCGGGTGGCCTCGAACGAGCCGAGTGCGCCGCCGGTGAAGCGGGCCAGGAACAGGGCGGCGTCGTCCACGGTGACCGGTCCCGTCCCGGCCGACGAGGCGGTACCGGACAGTCCGGAGTGGACGGACGCGAGGGGCCGTTCGGCCACGAACGTCTCCAGCGTCCCGCACACTTCGCGGATGGTGTCGCCGAGGATGAACTGGGTGGCGTCGACGATGTGCGCGCCGATGTCACCCAACGCGCCGGACCCGGCCTTCTCCTTCTGGAGTCGCCACGAGAGCGGCGCGGCGGGGTCGACGATCCAGTCCTGCAGGTACTGCGCGCGCACGTGGTGGACGCGCCCCAACCGGCCTTGCGCGACCAGGTCGCGGGCCAGCGAGATCGCCGGCACGCGTCGGTAGGTGAAGCCCACCATGGCGCGCACTCCCCGCTCGGCGGCGCGGTCGGCGGCGGACGCCATCGCCTCGGCTTCGGCGACGCTGTTGGCGAGCGGCTTCTCGCACAGGACGTGCTTGCCCGCCTCCAACGCGGCGACGGCGATCTCGGCGTGCGTGTCGCCGGGGGTGCAGATGTCGACCACGTGCACGTCGCCGCGATCGAGCAGGGCCTTCCAGTCGGTTTCGGCGTGCGCCCAGCCCAGTCGGGCGGCGGCGGCCTCGGCCCGCGCCCGGTCGCGACCGCAGACCACGGCCATCACGGGGCGGGCGGGCAGGTCGAAGAAGCGGGGCGCGACCCGCCACGCCTGGGAGTGGGCGGCTCCCATGAACGCGTGGCCGACCATCGCGATGCCCAGGGTCGGTGTCGTCCCGTCGGGTGTCGTCACGGCGGTGTGCTCCTCGTCGGAGTGGGTGTCAGGATTCGAACGCGGTGGGCAGGTAGTCGTCGACGTTGTCCTTGGTCACGACCGGCGCGAACAGCTCGACCTGGCGCGGGACCTCGACCTCGACCAGGTCGCCGAGGCTCTTGCCCTGCACGGCCAGGCGGGCCAGCCGGATGCCGTCGGCGCCCTGGGTGGACGGGTAGACCACGGTGGCCTTGTGCAGGCCGTTGTCGGCCTTGATCTCGCGCATGACGTTGGCCGACCCGGCGCCACCGACCAGGAAGAACTCGCTGCGGCCGGAGTTCTTGATCGCGGCGCCGACGCCGATGCCCTGGTCGTCGTCGTGGTTCCAGATCGCGTCGATGCGCGGGGCGGCCTGGAGCAGGTTCGCGGCGGCCTTCTCACCGCTCTCCACGGTGAACTCGGCGGCCACGCGGTTGTCGACGTTCAACCCGCACTCGCCGAGGGCGTCGGCGAAGCCCTTGCTGCGGTCCTGCGTGAGCGGCAGGGAGTCGATGCCGGCGATCTCGGCGACGACGGCGTCGGACTTGCCCTTCAGCTTCTCGCAGACGTAGGTGCCCGCCGAGACGCCCATGCCGTAGTTGTCGCCCAGGACGGTCGAGCGTGCCGCGAACGGGCTGTCGAACTCGCGGTCGACGTTGATCACCGTGATGCCGGCCTTCATCGCCTTGAGCGCCACCGGCGTCATCGCCGCGCCGTCGAAGGGCAGCAGCACGATGGCGTCGACCTTGTCGTTGATGAAGGTCTCGACCTGGCTGATCTGGAGGTTGACGTCGTTGGTGCCCTCCACCACCTTCAGTTCCACGTCGGAGTACTTCTCGGCCTCGGCCCTGGCGGCGGCGGAGATGGCCGCCATCCAGCCGTGGTCCGCGGCGGGCGCGGAGAAGCCGATGACGACCTTCTCGCCGGGTTCGTCGTTGGCGACCTTCACACCGGCTTGACCACCGGTTTGCGTTGCCGTGTCGGGGGTGTTGCCGGTACAGGCGGTGAGCGCGACGCCGGTGACGAGGATCGCGACGAGGGCGCCGGCGCGGGCGGTTCTGGTGCGTGACATGGGATGTTCTCCTGGTGTGACGGCGGTTGTGGTGTGGCGGCGGGGGTTCGCGGTCAGGTGTCGCCGCGCCGGGCGAGCCGCTGCTGGAGGAGCACGGCGACGACGATGATCGCGCCCTTGGCGACGGCCTGCGCGGAGATGGAGAGGTTGTTGAGGGTGAAGACGTTGGACAGCGTGGTGAAGATCAGCACGCCGAAGACGGTGCCCGCGATGGTGCCGCGACCGCCGGAGAGCAGCGTGCCGCCGATGACGACCGCGGCGATGGCGTCCAACTCGTAGAGGACGCCGTGGGTGGAGCTGCCGGTGGTGGTGCGGGCGATGAGCATGACCGCGGCGATGCCGCAGCACACACCCAGCAACGTGTAGAGCAGCACGGTGTGCCGCCGCACGTCGATACCCGCCAGCCGGGCGGCTTCCGGGTTGCCGCCGACGGCGAAGGTGCGGCGACCGAACGTGGTGCGGTTGAGCACCACCCAACCGACGATCGCGACCACCACGAAGATGATGACCAGCACCGGTACGCCCAGCACCGAGGCGTCGAAGAACGCGGTGAAGCCCGGCACGTTCACGATCTGCGTCTTGCGGTTGGAGAGGATCTCGGCCAGGCCGCGTGCGGCGGCGAGCATGGCCAGCGTCGCGATGAACGCCACGATCCGGCCGTACGCGATCAGCCCGCCGTTGATGACCCCGCAGCCCGCGCCGACCGCCAACGCGGTGAACACCAGTGCCGACCAGTGCGCGTCGTTGGCCACGGACTGCGTGGCCAACGTCGTGGCCCACACGGAGGACAGCGCCACGATCGCCCCGACGGACAGGTCGATGCCGCCGCCGGTGATGACGAACGTCATGCCCACGCTCACCACGCCGATCACCGAGGCCAGGCGCAGGATCGTCAGCAGGTTGTCCACGTCGGCGAACCGGTCCCCCGCCGTGATGACGCCGACCAGGCACAGCAGCACCAGGGCGACCACGAGGCCGGTGTTGCGCCCGGCCGCGGATCCCAGGATCCCGGTGACCGCGCGCCTGGCGCGGCCCCCGTCGGGCGGGCCGGACGTCGGTGCGACGGCGGCCGTCGCGGTGTTCTCGCTCATGCGCACACCTCGCTAGCGCTCGGCGTGGCAAGAGCGCAAAGCACTGTGTTGAAGTTGAACGATCCGGTGCTGGATGATTTGGCTGCAAGCTCGCTCATGCGGCGGTTCCTCCCATGACCAGGTCCAGGACCCGGGACTCGTCGATCTCCTGGGCCGGCCCCTCGTGGACGACACGCCCTTCGCGCACCACCAGGACCCGGTCCGACAGGCCGAGGACCTCCTCGACGTCGCTGGACACCACGACCACGGCCACGCCCCGCTCGGCGAGGTCCCGGATCAGCTCGTAGATCTCGCTGCGCGCGCCGACGTCCACACCGCGCGTGGGCTCGTCCAGCAGCAGGACCCGGCACTCGCGCAGCAGCCACCGGGCCAGCACGACCTTCTGCTGGTTGCCGCCCGACAGGGTGCGCACCGCCCGGTCGACACCCGGTGGACGGACGTCCAACGCGGTGGTCAACTCCCGCGCCCGCACGCGCTCCGCGCCGCTGTCCAGGAAGCCGAAACGGGCGAACGCGGGCAACGTGGACACCGTGATGTTGCGGTAGACGGCCTGGTCGAGCAGCAGGCCCTGGCTCTTGCGCTCCTCCGGGCACAGCCCGACACCGGCGCGAACAGCCGCACCGACGGAACCGCGCCGAAGCCGCTTGCCATCGACCTCCACGGTGCCCGCCGAGGGTTTGCGCGCACCGTAGACAGCCTCCAGGATCTCCGATCGCCCGGAGCCCACCAGCCCGGCCAACCCGACGACCTCGCCCGCGCGGACGGTGAGGTCCACTCCCGAGAACCGCCCCGACGCCGCGAGGCCGCGCACGGTGAGCACGACGGGCGCGGTCGGATCGAGTGGCTCGCGGCCGGGGAAGGCGTACTCCAGGTCACGCCCGGTCATCAGCTTGATCAGGTCGGCGGTCCGCACCTCGCGGGCGGGCAGGCCGGTGGCGACGGTGCGGCCGTCCTTGAGCACGGTGACCCGGTCGCCGATCTCGCGGATCTCCTCCATCCGGTGGGAGATGTAGACGACGGCCACGCCCTGGGCGGTCAATTCCCTGATGACCCGGAACAGGGTGCGCACCTCGTCCTGGTCCAGCACGGCCGACGGCTCATCCATGATCAACAACCGGCCGTCGCGGGACAGCGCGCGAGCCATGCTCACGATCTGCTGGTTGGCCGCGGACAACCGGCCCGCGTCGCGGTCCGCCGGGATGTCGGGGTGGCCCAGCCGCTCCAGCAGGGCGCGGGTGCGCCTGCGCACCTCGGCGCGGCGGGTGAACCCCGCGGTGGCCGGCTCGTGGCCCAGGAACACGTTGTCGGCGACCGAGAGCCCGGCCACCAGGTCCAGCTCCTGGTAGATGGCCGCCACGCCGGTGCGCATCGCGTCCGTCGGGTTGTCGAACGACACGACCTCGCCCTGCCAGCGCAGTTCGCCCTCGTCCGGCCGGTGCGCCCCGGCCAGCACCTTGATCAACGTCGACTTGCCCGCGCCGTTCTGCCCCAGCAGGCAGTGCACCTCGCCCGCGCGGACGTCGAAGTCGACCCCGCCGAGGGCGGTCACGCCCGGGAAGCGCTTCACCACACCCCGGACGGACAGCAACGGGGTTCCGCTGGACGTCATACCGATTCCTCCTGTGCCACGGGGTGGTGCCCGTCGGCCGACTCGACGAGGGTGGGGTCCTGGAAGACGTGGTCGAGGACCTGCGACGCCCCTCCGCGGGCGGAGGCGGAAAAACCGAGCGTCGAGAACGTCACGCGCGTGCCGCCCGCGTCGCCCGCGAAGACGTGGAGCCGCAACTCGTCGTGCAGGAAGCCCGCGATCCACGGCGAGAGGGCCGCGAAGTAGCCGCCGAGGACCAGCAGTCGAGGGTTGAAGACGTTGACGAGGATGCCCGCGCCGACGCCGAGCCAGTGCGCGATCTCGGCGAACGCGGCCAGGACCCTGGGGTCGCCCGCCCGGGCGCGATTGCTGATCTCGGCGAGCCGCTTCTCCACGTCCAGCGACGGGTCGCGGACCGGGTCGTGTTCCGACGCCGCCGCCGTGAGCAGGGCGTTGAGGCCGACGGCGGCCTCCCAGCAGCCCCTTCTGCCGCACCCGCAACGCGGACCGCCCGCTCGAACCCGCATGTGCCCGACCTCGCCCGCGAAGCCGGCGGCGCCGCGCAGCAACTGTCCGCCGGCGACCACGCCGCCGCCGATGCCCACCGCACCGCTGAGCAGGACCAGGTCGGCGCTGCGGTCCGGGCCCTGTCCCTCGATCTCGGCCAGCGCGGCCAGGTTGGCCTCGTTGTCCAGCAGCACGGGGTACGGCGGGTCGCCGAGGATGCGCCGGATCTCGGCGACCACCGCGACGTCGGTCCAGCCGAGGTTCGGCGCCTCGTGGACGATTCCGGTCCCCACCTCGACCAGGCCGGGTACGGCGATGGTCATCCCGACCGGGCGGATGCCGTCCTTGGCCAGACGCTTCTGGGCCTGGCCCAGCAGCCGCCCCAGACGTGTCAGCACCAGGGCGGGCTCCATGCGCGCGGTGTCGAGGGCGAGCCGCTTCTCCGACACGACATCGCCGCGCAGGTTGAGCACGAGCACCCACAGGTAGTCGATGTTGACCTCGGCCCCGACCGCGACCACGTGCTCGCCGTCGAGCCGGATGTACTGGCCCGGCCTGCCGACCGTCGCAGGCTCCGCCTCCCCCTCGCCCACCAGGCCGCGGTCGACCAGTTCGGCGACGAGACTGGACACCGTCGCCTTGTTCAAGCCGGTCTCCGCGGCGAGCCGCGCCCTGGACCGCGGGCCGCGGTCGCGCAGGTGCGACAGCACGACCGAGAGGTTGTGCCTGCGGACCGTGAGCTGGTCCGCGGCCCCGCTGCGCGCGCGCAGGCGGACGGGCCTGCTTCTCATGCCACTCCTCGGTGTCACCGGACAGCGCCGGCCGGAGGCCGGGTGCCGGATACGGGAAGGGGAGGTGTGGCCCGCACCGTGCGGGCCACACCCACGACCTACTCGTGCGGCAGGGCGTCCGGGTTGTGCCCGGACTTGGGGGTGTACCGACCGATGACCTCGACGTTGCCCGCGACGTCGATGGAGCGGTACTCCAGGACGTCCTTGCCGGGCCTCAGCTTGATCTCGCCGCCGCGGTAGACCTGCCACGGTCCGCGGGAGATCCGGTACTCGGTCTTGGCCACGCCGGAGGTGTTGTCGGCCGCCCGGAGCCGCACCCGGGACGCCGCCGCGCCGCGCTCGGCCGCGGTCACCGGTGTCACGGTGTCGACCTTGACGTCGACCACCGTCTCCGTCGAGGTGTTGCCCGCCGCGTCGGTCGCGCGCACGCCGATCCGGTGCACCCCCTCACTTGCGACGGCCACCGCGCCGGAGTAGGGCAGCCACGCCCCGGCATCGACCCGGTACTCGACCACCGGGCCACCGGAGGTCTCGTCGGCCGCCGAGGCCGACACCGTGACCGGCCGCGTCCACCAGCCCTCGGCGCCGGACGGCGTGTCGGCCTTCGCGGTGACCTTCGGCGCGGTCTGGTCGACCTTGATCGTGACCGCCTTCTCCTCGGACGTGTTGCCCGCGGTGTCGGAGGCCCGGAAGGTCACCGCGCGCGTGCCGTCCTCGGTGAACGACAGCGGTGCCGTGTACTCCGCCCAGCCGCCATCGCCGACCCGGTACTCCACGTACACCTGGCCCGGACGGTCGTCGGTGGCCGTGGCGGTCACCGTCACCGGTCCCTTCCACCACCCGTTCGCGCCGGTGGGCGCGGCGGGCGCGACGGCCACCGACAGCTCCGGTGCCGTCCGGTCGCCGTCGATCACCCGGAAGTGGTCGAACCGCGCGGGCTTCGACGCCGTCTGCGGGCCGCCGAGAGCGAACAGGCCGATCTTCGCGTTGTTCGCGAGTGCGGTGTTGACCACCGGTTCGAGTGACGTCCAGGTCTGCCCGTCCGGGCTGTAGGAGCCGGTGTAGGTGTTCCCGGACTTGGTCAGCCTCAGGTGCCACACGCCTTGGGTGAGGCCGCCCGCGGTGGGCTGCGGTTGGTCGATCACATCGCCGGTTTCCGAGCGCAGCTCGATCCCCCGATCCACCGCCGAGCCCGGTGCGTTGGTGGTGAGGTAGTCGAACTTCACGTAGTTCGCGTCGTCGCCGTAAGCGATCAACCCGGCCTGCTGGTACTGCTCGTTCAGGGCGGAGGCGTCCACCTTCGTCTCGATGGTCCAGTCGTCGCCCGGTGCGCTCTGGAGGATGAAGTTGGCCGGCGCGTCGGTGGACGTGCCGTAGATGTCACCGTCGCTGGTGTCGATGCGCAGGGCACCGTCGGCCACGCCGTAGCCGGTGGGGTCGCGCCGGACGATGGTGTTCCAGCGGCAGCCGTCGAGCGACGGACCGGTGAAGTCGTCGTTCGGGTCGACCTCGGCCGTGGTGTCCGGCGTGATGCCGAACGTGTCGAACTCGGCGTCAACGACGGGGTGGTCACCGGAGCCGGCCAGCGACAGCAGGCCGATCTTCGGGTTGGTGATGCCCGCCAGCGACTTGGTCTGCGGCATCGGGGTGAAGGTGTGGCCGTCCGCGCTGTAGGACGCGGTCAGGTTCTCCCCGTCGCTGTTGAACCTGATCCAGACGGTGTCGGGGTACTCCGCGCCCAGCGGCGCGGTGTTGGACTCGCCGACCTCGTTGGGTGAGCCGTTCTCCTCCCGGATGAACTGGAAGATGCGGCTCGCCGCGTCGTCGCTGCCGGTGGTGCGGCCCTCCAACACCATCTTGGCGTAGTTGTCGTCGTCGCCGTAGACGATGAGCCCTGCCTGCTGGTACGCCTGCCGGGCGGGCAGCCGGAGCTTGGTGGTGGCCTCGAAGGCCCCCGGCGGCAGGTCCTGGAGCACGATGTTCGGCGCGTCGCCGCCGGTGCCGTAGATGTCGGCGGGCGCGGTGGGGATCACGAGGTGCCCGTCGCGGACGGCGAGGTCCTGGTTCTCCCGCACCACCGTGGTCCACCGGCCCCGGTCCAGCGAGGCGCCGAGGAAGTCGTCCGACCGGCCGGCGAGGCAGTCCGTCGGCGGCGTCCGCACGGTGATCTCGACGTTCGCCGTGCCGCTCGCGCCCCTGGCGTCGGTCGCGGTGACCTTGGCCTGGAACGTGCCGCCGGTGGCGTAGGTGTGGCTGGTCGTGGCACCGGTGCCGGTGCCGCCGTCACCGAACGTCCAAGCGTACCGGATGGGGTCGTCGCCCTCGGGATCGGTGGCGGTCGCGGTGAAGTCGACCGTCAGCGGCGTGGCGCCCGACGTCGGGGTGGCCGTGGCGGTGACCGCGGGCCGCCGGTTGTGCGTGACACCCCCGCCGACGAACTCCAGCCAGTTGATGTTCGCGAGGTAGCTGGTGGTGGTGCTGCCCTCCGGCCGGCGGGTGACGAAGTACAGCTTCGACCCGGCCGGCGGGTTGTCGACGACGTCCGCGGTCACCGTGGTCCAGTTCTGCCAACCGCCGGTCGCGGCGAACGTCGCGGTGCCGGCGAGCGGGCCGTCCGGCGCGCCCACCCGGATCTCGACCCGACCGCCCTCCGAGCCCGACGCCACCCGGAAGCGCACCTGGTCGATCCCGGTGAGGCTCGCCGGTGCGAAGGAGAAGTAGTCGCCGTCGGTGATGAACCCGATGTTCTCGCCGCCACCCGTGTCGGTGGTGGTCTCCCGCTGCACACCGGCCGAGTCGTCACCCACGCCGTCGGATGTGCGGCCGGTGTCGGCGTAGAACTCCGCCTCCTTGTGCTTCGGCTGGAGCACGAGGATCGCCTCGCCGGTCAGCGGGGCCACGCCGGGTGCGCCCTTGTCGGTGTACTTCGCGGTCAGGACACCGAAGATGTTCGCGCCGGCGTGGCCTTCGTCGCCGGACATGACGGCCAGGCCCTCGCAGCCGCGGTACTGCTCGTAGCCGTGGGAGTGCTCGTCGTGGCCCAGGGCGGGCTGGACGACCACGTTCTGGCAGTCGATGGTGCCGTCCTCGGCGTCGGTCACCGTGACCCGGTAGGACACCTGGTCGCCGAAGTCGATGAACCCGCCGTCGACCGGCGCGGTCAGGGTGACCACCGGCGGCGTGTTGCCCACGACGATGGCGACGTTGGCGACCGCGGACTTGCCGTCCGCGTCGGTCACGGTGAGGCGCGCGGTGTAGTTGCCGTTGGCCGTGTAGGTGTGGCTCGGGTTGGCCTCGGTGCTGTCGGTGGTGCCGTCGCCGTCGAAGTCCCACGCCAGGGTGATCTCGGTGCCGTCGGGGTCGCGCGACCCCGACGAGTCGAACCGCACGGTCAGCGGCGCGTGTCCGGACCTCGGATCGGCCGTGGCCACCGCGACCGGAGCGCGGTTGCCGCGCACGTAGTCGATCCGGTAGAGGCCGCTGTCGGCGTTGTTGCCGCCGAAGCCGGAACCCCACTCGATCACGTACAGCGCGCCGTCCGGGCCGAACTGCATGGCGTGCACGCGGTTGAAGCTCATGCCGGGCAGCATCCGGTTGATGTCGAACACGGACGTGCCGTCCGGCGACAGCTGCAACGAGAACAGCCTGCCGTCGTTCCAGTCGCCCCACATCGCCTTGCCGTCCCAGTAGGCCGGCCACTTCCGCTCCGAGACCAGGTCCGGGTCGAACCGGTAGGTGCCGCCCGCCATCGGCGCGCCGCTGCCACCGATCTCCGGGTTGCCGGTGGCGGCCTTGCCCTGCCAGATCGGCGTGCCGATCGCCGGCGGCAGCTGCGTGATGCCGGTGTTGTTGGGCGAGTTGTTGACGGGGGCGGAGCAGTCGAACGCCGCGCCCGACACGCCGGTGGCGAAGTCGTGGTCGTGGTACGGGGTGTTGGCGCCCACGCAGTAGGGCCAGCCGTAGAAGCCCGGCCGGTCCACGATGTTCCACTCCACGCGGCCGTCCGGCCCCCGCTGGGGGCTGACCTGGCCGGCGTCCGGGCCGTAGTCGGCCACCTGCAGCTTGTTGGTCAACGGGTCGAGGCCGATGCGGAAGGCGTTGCGGAAGCCCATCGCGTAGATCTCGGGGCGGGTCTTCTCGGTGCCCGGCGGGAACATGTTGCCCGCGGGGACCGTGTAGGTGCCGTCCGGCTGCGGCGTGATCCGCAGGATCTTGCCGTTGAGGTTGTTGCTGTTCGCAGAGGAACGCTGGGAGTCCCACGCCGCGCGGCCCGGCCTCTCGTCGAGCGGGCTGTAGCCGTCGGAGGCGAACGGGTTGGTGTTGTCGCCCGTCGTGATGAACAGGTTGCCGTCGTTGTCGAACTCCAGCGCGCCACCGGCGTGGCAGCACTGGTCGCGCTGGGTGGTGATCTCCAGCAACACCTTTTCGCTGCCGGCGACGATCGTGTCGCCCGACAACGTGAACCGGGACACCCGGTCGACCGCCTGCGCACCGGCGGGCGAGTAGTACAGGTACAGGTGGTTGTTGGTGGCGAAGCCGGGGTCGAGCGCCACCCCGAGGAGGCCGAACTCCTGGCCGGTATAGACCTGGACGGAGCCTGCGGTGACCACCGAGCCGTCGGTGCGGACGATCTTCACGGCGCCGTTGCGGTCGATGTAGAACACCCGACCGTCCTCGGCGATGGCCAACTCCATCGGATTGGCGGTGTTGTCGTCGAGGGTGACCTTGTCGAAGGCGTCGGTGCGCGTGGCCGAGCAGTCGGCGTCGAGGACACCCGCCGCCGTCTGCACACCCTTGAGCAGGTGGTCGCGGAACGCGGGCTCGGCGAAGGACTCCTCGGTGTGGCCGAGGCCGGTGTACCAGGAGCGGCCGCCGTCGTAGTCCTGGCACCAGGCGATCGGGTGGCTGGTGCCCATCGCGCCGTTGCCGGGGCTGTAGCTCGTCTCGTCCAGCTCGGCCAGCACGTGCACGTCGGCCGCCGGGTCGGCGCGGAAGTTGTACCACTCGTCGAAGCGTTGCCATGCCTGCGGCAGGTTTGCGGTCGAGGGGTGGGCGGGGTCGGTGACCTTCACCGTGGCGTTCTGCGGGTTGGGGTGGTTGGCGAAGTACGCGCCCACCAGGTCCCCGTACCAAGCCCAGTCGTACTCGGTGTCCGACGCGGCGTGGACACCCGCGTAACCACCACCGGCCTTGATGTAGCGCTCGAACGCCGCCTGCTGATCGTTGTTCAGCACGTCGCCGGTCGTGGAGAGGAAGACGACCACCTCGTACTGGTCGAGGTTGGCGTCGGTGAACGCACCCGCGTCCGCGGTGGAGTCCAAGGTGAACCCGTGGTCGGCACCGAGCTCCTCCAGCGCCACGACACCCGCCTCGATCGACGGGTGCCGGAAACCCGCGGTCTTGGTGAACACCAGCGCCTTGAACGTTTCGTCACCGTGGCCGGGGTGCGCTTGCGCCGGGACGACCAGCGAGACCAACGACCCGACCAGCGCCACCACGATCACGGCGGATAACCACGGACGTGGCCGCCGAATGCGACCACGTCTGGACGAGTTCACCATTGAGCCCTCCCGCGCTACGAAGATCGAACCGCGGTCCGTGTCACACGATTCGTCTGTCGAGTGAACAAACTAATGAGCATTTTTCGAGGCGGTCAAGGCCGCGAGAAGACGACGAGGTGGCCAATCCTGAAACTGGCCAACAACCGTGAACCAGGAGCCGATCAGCTCCGCAGCCAACCTTCGTCGATGCCACACCACAGCTCTGAGCAGGCATGATGCCACTACCGCACAGGAGTTGATCTTCACCGGAATGGGCGCGTTCAACGCAGCGCTCCACCCCCGAGCAGGAATTGTCGACACGACACACGGACCGGCCGGCATGCCGGCTCGCCGCAGTGCGCACACATGCGCGATTCAATCGCGCGACTGAACATGCCGTCACCCCGGCGACCATGCGGCGCAATCGCACAGCGCAGTACCCGGAATCGACACGGCCTTCTCCGTTCGAACAGTGCAGAGACCTTGGTAAGCCCTTTCTGTTAATGGGCGGTTCTGCTCCACCATGAGCAGAGTGGCGGGGTGAGCCGGTCGCCGCAGTCGGTCCGGCCGCCGTAGCCGGTCAGGTACACGCGGCCGTAAACTGTCGGGTCGCCGGTGATCGCCGCTCCGACTGCTCCCCACTGGTGGCGGTCGTCGTTGACGCGGACCCACGTCCGGCCGATGTCGTCGGAGCGGAAGATGCCGCGCTGCCCGCCGACCTTGGCGTAGGCGCAGAGCGCCGGGCGACCGCGCCCCGGGGCGGCCTTGCCGAAGCCGATGTTGTCGGCCTGTTCCACCGCCGACACACGGGTGAACGCCGTGCCGCCGCCGGTCGAGCGCCACAGCCCGCAGTTGGTCCAGCCGACCCGGTCGAGCAGGGGTCCACACCGAGGTCGCACCGTTCCACCGGTACACGCCGCACACATCGGTCCGCGCGCACGCCAGGTCCTTCTGCGCCTGACTGAACACGATCCCGCTCACGAACCCGGCCCCGCCGATCTTGACGTTCTTGAACGCATACCGCTCGGACGGGAGCGCCGCGGACGGGAGCGCCGACGGGGCCGCCATGGCGGACACACCCGACGCCACCAACACCACGCCGGTGATCAGCCCTGTCGCACGGCCGCCTGGAACCGCTCACTGCCATTTCCGCTCCTCGATGGACCCGACCAACCGGGTCGGGCTCGCGTCGGCAGCCGGTGACAGGCCCTCGTGGCGACGCTCGACATCGCCACGAACCCGATCGCGGCGCCGACTTCGCTGTCGGCCTACCTGTGGTGTGCTCGCGAATGACACCCACGCGACGGTGGACGTGGGCGTCGCCGTGCAGATCCTCGCGATCACACCAAGAGGGAGTGTGACACCAACTTGTTTTCGTTCACAAGAAGACTTTCGCCCACATCGGGCGCATTACGTTGAATGGCCTAGCGACCCAGGGACCGTTCCCAATTAGCACGTCAGAGCCCTAGATGCACAACCCCAGCGTTGACCCGATCGGACAAGAGCTAAAGTTAGCGCTAACATTTTTAGCGGTTCTGAGGTCGCCCGGGCATGGAAGCAGCGGATACAGACCGTCACCGGCTGAGGTGGTCGCAGTCTCCGCAACCTCCATCGCGACCAGCGTGATCGGCATGACCGATTCGATGTTGCCCTGGAACCACTCGGCAAGGTGGCCGGCGAGGAGTTCGCCGGTCGGACGGAAGTCGACCTGGTCGTTGAGCAAGCGGTGATCGAAGGTCTTGTCCAGGTAGTTGTGCGCCGGCGGCAGTTTCCGCAACTCGTGGCTGGCGCTGAAGCCGAACGAACGCTGCGTGGCAATGGACCGATCGGGTGAGGTGACGTTCGTGGGTGACCGGGTGGGAATTGACGCGGAGCGACTAGGTTCGGTTGGCCGACCCGGTGGACTGGACGCCTCGGCCGTCACCGAGTTCGAGCAGATCAACAGCCACTTGTGGCGCGCGTACGCCCTTGCCCCGACCAAGAGCCAGGTACTGCCCCTGGTCCGCGATCAGCTCGACATCCTGTCCGAAGGCTTGCGCCGGCCACAGACGCCGGCCATCCGGCAGCGACTTGCGGACTCTCGGCCGACCTGTTCCAACTCGCCGGCGAGATCTCCTTCGACAGCGACCGCTACACCGACGCCGCCCACTGCTACACCCTCGCCGCGACGGCGCGACCGCTGTGTACGACCAGGTCTTCGCCTTCCTCAAGGCCACCGACGGTGCCGCGACCAAACTCGGCCGCGATCAGAAGAGCCGGTTCGTGGCCCTGTGCTGGATCGGCCAGATCTTCAAGCACTTCCCCGAACCGAAACCGTCCTACGTCGCCGACTGGGACGACCTTCCTGACTGGCAGAAGGCAACGGACGCCGACATCTTCGGGCGCATCGAACGCGACATTTAGGACGACCTGACGACGACCAGGAGAAGATATGGCACACGCACCAAGGCGGTCGTACGTCGACGAGATCTGCGAGCTCGTCGGGTGGCAGGCCGGAGATTTCCGGCCGGAACTGGACTGGACCACCGTCGAACGCGAACTGGGCACCCCGCTCCCCAGTGACTACAAGGAGTTGCTCACGCGATTCCCCTCCGGCGGCTTCCGCGACATCATGTTCTCGAATCCCGGCGAGGGCACCGAGGAGTGCGCGAACCTCAAGCGGGAAAACGCCGAGCTGCTGGAGATCTTCGCCGACGAGGACCTCGGCTATCTGCGAGGCGTCTCCTACCGGCTGTTTCCGGAGCCCGGTGGCATTTACCCCTGGGGAAGCGACGGCGCGGGGGGAACGTTCTGGTGGGTCACCGGCTCGGCGGATCCGGACGACTGGCATGTCGCCTACAACGATCGGGACAGGTGGCATGACGAGGATCCCGGTCCGATGACGCGGGTCATCCGTGACCTGCTGGTGAGCACCGGCGAGGACAACATCTTCGGCTGGGACGTGTCCGGTCAACCGGTGGATTTCACCGGCTACTGGCGAGACCGGCACATTTCCCATCCGGGCTGAGGTGCATCCCGGCGGCGTCTTGTGGTCCTTGCGTGCGCGATGACCGCGAGACGCCGCCGTCTTGCGGCCGGGGCGGGGGCTCAGTACGCGGATGGCGAAGGAGAACACCGACTGGGACTACCGCCGGCCCCAAGGTGAACTGCTCAAGCTCGGGCATCGGGTAGCCGTGTCGACCATCCGCCGTGCACTCAAGCGCCTGCGGCTGCCGCCGGCACCCGGGCGTGACAGCGACACCTCGTGGCGGCGGTTCCTCCGTGCTCAGGCCGCAAGCATGTTGACCTGCGACTTCTTCCACGTCGACTGTGCGGTCACCCTCAAGCACGTCTATGTGTTCTTCGTGCTCGAGGTCGCCACCCGCTACGTCCACGTCCTCGGCACCACCACCAACCCCGACGGGCCGAGGACTTCCGGTTCCTGATCCGCGACCGGGGCCGGCCAGTTCACCGCCTCGTTCGATGCCGTCCTCGCCGACACCGGCATCCCAGGTCGTGAAGATCCCGCCACGCTGTCCGAGAGCCGACTGCCACGCCGAAAGGTTCGTCGGCACGATCAGACGCGAGGTCACCGACAGACTGCTCATCGTCAACGAGCGCCACCTGCGATCAGTGCTGGACCGCTATGTCTCCCACTACAACCACCGCCGCCCTCACCAAGCCCGACAACTCACGCCACCACGACCAGACCGCCCAATCCCGCAGTCGAGCCGTACGTCGGTACGACGTCAACCGATCCTCGGCGGCCTGATCAACGAGTACGAACCCGCAGCGGCTTAGACCACGTCTCACGTGGCGTTGAGCGTCGTGTCATGATCTCGGACCGTGGTTGATCGGTTGTCGTTGCGGTTGGTGCCCGATGAGCTGTGGGCGTTGGCCGAGCCGTTGATCCCGAAGTTCACGCGGCGCCCGCAGGGCGGCGGTACGGCACCGGTGGAGGACCGGGCTGTGTTCACCGCGATCGTCTACGTGCTGACCAGTGGGTGCGGTTGGCGGGAGTTGCCACCCTCGTTCGGGGTCACGGTGCCGACCGCGCACCGCCGGTTCACGCAGTGGACCGAGGCGGGGTTGTGGCGGCGGCTGCACAACGCGGTGCTCGACGAGCTCGGCTCGCGGGGTGAGGTGGACTGGTCGCGGGCGATCCTGGACGCCGCCTCGGTCCGGGCGCACATCACCGTGTCGGCTGCCGCGTTCACCGCGTTCCCGGACAGCGTCGTGAGCTGACCACTCCGACGTCGCCCGACCGCAGCCGGTCCGATGGCCGCGCAGGTCAGTGCGCGCCGGGGGTGCTCAGCAGTCGGTAGTGGTCGATCTTCGCGTCCAACGACGCCAGGCAGTCGGAGAGCTCGGCGATCCGCCGCCGGACGGCGTCCCGGTGCCGTTCCAGCAACTCCAGGCGTTCTGGCGTGGTCACGTCGCCCCGCCTGCGCAGCTCGGCGAAGCGTTGCATGTCCCGGATGGACATGCCGGTGGTGCGCAGGCGGGTGAGGAAGCCGAGCCAGGCCAGGTCGGCGCTGCGGAAGCGGCGCCGACCGTCCGGCCCGCGGCCGACCGGGTCGAGCAGGCCGATCCGCTCGTAGTAGCGCAATGTGTGGGCGGTCAGGCCGGTGACCTCGACCGTTTCCGCGATCGACAGCACGCTCGTGTCGTTCATGCGGTCGACGGTAGGAGTTGGAGCGCGCTCGAAGTCAACCCGGCAGTTCCTCGAACACGTCCCTGGCCACGGTCACGGCGTTCAGGACGCGGGGAAAGCCGGCGTAGGGCACGACGTGGATCAGCGCCTCGACCACCTGACCCCGACTCAGTCCGACGCGCAGCGCGGCGCCCAGGTGCACCCGCAGCTGGGGTGCGGTGTCACCGAACGCGGTCAGCGCGCCGATGGTCACCAGCTGCCGCTGCGGCGCGGTGAGCCACGGCCGGTGGTACACGTCGCCGAACGCGAACTCGACCACGTAGCGACCGAGGTCGGGTGCGATGTCCCGCAACGACTCGATCACGTCCAGCCCGTGCTGCCCATCGACCTCCACCAGCTTCTGCACGCCACGCTCGTAGCGGTCCCGCTCGTCGGTCTGCACCGGCGGCCTGAACGTGGTCCCCCGGTCGGCGAACACCTCCCGGGCGACGTTCACCGCGTTGAGCGCCCTGGGGAAGCCCATGAACGGGACGATGTGGATCAGCGCCTCCACGACCTCGACGGGGCTCAGCCCGACCTGAAGCGCCGCGTCGAGGTGAAAACGGAGCTGCGGTGCGGTGTCGCCCTGCGCGGCCAGGGCTCCGATGGTCACCAACTGCCGCTGCCGGAGGTCCAGTCCCGGCCGAGCGTAGACGTCGCCATAGGCGAATTCGACGACGTAGCGGCCGAGATCCGGGGCGACGTCCGACAGCGACTCGATCACCTCGGCGCCACGGTCGCCGGAGACCCGCCGCAGGACGGCCATACCCCTGGCGTATCGGCCCGACGCCGCTGACGCCGCCGGTGCCGTCGACACCCCGACGGCACCGATCAGCGCACCGGCGGCCAGCAGTGAACGTCGATTGACGGCGGTGCCGCGATCTGACTTGGTCATGCCGGCGACGCTAGGTCTTCGCGCGCGCTCGAAGTCAACTCGACCGGTCGGTGATCGGCGGCTCCCCGTGCCACACCAACGCATCCGAAGCCTGGGTCACCCACCGATCCAGCGACGGGTCCGGGGTCACTCCGCACGCGGGCTTTCGTCCTTCGCGGGTGGCACCGGGACTGATGGACGGCGGGGCCGGTTCGGGCTCGGGAGGGCTGGTCGACGTCGACCCCGGCAACGACCAGCTCGACGCGGGCGGCTCGACGGGCAGAGCCTTCGGCGGAACCGCGACGGGTCCGACAACGAAGGCGGGGACCAGGTGCCCGCCGAGCAATGCCACCACGCCGACCAGCGCGAACGGCGAACGGCGAACGGCGAACGGGAGATCGTTTGCCGGCACAGCGGAGGCGATCCACCGATCCGCTTCGATGCCGAACTTGGAGGGCTGCGCCATACCTGTCGCATTGCCGCGCTTCGACAGAGTGCTCCACGCGACCTCGACAGAGCACGCTCCACTGGAGATCTGCTCCACAGAGGACCGTTCAGACACCCGCTCTCCGACTCGTCGGGTGTACCGACGGTGACCACATCGGGAGACCTGTGTGGGACGTGTCCCACCTAACAGCGGATACGTCGACCTGTACAGGTGTCGCCCAGCAGATCATCGACGCGCAGCAGGCCGAGATCACCGAGATGCAGGGGCTCTTGCAGGCAGGCGGCTGACCGCCCGTCCTGGTGCCACGCCCCCGCATCGCGCTTACTATGCTCCATAGGAGGCGCGATGCGGGGCTCGGCGAGTTGGAAACCGCGGTCATGGACGTGCTGGACAACCTGCACCGCAAGGGCTGGGTGGTCCGCCACGTGGAGGGCCGGGCCTACCGGTACCAGGCGGCGACGAGCCGTGAAGAGTCCACGGCCAAAGCGTTGCGGGAACTGCTGGACGAGGCAGGCGACCCGGAGGCGGTCCTGATGCACCCGGTCAGGAAATGCCGCCGTCGCAGCCGGAGTCGCGGACGCCGCCCTGGATCCAGGGCAGGTTCACCTTGCGGAAGGCGATCGAGCGGTGTGAGGTCGTGTTGGCGGAGGTGTTCTCGTTCACCTCGATCAACGCGCCGACGTGGTAGTCGGCGGTCTTGGTGATGCTGGAGTAGCCGCCCTCCCGGTAGCTGCCGCCCTCACCCGGCAGCGGCGCGTCCGAGAACGGACGGCTGTAGCTCCAGGTCCGGCCCTCGTCCTCGCTCATCCGGATGCGCATCTTGGTGCGGGTCTCGGTACTCGCGGAGTTCACGAAGGCCAGCCGTGCGGGCGCGTCGGCGTTGTAGCGCATGGTCGAGCCCTCGTTCACCGGGTCGAGGAGGCAACTGGCCGCGGCGAACGGGCGGAAGCCGGACTCGATGGTGCCGCGGGTCACCCAGCGCCGTTCCTGGATCGCCGCGGTGGTCGTGGTCGGGCGGTCGTTGCGGTACAGCTCGCCGTTCGACAGCTCCAGCACGGTGGCCTCGCCGGTCTGCTCCATCGCGCCGCCCGTGGTGGTCCGCAGCACCGCCGACTTCCACGTCACGCCGTGGTCGTCGCTGTAGATGTTGCGGTGCTGCGCGGGGATCACCAGGCGGCCCGGGTTGCGGTACGTGGTCTGGATGCCGACGCCGGGGCCGACCGCGTCCCAGTTCCAGTTCCGGCCGTTGGCGAGCGTCCTGGGCTTCAGGGTGTCGGACATGTTCACCGGCGCCGCCCAGGTGTTGCCGTTGTCGGTGCTGGAGGTCAGCCACACCTGCCGGTCGTCCCACGAGTCGACCGGCGAGTGCCCTTCGGGCTGGTGGTTGAGGAACAGCCAGATCTTGTTGTTGGACCGGTCGACGACGGCGGTCGGGTTGCCCCACGTGCCCTGCCCGGCGCCGATCACCTCGGACAGCCTCGACCAGGTCGCGCCGTTGTCGTCGGAGACCTTGTAGACCAGGTTGATGTTGCCGAAGTCCGTGTTGTTCGCGGCGCGCCCCTCGGCGAAGGCGATGAGCCGGTCGGTGTTCGTGCGGATCAACGACGGGATGCGGAACGAGTGGTACCTGATCCCGTTGAGCAGGTCGTCACCCCCGCCATCGAAGATGATCTTCTCCGAGTGCGACTGCGCCGCGGCAGCCACCGGCTCGGCCGACACCGGCACCGGCACCGCGGTGGCGGCCAGCAGGGCGACGACCGCGCCGCAAATCCTCAACAGCGACATCTGCGCTCTCCCAGGTTGGGCCCAGACGAAACTTCCGACCCAACATAGCCAAGATTGCGAAAATAGGTAACCACCCCGAAGCTAGGCGGCCGGACCGCCGACGGGAGCCTCGGCGGGGCGTGCGGAGGCACGGGCTGCCCTGATCGGCCGCCTGCGGATGATCCACTCCGCCACGGCGACGTTGACCACCCAGCCGGCGCCCAGGAGCAGTGTCCTGGTCAACCCGTCTGCAGCGCCGACGAGCAGCATCCACGCCACGGCGATCAGCGCCTGCGTGCCCGCGCCCTGGGCGATCGCGTAACCGCGGATCATCCACGCGCTGTGCCGGGCGACGTCCCGCCGCCGGATCGCGGCGAAGCCGAGGACGATGGACAGGACCATGGCGGAGCCGAACACCAGTCGGAAGGCGGCGAGGAGATCGCCATCGCCGTCCGGGTAGGGGTAGAACAGGGTCATCCACAGACCCGAAAGCCCCATGGCGAGTCCACAAGGGACCAGGAATCGACCGAGGGCGCGGTGTCTGCCCGGCCGTCGCCGGCGGAACCGGGGAGCGAACTGGAAGGCACCCAGGACGCAGTACAGGACGGCGCTGACGATGTGCACCACCACCGGCACGGGCGAGGCGAAGAACCGTGCGTTCTCCGAGGTGACCTCCCCGCCGGCCAGGTCGGCCAGGCGGAAGGCGCCACCTGCCATCGGGATGAGGGTGAGCGTGATCAGCGAGGCGGGTATCAGCCACTCTGCCCTGGTGGAGGAGGTCACGGCGAAGGCCCCTTCTTCGTTCTGGTCGTCCATCGGCAGACGACCGGCGCCACGTCGTCGTGATCCCGTCGTCGTGATCCGAGTCTGACGATCGGGGTGGTGGCGGCTCATCGGGAGAAAGGCCTGAGCCGAGCCGTCCTATAGGACGGGGACGAACTAGTACTTCCGGTCGCGGGTCGGGTGTTATCGCTCGGGGCGGTCGGTGCGCCCGAAACCGCTCCGGACGCGGTGGGTCTCGTAGGCCCACATGGCGATCTCGACGCGATTGCGTGCGCCCAGCTTGGCCATCAGGCTGGCGATGTGCGTCTTGACGGTGCTCAGGGTGATGTAGAGCTCGTCGGCGATCTCGCTGTTGGTCCGCCCGCGTGCCACGGTGACGAGGACCTGCTCTTCGCGTTCCGTGAGCGGTTCCACGGGTTGCACCGGCGGTGAGGCGGGGCCGGCGTCGGCGAAGGTCTTGAGCAGTCGTGCGGTGATGCGCGGGGCGATGAGCGCGTCGCCGTTCGCGGCGGCGTGGACGGCTTGGGCGAGCAGGGCGGGCCCCGCGTCCTTGAGCAGGAAGCCCAGAGCGCCGGCCCGGAGAGCGGCGTAGACGTACTCGTCGAGGTCGAACGTGGTGATCACGACGACGGCGAGCGGGTCGGCGACCTCCGGTCCGGCCAACAGGCGCGTGGCCTCGATGCCGTCGATTCCGGGCATGCGGATGTCGAACAGGCACACGTCGGGGCGCAGGCGTTGCGCCACCTCCACGGCGCGCTGCCCGTTGGCGGCCTCGCCGACGACCTCGATGTCCGGTTGGGCGTCGAGGATCATGGTGAGCCCGGTGCGGACGATCTCCTGGTCGTCGGCGACGACCACCCTGATGCTCATGCGGGCACCCCGGTCCGGGGCAGTGTCGCCGTCACGGTCCAGCCCCGATCCGGGTTGGGACCTGCCGCGCACGTGCCGCCCAGCAGGTCGACGCGTTCGAACATGCCGATGAGCCCGTAGCCCGGCGCCGCCGTCGAACGCACGGGACCGGTGTCGCCGTCGTCGGTCACGCGCAGGTGCACCGACGTGTCGTCGGCGTCGACGTGGACCTCGATGCGGGTCGCGTGCCGGGCGTGCCGTCGCGCGTTGGTGACCGACTCCTGGGCCAGGCGGTAGATCGCGGTGCCGACCGACGGGTGGACGTCGTCGAGGTCGCCGGAGATCCCCACCTCGACCGACGGACCGGTACGCCCCCTGCTCACGAGCTGCTCCAGATCGGCGATGCGCGGTGTGGGCGCCATGTCCACGGGTTGGTTCCGCCGCAGCACGCGCACCATGGCGCGCATCTCGGCGAGAGCGCGCGAGGCCTCGGCCTCGATCACGCGGAGCGCGTCGGCGGCGGCCGTCGGCTGCGTCACCGCTGTCGCCAGGCCCGCCTGGGCGCGGATCGCGATCGCCGAGACGTGGTGGGCGACCGTGTCGTGCAGGTCCCGGGCCAGCCGCTCCCGTTCGAGCAGCTTGACCTGGTCGAGCTCCCGCGTCCGCAACCCGGCCCGGTACCGGACCGCCGCACCGAGGGCGATGACCGCGAACAACACGACGAGTCCGCCGATCGTGTCGGCGAGGCTGGTGTGGCGGAGGACCATCGACAGGCAGGCGCCGCCGAGCACGATCACCAGGCCGATGACGGCCTCGCGCCCGGACCCCCACCGGAACAACGCGTACACCAGGATCACCAGGTACGCCATCGTGTAAGGCTCCGTGTGGTCCCCGCGTGTCAGCAGCGTGAGCAGACCCGACGTGCCGAAGGCGATGGCGACCATCCGCAGCGGTCTGGTCCGGCGCCACAGCAACGTGGGCACCAGCCCGACGACGATGACGAACGCCGAGAGGTTCCGCCACGAGAGATCGGACCGAAGAACTCCTTCGAGCACCGCCGTCGGCACGAGCGCACCCACGAGCGCCCAGTCCCGCCACACCCTCGGCGGCGGGTGGTGGGGGCGAGGCTCGTCCCAGGTCGAGCGGAGGAGTTCCTGCACCGGGCGATGGTACGAGAGTCCGCCCGGCTCCGGATCGGCCTGAAGTACGAGGTGACGGCCCTGTTTCGGAGCGGGCCTGTTTCGGAGCGGGACCGCGGCTAGTGCCGCATCAGGCAACGTTCGCCCTGACGTGACACGCCGCGCGGGTCCTGTTCCGGGCGGTGCGTGTCCGTCAGGCTGGGTGAGTGGCAGATCGGGTACGTGTCCGTGGGATCGATGACGAC
>NZ_VKAB01000017.1 GCF_009769385.1 Saccharothrix deserti
CCGAACCATCATCGGCCTGGAGATCGGCGGCACTCAACGTCACAGTCCCAAAAATCCTGTCTTCGCCCTACGAATTCCACAGAAGACTCAACTGATCCTGTGTCTCACACCAGTCTGACAGAGAGGGCTCCCCCTGACTGCCACAGGAACACAGCAGGAACACAGAAGGAGCAGCCAGCGTGACCGAAGCGCGTCACACCACCAACAACGCAGGCATCCCGGTCGCGAGCGACGACCACTCGCTGACCCTCGGCGCCAACGGCCCGATCCTGCTCCAGGACCACTACCTGATCGAGAAGAACGCCCAGTTCAACCGGGAGCGGGTGCCCGAGCGGGTCGTGCACGCCAAGGGTGGCGGTGCGTTCGGCTACTTCGAGACGACCGAGGACATCAGCCGGTTCACCAAGGCGGCCCTGTTCCAGCCCGGCGTGAAGACCGAGACGCTGCTGCGCTTCTCGACCGTCGCCGGCGAGCTCGGCTCGCCCGACACGTGGCGGGACCCGCGCGGCTTCGCGCTGAAGTTCTACACGACCCAGGGCAACTACGACCTGGTCGGCAACAACACCCCGGTGTTCTTCCTGCGCGACCCGATCAAGTTCCCGGACTTCATCCGCTCGCAGAAGCGCCGCGCCGACACCGGCCGTCGCGACCACGACATGCAGTGGGACTTCTGGACCCTCCAGCCGCAGACCGCGCACCAGGTGACGTGGCTGATGGGCGACCGGGGCATCCCGAAGACCTGGCGGCACCAGAACGGCTACGGCTCGCACACCTACCTGTGGGAGAACGCGGCCGGCGAGCGCTTCTGGGTCAAGTACCACTTCAAGACCGACCAGGGCATCGAGTGCCTGACCTCGGAAGAGGCCGCGAAGATCGCCGGTGAGGACGCCGACGCGCACCGCGCCGACCTGTGGCACGCCATCGAGCGGGGCGAGTTCCCGTCGTGGACGCTGCACGTCCAGGTCATGCCGTACGAGGACGCGGCGTCGTACCGCTTCAACCCGTTCGACCTGACCAAGGTGTGGCCGCACGCCGACTACCCGCTGATCAAGGTCGGCAGGCTGGTGCTGGACCGGAACCCGTCGGACTACTTCGCCGAGATCGAGCAGGCCGCGTTCGAGCCGACGAACCTGGTGCCCGGCATCGGCACGTCGCCCGACAAGATGCTGATCGGCCGGATCTTCTCGTACCCGGACGCGCACCGGTACCGGATCGGCGCGAACTACGCGCAGCTGCCGGTGAACCGGCCGAAGTCGCCGGTGAACTCGTACGCGAAGGACGGCGCGATGCGCTTCGCCAACGCGGTCGACCCGGTGTACGCGCCCAACTCGTACGGCGGCCCGCACGCGTCGGTCGAGGCGGCCGGCGAGGTCGCGTCGTCGTACGGCGTCGAGGACGAGGTCACCCGTTCGGCTTACAAGCTGCACGCGGAGGACGACGACTGGGGCCAGGCCGGGACCCTGGTGCGCGAGATCATGGACGACGCGCAGCGCGAGCGCCTGGTGCAGACCGTGATCGCGCACGCGTCGAACGGCGTGTCCGAGCCGGTTCTGGAGCGCGTGTTCGAGTACTGGCGCAACATCGACAAGGAGACCGGCGACAAGATCGCCGCCGCCTTCGGCAAGTGATCACGCTCGACTGACGAGGACCGCCCGGTGCACGCCGGGCGGCCCTTCGTCGTGCCAAGCCTCCTCAGCCGCGCAACGCCACGGGCAGCGCCGTCAGCCGCGTTCCCTGGATACCGCCGACCCCGCTCTGCCGCAGTTCGCCGAACGGGACGGTGAGCCGGGCGTCCGGGAAATCGGCCCGCAGCACCGCGACCGCCGCCCGCAGTTCGAGTTGGGCGAGTTGGGCGCCGATGCAGAAGTGCGGCCCGGCGCCGAAGCTCAGGTCCGCGCCGCCGTGGGCGTTGATCCCCTGGATGTCCACGAGCACCGGTGCCCCCGCCGGCAGCCGCACGCCGGCGAACTCGACCTCGGTGGTGGTGTACCGCCAGAGCGTGAACGGCGCGGGCGGGTAGCGGCGCAGGGTCGCGCGGACCAACTCGTCGTCCGGCGTTCCCCCGGGACCGTCCGCGAGCGCACGGGCGAGCAGGAAACCGAGGGAGGCGTCGGTGGTGAGCTGCCCGGCGAAGATCAACGCGAACAGGTGGTAGTTCACCTCGTCCGCGGTGGTCTCCGGGGGAACGCGCTCGCGCAGCTCGACGGCCAGACCGCGTTGACCGCTGTCGAGACCGGCCGCGCCCAGGTCCATGAGGGCGGAGATGGCGGCGCCCTGGTCGGCGGGGTCGGTGCCGAGCATCAGGCGGCACGCCTCGGTGGCCCGGTCGACGCGGTCGAGGGGGACGCCGAGCAGGTCGAGCAGCACGGTGATCGGGTACCGGGTGGTGAAGTCCGCCGCCAGATCGACCTCCGCGGCCCCGGCCGACGCGGTGAGCAGGTCACGGGCGATCTCGTGGATCCGGTCGGACTGCTCGCGGATGCGCTTGCCGGTGAGCAGCGGGGCGTGTGCGCGACGCAGCCGGGCGTGCGCCGGCCCGTCGAGGGTGGTCAGCGAGGGCTGCTCGGCCGCGGTCCGCTCCAGGCCGGCCGTGCGGCGGTCCCAGGTCGGGGGTGCCTGCGCCGGGTCTTTGACCAGGCGCGGGTCGGCGAGGACCTGACGTGCGACGGCGTCGTCGGTGACGATCCACGCCCGACCGCCGGCCGGGGCGTCGACCTGGACGATCGGCCCGGCGGCGCGTAACGCGGCGCGATCGGGGGCCGGCTCGTCGATGCCGCGGCTCGTTGCGGCGAACGGATCGACGTCCACGTGCGGTGCTTCGGTCACGCTTCCCCCAGTTTGCTTCATTGAAAAGTAGCTTCACCATGAAGGTAAATTGGTCGCGGGTAGGTTGTCAACGACGACTGGTGATCTACAGCGGTGAAGGGGCGGCGGTGGAAGGGGAGCGGGTGGACGGCGGCGTCGCCGAACGGAGCGCACGCCTGCTGGACGGCCTGCGGGCGTTCGGCGCGCTCTACACCGACTTCACCGGCCGCTTCGCGGCGTGGCTCGGCCTGAACTCGACCGACGCCACCGCCCTCGTGGAGATCCTGTACGCGGAGGACAAGGGCACGCCCCTGTCCCCGACCCGCCTCAGCGAACGCCTCGGGCTGACCACGGGCGCGACCACGAACCTGATCAACCGCCTGGAAAAGCTCGGGCACGTCGTCCGCACGCGCGAACACGCCGACCGCCGCGTCGTGACCCTGCGCAGCAGCCCGCGCATCGAGAGGCCCGCGCGCGAGTTCTTCGGCCCGCTCGGCGCGCACTTCCAAGCCCTGGTCGCCCAGTACGAGCCCGCGGAGTTGGACCGGTTCGAGGACTTCCTCCACCGGCTGCACGCCACCATGGGCGACCTGCTCGCCGACCAGGGACCGGACCCCACCACCCGACCGCGTTCCTGAGCGCGAACGTCGGTGTAACCCACCTGGTGTGACCCGCTTGGTGTGACCCGCCTGGGGTGACCCGGCTGGGTGACATCGGTGACCGGCAGCCGTACCCCGCGAGGACCGCGTCGTCCGCTGACGGGTCGCGTGCCGGCGGAAGGCCACCGGTCCGGTGGTGCGCGACCTGCCCGTCGACGACACGAACGCGGCCATCGCCGCGTTGCGGGGCCTGCCCGGCGGTGGCTGACTGTTGCGGTGCGGTGCGGTCCGGACGAGGAGGCGGCCATGACGGACGAACCCACTGGGCTCTGGCTGATCGGTGCGCGCGGATCGGTCGCGACGACGGCGATCAGCGGACTGCTCGCGCTGCGCGCCGGCCTCGCCCCACCGACCGGATGCGTCACCGGGCAGCCGGAGCTGGCCGACGTGCCGTTGCCGGGCTGGGACCACCTGGTCGTCGGTGGACACGACATCGTGCAGACGCCGTTGGTGAAACACGCCGAGGAGCTCGCCCACAGCGGTGTGCTGCCGCACGAGCTGCTCGTCCCGATCACGGCGGGTTTGCGCGCGGTCGACGCCGAGATCCGCGACGGCTACCACCCCGAAACCCACCGGGGCAGCCAGGCGGAGGCGGCTCAGCGCCTGGTCGCGGACATCGCCGGGTTCCGCGAACGGCACCGCTTGGCGCGTGTCGTGGTGATCAACGTGGCCTCGACCGAGCCGCCGGTCGAGGCGGTCCCGGAGCACGGTGACCTCGCCGCGCTGGAGGCTGCGCTGGCCGACCCGCGGCGCTCGGTGCTGCCGCCCAGTTCGCTGGCCGCGTACGCGGCGCTGAGCGCGGACTGCCCGTTCGTCGACTTCACCCCGTCCACCGGTGTGGCTTTGCCCGCGCTCGACGAACTCGCCTGCCGACGGCGGCTGCCCTACGCGGGCCGGGACGGCAAGACGGGGGAGACGCTGGTGCGGACGGTGCTGGCGCCCATGTTCACCGCGCGGGCGCTGCACGTGCGGTCGTGGGCGGGCACCAACCTGCTCGGCGGTGGCGACGGCGCCACGTTGGACGACCCGGTGCGCGCGGTCAGCAAGCTGGAGTCGAAGGCACGCGGTCTCGCCGCGCTGCTGGGCAGTGACGTCACCGCGCCGCTGCACATCGACCACGTGCCGGATCTGCATGAGCAGAAGACGGCCTGGGACCACGTGTCGTTCGAGGGGTTCCTCGGCGCCCGGATGACCCTCGAGTTCACCTGGACCGGACTCGACTCGTCACTGGCCGCGCCGCTGGTGCTCGACCTCGCCCGCCTCGTCGCCGCCGCGCATGCCCACGGGCAGTGGGGCGCGCTCGGGTCGCTGGCGTTCTTCTTCAAAGACCCGATCGGCAGCGACGAACACCGGTTCGCCGAGCAGACCCGGGCGCTCTACCGCTGGGCACGGGAGTTGGCGTGAAGGCCTACGCGGAACTGGTCAGGGCACCGGCCGCGTTGACCGTCCTCGGTGACACCGTCGCCGGGGCCGCCGCGTCCGGCAGGCCGTTGCGCGGCCGACGCCTGCTGCTGCCGCTGTCGTCGGTCGCGTTGTACTGGTCCGGGATGGCGCTCAACGACTGGGCCGACCGCGACCTGGACGCGGTGGAGCGGCCTGAGCGCCCGATCCCGTCCGGCCGGATCAGCCCGCGTGCCGCGCTGGTCACCGCCGTTGCGCTCGGTGCGGCCGGCCTCCGTATCGCGGCGTATGCGGGTGGTCGCGACGCGCTCGGTGTCGCGGTGCCGCTGTCTGTTGCGGTCCTGTCCTACGACACGCTGCTGAAATCCACCGCGGCCGGACCGTTCGGCATGGCGGCCTGCCGTGCGCTCGACGTTCTCCTCGGGGCGGGTGGTGCGCGTGCGGGTGCGGCGGTGCCCGCGGCGATGGTCATGGCCGGCCACACGCTCGGCGTGACGGCGTTGTCGCGCGGCGAGGTCCACGGCACGTCGTCCGGTACCGCGAAGGCGGTGCTGGCGGGCACCGCCCTGACCGCGATCACCTCGGTCATCGGTCCGGTGGCCACCCGGCCGCACCGGCTGGCGGCGCTCGCCGGAGGCCTCGGGTACGCCGCGACGGTGGGGCGCGCCCAACTCGCGGCCGTCCGCGCGCCGGGGGCGGCGACGGTCCGTGCGGCGACGAAGACCGGCATCCACGGCATGGTGCTGCTGCAGTCCGCGCTGACCGCGCGAGGCGGGTCGCTGTTCGGCGCGGTCGCGGTCGCGGCCGCCCTGCCACTCGCCCGCCGGCTCGGCCGGAAGGTGGGTCCGACATGACGTTCCGCCTCGGTTACGGCACGAACGGGTTCGCCAACCACCGGCTTGGCGACGCCCTCGCGGTGATCGCCGATCTCGGCTACACCGGGGTGGCGCTCACGCTCGACCACGCCCACCTCGACCCGTTCGCCGCCGACGTCGCACGGCAGACCGAGAAGGTCGCCGCACGACTGCGCGAACTGGACCTGGCAGTGGTGGTCGAGACCGGGGCCCGCTACCTGCTCGACCCGCGCCGCAAGCACCACCCGACGCTGGTCGGCGAGGACCGGGAAGTCCGGGTCGACTTCCTGCTGCGGGCCGTGCGGATCGCGGCCGACCTCGGCGCCGACTGCGTCTCCTTCTGGTCCGGTGTCCCGCCACCCGGCGTCGAGCCCGACGAGGCGTGGCGGCGGTTGCGCGCGGGCGTCGAGGCGGTGCTGGACGGCGCGGCCGGGCACGGGGTGCCGTTCGGGCTGGAGCCCGAGCCCGGCATGGTCGTCGAGCACGTGGCGCAGGCGTTGCGGCTGCACGCCGAACTCGGGTCACCGGAGCTGCTCGGGATCACCCTGGACGTGGGCCACTGCGTCGCCGTGGAGCCGGAGGACGCCGCCGCGTGCATCCGCCGAGTGGGAAACCTGCTGCTCAACGTGCAGCTCGACGACATGCTGCCCGGCGTCCACGAGCACCTGGAGTTCGGCGAAGGCACCCTGGACCTCCCCGCCACCCTCGGCGCGCTCGCGGAGATCGGCTACACCGGACTGGCCGCGGTCGAGCTGCCCAGGCACAGCCACGCCGCGCCCGAAGTCGCACGCAGGGCCATCGAAGCGCTCAAAGCGGCCCTACCCCCGGTCGACCACCCCTGGCTGGTGAAGGCCGAGCAGACCGTCCGCGCCGACCCCGCCTCGATCCGCACGCTCTTCCCCGCGGTCGGCCGCACGGTCGGCAGAACGCCGCTGCACGAGCACACCGACCCGCTCGGCGTCGTGCACGGCACCGTGGACGACCTGGCCCGCACCCGGCTGCTGGTCGCCCTGGCCGGGGTGAGCGAGGACCTGGGCGCCGAACTGGTCTCCCTCTACCGCTTCGGCGACGACGCCGAACGGCGCGGTGTGCTGCGGGCACTCGCCGAGGTCGGGGACAAGGCCGTCACGCAGGGCGTCGAACTCGTCAAGGACGCACTGCGCACCAACGACACCAGGCTGGTCGCCGCCGCGCTCGGACCGTTCGCCGCGGACCACCTCGACCAACACACCTGGCGCCACGGCGTGTTGAAGTGCCTGTTCCTGGGAATCCCCCTCGCCGCCGTGGCCGGACTCGACCGGCGCGCGGACGCGGAACTGCTGCGCATGGTCGGCGCGTACGCCGACGAACGCCGTGCCGCCGGGCGCGACGTGCCGGCGGAGGCCGCCGAGTTGCTGAGGAGCGAGACCTGATGCGCATCTTCGACCCGCACATCCACATGACCTCGCGCACGACGGACGACTACGAGGCGATGAGCCGGGCCGGGGTCCGCGCACTCGTCGAGCCCGCGTTCTGGCTCGGTCAGCCGCGCACGAGCGTCGCGTCGTTCACCGACTACTTCGACGGCCTGATCGGCTGGGAGAGGTTCCGGGCGGCGCAGTTCGGCATCCGGCACCACTGCGCGCTCGCGCTCAACCCCAAGGAAGCCAACGACCCGCGGTGCACGGGGGTGCTCGACGTGCTGCCGCGCTACCTCGAGAAGGACGGTGTCGTCGCGGTCGGCGAGGTCGGCTACGACTCGATGACCCCGGAGGAGGACGAGGCCTTCGCCCGACAGTTGCAACTCGCCGTCGAGCACGACCTCCCCGTGCTGGTGCACACGCCGCACCGGGACAAGGCGGCGGGCACGACGCGCACGCTCGACGTGGTCCGCGAGTCGGGCCTGCCACCCGAACGGGTCCTGGTGGACCACCTCAACGAGGTGACGGTGCGCGCCGTGGCCGACTCCGGCTGCTGGATGGGGTTCTCCATCTACCCGGACACCAAGATGGACGAGACCCGGATGGTGGCCGTCCTCGCCGAGTACGGCACGGACCGCGTCCTGGTGAACTCCGCCGCCGACTGGGGCCGGTCCGACCCGCTCAAGACCTACAAGACGGCGTTGGCGATGCTCGACGCGGGGTTCGGTGAAGCCGACGTGGACAAGGTGCTGTGGCGGAACCCGGTCGAGTTCTACGGCCAGAGCGGTCGCCTCAACCTGGACGACCCGTCCGGGACGTCCGACACGTCCGACACGTTCGCCGGGAACTCGGTCCTGAGAGGAGCACGACCGTGACCCCGCCGGCGTACTGCACCAACGTTCACCCGGCCGAGGACCTGCCCGGTGTCCTCGCCCAGCTCGACCGCTACGCCGTGCACGTGCGGGAGGACCTGGGGGTCGACACGCTCGCGCTCGGCCTGTGGCTGGCCGAGCCGGTCGCGCACGGCCTCGCCAAGGACGAGACGGCCAGGCACGGTCTCGCGGCCGAACTGCGGGCCAGGGGGCTGACGGTGAGCACCCTCAACGCCTTTCCGTACGGCGGGTTCCACCAGGAGGTGGTCAAGCACTCGGTCTACCTGCCCCCGTGGACCGATCCGCGACGGCTGGCGTACACGGCGGACTGCGCCGTCGTGCTGGCCGACCTGCTGCCCGACTCCGCCTCCTACGGCAGCATCTCGACGCTGCCGCTGGCCTGGCGGGAGCCGTGGACGGGCATCGACGACGAACGTGCGCGCGGCGCGCTCGACGCGTTCGCGCGCTTCCTGCGTGCCGAGGCGACCCGGAACGGCAGGCCGATCATGCTCGCGGTCGAGCCGGAGCCGGGCTGCGTGCTCGACACCGTCGCCGACGCCGTCGAGTGGATGGCCGGCCGCGTCGACCACGACCACATCGGCGTCTGCCTGGACACCTGCCACCTCGCCGTGTCGTTCGCCGACCCGGCGGAGGCCGTCGCGACGATCCACCGCGCCGGGCTGTCGGTGGTCAAGGTGCAGGCGTCGGCGGCGCTGGAGGTCGCCGAGCCGGGCACGGAGGAGGGCAGGCGGGCCATCGCCGCGTTCGCCGAACCCCGCTACCTGCACCAGGTCCGGGAGAACGACCCGGCGGGCGTGCTCGCGGCCGACGACCTGCCGGACGCGCTGGAGGAGTTGCCGGCGAAGCACCCGTGGCGGGTGCACTTCCACGTCCCGCTGCACGAGGCCCCGCCCGCGCCGCTCACCTCGACGACCGGTGTCCTGCTGGCGGCGACCGAAGCCCTGAGGGCGACGGTGGAGACCATGCCGCACTTCGAGGTGGAGACGTACACGTGGACCGTCCTGCCCGGATCGCGCCACTCCGACGACGGACTGGCCAAGGGCATCGCGGCGGAACTGCGCTGGGCGATGGAGCACCTGGGCGAAGGGGTGTCGGCGTGAAACCGCTGGTCGTCGTGGACGTCGTCGGCATGACACCGGGTCTGCTGCGGCACATGCCCAACCTCGCCGCCTTGGGCCGTCACGGTTGGCAGGCCGCACTGGGGACCGTGTTGCCCGCCGTGACGTGCAGCGTCCAGTCCACGCTGCTCACCGGCCTCACCCCGGCGCGGCACGGCGTCGTCGGCAACGGCTGGTACTTCCGCGACCTCGGCGAGGTCCACCTGTGGCGCCAGCACAACCGGCTGGTCGGCGGCGAGAAGGTGTGGGAGACCGCGCGCCGCGCGCACCCCGGCTACACGGCCGCCAACATCTGCTGGTGGTACGCCATGGGCGCGTCGACCGACGTCACCGTGACCCCGCGCCCGGTCTACCACGCGGACGGGCGCAAATCGCCCGACTGCTACGTCCGCCCGCCCGAGCTGCACGACCGGCTCACCAGTGCCCTCGGTGAGTTCCCGCTGTTCCGGTACTGGGGGCCGACGGCCTCGCTCGCGTCGAGCGAGTGGATCGTGGGCGCGGCCCGGGAGGTGCTCGCGGAGCAGCGCCCCGACCTGCTGCTCGTCTACGTCCCGCACCTCGACTACGACCTCCAGCGGTTCGGTCCCGACAGCCCGCAGGCGGTGACGGCGGCGGCCGAGGTCGATGCGGCGCTCGCCCCGCTGCTCGTCGACGCCGACGCGGCCGGCGCGACCGTGGTGGCGTTGTCGGAGTACGGGATCACGGCGGCGCGCAGACCGGTCGACATCAACCGCCGACTGCGCGCCGAAGGGCTGCTGGAGGTCTACGCGCAGGCGGGCATGGAACTGCTGGACCCCTGGACGTCCCGCGCGTTCGCGGTGGCGGATCACCAGATCGCGCACGTCTACGTCGCGGATCCGGCCGACGTCCCGAGGGTCCGGGCGGTGCTC
Source organism: Saccharothrix deserti (assembly GCF_009769385.1). Classification (GTDB taxonomy): domain Bacteria; phylum Actinomycetota; class Actinomycetes; order Mycobacteriales; family Pseudonocardiaceae; genus Actinosynnema; species Actinosynnema deserti. The sequence goes on from NZ_VKAB01000017.1 coordinate 10,021, forward strand.
GACGAGTTGCCCGGCGTCGACGCGGTGCTCGACCGGGACGCCCAGGCCCTGGTGGACCTCGACCACGAACGGTCGGGCGAACTGGTCGCCGTGGCCGAGCCCGACGCCTGGTTCACCTACTACTACTGGACCGACGACAGCCGTGCGCCGGACTTCGCCCGGGGTGTGGAGATCCACCGCAAGCCGGGGTACGACCCGGCCGAGCTGTTCTTCGACCCGGCGGACCGGTTCGCGAAGGCACGGGCCGGGCTCGCCCTGGCCCGCAAGAAGCTCGGCCTCCGCTACGCGATGAACGTGGTGCCGCTCGACCCGTCGTGCGTGCGGGGCACCCACGGCCGGCTGCCCGACCGCGTCGAGGACGGTCCGGTGCTGCTGTGCTCGAACGACGTCGTGCCGGCGGCGGTCGAGCGCGCCGGCCGGATCGCCGCCACCGATGTGCGGGACCTCCTGCTGGACCTCCAGGGGATACCCGCGACGGAACCCGTTCGGTGACGGTGTGCCGGCGGATCAACGCGGTCGAATCAACGCGGTCGGATCGACGGCGTCGGGGTCAACGCGGTCGGGGTCAAGGGGTCGGGTCAACGGGGTGTCAGCTCCACGATCTCCGGGTGCAGGCCGGACAGGCTCACCGGTCGGCGGCTCCTGACGGCCAGCCCCGCCCGCGCCGCATCGGCCACGCGCTCGTCGGCGTCGGGCAGGAGCAGCAGGGCGCGTCCGTCCGGGCGGAGCACCCGGCGCAGCTCCCGCCAGAACCGCCCCGGCTCCCGGGCCAGGGTGCCGGTCGGGGGCACTTGCCGGGCCCACGGCGGGTTCGTCAGGACCAGGTCGATCGTGTCGTCGGCGATCGGCAGGCGGCCGGCGTCGGCGGTCGTCCAGGTGATTCGCGGGGTGCCGGGGTGGTTCGGGGCGCCTCGTTCTAACCGAGGTACGAGAACAGTGTTTCCGTACATATTCCGGTGATGATCACCCAATCGTGTTGCGCTAGGGCCGGTTCCGGCAGCTTGTTCGGTGTTGGTCACGGCCGACGCCAATGCGGTCGGGTCGCGGTCGCCGGCCACGATCCGCAGGCTGTGGACAACTCGTGAGGCAGCCAGCGCCGCCTCGATCGGGATGGTCCCCGTCCCGCAGAACGGGTCCAGCACGGTCGCACCGGCCACCGGGCCGGCCAGCCTGACCATCGCGGCGGCCAGCGGCGGGTGCAGGCTCCCGGGCCGCGACCGCACCCGGTAGGACCTGCGGTGCAAGGGCCGGTCCGCGATGCGCAGGGCCAGCAGGGCGCGGTCGTCGGCGATGGTCACGCGCCACGACAGCCCTCCGGGCGGTGGCACCCCGCCCGCCCGTCTCGTCCGGTACGGGACCGCCAAGGCGGCGGCCAAAGCCGTGCCCACGGCGTCCTCCACGTCGTAACGCGTGTAGTTGCGGCGACCGAGGAACGACGCCGAGACGTCCACGCCCGCCGTCGTGACCACGCCGCCGCACCGTTCGCGCAGCTCCAACAGTCGAGAAATCGGCACGGCAGCGTCGGCCAACAAGCGGAGGTCCGCCTTGGCACGGCCCACGCCGGTGACCTCGGCGGCTACCAGGAACACGTCGTCGGCGGTGCGGAGGGCGAGCACGTCCGGGCTCGGGTCGGCGCACCGGAACCACACCTCGCGGTGTCCGACCCGCTCCACCCGACCCAGCCCCAGGTGGCGGATCTCCGCCGCCACCACGTCCTCGACACCCCGAACCGTCCGCGCCACCAGGCGCGCGGCCGTCACGTCGTGACGACTGCGCCCGGACGCGGCAGAACTCCGGCGCGCGCGAGCGCCGGTTCACGAGAGATCACTTGATCTACTCCCACGTCGCGACCCGGAGCGGCGTGATCACCGCCCCGCATCGCCGGCGAGGGGATTGTCCGCGCAACCCGCCGGCGGGCGCGTCAGACGAGGAAGAAGAAGAACTTCATGCCCCCGATCCTAGCCGGCCGCCACCGCGGGACGAGATCGGATCTACGGATCGGTCTCGGTGGCCTTCTGCCACGGGTAACGCGGCACGACCAGTTCGAACGAGTCCACCAGCCACGTCTCCGGCGTCAGCGACTCGGATTCGGGCTCGGACTCGGCGGAACGCGCGGGAGGGGGCGCGGCCGACACAACGGTACGGATGCCGGCCCGGACCCAACGGGGCTCACTGTCCGCAACCGGCCGGGCGGGCGGCGGCACGTCCCCGACCCTGACCCGTACCCAGTAGCCCACGATCTTCAGATTACCGTAGCCAAAACGGAACCGGACTCGGATGATCTCCGTCCGAACGGGGAACACCGTGCCGCCGATCGGGGGACGCGCGCATGACGGATCAGCCATCGCTGGACGAGTTGGCGGCCCGTGCCGAACGACTCGACCAGGCGCGTCTCGCGCTCAAACGCGACCTCGCCGAACGGGTCGTGTTCGGCCGCGACGACAGCGGCCTGGTCGAGATCGGCGTGGACCACACGGCGAAGGTCGTCGAAGTCGCGGTGAACGCGGCGCTGGTCGGGCGGGTCGACCCGAAGGTACTGGCCAACGCGGTCCTCCAGGCCGCGGGCGAGGCCCAGCGCAAGGCCCGTGAGCTGGTGGCCGAGCGGCGTTCGTACTACCTGGGCACGCAGTAGCGGAGCAATGGCAAGAGGGGGAGGCATGGCAGGTTTCAGGGCCGACACCGGCCGGATGCGCGAATCCGCCAACGGGTTCCGGCGCGCCGGCGACCACGCGGGCACGGCGGCGGGTTCGCTGGGTGCGACCACCGTCCCGAGCGGCGCGTTCGGCATCTCAGGTCCGGGACGAGGGCTGGCGGCGGACCTGGACGCGATCGTCGGACGTCGTCGTGACCGGGTCGCGCGGCGCCGCGACCGGCTGGCCGAGATCGCCGAACAGGTCCGCGCGGAAGCCGACGAGTACGACCGCGTCGACGCCGACAACACCGAGGACGTCAACCGATCCGGCGAGGGCCTGCGATGACCCACCCCGCACTCCAGAAGGCGATGGACGGCTGCGTGCGGCTCGCGCAGGCGGCAGGCCAGGTCGGTTCACCCGACCCGATCGCGGCGATCCGGCAGATCGACTACGACCCGCAGGCGATCGAGGCCTACGTCCAGCAGCTCGGCACCGCCGCGGCCGACCTCGACAAGGCCATCGAGGAACAGGAGAAGGCGCAGGCCGAGCACGAGGCGAGCACCGAGGGTTCCGCGTCGGACTCGGCGAGCGCGGCCATGAGCGAGGAGCTGGCCGAGCTGCGCGACGAGCGCAAGCAGCTGGACACGCTGATCAATGAGGTCGCCAGGATCGCGCAGAAGATGGACGAGTTGGCGCGCGTCGCGTCCGACGAGATCCTGACCATCGCCGGGCAGGCCGACCCCGCCGTCTCCATGGTGCTCGACGGGAGCTGGCTCGAAGACGCGGTCGACGGCCCGGTGGCCGAGGAGACCGTGCACCTCGCCGTCGCCGACATCATCAAGGTGTGCCAGGCGACCCAGGACGAGGTCGCCGCGCTCCGGTCCGAGCTCAACGCGCAGATGGACGCCGCCGAGACCGGCGGCCAGGCGGAGGCCGGCACGTCACAGGGCGGTCCCGCGCAAAGCGGTCAGTCGCAAGGTGGCGAGTCACAACAAGGCCAGTCCGAGGGCGGCCCGTCCCAAGGCCAGTCCCAGGGCGGCTGAAAACCCGGAGATCGACGACGGGCCGGTCGCCGACTGCGGCGACCGGCACGTCACGTCACGCGGTCTCGGGGATGTCCTGCCGGGTGTTGGCCAACGCCAACCCGGTGCGCAGCGACCCGACCGCCTCGGCCACCGCCTCCCGGAACACACCACCCACACCCAGGATGTTCGCGTACCCGTGGAACAGCCCCTCGTACCGCCGCAACACCACCGGCACGCCCTGCCGCGCGAGCTTCTCCGCGAACGCCTCGCCCTCGTCCCGCAACGGGTCGAAGCCGGCCGTCGCCAGGTACGTCGGCGGCAGCCCGCTGAGGTCCTCCGCCAGCAACACGGACAGCCGCGGATCGGTGTGCGCCTCGCGTGACGGCGCGTAGTGGTCGAGGAACCAGTCCATCTTCTCGTCGGTGAGGAAGAAGCCGTTGCCGAACAGCTCCCGCGACCGCCGCCGCACCGAAGCGTCCACCGCCGGGTAGAACAGCAGCAGGAACACCGGCTTCACCTCGCCCGCGTGCAACGCCGTCACGGCCGCCAGGTTGCCGCCCGCGCTGTCACCGCCCAACGCGATCCGACCCGGGTCGATGTTCAGCTCGTCGGCGTGCGCGACGGCGTACTCGAACGCCGTCCGCGCGTCCTCCGCCGCTGCCGGGAACGGGTGTTCGGGCGCGAGCCGGTAGTCCGCCGACAGCACCCGCACACCACCCTCGACGGCCAGGAACCGGCACAGGTTGTCGTGGCTGTCCAGGTCACCGCTGACCCACCCGCCACCGTGGTAGAAGACCAGCAGCGGCGAGCCGTCGGCCAGCCCGGTCGGCTCGTAGAACCGCGCGCCGACGCCGTCCAGCGACAGCGACCGCACCGCCACGCCGCCGATGACGGGACCGCGGACCAACGCGTTGCTGCGGGACAGCGCGGAGCGGTTGGCGGCGGGCGTGGTCGTCTGCCACTCCTCACCGGTGAGCTGGCTCAACCGCAGCAGGAGCTGGGCTTCCGGGTGGAGCCGCTGACCGTCGAGCGTGATCGGTCGGCCGGCGATCAGCCCGCGCAGCGGCGCGGGCAGACCGAACACGAAGCGCAGGGCGCCGGCGAGGACGCCGGGAGGGATCGACTCGGCGAGCTTCGACATGAGACGCACGTTACTCGCCGGTAGGGACCGAAGCGAGTAGTGGACCTCGGCCTAGGTGGAGGTGGCAGGATCGGAAACCATGACGGTCACCGTGGTGGGCATCGGCGGGTCCCTCCGCCCCAACTCGCAGTCCGAGCGCGCGATGCGGATCGCGTTGGAGGGCGCGATCGAGGCCGGCGCGAAGGTCGTCGAGATCGCCGGCCCCGACCTGGTGCTGCCGTTCTACGACCCTTCCATCCCCGACCGGCCGGACAACGCCCGCCGACTCGTGGAGGCGCTGCGCCTCGCGGACGGCGTGGTGCTGGTCTCACCCGGCTACCACGGCACGGTGTCCGGCCTGGTCAAGAACGCCCTCGACTACATCGAGGACCTGCGCGGCGACGAGCGCCCCTACCTGGACGGCCGCGCGGTCGGCTGCGTGGCGGCGGCGCAGGGCTGGCAGGCGTCGGTGACCACGTTGACCGCGTTGCGCTCGATCGTGCACGCGCTGCGCGGCTGGCCCACGCCGTTGGGTGCGGCGGTGAACTCGCGTGAGGTCGAGTTCGACCTCGAAGGCGGGTGCTCGGTGCCGTCGGTGGCCGACCAACTCCGCACGATCGGGCGACAGGTGACCGAGTTCGCAGTGTCGAGGACCAGCTGACGGGGTACCTGTGAGGGCGTGAGTTGCCACACGACCGGGTGTGGTTCGGCTTCGGCCGGGTGTTGGGTTCGATCGTCAGCCCAACACCAGCTCAAGGGAGAGCGTTCACCATGCAGGTGCTCTACACCGCGGAAGCCATCGCAGTCGGAGACGGTCGCAACGGCGAGGTCCGGTCCTCGGACGGCGTGATCGACGAGCAGCTCTCCACGCCCAAGGAGTTGGGCGGTCCCGGCGGTGACAAGACCAACCCCGAGCAGCTCTTCGCCGCCGGGTACGCGGCGTGCTTCCACAGCGCGCTGAAGGTCGCCGCCCGCCAGGTCAAGACCAAGATCGGTGAGACGACGGTGACCGCGAAGGTCGGTCTCGGCCCCAACGGCGAAGGCGGCTTCCAGCTGACCGTGGAGCTGGCGACGCACATCCCGGGCGTCGAGCAGGCCGTGGCCGAGCAGCTGGTGGCCGCCGCCCACCAGATCTGCCCGTACTCCAACGCGACGCGCGGCAACATCGAGGTGGCTCTCACGACCACCGTGTGAGGAGGCGTCAGACCATGAGCAAGTCCCCGATCACCAGTCCGCTGTCCGAGGCCGACAAGGTGTCGGTGGGTGCGGTCCTCCAGGCCACCCTGGTCGACCTGGTCGACCTGTCCCTGGTGGCCAAGCAGGCGCACTGGAACGTGGTCGGCAAGAACTTCCGGAGCGTGCACCTCCAGCTCGACGAGCTGGTGACGACCGCCCGCACCTACACCGACGAGGTGGCCGAACGCGCCGCCGCGCTGGGCATCTCGCCCGACGGCAAGGCGCGGACCGTGGCCGAGGGCTCGGGTGTGCCGGAGTTCCCCGGCGGCTGGCTCAAGGAGGACGAGGTCGTCACGGCGATCGTGACCGCGCTGGCCGAGCTGGTCCAGCGGTTGCGCGGCCGGATCGACGAGACGGACAAGTCCGACCTGGTCACCCAGGACCTGCTGATCGAGATCACCAAGAACGTCGAGCAGGCGCACTGGATGTGGCAGGCGCAGCAGGCGTGAGGCGGGGTGAACGGCCCCGGGCGTCCGTTGGACGCCCGGGGCCGCGGTGTCGTCAGAGCATTTCGACGGCCTGTTCCTCCAGTTCACGCGCCTGGTCGACGAGTGTCGCCAGGCGCTTCAACAGCGCGCGGACGGTCGTCTCGGACGGCGGCGCGGCGGCCATCGCGGCCTGGAGCCCGTCCACCCGGTCGTTCAACGACCGGATCGCCGCCGTGGCCGCCGCGCCTTCGGTGAGCTGGAGGCGCAGGCGTTCGGTGACGATCTCGTCGTAGGCCCGGGCGACCGGTCAGGAGGTAGGGCGCGGGACGGCGCCTGCCGGCACCTTAAAGCACGCGTCGCACGAACGCGACCTCGGCGGCCGTCTGCCGGATGGTCTCCGCGACCACCAGCGAGCCGTGCCCGGCGTCGTACCGGTACACCTCGTACGTCGCACCCCGTGCGGCCAGCCGTTCCAGGTAGTTGTCGATCTGCCGGATCGGGCAGCGCGGGTCGTTCTCGCCCGCCAGCACCATCACGGGCGCGCGCACCGCGTCCACGTACGTCAACGGCGAGCACTCGTGGTACCGGTCGGGCAGCTCCTCCGGCGAACCGCCGAACAGCGCCCGGTCGAACGCCCGCAGCGGCTCCATCTCGTCCTCGTAGGCGGCCAGGTAGTCGGCCACCGGCACGCCCGCGACACCGGCCGCCCACCGCTCCGGCTGCGTGCCGAGCGCCAGCAGTGACAGGTAACCGCCCCACGACGCGCCGTTGACCACGCACTTCGCCGGGTCGGCGAACCCGGACGAGACGGCCCAGTCGTGCACCGCCGCCACGTCCTCCAGCTCGGTCAGCCCCGGCCGGCCCTCGATCGCGTCGCGCCACTTCGAGCCGTACCCGGTGGAGCCCCGGTAGTTCACGTGCACCACGGCGAACCCGGCGTCCAGCCACACCGCGCGGTAGGCGGAGAACCGGTCCTCGTCCGACGAGTGCGGCCCGCCGTGCAGGTGGAATACGGTCGGCAATGGACCGTCGGGCGCGCCGGCCGGGCGTGCCACGAGCGCGTGCACGTCACCCACGAACACGTCGGTCAGGTCGACGGACGCCGGCGCCTTGTGGCCGGGCGGCTCCAGCAGCACGCGTTCGTCGCCGTCCGCGTCGAGCACCCGCACCACACCCGGCTGCCCGGCCGAGGACCACGAGTACTCCACCGCGCCGTTCGGCCGCACGTTCGCGCTGCCGACCGTCCCGTGTGGAGTGTCCAATGCATACAAAACACCGGTGCCGAGGTCGTAGCGGTGCAACGTGTTCCGCGCCTGGAACGTGTGCACGACCAGCAGCGACCGCGCGTCCGGGTACCAGTCGGCGCTGATCTCGCCGGGCAGGTCGATCACGATCTCGATCTCGGTGTCCGCCGCGACGTCCCAGATCAGCAGCTCGTCCTTGCCGCGCCGCTCGTGCCCGACCAGCAGCCGGTTGTCACCGCGCACCGGGCTGAACGCGATCGCGTCCAGGCCCTTGCCCGGCCCGTCCCACTTCTCGGCGACCGTCTCGCCGGACGGCGTCACCACGCGCAGCGCGGCGTGCCGGTTATCGCCGTGCTCTGAGTGCGACAGCACGACCAGCGTCTCGTCCTTGGACAGCGCGGACACGCCGCCGTCGTTCTCGTGCTGGTAGATCACCTCGGCCGAGCCGCCGCCACGCGCGACGTACACCGTCGTGCCGTCGTCGGTGGACGTGCCGACCGCGACCACCTCGTGCCCGATCTCCAACCCCGCCGGGTACCCGGCCTGCACGCCGTCCACGGCGGGCTTCGGGTCACCGCCCCGCTCGAACGGCTCGCTGACCCACGTGCCGAACTCGTCGCCGTCCGTGTCGGCGAACCACCAGATGGTCTCGCCGTCCGGGCTCAGCGCGGCGTGCGACGTGCCGTTCGGGCGGTCGGTGACCTTGCGGTGGCTGTCCGTGGCGCGGTCCCAGGCGTAGATCTCCCACACGCCGCTGGAGTTCGACAGGTACAGGCTGCGGTCCGGCGCGTCGTCCGCCCAACCGGGCAGGCTCACGCGCGGTGCCGTGAAGCGGGCCCGCCAGCGGGCTTCGGCCTCGGCGTCGGCGAACAGCTGGTCGGGCACTTCGGCGGTCGGGTGCGTCGTCACACCCCCGATCCTGCCGGCTTCCGCGCGGTGATCAGGTAGTAGTCGACCAGACCCCGCTCGAACGCGCGCAACCAGTTGCGGTCCCACCGGTCCGGGCGCGGTCCCAGTTCGAGCCACCGGTCCAGGCCCCGCCAGACGTGCTCGCCGATGCTGTGCGCGGTCACCTGCTCGAACCCGGCTTCGCGGAGGTGGTCCAGCACGTCGTCGACCGGGTGGGCGAGGTCGAGGCCGGAGGCGAACGTCTTCAGCAGCTCGGCTAGCTGCTGCCCGGCCCGGTCGTGCCGGGCGAAGAAGGTGGTCAGCGCGAACCGGCCGCCGGGTGCGAGCACACGGGCGCTCTCGCGCGCGAACCCCGGGACGTCCTCGAAGTGCTGGGCGGCCTCGACGGACAGCAGGGCGTCGAACGAGGCGTCGGGGAACGGCAGGTCGCTGGACGAGCCCTGGACGAACGCCACCCGCGGGTCGTCGTTGGCTGCTGTCGCCCGCGCCACCTGCTCCGGCGTCAGGTCCACACCGCGCACGAGGCCGGGGTCGCGGTGCAGGACGCGGCGCGCACCCAGCCCGCGTCCGCAGCCCACTTCGAGCACGTGGTCTCCCGCGCGCACCGGCAAGGCGTCCAAGACGACGTCGTACAGGGCTTCCTGGGTGGCGACGCGCTGCTCGACGGTCAGGTCGCCGTCCAACGGGATGCCCGCCCAGTACCCGAAGTTGATGAAGCCGCCCGCGAACACCGGCAACGCCGCCAGGTCGCCCGCGCCGTACACCCGCTGCACTTCCGTCCGGTCTGCCACACCCCGATCTTGCCGATTAACGTGCGGGGCATGACTGGGGAGAGCTTCGACTTGGCGCAGGTGAACATCGGCCGGATGCTCGCGCCGCTGGACAGTCCGCGGATGGCGGGTTTCGTGGCGGCGTTGGAGCCGGTGAACGCGGTGGCCGACCGGGCGGCGGGTTTCCGGTGGCGGTTGCAGACCGAGGACGGCGACGCGACCGCGATGCGGGTCTTCGACGACGAGTGGCTGCTGGTGAACATGTCGACGTGGGCGTCGCACCAGGCGCTGGTCGACTACGTGTACGGGCCGGAGCACGTGGCCGTGCTGCGGGAGCGGCGGCAGTACTTCGAGCGGCCGGCCGAGGCGATGACCGCGCTCTGGTGGGTGCCGGCGGGCCACCGGCCGACCGTGGCGGAGGCGCAGGAACGGCTGGTGAGGCTGCGGGAGCAGGGTCCGACGCCGTTCGCGTTCACGTTGCGTGAGACGTTCCCGGCGCCGGACGCGACGGAGGGTGACCTGGTCGTGCGCGACCTGACGGGCTGCGGGGTGGACTAGCGGTCGAGTTCCTCGGCCAGGATCCGGTCCAGCTTGTGGGACGCCCTGACCGTGGCGCGGCAGGTCAGGGCGACGAGCGCGGCGGCCGTCGCGAAGACCACTGCCACCACGGGCGAGGTCAGGAGCGCGAGGACACCGGCTAAGCCGAGCGCGACCTGGGTCCAGGCCACGACGGGGACCCAGCTCTTGGTGGTGGTCGTGATGATCATGTGAGTTTCTCCCTGTGTCGCGGCGGGGGGCGCTGGAGCGGGCGCGTTGACTCGTCGTCGTCCGAACCCCGCCGCTTGTTACGCACCGTGATTTGAATCGTCAACTTTCACCTGATCGGGTCAACGGAACGTGACGAACCTTCGGGTGGTTGGCGTAGTGGGGCACTTAATCAACAGCGGGGAGTGACTCGTAACGTCCTCGTTGGTCCGAACGAATCACGGATTACACGGTGGTGACTACAGGGGAGGTCTGACCGATGATCGAGAACACGGTTCGGCAGGGCGGTCGCGTCGGGTGTGTTGATGCCCTGGGTCGTCGGCGGACGCTGGAGGTCACGCTCACCGAAGAGGGCAACGTCTGCATCCACACCCCGCCCGGCGAGTCGGCGAAGCTCGACTGGAACGAGGTCGGCGAACTCCTCCGACGCCTGGCCGAACTCCGCCCGCACGTGAAGTAACGCCTGGTCGGGAGGGTCGGCGGACCCTCCCGACCACCGCGCTCGTCCGTCAAGCCCGCTCGCGTCCCTTGAGCAGGGGCAGGAAGACCTCGTCCACGATCTCCACGATCGTGGCGTCCGGCACGGTGGCCAGGCCTTGTGTCAGGTATTCGTTGCGCAGCAACCCGATCGCCACGGTCGCGACCCGCGGGTGCAGGGCCTCCGCTGACAACTCGCCGCGTGCGACCGCCCGGACCAGCATCGTCAGCCACGCTTTCAAGCCGCCGTCGCCCAACTGGTTCTGCAGCTGCGCGAGCAGCTCGGGTTCGTCGCCGATGCCCGCCAGCAGGCCGCGCAGGACGTCGCCGCGTGGTGACGACTGGTCGCCGTTGATCCGGCGCAGCATCGTCAGCACGTCGGTGCGCAGGTCACCCGTGTCCGGCGGGTGGAGTTCGACCTCGGCCAGCTGCCGGTAGGCGGCGACGCCGAGCGCCGCGCGGTTCGGCCAACGCCGGTAGATCGCGTTCTTGTTGGTGCCCGCGCGTTTGGCGACGCGGTCCATGGTGAGCCCGGCGTACCCCGACTCGATCAGTTCGTCGGCCGCCGCGTTCAGGATCGCCTGCTCCAGCGCCGCGCCGCGCCGCCTGGTCGCACCTTCCACGTGCACTCCTCCTGGGTACTGGAAGTACCTTACTGAAGTCGGTGACGTACTAGGTAGACATGGGTTTAAGGTACTTGACGTACCTTAACTTGAGAGGGTGGACATGCGAGCCAAGGGCATCACCTACGACACCGGTTTCCTCAACGGGGGCGTGAGCACGCACCCGTCGTTCGACCTGGCGACCGTGCGGGAGGACATGCGCGTGATCCGCGAGGAACTGCACTGCACGGCGGTGCGCGTCACCGGCGGCGACCCCGACCGGCTCGAACTGGCCGCCACGATCGCGGCGGACGTGGGCTTGGAGGTGTGGTTCTGACCGTTCACGTGCGACCTGACCCGGGACGAGCTGCTGGACCTGCTGGCCGACTGCGCCACCCGCGCCGAGCGGCTGCGCGCGGCCGGGGCGGAGGTCGTGTTCGTCACCGGCGCGGAGTTGAGCCTGTTCACCAAGGGCTTCCTGCCCGGTGACGACCTCGACGAACGACTGGGACTGCTGGCCGACCGCGGCCGGCTGGTCGCGGCGCTGCCCACGGTCCCGTCGCTGATCAACGACTTCCTCGGCAAGGCGGTCGCCGTGGTGCGCGAGCGGTTCGGCGGCAAGGTCACGTACGCGTCCATCCAGTTCGAGGGCGTCGACTGGGAGCCGTTCGACTTCCTCTCGATCGACCTGTACCGGACGGCCGGGATCGCGGACCGGTTCGTGCCCGCCGTGCGCCGACTGGTGGCGTCCGGCAAACCGGTCGCGATCACCGAGTTCGGCAGCGCGACGTTCCGGGGCGCGGCGGCGCGGGGCGCGGAGGGCGGCATGATCGTCGTGTACGAGGGCGCGGAGCCGGTCGGGCTGGACGGCGACTACACGCGTGACGAGGACGAGCAGGCCGCCGTGATCCGCGAACTGCTGGAGGTCTTCGAGGCGGAGGACGTCGACAGCGCGTTCCTGTGCACCTTCGCCTGCTACCACCTGCCGCACCGCCCCGACGACCCGCGTCGCGACCTCGACCTGGGCGGCTACGGCGTGGTGAAGGTGCTGGACGACGGCACGTGGCGGCGGAAGGCCGCGTTCGGCTCCGTCGCCGAGCACTACCGGGGCTGAAAAGGGTTGGCGGATCGACGTGCGCACCACTCCAATGGATCCGTGATCAACCACACGGAACTGAACCGCCGCTACTGGGAGGACAGCGCCGCCGCCTGGCACGGGCCGTTGGCCCGGGAGCACTGGGCGCGCACGGAACCCCGCTGGGGCCTGTGGGCGACGCCGGAGTCGCAGGTCTCGGCGCTGCCCCCGGACCTGTCCGGGATGGACGTGATCGAACTCGGCTGCGGCACCGCGTACGTGTCGGCGTGGCTGGCCAGGCTGGGCGCCCGGCCCGTCGGCATCGACATCTCGGCCAAGCAACTCGCCACCGCCCGCACCATGCAGGCCGAGTTCGGCCTGGAGTTCCCGCTGATCCTCGGCGACGCCGAACAGGTGCCGCGCGACGACGCCACGTTCGACCTCGCGATCAGCGAGTACGGCGCGTCCCTGTGGTGCGACCCGTACCGCTGGATCCCGGAAGCCGCCCGCCTGCTCAGGCCCGGCGGACACCTGGTCTTCCTGCACCGGTCGCCGCTGTTCGCCCTGTGCACCCGCGAGGGCGGCACGGCGTCGACGTCGTTGCAGCGCCCCCAGTTCGGCCTGCGGCGGGTGGACTACAGCACGTCGGCGGAGTTCACCCTGGGCCACGGCGAGATGCTGCGGCTGCTCCGGTCGTCCGGCTTCACCGTCGAGGACCTGATCGAGATCCAGGCCCCGGACCCCGCGCACCGCGAGTACGACGACGTCTCGTCGTCGTGGGCGCACCAGTGGCCGAGCGAGGAGATCTGGAAGGCCCGCCTGACCACCTGACCGCTGACCACCTGACCGCGGATTGCTGCTGTACCGGGGTTGTACCCCCGGATGCTCTGCTGGCCACCGGCTTGTCGACAGGCGGTTCTCATGGCCCTCAACAAGCTCGCCGCCGAGCGGTGGTTCAACCGCTGAACCCCCGGCAGGCCACCAGGTCGTGCTCTTCGTCCCGAACCGGGGCGGGTGCGTCGACGCACCCGTCGAACAGGTCGACTTGGGTTACCAGGACGCGGCGGGCGTACTGCGGCGCCTGCACGAGGCCTGGCACGGCACGACGTCCACGGCACGGATCACCGCGGCGGCCTGCTCCTCCCGCTCGCCCTGCTCCTGGCGGGCGCGGTGGTCTCCGCGCAGCCGGCGGCGCCACGCCGATCGGGGCCGGGCGAGGAGATCCGGAAGGCGCGTCTGCCATCTCCGCAGGTGAGGTAGGTGGACTCACTCGAACGAGCAAATCTATGATCGCTGGGGTAGACATTCGCACGTGATCGTGTGTAGTGTTCTCCTTGTACGAGAGAGAACGTCCGATCGGCACGGGAGATGACGAACTACCCGTGCAGCAAGGGCAGTCGGCAGGCAAGTACCGGGAGCGCAACCGAATTACGCACGACAGCAATGCCGCAGTACGCAGTACAGCAATGCGCAAGACCCGGAGCCGACAGCCGCAGGTGGTAGTCGAAGGACGGTCAGGCGAGCTGGGGCCGATCAGTGGAAGGGGTTCCAGCCGGTGGCCGAGGACGGTCGGCGAGGTGAGCCGGAGCGGGCGAGAAGTCCGGTGCCGATCGTCGAGTGGTGACAGGCAAGTCGATAACCAGAGGAGAAGGGAAGGGTTTTACACCATCGGATCGCCTGCCTCGGGCTGAAGTCGGCCGGGCGGGTACCGCAGTCCAAGAAGATTGGAAGGTGGTCTCCGGTTACGCGAATGCGATCCACGCAGTCTCCGCTGCTCGTGCGGATGACGCGGAAGCAGTAAGCCGACCTCGCGGTCGGTTGGTGGGAACCCATAACCCCGGGGCCCCGGTGCCGAACGGCACCGGGGCCCCTCGTGGCGCGGAGGTGCGATGACCCCAGAAACAAACGAGCCGCGACCTGCGGCTGACAAGTTCGACGACGACCACTACCCCGCTTACACGATGGGCAGAGCAGCGGAGATGCTCGGCACCACGCCGGGATTCCTGCGCAGCCTGGACGAGGCGAAGCTGATCGAGCCGGAACGCTCGTCAGGCGGCCACCGCCGCTACTCCCGGTACCAACTGCGGTTGGCGTCCCGGGTCAGGGAATTGGTCGATCAGGGCATGGGTCTGGACGCCGCGTGCCGCATCGTCACCCTCGAGGACCAACTCGAGGAAGCCCGCAACCTCAACAAGCAGCCCCCGCCGGCTCCCGATCAGCCGTACCCGCCGTTGCGGGGCATGTGACCCGTCGAGGGGCCGGGGACGTCGACCGGACACATCCAAGGGGCGCGCGTCACGGATTCCTACTCCGTGACCCGCCGTCCCGTCGCCGTCCCGGTTCCCGCGTCTGCTCCCGAACGGAATCTCAGCCGCACCTCTTGCGCTTCTGTCACCAGCCCAGACGACTCAGGGCCTTACCGAAGGATCTCGGTAAGGCCCTGAGCTGCGTCGGGGTGACAGGATTTGAACCTGCGACCTCTTCGTCCCGAACGAAGCGCGCTACCAAACTGCGCCACACCCCGGCGTGGGATCGAACGAGGTGAACTCTACCTGATGCTCCGACCCACTCCGAACCGGGTATCACTTTCTGCCTCGGACGGGGTTTGACCTGCGTCGACGGGGCGCGCGACCAAGGTCAGCAGGCTCGCCTCCGGAGGGCAGGCGAAGCGCACCGGGGCGTACGGCGACGTGCCCAGGCCGGCGGAGACGTTCAGCCACGTGTGCGCGCCCCAGCGGGAGACGCCGCGGGCGCGTGAGCGGTCCAGTTCGCAGTTCGTCACGAGTGCGCCGTAGCCGGGGATGCGGAGTTGGCCGCCGTGCGTGTGGCCGGCCAGCACGAGGTCGTAGCCCTCGGCGGCGAACGGGTCCAGGACGCGGGGCTCGGGCGAGTGGGTCACGCCCAGGCGCAGCGGGACGTCCGGGATCGGGCCGCTGATCTCGTCGAACCGGTCGCGCTTGAGGTGCGGGTCGTCCAGACCGGCGGCGAAGATCTCCTGGCCGTTCACCTCGAACCGGACGCGGGTGTGGGTCAGGTCCAGCCAGCCGCGCTCGATCATCGCCGCACGCAGGTCCCGCCACGGCAGCGGGATGCCGTGGATGCGCTTCGTCTTCGCCGACGGCAGCAGGTAGCGGGCCGGGTTCTTCGGGCGCGGCGCGTAGTAGTCGTTGCTGCCGAACACGAACACACCCGGACGGTTCAGCAGCGGGCCCAGGGCGCGGACGACGGCGGGCACGGCCTGCTGGTGCGCCAGGTTGTCCCCGGTGTTCACCACGAGGTCCGGCTCCAGCTCGTCCAGCGCGGCGACCCAGCGCTGCTTGGACTTCTGGCCCGGCATCATGTGCAGGTCCGACAGGTGCAGCACGCGCAACGGCGACGAGCCGGGCGCGAGCACCGGCACCGTCGCTTCGCGCAACGTCCACCGCCTGCGCTCGATGCCCGCCGCGTACGCGAGCGTGGCGGTGCCCAGGGCGGTGGTGGCTAGCAGCGTTCGGCCGAGCGTCTTCACGTGGTCGAGGGTAGGGCGTTAACCGATTCGGGGTGCGACGGGCCGCCCGGTACCGTTCCGGCTCATGGCGGAGTTGAAGGCGAAGTTGCAGGCGGATCTGACAGTGGCGATCAAGAACCGGGAGACGGTTCGGGCGGGCGCGCTGCGGATGACGTTGGCCGCCCTCACCACCGAAGAGGTCTCCGGCAAGACCGCTCGCGAGCTGAGCGACGACGAGGTGCTGAAGGTCATCACCCGCGAGGTGAAGAAGCGCAAGGAGGCGGCGGAGGCGTTCGCCGGCGCCGGGCGGACCGAGCAGGCCGAGTTGGAGCAGGCCGAGTCCAAGGTGCTGGAGGCCTACCTGCCCGCGCAGCTCGGTGACGACGAGCTGGCCGCGCTGGTCGACGCCGCGATCGCCCAGGTGGCGGAGCAGATCGGCGAGCAGCCGGGGCAGCGGCAGATGGGCCAGGTCATGAAGGCCGTCAACGCGCAGGTCGCGGGGCGTGCCGAGGGTGGGCGAGTGGCGGCGGCGGTCAAGGCGAAGCTGGCGTAGGCCGGCGGGGCAGAGCCGCGAGACGGGTCAGCAGGTGTCCGTCTCGTGCTGGTGCACGACCGCGTCCGTGATCGGCAGCGGGATCTCGTACACCGAGCACAGCCAGACGCTGCTGCCACCGATCACGGCCCCCGGGCCCAAGCCGTTCACCCGGGCGGTGATCACAACCCGGTCGGGTGAACGGCTGACGTCCAGCACCTTGTTGGACGAGGAGTCGACCGACGCGACATCGGCGTCGGTCAGCTCGCCGTCGGCGATCGCGGCGCGCAGGTCCTCCACGACGCCGGCCATGACCATCCGCGCGTCCTCCTCGGCGAACCGCCTGCCGCGCTCGCCGGAGTCGTGCACGGCCACGAAGAACCACGTGGCGACGCCGACCAAGACGACGAGGACCCCGCCGAGCACCCACCACGAGAGCGTGGTGAGTGCTCGGCCGAGGCGCCACTCGCGGGAACCGGTCATGAACCTTGATACTCGATCGAGTCAAGCTTGTGCTGGAAAAGCAGCGAATAGCCCGACGCACCCGGCGTGTTGGGGTGGAACGACTCCCGGCTGGTGCACGGGTCCTCCCCGCCGACCGAGGGGATGCAGAACGGCGACGGCGCGTCGCCCTCGTGGTAGTCGCCCTCGCCGTTGGCTCCGAGGCGCGGACCGTGGAGCCACGCCGACGAATCGCAGATCCGGTGGCCGGTGAAGTGGTCGATCGCCGCCGCGTAGTGGACCTTCCGGCCCAGCGCGGCCTGCTCTTCGACGGCTTCCCGTTGCCGGAGGGTGATGTGCGCGGCGAGATCGTTCAGGGCCTTGGCGTGGATGCTGCTGAACAGTTGGCCGCTGCACGCGTTCTCCTCGACGAACAGCTTCGGGTAGCCCATGAGCACGATGTCCGCGTTGGGTGCGCGCGACGCGATGGTGCGCAGGGTGGCCGAAATACCCGACTTGTTGTTGTCGATCAGCGTTTTGTACTTCTCGACGAACTCCGCGATGCTGCCGCTGCCGCAGGCGGTGTGCTCGATGCAGTTCGAGATGGCGCCGCCGAACATGTTCTCGTCGTTGGCGCCGATGGTCAGGCCGACGAGCGTGGTGTTGGCGTCCAGCACACCGGAGTCGACCTGCGCGATCTCCCGGAACTGGCCCTCGCCCGCCGTGTACTGGGCGGGGTTGCCCCACGACGTCGGGACTCGGGTGCCCAGCACCGACCACGTCCGCGCGCCCGAGCACGCCACGAAGCCGAGTTCGGCGCGGGGGTTGAACTCGTCGGCCAGTTGGCCGAGGTTGTCCTCCTCCCCGAACAGCACCGTCTTGCGCGCCCACGCGTCACGGCTGCGCCGGCACGCGGCCCAGTCGGGCGTCCCGTGGTTGTTGTCCGTCTCGCGGTAGTAGTTCCCCACGCCCTCACCGGACGTGTAGGAGTCGCCGAGCACGGCCACGATGTGCCGTGGCTTGGCGGGCAGCGGCTGGAACGCGACCGCGTCCCACGCCACGTCGTTGACGCCCCGGCCCTCCTCGGTGATGTTGCTCAACCGCACCTGCGGCGTGCCGGTGAACTGGTACACGCCCAGCGACACCCACTTGTTCTGCTCGGTGCCCTGTGGCAGGTACCGGTTCTTGTCGAACGACCCACCGCCCCGGTTGACCTCGTAACGGGCCTGCTGCGTGTGCGCGCCGTGGTCCGGGGTGTGGACCAGGACCCGCGCCCAGCCGTTCAACGGCCGGTTGAGCGTCCACGTGCCGGTGACCTCGAGCTTGGCGCCCACGGCATCGGCGCGGTTGGTGTGGGAGAACCAGAAGTGCCCGCCGAACCCGGCGCCGAGCTGGTGGAAGTCCGCTTTGGACGGATACCGGCCGGCGGAGTCGGCGCCGAACGCCAGCGAGAACGAGCCCTCGCTGGTCCACTGCACGCCGCACGGTCGCTGGGTCGTCGAGTGCGGCGGCACGGACGTCGTGACGTCGTCCACGACCAGCGCGCCGTCGGGCAGGCCGTCGCGCCTGCAGTTCGGCGGGTAGCTGCGGCCGTCGGGCTGGTAGGCCACATCGGGCTCGCGGAACCGGATGATCTCGTGGCCGCACTTGGCGGCGCAGTCGTCCTTCCACTGCGCCGGGTAGTGCCACCAGCACTTCAGGTCGTAGTAGCCCTGCGCGTCGCGGTGCACGCACGGCCCCGCCGGCTCACCGATCGTCGACTCGTCCTCGGGCGTGTTCGGGTCGTCCGGCTTGTTCGGCAGCTCCGACCGGGTGGTGTCGCAGCCGTTCTTCAGGACCTCGCAGAACAGGGTCGTCGGCGGCTTCACCGCGCGCCGGTTCGCCTCGGCGCTGGGGCCGGTCTGCGGCGGGTCGATGCCCTCACGCCACCCGTTCCAGTAGGACGCGACGTAGCCGTGCACCAGCTTGCCGGGTGATTCCACCGACTCGATCGGGTGGCCCGCCCAGCCGAGCACCTTCTCCTGGTACGGCCAGCGCTCGGGGTTCGCCGCGTCGGCGTAGCTGATGTCCAGGAACGACGCGCGGTTGGCCGGGTAACGCGGGTTGACCGGGTTGTTGGCCCAGCCGACGCCCCACGGCGAGTCGCTCGGCGGGTTCTGCGGGTTGAACCCCGAGTTGTACGCCCAGATCGCGAAGAACCAGTTCTCCAGGTACTGCGGGTCGCCGTCGTTGACGAGCATCCCGGCGTTGCGGGTCTGGTTCCACTTCTCCTGGAGGATGCGCAGTCCGGCGGCGATGTTGGTGGCGAAGTCGACCGCGACCGCTTTCTGCTGGTTCGCGGGCAGCGCGGTCTCGCCCGGCTTGGTGCGCCCGGCCATCCGCATGCCGTCGGTCACCTGCGCCACGCCGTAGCCGCAGTCCGCTTCGTTCCAGCGGATGTCCCAGTCGTCGCCGGGGTCCGTGTTGTAGATGTCGGTGCCGTAGAAGTTGCCGATCAGCGGGTTGGCCGTGACGCCGGGCAGCGCGAACCGCGCGGCCTGCCACAGGTTCGACTCCTGGGCGAGGATGCCCAGCATCACCTGCGACGGCACCCGGCCGCCGCCCGTCAGCGCGCGCGGCGGGAACATCTGCTGCGGCTGCCACGCGGGCAGGCCGGAGTGCTTCCAGTTGGCCTCCCGCTGGATGTAGAGGCCGTTCGTGACGGCGTAGTTCACCGCCCACTCCACCTGGCGCGCGGTGGGTTGGTAGACCTGCACGTTCGGGTCGTTGCGGGCGATGGCGCAGGTCTGCTCGGCGTCCAGCGGGGTGTCCGGGGAGCCCGCCGCGCCGATGGTGGCGGCGGTCAGCTCGGGGTGGCGGACCCGGCCGGTGTCGGACATCGGGGACGGGGTGGCGGCCGGGTCGACGGTGAACGCGGTCTGCTTGCCGGTGGCCGTCACCTTCGCCTCGACGCGGACCGGCCGTGCCGCCGCCAGGTCTTGCACCGCCGCACGCGGGTCGGAGTTCCCGGCCCGCAGCACCGAGGTCACGGCCACCTCGCCGAGCGTCGACATCTCGCTGTCCTTGGGCACGTCCAGCCGCGCCACCGTGCGCGGCAGGCCCTTCACCTCGTCGGCCTTGCCGGTGACGAACACCCGGCCCGCCGCGCTCGCGGCCAGGCCCAGTTCGCTGAGCGGACCCTTGGCGAGGGTGTCGACCTGCGCGTTCTTCTCGGCCTTCGCGAGCCTGCGGACGAACGCCGTGTCGCCCTCGCGGTCGAGGAACACGACACCGCCGTCGGCATCGGCCTTGAGGTGGAAGGGCAGTTCGGACGTCGGCGCGAGCAGCCGCCGCGCGCCCGCCCGGTCGACCGACACCAGACCGGCGGAGTCGGCCGCGACGATGCCGCCCGGCGTGGGAACCGCCGAGGTCAGCTGGCCGGGCACAGCGACGGGCGCGCCGAGCGTCCCGGCCGCCGCGTCCACCTCCAGGAGCCTGGTCCGGCCGAGCGAGTCCACACCGTCCTGCGTGATCACGGCGGTCTCACCGGCGCCGCAACCGGGGTTGTAGTACGCCAGGCTGCTCTGCACCGGCAGCTTGGTCACCGCGCCGGAGTCCAGGTTGACGGTCGCGGTGAACCCGCCCCGGTCGAACAGGTCCGTCTCGTTCGTGAACGTGCGCGGCGCGTAGACGACCACCAGGCGTCGGCCGGACCCGGTGGCGCAGGCGTTGCCGATCCACTGGTCGACGTCGAAGCCGGGCTCGGACAGGGTCGCGACGGTGCGCCAGGCGTAGCCGTCGGCCGCCCGCGCGGCGAGCAGGTGGAAGCCGTCGGCGTCGCCGGACGTTGTCCAGGCCACGTCGGCGGACTCGCGCCAGTTCTTGCCCAGCACCTCGGTCCGCTTGTCCGGAGGCACCGTTCGGGGTTCCGCGCTCGCCACCTCGGCGGGCGAACCGGCCCGTTCGGCGGTCTTGTCGGTCTTCTGGTCGGGAGCCGCCTGGGCAGCCGTGACGGGGAGCAGCGCGAGGATCATCGCGGCGCCCAACCGTCTGGTCGATTTCCACCGGAGCAAGGTGTTCCCCCACGGTTTTCGGGCGCGCCGAAGCACACCGAACGGCAAGTGCGGTGGTGTCGGAGCTGGGTGCGGTGGCCGTGCCACCCGTGATCGAACCGAATATAGGGACGCGCCGAACGCGGTGTCCAGGAAGCGGTCGGCCGTCCACACCTGCCTCTAGCAGGCATTTCCCGCCGGCGGGACAGTCACGGCGATGGTGTGAGAGCGCTCTCACGACCGCGCGGCGACCCTCGCCGCGCGGGCTCTTCCGCCCGGACTACCTGCGCGGCGGGTCGGTGGGGAGGGTGATCGGCGGGTCGTTCGGACGGCCCGGGAAGCCCGGGATGCCCGGTGCGCCCGGCCGCCCGGGGGTCGGCACCTCGGTGGTCGGGGCCGGCTCGGTCGGCTGCGGTGGCGGGACGTAGCCGGTCGACACCAGCAGCGTGATCACGGTGCCGCGCAGCGCGCTGCCGCGTGGCGTCTGGCTGACGACCTGGCCCTTCGGCTGCTCCGAATTCCGGTTCTGCGCGGACACCTTGTACCCGGCCTGCTCCAGGATGCGCGTCGCCTCGTTCACGTTGCGACCCACCACATCCGGGATCCGGATCTCCGCGCCACCCTTGAGGTAACGCTCCTCGACCGGCGGCAACCCGCGCACCGGCAGTCCTTCGTGGACCTTCGTCATGGTGTCGAACCACGTCCGCGCGGGCACCGTGCCGCCGAAGATGTTCCCCTCGGCGCACAGCCTGGGAGCGCCGGTGACGCAGATCCCGCGCGGCTCGACGCCGTCGTTGAACGTCTGCACCGCACCGGCGAAGTCCGGCGTGGCGCCGATGAACGCCGCCGACTTGTAGTCCTCCGTCGTCCCCGTCTTGCCCAGCATCGGCCGCGTCCACTTGAACTGCTGCGCCGCCCGCGCCGCCGTGCCGCGGCCCTGGTCGTCCTTCGACATCCCGACCGCCAACCCGTTGGCCAGCGGCTCCGCCACGACCTGCTCGCACGGCGCCTCGTTGACCTGCACCGGCTGACCGTTGCGGTCCAGGATCTGGCCGATCGGCGACGGCGGGCACCACACCCCGCCGCTGATGATCGTCGCCGCCACGTTCGCCAGCTCCAACGTGCTCACCGGCGCCGGGCTCAACGTGAAGGAGGCGTTGCCGCCGTTGGACTTGTAGAACTCCGTCTGCGAGATCCGCAGCTCCCGGTTCTTCGCCTTCGGGTCGGGCCGCACGCCCGCGATGTTCGTCGCCATCGTCTCGCGCATCCCCAGCCGGGACGCCATGTCCACCACCGGGTCCATGCCCAGCTGCTCTTCCAGGATCACGAACCCCGTGTTCGGGGAGGTCTGCAACGCCGTCTGCAACGACATCTGCGGCGGGTACGACGAGTCGAAGTTGCTCAGGCAGTACCACCGCGTGTTCGGCTCACCGGTGGGGCGGCACTTGTCGCCACCGCCCTTGAACACCCGGGACTCGTAGGAGCTCGGCGTGGCCATCGTGCTCTCGATGCCCATGCCCTTCTCCAACGCCGCCGCCGCCGTGAACACCTTGTAGATCGAGCCGGCGCCGAACTTGTTCTCCACCCCGGACGGCAGGTCGAACTGGGTCTGGAACTGGTCGCTCTTCAACCCGTAGTCGCGGTTCGCCACCAACGCCACGACCTCGTGCCGCTCCTTGCCCGGCCGCACGATCGCCATCGTGTTCGCGATCCCCTCGGTCGATTTCGCGACCTGGGCCTCCGCGGCGACCTTCGCCTGCTGCGTGATCGTCCGGTCCAAAGTGGTCCGAATGGTGTAACCGCCGGTTTTCAACTGCTCCTGGCTGAAACCGTTCCGCTCCAGGTAGTTCAGCACGTACGAGCAGAAGAACCCGTGCTCCGGACCCGCACCGACGCACCCGCTCGGCGGCGTCCGCACCGGCGTCGCCAACCCGAGCGGCTCCTGTTTGGAGGCTTCGGCGGCGTCACGGGACAGCTTGTCGTTCTCGACCATCTTGTCGATGACCTGGTTGCGCCGCTCCAACGCCTTCTCCGGGAACACCTCCGGGTTCAACGCCGACGGGCTGTTGACCATGCCCGCGAGCATCGCCGACTGGGCCACGGTCAACTTGTCCGGCGTGGTGTTGAAGTACGCCTGCGCCGCCGCCGCGATCCCGTAGATCGTCGAGCCGAACGGCACCACGTTCAGGTAGCCGGCGAGGATTTCCTCCTTGCCCAGTTGGCGTTCCAATTGCAAGGAGATGCGCCATTCACGGCCTTTTCGCGCAACAGTTTGCTCCTGCGCCTTCTGCTGCTCCACCTGGTTGTTCCGCGCGACCACGTGCACGAGGTAGTTCTTCACGTATTGCTGCGTGAGCGTGGAGGCACCCTGGGTGACGGAACCGCTGAACTGGTTCGTCAACCCGGCGCGGATCGTGCCCCGCCAGTCCACGCCCTGGTGCTCGTAGAACCTGCGGTCCTCCACCGAGACCAGCGCGGCCTTCATGGTGGGGGAGATCTTCTCCGGCGGCACCAGCACCCGGTACTGGTCGTACAGGTACGCGATCGGCGTGCCGTCCTTGTCCGTGATCGTGGAGATCAACGGCGGGTCGGTGGTGACCAGGTCCGAGGAGATGCTGTCCACCGTGTCGCTGGCTCTGTTCGACACCAGCCCCAGCGAACCGACGACAGGGAACAACATGCCTGCCAGCAGCACTCCCGCTAGCAGACACAGGCCGAGAAGTTTCAGCACGCCGTTCCTGGCTCGCATGCGGGTCAGCGTACGCGGCATGCAAAGAGGTGATCGAGATCGCGCAAGAGTGATTACGCAGGATGAGTACTCGTACTCAAGACAGGTAACAGGTGGGCAACCCAGGGTTGGAGGTGGAACCAGAAGGCTCTACAGTCCGTCACTGTCCAAGACAGCACGCCGACGGCTGACCACTCGATGGTGAGCCTACGGCATCCGCGGCAGGGGTGTGGCGGATTTAGGAAGTCTGGGCACTGTGTGAACTGAGGTGGGGGCTATGCAGCAGGGGGATTGGCGTATCAAGGCTTCGTGCCGTGATGAGGAGCCGGATCAGCTCTTCGTCCGCGGAGCGGAGCAGCGCAAGGCCAAGTTGGTGTGCCTGGGATGCCCGGTGCGCACCGAGTGCCTTGCCGAGGCCCTGGACAACCGGATCGAGTTCGGTGTCTGGGGCGGCATGACGGAACGTGAACGGCGGGCGTTGCTGCGGCGTCGCCCGGACGTCACGTCATGGCACGAGCTCCTGGACACCGCACGTCAGGAGCACCACGAAGAGTCCAAGGTCGGTTAGGCCGGAAGGCCCGACCCCTATTCGCCCGCCAGCCGCCGACCGATCTCGTGCAGGCCGTCCAGGTCGTGCACGTCGGTCGGCAGCGCGGGCACACCGATCAGCGGAACACCGGGGTGCGCACGGGTGAACCGCGCGAGCAGTCGCTTCTCCCGATCGGCGACGGCCACGCGATCCGCGTGCACCCGCAACACCGCGGCAGCCAGCGGGGCGTCCCCAGTGCGCTCCAACCGGTCCGCCGCCGCCAACGCGCCTGGTGCGGGCAAGGGGGCCAGCACCGGGTGCGTCCGGTTCGCCACCAGACCGGTCAACGGCATCCGTTCCGCGCTCAACCGCTCCACGAAGTAGCTGGCCTCGCGCAACGCGTCCGGTTCGGCCGCCGCGACCACCAGGAACCCCGTGCCCGGTGATCGCAGCAGCTCGTAGGTGGCCTGGGCGCGTTGCCGGAAGCCGCCGAACATGCTGTCGAACGCCTGCACGAACGTGGAAGCGTCGTGCAGGAGTTGGCCGCCCACGATGGTCGACACGGCTTTGGTGAACAGGCCGAAGCCCGCGCCGACGATCTTGCGGATGCCGCGCCCGCCCGCACGGGCGGGCGCCGACAGCATCCGGATGAGCTTGCCGTCCAGCACCGTCGACAGCCGCTGCGGCGCGTCCAGGAAGTCCAGCGCCGAGCGGCTCGGCGGCGTGTCCACGACCACCAGGTCCCACTCGTCGCGCTCGACCAGCTGGCCGAGCTTCTCCATCGCCATGTACTCCTGCGTGCCGGAGAACGACGTGGAAATCGTCTGGTAGAACGGGTTCGCCAGGATCTGCTCGGCCCGCTCGCGGCCGGCGTGCTGCCACACCATGTCGTCGAACGTGCGGCGCATGTCCAGCATCATCGCGTGCAGCTCGCCCTTGAAGCCCTCCACGTCGACGCGCCGCGGCTGGTTGTCCAGCTCACCCAGGCCCAGCGACTGCGCGAGCCTGCGCGCCGGGTCGATCGTCAGCACGACCGCCCGCCTGCCGCGTTCGGCCGCCCGCACGGCCAGCGCCGCCGCCGTGGTCGTCTTGCCGACGCCACCCGAGCCGCAGCACACCAGCACCCGCGTCTCCGGGTTGTCCAGCAACGCGTCCACGTCCAGCCGGTTCACCGCACACCTCGCCCGACCAGCACCTCGGCCAGCTCGTAGAGCGCGGCCACGTCAACCCCGTCGGTCAGCTCCGGCAGCTCCACTGTGGGCAGATCGGCTTCGGCCAGCTTCTCCTTGGCCCGCTGCTCCATTCGGACGCGCAGGGCGTGCTCCACGGTCTGCTCGACCAGCCCGTCCAGCACCTCCTCCTCCACGTCGAGGCCACCCGCCTGCAACCCGGCGCGGATCCGGCCGGCGTCGACCCGGCCTTCGGACGCCGACGCCACCGACCGCGCGGGCAGCCTCGGCGGGCTGACCCGGTTCACGAACACCGCGCCCGGCCTCAGGTCCGCCGCGTCCAGCTCGGCGACCGCGTCCAACGTCTCGCGCACCGGCATCTCCTCCAGCAGCGCCACCAGGTGCACCGCGGTGTCACCGGAGTGCAGCAGGTTCACCACGCCCTCGCTCTGGCCCTTGATCGGCCCGACCTTGGCGAGGTCGGCCATGGCCCTGGTGACGTCCAGGAACCGGACCACGCGGCCCGTCGGCGGCGCGTCGAGCACCACGGCGTCGTACTCGTGCCGGCCGGTCTTGCCCGCGCGGCGCACGCACTCCTTGACCTTGCCGGTGAGCAGCACGTCGCGCAGGCCCGGTGCGAGGGTGGTGGCGAACTCGATCGCGCCCATCTTCTTCAACGTCCGGCCGGCGAAGCCGAGGTTGTAGAACATGGCGAGGTATTCGAGCAACGCCGCCTCGGGGTCCACGGCCAGCGCACGCACTTCGCCGCCACCGGGCGCGGACGCGATCCGTTCCTCGGAGTACGGCAGCGGCGGGCGGTCGAACAGCTGCGCGATGCCCTGCCGGTTCTCCACCTCCACCAGCAGCACGCGCCGTCCGCCGGTGGCCAGCGCCAGCGCGAGCGCGGCGGCGACCGTGGTCTTGCCGGTCCCGCCCTTGCCCGTCACCACGTGCAGTCGCGCGCGGGTGAGTTCGTCGGTCCAGCCGTTCACCAGATCAGCCTATGCGCGCCGGCCTGAGAACCGCGGGCCACGCCGTCAAGCCGGCCACGCCGTCGAGCACGGTCAGTCCATCATGGTGACGAACACCACCGCGATCGCGGTCGCGGCGACGATCCCCCACGCGATCACCGACGGCAGCACGTACGCGATGAGCACCGCCACCACCGCGACCATCACCGCGCCGATCAGCAGCGCCCGCCACACGTCGGACGGCATGGCCCCCTTGCGATCCCGCGCCTGCGCCATGCCGACGAGGATCATCACCAGCCCGCCCAGGAGGAACGAGCCGGTGGCGACGATCCGCCATGTTTCCACGTGAGCAAGCTAGCCCGGCGTGATCGCGCCGTCACGCCTTGACGCCCGGATCGGCCCCACTTTCCACCCACACGAGGCGCGCCTCGGCCGTCTTGTCGATCGTGAAGTACCAGAGCGCCCGCTCCGCGCTCGTGGTCGAGATCCGGAGACCGCCGTCCGGCCGGGTCACCTCCGTCGATCCGTCACCGAAGTCCAGACCCAGGCAGCCGCCGAGCGGTCCGACCGCCAAGGGGCTCTGACGCGCAGTGTGTCGAGTTGGTCGTGACCGAGCGTGTCGCCGGTGTACGGGATACAAAAACCGTGATGGCGGGACGTTGGTGTTCGGGGCGCGGGCGTACTCCGCGTTCCTCGCTGATGTGAAGAACACTCGCCTATGACCCGAACGGAGGTACTCGGTCGGGTGCCCCCGTTCGATCTCCCGCTAGGCTGCGGCCCATGCAGAAGTGGGAGTACGCGACCGTCCCGCTGTTGATCCACGCCACCAAGGCGATCCTGGATCAGTGGGGCGCGGACGGGTGGGAGCTGGTCACCGTTCTGCCCAACCCGAGCGGTGAGCAGCACGTCGCCTACCTGAAGCGACCCAAGGCATGAGCTGGACGGCGCGTCTCGCCGAGCTGGGTGTCGAACTGCCCGAGGTCGCGGCTCCGGTCGCGGCCTACGTGCCCGCCGTGCGCACCGGGCAGCTGGTGTACACGTCCGGGCAGCTGCCGTTCGTCAACGGCTCGCTCGCGGCCACCGGCAAGGTCGGCGGCGACATCAGCCCGGAGGAGGCCAAGGCGCAGGCCCGCACCTGCGCGCTGAACGCGTTGGCCGCCGTCGACGCGCTGGTGGGCCTGGACTCGGTGGTGCGCGTCGTCAAACTGGTCGGGTTCGTCGCCTCCGCCGAGGGCTTCACCGGCCAACCCGCCGTGATCAACGGCGCGTCGGACCTCCTGGGCGAGGTCTTCGGCGAGGCCGGTCGGCACGCGCGGGCCGCGGTCGGCGTGGCCGAGTTGCCGTTGGGCGCGCCGGTCGAGGTGGAACTGATCGTCGAGATCGGGGAGTGAGATGTCGGACACGTGCCACGAGCTGTTGCTGAGGCTGGCCGGGCGGCTGCCGGACGAAGTCCTCTGGAGGTTCCGCGACTGGGCCGCCACGGACGCCGTCAAGGTGCTCGCACGAGCCCTGCCGCGCACGTTGCTGCACGACAGGGTCGGTCTGACGGACTACGAGCAGAGGCTCCTCGCGGACGCCCTCGTGCCGCACGGGGCCGACCGGTCCACGATCAGTTCGGTCAAAGGGCTGGACGAACTGCCCGATTCCGGCTACACCTTCTCCCCGGAATCACCCGAACGGGTGGCGATGGGTGATTCCGCGACCGTGGTGCTCGGAGCGACCTTGCGTGGACGCCCCGGGGTCGGCGAAGTCCGGTCCTCGTGGCGGCTGGGCAGGGGCGAACCCAGGAGGCTGATCCTGGTCACCGCTTCGACCGGGGAAGCCCGGTTGACCGGTGAGCTCCAGCGGGTGCTGCGGGCGCTCGGCGAGCACGACCCGTGTGTCGAGGTCCTGCCCGCCGGATTGGACCTGTCGCCCTACCACAGGGCGGCGTTGGCGGCTTCGGAGCTGGTGTGCGCCGGCGCCGATGCCGATGGGCACCTGGTGCCCGTTTAGAGCTCGGCGCTCCCGCGCGGGCCGGAAGGAGAACAGGCGTGACGAACGACGGAGTGGGACTCCCCGTCCGTTTACACGACCTCCTGTTGGCGCTGGCCGGACGCGTCGACGACGACGCGCTGACCCAGGCTCGGGAGCTGTTGGCGGTTGCCGAGCTGGACAGAGCCGTGGAGCTCGTCGTCGGCTGCCTGCTGGCCGGGCGCATCCCGGTGTCGCCGGAGGAGCGCCACGAGATCGGCTGGTTGCTCAGCGAGGTCCGCTCGGACCGCACGCTGGCCGACCGGCTGTTCGCGGTCGAGCAGGTGCCGGTGGTGAGGCACCGCTTCAGCGTCGAGTCCGACCCGGCCGACGGCCTCGGTGACGTGCTGGGCAAGACCGTGTCGGTGCTGCCGGACGTGCGCGGCGTGCGTGCGACGTGGCGGTCCACCCCGGCCGGTGCGACGCCCGGACCGCTGCCGCAGCGGGTCGTCCTGGTGGACATCGGCCCGGCGGGTTTCGCGCCCGCCACCGCCTACCGGGTGGACACCGTGCTGCGCAAGGCGGGCATCCGGGCCGCGGTCGAGGTGCTGACCGTGGGCAACCAGCTCGGCGAGTACCACGCGGCGGCCGTCACCACGGCCCGCGAGGTGTTCTTCTCGTCCGGGTCCACGAGCCCACAGCCACCACCGGACTCCGGCGCGTGGTTCGACGGTGAAGTGCGGGGCCAGGCACCGGTAGTCGAGCCGGAACCGGTGCCTGTCGAACCCCAGAACGGCTCCAAGTCACGTCGTGCGCGCGTCGAGTCGTACGAGGGGGCGCAGCCGTTCCCGCCCAAGCCGGTGAAGCGGCTGCCGGTGCGCGAACCGGTCGAGGACGTCCGCGTGAACGACGTTCGGGCGAATGACGTCCGGGTGAACGACGTTCGGGTGGACGACGTCCGCGTCGACGAGCCGCGTGTGGAGGAGGTGCGCGTCGAGGAGATGCGTGCCGACGAGATGCGTGCCGACGAGGTGCACGTCGAGGACGTCCGGGTCGAGGCCGTCCCGGAAGCCCTCGTCGAGCCGCCGCCCGTGGTCGAGCCCGTGGCCGAGGAGCGGCAGGCGCCCGTTCCGCCACCGATGTTCGCGTTCCCGTTCCCGGACGACCACCCGTTGTCCCGGGCCGAGGTGACCACCGAACTGGGGCCGGACGACCTGGCCGCGCTGCAGGCGGCGTTGGCCGAGGGCCAAGCCCCGGCTGCCGTCCAGCTACCGCCGACCGTGGACGCCAAGCTCAGCGACCGGGAACGGGCGTTGTTGCAGCAGCTGCACGAGGAGCTGGCGCAGCGCGAACAGCAGGCGTGGCCCGCCGGACCGGAGTTCGTCAACGGCGTGCCGAAGCCTTCGAACGGCAAGTACCCCGGCTAGAGGCTCCTCGGTTTCGTCAACAGCTCGGCCCTGGCGTCCGTTGTGAGCGGGCGGTAGGGCCGAGCTGCTTTTTCGGTCCTACCGGTGGCTGGGCTTCACGCTTGCGACTTCCGCCGCGCCAGGTCGATGATCCGCTGGAGGTGCAGGCCGCGGCCGACGTCCAGCGGGTGCTCGGTGGTGCCGCTGTCGACCATGGCCACGAAATCGTCCAGCAGGTTCGTGAAGCACTGCTGCGCGGTCGTGCCGCGGTCGGCCAGGACGCGGTGGCCGTGCTCGCCGTACACGATCACCTCGGAGATGCCCGGGTTCAGCGGCAACGTCATGGTCATCGTGGCCACGCTGGTCGCGCCGCCCTCGTGCTGGAAGACGACCTGCCACAGGCCGTGCTCGGACCGGTTGGCCGCGATGACGTCGGTGATCGTGCCCAGGGCCGCGTCGAGCAGGTCGAACGCGTGCGGGCCGACGTCGTCCAGCGGGCCCCGGTCGTGCCGCCACGGCGAGTTCGAGAACGGGCCGCCGAGCAGCGCGCCGGTCAGCCAGCGGGCGCTGCCGCCGACCCAGCCGCCGGCCGCGCGGAGCTGGTCCAACTGCTCGCGGGTCTCCGGGGCGAACCTCTTGGTGAGCATCACGAGTGAGGCGACGTCGTTGCTCCGCACGGCGTCGGCGAGGCGTTCCGCGTCGTCGAGGGTGGCCGCGATCGGCTTCTCCAGGATGAGGTGTTTGCCCTGTTCAGCGGCCTTGATGGCGATCCCGGCCTGGATCTCGGGCGGCACCGCGAACGCCACCGCGTCGACCTGGTCCAGCAGTTCCTCGGGGGTCTTCGCGGTGGTCGCGCCGTAGGTGTTGGCCAGCTCGGTCGCGGCCTCTTCCCGGCGGGCCCAGACCGTGGCCAGGCGGGTGCCCGGGTGATCGGCGATGCCCGGGGCGTGCACCATGTTCGCCCAGGGGCCGGCACCGATGAGTCCTACGCGCAGCTGTTCGTCCACCTGGCCCATCCTGCCTTTCACCGGCCGCCGAGGTAACTCGATTCGGGGACGAAGATCCGGCCGCCGTTGTCGAACCTGAGCTCCACGCCGTTGGCCTGGCGTTCGACCTCGGGGGTGTTGTCCCAGCCGCTGGGGATGAGGATCCGGTGCCCGTAGTCGGGTGTCCGGCCGAGCCAGACCTCGTGGTCGGTGCCGCCCATCAGGCTGGACCGCTCCTTGACGTAGACGTTGGGCGTGCCCTCGTTCGTGCTGGTCGTCGTGGTGGAGGGCAGGAAGAGGAGCACGGCGGCCGTTGCCGTCAGGCCGGTGCCCACGATCGCGCCGACGACGAACAGGGTGATGTTGACCAGGCAGCCTTTGCCCGTGGTGCTTCCTGCGGTGCTTTTCGTGGTGTCCACGGGGGGTGATCCTCGTCGTAGGCTCGGGTCGTGCGTGAACTCCCCGAGGAACTCGTGTTGCCGGCGGGCATGGTCCCGGAGACCTTCACCGGGCCGCCGGTCGAACCGCGTGACGCCGCGACGGTGGTGTTGGTGCGGGACGGTGCGGCCGGGGTCGAGGCGTTCCTGCTGCGGCGGGTGGCCGGGATGGCGTTCGCGGGCGGGATGACGGTGTTCCCCGGTGGCGGGGTCGATCCGCGTGACGCGGACACGTCGGTGGCTTGGGCCGGGCCTCCGCCTTCGTGGTGGGCTGAGCGGTTCTCGTGCTCGGTGGAGTTGGCGACGGCGCTGGTGTGCGCGGCGGTGCGGGAGACGTTCGAGGAGTCCGGGGTGCTGTTGGCCGGGCCTTCGGCTTCGTCGGTGGTGGCTTCCACGGCTCGGTACGCCTCCGCGCGAGCGGCGTTGGTGGCGCGGGAGCTGTCGTTGGCGCAGTTCCTCGCCTCCGAGGGGTTGGTGCTGCGGGCGGACCTGCTGCGGCCGTGGGCGAACTGGGTGACGCCGGTCGAGGAGCCGCGGCGGTACGACACGCGGTTCTTCGTGGCGGTGCTGCCTGGCGGGCAGAGTGCGGACGGGATGACTTCCGAGGCTTCGGACGCGGCGTGGCAGCGGCCGGTCGACGCGTTGGCGGACTGGAAGGCCGGGCGGCGGGCGTTGCTGCCGCCTACTTGGGTGACGTTGTCGGAGTTGGACGAGCTGGGGTCGGTGTCGGCCGTGCTGGAGTCGCCGCGGACGGTGTCGAAGATCATTCCGAAGTTGGTCCGGGAGGGCGGGGCAGTGCGGGTGGTCGTGCCGTGAGCGCGTTGGCTTATGGGGTGTTGCGGCAGGTCACGCCTACGGCGGCGGTGTTGTTGGCGGAGAACCCCGGTGTGATGACGTTGGACGGGACGAACACCTGGGTGCTGCGTGCGCCGGGGTCGTCGTCGTGCGTGGTGGTCGATCCGGGGCCGGCGGACCCGGCGCACCTCGGGCGGATCGCGTTGCAGGCGCCGGTGGAGGTCGTGCTCCTCACCCACGGTCATCCCGATCACTCGGAGGGGGCGCGTTCGTTCGGGCGACAGGTCGACGCGCCAGTGCGGTCCGTCGATCCGGCGTTCAGGCTGGGCGGGCAGGGGTTGGCCGAGGGCGAGGTGATCGAGGCGGCCGGTCTGTCGATCCGGGTGCTGCCGACGCCGGGGCACACGGCCGACTCGGTGTGCTTCCAGTTGGACGACGCGGTGCTGACCGGCGACACCGTGCTGGGTCGCGGCACGACCGTCGTGGCCCACCCGGATGGCAAGCTGGGTGACTACCTGGCGTCGTTGCGCCTCCTGGCGGCCCTGCCTTCGGGCACGATCGGACTGCCGGGCCACGGCCCCGAACTACCGGACGTGGTGTCAGCCGCCGACGCCTACCTGACCCACCGCGAACAGCGGTTGGCGCAGGTCAAGGCAGCGGTGGCCCGACTAGGCGGCGCACCGACCGCCCGCGAGGTGGTCGAACTCGTGTACGCCGACGTCGACCGTTCCCTGTGGCCGGCGGCGGAGTGGTCGGTCCGGGCCCAGCTGGAGTACCTGCGCAACGCCTGACGGATTGTCGATCGCATACAACCACCCGGTGGCCGGACGGCGCGCCGGTTCGGGCAGATCGCGGAGGCGGGCGGCGCGGCTGGGCAGGGCGACGGCCGTCCTGGCGCGGCGTGCTGAGGCCTGTGTGGGTCCTGGGCTGCGTGAGCCGTGGTGGGTGGGGTTCTTTGTGGGGCGGGGCGTGTGGGCCGTTGTCCGGCGACGGTGGCGGTACCCGAGCGCCTTGCCCCGGCAGTGGTCAGGAGACCGTTCGCAGGGGGACGACCAGGTAAGTCAGCTCCACGCCGTCGTCCCCTGCCTGGGACGTCAGCACCGTGGAACGGAGACCGTCCTGGATCCGGAGTTCCACCCGCCGGCCGCTGAAGGCACGCAGGGCATCGGCCAGGTACCTGGCCTGGAAGGTCTTCGTGACCCTGTTGCCGTCGATGGTCGCCTTGATCGACTCCTCCGACTCGCCGTTCTGCGGATCACTGCCGCGCACCCGCAGCTCCCCGTCATCCACCTGGAGCGTGACCGAGCCGTGCGGCCCGGCGTACGGGACTGCCCGTCGCACCGCGCCCGCCAGCACATCAGCCTCCACCAACACCGTGCTGTCGATGACCGCCTCCAGCAGCTTCCGTACTCGATCGTCGGGGAACGGGGCCGCCAGCAGCGCCGTGCTCACGCTCCCGCCCGCCCACGACAGGGCGATGCGGTCGGCATCTGCGTGCACTGCCACCTCGGCATCGCGGTCCGGCTGCCTCGACGCCTCGGCCAGCACCACCGCCGGCGCCAGGACGTCCAGCTCGCCTGTCGGCACCCACGGTAGCGAAGCGAATGCCATTCGGTAACGATCTGTGGCAATCAACTCCAGCCGCCCACCCGCGCCGTGGAGCCGGACGCCGGTGAACATCGGCAGTGCGTCGTCCTTGGACGCCGCGCCGGACACGGGCACCAGAGCCGACGTGAGAGTCCGCGCCGGTAGCGAACCCACCTCGGGCGGGGGCGGCGGGATGCCGGGGTGGGACGCCAGGTCCAGCAACGGCAGGGCGAAGCGGGCCGTCGACGTGCGCACGGCCAGGCGCGAACCCTCCACGACCAGCCTCACCTGCGGATCTTCCAGGCTGCGGAGGGTGTCCGCCAGCGGCTTGGCCGGCACCACCACCGCGCCGTCCACGTGCACCGTCGCGGGACGTGTCAGGCGGACGGCGTGTTCACGATCACTGCCCGCCAGCTCGACCCCGTGGCCGTCGGCGCGCAGCACGAGGCCGGCCAGCACGGGGTCGAACACCCTCGTGGGCAGCAGGCGGGCGACATCGGCGGCGGCGCCGGCCAGGTCGGCCGTGGTGGCGGTCAGGTCCATGTCGGCGACGCTAGACCCGACCACCGACAATTCCCGGATAAGACCAGGTCAGCGGCCCGCCAGTGCCAGTTCGTCCTGCCTCGGCAACGGCACGCCGGCCGCCACCGTGCCGCGGAACACCCACACCAGCACCGCGATCGCGAAGCCGGACAACGCCGCCGCGACGAACGCCACACCGGTGCCGTACGACTCGACCAGCTGACCGCTCGCCGACTGGCCGATCGCCAACCCCACGGTCACCGCCGTCACCACCCAGCCGAACGCCTCGGTGGCCGTCCCAGGGGGCGCGACCTGCTCGATCGCGGCCGAGTGGCTGGTGGCCTGCGGCGTGATCAGGGTGCCGACCACGAGCAGCGCGGCACCGAGCCCGATCAGCCCGGTCGGCACGGCGAGCAGCAGCGACAGCACCGCGAACCCACCGAGCAGCACCGGCAGCCGCAGGTGCATCGCCCGCGGGAACGGCTTCATCGAGTACAAGATCCCGAACATCACCGAGCTCACCGACCAAAGGCTCAGCAGCAGCCCGCCCATGCCGACGTGACCGGCCTGCGCCGCCGCGGCGGGCACCGCCACCTCGATGAACCCGATCGTCACACCGAAGCCCAACGCCGCCAACGCCACCGTGCGCATCCCGGGCGACGCCAACGCGCCCAGCAAGCTCCGCCCGATGGGCGTAGGCCGCACCCCGCGCACCGTCGGGTTCAGGGCGAACCACAGCGCGCCGACCGCCATCGACACCGCGCCGATCACCACACCGGTACCCGCCCACGGCGCCGCGACCAGCAGCCCGGCCAGACCGGGACCGAGGATGAAGAACACCTCCATGCTGATCGCCTCGTAGGCGTACCCGGCGAGCCGCGCGGGCCCGGCGGGCAGCACCTGCGACCACAGCGCGCGGGACGCGGAACCGACCATCGGCTCGGTCAGCCCGACCGCGAACGCGACCGGCACCAGCACGGCCAGCGCCGCGCCCGCCTCGACCGCGGCGATCGCCAGCGTCACGAACACCGCGAACAACGACACCGCGCCGAGCAACGGGCGGGTCGGCCCCATCCGGTCCATCAACCTGCCCTGCACGATCGACCCGACCGCGACACCCACCAGCGACGACGCCGACACCAGACCCGCCGCGGCGAACGAACCGGTCTCGCGCTGCACGTACAGCAGCAGCGAGAGGCCGACCATCGCGATCGGCAGGCGGGCGAGCAGGGACGCGACCACGGGGCCGCGCATTCCGGGTGTGGTCAGGGCGGTGCGGTAGTCGGAGAGGCGAGCAGAGTGGGACATGTGTACCAGTATGCCCTGACTGGTACGCCCGTACCAGTCAATTGTCGGTGCGATCCGTCACCCGGTGATCACTACAAGCGATCACTCGAACCGTCACGCTGGAGATCGCCCTGGAGGTCACCCCCGGCCGGCACCGCGGCGATCGGCCGAACGGCGACGGGCTGTGACCCTCCACCTCGGCGTCACCCGGTCTGACCGCGTCCACCACCTGGGAGTGGATTGCAGTTCGGTTACAACAATGGGATGACCGGGTGAAAGCATGCGGCAAAACCGCTGAACAGAGGGTCCTTGAGGGTGAACGGGCTTGAGTTGCGGGGGAGGTGACGTGCGATCGTTGAGGCACCCACTGCCTGCCCGTTTCGTGCGTGACAGCAGCGGGTAACCAAGCCTCCTTCCGGCGCTACGAGGGTCGGGGCCTGCGGGCGCCGGATGTGTGGAAAGGTGCGGTCTGTCGGGGGATGGGCCGCGCGACAACAAGACCGGTGCGCCGCGTCGGGGGCGGCGCCCGGTCTTGTTGTTTTTCTACTACGACCTAGCGGGCGCGGCGAGCCAAGCGCTCGGGGTCGAGGATGAGCACGCTCTTGCCCTCGAGCCGGAGCCAACCGCGGTGGGCGAAGTCGGCGAGTGCCTTGTTCACCGTCTCGCGCGAGGCGCCGACGAACTGGGCGATCTCCTCCTGCGTCAGGTCGTGGGTGACCCGGAGCAGGCCGGCCTCCTGGCTGCCGAAGCGTTGCGCGAGCTGCAACAACGCCTTCGCCACGCGGCCGGGCACGTCGGTGAAGATCAGGTCCGCCAGCATGGAGTTCGTCCGGCGCAGCCTGCGGGCCAGGGCCCTCAGCAACTGCTCGGCGATCTCCGGCCGGTTGGTGATCCACTGCCGCAGCGCGGGGCGGTCCATGCTGACGGCGCGCACCTCGGTCACCGTGGTGGCGGTGGACGTGCGGGGACCGGGGTCGAAGATCGACAGCTCGCCGAACATGTCGGACGGGCCGAAGATCCCCAACAGGTTCTCCCGGCCGTCCGGCGACTTCCGGCCGATCTTCACCTTGCCGGACTGGATGATGTAGAGCCGGTCTCCCGGCTCGCCTTCCGCGAAGATCACGTGGCCACGCGGGAATTCAACAGACTCCAGCGTTTGCGCCAGTGCCTCCGCTGCGGCCTGTTCAACCCCCTGGAAAATGCCCGCGCGGGCCAGGGTCTCGTCCACCTCGTCCCTCCTGTCGAGACGCGGCGGCATGGTTGAGCGCGTTCCGCCTTCTGGCGGATCTGCGCCTGCCGCCGATCACTGAGTGCAGTCTAAGGGCTGTGGTGTGGATCGCCGTCCGGCGCGCCGTCCCACATGGCCCGGACAGCCCGATAAGGCCCGCGGGGGTTGACCCCGTGGGCCTCGCCGGTCCTTCCCCGCTTAGCGGCGGGTACGCCGCTGACGCAGGTTCCTGGCACGACCGCCCAGCCTGCGCAGCCGGAACAGTTCCAGCGCGCGGCCGATGCCGTGCCCGTAGAGCGCCCTGACCTCGTCGGGACGGGCCGACTCCAGGAACTCCTCGACCTCGTCCTCCTGCACGGCGACGTGCCGAAGACGAGCTTCAACGCGCTCCATGAAGAGCGCGAAGAACATGATCACGATCGGAACGGCGATGACGAACCAGGCAGTCATGATGGCTCCGATCCTTGCGCATCCGGTTCGGCGCGCGGTGAAGGGGGGTCGTTCCGGCGTGTCGGTTCGAGGTCGTTCAAAGGACGTGCGCACTCGGCACGAGGTTGCTTCGCCGTTGCTTCGCCGTGTTGATCGCGCCGCCTCCGGCGTCGCGGGGGGACGAGATCGCCGGGGAAGACGCGAGGTCGCGTCGGTCGTTCGCGACTCATTTCCCGGCGATCACGCCCTTCGATCGTCGGGAAATCAGGCGCGAGCGGCCGACCTCCAGGCGACCGAGCCCGCGACGCCAGAGGCGGCGCAATCGGACGCAGTAATCTCGCAGCATGGCGAAGAGCGCGGTGAAGCAGCCGGAGACGCGGCTGGGGCTGGTCCGCCGGGCGCGTCGCATGGTGCGGGTCCTCGGTGAGGGCTACCCGGACGCGCACTGCGAGCTGGACTTCGAAGATCCGCTGCAGCTCCTGGTCGCCGTCGTGCTTTCGGCGCAGACCACCGACGTCCGCGTGAATCAGGTCACACCCAAGCTGTTCCACCGCTACCGCACGGCGGCCGACTACGCCTCCTCCGACCGCACCGAGCTGGAGGAGCTGATCAGGCCGACCGGCTTCTACCGCAACAAGGCGACGTCCCTGATGGGCCTGGGCGCCGCGCTGGTGGAACGGTTCGACGGCGAGGTTCCCGGCAACCTCAAGGACCTGGTCACGCTGCCCGGCGTGGGCCGCAAGACCGCGAACGTGGTGCTGGGCGACGCTTTCGGTGTGCCGGGGATCACGGTCGACACCCACTTCGGCCGGCTCGTCCGCCGCTGGGGCTGGACCCAGGAGGAGGACCCGGTCAAGGTCGAGCACGCCATCGGGGAACTGGTCGAGCGCAAGGAGTGGACCAAGCTCTCGCACCGCACGATCTTCCACGGCCGCCGCGTCTGCCACGCCCGCACGCCCGCGTGCGGCGCGTGCCTGCTGGCGCCGCAGTGCCCGTCCTACGGCATCGGCCAGGTAGACCCGGCCAAGGCGCAGAAGCTGGTCAAGGGCGAGGAAGCGCCGCACCTGATCGAACTCGCCGAACGCGTGCGGGCCGGGGAGAAACTGGCGTGAGCGCCGGAGCGCGGTGGGCCGTCGTCGTCCTGGTGCTGGCGGTGGCGGGGGTGGTCGCGCTGTGGCCGCGTTCGGCGGACCCGGTCGGCCAGGGCCCAGGCCCGGGGTCGGGCCAGCCGCACGTCCAGACCCGGCCGACACCGGATTTGGGCGTCGTGCGCGGCCGAGCGGCGCTGCGGCCGTGCCCCCGGAACGCACCGGCGCCGGAGGCGCGAGGACCTCAGGCGCTGCGCGGCGTCGCGGCCGTGTGCCTCGGCGACGGCAGCCCCGTGGACATGGCGTCCACTTTGTCCGGCCGGGTTCTGGTGAACTTCTGGGCCACCTGGTGCGTTCCCTGTCAAGAGGAACTGAAGGTGCTCGACACCTACTCGCAGCAACCGGGCGCGGTGCCGGTGGTGACGATCCTGGTGGAGAGCAAGGAGGCTGACGGTCTGGAGCTGATGGCGAAACTCGGTGTTCACCTGCCGTCGGTCTTCGACCCGGCCGACGGGGCGCGCAAGGCCGTGCGCCCGCCGCCGAGGCTGCCCTTGAGCTACGTCGTCGAGGCGGACGGATCACTGACCGAGGTGACCGAGCCGCTGGTGTTCAAGTCGGTGGACCAGGTGCGCGAGGTGGTCGGATGACCGCCCTGGTGGACCCGGACGACGTGCCGGAGTGGATGAGCGGGCTCGTCAAGGCCACCGCCGAGATCGACGCCCGCGCCTTCAGCCGCATCTCGCCGCCGCCCGACGGCACCGGACGGCCCGCCGCCGTGCTCATGCTGTTCGGCGACGGCCCGGACGGTCCCGACGTGCTGCTGCTGCGCCGCGCCGACACCCTCGGCTCGCACCCCGGCCAGGTCGCCTTCCCCGGCGGCGCGTCCGACCCGACCGACGACGGCCCGGTGGACACGGCGCTGCGCGAGGCGTTCGAGGAGACCGGTGTGCTGCGCGAGGGCGTCCGGCCCGTCGCGACGCTGCCGCAGCTGTACGTGCCGGTGTCCGGGTTCGTCGTCACGCCGGTGCTGGCGCACTGGGACGAGCCGTCACCGGTCGCGCCGGTCGACCCGGCGGAGACCGCCGCCGTGGCCCGGGTGCCGATCGCGCACCTGTCGGATCCGACGAACAGGTTCCGCGTGAGCCACCCGTCGGGTTACATCGGTCCGGCTTTCTCCGCACCGGGCATGCTGGTGTGGGGCTTCACCGCCGGTCTGCTCAACGGGCTGCTCGCGTTGGGCGGCTGGGAACGGCCGTGGGACACCGCGGACGTGCGTGATCTCGACCTGGCCTTGCGTGCGACGGAGGTTTCGTGAACTGGGTTGACCTGCTCGTGCTGGCGCTGGCCGCCTTCGCCGCGGTCTCGGGCGCCCGGCAGGGCATGGTCGTGGCGCTGCCGGCGTTCGTCGGCGTGCTCATCGGCCTGCTGCTCGGCACGCAACTCGCGCCGCTGGTGGTCGCCCAGTTCGACAACGTGGTGACCAAGGTCGTGTTCGCGGTCGGCGTCGTGGTGCTGCTGGTCGCGTTGGGCGAGACCCTGGGCGTGTACGTCGGCCGGACCATCAAACCGCGGGTCAACTCCAGCCCTTTGCGCGGCGTGGACAACGCGTTGGGCGCGATCGTGCAGGGCGCCGTGGTGTTCGTGGTGGCCTGGATGATCGCGCTGCCGCTGACCATGGTCGCGGGCCTGCCGTCGTTGGCGAAGGCGCTGAACCAGTCGGTGATCCTGTCCACGGTGGACGAGACCATGCCGCAGGCGGCGCGGACGTTGTCCGACGACCTGCAGAACCTGTTCGACGTGTCCGGTTTCCCGGCCGCGATGGACCCGTTCAACCAGACCCCGTTGCGGGAGGTCGGTCCGCCGAACCCGGCGTTGATCAGGGACCCGATCGTGCGGAAGCTGGAACCCAGTGTGCTGAAGGTGCGCGGGCGCGCGCCGTCCTGCTCACGTGCTCTCGAAGGGACCGGGTTCGTCATCTCGCCGGAGCGGGTCATGACGAACGCGCACGTGGTCGCGGGCACCACCGACGTGACGGTCGAGGTCGGACCGGGCGAGTTCGACGCGACGGTCGTGCACTACGACGCGCAGACCGACATCGCGATCCTGGCCGTGCCGGACCTGGAGGCGACGCCGCTCAAGTTCCGCGCCGACGAGATCGCGCCGGGCGAGGACGGGATCGTGCTGGGCTACCCGCTGGACGGCCCGTACACGGCGTCCGAGGCGCGGGTCCGGGAGCGGATCAAGATGCTGCGCGGACCGGACATCTACGACGCGCAGACCGTGACGCGGGACGTGTACACGGTGCGGGCGACGGTGCGCAGCGGCAACTCCGGCGGCCCGCTGGTCGACCCGCAGGGCCGGGTGATGGGCGTGGTGTTCGGCGCGGCCGTGGACGACCAGGAGACCGGTTTCGTGCTGACCGCGCAGGAAGTCGCGGAGGAAGTGGCGAAGGCGCCGACGATGGTGCGGCGGGCGTCCACCCAGACCTGCGCCTCGTAACCGTTCGCCGTGGGTGCGGCGGCCTGATCCGCTGCCGCCTCACACCCGCCGGTTCAGATCTCGGCGAGGAAGTCGGTCATGATCCGGCTCGTCGTGTGCGGCGTCTCCTGGTGCGGGAAATGCCCCACTTCGGGCAGCACCCGGTACGACGAGCGCGCACCGGTCCACGCGTCCGAACCGGACACCGTCGACTCCAGCATCACCGGGTCGAGCGCGCCGTGGAGCTGGAGCACCGGGACCTCCAGCCGGCGGTCGACGGCCTCGGCGAAG
Organism: Saccharothrix deserti; assembly: GCF_009769385.1. Taxonomy (GTDB): domain Bacteria; phylum Actinomycetota; class Actinomycetes; order Mycobacteriales; family Pseudonocardiaceae; genus Actinosynnema; species Actinosynnema deserti. The sequence goes on from NZ_VKAB01000017.1 coordinate 50,680, forward strand.
CGCCGTCCGTCACTGCGCAGCTGGGAACGCACCGCCCAGCGGTAGTACTCCATCGAGCTGTGCGCGACACCGGGCACCATCACCGCCTCGCGGTTGCGGCGCACCACCTCGTCGAACTCCGGCGACACCGTCCACTTCGGACCGCCCCAGGCGCGGAGCATCCCGACCACCGCCGCGCCGCGCTCCTTGGTCAGCCACCGCTCCGGGTACATCGGGAGCTGGAACCGGAACAGGTGCGCGCTGGCCCGTCCCTGACCGCGGGGATCACGGCGGATCGCACGGCGCAGCGCCAGCGGGTGCGGCGCGGACAGGGCCGTCACCGAGTAGACCAGGCGGGGGTGCATGGCGCCGACCGTCCAAGCCAGCATGCCGCCCCAGGCGTGGCCGACGAGGTGCGCGCGCGGTTCACCGAGCGCCTTGACCAGGCCCGCGACATCGCCCGCCAGCGTGAACCCGTCGTACCCGCGCGGCGGTTTGTCCGAATCGCCGTAACCGCGCAGGTCCACGGCCACCGCCCGGTAGCCCGCCTCGGCGAGCGCGACCAGCTGGTGCCGCCACGACCACCAGAACTCCGGGAACCCGTGCAGCAGCAGCACGAGCGGCCCTTCGCCCATCTCGGCGACGTGCAGGCGGATGCCGTTCGCGGACACGTCGCGGTGCGCCCACGGGCCTGGCACCCGTGCGGTCGACGGGTCCGGTGGCAGCCGCACGGCGCGGCTCAGCGGCCTTCGCCGCGGTGCGTGAGGGCGGCGACGGTGTCCCTGGCCGAGTCGATGGTCCGCTGCGGCGCGCGCAGCTTCTTCACCTTGCGGTAGCCGAGGAAGGCGAAGAAGCCCGCCGTGGCCAGCATCAGCAGGAACGTGATCAGGAACGAGAACGACACCGCCCAGCCGAACACGTCACTGAAGAAGAAGCCCAGGGCCATGAACGCGAAGAACGTGCTGAACAGCAGCACCGTCAGCGCGACGATGAAGTAGACGCTGCCCTTCACACCCTTCTTGATCTCGCCCGCGACCTCGGACTTGGCGAGCTCGACCTCGGCCCTGACCAACGTGGACAGGTGGGCCGTCGCGTCGCGCACCAGGCCGCCGATGGACGTTTCCTCCGCGATCTTCGCCGCGCTCTCCGCGGTCAACGGGATCGACGGAACAGGTGGCAGTCCGCTGCCGTTGGTGTTCTCCCGAGCGCTGGTCACCGGGTCATCGTGCCATGCACGCTTCACCGGGGCCGTTCGACTGGCTGATCTCCACCGATCTGCGCGTCTCTACGCGTCGTCGTCGGCGCTCTGGTGCACCCGACTGCGCCGGACCAACAAAACCGAGGCCAGCAACGAGGCCGCCAACGACGCCAGCAGCACCGCCGCCTTGGCCTGTTCGGCGGCTGCGCCGTCCAGCGCCAGATCGGAGATCAACAGGCTCACCGTGAAGCCGACACCGCCGAGCATGGCCACCGCGATGATGTCGCGCGGCCCGGCACCGTTGGGCCACACGGCGGCCTTGAGCAGGACCGCCAACGCGGACGCGCCCACGATGCCGACCAGCTTGCCCACCACCAGACCGAGCATCACGCCCAGCGCCAGCCGGTCGGAGAACAACGCGCCCAACGCCTCGCCGTTCACCGGCACACCGGCCGCGAACAGCGCGAACACCGGCACGGCCACGGCCGCCGACCACGGCTGCAACCGGTGCTCCAGCCGCAACGCCGGTGCCTCGTGCTCGTAGTGGTCCTTGCGCACGCGGGTCAGCAGCGCCAACGCGACGCCCGCGATGGTGGCGTGCACGCCCGCCTCGTGCACGGCGACCCAAGTGCCGATCGCGATCGGCACGTACAGCAACGGCGTCGTCACCCGCTTGTGCTGGAGGAACGCGTACAGCGCCAGCAACGCCACCGCGACGGCCGCCGCGACCAGGTTGAACGAGGCCGTGAACAGCACCGCGATCAGCAGGATGGCGCCCAGGTCGTCCACCACGGCCAGGCTGAGCAGGAACAACCGCAGGCTGTTCGGCAGACCGGACGCGGTGATCGCCAGCACGCCCAGCGCGAACGCGATGTCCGTGGCCACCGGGATCGCCCACGCCCGTTCGATCCCCGGCTCACCCCAGCCGACGCCGAGCGCGACCGCCGCGGGCACGACCATGCCGCCGACCGCGGCCACCACCGGCAGGATCGCCGCCTTGAAGTTGTTCAGCTCGCCGATCACCAGCTCGCGTTTGAGCTCGAGTCCGGCGACGAAGAAGAAGATCGCGAGCAGCCCGTCCTTGGCCCAGTCGCCGACGCTCAGGCTCAGGTGCAGCGACTCCGGGCCGACGTGGAAGTCGCGCAACGCCGTGTACGCACCGGACACGGGCGAGTTCGCCCAGATCAGGGCTACGGCGGTGGCGGCGAGCAGGATCATCCCGCCGACCGTCTCGGTGCGCAGGAAGCGCGCGAACTCGGTGGCGGCGTTGCGCGTGCGGTTCAAGATCGACTCCGGTGGGTCGGCTACGGATCATCCTCGTGCCGACCAGGCTTCCCGGCTCTCCGGAGACAACCCTAACCCAGGCGGGTGCCTGCCGACGAACGGAAGGGCACCCGCCTGGGACGTGCTCTCAGTCCTCGGACGCGCCGGACTTCAGGCCACTGGAGATGAGGTCCATCACGGACGAGTCCGCGAGCGTGGTCACGTCACCGACCTGCCGGTTCTCCGCCACGTCGCGCAGCAGCCGGCGCATGATCTTGCCTGACCGGGTCTTCGGCAGCTCCGGCACGACCATGATCTGCCGCGGCTTCGCGATCGGGCCGATCTCCTTGGCCACGTGCTCGCGCAGCGCCTTGATGGCCTCCGCGCCGTCCGAGCCCTCGGCCACCCCGCCGCGCAGGATCACGAACGCCACGATGCCCTGGCCGGTGGTGGGGTCGGTCGCGCCGACCACCGCCGCCTCGGCCACCGTCGGGTGCGAGACCAGCGCGGACTCGACCTCGGTGGTGGAGATCCGGTGCCCGGACACGTTCATCACGTCGTCCACCCGGCCCAGCAGCCAGATGTCGCCGTCCGCGTCGTACTTCGCGCCGTCACCGGCGAAGTAGAAGCCCTGGTCGGCGAACCGCGACCAGTACGTCTCGCGGTAGCGCTCCTCGTCGCCCCAGATGCCGCGCAGCATCCCCGGCCACGGCTGGTCGAGCACCAGGTAGCCGCCGCCGCCCTTGGGGACCTCGTTGCCCTGGTCGTCCACGACCTTCGCGCCGATGCCGGGCAGCGGGCGCTGCGCCGAGCCGGGCTTGGTGGACGTCGCGCCGGGCAGGGGCGAGATCATGATCGCGCCGGTCTCGGTCTGCCACCAGGTGTCCACCACGGGGGTCTTGCCCGCGCCGATGGTCTCCCGGTACCAGATCCACGCCTCGGGGTTGATCGGCTCGCCGACGCTGCCCAGCACGCGCAGCGACGACAGGTCGTACTTGGCGGGGATGTCCGCGCCCCACTTCATGAACGTGCGGATCAGCGTCGGCGCGGTGTAGTAGATCGAGACGCCGTACTTCTGCACGATCTCCCAGTGCCTGCCCTCGTGCGGGGTGTTGGGCGTGCCCTCGTAGACGACCTGCGTGACGCGGTTGGACAGCGGGCCGTACACGATGTAGCTGTGGCCGGTGACCCAGCCGATGTCGGCGGTGCACCAGTACACGTCGGTGTCCGGCTTGAGGTCGAACACGTTGTGGTGCGTGTACGACGCCTGGGTCAGGTAGCCGCCCGAGGTGTGCAGGATGCCCTTGGGGCGGCCCGTGGTGCCCGAGGTGTAGAGGATGAACAGCGGGTGCTCGGAGTCGAACGCCTCCGGCGTGTGCTGGTCGGCCTGCCGGTCCACGACGTCGTGCCACCACAGGTCGCGGCCCTCGGTCCACTCCACGTCGGAGTTCGTCCGCTTGACCACCAGCACGTGCTCGACGCTCTTCGCGTTGGCCACGGCCTCGTCCACGGCGGGCTTGAGCGCCGCCGGGTTGCCGCGCCGGTACTGGCCGTCGGTGGTGATCACGAGCTTGGCCTGCGAGTCCTCGATGCGGGTGCGCAGGGCCTCGGCGGAGAAGCCGCCGAACACCACGCTGTGCATCGCGCCCACGCGCGCGCAGGCGAGCATGGAGAAGATGGCCTCGGGGACCATCGGCATGTAGATGGCGACCCGGTCCTCGGCGCCGACACCCAGTTCGATCAGGGCGTTGGCGGCCTTGGAGACCTCGCGCTGGAGTTCGGCGTAGGTGATGGCGCGGCTGTCACCGGGCTCGCCCTCCCAGTGGATCGCGACCTGGTCGCCGTGGCCGGACTCGACGTGCCGGTCGACGCAGTTGTAGGCGACGTTCAGCTTGCCGCCGACGAACCACTTCGCGAACGGGGCTTGCGACCAGTCGAGGACCTGGTCCCACTTGGTGGCCCAGGACAGCCGCTCGGCCTGCTTCGCCCAGAACGCCTCGCGGTCGGCATCCGCCTCCTCGTACAGCGCGGCGGTGGCGTTGGCCTGCGCGGCGAAGTCCTCGCTCGGCGGGAACGTCCTGTTCTCCGTCAACAGGTTGTCCAGGGCGGCGGCTTGCGGCTCTGTCATGGTGGGCGGACCTCCTGAATCCGTGGGGATGCGCACTGACCGTAGTGCGGTTCAGGTCACTGCGCACCCAAAAGGTTCAGACCAATTTCGGCCGAGTTCGAAACGCGTGGGTAACTGTGTAACCCGACCCGTGCCCCTTGACCACCGCGATTCCGCCGAACGACACGTAGGTTGCGACCAGCGGCACCTGGCGTGACTCGCGTCACGTGGTGAGCTTGGCCTTCAGGTCGGGCCACTCGGCCGCCGTCATCGAGTACACCACTGTGTCGCGCAGCGTGCCGTCCGGTCTGACCCGGTGCACCCGGAGGACGCCCTCGCGGGTCGCGCCCAGGCGTTCGATGGCTCGTTGGGAGCGCTCGTTGCGCAGGTCGGTGTGCCAGCCGACGCGGTGCGCTCCCAGGTCTTCGAACGCGCGTTGGAGCAGGAGGAACTTGGCGTTGGTGTTCAGCGCGGTGCGCTGCCAGCGCGTGCCGATCCACGTGTGGCCGATGTAGAGGCCGCGGTGCTTCGGGTCGATCTCGTAGTACGACGTCGTGCCGGCGACCTCGTTCGTCCGCGGGTCGATCTGCGCCCAGACCACTTGCGTGCGGTCGGCCAGGCGCTGCTCGATGTAGGCGCGGGTGCCCTCGACGGTGACCGGTTGGCGGGTGCTGAGCCAGGTCCAGATCTCCGGGTCCTTGCCCGCCGCGTGCAGGCCCTCGGCGTGATCCGTGGACAGGGGTTCGAGGCGGACGTGGTTGCCGATGAGCACCGGGCGGTCGTACCAGTTCATGCCTTGGACGGTAGTTGCGTTAGTGGCTACTTTGAATAGCCATTTCCGGTTCGTTCCTCGTGGCCACTTACCGGCGGGTAGTGTGCTCCGGCGTGACCGATCCGCTTGCCCCGTTGCTGGACCTGCCCGGTGTGGCCGACGCCGTCGCGGCGGCGCGTGACGCCGTGTTCCAGGTGCACCGGCACCGGGTGAACCTGCGTGGCTGGGCGACCACCGCGGCCGAGGCGTCCGTGCGTGCCGCCCGTGCGTCGGCGGCCCTGGACGGCGGGCCGACCGCCATCCCGTTCGACGGATCGGTGTCCGATCCGGTGCTGGCGGGTGCGCTGCGGGTGGCCGAGGCGCTGGGCGTGGTGCTGCCGACGTGGCAGCGGGCGCCGTTGCAGGCTCTGGCGCGGTTGCACGTCCTGGCCGGCGCCGACCTGGGCGGCGAACTCGGCCGCCCCCGCTTGGCCCCGGGCGTTTCCGAGCGCCTGGACCTGCTGGCCCACCTGGTGACCGGCGGTACGTCCGTCCCCGGTCCCCTCCACGTGGCCGTGGTGCACGGCGAGCTGATGTCGATGGCACCGTTCGACACCGCCAACGGCGTCGTCGCGCGCGCCGCGTCCCGCCTGGCCTCCATCGCCACCGGCCTGGACCCCAAATCCCTGGGCGTCCCCGAGGTCCTGTGCCTACGTCGTCAAAACGACTACGCCTCAGCCCTGCACGGCTTCTCAACGGGCGACCCCGAAGGCATCACCCGCTGGATCCTCTTCTGGTGCGAAGCCCTCGAAGCCGGCGCCCGCGAAGCCCGCAGCATCGCCGACACCGCCACCCCCTAACCGCGAGAGTCGAACGTTCAGGTCCCGAGAGTCGAACGCTCAGAACACCCGAGTTCAACGCTCACGACAGCGGCCGCCGAACCTGAGTGTTGAACTCGGGGTACCTGAACGTTCGACTCTCGCGTTCTGAGCGTTCGACTCTCGGGTTAGAGGAGTTCTTTTAGGGTGGTGGCGGCGCGTTCGGCGTCGTCGAAGGTGTTGTAGAGCGGGGCGAAGCCGAAGCGGAGGACGTCGGGCGGGCGGTGGTCGCCGATGACCTGGCGTTCGATCAGCTGGTCGATGAGGCGGCCGGCTTCGGGGTGGCGGAGGGAGATCTGGTGGCCGCGCCACTCGTCGGCCGGGGTGATCACCTCGATGCCCGGGAGGTCTTGGACAAGGCCGCGGAAGTGGTCAGTCAGGCGTAGGCCCTTGGCGCGCACGTCCTTGAGGTCTACGTGGTCCCAGACGTCCAGGGCGGCGTCCAGCGCGAGCATCGAGATGATGTCCGGTGTGCCGACGCGGGCGCGGGACACGCCGGGGTCGGGGGTGTACTCCGGCGACATCGCGAACGGCACCTCGTGGCCCGTCCACCCGGTCAACGGCTGCTCGAACGCGTGCTGGGCGGCCTTCGGCACGTAGATGAACGCGGGCGAGCCCGGTCCGCCGTTGAGGAACTTGTACGTGCACCCCACCGCGAGGTCGACACCGAGAGCGTCCAGCTCGATCGGCAGCACGCCCGCGCTGTGGCACAGGTCCCACACGACCTTCGCGCCCACCGCGTGCACCTGCTCGGTCAGCTTCGCCATGTCCAGCAACCGACCCGTGCGGTAGTCGACGTGGTTCAGCAGCACGACCGCCGTCGTGTCACGCAGGTCCAGCTCCTCCGGCGGCGCCGGGCGCAAAGCCAGACCCGTCAGCTCGGCGACCGACCGCGCGATGTACCCGTCGGTCGGGAACGTCCCGGCGTCCACGACGATCTCCATGCGATCGGTGTTGCGCACCGCCGCCATCAGCGCCTTGAACAGGTTCACGCTGGTCGAGTCCGCGACCACGACCTGCCCCGGCTTGGCGCCGACGAGCCGCCCGATCCGGTTGCCGACCCGTTCCGGCGCCTCCCACCAGCCCTCCGACCAGCTCCGGATGAGCCGTCGGCCCCACTGGTTGCGCACCACGTCCTGCACCCGCTCGGCAACGGCCTTCGGCGGCGCACCCAGCGAGTTGCCGTCCAGGTACACCACGTCGTCGTCGAGGTCGAACAGGTCGCGGGTGTGCGCCAACGGGTCGGTCGCCAACGGGTCGGTCATACGCGTCATACGTGACTCCTAGCCGTCCACAGCTCGGGGAAGACAGAGCGTTGCGTGCGCTTCTCCAGCCACGCAACCCCCGCGGAACCACCGGTTCCGGTTTTCGCGCCCATCGAACGGCGGGTGGCGAGCAGGTGGTCGTAACGCCAGCGGGCGAACTCCTCGGCGATGTCGGTCAACGCCTCGCCCAGTTCGAGCAGGTCACGGGACCCGCTGCGGTAGATGTCCGCCCACACGGCCTCCACCTGGGCGTTCGGCTCGTACGCCTGGCTGACGTCCCGCTCCAGCACCTCGGCGGGGATCGGCAGGCCCTGGCGGTGCAGGGCGGCGAGCACGTCGTCGTACAGGCTCGGCTCGTGCAGCAGCGCTTCGAGCGCGTCGTGCTGCCGCGGCACGGCCCGGTGCGGCACGAGCAGCGACCGGGACTTCTCGCCGAGCAGGAACTCCACCTCGCGGTACCGGCCGGACTGGAAGCCGGAGCCCTCGCCGAGGGCGTCGCGGAACGAGTTGAACTCGGCGGGCGTCATCCGGGCGATCGGCCGCCACGCCGCGTTGAGGGCCTGCATGTGCAGATCGCTGCGGCGCAGGGTGCGGACGGCGGCGCGCACGTCGTCGGCGCGCAGTTCCTTCTTGGCCTGCCGCCACTCGAAGCACAGCAGCCCGAAGTACAGCTCCATGACCTGCGTGATCACCAGGAACGACATCTCACGCGGGTCGTCGGACCACTGCTGCTGCAGCGAGTGCAGCACGGAGGCGTGCACGTAGTCCTCGTAGGGCGTCGTGCCGCCGAAATCAAGTTTGGGTGCGACCGGGCAAGTCATGTCTTCATCATGACGGCGTGTTCAGGTGATCTGAATGGCCAACAAAAGGTCTTTCACCGGCAAGTTCTTACGACCGGCAAGCATCAGGGCCAATAGCTTTGCAGTCATGAGCATCGAACTGGACGGCGTGGACTGGGCCCTGTTGGAGGCCCTGCAGGAGGACGCGCGGCTGTCGTACAACGAGCTGGCGCGGCGCGTGCACGTGTCGCCGCCGACGGTGGCGCAGCGGGTGCGGCGGCTGGAGAACGCGGGCGTCATCACCGGCTACCGCGCCACCGTCGACCCCACGGCGGTGGGGCGGTCGGTGGTCGCCCTGGTGCGGATGAAGTGCTACGGGCCGCGGTGCATCACGGTGCACCCGGAGCTGCTGGACGACTGCCCCGAGGTGGTGGAGGTGGTGCGGCTGACCGGCGACATCTGCTCGGTGGTGAAGGTGGTGACCACGTCGATCAGCGAGTTGGAGCGGTTGCTCGTGCGGCTGGGCGGCTACGGCGAGACGTCCAGCGCGATGGTGCTCTCGACGCCTATCCCGTGGCGCCCTGTGCTAGCTGGCTGAGCGCCAGCCGGACGTGACCCTGGTTGCGTTCCAACGCCTCCGCAGCGCGCGCTGCGGGCACGTCGGCCAACAGGTGCACGAGGGCCACCTTCAGGTCGCCGCCCGCGTCGGCCAACGCGGTCGTGCACTCCTGCTCGCCCAGACCGGTCGCCTCACGTAGGATGCGCACGGTGCGTCCGCGCAGCTTGGCGTTGGTGGCGCGCATCGACACCATGAGGTTCGAGTACGTGCGGCCGAGCCGGATCATCACGGCGGTGGAGAACGACGTCAGCACCAGCTTCTGCGAGGTGCCCGCCTTCATCCGGGTGGAACCCGCGATCGCCTCCGGCCCGGTGTCGACCGCGATCAGCACGTCCACCTCGACCGGTGGCGGCGCGGTCGGGTTGTTGGACACCAGGACCGTGTGCGCGCCGATCGTGCGGGCCTCTTCCAGCGCGGCCACCACGAACGGCGTGCGGCCGGACGCCGTGACGCCCAGCACGAGGTCACCGGCCGCCGCGTGCCGACGGATCTCGGCGGCGCCGTTCGACGCCTGGTCCTCCACGTCCTCCACCGCGTTGACCAGGGCTTCCCGGCCGCCCGCGTGGTGGGCGACGAACCAGTCCGGCGGCGCGTTGAACGTCGGCACCAACTCGGCGGCGTCGAGCGTGGCCAGCCGGCCGGACGTGCCCGCGCCGACGTAGTGCACCCGGCCGCCCGCGCGCAGCGCGCCGACGGCGAGGTCCGCGGCGCGCGCCAGTTCGGGCAGCACGGCGGCGACGGCGTCGGGGACGAGGTGGTCCTCGGTGTTGATCAGACGGAGCACGTCCAGCGTGGAGAGCCGGTCGATGTCCTCGGTGCGCGGGTTCCTGGCCTCGGTGGGGGATTCCACGCGGACCGCGACATCGTGCCGGGGCGGCGTCATTTACCGGACTCCCGGCGCCGCCTGCCGTCCGGACGCGCCCCGAGGCGATGCCCCGAGACCGCGTCGTACGTCGCTTCGAGGGCCGTCTTGGCGCTGTCCACGTGCCGCTGCGCGACCCCGATGAACAGGCAGTCGATCACGGTGAGCTGGGCGATCCGGCTGGCCATCGCGCCCGAGCGGAACGTGGTCTCGCGCGCCGCCGTGGTCAGCACGTGGTCGGCGACCTCGCTGATCGGCGAGCGCGGGAAGTTGGTGAGCGCCACCGTGGTCGCGCCGTGCTCCTTGGCCACCCTCAGCGCCTCGACGGTCTCCGAGGTGGAGCCGGTGTGCGATATCCCGACCGCGACGTCGGCCTCGGTGAGCACGGCGGCGGACGTGAGCGCGATGTGCGTGTCGTTCCAGGCGAAGCACACTCGCCCGATCCGGTGAAGCTTCTGCTGGAGGTCGAACGCGACGAACGCGCTGGCCCCGAACCCGTAGACGTCCACCCGGCCCGCGCCCGCGACCGCCTCGACCACCGCTTCGAGCGTTTCCACGTTCAGCTGCTCGGCGGTCTCCTCGACCGCCCGCGCGTCCGCGAACGCGACCTTGCCCACCACCTGCCGCAGGTCGTCACCGGGGCCGATGTCGCCGCCCAGGTCGCGGTCCGTGCGCATGGACGTCCGGGCCGTGTCGGCGGCCAGCGCTATGCGCAGCTCGGGGTAGCCGCCGACGCCGATGGCCTTGCAGAACCGGGTCACCGTGGTCTCGCTGGTGCCCGCGGCCTCGGCGACCTCGGTGATGCTGCGGTGTGCGACGGTCGCCGGGTTGTCCAGCACGACCTTGGCGACCCGCTGTTCCGCGCGGGCCAGGCCCGGCAGGAGTGAACGGATCTTGACCAGGGGGCTCGAGTCGGCGGTACTTTCGGTGGACACGTGGGAAACTTACTAACCGCTCAACGTGCGGTCAACGCAGGGTGGGCCTAACTCACCCCAACCGTGACCGAATCGCACCGCTTGGCGGGATCCCGCTGTCCGTGTGTGACTAACGGGCCGCAGAGCGCCACCCTTCGGGGTGCAAACCCGCTGGCTCGCGCTCGCCGTCGAGTGCCACACCCCGTTGGTCGGTGACCCGCACGGCGTCCACGTACACACCGCGCCCGCCGTAGGAGGTCGTGCCCCGGACGTACCGCCAGCGGTACTTCACCGCCGACGCCGTCTCGACCTCGACCTTGTGCCACCGCCGCTGCCCGTAACCGGCCAACACCTGGACGTCGCGCCAGGTGGCCCCGTCGTCAGTCGCCTCGAGCACGACCTTGTCGCCGGGGTCCAGGTCGACGAACGCCCAGAACGACAGCCGCTGCGTCGCGGACCGCTGCGGGAGGTCGCGCGTGGTCAACGTGGCGCCGTCCGCCTCCGGCGTCCACGCCGTGCCGTGCCGCGGTTGCACCGCCAGCGCCTGCGCCAGCCCGTTGGCCACCACGCGCCGCGCCGGGTTGATCGAGCCCCAGTTGCGGGTCGGGTGCACCCGGTTGGTCAGCAGGATCGCGATCGACCGCGACAACGGGTCCAGCACCAGCGTGGTGCCCGTGTAGCCGGTGTGCCCGGCGGACCTCGGCGACGTCAGCGCGCCCATGTACCAGCGCTGGTCCAGCTCGAAGCCCAGGCCGTGCGAGTTGCCGGGGAAGCCCTGGTTGAAGTCGGTGAGCATGAGCCGGACGGTGTCCTCGCGCAGGATCCGCCTGCCCGCGTGAACGCCGCCGTTGAGGATCGTCTGGCCGAGCGTGGCCAGCTCGCGCGCCGTGGAGAACACGCCCGCGTGGCCCGCGACCCCGCCCAGCGACCAGGCGTTCTCGTCGTGGACCGTGCCGCGGATGACGCCCCGGCCCGCCTGGTACTCGGTGGCCGCGATCCGGTCGAGCTTGGCGGCGGGCGGGTTGTAGCCGGTGTCCTGGAGGCCCAGCGGACGCGCGATGTCGTCGCGGACCAGCTCGTCCAGCTCCTTGCCGGACCACTTCTCGGCCAGCAGGCCCAGCGTGATCAGGTTCAGGTCCGAGTACAGGTACGTGGCGCCGGGCGCGCTGCGGGGCTTCGTGTCCATCACGGCTTTGAGCCGGGACGGGACGTCCGGGTACTGCGACCACAGCGGCAGCCACGCCACCAGGCCCGACGTGTGGGTCAGCAGCTGCCGGACGGTGATCGACTCCTTGCCGTTGACCGCGAACTCCGGCAGGTGGCGGGCCACCGGGTCGTCCAGCCCGAACCGGCCCAGCTCGTGCTGCCGCATCACCACGACCGAGGTGAACAGCTTGGAGATCGAGGCCAGGTCGAAGATCGTGTCCCGGTCCATCGGCACCCGCTCGGCCTCGGGCAGCTCGGTGCCCGCCGCGTCGGCGTAGCGGACCGCCCAGCCCGCCGGCTCGTGCGTGACCACGACGCCGTCGTGCGCGTAGAGCGTGACGGCGCCTGAGAACAGGGGGTGCCCGGTGGCGTCGGGGACGGTGTAGCGCTCGATCTGCGCCAGTGCGGCGTCCAGCGGAGCCGGGTCGAGTCCCACGCGCTCTGGTGTACCCGGTCGGAGCACGCTGTGCGACCAGCCGTCGTGCGGCTGGTCGAAGCGGGCCTCGCGGCGGTCGGCGTGCGCCGGCGTGGTGAGCAGCGTCGTGACGAACGTGGTCGTAGCGATCAGCAGGGCAGGGATGCGCATCGCTGTCTCCATCTACCGGTAGCGCAGGTACGGCCGGCGGGTGCGTTCGAACGCGGCCAGCTCGTCGGCCCAGGCGCCGACCACCTCGTCGGTGCCCGCGCCCGCGTCCACCATGCGGCGCAGCCGGTCCGAGCCGCTGAGCTTGTCGATCCAGTTGTCCGGCCGCCAGGCGAAGACCTCCGGGTACCGGGCCTTCGCCGTGACGATCATGGCCACCGCGGTGCGGACCGCGTCGAACCTGTGCGGGTCGGTGAGGTGCAGGGCTGCACCGCCGCACAGCTTGTTCGCGAACTTGTTGAACGTGGGCGTGAAGTAGGTCTCCCGGAACCGGACGCCCGGTAGCGCCAGCGCGTTGAGGTCCTCGGCCCACCGCCAGTCCAGGCCGGGCGCGCCGATCGTCTCGAACGGGCGGGTGGTGCCGCGGCCCTCGGAGAACACGAGCCCTTCGAACAGGCACGTGCCGGGGTAGACGAGCGCGGTGTCGTGCGTGGGCATGTTCGGGCTCGGCGCGATCCAGGGGATGCCGGAGTGCAGGTCGTCCCGCTTCCAGCCCTTCACGTCGACCACTTCGAGGCTGCTGAGCCCGCCGCCGTCGACGGGCAGGAACTCGGCGTCGAACAGGCGGGCCAGCTCGCCGATCGTCATGCCGTGCTGCTGGACCACGGGTTTGCGGCCGACACCGGTCGCGTAGGCCGGGTCGAGCTGCGGGCCCCTGGCCGTGCCGCCGACCGGGTTCGGGCGGTCGAGCACCACGAACCGCGCGCCGGTCGCGGCGGCGGCCTGCATCGCCGTGTACATGGTCCAGATGTAGGTGTAGAAACGCGCGCCGACGTCCGCGATGTCGAACACGAGCGTGTCGACGCCCGCCTTGGCGACCATGCCGGCGAGCTTGGTGGCGTTCGCGCCGTACGCGTCGTAGACCGGGACGCCGGTGCGCGGGTCGAGGTAGTCGCCCTCCGAGCCGCCCGCCTGGGCCGTGCCGCGGAAGCCGTGCTCGGGGCCGAACGCGGCGTGCGGCTTCAGCCCGGCGGCCACCATCGAGTCGACGATGTGCGTGTGGTCGCGCAGCACGCCGGTCGGGTTGGTGACCACGCCGACCTTGCGGCCCGCGAACCGCCGCCAGCCGTCCTCGGCCAGCTGCTCGGCCCCGGTCTTGACCGCGCGCGGGCGGTCGGGCCGGTCAAGCCGGTCGGACTGATCGGAGTGATCGGAGTGATCGGGATTGTCGGCGTCGAGGGCGCTGAACGCGGGTACGGCGAGGGCGCCTGCGGTGAGGAAGTGCCTGCGGTCCACCGGGTCACCAACCCACGCCGTGGCCGAACGGGTACGGCGTCGGTCCGGGCACCGCGACCGGCAGCTTGCCCACCGGCGTCACCTCGCCGGTGATCACCCTGGCCAGCGATTGCATCGAGACCGCGCCGTAGGAGTAGGTGGCCAGCCACGTCGGCGCGGCGGTGTGCGCCACGTCGTACGGGTTCTGCGCGGCCACCGCGACGACCGGTTTGCCGGTGGCGAGGAGCCTGGTCAGCAGGGTCTGCTGGGCCGGTTGGCGGGACAGCGCGTTGGTGAGCACGACGACCAGGTCCGCGTTGGCCGCGGCCTGCACGGCGGCGGTGATCTGCGCTTCCGTCGGCGCGGTGCCGGTGGGCAGCGCGGTGCCGCCCAGCGCGGCGGCCAGGGTGCGGCTCGTCGTCTCGCCCCAGCCGGTGACCAGCGCGGACGTCGGCTTGGCGGCCAGCGGCAGCACGCCCGCGTCGTTGCGCACGGCGGTGATGGTGCGGTCGGCGATCTGCCGTGCGGCGGCCAGGTGCTCGGGCGTGCCGAGGGCCGAATCGACCTTCTGGACGTCCACCGGCGGGCTGGTGAGCATCCCGCGCAGGAACTTCATCCGCAGCACCCGCAGCACGCTCTGGTCGATGCGCCGCTCGGTCAGCTCGCCGCCGCGGACCGCCGCGAGCACGCTGTCGACGGCCACCTGCAGGTTCACCGGCATGAGCAGCTGGTCGACACCCGCCTTCAGGGCCAGCACGGGGATCTCGGCGTCGGAGTGCAGCTGCCGCACGCCCGCCATGGCGAGCGAGTCGGTGATGACCACGCCGTCGTAGTCCAGGTTCTCCCGCAGCAGGTCGATGGCGGGCTTGGAGAGCGTCGCCGGTTCACCCGAAGGGTCGATCTTCGGCATCTGGATGTGCGCCGTCATGATCGAGTCGATGCCCGCGGCGATGGCGGCCTTGAACGGCGGGGCGTCCAGCTCGCTCCACTCCGCCTCGGTGCGGTCGACCTTCGGCAGGGTGGCGTGGCTGTCCTGGTCGGTGTCGCCGTGGCCGGGGAAGTGCTTGGCGGTCGCGCTCACCACGTGCCTGGACAGGGAACGCCCCTGGTAGCCCCGCACCTGGGCGGCGGTCATCTCGGCCGCCAACGCCGGGTCGCTGGAGTAGGAGCGCACGCCGATGACCGGGTTCGCCGGGTTCGAGTTGACGTCCGCGTCCGGCGCGAAGTTCTGGGTGATGCCCATGGCCCGCAGCTCACGGGCGGTGATCCGGGCGGCGCGCTCGGCGTCCGCGGTGCTGCGGCCCGCGCCGAGGGCCATGTTGCCGGGGAACTGGGTGGCGGGCGCGCCGATGCGGGTGACGATGCCCATCTCCTGGTCGGTGGAGATGGACAGCGGGATGCGGCTCGCCGCCTGGAGGCCGTTGGAGAGGGCGGCGATCTGGCGCGGGGTGTCGATGTTGTCGTAGCTCGAGTTGTTGAAGTAGATGACACCGCCCGGCTGGAACTTCGCCACCACTTCGGCCGGGGTGGCGACGCCGAAGTCGCGCAGGTTGCCGGGGTGCGCCTCGTCCGATGACTGGCCGTGCACGTAGGTGACGAACAGCTGGCCGACCTTCTGCTCCAGCGACATGCCTTCGACCAGGGCGGTGAGGCTGTGCACCCCGATGCCCTGGGATCCTGTCGGCGCGGCTTGCGCGGGTGGTGTCGCGACGGAAGCCGCGACCACGGCGACGGCGACGAGCGGACGGAGCACTGCGGCCTCCCACTGGGAAATCTTCCACCACTAAGTGGTGACAATCGGTAAGTTACCCACGTCACAGAGGCGGGTCAACGGGTTGCGCTGTGTGGGCATTGTGGCGGGGAGCACCGACAGATCCGGCAGGCGGGGGCGTCACCCGATCGGGCGGCCTCGGGCGGCTGTTCAGTTCTTGGCACAAATTCTTGGCACACAAAAACGGTGGGGCACCCTCGTAAGGGGCCCCACCGTCAACGGCGCGGGCTTCCGAGTTACCAAGCGTGCAACTCGTGTCGTACCAACCTGGCCTCGGCGTCCGGCGTCCCGGTACGCAGGCCCTAGACGACAAGCCTCCCGCGGCGTGCTGCGCGTGGGTGTCTCGAAGTCCGCGCACGGAGCTCTGTCGGGGTGAACGATGCTTCTCTTCCGCTTCGTCCCTGGCCGACCCGAGGTCCGCACCTCCATTTGTAGTAGCTGTTCGGCGTCACAGCAAGGGCTCGATGGGGTGCACCGGTCAAGCCACGTTCAGTAGCGGAAAGGCTTTCCCGGCAGTGGTTCCCGGCGGGTGGGGGCCGCAGGTACCGCTGACCGGGGCAAGCCGGGGTGAATCAGCTCCGACGCCGCCTGCGCAGGCCGTACCAGGCCACGCCCGCGGCCGTAGCGGCGCCCAAACCGATGGCGGTGACGGCGACCGCCGTGCCCGACGGGCGGGGGATCCGGGCGCGCAGCGACACCGGGTCGGAGAACGTCAGCACCGGCCACCCGCGCTGTGCCGCGATCTTGCGCAGCGCGCGGTCCGGGTTGACCACGGTCGGGTGGCCGACGGCCTCCAGCAGCGGCAGGTCGGTGATGGAGTCGGAGTAGGCGTAGCAGCGGCTCAGGTCGTAGTCGTGCTGCTCGGCGAGCTGCTTGGCGGCGATCGCCTTGTTCTCGCCCGCGCAGTAGAAGTCGACCTCGCCGGAGTAGCGGCCGTTCGCGACCACCATCCGCGTGCCGACGCTGTGCGTCGCGCCGACCATGGTGGAGATGGGCGCGACCAGCTCCTCGCCGGAAGCGGACACGACGACCACGTCGTGGCCCTCGGTCTTGTGGTCGGTGATGAGCTGGGTGGCCTCTTTGTAGACGAGGGGGTCGACGATGTCGTGCAGCGTCTCATCGACGATCGAGCGCACCTGCTCGACGTCCCATCCCTCGCAGAGCGCGGTGATGTGCGAGCGCATCCGGTCCATCTGGTCGGCGTCGGCGCCGGCCAGCATGAAGACGAACTGCGCGTAGGCGCTCTTGAGCACCGCTCGCCGGTTGATCAGGCCCTCTTGGAAGAAAGGCCGGCTGAACGCCAGCGTGCTCGACTTGGCGATGACGGTCTTGTCCAGGTCGAAGAACGCGGCGACTCGATTGCCTTCGGTGGCGTGCTCGGTCACCGGTCCAGCTTAAGGCGGGCGGGTCGGCACCGGCGGCGGTGGTCGTTCGGTGCTTTACGAACTGAGTGTGTGGTCCACCGAATTTTCCGCGTCCCTCTAACGGAAGACACGCATGACCCTGTCCTGTGGGGATACAGTAGACGGGTCCGGCTCGACCGGACAGGTTCAGTCCGACCCCCCGGGACTGAACCAATGACGACCCCCGTCCCTCCCCCCTGGCGGGGGTCGTCCCATGTCCGGGGTCGGTTTTCCGGGGCGTTCCGCTGGACCTCCGCGCACTTGCGCCCCTTCTTGCATCGACTTCCGATCTTCCGCCGCGCCGTTCCGCGGCCGTCCCGCGCTGTCCCTGTCGGCCCTCGTGCGTCCACTCGCGGAGCCCTCGGTTGTCCACAGCCGGTCCGGTTGTCCACATGTTGATCATGAACCGTTGTGTCCTTCCTCACCGCTCGCCACCGTGGGACCCGTAGATCGACAACGGGGAGGGCGGGATGAAGCGACCGGTGGCGTTGGTGGCCGAAGCGGGTCTGGTGGAGGAAGTGCTGCACGCGGCGGCGGTCGTCGGGTGCGAGTTGGAGCGGGTGGTCGACGTGACCGCGTTGCGCGGTCGTTGGCACGGCGCTCCGGCGGTGGTGCTGGACGAGGAGGCGGTGGTCGCGTGCGCGGCGGCGGGGTTCCCACGCAGACCGGGTGTTCACGTCGTGGGTGCCGGTCCGCCCGATCCCGCGACGTGGCGGCGTGCCTTGGCCTTGGGTGCGGAGCAGGTCTTGGAGCTACCTGCCGACCACGACCGGCTGCGCGCCGTGCTGGCCGACGCCGCCGAGGGCAGTCCGGTCGGTGAGGGCAAGGTCCTGGCGGTCCTGGGCGCCCGTGGTGGTGCCGGCGCGTCGGTGCTGTCGGTGGCGGTGGGTCAGGCCGTGCTGTCCACAGGCGGCCACGGCTTGCTCGTCGACTGCGACCCGTTGGGCGGCGGCCTCGACCTGACGTTGGGCGCGGAACGCCAGGAGGGCCTGCGCTGGCCCACGTTGCAGCTGACCGGTGGCCGCGTCCCGGCCGCCGCACTCCGCTCGGCGCTGCCGGGTCGCACCGGAAGGCGCGGGAGCCTGACCGTGCTGTCCTGCGGCCGAACCGGCCCCGGCCCGGAACCGGATGCCGTGGTCGCGGTGATCGAGGCCGGCCGGCGCGCCGGCGGAACGGTCGTGTGCGACGTACCGCGCCAACTGACCGACGCCGCCTGCGCCGCACTCGACCGAGCCGACCTGGCGGTCCTGGTGGTGCCGGCCGACGTCAAGGCGTGCATGGCGGCCAAGACGTTGGTCGAACAGGCCGCCGAACGCGGCGTGCGGCTGAGAGCCGTAGTCCGAGGCCCAGCCCCGGGCGGCCTGTCCACCGCGCAGGTGGTCGAAGCGGTGGACGTCCCCCTGCTCACCACCATGCGCCCGGAACCGAGGCTGGCAACAGCCCTGGACAACGGCCGCTTCCCCGAAACCACCCGCGGCCCCCTGGCGAAGGCGGCCCGAGAAGTCCTGGCGGCACTCCATGACTGTTGATCGGCCTGTGACTGTTGATCGGCCTGTTGATCGCAACCGCGCTCCAACCCGACCCCACCACCCCACGCCGCTGTCGACGGTTCTGTGCGGTGAACGGTCCGCGCCTCACGTGCGCGCCCCGGCGCGGACCGGCTGCTCGCTTCATGCGGTCGGGTTCGCGGTCGGGGGCGGGAGTGGGGGTGCTTTGTGAGTTGTGATCGGAAACCGACTGTCAAGCGGCATCCCGGGTTTCGGCCGGCTCCGGTGTTCCGGACTTGTCGTCCGGTGCTGCTGTCGGCGCTCGTGCTTGCCGAGCTGTCCTTGCCTCATCCGGTGGCTTCTTCGGTCTCTTCGGAGCGGCAGGCGGGCGTTGGGCGGCGGGCGTTGGTCGAGGCGGCGCGGGAGGTCTTGGCGGTGCGTGGCGGGGAGGTGGGTTGTGAACGATCTGGTTGAGCGCGTTCGGCAGCGGCTGGCCAATGGGCGCAGCGACCTCACTTCCGCCGCTGTCGCGGCGGCGGTGCGGGGGGAGGCCGGTGGGGTGCTGGGCGACGAGGACGTCCAGCGGGCGCTCACGGTGCTGCGCCAGGAGTTCGTCGGCGCTGGGCCGCTCGAACCGCTCCTGCGCGACCCGGACACGACCGATGTCCTCGTCACCGGGCCCGATCAGGTGTGGGTCGACGGTGTCACCGGGCTGCGCCGGACGGACGTCACCTTCCCGGACGAAGCCGCTGTGCGCCGACTCGCCCAACGGCTCGCGGTGGCGGCCGGTCGGCGGCTGGACGATGCGGCGCCCTACGTCGACGGGTGGTTGCCGGGCTCGGTGCGGTTGCACGCGGTGTTGCCGCCGATCGCGCCGCTCACCTGCCTGTCGTTGCGGGTCCTCCGCCCGGCTGTGCACGACCTGGCGACGCTGCAGGCGTGCGGCACGTTCGACGAACCGACGGGCGACCTGCTCCGGGCGATCGTGATGAGCCGCCAGGCGTTCCTGGTCGTCGGCGGCACGGGGTCGGGTAAGACGACGCTCCTCGCCGCGCTGCTGGGCTGCGTGCCGCACCACGAACGGGTGGTGTGCGTGGAAGACGCGGGGGAGTTGGAGCCCGACCACCCGCAGGTCGTTCGGCTGTTGGCACGCGGTCCGAACGTCGAGGGCGCGGGCGAGGTGACGATGCGCGACCTGGTCCGGCAGGCGTTGCGGATGAGGCCGGATCGGATCGTGGTCGGGGAGGTTCGGGGAGCGGAAGTGTGCGAGCTGCTGTCCTCCCTCAACACCGGGCACGACGGTGGCGCGGGCACGTTGCACGCCAACTCGCCGGCGGAAGTCCCGGCACGGCTGGAGGCCTTGGCGGCGCTCGGCGGGCTTGACCGGCACGCGTTGCACAGTCAGCTCGCCGCGGCGGTGAAGGTGGTGCTGCACATGCGCCGTGCTCGCGACGGCACCCGGTACCTGGCCGAGATCGGTGTGCTGGAACGCCGGTCCGGCGAGCTGGTCGTCCGGCCGGCCTGGCGGCGTGACGATGGCCGGCAGGAAGCCGCCGCAGAGCTGGAGTCCCTGGTGGGGGCGCTGTGAGCCTCCTGCTGCTGGCCGCCGCACTGCTGGTCTTGCCGCACTCGGCGGCGCGCCGACGCCTGGCCGGGCTTCAGCGCGGACCGAAACCCCGGTGGAAGCCGCCGAAACCCAACCAGCCGCTTGCCGTCCTGGCGGGCACCGCATTGGGCATCCCGATCGGCGTGGGCGGGGCGATCGCGGGCGCGTTGCTGGCCTCGACCGTCTGGCGCACGTACCGGGAGAGCGCACGGCAACGCGACCACCTGAAGGCGTCTGCGGCTCTCGCAGACGGGCTGAAGGCGTTCGTCGCCGAACTGCGTTCTGGCGCCCACCCGGCCAAGGCCGCCATCGGTGCCGCCGAGGACGCGGAACCACCGGCGACGGACGTCCTGCGGGCGATCGCGGCGACGTCGGCACGTGGCGGGGATGTGGAAGCGGCGCTCACCGACTTCCCGGACGCCCACCACCTGGCGCGGGCGTGGCGGCTGTCGGCGGTGCACGGCGTGCCGTTGGCCGAGGTGCTGGACGCGGTCCGGCGAGACCTCGACCGGCGCACCGCGTTCGCCAGACAGGTCCACGCCCGCATGGCCGGTCCACGAGCCGGCGCCGCCGTCCTGGCCGGCCTACCGCTCTTCGGCGTGGTGCTCGGCGAACTGGGCGGCGCCGGTCCGCTGGCCGTCCTGACCGGCACCGCGCCGGGACAGGTGCTGCTGGTCGTCGGAGTGGTCCTGATCTGCGCCGGGCTGCGCTGGAGCGGTCGCCTGACCAGGCAGGTGATCGCATGACCCTGCTGCTGCTCGCCTTGGCGCTCCTCGCGTTCCCACCACCACCGAGGGCCGCGTCGAGGCTGAAATCGAAACCCCGGCGGCAGCCCAGGCCCAAGCCGAGGCCACCGGACCCGTTCGCCCGAGCGGCGACCTGGGACCTGCTGGCCGCCGCCCTCCGGGCAGGGCTGCCGGTGGCCAGAGCGGTCCACGCCGTGCTGGCGGGCGTCCCACCGGGCCCGGCCGAACGCCTCCGCGAGGTGGTCGACCTGCTGACGCTGGGCGCGGACCCGGTGAACGCGTGGGCCAAAGCCCTCGACCACCCGGACACCGCACCGCTGGCGAGAGCCGCACGCCGCACCGCACGTTCCGGCGCGGCCCTGGCCGGTGCCGCGGCGGACCTGGCCGCGGAGGCGCGGGCGACCGTGTCCGACCAAGCCGAGGCCCGCGCGCAACGAGCCGCCGTCCTCGTGGCGGGACCGCTGGCCCTGTGCTTCCTGCCGGCGTTCCTGTGCCTGGGTGTGCTGCCCGTGGTGATCGGTCTCGTCGGCAGCGTCAGCGAGAACTGGTGAAAGTCCACAGTAGACGGGAGAAGGCAGATGCCTCGAAGCGGGGAAAAGGTGTTGGACGACAGTGGGATGTCCACTGTGGAATATGCGATCGGGACGATCGCGGCGGCGGGACTCGCCGTGCTCCTGTACTCGATCGTGACCGGGGATTGGACGCTGAACCTCCTCCAAGGCCTGCTGCAACGAGCTTTCACGGTGGACGCGTGAAGCGCGACTGCGCCCCGGCGAAGGTGTTCGGGGACGACCGGGGCGCGGTGACGGTCGAGGCGGCGCTGGCGGTGTGCGGGTTGGTCGTCGTCCTGGCGCTCGGCGTCACCGCGGTCATGGCGGTGGTGGGGCAGCTCCGGTGCACCGACGCGGCACGGGAGGCGGCCCGGTTGGTCGCGCGTGGCGACGACGCGCGGGCTGACGGCGTGGTCGAAGCGATCGCGCCCGAAGGGGCTCGGTGGGCGGTCCACAGAGAGGGGGACACGGCGTGGGTGGAGGTCAGCGCCTCGCGCCTGGGCGTGGAGTTGAAGGCACGTGCCTACGCCGTGCTGGAGCCGGGGGTGGCGGATGGATGACCGCGGGGCGGCCTCGGTCGTCGCGGTGGCCGTCGCCGGGGTGTGGTTCGCGCTGGTCGTGGTCGGCGTGCAGGTGGGGGAGGCCGTCGTGACCAGGCATCGGTTGAGCGCGGCGGCCGATCTCGGCGCGTTGGCGGCGGCCGGGAGGCTGGTGTCCGGAGCCGCCCACGCCTGCGAACGGGCCAAGTGGGTCGTCGAACGGATGGACGCCCGGTTGGCGGCTTGCGACGTGCACGGGTGGGAGGTCATCGTGCGGGTGTCCGGTCCGGCCTCGGTGTTCGGCGCGCCCAGCGCACGTGCGCGTGCAGGTCCGACTGAACGATGACCCCTACCTGCCGCGACGAACGGTCGTCCACTGGCGGTGAGCGGACTCACATGACCGCAGATTCGCGGCTTCGCGGTGGGTGAACCGCCTCCACACCGTTCTGCCGGCCGCCCGCACCCACCGCGTTCGCCGTGCCACATCGACCAGTTGTCGACTGGCGGTTACCAAAACCCCCGGTCATGTCGTTAGTTCAAGTGGTGGCACCGACACGGTGTCGAACAACGCCCGACACGGTGTCGTGGATCGCAACGCATGGAGGCGAACGAAAAATGGAGTGGTCGGATAGCTGGCGCGGGGCCTTCCGCATCGAGCTGCGCGCAGAGGCGGTCAACCTCGCGTGGCACGGGTGGCCTGTGCTGCCGGGCACCTATCCGGCGGGTGAGCAGTGGGCCGGGCGCAACGGGGTCGAGGACGACGGCCCGGTTCCGGTGCACCGCGACTGGCAGGAGCGCATCGGCACCGAGGCGGAGCAGGTCGCCACCTGGTGGGCGGGCCACTCCTACAGCATCCTGCTGGCCACCGGTCACGGCGTGGACGCCATCGAGGTGAGCGCCGACCTCGGCCGCCGGGCCGCGGTCGAACTGCGCGCCACCGGCATCCCCGTCCCGATCGTGGCGACCCCGGAGGGCCGCTGGATGTTCCTGGTCGCCTCCGGCGGCACGGCCATCCCGAGCGCCACGAGCACCGACGGGGACGTCAAGCACTACGGCCAGGGCGAGTACGTCCCGCTGCCGCCGAGCCCCGCCCAGGTCGGCGTCGTGCACTGGCGGGTCAAGCCGCAGATCTGCGCGTGGCAGCTGCCGCACGCGAACGTGGTCCGGGACGCCCTGCTCCAGGCCGCCAACCCCACCCCCGCCTACGGCCTGGTCGCCGCCGACCGGTCCTGATCCACGTGGCCGTGCCGGATGTCGTGGCGTCTCTCCCCGACCACCCCGAGCACGACGTCCAGCACGGCCACCCCGCCCGCCTTGTCCAGCGGATCGTTGCCGTTCCCGCACTTCGGCGACTGCACGCAGGACGGGCACCCGGCCGGACATGCGCAAGCAGCGATGGCCTCCCTAGTAGCGACCAACCACGGGACGACCGCGTTGAACCCGCGGTCGGCGAACCCGGCTCCCCCGGGATGACCGTCGTGCACGAACACCGTCGCCTCCCCGGTGTCCTGGTGCAGTGCGGTCGAGACGCCGCCGATGTCCCATCGGTCACAGGTCGCGAAGAGCGGTAGCAGGCCGATCGCCGCGTGTTCGGCGGCGTGCAGTGCGCCGGGGACGCGCGCCGGAGCCAGACCGGCGCCCCCCGGCGCACTGCCCAGCAGTTCCGCCGACACGGTGTACCAGACCGCCCGCGTCACCAGCGTCTGCGCGGGCAGGTCCAACGGCACCGAGTCGATCACCTGGCCGGACGGCAGTTTCCGCAGGTACCCGACGACCTGCGAGGTCACCTCCACCTCGCCCAGGCACACCGTCACCCCGTCGAACGCCCGCTCCTCCAGCACCCGCACCACCGAGATGTCCTTGGTGTCACGGGCCGTCGTCGACCAGTCCGGCCGCTCCGCGTGCACCAACGCGATAGCGCCGTCCAGGTCGAGGTGGTCCACCACGTACGACTCGCCCTGGTGCAGGTAGACCGCCCCCGAGTGCACCTGCCAGCACGCCGCGCCGGGGTCGACCGTGCCGAGCATCCGACCCGAATCGGCCTCCACCACCACGACCTGCTCGCCACCGGACCCGCGGATGTCCACGTCGGCGTGCGGCCGGTCGTGCGAAGTCCAGTACCAGCCGTTCGGCCGCCGCCGCAGCACCCGCCGCGCCGCCATGTCCTCCACCACGGCCAGCGCCGCGTCACCGCCGAACGAGGCCAGCGACTCCGGCGTCAACGGCAGCTCGGCCGCCGCGCACGCCAGCTGCGGCTCCAGCACGTACGGGTTCGTCGGGTCCAGCACCGTCGCCTCGACCGGCTTGTCCAGCACCGCCGACGGGTTGTGCACCAGGTAGGTGTCCAACGGGTCGTCCCGCGCCACGAACACCACCAGCGCGTCCGAGTCGCCCGTCCGCCCCGCGCGCCCGGCCTGCTGCCAGAACGACGCCAGCGTGCCGGGGAACCCGGCCACCACCACGGCGTCCAGCCCGACGATGTCGACGCCCAGCTCCAACGCGTTCGTCGTCGCCACACCCAGCAGCTCGCCGGACGACACCGCCCGCTCCAACGCCCGCCGCTCCTCCGGCAGGTACCCGCCGCGATAAGCGGCCACCCGCGAAGCCAACGACGGGTCGACCTCCGACAGCAGCCGCCGCGCGCCCAACGCGGTCAGCTCCGCACCCACCCGCGACCGCACGAACGCCAGCGACCGCGCGCCCTCCACCACCAGCTCGGCCAGGATCCGCGCCGTCTCGGCCCCCGCCGACCGGCGCACCGGCGCACCGTTCTCGCCTTCCAGTTCCGCCAACAGCGGCGGCTCCCACATCGCCACCGTCCGCCCGGCGCGCGGCGAACCGTCCTCCGTCACCGCCGCGCACGGCGCCCCGAGCAGCGCCGAAGCCGACGCACCCGGATCGGCCACCGTCGCCGACGCCAGCACGAACACCGGGTCCGCGCCGTACCGCTGGGCGACCCGCCGCAACCGCCGCAACAACAACGCCACGTGCGAACCGAAAACACCCCGGTACGAGTGACATTCGTCGACCACCACGTACGACAGCCGGCGCAGGAACCGGATCCACCGGGCGTGGTTGGGCAGCACGCCCCGGTGCAGCATGTCGGGGTTGCTGAACACCCAGTTGGCGTGCGCCCGCACCCAATCGCGTTCCGCCATCGGAGTGTCACCGTCGAACGACGCCGCGCGCACGTCCGGCACGCCCAACGAAGTCACCGATCTCAACTGGTCCGCACCCAACGCCTTCGTCGGCGAGAGGTACAGAGCTGTTGCCTTCGGATCAACTGTCAACGCGCTCAGAACCGGCAATTGGTACGCCAGTGATTTGCCGGACGCCGTGCCCGTCGCCACCACCACGTGTGATCCTGACCACGCGAGCTCCGCCGCCTCGACCTGGTGCCGCCACGGTTCGGCCACACCCCGTTCCACCAGCGCCGACACCACCGGGGACGGCGTCCACGACGGCCACGGGACGGGCTGCGCCGCACGCGGCGGCAGGTTTTCGGTGTGCGTCAGCGGCGATTCACCGGCCGGAACACCGGCGAGGACCCGGTCCAGCAAACGACGTCCCTGGTTCGCCACGGGCGCAGCTTCGCACATCACGGACCCCCTCACGAGGGATAAGACTCAGCCTGCGCGCATAACGGTGTGTGCACGGATCGGGACGCGCCGTTGTGGACTTGCGCGCTATGAATAGACTCCGCCGAATCGCATCCAATGAGGGATGCATCACGTTGTGTCGGGGCTGACAGTCGCGTGAGTGACCCGCCTCACACTAGCGGGGTGTGACCCACGTTGGGTTAGGAAAACTCACCAGGAGGACGGATGTCCCGGCAATTCCTCGCGGAGGGCCTCGAGCTCTCCGGAGGTGATCGCGGCCTCGTCGCCGTGGTCGCCGTGGTCGCCCTGGCTGCCCTGGCCGTGGGCTATGTGCTGCTCCGGGAGGTACTGGCCGCGGGCCAGGGGACCTCCAAGATGCAGGACATCGCCAAGGCGGTCCAAGAGGGCGCAGCGGCCTACCTCAACCGGCAGTTCCGAACGCTCGGCATCTTCGTCGTCATCGTGTTCGTGCTGCTGTTCATGCTCCCCGCCGAGGACTTGGGGGAGCGCATCGGCAGGTCGCTGTTCTTCCTCGTCGGTGCCGGCTTCTCCGCCACCATCGGCTACCTCGGCATGTGGCTGTCGACCCGCGCGAACGTGCGCGTCGCCGCCGCGGCCAGGGAGCCCGCCGGCCGGGAGAAGGCCATGCGGATCGCGTTCCGCACCGGTGGCGTGGTCGGCATGTTCACCGTCGGCCTCGGCCTGTTCGGCGCGGCGCTGGTCGTGTTCGTCTACGTGGGCCAGGCGCCGCGGGTGCTGGAGGGCTTCGGCTTCGGCGCCGCGCTGCTCGCCATGTTCATGCGGGTCGGCGGCGGCATCTTCACCAAGGCCGCCGACGTCGGCGCTGACCTGGTCGGCAAGGTCGAGCAGGGCATCCCCGAGGACGACCCGCGCAACGCGGCGACCATCGCGGACAACGTGGGCGACAACGTCGGCGACTGCGCCGGCATGGCCGCGGACCTGTTCGAGTCCTACGCCGTCACCCTGGTGGCGTCGCTCATCCTGGGCACCGCCGCGTTCGGCGCGAAGGGCCTGCTGTTCCCGCTGATCGTCCCGGCGATCGGCGTGCTCACCGCGGTCATCGGCGTCTACATCACCGGCGCCCGGACCGGCGAGAACGGCCTCACCGCGATCAACCGCTCGTTCTACATCTCGGCGGTCATCTCGGCGGTGCTGTGCACGGTGGCGGCGTTCCTCTTCCTGCCCAGCTCGTTCGCGGGCCTGGAGGGCGTGTCCGAGGACATCGCCCGCACCAGCGGCAACCCGGCCCTGATCGCGGCCATCGCGGTGATCATCGGCATCGTGCTGGCGGGCGTCATCCTGTGGCTGACCGGCTACTTCACCGGCACCGAGCACAAGCCGGTCAAGGAGGTCGGCCGCACCTCGCTCACCGGCGCGGCGACCGTCATCCTGTCCGGTATCTCGGTCGGCTTCGAGTCGGCGGTCTACACCGCGCTGGTCATCGGCGGCGCGGTCTACGGCGCGTTCCTGCTGTCCGGTTCGGTGGTCGTGTCGCTGTTCGCGGTCGCGCTGGCCGGTTGTGGCCTGCTGACCACGGTCGGCGTCATCGTGGCCATGGACACCTTCGGCCCGGTCTCCGACAACGCCCAGGGCATCGCCGAGATGTCCGGCGACGTCGACGGCGAGGGCGCGCAGATCCTCACCGAGCTGGACGCGGTCGGCAACACCACCAAGGCCATCACCAAGGGCATCGCGATCGCCACCGCCGTGCTGGCCGCGACCGCGCTGTTCGGCTCCTACCGGGACGCCATCGAACAGGCGCTGCGGGACGTCCAGGTCGGCCTCGGCGAGGTGCCGGTGTCGTTCACCAACGTGGTGTTCAGCCCGAACGTGCTGGTCGGCCTCCTGATCGGCGCGGCCGTGGTGTTCATGTTCTCCGGTCTCGCGGTCAACGCGGTGACCCGTGCGGCGGGCGCGATCGTGTTCGAGGTGCGCCGCCAGTTCCGGGAGAACCCGGGCATCATGGACGGCTCGGTCAAGCCGGAGTACGGCAAGGTCGTCGACATCTGCACGAAGGACTCGCTGCGCGAGCTGGCCACCCCCGGTCTGCTCGCGGTGCTGGCGCCGATCGCGGTCGGCTTCGGCCTCGGTGTCGGCCCGCTGGCCGGGTACCTGGCCGGCGCGATCGCCACCGGCACCCTGATGGCGGTGTTCCTGGCCAACTCCGGTGGCGCCTGGGACAACGCGAAGAAGCTGGTCGAGGACGGCAACCACGGCGGCAAGGGCTCCGACGCCCACGCCGCGACCGTCATCGGCGACACCGTCGGCGACCCGTTCAAGGACACCGCCGGTCCGGCCATCAACCCGCTGATCAAGGTGATGAACCTGGTCTCGGTGCTGATCGCGCCCGCCATCGTCGGCTTCTCGGTCGGCGCGGACGCGTCGGCCGGTATCCGGTACACGATCGCGATCGTGGCGGTGGCGATCATCGTGGCGGCCGTGGTCGTGTCCAAGCGGCGCGGCACGGCCATCGCGGACACCCCGGCGGAGGCGACCACCTCCGCGTGAGCCCGGTGTGAAGGCGGGGTGCCGCACTCGGTGGCACCCCGCCTTCGCTTGCTCCGGATAGGCCGAGTGGGGGCACACTTGTCGGTGATGCCTAGGACTGTTGGGAGCACCCTCATGAGACTTCTTCCGCTGGTCGCCGCGGCCGCCCTGGTCGTGGCGGTTGCCGGGTGCGGGTCCGGGGGTGACTCCGCGCCACCCACGTCGCCGTCGGCGCCGTCCGACGCGCCGGCGGTGGCGTACATGGACAAGGTCTGCACGGCGGTGGCCGCGTTCACGGCGGTGCCCAAGACGCCGCCGAAGCTCGACGCGAACGACCCGGCGAAGCTCAAGGCCGACATGGCCGTGTACATGGGCCAGATGGCGGACGCGTTCAGCCAGACCGCCACCAAGCTGCGCGAGGTCGGGCCGTCGCCGATGCCGGGCGGCACCGAGCAGGTGGAGAAGATGGCGGTGACGTTCACCGACATCGCGAAGAACTTCACCGACGCGAAGGCGGCCATCGAGGCGGCGGACGCCAACGACCCGGTGGGCGGGCTGCAGGCCGCCGGTGAGGCCATCACGCGGTTGAACGACTTCGTGGAGCCCCTCAAGCAGCTGGAGGCGTCACCGGAGCTGTCGGCGGCGGCCGAGCAGGCTGCTTCCTGCCAGAACCTGACGACGTTGAGCCCGTCGGAGTCGGTGCCACCCACCTCGTAGTAGGTTTCCCCCTCGTCTTTCGACTCCTTGGGGGGCTTTGGTGAAGCACAGCGTGAAGCACCGCGTCGTTCTCGCGGCGGCGTTCGCCGTTGTTCTGGTCACCGCGGCGTGCGGCGGTGGCGGATCGTCGTCGTCCTCGGGCTCGGGCTCGTCCGCGACCACCACGACCACGACCGCGGCGGCCACCGCCGACCCGGTCGAGTGGACCGGCACGTTCTGCGACGGCATCGGGCC
Source organism: Saccharothrix deserti (assembly GCF_009769385.1). Lineage (GTDB taxonomy): Bacteria > Actinomycetota > Actinomycetes > Mycobacteriales > Pseudonocardiaceae > Actinosynnema > Actinosynnema deserti. Next base: position 79,520 of record NZ_VKAB01000017.1, read on the forward strand.
CACCGTGCAGGGTGTGCTGGACCTGCTGAAGATCATGTTCGAGGGCGGCGCCGAGGACCCGGCCAAGCAGAAGGCCGCGCTGCTCGACTACAGCGCCAAGGCGGGCGAGTCGATGTCCGAGGCGGGCGAGAAGCTGGAAGGCCTCGGCGCGCCCTCGGCGGAGACCCAGGTCCTGCACGACGAGCTGGTCAAGTTCTTCACCGACTCGGGCAAGACGTTGACCGAGGTCAACACCGAGTTGGCGAAGCTGGACCCGGCCGACCCGCAGTTCGCCACCAAGCTGGAGCAGCTGGGCGGCGACCAGGCCGACCCGTCCAAGCTCCAGGAGCAGATCAAGAAGCTCCAGGAGGACCCGAAGCTCGGCGAGGCGTTCAAGCAGGCCCCGCAGTGCGTGCAGATGGCCGAGACGCTGAAGAGCCTCGGCAGCTGACACCGTGCTGATGCACGTGAGGCCGTTGGGGTACGTGGTTCAGCCCTTCGGAGACTGGCCGTGGTCGAACGTGTGTTCTACGCTGCCTGTCCGTGGGGCAACTGTCCTTCTTCTCGGCCGAGGCGAGACAGCCTTGCCTCGGTGACCTGGCGGGCCTGCTGTGCGGGCCCGGCCAGGCGCTGGGCTTCGCCCGTGGACGTGCGGCCCGGGTTTCGGTGGGAGTCGACACCCGGGCCCGTGCCGCTGCCGTCGTGGCGGCGTTGGCCGAGCGCGGCGTGCAGGCCCGGACCGATCTCGACGAGGACGGTCCCGTGCAGGTCACGACCGCTTTCCGGACCGATCTGACCGGGTTGGCCGCGCAGTGGCTGGACGGTCGCCGCAAGGTCGTGCCCGCCGATTTCGCCCTCGACGGCGGCGCGCTGCGGCTCTGGGCGCTGGCGTCCGGCCGGTGGGTGGAGTCCGGGTACTTCCTCGGCCTCGACCCGGAGTCGCCCGACACGCATGAGGCGTTGCGAAAAGCGTTGGCCACGTCGGGCCTCCCCTCGACACTCTTGACGGAGAAGGCCGGGGGACCGGCGCTGCGTGTCGTCGGCCGACGGCGGCTCGAACGGCTCGCGGAGCTGGTCGGACGTGCGCCGCGGGGCGTCGCCGAGCGCACCTGGCCGGCCGCGTAGCGCGTCCTCTTGGCGGAGGATCGGGCACAGTTGTGTCACCCTGTCCCGACCAGGGCTGCCCAGCGGTGACGAAGGACAGTGCACACTGGCGGGTCGGGACACAGGGTTCGAAGAGAGCGGGACGGCGTGGCTGGATCGACACGGGCGAGGAAGACAAACGGGGGATCAGCGAGCGGCAACCGGCGGTTGGTGATCGTCGAGTCGCCCGCGAAGGCGCGGAAGATCGCGTCGTACCTCGGGAGCGACTTCGTCGTGGAGTCATCCAAGGGACACATCCGGGATCTCCCCCGGGGTGCCGCCGACGTGCCCGCGAAGTACAAGGGCATGTCGTGGGCCCGGCTGGGCGTCGACGTGGACCACGACTTCGAGCCGCTGTACGTCGTCACGCCGGACAAGAAGTCGACCGTCGCGGAGCTGAAAGAGCTGCTCAAGGACGTCGACGAGCTCTACCTGGCGACAGACGGCGACCGCGAGGGCGAGGCCATCGCCTGGCACCTGCTGGACACGCTGAAGCCGAAGGTCCCGGTCCGGCGGATGGTGTTCCACGAGATCACCGAGCCCGCGATCCTCGCCGCCGCGGCGAACCCGCGCGACCTGGACCAGGACCTGGTCGACGCCCAGGAGACCCGCCGCATTCTCGACCGCCTCTACGGCTACGAGGTCAGCCCGGTGCTGTGGAAGAAGGTCATGCCGAAGCTCTCGGCGGGCCGCGTGCAGTCCGTGGCGACCCGGATCGTGGTCGAGCGCGAACGCGAACGGATGAAGTTCGTCACCGCGTCCTACTGGGACGTCTCGGCGACCATGGACGCGGGCAAGGACGCCTCGCCGCGCACGTTCGGCGCCCGGCTGATCGCGGTCGACGGCACCCGCCTCGCCTCGGGCCGCGACTTCGGCTCCGACGGCAGGCTCAAGGCCGGTTCCGACGTCCGAGTGCTGGACGAGGCGCAGGCCAGGGCCATCGCCGCGGGCCTGGCCAAGGCCACGATGACGGTCTCCTCGGTCGAGGAGAAGCCGTACACGCGCAAGCCGTACGCGCCGTTCATGACCTCCACGCTCCAGCAGGAGGCGGGCCGCAAGCTGCGCTTCTCCGCGGACCGCACCATGCGCACCGCGCAGAAGCTGTACGAGAACGGCTACATCACCTACATGCGCACCGACAGCACGACGCTGTCGGAGACCGCGATCGCGGCGGCACGGGCGCAGGCCACCGAGCTGTACGGCTCGCAGTTCGTGTCCAAGTCGCCCCGCCAGTACACGCGCAAGGTCAAGAACGCGCAGGAGGCGCACGAGGCCATCCGCCCGGCGGGCGAGGTGTTCCGCACCCCCGGCCAGGTGGCCCGTGAGCTGGACTCGGACGAGTTCAAGCTGTACGAGCTGATCTGGCAGCGCACGATCGCCTCCCAGATGGCCGACGCACGCGGCAACACGACCAGCGTCCGCATCTCGGGCACGACGACCGGTGGCGAGCAGGTCACCTTCGCCGCATCGGGCCGCACGATCACCTTCGCCGGCTTCCTCAAGGCCTACGTGGAGACGGTCGACTCGGAGGCGGGCGGCGAGTCCGACGACGCCGAGTCGCGTCTCCCGCAGCTGGTCAAGGACCAGTCGCTGCTGGCGGCCGAGCTGTCCGCGGACGGCCACTCGACGTCGCCGCCCCCGAGGTTCACCGAGGCGAGCCTGATCAAGACGATGGAGGAGCTGGGCATCGGCCGCCCCTCCACCTACGCCTCGATCATCAGCACCGTCCAGGACCGCGGCTACGTGTGGAAGAAGGGCTCCGCCCTGGTCCCGTCGTGGGTCGCGTTCGCCGTGGTCGGGCTGTTGGAGCAGCACTTCGGCCGGCTGGTGGACTACGACTTCACCGCCGCGCTGGAGGACGAGCTGGACGGTATCGCCGCCGGTCGCCAGGAGCGCACCACGTGGCTGTCCGGGTTCTACTTCGGCGGCAACGTCGGCCCGGAGTCCTCGGTCGGCCGGTCCGGCGGGCTGAAGAAGCTGGTCGGCTCCAGCGTCGAGGCGATCGACGCCCGCGAGGTCAACTCGATCCCGCTGTTCCCCGACATCGAGGGCCGCACGGTGTACGTCCGGGTCGGCCGGTACGGGCCCTACCTGGAGCGCGAGGTCGAGGGGCCGGACGGCCAGGTCAGCGCGCAGCGGGCGAACCTGCCCGACGACCTGCCGCCGGACGAGCTGAACCGGGAGGTCGCGGAGAAGCTGTTCGCGACCCCGCAGGAGGGCCGCTCGCTGGGCACGGACCCGGTCACCGGGCACGAGATCGTGGCCAAGGAGGGCCGGTTCGGGCCGTACGTGACCGAGGTGCTGCCGGAGGCGCCGGAGGGCACCAAGAAGGCGCCGAAGCCGCGCACCGGCTCGCTGTTCAAGTCGATGTCGCTGGACTCGGTCACGCTGGACGACGCGCTGAAGCTGCTCTCGCTGCCGCGCGTGGTCGGCAAGGACCCGGAGACCGGCGCGGAGATCACCGCGCAGAACGGCCGCTACGGGCCGTACTTGAAGAAGGGCACCGACTCGCGGTCGTTGACCAGCGAGGACCAGCTGTTCACGGTCACTCTGGACGAGGCGCTGAAGATCTACGCCGAGCCGAAGAAGCGGGGCCGGGCGGCCGCCGCGCCGCCGTTGAAGGAGCTGGGCGCGGACCCGGTGTCCGGCAAGCCGATGGTGGTCAAGGAGGGCCGGTTCGGCCCGTACGTGACCGACGGCGAGACCAACGCGTCGCTGCGCAAGTCCGACAGCGTCGAGGGCCTGTCCGACGAGCGGGCGGCCGAGTTGCTGGCCGAGAAGCGGGCCAAGGGGCCGACGACCAAGAAGAAGGCCCCGGCGGCGAGGAAGGCCCCCGCGCGCAAGAAGGCTCCGGCGAAGTCCAAGAGCTAGCTGGTGGAGGCGGGGCGGTGGACGATTTCGGCGCTGGTCTGTTCGGCGAGGACGGCACGCAGGCCCCACCGCCACCGCGGGTGTTCCCGGACCCGCTCGCGGGGCTGGTGACGGGCGAGCGCTACGACGTGGAGGCGGTGCCACCGGTCGTGGTGCCGCCACCCGTGCCCCTGCCGCAGCCGGGACCGGCTTACGTCCCGCCTGCCCGCCGTCCGGCACGTGGGCAGGCGCTGCGGCCCGCGCAGCACTCCAGACCGGCCAGGCAGGTGCCCGGACAGGCCTCCGGGCAGGTTTCGACGCACGCTTCCGGGCACGTTTCGACGCACGTTTCCAGGCAGGTTTCGGGGCAGCCGGCGGCCCACGTGCCGCACGCGGAGCCGGCCCGTCGTCAGCCCGAGCAGGCGGTCGTCCAGGAAGGCCCGAAGAAGAGCCGGGGTGGGCTGATCGGGTGCCTCGTGGTGCTCGCCGCGCTCAGCGGGCTGCTGTTCAACGTGGTGCGTGAGATCATCGAAGCAGTGGTCGACCTGCTGCGATGATTTCGCTTCGGTCACCCGAATGGCGGATGTGGTCATGGGGGTGAATCCGCCCCGCTACCCTTACGGCCTGCAGCATTGGCGGGGGTGAGCACCATCCAAGACGGCGGCACAGCGGCCTCGACCAGCCACCGGATTCGCAGCGTGTTGGCGATCCGGCCGTTCCGCAGGCTTTGGGGTGTCACCTATCTGTGTAGCGTCGGTGACTGGTTGTCACTGCTGGCGCTGACGGGTCTGGTCAGGCAGATGACCGAGAGCTACCAGTGGCAGAACTTTTCGCTCAGCCTGGTCGTGCTCACGCAGTTGCTGCCCGGCATCCTGTTCGCGCCGCTCGGCGGCGTGCTGGCCGACCGGTTCGACCGCCGCAAGATCATGGTGGTCTGCGACCTGCTGCGCGGTGGCCTGTTCATCTCGATCGCGCTGGTCGGCACCGCGTGGTGGCTGTTCATCGCGAACTTCCTGGTCGGCTGCTGCGCGATGCTGTGGATCCCGGCCAAGGACTCGGCGGTGCCGAACCTGCTGCGCCGGCCGGACCAGGTGGAGACGGCCAACCAGCTCGGCCTGGTGATGACCTACGGCATCTCGGTGATCTCCGGCGCGGGCCTGTACTCGATCATCTCCGGCATCCCCGGCTACCTGGGCCTGCAGAACAGCGATCTCGAGTTCCGCATCGCCACCATCGCGGTCATGGTCAACGGCGCGCTGTACGTGACGTCGGCGATCATCGTGGCGACCCGCATCCCGGAGCTGTCCGGCCGGATCACCGCGGTCAGGCAAACCCGCGAGAACGGCGAGGCGCCCGGCTTCTTCGCCATGCTGCGCGAGGGCATGAAGTACGCGGGCCGCACACCGCTGGTCCGGGGCCTGGTCATCGGCATGATCGGCGCTTTCGCGGCGGCGGGCGCGGTCATCGGCACCGCGCCCTCGTACGCGGAGTCGCTGCTCGGCGGCGCCTCGACGTTCGGCCTGCTGTTCGTGGCCGTGTTCGCCGGTCTGGCGGTCGGCATGGCCACCGCGCCGCGGATGGCCCAGCGGCTGCCGTACGACCGGCTGTTCGGCGTGACGATCCTGGTCGCGGGCCTGAGCCTGCTGGTGGTGGCGCTGGCGCCGCACCTGTGGGTGGCGCTGGTCGCGGTGGCGTGCGTCGGCGCGTCGGCGGGCATGGCGTTCCTGACCGGCCTGACCATCGTCGGCTCGCAGGTCGAGGACGCGATGCGCGGCCGGACCGTGGCCCTGCTCCAGTCGTTGCTGAAGATCGTGCTGTTCGCCGCGTCGGCCGCCGCGCCGCTGCTGGTGTCGCTGGTGCAGAAGCGCACGATCACGATCTTCAACCACCCGATGCAGGTGGACGGCACCCGTCCGGTGCTGTTCGGCGCGGGCGTGATCGCCGCGCTGCTCGGGTTGATCGCCTACCGGCAGATGGACAACCGGCGGTCCGAGCCGCTCCTGTCCGACCTGCTCGCCGCGTTGCGCGGCCGGGCCCGGCGGACGACCGGTGGCGTGCTGATCGCGGTCGAGGGCGACACCCGGCTGGACACGTCCGTGCAGGCCAGGCGGCTCGCCGAGGCGCTGCGCGAGACCGGGCGCGAGGTGGTGCTGGCGTCCGACCCGGACCTGGACGAGCAGCGGCTGCGCAACCTGCTGTCCACCGCCGACCTGGCCGGGGTGCGGGCGCACGCGCTGGTCGCCGCGGCGGTGCGGGCGGACGTGGTGGAACGCGAGGTGCGGCCGGCGTTGGACAACGGCGCGCTGGTCGTCATGGAGCGGTACGTCGACAGCCCGTTGGCGCACTTCAGCGCGGCAGGCAGCGTGGAGCCGCGCGAGGTGGAGGGTTTGGTCGACTGGGCCACCGGACGGCTGCGGCCGGACGTGACCGTGCTGCTGGACCGGACGCCGTCGCAGGTGCGGGCGTCCGGCGGCACGCTGGACACGGTCGAGCACCACTGGCGGGTGCAGAAGCTGCTGACCGACATGGCGTCGGCCGACCCGGAGCGGTACGTCGTGGTCGACGCGGACGGCACCGAGGACGAGGTGGCCGAACGGGTGCGGGTCGCGGTCGTGCCGCTGCTCGCGCGGCGGGCCGGTGTGCCGGTCAAGCCGGTGGCGGAGACGTCCTGACGGATCGGTACGGTCGCCTGGTGAACCGTGGTGTGTGGGGCGACGTCGTCGGCCAGCCCGAGGCGGTCGCGGTGTTGTCGGCGGCGGCCGAGGCGGCCGCGTCGATCGTGGCAGGCGGGTCGCCGGCTCCGGGAGCGATGACCCACGCGTGGCTGTTCACCGGACCGCCCGGCTCCGGGCGTTCGGGGGCGGCACGGGCGTTCGCCGCCGCTCTGGAGTGCACCGCCGTCGACGACCGGCCGGGGTGCGGCGAGTGCCCGGGGTGCCACACGACGTTGGCCGGCACGCACGCCGACGTGCGGGTGGTCGCGCCCGAGGGGTTGTCGATCTCGGTCGCCGAGATGCGGTCGCTGGTGCAGATCGCGGCCCGGCGGCCGACGTCCGGGCGCTGGCAGGTGGTGATCATCGCGGACGCCGACCGGCTCACCGAGGGCGCGGCGAACGCGCTGCTCAAGGCCGTGGAGGAGCCGCCGGACCGGACCGTTTTCCTGCTGTGCGCGCCGTCGGACCACCCGGACGACGTGTCGGTGACCATCCGGTCGCGGTGCCGGATCGTGTCGCTGGCCACGCCCCGGGTCGCGGCGATCGCGTCGGCGTTGGAGTACGAGGGCGTGGCGCCGGAGGTGGCGTCGTGGGCGGCCTCGGTGTGCGGCGGGCACGTGGGGCGGGCGCGGCGGTTGGCCACGGACGAACAGGTGCGGGCGCGGCGTGAGGCGGTGTTGCGGATCCCGATGGCGTTGCGGCGTCCGGCGGACATCTTCACGTGTGCCGACCAGCTCGTGTCGGCGGCCGAGGGGGACGCGCTGACCGCGAACGAGGGCCGTGACGTGGCCGAACGCGAGGCGTTGGAGACCGCCATGGGTGGTGGTGGCACCGGCAAGGGGACGGCCGCCGCGACCCGTGGGGCCAAGGGCGCGTTGAAGGACCTGGAGAAGCGGCAGAAGTCGCGGGCGACCCGGACCCAGCGCGACTCGTTGGACCAGGCGTTGGTCGACCTGGCCGCGTTCTACCGGGACGTGCTGGTGACGGCGTCCGGCGCGCAGGCGGTGCTGAACCACCCGGACCGGGCCGAGGACGCCCGTGCGGCCGCGTTGTCGTGGACGCCGGAGTCGACGTTGCGCCGGCTGGAGGCGGTGCTGAACTGCCGGACCGCGCTGGAGCTGAACGTGAAGCCGCGGATCGCGGTCGAGGCCATGCTCACCACCCTCCAGCGGGGCTGAGTTCACGGCCGACTTCCTGGTTGGGTCCCGGTCGTACCGGAATCGGCGTGGAGCCCGGCGCGAGCCGGACGACGGCCAACCCGGTCCCCGCGTCCCCGATCGCGTGAGCCCGGGTGGTGGGTACCGCGGACACCGGCGGCTGGTTCGGGTCACGCGGTCCGGGCACCGGCGTGGTCGACGGCTGGGCGGAGGCGGGAGCGGCGCAGAGCGCGACCAACACGGCGGCGGCGGGCAAAGCCATCAGGCGCATGTGGTCGTACCTCCATGACAGCGGCGTCACCGTGCGACGCCCGCGTGAGCACCGTCACTCCTCGCCTAACGACCCGCCCCCCGCTCGGGTGATGGCACGGCTTGGGCTATAGTTGTCGCGTCTCGCCGCCTTAGCTCAGTCGGCCAGAGCGGTTCACTCGTAATGAACAGGTCGTCGGTTCGATTCCGACAGGCGGCTCAGGTGAGATGCGGTCGGCCCCGGTGCGCAATGACGCACCGGGGCCGACGTGTTTCCATCGGCCTCGCTGACACCGGCCGGATCCGCTTCCGGCACACCAGCTCAGTCATGAGCGTGCGGCACCTCCGAACAGCTCGCCCGTGGTCGGCGCGACCGGGTTGCCGGGGCGGCTGGGTGTGGCGTGCCGGCTCCGGCGCGGTGGGGTCGCGGTCGTCGGTGAGCGTGCAAGCGCCGTCCTGGGTGGCGCGATGGCAAATGAAATCAGCTGAAGAGGATGTGCAACGTGGCTCTGCCTCCCATCAATCCGGCACTCGGCATCGAGTTGGTGGCCAGTCGTACGTTGGAGCGCAGGGTCGCGACCGTGAGCGTGGTGATTCCGGCTCACAACGAGGAGCAGAGCATTACCGAAGTGGTGTCGGAATCAGCTCGTGGCTTGGCCATGCTCGACGTGCCGGGTGAAGTCATCGTCAGCGCCAGCGGGTGTACCGACCGCACTGTCGAAGTGGCACGCGGCGCGGGCGCGAAGGTGGTGGAGTCGGGGATCGGGAAGGGAATGGCGATTCTCGGGGGAGTCGAAGCGAGTGTCGGGGACGTGGTGTGCCTCGTCGATGGCGACGTTCGATATTACGGTGATCCGCCTCTGGTCCCCCTGCTGGTGGAGCCGATCCTCAACGGAATCGCCGACGCCACAATCTCCGACCTGTACTGGCGTCCGCTCTACCCGCAGTTGTGGTTGCACGGCTTTTTCGCGCCGCTGGCGGGCACTTTGTTCCCCGAGTTGCTTCCCAAAGCCGGCTCGACCCCTTGGTCGGGACAACGTGCCGCCGTGCGCGAACTCTGGCCGGACGTCCTGCCGGCGGGATTTACTTCAGACCTGGCTCTGCTGCTCCACTGGAACGATCACGCGGTTCGCATGCGTCCGGTTCTGGCGGACGACTGGGTGAATCCCCAGCGCCCCAAGCCGGAACTCATGGAGCAGGAGTTCGCATTGATCACGGAACACGCCGTGAGGAGTGCGCGCATTGGTCCGGAAGCGGTCGGGCACCTTCGCGGGTGGTTCGAGTCTTCCCATCAATTGATGGCGGAGTACGATCCGGACAGGCATGACTCGCAGGAATTCGAAATGGCTGTGCTGAACCGCTCCCTGTCGGAACTGCGCACGAGGTTGTACCCGGCGTAACGCCCGGTCGACCGACCTCGGGTGAACCCGGTGGGGCGTACCCGGCGATCGGGAACCAAGACCTCCGAACGGCGTATCGCCGCTCATCTTCGGCGTAGCACGGGGCGGTCGGACACGGGGTGTCGTTGCTCCATCGGGGTGACCTTTTTGCCGTTGGCGTCAGGTGTGGGTCACCGTGTCGTTGCCACCGTGGAGGTGAGGGCGATGGTCACGACGATCGTGTTTACGGTGCTGGCCTTGCCGTTAGCCGTGCTCGCGGCGCGGGTGGGGCGTCGCCGGAGGGTTCGGCGGCGGACCGTGACTCGGGTTCGGACCGAGTTGTTCCGGCACTGCTGGGTGTGCGAGGAGCCGAGCGGACGGCACCTCATCCGGTCCTGACGACCGGCGCGGCGATCCTGGTGATCACGTCGCCGTAGCGGCGGGTCACCTCGGCTTTCGCCTCCGCGGGCGTGCCCACGACGGCGAAGGCGTCCAGCACCTCGTCGGTGACGGCGGCGGCCATGTCGTCCCACAGCCGCCGCCGGGACAGGCGGTGGAGTTCCTCGTGCAGCTCGCCCCATCCGTGCAGGTCGAGGACTTTGCGGTACGCGGGCGTCGAGCCGTAGAACGCGATCTGGCGCCTGACCTCGACGACGGCCTCCTCATCGCACGCCACCAGCGGCGGCCCGCTGATCTCCAAGCCGTCCAACGGCTTGCCTGCCTTGGCCCGCCCGCGCGCCAACGCGGGCAGCGTCACCTCGCGCAGGTACCGCTCGGTGGTGAAGTTGTGGCACAGGAACCCGTCCGCCACCTCGCCCGCGACCTCGGTCATCAGCTCGCCGACACCCGCCAGCCACACCTTGGGCGTCCCGTGCGGGTTGGGGCCGGGGTCGAAGAACGGCGTCATCAACGTGTGCGTGTAGAACTCGCCGCGGAACCTCAGCCGCTCGCCGGTGGCCCAGCTGTGCCAGATCGCGCGCAACGCCAGGACGAACTCGCGCATCCGCGCGGCCGGGTGCGACCACGGCATGCCGAACCGCTTGGTGACGTGCGGCTCCACCTGTGAGCCGAGGCCCAGGTTGAACCGGCCGCCGGAGAGCAGCTGGAGGTCGTTCGCCTGCACGGCGGTGCTCATCGGGTTGCGCGCGAACGCCACCGCGATCGCCGTGCCCAACTCGACCCGTTCCACCTGCCCGGCGACGCGGCCGAGCGCCACGAACGGGTCGTGCCGGGTCTCCGCCAGCCAGAAACCGTCGCAGCCGTCGGCCTCCGCCTCGCGGGCGGCGTCGAGCACGGTCCGCGGGTCGTAAGCGATCTCCAGCCGGTCGACCTTCATGAGCTGATCAGCGGTTCGGGCGGAGGGTCCACACGACGGTCATCTCACCGGTCGTGACGCCCTCCGCGTTGGTGAGCGTCACGCCGACCGGGAACTCCGGCCGCCTGCCCGCCTCCAACTCGGCCACCACGTCCGCCGCGGGCCGCCCCAGCACGGCCTCGGCGCGCAGGGCGCCCAGCGCCAACTTCTTGTAGGTGATCTCCGACCGCGCCACCAACGGCGTCGCCTTGTCCATGTGCTCGGTGAACGCGGCCATCACCACGGCCCCCGACGCGGTCTCCGCGACGCCGAACATCATCGCCGCGTGCGGGCCGCCGACGTGGTTGCGCAGTTCCTCGCGGTCGGGCAGCTCGGCGACCACCCGATCGCCCGCGACCTCGAGGAACTCCACGCCCATCGTCTTCACCCACGGCACGGCCTGCTTCATCGCGTCGGCGACGAACGAGTAGTCAGCGCTCATGGGGACAGATGCTACCGACCGGTAACCATGAGACGCGAGTCACGGGTAATCCGTTTGCGAAGTCGATCGCCCAGGTTCATGCTTGTACTCAGCAACTAGTTGGTTGATGCAAGCAAACGGAGTGTGTGATGGCGACCCCGGTGGGTGACGAAGTGCGGGCCGAGGAGCTCGCGAAGGCCGACCGGCTCGGCATGGCTCTGGTGCGCATGAACAAGATGCATGCCTGCGTCGCCGCGCATATGAGCAAGTCGGGCATGGACAAGGCCTCCTTCGTGCTGTTGGCCAACCTCAGCCAGCTCGGCCCCTCGCGGGCGAGCGCACTGGCCGAGGCGGTGTTCTCCGACCCGTCCACGGTCAGCCGCCAGGTGGCGACGCTGGTCAAGGACGGCCTGGTGGAACGCCGGGCGGACCCGGAGGACGGCCGCGCGAGCGTGCTGGCGGTGACCGAGGCGGGCGCCCGCCTGCTCCGGGAACGCCGCGCGCAGCGCAACGAGGCGCTGGCCCGCCTGTTCACGAACTCCGGCTGGTCCGCAGAGGAGTGGGACCAGTTCATCGAGTACTTCGAGCGCTTCGTGGGGGACTACGAGAAAGCGCTGCCGTATTTCATCGCTGAGAGCGGACTGGGGCCGCGCTCAGAAGGGGAGAACCACTGATGTCGGAAACGACTACCCGAGCGGACGCGCCGCCACCCGGCGCCTCGACGCTCAGCCACCGCCAGATCCTGACGATCCTGTCGGGCCTCCTGCTCGGGCTGTTCCTGGCCGCGCTCGACCAGATGATCGTGGCGACCGCCATGAAGACCATCGCGGACGAGCTGCACGGCCAGACCTTGCAGGCTTGGGCGACCACGGCCTACCTGATCACCGCGACGATCTCCACGCCGCTGTACGGCAAGCTGTCCGACATCTACGGCCGCAAGCCGATGTACCTGACCGCGATCTCGCTGTTCCTCGCGGGCTCGCTGCTGAGCGGCATCGCGGGCTCCATGTACGAGCTGGCCGCGTTCCGCGCGGTGCAGGGCCTCGGCGCGGGTGGCCTGATGTCGCTGGCCATGGCGATCCTGGCGGACATCACCTCGCCGCGTGAGCGCAGCCGGTACACCGGCTACTTCATGGCGGTGTTCGGCATCTCCAGCGTCGCGGGCCCGGTCGTCGGCGGCCTGTTCGCCGGCATGGAGTCGTTCCTGGGCACGGCCGGCTGGCGCTGGGTGTTCCTGATCAACGTGCCGATCGCGCTGGTCGCGCTGGTCGTCGTCGCCAAGGTGCTGAACATCCCGCACCAGCGGGTGAACCACCGGATCGACTTCCTCGGCGCCGGCCTGCTCACCGTCGGCCTGGTGCCGCTGCTGATCGTGGCCGAACAGGGCCGCGAGTGGGGCTGGGCGTCGGGCACCGCGATCGCGATGTACGTCGTCGGCGTGCTCGGCCTGATCGGGTTCGTGTTCGCCGAGAAGCGCATGGGCGACGAGGCGCTGCTCCCGCTGCGGCTGTTCAAGCGCCAGACGTTCTCGCTGGGCAACCTGATCAACTTCGTGCTCGGCATCGGGATGTTCGGCGGCATGGTCTCGCTGCCGCTGTACCTGCAGATCGTCAAGGGCTACTCGGCCACCGAGTCCGGCCTGATGATGCTGCCGCTCACGCTCGGCATCATGCTGGCGGCGGGCACCAGCGGCAACATCACCGCGAAGACCGGCCGGTACAAGGTGTTCCCGGTCGTCGGGTTCGGGCTGATGACGATCGCGTTGTTCATCTTCAGCACGGTCGGCACGGACACGCCGGTCTCCCTGCCGCTGGCGCTGATGTTCGTCCTGGGCGCCGGTCTGGGCCTGTGCATGCAGACCCTGCTGGTGGCCATCCAGAACGACGCCGAGCCGCGCGACATGGGTGTGGCGACCTCGTCGGCCACGTTCTTCCGCCAGATCGGCGGCACGGTCGGCACCGCGGTGTTCCTGTCGATCCTGTTCAGCACGGTCGGCGACAAGATCGGCAACGCGCTGCGCACGGCGATGGGCTCGCCGGACTTCCAGGCGGCGCTGGCCCGTCCGGAGAACCGCGAGTTCGCGGGCTCCCTGCAGAGCGGCGCCGGTTTCGACCTGGACAACACCGAGTTCCTGAGCAAGCTCGACCCGGTGCTGGCCCGGCCGTTCCTGGACGGCTTCTCCAGCTCGATCGACATCGTGTTCCTGGTCGGCGGTCTGGTGACGCTGGTGGGCTTCGTGGTGATCTGGTTCCTGCGCGAGGTGCCGCTGTCCAACCGCTCCGGCCTGGAGCGGGTGCAGGACGAGGCGGACGCCGACGTGCCCACGCCGGTCGCGATGCACTGACCCGTTGACCCGTTGACCCGAACGCGTTGACACGAAAGAGGCCCGCTCCCCCGATCGGGGGAGCGGGCCTCTTCGCGCTTTTCAGCTCAGTGGTCTTCGCCGCGCGCCACGGCGTCCTTCAGACGCTGGTACGAGCGGACGATCTCCGCCTCGGCCTCGGAGCGGCCGACCCAGGTCGCGCCCTCGACGCTCTTGCCCGGCTCGAGGTCCTTGTAGACCTCGAAGAAGTGCTGGATCTCCAGCCGGTAGAACTCGTTGAGGTGGTGGATGTCGCGCAGGTGCTCGGAACGCGGGTCCTCCGCCGGGACGCAGAGCAGCTTGTCGTCGCCGCCCTTCTCGTCGGTCATCCGGAACATGCCGATCGCGCGCGAGCGGATCAGGCAGCCGGGGAACGTCGGTTCCTGGACCAGCACGAGCGCGTCGAGCGGGTCACCGTCCTCGCCGAGTGTGTTGTCGACGAACCCGTAATCCGCCGGGTACTGAGTGGCCGTGAACAGGGTCCGGTCCAGCCGGATGCGCCCCGTCTTGTGGTCCATCTCGTACTTGTTGCGGACCCCCTTGGGGATCTCGATGGTGACGTCGAACTCCACTGCGCGGTCCTCGCTCGTCTTCGCCGTTCGTTACGCCACTAGTGTGGACTACGACGTCTCGTCAACCCCTTGCCGAGGGTGTGACGTTGCCCGTACTCGACCGCGGAGGACTGCGTGCCCGACGAGCCATCGTGGCCGACCGTTGATGACGACGAGGTCGACCGCGAGCCGCCGACGGTGCAGGTCAGGCGGCCTGACCCGCCCACCATGCGTATTCAGGCGCCGGTTCCGGCCAAGCCCGTGAGGGTGCCGCCGAAGCCCGTCGCGCCGCCTTCGCGGCCCCAGCAGGAGCCGGCGACCGAGATCAAGTCGGAACCTGAACGGGTTCCTGAACCGATCACGGAACGTGAAGAACCGCCGCCACCAACGACCGCATCGCCGCCTGCTCGTCGTCGGAAGCGCCCGCTCGTGCTCGGCGCCGCGGCGCTGCTGGTGGTCGCCCTCGCCGGCACGGCGGTGACCGGCGCCCAGATGGGGTGGTTCGACACCACGCCCGCGCCGACGACCGCCGCGCCCCTGCCTCCCGCACCGGTGGCGTTGTCGATGAAGGGCGTCGGCGCGGACGGCACCGCGCCGACGGCCGCCGGCGTGCGGGCGGTGCTGAGCGGTCCGGCGGCGAACGCTCTGCTGGCCCCCGTGGCGGGCGTGGTGGTCGACCCGGTGACCGGCACGACGCTGTGGAACCAGGGCGAGACGGCGCCGCAGACGCCCGCGTCCACGATCAAGATCCTGACCGCGGCGGCGGCGCTGCTCACCCTCGACCACACGTCCCAGCTGTCGACCAAGGTCGTGCAGGGTGCGCAGCCGGGGACCGTGGTGCTGGTCGGCGGTGGTGATCCGACGCTGTCGTCCCTGCCCGCCGGCGAGACCACGGTGTACCCGGGCGCGGCGACGATCGACGACCTGGCCGCGCAGGTGCGTGCCACCGGGCAGCCGGTGACGCAGGTGCAGTACGACGTGTCGCGGTACGCGGGTCCGGGGATGGCGCCCGGCTGGGACCCCGCCGACGTGCCGACCGGGTACGTCTCGCCGATCGAGCCGGTGATGCTGGACGGCGGGCGTAGCGACCCGAAGAAGATGGACACACCGCGCACGTCCACACCCGCCGCGGCGGCCGCGCAGGCGTTGGCGCAGCGGTTGGGCGTGCCGGCGGTGGCGGCCGGTGTGGCGACGCCGGACGCGAAGGTGCTCGGCGAGGTGAAGTCGGCGCCGGTGGACCAGTTGGTCGAGAACCTCATGCAGATCTCGGACAACGTGCTGGCCGAGACGATGGCCCGTGAGGTGGCCAAGGCGCGTGGCGCGGAGATGTCGTTCGAGGGCGCGGCCAAGGCCGTGCGGGACGTGCTGACCGAGAACGGCTTCGACTTGTCGTCGTCCACGGTCGTGGACGGCAGCGGGCTGTCGCCGAACGACAAGGTGCCCGCGAAGCTGCTGGCCGACGTCCTCACCGCGGCGGCCAAACCGGACGCCTCCGATCCCAAGACCGCCAAGCTGCGACCCCTCCTCACGGCACTGCCGGTGGCGGGCGGCAGCGGCACGCTGGCGGGGCGTTACGAGGAGTCCGGCGCGGAGGGCCGCGGCTGGGTCCGGGCCAAGACCGGCACGCTGACCAGCGTGAACTCACTGGCCGGCGTGGTCCTGGACACCGACGGCCGGCTGCTGGTGTTCGCGTTCATGTCGTTGAGCCCCGAGCAGGCCATCCCCGTCCGGGGTGCTCTGGACGAGATGGCCGCCGCCCTGCGCACCTGCGGCTGCTGACTCGGGCTCACACTGACTCGGACCCGCGCTGACCTGGGCTCGCGCTGACCGAACCCCACGGCGTGCCGTGCCGGCGCCGACGCTTCGCAGGGGTCCTCGCTCGGGGGATCCCCGAATTTGATCCTGCCAGAGCGGACCGACGAGATCGGGCCTTCGGGCCGTGCCTGTGGACAACTCGGGCGGCGGGCGTGGGCGGGAGTGTTGTTCGGGCGGTCTCCGCAGGTAGCGTCAGAAGGGTGAACCCGGCGACGCAGGACCGCAGTGCCCCGGTCGATTGGGCTCTGGCCGTCACCACGGCGACCAGGCTCGTCCGCCCCGGTCCGATCGTGCCCAGAGCCGAGGCGGACATCGCCGTGCACCGCCTGCGCGAACTCGCCGTGGACGCCGAGGTGCACGTCCGCGAGCTCACCGGCCTCGGTCACGGCCTGCCGCTCAAGCAGGGCGAGGTGGTCGACCGCCCCGGATGGGTGCGGGCCGCCGTGCAAGGCCTCGCCGCCCTCACCGACGACGCCCTGCCCAAGCAGTCCGGCGCGTTCAGCGGCGTCCTCGCGGGCACGGCGGGCGTCCAGGCGGGCGTCGTCATCGCCTTCCTCAGCGGCCGGGTGCTCGGCCAGTACGACCCGTTCTCCGACGGCGGCAGGCTGCTCCTCGTCGCACCGAACATCGTCGGCGCCCAACGGGCCCTGGACGTCTCCGGTGAGGACTTCAGCATGTGGGTCTGCCTGCACGAGGGCACCCACCGCCTGCAGTTCACCGCCGTGCCGTGGCTCGCCGACCACTTCGCGGGCCTGGTCGCCACCCTGCTCGGCAGCATGGACGAGAGCAGCGCGCCCCGCCTGCGCGACCTGCCGAAACGGCTCCGCGAGGCGGACGGCCTGGTGGAACTGCTGCAGAGCCCGGCCCAACGCGAGGTGCTTGATCGGCTCATCGCTCTGTCGACACTGCTGGAGGGCCACGCCGACCACGTGATGGACGCCGTCGGCCCGGACGTCGTGCCGTCCGTCCGCACGATCCGCGAACGCTTCACCGCCCGCCGCCAGGGCGGTGGCGTGCTGGACCGCGTGCTGCGCACCCTCCTCGGCGTCGAGGCCAAGGTCCGCCAGTACGCGGAGGGCGCGGCGTTCACCGGGCACGTGGTCGACGCGGTCGGCATGGACGGCTTCAACACCGTCTGGACCAGCCCCGACACCCTCCCCACGCGTGCGGAGATCGCCGAGCCCGCCGGTTGGCTGCGTCGCGTCCGACCGTGAGCGCCCAGCACCGTGAGCGTCAAGCACCGTGAGCGCCCAGCCATGAGCACACAACCGTGAACGGCCCTGTGGCCGACGTCCGCACGGCCGTCAAGCGCTTCCTGCTCGAACACCGCCCGGAGCGGGTCACGGTGGCCGTGAGCGGCGGCGCGGACTCGCTCGCCCTGGCCGCCGTCACGTCAGGCCTCACGGAGGCGTCGGCCGTCGTGGTGGACCACGGCCTGCAACCCGATTCCGCCGACGTCGCCGAACGGGCCGCGCAGGCGTGCCGAGAGCTGGGTCTGGCCACCGAGGTGCGCCGGGTCGAGGTCACCGGACCGGGCGGCCCCGAAGCCGCCGCCCGAAGGGTCAGGTACGCGGCGCTGAGGCCGGAACGCGGCCTGGTCCTGCTCGGCCACACCAGGGACGACCAGGCCGAAACGGTCCTGCTCGGCCTCGGCCGGGGCTCCGGACCGCGCAGCATCGCCGGTATGCGCCCGCACGACCCGCCGTGGGGCCGCCCGCTCCTGCGCATCTCCCGGGCCACGACCGAGGCCGCCTGTGACGAACTCGGCCTGACGCCGTGGAGCGACCCGCACAACGAAGACCCCCGCTACACCAGGGTCCGGCTGCGCCGCGAAGTCCTTCCGCTGCTGGAAGAAGTGCTGCAGGGCGGGGTGGCCGACGCCCTCGCCCGCACCGCCGCCCACCTGCGCGAGGACAACGACGCCCTGGACGAGTTGGCCGAGGCGTTCGACGGCGACTGCCGCTCGGTGGAGGACGTCGGACGCCTGCCGACCGCGCTGCGCCGCCGCGTCCTGCGGCGCTGGCTGCTCCGGGAGAACGTGCCCGAGTTGTCCGACTCGCACCTGCGCCGGGTAGACGCCCTGGTGAGCGAGTGGCGAGGTCAAGGCGGAGTCTGGTTGCCGGGCGGCTTTGTGGCGCGGCGCGCGCATGGCAGGCTGCAAGTGGAACCAGTGCAGTCATGACAAAAAGGGGAACCGTCCGTGTACGACGGCGACATCAGTTCCGTGCTCATCACCGAGCAGGAGATCAGCGACAAGGTCACCGAGCTGGCCAACAAGGTCGCGGCTGACTTCCCGGCCGAAGACGGCAACGACCTGGTCCTGATCACCGTGCTCAAGGGCGCGGTGATGTTCATGACCGACCTGGCCAGGGCGTTGCCGGTGCCGGTCCAGTTGGAGTTCATGGCGGTGAGCTCCTACGGCTCGTCGACCTCGTCCTCCGGCGTGGTGCGCATCCTCAAGGACCTCGACCGGGACATCGCGGGCCGGGACGTGGTCATCGTCGAGGACATTATCGATTCCGGCCTGACGCTGTCGTGGCTGCTCAAGAACCTCGCGTCGCGCAAGCCGCGGTCGCTGGAGGTGTGCACGCTGCTGCGCAAGCCGGACGCGGTGAAGGTCGAGGTGCCGGTGAAGTACGTCGGCTTCGAGATCCCGAACGAATTCGTGGTCGGGTACGGCCTCGACTACGCCGAGCGCTACCGCGACCTGCCCTACATCGGCGCGCTCGACCCGAAGGTCTACTCGAGCTGAGAACGCCGAACGGGGGCGGCCCGCGAAGGGCCGCCCCGTTCGTGCGTCCGAACTCAGCAGCTCGGCCGGCAGCGCCTCTGTGAGATGGCGTCCAGCAGCACGCCGCGGATGTCCTCCGGCTCCAGCGCCTGGTAGGCCTTGCCGCCGGTGGCGGCGGCGATCTGCCGCAACGCGTTCATGTCGGCGTCACGACCGAGGCCGACCATGATCATCGGCACCGGTCGGGCCGGGTCGGACTCCTGCTTCAACGTGGCCAGCAGACCGGGCAGGTCGATGCTGGAGATGTCGTCGTTGCTGCCGTCGGTGAACAGCGTGACCGAGTTGATCTTCGACGGGTCGTAGGTCTTCTGCATGTGCCGGAACGCGGCCAGCGCCGTGTCGTTCAACGCCGTGCCGCCGCCGACCAGGGCGGGCAGGGTGCCCGCGCCCTTCTGCAGCTGCACCCGCCGCGGCGCGCCCGCGATCGGCTCGCCCAGCGGCCCGACCGGCACCAGCTCGATCCAGTCGTTCGGCGGCTTCTTGTCCGTGGAGAACGCCCAGAGGCCGATCTCGGAGGTGTCGGGCAGCATGCCCAACGCGGTCAGCGCCGCCTCCTTGGCCGAGTCGATCCTGGTCTGGCCGTTGCTCATCTTCTCGGCCATCGAGCCGGACACGTCCAGCACGGCCAGCATCCGGGTGTCCAGGCTCACCGCGCCCCACGTGCGCAGCAGCTCGGAGACCTGGTCCGGGTCCGGGGTCTTCAGCACGGCCACGTCGTCGCCGCGCACGCCGTCCTTCTCGTTCGTCCAGCCGTCGGGCGCGTTGCCGTCGGGCGTGCGGAAGCCCGCCTCGGCGAACCGCTGGGCGGTCCGGCCGGTGCGCAGGGCCTTCTCGAAGCCCTCCGCGGCCTGCGCGGTGCCCGCCTGCTCGCCCGACCGGCTGACCCGCACCACCGGGTAGTCGAACGAGACGGTGCCCTCCTTCGGGTAGGAGGCGACGACCCGGCGTGTCGCGGCGGCCCGGTTGGCGACCAGCACCGACTGCTCCGAAGCGGTGAACACCGGGGCGTTCTCCGTGCCCTGCACGACCTTGCCGAACGCGTCGCGCACGGACGGCAGCGCGTTGCGGCCGACCCGCAGCAGCGCGCCGATCAGCTCCGGCTTGGGCGTGCCGTCCGGGTTGCCGAGCTGCGCGCGGATGACCGCGAGCGTGGCCAGGCCCTCGGTGGACGTGGTCGGGTCGCTCAGCGTCACGGAAACCTTCGGGTCCACGACCCTCGCCCAGGTCACGGGCGTGACGGGCCAGCCGAGCGCGGTCATCGCCTGCTCCGAGCCGGCGATCACCAGCGGCGAGCTGGCCAGCGAGTCCAGGATGTCCAGGCGCGGCGCCTCGGCGCCCTGGTCACCGGCCTGCCGCTGGGTCTCGGCGGCCCACATGGACGAGTCCGGGATCCACAGCGCGGGCGGGTTGATCTGCGCGGTGGGCAGTTCGTTGGACACGTCTGCCGCGCCGCGCGCCTCGACCTGCACCTGCACGCACTTGCCGTCCACGATGGGCTGGCTGGTCTGGTAGTCGTCGGCCGCGCCGCGCACGACCTCCTCGATCGCCGGGGTGACCGCGATCTTGAGCGGAAGGGTGCCCTTGCACTCGGGGCCGCTGGTGGCTCGCAGCGCCACCACGGTGACGCCCGCGGCGGCGATGACGCCGAGCAGGGCGCCGACGGGGAGGATGACGCGGCGGAGGCGACCGGGGCTGTCCGGGTTGCGAGCTGACATGCTTCGTACCTTTGGTCGGTGTTCACCCTTTCGGGTGGGCGAAGAACACTCGGTGGTTGCCGAGGATGACACGGCTCACTCGCGTGACAAACTCTCGTGTTCTACGTCACCCGAGTGGTCCTCACATCGTCGCTACCTGCTAGTAACGGAATACCCCTCGTAAGTGTTACGGGGTTGATGCCCGTGCGGTTCATGGTCAAAACGCCCGACCGGGTGAACCGTGCTGACCTGCGGTCCGTGTTCAGGGTCACCACGGAACCACCACGGGAACACTGGACCGCTCTCGCCCGTTGGTCCGGCAAGACGCGACAGGGCCCGCACGCGGAGCGCTCCGCCCGAGCCTCGGGCGGTAGGCTGGTCGGACGGGTGTGCCCGTCTGCGCCCGTCGACAAGTCAGGGAGGGTCGAGGCCGCCCGCCGGCCGTAAGTGCATGGACCGCAAGCGCCTGCTTCGCAACCCGCTGCTGTGGATCGTGGCGGTGTTGCTGCTCTTTTACGCCTTCAACGTGCTCTTCGACGACAACCGGGGTTACACCCCGATCAAGACGTCCCAGGCACTGCAACAGATCCGGGACGGCCAGGTCAAGGAAGCCACGATTGAGGACAAGGAGCAGCTTCTCAAGCTCACCCTCAACGACGGGGTGACCGTCGAGGGCAGCAACCGCGTGCGCGCCCAGTTCCCGGCGAGCTCCACGGACGAGATCTTCACCATCCTCGACCAGGCGGGCAACAAGCCGGTCGTGGAGACCAAGGTCACCCAGGACTCGTTCCTGATGCAGATGCTGCTGTACCTGGTCCCGCTGGGCCTGCTGCTGCTCCTGCTGATGTGGATGATGAACAACGCGCAGGGCGGCGGCAACCGCGTCCTCAACTTCGGCAAGTCCAAGGCCAAGCAGCTGTCGAAGGACATGCCCAAGACGACGTTCGCCGACGTCGCGGGCGCCGAAGAGGCCGTCGAAGAGCTCTACGAGATCAAGGACTTCCTGCAGAACCCGGGCCGCTACCAGGCCCTGGGCGCGAAGATCCCGAAGGGCGTGCTGCTCTACGGCCCGCCCGGCACCGGCAAGACGCTGCTCGCGCGCGCCGTGGCCGGTGAGGCCGGTGTGCCGTTCTACTCGATCTCCGGCTCGGACTTCGTGGAGATGTTCGTCGGTGTCGGCGCCTCGCGCGTCCGCGACCTGTTCGAACAGGCCAAGCAGAACGCGCCCTGCATCATCTTCGTCGACGAGATCGACGCGGTCGGCCGCCACCGCGGCGCCGGCATGGGCGGCGGTCACGACGAGCGCGAGCAGACGCTCAACCAGCTGCTGGTCGAGATGGACGGCTTCGACTCGCGCGGCGGGATCATCCTGATCGCGGCGACGAACCGGCCCGACATCCTCGACCCGGCGCTGCTGCGCCCCGGCCGGTTCGACCGGCAGATCCCGGTGTCCGCGCCGGACCTGAAGGGTCGCAAGCAGATCCTGCGCGTGCACGCCAAGGGCAAGCCGTTGGACGCGGAAGCCGACCTCGACGGCCTGGCCAAGCGCACCGTGGGCTTCTCCGGCGCCGACCTGGCCAACGTGGTCAACGAGGCCGCGCTGCTCACCGCGCGCAAGAACGGCACCGTCATCACCGGCGTCGAGCTGGAAGAGTCGGTGGACCGCGTGATCGGCGGTCCGGCCCGCAAGAGCCGGATCATCTCCGAGAAGGAGAAGAAGATCACCGCGTACCACGAGGCCGGGCACGCCCTGGCCGCGTGGGCGATGCCGGACATCGACCCGGTCTACAAGGTCACGATCCTGGCCCGCGGCCGGACGGGTGGTCACACCCTGTCCGTGCCCGAGGAGGACAAGGACCTGATGACCAGGTCGGAGATGATCGCCCGGCTGGTGTTCGCGCTGGGTGGCCGCTCCGCCGAGGAGCTGGTCTTCCACGAGCCGACCACGGGCGCGTCGAACGACATCGAGCAGGCGACCAAGATCGCCCGCGCGATGGTCACCGAGTACGGCATGTCCGCCCGGCTCGGCGCGGTCAAGTACGGCCAGGAGCAGGGTGAGCCGTTCCTCGGGCGCGCCATGGGCCGGCAGGCCGACTACTCGCTGGAAGTCGCGCACGAGATCGACGAGGAAGTCCGCGAGCTGATCGAGGCCGCGCACACCGAGGCGTACGAGGTGCTGAACACGTACCGCGACGTGCTCGACGCGTTGACGCTGGAGCTGATCGAGAAGGAGACCCTGCACCAGAAGGACCTGGAGCGGGTCTTCGCCGGCGTCGAGAAGCGGCCGCGGATCACCAAGTTCAACGAGTTCGGCAACCGCACCCCGTCGGACAAGCCGCCGGTCAAGACCCCGGCGGAACTGGCCAGGGAGCGCGGCGAGCCGTGGCCGCCCGCGATCGAGGACACCCTCGACGCCGAGCCGGACGTCCCGGACGCGGTGCCGACGCCGTCGACGACGTCGCCGCCGCCGCAGAACGGCAGCAACGGCGTGCCGCCGCAGCCGTACCAGCAGCCGTACCAGCCGCAGCACCCGTCGTCCGGCCCGCCGAACTACGGCGCGCCGCCCGGGTGGACCCCGGCCACGGTGCCCGGCGGCGCCCCGCAGCCACCCCAGTGGCAGCCGGAGCCGACGGACGCGGAAGCGGGGAAGCGGTCCTTCGACACCGACCCGGACAACCGCACGTGACCGAGATCGACCAGACCGGCCTCTCCGGAAACGGGGGGGCCGGTCTCGCACGCCGACCCTTCGACCAGAAGCGCGCCGAGGAAGCGGTGCGTGAACTGCTGCTCGCGTGCGGTGAGGACCCGGAGCGCGAAGGGCTGCGCGACACGCCGTCGCGGGTGGCACGGGCGTACCGGGAGATGTTCGCCGGGCTCCACACCGACCCGGACAGCGTGCTGGCGAGGACGTTCGACGAGAGCCACGAGGAGTTGGTGCTGGTCACCGACATCCCGATGTTCTCGTTCTGCGAGCACCACCTGCTGCCGTTCCACGGCGTCGCGCACGTCGGGTACATCCCGAACGAGCACGGCCGGGTGACCGGGCTGTCGAAGCTGGCCCGGCTGGTCGACCTGTACGCCAAGCGGCCGCAGGTGCAGGAGCGGCTGACGTCGCAGGTGGCGGACGCGCTGGTGCGGCGGCTCGAACCGCGCGGCGTGATCGTGGTGGTCGAGGCCGAGCACCTGTGCATGGGCATGCGCGGCGTGCGCAAGCCCGGCTCGCGGACCACGACGTCGGCGGTGCGCGGGCTGCTGCGCAGCTCGGCGTCGTCGCGGGCGGAGGCCATCGAGCTGATCAGGGGACGTCTGCGGTGAGCGTCCCCAGGCCGGGGCACTGCGTGGTGATGGGCGTCCTGAACGTCACCCCGGACTCGTTCTCGGACGGCGGTCGGTACCTCGACCTGGACGACGCCGTCGCGCACGGCGTGGCCATGTTCCGGCGCGGGGCCGACGTGGTGGACGTCGGCGGCGAGTCCACGCGTCCCGGCGCGTCGCGGGTGTCACCGTCGGTGGAGGCCGCGCGGGTGGCGCCGGTGATCCGCGCGCTGGTCGCGGAGGGCGTGCCGGTCAGCGTGGACACCACGCGGGCCGAGGTGGCCGAGGCCGCGCTGGACGCGGGCGCGTCGATCGTGAACGACGTGTCCGGCGGGTTGGCCGATCCCGCGATGGCGCCGCTGGTGGCGTCGGCGGGCGTGCCGTACGTGCTGATGCACTGGCGTGGGCACAGCAGGCAGATGGACCAGCTGGCCGTGTACGACGACGTGGTGCGCGACGTGCGCGACGAGCTGTGCCGCCAGGTGGACGCCGCCCTGGCCGCGGGCGTGGCGTCGGACGACATCATCCTCGACCCCGGTCTGGGGTTCGCCAAGAACGCCACGCACAACTGGCAGCTGCTGCACGGGCTGGATTCGCTGCTCGAGCTGGGGTTCCCGGTGCTGGTCGGGGCGTCCCGCAAGCGTTTCCTGGGCACGCTGCTCGGCGATCGGGCCCCCGATGGCAGGGAAGACGCGACTGCGGCAGTCTCCGCTCTGGCGGCGTTCACCGGCGCGTGGGGTGTGCGGGTGCACGACGTGGACCGATCCCTTGATGCGGTGGCTGTGGCACGGGCGTGGAGGCAGGGACGTGGCTGATCGGATTGCACTGCGGGGTCTGCGGGTGCGCGGGTTCCACGGTGTGTTCGAGCACGAGAAGCGGGACGGCCAGGACTTCCTGGTGGACATCACGGCGTGGCTGGACCTCTCGCGGGCGGCGGCGACGGACGACCTGCGCGAGACGCTGCACTACGGGGAGCTGGCCGAGCGGGCGGCGGCGATCGTGGCCGGTGGGCCGTACGACCTGATCGAGACGGTGGCGGGCAAGGTCGCCGACGAGGTGATGACCGACCTGCGGGTGCGGGCGACCGAGGTGACGGTGCACAAGCCGTCCGCCCCCATCCCGTTGACGTTCAGCGATGTCTCGGTGACGATCCGGCGCACCCGTGACTAGGGCGGTGCTGTCGCTCGGCTCCAACATGGGCGACCGGCTGGGGTACCTGCGTCTCGCGGTGGAGGGGTTCGCCGACGTGCTGGTGGCGGCGTCTCCGGTGTACGAGACGGCGCCGTGGGGCGTGACCGACCAGGACGACTTCCTCAACGCGGTGCTGATCGTGTCCGGTGACGTGGACGAGTGGGGCTGGCTGCGGCGCGGCCAGGCGTTGGAGCAGGCCGCCGGGCGCGTCCGCGAGCGGCGCTGGGGGCCGCGCACGCTGGACGTGGACGTGGTGGCGGTGGACGGCGTGCGGTCATCGGATCCGGAGCTGCTGCTGCCGCATCCGGGCGCGCACGAGCGTGCCTCGGTACTGGTGCCGTGGCTGGACATCGAGCCGGACGCCGTCGTGCCCGGACATGGCCGCGTACGCGACTTGGTGACCGGTCTGGACCTGAGCGGGGTCACACGAAGGGCTGATCTCTCGCTGCTCTGATCAACGCCGCCGACTTTCAACGCCGCGACCCGACGAGTGGGATGTGCTCTTCGCCGACAACGACGCGGCCAAGGGCTGGGAGGAGTTGAGCAGACAAGCACCGGGCATCCCAAGGGGCCGAGTAGCAGTGCGGCGGGTGCGTGGCGGGGCTAGCGTTGGGCGCGGAGGTGGCGCGGATGAGCAACGCGGTCACTTACGACGCCGCGCGGCGGCGGATCATCAGCATGGTCACCGAAGGCGATCCCGACGCGGCGGTCGAGGCTTGTCCCGGGTGGACGGTGAAGGACGTGGTCGCGCACCTCGCCGGCGGGTTGGCGGATTTCACCGAGCGGCGGCTCGACGGGTACGAGGACGGTTCGTGGGGCGAGCGGCAGGTTCGTGACCGGCGTGATCGCAGCATGGGTGAGCTGTTGGTCGAGTGGGAGCGGAACTTCCAGATCGCCGAAGGGCTTTTCGACTCGCCGGTGGGCGCGGTGCTGATCGCGGAGATCATCTCGCACGAGCACGACATCCGGACGGCGCTGGGGCAGCCGGGGGAACGGGACAACGTTGCCGTGCGGGCGGCGTTGACGCGGCCGTTGCAGGAGTTGGACAAGCGGATGCGGGAACAGCACCTGCCCGCGTTGCGGATCACGTTGGAGCACGGCGACCGCGTGGTGGGCGAGGGAGACCCGGCGGGCGTGCTGCGCACGTCGTCGTTCGAGTTGTTGCGCGTGCTGGGCGGCCGGCGCAGCGACGACCAGGTGCGTTCGCTGGACTGGGACACCGATCCCGGGCCGTGGCTGCCCGTGCTGCCCGTGTTGTTCGGCAGGCGCGAGACCGCCTTGGTCGAGTAGTCGGGGACGATGGTGGGGTGAGGTTCACCAAACCCCGTGATCTGCTCGCCGTCGGACTCGTCGCGGGCCTGCTCGCGCACCTGCTCATCCGGCTCGCCTACGACACGCTGCCGCCGCTGCCGACGTTCGCCGGGTTCACCCTCCTCGTGATCGCGGCCGTCAACCTGTGGCTCGCGTTCTCGCTGCGAGCGCGCATCCTCCGCAAGCCCGGCGCGCGGCCGGTGGAGCCGTTGACCGCGGCGCGGGCGGTGGCGTTCGCCAAGGCGTCGTCGCTGCTCGGGGCGATCATGGTCGGCGCGTGGGCCGGTGTGCTCATCTACGTGCTGCCGGCGCGCGGCGAGTTCGAGGCGGCCGATCACGACGTGGTCAGCAGCATCGTCGGGATCGTCTGCGGGGCCGTGCTCATCGGCGCCGCGCTGTGGCTCGAACGCTGCTGCAAGACACCGGATGATCCGCATCTCGATCAATGAATACCGACGCCGAGGTCTCAATCGGGTAACTGACCGGTACGGTAGACGCCATGACCGGGCGAGGCGCGTCGGAAGATGACGAGCAGCAAGATCACGGTCGTGGCTCCGGACGGCTACTGCTGGTAGCGGCATTGGCGCTCGCACTCGGGGCCGCGGCGGTGCTCGTGCTGAGCGACAACGCCCGTTGGCTGCGGTTGGCCGTGGTGGCCGCGTTGTGGGCCGCGCTGGTCGGCGCGTTCCTCGCCGCCCGCTACCGCAAGCAGATCTCCGAGCGCGAGGACGAGGTGGCCGACCTCCAGTCGGTGTACGAACTGGAGCTGGAACGCGAGGTCGCCGCACGTCGCGAGTACGAGCTGGAGGTCGAGGCCGAGACCCGCAAGCGGGTGCAGGAAGAGGCGAAGGACGACCTGGAGGCGCTGCGCGGTGAGCTGCGCGCCCTGCGGGAGAACCTGGAAGCCCTCCTCGGTGGCGAGGTGTTGGTCGAACGGGTGGCGTTGCGCGCCGAGTCGACCCGGATGCGCGCCCTGTCCGACCAGTCCCGGCTGATGGCTGTGGGTGACAAGCGGATCATCAACGCCGGGCCCGCCGTGCCGGTCACGAAGAAGGCCCCGGACAAGCCGCAGGTGGACCGCACCGAGTTGATCGAGCGGGTCAACGTGGACACCTCGCGCAAAGATCAGGTTCGGCGTCCCGAACCGACGCGCCCCGAGCCCGCGCGGCGTGAGCCGGCCCAGCCGGTGCGCCGGGAACCGGCCCGTGCCGCCGCCCAGCCCCGCCCGACGCCGCCCGTGGTGGTGCGGCGGGAGGCGCCGAAGGCGGATCCGACGGAGCGGGTGAGCCGGGACGTGGCGGCGCGGTTGGCGCCCCCTCCGGCTCCCTCCGGTCGACCGGCCGAGCCCGCCGAGCGGCAGCGGACGTCGGAGCCGTCGAAGACCGAGCACACCGTGCAGCGGCGCAGCCGGGTGGCCGAGCGGACCGAGATGATCAGCCGGGAGGCGTTGGCCGCGGAGGGCGCGGCGCGGCGGACGCCCGGTGGACGTCCCGAGTCGTCCGGTGAGCAGCGGGCCGTTCCGCGTGCCGAGTCGACCGGTGAGCAGCGGGCCGTGCCGGGCGAGATGCGTCGACCGTCGACCGCGCGGGTGGAGTTGACCGGCGAGCACCGGCCGGTGGACGTGCGTCGTCCTGCTGCGCGGGGTGACATGACCGGTGAACAGCGGTCTGTCGGGCGTGGTGAGCCGGTTGCCGAGCCGGTGCGTCGGCCTGCTGCCCGTGTCGACATGACTGGTGAGCACCGGCCGGTGGGTCGTCCTGACCCGATCAGCGAGCAGGTGCGCCGGCCGGCGGTGCGTGCGGATTTGACCGGCGAGCACCTCCCGGTGGCCCGGCAGGCGGAGCCCGCGCGACGTTCCGCTGAGGACGACGTGCGCCGATCACGTCGTGCGGTCGAGATGACCGGTGGTCACCGTCCGGTGGTCGACGAGCCGGTGCTCGGCGAGTCGGTCGGTGGACGTTCGGCCGATTCCGCGTCGGCCTCCGTGACGCCGTCCGAGGGGCGTCGTCGGGCGGCCGAGCCCGCCGCCGAGTCGGGTGGCGGTCGGCGTCGGGTCGAGGAGTCCTGGGACAGCTGGGAGGACAGCCCCAAGCCGTCCGGCAGGCGCAGCGCGCCCGAACCGGCCGAGCCCGCCGGCGCGCACGCGGACGGCAAGTCGGTCAGCGAACTGCTCGCCGCGTTCGGCGGTGCCGATTCGCCGCGCCGCCGTCGCCGCCGCGACGACTAGGCCCGCTACTTGTCGATATCGCCGACGACCACGGCGAACGACCCGAGCACCGCGGGCAGGTCCGCGACCCGGGTGCCAGGCAGCAGCGCGGACAGGGCCTGGACGTTGTTGAACGACGGCGTCCGCAGCTTCAACCGCCACGGGGTCTTCTCGCCACGCGACGCCAGGTGGACGCCCGAAGTGCCCAACGGCGCCTCGACCCACGTGTAGACCGAGCCTTCCGGCGCCTTGATCGCCTTGGGCAGCCGCAGGTTCACCGGGCCGGTCGGCAGCTGGTCCAGGCACTGGTGGGCGAGCGCGATGGACTGGCGGACCTCGTCCACCATGCAGCGGACGCGGGCGAGCGCGTCGCCCTCGGTCCGGACCACGGGCCGGACGTCCAGGTTCCGGTAGCCGGGGAGCGGGTCGTCGCGGCGCAGGTCGAAGTCCACTCCGGACGCTCGACCGATCGGCCCGGTGACGCCGAACGCGAGCGCGGCATCCCGTGCCAGCACACCGATCCCGGCCAAGCCCTCCGGCGGCTCACCGGGGTCCACAGTGGACATAACCTCGCGGACCCGGTCGGTCCAGCCGGCGGGGACGTCCTCGCGCAGGCCGCCGATCCGGTTGAACATGAAGTGGATCCGGCCGCCGGACGCCTCCTCCAGCACGGCTTGCACGGCGTCGCGGTTGCGGGCGCCGGTGAGCGGTTCGAGGAACACGAGGTGCGCCATGATCCGGTTGAGCTCGCACAGCAGGGCGCGCAGGGCTTGGGCGCGGGGCGGGACGTCCATGCCGGTCATCCGCTCGACGGCGAGGGCGACGGCCAGTTCGTTGCAGAAGGCGGCGAGCCAGTCGTGCCGGTTGGCGAGGGTGAGGACCTGCCGGTAGTCGCGGACCTCGAACAACTTCTCCGCGCCCCGGTGCAGGTGCCCGACCAGGGGTTCGGCGGCGGTGATGACCTCGTCGTCGCGAACCGTCAGCCGCAACCGGTAGGCGCCGTGCGCCGACGGGTGCAGGGGGCCCAGATCGACCACCCGATCCACCCCGAGGTGCCGCGCCCCGGCGCCAACGCCAACGGTGATCTCCACCCGTTCATGCTCGCACGCCCCCGTCCGACCCGCGGAAACCCGCCACCCGGCCGCCGGCCTCTGAATCGGGCGACGGCTCAATCGCGGGTGACGGCGAACAGGAAGCAGCCGTGGGAGACGCTTCGGACCTGGATTTCGGCTACCTCGGGATTGTCGAACAGCCTGGTCAGGGTTTCGGTGAGGACTTCCGGTCGGGCGATTTCGCCGTCGTGGATGCGGCCGTCGGCCGTGTAGGCGCGGAGGGTTCGGGGCGCGTGGCGGAAGGCTTCCGGGAACTCCGTCGTGCTCGCCGGGCCGTCGCACGGGTCGGCGTGGGCGAACACGGGGCCGAGTTCCTCGTACGGTCCGGTGCCCGCCGTGGGGGTGTGGCGGAAAAGGACCACCGGTTCGCCCGGCTCGGCTTTGCGCAGGCAGCAGCGCAGCGGTGCGCCGGGGGAGTCCGCGTGCAACTCGTGGTGTTCGTCCGTGCCCGCCAGCTTGCGGGCCCGCTCCAGGACGTCGGTGGGCAGCGCGTGGATCCTCATGCGCCTGATCGTGGTCGGGGAGGTGCGGCGCCGCCGGCGGTCTTCAGCCCTGGAGACAGGGGCCAAGGAGTTGATCACGGCCGCCACGGGGGCAGCGGCGGCAGCAGGGACGACACGGGCACGCCCACGCCGTGCAGGAGCCACCCGAACGACCCCAGCCCGCCCTCCGCCCGCAACTCCGCGATCCGAGACGCCCGCTCGGCCGACGCCAACCAATCAGCCGCACCCACCGAACCGCCCACACCGACCGAGCCTGCCGAGCCTGCCGAGCCTGCCGAGCCCAGCTTGCCCACCAGCCCCAACGCCGCCAGGGCGTCCCGTTGCGAGACCAGCACCCGATCACCCCCGGCCGCTGCCGCGCACGCGTCCAGCGCCACGTGCGCGGTCAGGTCGCAGGTCCCGTCGAACACCGGCTCCACCCGCCGACCGTCCCGGTAGGCCGCGAACGTCCCCGACGCGTACCGCCCGGCCACCCGATCGGCCAGCACGTGCCCGTAGTCCACCGCCAACGCCGCACCGCGCACCCGCGACACCGCGTCCGCCCACGCCGCATCCCTCGGCGCCCCTACCTCCGCCTTCTCCCCGTCCCCGACCGGCCACCACCGATCCAACCAAGGATGGGATAACGGGCCCGTAACCAACGGACACGGCACCGCGTCCAGCCATTCGTGCCCCACCAACAACCCGCACACCGACGAAGGCAACGCCGAGGTCCACCGCACACCCGGCACCGTCCGGGCAGGCCCGACGTCCACCGCCGTCACCACCAACCGCGCCGCCAGCGACCCGGACGCCAGCGACCGCACCGCCGCCGACAGCTCCCCGCCACCGGCCCCGACGTCCACGAAGTCCAGCCGCTCGGGACGTCCCAGCGCAAAATCCACCCGATCGAGGAGCACGAGCAGCGCTTCGGCCAGCTCAGGCCCCACCAGGGGCGCGGTGCGGAAGTGGTCGGCGGGCACCGCCCCACGCGTGAAGAACCCCGACGGCCCGTACAGCGCCTCCCGCCACAGGGCTTCCGAGTCAACCATCGGTCAAGTGTCCCTTTAAGGTTCCTCCCCGTGACCACTCCCGCCCGCAAGCGCGTCGACCAGCACCGCTGGACCGTCCTGCTCCCGGTCGTGGGCCTGATCGCGCTGGGTGTGTCCGGGCTCGTGCTCCTCGGCCTCGGCACGAGCAAGATCGGCCTGCTGCCCATCCTGGTCGGCGCGCTGGCCGCGCTGCTGCCCGTCCTCGCGGTGATCGGCGCCTACCTGTGGATCGACCGGTGGGAGCCGGAGCCGGCGAAGATCCTCCTCCTCGCCTTCATCTGGGGCGCGTGCGGCGCGACGATCACCTCGCTGGTGTTCAACCAGACCGCCCACGTGCTCGGCCAGCTGATCGACGGCGGTGACGGCAGCACGTTCGCCGCCGTCATCGGCGCGCCGATCACCGAGGAGGCCGCCAAGGCGGCGTTCATCGTGGTCCTGTTCCTGCGCCGCCGGCAGGAGTTCGACGGCGTGGTGGACGGCGTGGTCTACGCGGGTGTGACGGCCGCGGGCTTCGCGTTCACCGAGAACATCTGGTACTTCGCCCGGGTCTTCTCCGACAGCGGGTTCGGCGACCTCAGCAGCGGTGTGATCGCCCTGTTCATCCTGCGCGGCGTGCTCTCGCCGTTCGCGCACCCGCTGTTCACGTCGATGACCGGGATCGGCATCGGCATCGCGGCCATGACCGCCAACCGGAAGCTGCGGGTCGTCGCGCCGGTCCTCGGCTACCTCGCCGCGGCCGGCCTGCACTCGTTGTGGAACTTCTCCACCACCGTCGGCACCGGCTCGACCTTCATCAACCTGTACTTCCTGATCATGGTGCCGATCTTCGCCGGCATGGTGTCCATGGTGGTCTGGCAGCGCCGCCGGGAGCAGCGGATCGTCGCCGGCCAGCTGCCGACCATGGCGGCCAACAAGTGGATCGCCTCCAGCGAGGTCACCCTGCTGGCGAGCCTGCAGGGCCGCAGCCGGTGGCGGCGCCTGGTGCGGCGCAAGGCCGGTGACGAGGCCGCGAAGGCGGTCGCGGGCTACCAGGTGGCGGCCACCGAACTGGCGTTCCTGCGGCACCGCATCGAAAACGGAACCGCTGGTCAGGACGCCGAAGAGCGTCACACGAAGCTGCTCGAAGCCCTCATCGCCGCACGCCAGGCCGCGGTCGACGCGCCGGGTGCGTTGAAGGCCGCGGGTGGCGTTCGTCGCAGTTGAGCGCTGATCCCGACGCACCGGATTACGCTCGCGCCCGTCGTCCGGTACCCGCGCATCAGGGCCTGGAACGCCGCCTGAAGGAGTACGTCGCATGGACGCGACCCCCCGCCCCGCGCGGCTGGCCGTGGGAGTGATCTCGGCAGGCCGGGTGGGTTCGGTGCTGGGTGCCGCGCTGTCCCGAGCGGGGCACGTCGTGAGCGCTGTCGCCGCCGTCTCCCGCGACTCCCTCCGCCGCGCCGAAGACCTGCTGCCGGACGTGCCGGTGCTGCCGCCGCCGGACGTCGCCGCCTCCGCCGACCTGGTGCTGCTCGCCGTGCCCGACGACGAGCTGGCGGGTCTGGTCCGCGGCCTCGTCGCCACCGGTTCGCTGCGCGCCGGGCAGATCGTCGTGCACACCAGCGGCGCGCAGGGCGTCGGAGTGCTCCGGCCCGCCGCCGGGTTGGGCGCGCTGTGCGTGGCGCTGCACCCCGTCATGACGTTCACCGGCCGTGTCGAGGACGTGCAGCGGATGAACGCCTGCTCGGTCGGCGTCACCGCGGCCGACGGCGACGAGATCGCCTGGAACGTGGGCGAGGCGCTGGTGGTGGAGATGTCCGCCGAACCGGTGCGCATCCCCGAGGCCGTCCGCCCGCTCTACCACGCCGCCCTCGCGCACGGCGCGAACCACCTGATCACCCTGGTCGCCGACTGCGCGGACCTGCTGCGCGGCGCGGGCATCCAGGACGCCGAGCGGATGCTCGGCCCGCTGCTGTCCGCCGCGCTGGACAACGCCCTGCGGCACGGCGACCGCGCCCTCACCGGCCCCGTCGCACGCGGCGACGCGGGCACCGTGGCCAAGCACCTGGCCGTGCTCGCCGACCAGGACACCCTGCCCGCGTACCGGGTTCTCGCGCTCCGCACCGCGGCGCGCGCACAGGCCGCCGGGCTGCTCAAGCCCGAACTGGCGTCCGACGTCCGCACCACCCTCGAGGACTGAACAGGCATGACCAAGCCGCTCACCAAGGACGACTACGCGCCGAACGACGTGACGGTGCACCGCGACCCGGAGCGGCTGCGCCGCGTCACCAGGGCGTTGAAGGCGGCGGGTCGCAACATCGCCCTGGTGCCGACCATGGGCGCGCTGCACGAGGGCCACCGGCAGCTGATCCGCGAAGCGCACGTCATGCAGAACACCGTGGTCGTCGTCTCCATCTTCGTGAACCCCAAGCAGTTCGGCCCGAACGAGGACTTCGACCGCTACCCGCGCAGCTTCGAGTCCGATGTGGACATCTGCCGCGCGGAACGCGTCGGCCTGGTGTTCGCGCCGTCGGTCGACGACATGTACCTGCCCGGCAGCACCGTCACGGTCGATCCCGGCCCGCTCGGCGACGAGCTGGAGGGCAGGACCAGGCCCGGCCACTTCACCGGCGTGCTGTCGGTGGTCGCCAAGCTGTTCAACATCGTGCAGCCCACCTACGCGGTGTTCGGCGAGAAGGACTACCAGCAGCTCACCCTGATCCACCGGATGGCGCGCGACCTGAACTTCCCGCTGGACGTGGTCGGCGTGCCGACCGTGCGCGAGCCGGACGGCCTGGCGCTGTCCTCGCGCAACCGCTACCTGTCCGACGAGGAGCGCTCCGCCGCGACCGCGTTGTCCGCCGCTCTGGTGGCGGGCTCGTACGTCAGCGGCCAGGGCGCGGACGCCGTGCTCAAGGCCGCGCGCGACACCCTCGCCGCGGTGCCCGGCGTCGACCTCGACTACCTGGAGCTGCGCGCGCCCGACCTCGGTCCGGCGCCGGAGAACGGCGACGCCCGCCTGCTGGTGGCCGCCCGCGTCGGCTCCACCCGACTGATCGACAACACCGCCGTGCTGCTCGGCACCGGTGACGAGTAAGGGGACCGCGATGTTCCGCACCATGCTCAAGTCGAAGATCCACCGGGCCACCGTCACCCAGGCCGACCTGCACTACGTCGGCTCGGTCACGGTGGACGAGGACCTGATGGAGGCCGCCGACCTGCTCGCCGGCGAGCAGGTGGCGATCGTGGACGTCACCAACGGCGCGCGCCTGGAGACCTACGTGATCCCCGGCGAGCGCGGCACCGGCGTGATCGGCATCAACGGCGCGGCGGCGCACCTGGTGAAGCCGGGCGACCTGGTGATCCTCATCGCCTACGGGCAGATGGACGACGCCGAGGCACGGGTGTACGAACCGAAGGTGGTGTTCGTCGACGCCGACAACAAGGTGGTCGACCTCGGCGCCGACCCGGCCCGTGCTCCGGAGGGCTCCGGGCTGGTCAGCGGGTCGACGACGGTCCAGAAACCGGCCCAGGCGCAGCCGGAGCCGGTGTCGGCGGAGACCGAGGACGCGGCGGCGCTGGACGCGTTGATCCAGGCCGAGGACTAGGGGGTTCCGCAGTGCTGCTCGCCATCGACGTCGGCAACACCAACATCGTCCTGGGCCTCTACGACGGCACGGGCGACTCCGCCGCGCTCATCCGCGACTGGCGGATGCGCACCGACGCCCGGATGACCGCCGACGAGCTGGCGCTGACCATGCGCGGCCTGCTCGGCGAGTACGCCGACAAGATCACCGGCATCTCGGCGCTGTCCACCGTGCCCGCGGTGCTGCGGGAACTGCGCGTGATGCTCGGCCGGTACTACTCGACCGTGCCGAAGGTGCTGGTCGAGCCGGGCGTGCGGACCGGCGTGCCGCTGCTGGTGGACAACCCCAAGGAGGTGGGCTCCGACCGGGTGATCAACACGTTGGCCGCGCACCACCTGCACAGCACGGCGTGCGTTGTCGTGGATTTCGGCACGTCCACGAACCTCGACGTGATCTCGGCCAAGGGCGAGTTCCTGGGCGGCGCGCTGGCACCGGGGATCGAGATCTCCGTGGACGCGCTCGCGGCACGTGCCGCGCAGCTGCGCAAGGTCGAACTGGTGCGACCCCGGTCGGTGATCGGCAAGAACACCGTGGAATGCCTCCAGTCCGGCATCGTCTACGGGTTCGTCGGCCAGGTGGACGGTCTGGTGAGACGGATCGTGGACGAACTCCAACTCAGCGAGCCGGGCCCGGTGACGGTCATCGCCACCGGCGGTCTCGCGCCCCTGGTGGTGACCGAGTCGGCCACCATCCAGGCGCACGTGCCGGATCTGACGCTGCTGGGCCTGCGGTTGGTGTTCGAGCGCAATATGAAGTGACTGTGTTGGATGGCCGCTGCTCCGCAGACGGCGGCTCGGTCGCCCGGGCTGTAGTCGATCCGCCGCTCCGCGGGGGCAGACCGCTCGCGCCTGATTTTCCGACGATCGAAAAGCGTGATCGCCGGAAAATGAGTCGCGAACGATCGACGGCGACCTCGCGAGGTGGTCAAGCGGGCTTGGTGCACACCGCGCGCTGCACCAAGGTCACCAGGGGGTAGTCGAATTCGCCCTCGGCGGTTTCGGGACGGGACTTGAGGAACGCGAGCAGTCGCGCGTTCAGCTCGGCCCGTTCCTCCTCCGGGATCACCAGGACGTGCGAGTGCGTGTTGATGGTGGCCACCAGCGACTCGGCGGTGCGCCGGTGCGAGTGCGCGAACCGCCGCTCGGACCTGCTGCCGAACAGCTCGTGCTCCGGCACGTCGCCGTACACGCCCTTCGCGCTGGCGCTCGACGCGCCCGACTCGTCGAACTCGACGGCCCACGGCACCGACTCGTCGAAGCCGTTCCACATCGCGGCCAGCACACCGCCCGGCCGCAGCACGCGCGCGATCTCCGGCATCGCCCGCTCGGTGTCGAACCAGTGGAACGCCTGCCCGACCACGACCGCGTCGACCGTGCCGTCCGGCACCGGGATCCGCTCCGCGCTGCCGGGCAGCGCGCGTGCCGCCCCGTGGTGGCGCACCAGCTCCGAGAGCATCCCCTCGTCCGGCTCGACAGCCGTCACCTGGTGGCCCTCCGCGAGCAGACCGCCGGTCAGCTTGCCGGTGCCCGCGGCGAGGTCGAGCACGTGGTGCGGCCCCTCGCCCAACGGTTCCAGCGCCCACCGGATGGCCTCGATCGGGTAGTCCGGTCGGTGTTCCGCGTAAGCCGAGGCGTGCGCTCCGAAGGAGTTCGCCCGCCGCGCCCGCAAGTCATCTCCCGTCACACGCACACCCTAGTGAGATCCGGTTCGTTTTCCCGAGCGGTCTTTCCGTACCCTTCCTGTTGTGAGTGAGCAGCCAGCGACCGGTTCCGCGACCAGCGACGACGATCTCCCCGAGCAGCTGAGGGTGCGCCGGGAGAAGCGGGCGCGACTGCTGGAACGCGGTGTCGATCCCTATCCGGTCGAAGTACCACGCACGCACACGTTGCGCGAGGTGCGCGAAGCGCATCAGGGACTGGAGCCCGACACGGCGACCGGCGAAGTCGTCGGTGTGACCGGCCGGGTCATGTTCATCCGCAACACCGGCAAGTTGTGCTTCGCCACGCTGCGCGAAGGCGACGGCACCGAACTGCAGGCCATGCTGAGCCTGGCCGGTGTCGGCGAGCAGGCGCTCGGCGAATGGAAGTCCGACGTCGACTTGGGCGACCACGTATTCGTGCACGGCGAGGTCATCACGTCCCGCCGCGGCGAACTGTCCGTGATGGCCGACCGGTGGGCCATCACGGCGAAGGCGTTGCGCCCGTTGCCGGTCGCGCACAAGGAACTCGCCGAGGAAACCCGCATTCGCCAGCGGTACGTGGATCTGATCCTGCGCGAGCAGGCGCGGAACACGGTGCGCAACAGGGCGACCGTGGTGCGCTCGTTGCGGGAGTCGTTCCACCGGCGCGGTTTCATCGAAGTCGAGACGCCGATGTTGCAGACGTTGCAGGGTGGCGCGACCGCCCGGCCGTTCGTCACCCGCTCGAACGCGCTCGACATCGACCTGTTCCTGCGGATCGCGCCGGAGCTGTACCTGAAGCGGTGCGTGGTCGGCGGTATCGAGAAGGTCTTCGAGATCAACCGCAACTTCCGCAACGAGGGCATGGACTCGTCGCATTCGCCGGAGTTCTCCATGCTGGAGTACTACGAGGCGTACGCCACCTACGACACGAACGCGGTGCTGACCCGGGAGCTGATCCAGGAGGCCGCGCTGGCGGTCGCCGGTTCGCACGTGGTAACGCTGGTCGACGGTTCCGAGTACGACCTCGGCGGCGAGTGGACCACGTTGAGCATGTACGACTCGTTGTCCGACGCGGTCGGTGAAGACGTCACACCTGAAACTTCTTCGGAACACCTGCGCAAGCTCGCGGACAAGCACGGCCTGGAGACGGACCCGAAGACCGGGCACGGCAAGCTGGTCGAGGAGCTGTGGGAGCACCTGGTCGGCGACACCCTGCACGCGCCCACGTTTGTGCGCGATTTCCCGGTGGAGACCTCGCCGCTCACCCGTCAGCACCGCAGCCGGCCGGGTGTCGCTGAAAAGTGGGACCTGTACGTGCGCGGTTTCGAGTTGGCCACGGGATACTCGGAACTGGTCGACCCGGTGGTCGAGCGGGAGCGGTTGGAAGCCCAGGCACGCCTTGGCGCCACCGGTGACGTCGAGGCCATGCCGGTCGATGAAGACTTTCTGCGATCGCTGGAGTACGGAATGCCACCGAGCGGTGGCGTGGGAATGGGCATCGACCGGCTGCTGATGGCTCTCACGGGTCTCGGTATCCGGGAGACGATCCTGTTCCCCCTCGTGCGACCTGAATGAGTAACTTCTGGGACTCCGGGCGGCGCATTCCGGGAGTTGTGCGCTAACCTGCACTCGCCAATGCTTTAGGTCGCGGTCGGGGAACACCGCGCATTCGAGTCCAGGAGGATACGCATGGCGCAGAAGGTCACCGTGACCCTGGTCGATGACCTGGACGGTGGGAAGGCCGAGGAGACGGTCGGCTTCGGATTGGACGGTGTGTCCTACGAGATCGACCTTTCTGCGAGCAATGCGGGCAGGCTCCGCGACGCTCTCGCCGACTTCGTCGCCAGTGCCCGCAAGGCGGGCGGCCGCAAGCGCGGCCCGGGTCGTCCGGCCGGTGTGAAGGCAGCTCGTCCGGCTTCGGCTGATCGAGAGCAGAACCAGGCCATTCGGGAGTGGGCGCGCAAGCAGGGCATGAAGGTGTCCGATCGCGGGCGCATCCCGGCCGAGGTGCTGGAGGCTTACCACCAGCAGGGCTGACGGGAGTCATTGACGTGGCGCAGGCCACGGCAATTACGTCAATCGACGAAGGGGCGCCGGATTCGTCCGGTGCCCCTCGGTTGTTTTTGCCGACCCGCTGATCCGCTCTCCGCGAAACGATGATCCTTTCCACGGACCGTTCCGGGGTGTTCCGGGTGCGGTTCGGGGATCTTCCGTTCGACCGTTCGGCGGCACGGAGCGTGCCCGGCGATCACCCCCGCGCATTCGGTTAGGCTCGCCTCACCCAAGTCGGGCTGCCGCGGGAGGAGCAGCATTTTGGCCCTCCGCAGCACCCGCTTGTTCCTGCTCGTCGGGCTCCTCGTCCTGGTCGCTCTCGCGAGCGTGGCCATCGGTGCGAAGGACATCCCGCTCGGTGACGTCTGGCACGCGCTGACGGCCTCGACCGGGCTGGAGAACGACCTCGTGGTCCGCGAATTGCGGGTGCCGCGCACGTTGCTCGGCGTCGCCGTGGGCATCGCGCTGGGCATCGGCGGCGCGTTGATGCAGGGGCACACCCGCAACCCGTTGGCCGATCCGGGCATCCTCGGCGTGACGCAGGGTGCGGCGTTCGCGGTCGTGCTGTCGATCTTCACGCTGGGCGTGACGAGTCTTTACGGGTACGTGTGGTTCGCGTTCGCCGGTGCGCTGGTGGCCAGCGTCGTGGTGTTCCTGCTCGGTTCCGGGCGGTCCGGGCCGACTCCGGTGACGTTGGCGCTCGCGGGTGCGGCGGTCAGCGCGCTCATGCAGGGGCTGGTGGCCGCGCTGGTGCTGCTCGACCGGCAGAGCCTCGACGCGTTCCGGTTCTGGCAGGTCGGCGGGATCGCCGGACGTGACCTCGCGGTGCTGTGGCAGGTGCTGCCGTTTTTGGTGCTCGGGCTGGTGCTGGCGGCGTTCAACGCGGCCGGGCTGAACGCGCTGGCGCTCGGTGACGACGTGGCGCGGTCGTTGGGGCAGCGGGTGGCGTTGACCAGGGTCGTGGGTGTCGTCGCGACCACGTTGCTGGTGGGCGGCGCGGTGGCGGTGTGCGGGCCGATCGGGTTCCTCGGGCTGGTCGTGCCGCACGCGGCGCGGGCGCTGACCGGGCCGGACTACCGGTGGCTGCTGCCGTTCTCAGGGGTGATCGGGGCGATCGTGCTGCTGGTCGCGGACGTGGTCGGACGCGTGGTGACCAGGCCGGGCGAGCTGGAGGTCGGCGTGGTGATGGCGCTGGTCGGCGCGCCGTTCTTCATCGCCCTGGTGCGGCGGCGGAAGCTGGTGAAGCTGTGACGGGGTCCACGGGGTCCACGGGGTTCCGACTCGGACCGGTGTCCGGGCCGCTGCGGTGGCGGCCGTTCGTCGTCGTGGTCGTCGGGCTGGGGCTGCTGGTGCTCGCGGCGGCGGTGAGCGTCGCGCGCGGTGACTTCCCGATCCCGTTGGGGCAGGTGTTCGACGTGCTCCTGGGCGGCGGGCAGCGCGGGCAGCGGTTCATCGTGCTCGACCTGCGCCTGCCCAGGGCGTTGACCGGCCTGTTCGTCGGCGCGGCGCTCGGTGTGGCGGGCGCGGTGTTCCAGTCGATCGCGCGCAACCCGTTGGCCAGCCCGGACATCCTGGGCGTCACGTGGGGTGCGGGGGCGGGCGCGGTCAGCGTGATCACGTTCGCCGGGACGCTCGGCGCGGTGGACGGGACGATGGCGCGGGTCGGGGTGCCGTTGGCGAGCCTGGCCGGCGGGCTGCTGGCCGGGCTCCTGGTCTACGGGCTGGCGTGGCGGCGGGGGATCGAGGGCTTCCGGCTGGTGCTCGTGGGCATCGGCATCTCGGCGGTGGCCGGCAACTTCACCCACTACCTGCTGACCGTCGGTGACGTCACCGATGCGGCGCGGGTGATGGTGTGGATCACCGGCAGCCTCAACGGGCGCGGGTGGGAGCACGTCGTGCCGGTCGGGTTGGCGCTGGCGCTGCTGATCCCGGCGGCCCTGGTCGGGACCCGGCTGCTCGGAGCCCTGCAGTTCGACGACGACACCGTGCGCGGGCTCGGGGTGCGGCTCAACGGCGCGCGCAGCGTGATGCTGCTGTTGGCCGTCGTGCTGGCCGCCGTGGCGACGGCCGCCGCCGGTCCGGTCGCGTTCGTGGCGCTGGCGTCACCCCAGATCGCGTTGCGGCTGGCTGGCACCGCCACGCCGCCGCTGCTCGGGTCGGCCGTCGTCGGCGGGCTGCTGGTCGTGGTGTCGGACCTGGTCGCGCGGCTGGCGTTCGGCGGGTTCGAACTGCCGGTCGGCGTGGTGACCGCGGTGCTCGGCGCGCCTTATCTGATGTACCTGCTCGTCCGCAGTCGCCGGGAGGCACGGGTATGACCGCTGTTCGGCTCCAGACCCAGTCGCTGTCCGTCGGGTACGGGGAGCGGCTGGTGGTGTCCGACCTCGACCTGGACGTGCTCGCCGGGTCGGTGACGGCGGTGATCGGGCCCAACGGGTGCGGCAAGTCGACGTTGCTGCGTGCTTTGGGGCGGCTGCTGCCCGCTCGGGCCGGCGCGGTGGTGCTGGACGGCAAGCGCATCGACCGCACACCCACCCGTGAGGTGGCGAAGGTGCTGGCGATGCTGCCCCAGTCGCCGCAGGCGCCCGAGGGGCTGACCGTGGCCGAGCTGGTGGCGCGCGGCAGGCACCCGCACCAGGCCTGGTACCGGCAGTGGTCGCCGGACGACGAGGAGGCCGTGACGGCGGCACTGAAGATGACGGGCATGGCGGAGTTGAGCGAGCGGACCGTGGACGAGCTGTCCGGCGGTCAGCGGCAGCGTGCGTGGATTTCCATGGCGTTGGCCCAGGGCACCGACCTGCTCCTGCTGGACGAGCCGACGACCTACCTGGACCTGGCCCACCAGATCGACGTGCTGGACCTCGTGCAGCGGCTGCACCGGGAGCACGGCCGGACCGTGGTGATGGTCCTGCACGACCTCAACCTGGCCGCCCGCTACGCCGAGCGCCTGGTGGCGATGAAGGACGGCCGAATCGTCGTCGAGGGCCCGCCTGCGGACGTCCTGACCGAGCCGAACCTCCTGGAGGTCTTCGGCCTGGACGCGAGAGTCGTGACCGACCCCGTAGCCGGCACCCCACTCGTCATCCCCATCGGCCACCTCGAACGCGCAGCGTTCGATGAATCGCACGCGAAGCGTCCGATGCAGACCCGCCGCGAACGTAGGACACACCCGCCGCGAACGTAGGACACACGCGAGAGTCCTACGTTCAGAGCACGAGAGTCGAACGCTCAGGCGCCGAGAGTCGAACGCTCGGGTGCGGTGAGTTCAACGCTCAGGACGCGGTGTGGCCGGAACCTGAGTGTTGAACTCGGCCTACCTGAACGTTCGACTCTCGGGACGTGAGGGTTCGACTCTCGGGTTCGGGTGGGGTCAGCAGACGCGGGGGCAGGTGGTGCAGGCTTCGGCGTTCGGCAGCACGAAGTGGAAGCAGCAGCTCTCCCGGCGCCGGGTCCAACCTGTGTCCGTGGCCTTCAGGGTGGACGCCGAGGTGAACGGGTCCAGCTTGGCCGGCAGCAACAGCGCCGAGTCCATCACGCCCGCCGTCTCGTCACCGGCCAACCGGCCCGCCGTCCACGCCGCACCGTCCAGGGCGTCCGTGGCCGCCGCCCACAGCATCCGCCGCCCCAGCCGCACGGTCGGCCCGAACGAGCCGACGAACTGCGCGCTGTGCGCCGCGAACCGGGCCCTCAGCAACGCCGCCAACGCGGTCTCGTCGGCCACCGCGGTCGCCGCCGGGTGGTTGCCCGCCGGGTCGTCCGGCAGGCACGCGAACTCGTCCGACAGCAGCGCCACGCCGACCGCGTGCGGCCGACCCTCGGGCGCCAGCCTGATCGCCACGTCGGAGGGCCGCAGCGACGGCACCCGCCGCGCCGTGTGGAACAACAGCCCGCCCAGCACGCCGACCACGTTGAGGTACCAACTCATCACATACCCGGCGGTGGTGCGGTCGGGCGCCTCGCCGTACTGCTCGCGCAGCCACTCGGCCAGCTGCTTGCGCCACACGTCGAACCGCTCCGGCTCACCGATGAACTCCGAGCACAGGACCCAGTCGTCCCGATCGGCCGGCAGACCGAACCGCACCTCGAAGCCCGCGGACAGCGCGGCAGCCCGCCGGACGGACTCGGCGACGGGCGTCGTCACGTCCGTTGTCACGTCGCACACGGTCACCTTCGCCGGTACGGTCATGGCCAGAAGGTCCTCGTCGGTTCGAGTGGTTGAGGCTTGCCTAACCTTACCGAGGTTTGCCTAACTCGCACCGTAGCGGTGACTCCGGTCACCCCGGAATCGCCAAACGGTTGAATGTTCGCGCTGAGCGGACAGCACCCGATCCGTGGAATCTGCCAGGCAGATCACGCGTTGATACCGATGTCAGAGATCCCCGAAGACCACTGCCTGCGATCGGGGACTGGGAGTGTCGGGCCTGGCGACTACAGTGGTCCCACGGTGCCGCGCTCTCCACGGTCAGCCAGACGGTCGGCCAGGGGTGAGCCCGAGGACCGCCGGCGCAGCAGTCAGGGAGTGCGAATGTTCGAAAGGTTCACCGACCGCGCGAGGCGGGTGGTTGTCCTGGCCCAAGAAGAGGCCCGGATGCTCAACCACAACTACATCGGCACCGAACACATCCTCTTGGGGTTGATCCACGAGGGTGAAGGTGTCGCCGCCAAGGCGCTGGAGTCGTTGGGGATCGCGCTGGAGGGCGTCCGCCAGCAGGTCGAAGAGATCATCGGCCAGGGCCAGCAGGCCCCATCCGGCCACATCCCCTTCACCCCGCGCGCAAAGAAAGTGCTCGAGCTGTCACTGCGCGAAGCGCTGCAGCTCGGACACAACTACATCGGCACGGAACACATCCTGCTCGGCCTGATCCGCGAGGGCGAAGGCGTCGCCGCGCAGGTGCTGGTCAAGCTCGGCGCGGACCTCAACCGGGTGCGCCAGCAGGTTCTCCAGCTCCTGTCCGGCTACTCCGGTGGCAAGGAGCCCGCCGAGTCCGGCGGCCGCGGTGAGGGCACCCCGTCCTCGTCCCTGGTCCTCGACCAGTTCGGGCGCAACCTGACCGCCAGCGCGCGGGAGGGCAAGCTCGACCCGGTGATCGGGCGCACCAAGGAGATCGAGCGGGTCATGCAGGTGCTGTCCCGCCGCACCAAGAACAACCCGGTCCTGATCGGCGAGCCCGGCGTGGGCAAGACCGCCGTGGTCGAGGGCTTGGCCCAGATGGTGGTCAAGGGCGAGGTGCCCGAGACGCTGAAGGACAAGCAGCTCTACACGCTGGACCTGGGTTCGCTGGTCGCGGGCTCGCGTTACCGCGGTGACTTCGAAGAGCGCCTGAAGAAGGTGCTCAAGGAGATCCGCACGCGCGGCGACATCATCCTGTTCATCGACGAGATCCACACCCTGGTGGGTGCGGGTGCCGCCGAGGGCGCGATCGACGCCGCGTCGATCCTCAAGCCCATGCTGGCCCGGGGCGAGCTCCAGACCATCGGCGCGACCACCCTCGACGAGTACCGCAAGTACGTCGAGAAGGACCCCGCCCTGGAGCGCCGGTTCCAGCCGATCCAGGTCGGCGAGCCGTCGCTGGAGCACACGATCGAGATCCTCAAGGGTCTGCGTGACCGGTACGAGGCGCACCACCGCGTCTCGATCACCGACTCCGCGCTGGTCGCCGCCGCCACCCTGGCCGACCGGTACATCAACGACCGGTTCCTGCCGGACAAGGCGATCGACCTGATCGACGAGGCGGGCGCGCGGATGCGCATCCGCCGGATGACCGCGCCGCCGGACCTGCGCGAGTTCGACGAGAAGATCGCCGACGTGCGCCGGGACAAGGAGTCCGCGATCGACGCGCAGGACTTCGAGCGCGCCGCGAAGCTCCGCGACCA
The DNA here is from genome assembly GCF_009769385.1 of Saccharothrix deserti. Lineage (GTDB taxonomy): Bacteria > Actinomycetota > Actinomycetes > Mycobacteriales > Pseudonocardiaceae > Actinosynnema > Actinosynnema deserti. The sequence goes on from NZ_VKAB01000017.1 coordinate 123,878, forward strand.
GGAGAAGACGCTGCTCGGCCAGAAGGCCGAGCGGGAGAAGCAGTGGAAGGACGGCGACCTCGACGTCGTCGCCGAGGTGGACGACGAGCAGATCGCCGAAGTGCTGGCGAACTGGACCGGCATCCCCGTGTTCAAGCTCACCGAGGAGGAGACCACGCGTCTGCTCCGCATGGAGGACGAGCTGCACAAGCGGATCATCGGCCAGGTCGACGCCGTCAAGGCGGTCAGCCAGGCGATCCGCCGCACCCGGGCGGGTCTGAAGGACCCGAAGCGCCCGTCGGGCTCGTTCATCTTCGCCGGCCCGTCCGGTGTGGGTAAGACCGAGCTGTCGAAGGCGCTGGCGAACTTCCTGTTCGGCGAGGACGACGCCCTGATCCAGATCGACATGGGCGAGTTCCACGACCGCTACACGGCGTCGCGCCTGTTCGGTGCCCCTCCCGGGTACGTCGGCTACGAAGAGGGCGGCCAGCTCACCGAGAAGGTGCGCCGCAAGCCGTTCTCGGTGGTGCTGTTCGACGAGATCGAGAAGGCGCACCAGGAGGTCTACAACACGCTGCTCCAGGTGTTGGAGGACGGCCGCCTGACCGATGGTCAGGGCCGGACGGTGGACTTCAAGAACACCGTCATCATCTTCACGTCCAACCTGGGCACGTCGGACATCAGCAAGGCCGTCGGCCTCGGCTTCACCTCGGGTCAGGACACCGCGTCCAACTACGAGCGCATGAAGAACAAGGTCAACGACGAGCTGAAGAAGCACTTCCGGCCCGAGTTCCTCAACCGCATCGACGACATCATCGTCTTCCACCAGCTCACGCAGGACGAGATCATCAAGATGGTGGACCTGATGATCGCCCGCGTCGAGACGCAGTTGAAGAACAAGGACATGGCGATCGAGCTCACGGATCGCGCGAAGATGCTGCTGGCCAAGCGCGGGTTCGACCCGGTGCTGGGCGCGCGGCCGCTGCGTCGCACGATCCAGCGGGAGATCGAGGACCAGCTGTCGGAGAAGATCCTGTTCGGGGAGATCCAGCCCGGCCAGATCATCATCACCGACGTCGCGGGCTGGGACGGCGAGTCCGAGGCCGACGACAAGGCGCACTTCGTGTTCCGCGGTGAGGCCAAGCCGCTCCGCGTGCCGGACGCTCCGCCGGTCGACCTCGCGTCGTCCGCAGGTGGCGACTCCGGTGGCGAGTCGGACTCCGAGTCCGCCTGACGCCTGACGGCTGAACGACCCCGAGTCGAAGCGCCCCCCGGTTCTCCGGGGGGCGCTTCGCGTGTCCGGGGTCGGTGCGGGGCGCACGCGGTCGTGCGCACGCCGTCAGCGATACCTCCGTTTCGGGCAGACTGGGTGTCGTGGTCGACATCGAGGAACGCCGCACCAGGCGCGGCGGGACGACGTTCCTGCTGGTGGTGGCGGCCATCGCGTTCGTTCTCGCCGCGTGCACCCGGCTGCTGGGGATCGACGGCAGCCGGCACATGCTCGCCACGACCGCCCTCACGCCGTACTTCACGGCGGCCGGGGTCGTGTTGGGCGCGCTCGCGCTGCTCCTGAGACGTTGGGTGGTCGGCCTCGTCACGTTGTTGGTCGCGGTGGTGCTGGTGGCGGCCGTCGCGCCGCGGGCGTTCCCCGATTCACGCCCGGTGGGCGTCGGCCAGGACGTCACCGTGATGGCGGCGAACCTGCTGGTCGGCAAGGCCGAGGCGGAGGCGGTGGTGGCGGCCGTGAGGGCGCACGACGTCGACGTGCTGGCCCTCCAGGAGCTGACGCCCGCGATGGTGCGCGATTTCGAACGCGCCGGCCTCGGGAAGGTGCTGCCGTACCGGCACTTCCTGGACGAACCGGGCGGGTCCGGTTCCGGTATCGCGTCCCGCTACCCGCTGTTCCCGCGCACGCTCACGCCGCCCAGCAAGTTGCGCCAGGCCGGCGCGCTGGTCGACCTGCCCGGTGACGACCTGGAGATCCTGTCCGTGCACCCGATGCCGCCGGTGGTCGCCGCCGGGCCGGAGAACTGGCAGCGCGACATGGCGGGCCTGCCGAAACGGGAGATCAACGGACCGGTGCGGGTGCTGGCGGGCGATTTCAACGCCACCCTCGACCACGTCGGCATGCGCCGGCTCCTCAACGACGGTTACGTGGACGCGGCCGACCAGGTCGGCGAAGGCCTGAACCCGACGTGGCCGTCCGGCGCGCTGTGGCCGCCGCCGGTGGCCATCGACCACGTGCTGGTGGACAGCCGGTGCCCGGTGGACACGTTCGCCGTGGTCGACATCCCAGGCTCGGACCACCGGGCCGTCGTCAGCCGATTCGTCGTGCCAGCTCGGTGATCGCTTCGAGCGCGCCCATGGGCAGCGACACCCCGCGCCCGTGCCGGACCTCCGGCTCACGCGGGTTGATCCTGATCAGCGCGCCCGAGGCGGCACTGGCCAGCTCCGCCTGACGGCGCACGGTCGGCACCGCGAGACCCGCGCCGACTTCGATCACGGCGAGGTTCCGGTGCGCGCGCCGCCACTCCACCAGCGCGTCCAACGCCTTCTGCGACGGTCCCGCGATCCACGACCAGTCGCCGAACATGAGGATGTTCGGCCTGGCCAGGCCACCGCAGTTGCGGCACGACGGCAGCGACCCGGTCGCGCGCATCGACTCCGGGTCCACGTGCACCGCGATGTCGTCGGCGGGCCACACGTCGTCCGTGCACGGTTCCACGCACTGCAGGTGGTGGATCGAGCCGTGCACCTCGGCCACGTCGGTGAACCCGGCCCGCTGGAACTGGCCGTCCACGTTCGACGTGAACACCCGCGCGCCCCAGTCCCGGAGCACGCGGAAGCCGTCGTGCGGCACGGTGCGGCGGTACAGGTCGAGCCGGTGCCCGTAGAAGCCCCACGCGAGCGTCGGGTCCTCCACGAAGTGCACCGGGTCGGCCAGTTCCTCGAACCGCAGCCCCAGCCGTTCGTACGGCGGGTACGCCTGCCAGAAGCCGGTGGCGCCGCGGAAGTCCGGCAGGCCGGAGTCGACGCCCATCCCGGCGCCCGCGCACACCAGCAGCGCGTCGGCGCCCTCGATCAGCTCCGCCGCGCGGTCGAGACCCTCAGACAACCCCCTGATTGTCAGCGCTTGGGCTGGGAGCTGAGCACGACCTCGAACTCCAGCAGGTCCGAACCGGTGCCCACCGGCTTGGCCCGCTCGCCCGAGTGCGCCTCCTTGGCCCGGCCGCCCATCCAGTTCTGGAAGGCCTCCTCGGTCTCCCACTGCGTCACCACGAAGTACCGGTCGTCACCCTTGACCGGCCGCAGGAGCTGGAAGCCGAGGAAACCGGGCTCGGAGTCGACCGCGCCGAGCCGCGCGGCGAACCGCTTCTCCAGTTCCGGGCCCGAGCCGTCGGGAACGTGGATCGCATTGATCTTCACAACCGCCATGACCCCGACGTTACCGCAGGACGGCCGCGCTAACGGCGCAGCGAGCCCGGGTACAGGTATTCGTCGGCGGGCACCTCGTCGCCCCGGAACCACGCGGCGAAGAAGGCGTCCAGATCCTGCCCCGAGACCTGCTCCACGTGCGCCTCGAACTCCGGCCACGACGCGTTGCCGTCCCGGTGCTTGGCCGTCCAGCCCTTGAGGACCTGGTCGAACGCCTGGTCGCCGACCTGGCGGCGCAACGCGTGCAGCGCGAGCTGGCCCTTGTCGTAGACGCCGCGGAACTCGTTGCCGCGGCCCATGTCGTAGAGCTTGCGGCCCCAGTACGTGTCCCGGTCGCCGGTCCGCTCGATCTCGGCGTGGTACAGGCTGTCGAGGTCGACGTTCCCCTGAGCCTCGTCCCACAGCCACTGGGCGTAGCTGGCGAAGCACTCGTTGAGGCAGATGTCGGCCCAGTTCTCCACCGTCACCGAGTCGCCGAACCACTGGTGCGCGTTCTCGTGCACGACGGTGTCCAGATCGGCCCACCCGGCGTAGATCGGCCGGGTCTGGGTCTCCAGCGAGAACCCGATGTTGTCGGCCAGGAAGATCCCGCCCGCCGATTCGAACGGGTAGGGCCCGAACTTCTCGGACAGGAACGCGAGGACCTCCGGCAGCCGCTCCTGGTGTTGGCGGCCGTTCTGCGCGCCCGGCGCGTAGGCGTCCACCACCGGCGTGCCGTCGGGCAGGGTGGACCGCTCGATCGTCCACTTGTCGATCGCGATCGTGGTCAGGTAGGTGGCCATCGGTTCTTCGGCGGCCCAGCGGAACGACGTCCAGCCGTCCGCGCTGGTCGAGCCCTGCTCGACGCCGTTGGAGACCACCGACCAGCCCTCCGGGACCCGCGCGGTCAACGAGAACGTCGCCTTGTCGCGCGGGGTGTCGTTGGCCGGGAACCAGGTGGTGGCCGAGTGCGGCTCGCCGGCCGCGAACGCGCCGCCGGTCGTGGAGATCTGCCACCCGCTGCGGCCGAGCGCCCGGTCCTCCACCACGGTCGGCTGCCCGCCGTAGGCGACCGTGGTGGTGAACTCCTCGCCGTTGCGCAACGCGCGTCCGGGCACGACGACCAGCTCGTGGTCGCCTTGCCGCTCGAAGCTCGCCGCCTTCGTCCCGCCGACGTCGACGCTGGTGACCTCCAGCTCGTACAGGTCGAGGTTGAACCGGGACAGGTCGGCGGTCGCCTTGGCGGTGATCTTCGCGACGCCGTCCAGCCGCTTGGACGTCGGGTCGTAGCTGATCGACACGTCGTAGCCGCTGACGTCGTAGCCGGTGTTGCCGTCCTTCGGGTAGTACGCGTCACCCGCGCCGTCACCGCCCTCGGCGTTCACCACCGGCGGGGTCGTCGCGCCGGTCGTGGCGGGCGCCGCGGCCTGCTCGTCCTGCGGCAGTCTGGCCACCAGGATCCCGGCGGCCACCAGCACCAGGGTGAGGATGAGCAGGTACGGGCGTGCCTTGGGGCTGATGGCCATGCCGACATGATGCACGCATGAGTGTTGCGGAGTTCGGGGGATCCGGGCAGGGCATCCTGCTGCTCCACGGCCTGATGAGCCGGGCGAGCACGTGGTGGACGGTCGCGCGGTGGCTCGAGCCCTACGGCCGGGTGGTGGCGCCGGACGCGCGCGGGCACGGCCGCAACCCGGTGCGGGGACCGTTCCGGACCGAGGACTTCGTCGCCGACGCGGCGGCCGTGATCGAGCGGTTCGACCTCGCGCCCGCGGTGGTGATCGGGCACTCCATGGGCGGGCTGCACGCGTGGGCGCTCGCCGCGACCCGGCCCGATCTCGTGCGCGCGGTCGTGGTCGAGGACGTGGTGCCGGACAACCGGGGCCGCACGATCGACGAGTGGAAGTGGTACTTCGACGCGTGGCCGGTGCCGTTCCAGTCCTTGGCGCACGTGCGGTCGGTGGTGGACGTGCCGCGGGTGGAGGAGATGTTCGAGGAACGGGAGGACGGCTGGCACCTCATCGCGCGGCTGCCCGACCTGTACGAGATCGCCGCCGAGTGGGGCGAGCGGGCGTACTGGGACTTCGTGGATGCAATCCGGTGCCCGATGCTGGTGATCGAGGCCGGGCGGGGCGGGTTGCGGGCCGGGCAGATGGCCGAGGTGGCGCGGCGGACCGGGGCGTGGCACCTGGTCGTGCCCGAGTCCGGGCACGTGGTGCACGACGAGGCGCCGGAGGTCTACCGGGGTGCGGTGGAGGCGTTCCTGAGCGGGTCGATCGCGCCGGTCTGAGTGTCCACGATCGCCATCTCCCTGGTCTTGGCGCGGATCGGCGTGATCGGGTGCAGTTCGGCGAAGGCCGTCTTCACGTCGGCGTCCTCGCCGTTGAACAGCGTGCAGTGCGGTACCCAGTTGCCCGGCAGGTGCTGGGCGTTCGGGTGCTTCACCCGGCCCGCGAGCACGTCGTGCACGGCCGAGTGGACGGCCAGCAGCTCGCTGTCCACGACGGCGCCCAGCTGAAGGGTGTTCTCGGTGGCGCTGAGCGTGTGCAGCCACACGTCCGGTAGCCAGAGCCGGGACAGGTCCTCGCGCAGCTCGGCGCGCACCTTCGGCCCGATCGCGCCCGCCGCCGCGTAGGTCAGGTGCGGTGGCAGCTCGGACCGCGCGCCGATCCGCCGCCACAGGCCGCGCACCGCGTTGTCCGCCTCCGCGTCGAAGAACACCACGAGCGCGTGCACGTCAGTGCTCCCCGGGCAGCGCGAACAGGCCGTCTTGCGTCTGCTCGACCAGGCCGTCGACGAGGAGCGAGTGCAGGCACCGGTCCCGCTGGCCCGCGTCCGACCAGACGACGTCGAGCCGGGTCTTCGCCACCGGTTCGCTGGTGCCGCGCAGCACGTCCAGCAGCAGGCCGCGCACCTGGCGGTCGGTGCCCGCGAACTTCTGCACCGCTTTGACCGGGCCGTCGTACGCCGGGCGGCCGTTGAGCTGCCACGCGCAGGCGTCGAACACCGGGCAGTCGGCGCACTTCGGTGCGCGGGCCGTGCAGACGAGGGCGCCCAGTTCCATCAACGCGGCCGAGTAGACGGCGGCGTGCTCGTCGGGGAGGAGGACCTCGACGTCCCGGAGGTCCTTGGTCGTGGACGGCGGGCCCGCGTCACCCGCGCCGTGCACGGCCCGTGCCACGACCCGCCGGACGTTCGTGTCGACGACCGGGCACTTCTGCCCGTAGGCGAACGCCGCGACCGCCCGTGCCGTGTACGCGCCGATGCCCGGCAGGGCGAGCAACGTGTCCACGTCCTGCGGGACCACGTCGCCGTGCTGCTCGGCGATGGCCTGCGCGGCGGCGTGCAGGCGGAGCGCGCGGCGCGGGTAGCCGAGCTTGCCCCAGGCGCGGAGGACGTCGCCCTGGCTCGCCTCCGCCATCGCCGACGGCGTCGGCCACCGGGCCAGCCACTCGTGCCAGACGGGTTCGACCCGTGCGACGGGGGTCTGCTGCAACATGATCTCGCTGACCAGCACACCCCACGCCGTGCACTCCGGCCGTCGCCAGGGCAGGTCACGGGCGGTGTCGGCGAACCAGTCGAGGAGGAGCTCGGCGTCCAGGCTCATAGCGCCGACCAGTCTCCCACGACCGTGCCGCGGGTCAGATCACCTCGGTCAGCTCACCCGTGTGCACGTCGTAGACGAACCCGCGCACGTTGTCGCGGTGCGGCAGGAAGGGGCTGTGCCGGACCCGGTTCATCGAGCCGCGGACGCTGTCCTTGGCCTCGCGGAACGCCTCGACCGACCACGTCGGCCGCATACCGGAGTCCTGCTCCAGCTCGTCCTTGAAGGCGTCCTCGGTGACCAGTTCCAGGCCGCAGTTGGTGTGGTGCACCAGCAGCACCTCGCGGGTGCCGAGCTTGCGCTGGCTCAGCGCCAGCGAACGGATCATGTCGTCGGTGACGACGCCGCCCGCGTTGCGCAGCACGTGCGCCTCACCCTGCTTGAGGCCGAAGATCTCGAACACCCGGATGCGCGAGTCCATGCAGGTCAGGATCGTCACGTGCATCGAGGGACGTGGTGAGGAACGGTCGCCGGGGACGATGTTGCCCAGTTCGGCGTTTCGGCGGAGCAGCTCATCGATCGCGGTCATCGCGCACCTCCCGTGTTCTCTGGGATTGGAACCCGGGTCCCGCATGTCGGGCAAGAGAATCGGACGAGCATCACGTTCACTCACGTTCGCCGCATCGTTCGCCACGATCCCGGCAGCCTCGGCCGGGCGCGTTCATCCGCCGATGACCGCAGCCACCTGGCCGAGCAGGGGCCCCCTTTACGGCGGGGACCCTGCTCGGCGTTTGCGGTCAGTGCGTGGTCACGGGCCGAACCAGCGTTCCTCGGCGGTGCCGCGGGGGGAGGCGGCGGTGGCGCCCAGGACCAGTTCGGTGGACAGGGTCACGGCTCGGGGACGGGTGCGCTCGGCCGAGTCGAGGAGGAGTTTGCCCGCCGCACGGCCCTTTTCCAGGACCGGCTGCCGCACCGTCGTCAGGCCTGCCTGCTCGGCCTCGCGGATGCCGTCGAAGCCGGTGACCGTGATGTCGGCCGGCACGCGCAGGCCCCGCCGCTGGACCTCGCCGAGAGCACCGAGAGCCAGTATGTCCGACGTGCAGATCAGCGCCGTGATCTGCGGGTCGCGCTCCAGCACCTGCGCCGCCGCCGAAGCGCCGGACGCCATGGTGTGGTCGAACCGCTCCGCCACCGGCACGGTGGCCCACTCGACGCCGACCGACGCGAACGCCTGCGCCAGCCCCGCCAACCGGGCCCGCTGCACGTGGAAGTGCGCCGCCTGCTGACGTTCCGGCGTCACGAAATCGTCGTTCCGGTCCCGCGCCAACCTCATGCACACCACGCCGACCCGCCGGTGCCCCAACGAGATCAGGTGCTGCGCCAACGCGTGCATGGCCGCCTGGTCGTCGATGCCGACGCGGTCGACGTTGTCGAGGTCGGGCTGGTCGCACACGACGGTCGGCACCGGCCGTTCCAGCACCGCGGCCAGGTGCGGGTCGTCGTCGGGCACCGAATACACCACGAAACCGTCCACCCCCGCCCGGTGCACGGCCGCCACGTCCTCGCGCTCCGGGTTCGCCGGCACGAGCAGCAGCCCGGTCCCGGCGTCCTCGCACGCGAGCGCCAACCCTTCGAGGAACCCGATCGCCGCCGGGTCGCGGAACGCGTAGGACAGGTTCTCGGTGAGCAGGAGGCCCACCGCACCGGCCTTCCTGGTCCGCAGTGAACGGGCAACCGGGTCGGGCCCCGGGTACCCGAGTCGTCTAGCTGTCTCCAACACCCGGCGTCGCAGCTCTGGCGAGAGCTGGTCGGGACGGTTGTACGCGTTGGACACCGTTGTCCGGGAAACACCCAGCTCCGCCGCCAGTGAGGCGAGCGTCGCGGGGCGTCGCACATGCATCGACCGCGCCATGAAGTGACCGTAACGGTTCAGAACCAATTACAGAAGTGGGGGTGACGGGCGTCCCTCTGGATCGCCATCAGTGCAGGTAGGACTACGTTACCTTGAAGTACAATGGTCTAAACCAATGAGGGTGGCGCGGACGACTCGCGCACCACCAGCCTGGGTCGGAAAACGCGCGTGTAATTGCCGGCCGGACGTCGCCGCCGATCGGGGTCGAGCCGGTGCACCAACTCGTCCACGGCCGCCGCCGCCATCTCTTCGATCGGCTGGGCCAAAGTGGTCAACGACGGCGAGCAATAGGACGCCAGCGGGATGTCGTCGAACCCCACCACCGACAGGTCGCCCGGCGCGGACAGCCCGCGCCGGTGCGCCTCCCGCAGCACGCCGATCGCCATGTGGTCGGACGAGCAGATCACCGCCGAAGGCCGCACCGTGTCCAGCAACGTCGACACCGCCTCCGCGCCGCCCTCCGGCCCGAACGGCGCGTGCGCCACGAAGTCGGACGACGCCGGCAACCCGTCCTCCTCCAACGCCGCCGCCCACCCGGCCCGCTTGAGCCGCGACGGCAACGACCGCGCCGGACCCGACACGAACCCGATCCGCCGGTGCCCCAACTCCACCAGGTGCCTGGTCGCCGCGTACCCCGCGTGCTGCTCGTCCACGGTCACGTCCGGCACGTCCAGCGACGGCGTCGCCCCGTTGAGGAACACCATGTGCACGCCGTCGGCCAGCAGCTTCGCGTAGTACGACGGTCGCGGCGCCTGGCCGAGCGGCACCTCGACGTTGGTGATCTCCGGCGACACGAACACCATGCCCTCGACACCGCGCGCGAGGAGCATCCGCACGTACTCCTCCTCGCCCATCGCGCCGGCGCCGGTGGCACGCGTGTTGCACAGCAGCGACGAGTAGCCCAGCCGCGCGGCGCGCACCTCCAGCGCCTCGGCGAACGCCGGGAACACCGGGTTGGACAGCTCCGGCACGAGCAGCCCGATCACACCGGTCCGCTGGAGGGCGCCCAGCCCCCGTGGGGTGTAAGGCATTTCCGCAAGCACCCCGAGCACGCGCTGGCGCGTCTCGTCGTTTACGCCCGCCCGGCGGTTGAGCACCCGGCTGACCGTCGAGATGCTCACCCCGGCTGCCCTGGCGATCTCGGACAGACCGGACAACCGTGCCTCCTCGGTCCAACTGCGTGAAGTGGGTGAATGCAGCCTGCCGCCAGCGGCAAATTTTTGCAACGCCCACCTTGGTTTCCGCCGACCGGACGCGTCCGTTACGGCTTGGTTACGTCAAGACCCTTGACCCGCCCCTGGTCGGCGGGATGAAATCCGCGTCAACAATTTCGCAAGTTCTTGCAAGAGCCTTCATCACGGTGGAGGCGCAGGAGGGACGACAGCAACGATGCGACGTACCACCCTTGTGACCGCAGTGGCGGCAGTCGGCGCCCTAGTCCTCACCGCGTGCGGTGGTGGCGACGGCGGATCGGCGTCCGGCGACTCCGGTGAGATCACCTTCTGGGACACCAGCGGCCCGAACGAGAGCCCGGTGTTCACCAAGATCGCCCAGGACTGCGCGACCAAGGGCGGGTACAAGGTCAAGACCGAGACCGTCGCCTTCGACCAGGCGCTCAACAACTACCGGACGGCCGCCCAGGGCGGTCAGGGCCCGGACGTGTTCCGCGCCGAGGTCGCGTGGGTGTCGCAGCTGGCCAAGCTCGGCTACGTCGTCGACCTGACCGGCACCGAGCTGGCCACCGACACGGCCGACTTCCTGGAGACCCCGCTCGGCTCCACCGAGTACGACGGCAAGTCGTACGGCGTCCCCCAGGTCACCGACTCGCTGGCGCTGTTCTACAACAAGAAGCTGCTGGCCGACGCGGGTGTCGAGCCGCCGAAGACGTGGGACGAGCTGAAGGCCGCGGCGGCCAAGCTCGGCGGCGAGAAGACCGTCTTCATCAACAACGACGCGTACTACGCGCTGCCGTTCATCTACGGCGCGGGCGGCGACCTGGTCGACGCCGACGCGAAGAAGATCGTGGTCAACTCGGCGGAGAACGTGAAGGCGCTGGAGACCGCCAAGGGCCTGCTGGACGCCAAGGCCGCCTCCACCGCGCTGGACCCGGCGAACTCCTACAACAACATGCAGGCCGCGTTCACCTCCGGCGAGGTCGCCATGGTCGTCAACGGCCCGTGGTCGGTCGCCGACTACCTCAAGGGCGCCGCGTTCGCCGACCCCGCCAACCTGGGCATCGCGCCCGTCCCCGGTGACACCGCCGGCAAGGGCTCCGCGCCGGTCGGCGGCCACGACTACGTGATCCGCCAGGGCACCAAGGCCAAGGACTCGTCGATCAAGTTCATCGCCTGCATGAGCAGCGTCGAGTCGCAGGTGCAGATCGCCAAGGAACTGGGCCTGCTGCCCACCCGCAAGTCCGCCTACGAGAACGCGGACGTGAAGGCCAACGCGGTCGTCTCCGCGTTCGAGCCGGTCGTCACCGCCGCCCACCCGCGCGCGTGGATCCCCGAGGGCGGCCAGCTGTTCGACCCGCTGAAGATCGCCTACGCGGACGTGCTGGCCGGCAAGAAGGACGCCAAGACGGCGCTGGACGAGGTCGCCAAGGCCTACAAGGACACCGTCGTCCCCGAGTACACCGTCGGCTGACCGTGCCCTCGCGGGGGTCTCTCGGAGGAGAGGCCCCCGCGAGGACCGCTCGAAGGGAGACTTCGGTGCGCAGGTTCCTGGACCGGCACTGGTACGCGTACGCGATGGTGCTGCCGGTCGTGGTGGTCATCGCGGTGTTGGTGCTGTTCCCGCTCGCCCAGGGTGTGTTCTTCACCTTCACCAACATCAACGAGGGCAACATCGCCAACCCGATCCTGGATCGGCCGGCGACCTACGTCTCCGTTGGCCTGGACAACTACCTGAAGGTGCTCTCCGGCGACGCCAGCTACGGCGCGTTCTGGTCGACGTTGGTGCGCACGCTGGTCTGGACGTTCGGCTGCGTGTTCTTCCACTACACGATCGGCCTGGCGCTGGCCCTGCTGCTCAACCGGCAGGTGCGCGGCCGGGCGGTGTACCGGGTGCTGCTGATCCTGCCGTGGGCCGTGCCCGCGTTCATCAGCGCGTTCGCGTGGAAGTACATGTTCAACGCGCAGTACGGGATCATCAACCAGTTCCTGCGCTTCCTCGGCCTGCCCGACCCGGTGTGGCTGGGCCAGTCCGACTGGGCGCTGGTCGCGGTGGTCATCGTGAACGTGTGGCTCGGCGTGCCGTTCATGATGGTGGCGCTGCTCGGCGGCCTGCAGTCGATCCCCGGTGACCTCTACGAGGCGGCCGAGGTGGACGGCGCTTCGGCGTGGCAGCGGTTCCGGGACGTGACGCTGCCCGGCCTGCGGTCGGTGTCCAGCACGGTGGTGCTGCTGGGCATCATCTGGACGTTCAACATGTTCGCGATCATCTACCTGATCACCGGGCCGAACCCGAACACCCGGATCCTGGTGACCTACGCGTTCGAGCGGTTCTTCTCCGGCGCGTCCCGCGACTTCGCGGTGGCGTCGACCTACGGCGTGCTGATCCTGTCCGTGCTGCTCGTGTTCGCGGGCGTGTACCGGCGTGCGCTGCGCAAGCAAGGCGAGGTGTGGTGATGTCGGTCGAAGCCGCTTCGTTGCAGGCGGTCCAGCCTGCCCGCGGGCTCAAGCGGTCGGAACGGTCGGTGCTCGCGAGCGTCGGGCTGCACGGCGCTCTGGTCGTGGCGTCGCTGATCGCGGTGTTCCCGGTGTTCTGGGTGCTGGTGACGTCGTTCAAGCCGGACGCGAAGGCCGTGGAGACCACGCCGAAGCTGGTCAACGACTCCAGCGTGGACAACTACGTGCGGATCCTGTCCGGGGAGAAGGGCGACTTCCTGGCGTGGTTCGGCAACTCGGTGCTGATCGCGCTGATGACCACGGTGCTGGCGGTGTTCCTGTCCGCCACGACGGGGTACGCGGCGTCGCGGTTCCGGTTCCCGGGCAAGCGGTCGCTGATGCTGTCGTTCCTGGTCGTGCAGATGTTCCCGTTCGCGGTGCTGATCGTGCCGCTGTACAACATCCTGCTGGATCTGGGCCTGCAGGGCACGTCCCTTGGCCTGGTGCTGGTGTACTGCACGACCGCCGTGCCGTTCTGCACGTACATGCTGAAGGGCTACTTCGACACCATCCCCACCGACATCGACGAGGCCGGGCGGGTGGACGGCCTGTCACCGATCGGCGTGTTCTGGCGCCTGGTGCTGCCGCTGGCCCGGCCGGGTCTGGCCGTGACCGCGTTCTACGCCTTCCTGACCGCTTGGGGCGAGGTGGCGTTCGCGTCGGCGTTCCTGTCGGCGGCGGACGAGTCGAAGACGCTGGCGGTCGGCCTGCAGGTGTTCGTCCAGCAGAACCGGACCGAGTGGGGCCACCTGGCGGCGGCGTCGATCCTGGTCGCGATCCCCGCGATCGTCGTGTTCTACCTGGTGCAGCGGTTCCTGGTGACCGGCCTGTCGTCAGGCGCGGTGAAGGGCTGAGGTGGGCGCTTGTGCTGCTCGATGAGGTCCGCCGCGGTCACTTCGCGGGGTAGGCCGGGGCCGTGGGCGGTGGTGGGGCGGCCGTCCCGCCACCGCATCCGGTAGATCGCCGGCATTGGCATGTTCTTCAGGAACGGCCAGTCGACGGCGTGGCCCGCCGCGAGGAGGGCGCGGGCGGCGAAGGTGCCGTGCGTGCCGATCAGCACCACGCCGCCGTCGTGCTCCTCGGCCACTTCCGCCAACACCCGCGCCACGCGTGCGCTCAACCGCGCCATGCTCTCGCCGCCTGGACGGGCCTCGTCGGGGTTGTCCCAGCTGTGTGCGAAGTGCCGGACGTAATCGGGCGTCGGCGCGATTCCGGAGTCCCATTCCCGCAGGTCCCACCGGGTGTCGACGGTCAGGCCGAGCGCTTCGGCGGTGGGGCTGACCGTCTGCACTGCCCGCAGGTAGGGGCTGGACAGGACCGCGGTGGGACCGAGGACCCGTAGGACGTCGACCAGGTCGCGGGCCTGCGCCAACCCCTCGTCCGTCAACGGCCTGGTCATCTCGTCCGGGCCGTCCGGCGTGGGGATGACGGAGCTCGCGTGGCGGACGAGCACGAGGTCGGTGGCCATGCCTCAGGAGTACCAGACCCGCTGAACCGATGCGGAACTAGACCAATTCACCCGTTCCCGTAAGCGCTTGCAATCCCTAGCGTTGCGGCAAAGCTCGGGTAGTGAAAGGTGCGTTCGCATGGCTGAGGTCTCCTACGTCAAGGCTTCGCGGATCTTCTCCGGCAACCCGCCGGTCCGCGCGGTCGACGAGCTGTCGTTGGATGTCACCGACGGCGAGTTCCTGGTACTGGTCGGTCCGTCCGGCTCCGGCAAGTCCACCGCGCTGCGGATGCTCGCGGGTCTGGAGGACGTGGACGAGGGCGCCATCCACATCGGCGGCAAGGACGTCACCAACGTTCCGCCCAAGGGCCGTGACATCGCGATGGTGTTCCAGTCCTACGCGCTCTACCCGCACATGACGGTCGCGGAGAACATGGGCTTCGCGCTCAAGCTGCGCGGCGTCAACAAGGCCGAGATCAAGGAGAAGGTCGCCGAGGCGGCCAAGATGCTCGACCTGGGCAAGTACCTGGACCGCAAGCCGAAGGCCCTGTCCGGCGGTCAGCGGCAGCGTGTCGCGATGGGTCGCGCCATCGTGCGCGAACCGAGTGTGTTCCTCATGGACGAGCCGCTGTCCAACCTGGACGCGAAGCTGCGCGTGGAGACCCGCGCGAACATCGCCGCCCTCCAGGCGCGCCTCGGCACCACCACGATCTACGTCACGCACGACCAGGTCGAGGCCATGACCATGGGCCACCGGGTCGCCGTGCTCAAGGACGGCCTGCTCCAGCAGTGCGACACCCCGCGCGCGCTGTACGACAAGCCGGCCAACGCGTTCGTCGCCGGGTTCATGGGCTCGCCCGCGATGAACCTCAAGACCGTGCCGCTGACGTCGGAGGGCGCGAAGCTCGACGGCATCGTGGTGCCGCTGGAGCGCAGCGCGATGGACAAGGCGACCGCGGAGGGCCTGTCCGAGGTGACGTTCGGCATCCGGCCCGAGTCGCTGGCGCTGGTCAGCTCCTCCGAGCAGGGCATGGACATGACCGTCGAGCTGGTCGAGGAGCTGGGCGCGGACGCGCTCATGCACGGCTCGGTCCGCATCGGCGACGTGCCCGAGCGGTTCGTGGTCCGCGTGGACGGCCGCACGCCGCCCACCCTGGGCCAGACGGTGAAGATCGCCGTGCGCGACGCCACCGAGGTCCACCTGTTCCACCCGGAGTCGGGCTACCGCCTGACCGACTGACCCGAACCACCCACAGGGGCCGCTTCCGTTCCGACGGAGGCGGCCCCTGTGGCGTGCGGAACACCCCTTCGGTGGACAGAGCGGTGGCTGAGCGTTCTAAGCTGCACTCGACAACGGTTTCCATTGCCTGTCCATCCGCCTGTCGAGGAGTGCTCTGATGACCGTCCGCAACGTGTTGCTCGGCGCGGTGGCCGCCGCGACCGCCGTCGCCCTCACCGCCTGCGGCGCTCAGGACACCCCCGCCGCGAGCGGCAGCGGCACGATCAAGGTCGTGGCCTCCACCAACGTCTGGGGCAGCGTGGTCAAGGCCGTCGGCGGTGACGACGTCGAGGTCACCTCGATCATCAACGACCCGTCCGGCGACCCGCACTCCTACGAGAGCAAGCCCGCCGACGTGGCCGCGGTGCGCGACGCGAAGCTCGTCATCTTCAACGGCGGCGGCTACGACGACTTCTTCTCCACCCTGGTCGGCGAGGGCGGGACCGCCAAGAAGATCGAGACGTTCGCGGTCTCCGGCAAGGCCGCCGAGGAGGAGCCGGAGACCAGCGGCGAGCCCGAGCCCACCGGCGAAGAGGCCCACGACCACGCGGTCAACGAGCACGTCTGGTACGACTTCGAGACCGTCCGCAAGGTCGCCGACCAGGCCGCCGCCGACCTCGGCGCGATCGCGCCGGACAAGAAGGCGACGTTCGAGACCAACGCCAAGGACTTCGGCACCAAGCTGACCGAGCTGGAGCAGCGCGTCGAGGGCAAGGGCGCGGGCAAGAAGGTCGTCGCGACCGAGCCGGTGGCGCACTACCTGCTCGACACCGCGGGCGTCGAGGACGTCACCCCCGAGTCGTTCAGCGAGGCCGTGGAGAACGAGACGGACATCCCCGCCGCCGCGCTCGCCGACGTCACCCGGCTGATCGGGGAGAAGCAGATCACCGCGCTGGTCAACAACGTGCAGACCGAGAACGCGGGCACCAAGCAGGTCGTCGACCAGGCCAAGACGGCGGGCGTGCCGATCGCCGAGGTGACCGAGACGCTGCCCGAGGGCGTCACGGGTTACCTTGACTGGATGACGAAGCAGGTCGACTCGCTGGTGGGGGCGCTCGGCGTATGACCGTTTGGGGCAAGACGGCCCAGGTGACGGACAGGTCGACGCGCGCCGCGGTCGCGTTGCGCGGCGCGCGGCTGTCCTACGGCGACCGCGTGCTGTGGGACGGGCTCGACCTGGACGTCGCCCCCGGTGAGTTCGTGGCCGTGCTCGGACCCAACGGCTCGGGCAAGACCAGCCTCATCCGGGTCCTGCTCGGCCTGCAGCCGCTGTCCGCCGGCACCGTGCACGTCGCCGGCGGCAACCGGCGCATCGGCTACATCCCGCAGCAGCGGGCGATCGACGTCAGCCTCACCCTGCGCGGCCGGGACCTCGTCGGCTTCGGCCTGGACGGCCACGGCTGGGGCGTCGGCTGGCGGAACCGGCGCGAACGCCGGGGCAAGGTGGACGCGGCGCTGGAGTCCGTCGGCGCGATGAGGTACGCGGACGAGCCGATCGGCCTGCTCTCCGGCGGCGAGCAGCAGCGGCTGCGGGTGGCGCAGGCCCTGGTCGGCGACCCCGAGGTGCTGCTGTGCGACGAGCCGCTGCTCTCGCTGGACCTCGCGAACCAGCGCGTCGTGAGCGATCTGATCGACGCCCGCCGCCGCACCGCGGACACGGCCGTGCTGTTCGTGACGCACGAGATCAACCCGATCCTGCCGCTGGTCGACCGGGTGCTGTACCTGGTGGACGGTCGGTTCCGGATCGGCCCGCCCGCCGAGGTGATGACCTCGCGGACGCTGACCGAGCTGTACCGCACGAACGTCGAGGTGGTCCGGGTGCGCGACCAGATCCACGTGGTCGGCGCGCAGCACGTGTGCGAGGACGAGCCGCACCACGTGGCGGATGAGGGTTGATGGAGAACTTCTTCGACTTCCGGCTCACCGTCGAGCTGCTGGGCTACGTCCAGCCGATGCTCATCGCGGGTGCCGTGCTCGGGCTGGTGGCCGGGCTGCTCGGCCCGCTGGTCGTGACCCGCAAGATGGCGTTCGCCGTGCACGGCACGAGCGAGTTGGCGTTCACCGGCGGCGCGGCGGCCCTGCTGATCGGGATCGGCGTCGGGTACGGCGCGCTGGCGGGCTCCGTCATCGCGGCCCTGCTGCTGGGGCTGCTGAGCAGGCGTGATTCGGACCGGGACTCGGTGATCGGCGCGATCCTCGCGTTCGGCCTCGGTCTCGGCGTGCTGTTCCTCGCCCTCTACAAGGGACGGGCGGCGAACAAGTTCGGCCTGCTCACCGGCCAGGTGGTGAGCGTCGGGTCGACCGACCTGTGGCTGCTGATCGGCTCCTCGGTCGCCGTGCTGGCGGTGCTGGCGTTCATCTACCGGCCGTTGCACTTCGCCAGCGTGGACGCGGCGGTGGCCGTGGCGCGCGGCGTGCCGGTGCGCACGCTGTCGGTGGTGTTCGCGGTGCTGGTGGGCGTGGCGACGGCGTTGAGCGTGCAGCTCGTCGGCGCGCTGCTCGTGCTGTCGCTGATGATCACGCCCGCGGCGGCGGCGAGCCGGGTCACCGCGAGCCCGCTGAAGGCCACCGTGCTGGCCGTGGTGTTCGCCGAGGTGTCCGTGCTGGGCGGGATGCTGCTGTCGCTCGCGCCCGGTATGCCGGTGAGCGCGTTCGTCACCGCCGTGTCGTTCTTCATCTACCTGGTCTGCCGGCTGATGAGCGGCAAGCGGGAAAGAGTCCAGTAACACGTTTGGGATCGGCTGCGAGCGGGTACACGCGTCGCAAGGGGGCACCGGCCCGGCTGCGGGCCGCGCGGAAGCAGGTGCCATGCGACGCACGATGACGCCGGGGATCCACCGCGGTCGCGGTGGCGGATCAGGCCGTGCCCGCGACCGTCGTTCTTCCCGCAGCTGTCGTGCTCGTGCGTGCCGCACGCGTGGCTGTCGTGCTCGTGGCTGTCGTGCGCGTGCCCACTTAGCGCGTGTCCACTTAGGCGGACCGCGTGGCCCTGGCCGTCCCCTGCTCGACGGACTCGTCCAGCGACGGGTCCACCCGCGGTGCGGGCAGCAGTCGGATCTCGCCCGCAGCGACCCGCACCTGGTTGCGGCCGTTCTCCTTGGCCGCGTAGAGCGCCGCGTCGGCGCAGTGCTGGGCGTCGGTCAGGCACTCGCCGTTTTCCGGCAGCACGGCCACGCCGATGGACGCCGAGATGGCGCGCACCTCCGGCCCCTCCGGCGTCAACGGCAGGTTCCGACCGCGCAGGGTCACCGTGTTGCGGTGCTTGTCGGTGGTCACCACGGACATCTCACCGATCGCCTCGCGCACCCGTTCCGCGATGGCCGTGCCCTGCGCCAGACCCGTGTCGGCGAGCACCACGACGAACTCCTCGCCGCCGTCACGGCCCGCGACGTCACCGGGACGCAGCTTCTCCCGCAGTATCCGGCCGACCTCGGCCAGCACGGCGTTGCCCGCCGGGTGGCCCCACGTGTCGTTGATCCGCTTGAAGTGGTCCAGGTCGATCGCCAGCACGGTCACCGGCCTGCCCTCGTGCCGGCACCGGTCGGTGAGCCTGCCGCCGTACTCGTTCAGGCCGTTGGTGTTGAACAGGCCGGTCCGGTAGTCGGTGTGGGCGTCCTTCGTCAGCTGCAGGTGCGCCTGGTGCTGCTCGGCGATGAGCCGTTCGAGGTGGGCCTGGCGCTCCGACGCGCGGTGCAGCAGGGCGTTCACCAGGATCACCGGCACGACCAGCACGAACGGTGCCACCCAGTGCGTCGCGATCAGCATGCCGAGCATCGCACCGACGCCCAGCGTGGTCATCTCCAGCATGTTGTCGTTGCGCGAGCCGAGCGAGTCGGCGAACCGGGTGGCCGGGTTGACGATCTTCATCGCGATGGTCATCAGGAGCACCTGGACGAACCAGTACAGCGCCGCGACGCCGACCAGCACCGCGAGCAGGCCGAGGTCGGTCAGCACGCTGCCGGACGCCGCCAGGGAGAAGCCCGACAGGTGCACGGCGCCGCCCGCGAGGAGCGTGCTCGCCACGATGTGGGCGGACGTGAAGATGAAGCGGTACGGCTGCCGCCGCGCGATCGGCCAGATCACGATCCGCAACCAGACGGCCACCAACACGGCGAGGCTGCCCGGGAGCGCGATCGCGGCGGCGAAAGTCCACACCGAAGTCAGGTCGAAGTACGGGCCGGCGGATTCGTCACGCCGGGATTCCTCGGCGCGCCGGACGATCGTGAGGTGAACGGTGATCGCCAGCACCAAGGCGGTGAACCGAAGCCATTCCGTGCCCGTTGTAGAACCGACAGTAGTCAGCAGCCCAATGGCGGCAATTGCCACAGCCGCCTCGACCGAAAGGATGTAGGCGATCGCGGTGCGGCGCAGCGACCAGAGATCCCACCTGCGGATCTGGTGCCTCTGGACGACTGTCGCGGATGGCTCGTGGTCAGGCAAACTGTTCTTCACCACGTCCCCCTACACTCATGCCGCCGCCGCGCGGCACCACGCCGGCGCTGCGCCGGCCTTACGGACCCAGTCGGTACCCACGCGCGTAGAGGAGCATCTGCCATGCGTAACCGCGAGTGGTGACCTCATCGTTACCCCAGAGCCCGCCTCGAGAATCTTCACTGTGAGTGCGCACGCCCTCGCGGAGTGCGCACGAACGCTACGTCATGGGAATCGTCATTCATGATGAGTCCGTTTCATGTGGTCACCGCGTTCGGGTCCGTCCTGGTCCGCGACCGGTTCCAGGCTACGGTGGCCTGCGCCGCGAGGAGCAATCCGATGCCTCCCGCGCCCGCGAGTGTCGCGGTCACCGAGCCGATCGCGTGCGCCACCACGCCCGCCAGGGCCATCCCGCCGCCCTGGCTCGAACGCAGCGCCGTGCGCGCGATCCCGTAGGCCCGACCGCGGTAGGCGTCGGGCAGGATTCGCATCCACGCCGAACGCGCCGGCGTGTGGTACGCGCCCGCCATACCCGCGATGACCAGCAGTGCGATGGTCCAGGTCAGGTTGGGGTTCAACGCGAACATGACCAGGGGCGCCAAGGACAGTATGGCGAGTGGACCGATGAGCCGCTCGCGCTTGGCGGGGTCGCGCACCACCCGGAAGAGCACGGCCACGCCCAGGACGTTGGCCGCGGGCTCGATGGCCAGGATCAGGCCGACCGCCCACACCGCGTCCAGACTCGCCGCCAGGGGCACGGCAAGCCCCTCGGGAACCATGGCCAGGCCGGCGAGCAGGCGGATGCCCAGCAGGCTGCGCAGCCTGGGTTCGGTGAGCAGGAGCGTCAGGGCTCCCTGCGGGCCCTCGGGGTCGCGACGCGCACCGAGCGGATCGGCGGCCGGCCGGTGCCGGACGGAGAGCTGGACCAGGACCGCGACCCACACGAACGTCGCCGCGTCGATCACGAGCGCGACGTTGGCGCCGGCGCCGTGGACGAGGAACCCCGCGGCGGCCAAACCAGCCATCTGGGCGACATCCACGGACGTGCCGAACAGCGCCACGCCGTCGTCGTAGCGCTTCTCCGGCAGCACGTGGGGCAGGCTCGCCTCCTGGGCCGCCAGGAACGGCGACGAGATCATCAGGACGACGACCAGCAGCACCAGCATGATCCACAGCGGCATCCCGGGCACGGCCATGAGGCCGACCAGGACGGCCTGGAGCCACGCGCAGCACACCATCACCGTGCGACGGGGGAACCGGTCCGCGATCCAACCGAGCATCGGCCCGGAGATCAGCGACGGGAACAGCGTCAACGACCAGGTGAGGGCGGTCCAGGCGGGGGAGTGGGTGCGTTCGAACACCAACAGCGACAACGCGACCGCGGCGAGCTGGTCGCCGAAAGTCGACACCGTCGAGCCGATCCACATGCCGCGGAACTCGCGGTTGCCCACGAGCGCGCGGATGGTCCCCCCGGAAGTCACGACTCCCCCAGGTTGCTCGGCCCCGATGAGTGAGTCACGTTACCCCCACCCGAAGTAACAATTCCCTCGGTTAGCACGGTAGAAGCTGCCGGATGTGCAATCTCTAGTCCTACCACAGTGTGTACCTGAACGGAGCAGGTCGGTTACCTAAAGTAGTTACAATGGCGAAAAATCAGCTCCTTATTCTTCACAGTTGACCGTAGGTGACCCGGCGTGAGCAATCCTCGCCTACCCTACGTCGACCGCGGTCGCGATTGGGTCTGAGGTCGATGGTCCGACCGGGTCAGCACGTTCCTGCGGGCCGCCGAGCCGACCGCGACGGTTGGGTGCGTAATTGTTGAACAAACACAGAGTTGTCGATCTTCAGAACTGGTAGTAGAGGAACGGGCTGAACGTGCCGCTGGCGACCAGGATCGCCGCGTAGCCAACGCCGACCGTCATCAGCGAGACCCTGGCCGCGGTGGCCACCTTGTCGCGGGAAGACTCCAGGTAGGGGCCGGTCACGGGGTGGTCGGGCAGCGCCACAATCGCCAGCGCGAGCAGCAGCAGCACAATGCGCTGATTGGTCGCCGCGGCCGCGACCGCTTCAGTCAGTCCGCTGAGATCCGGCAACAGCAAGTGCCCGATGATTGTGAACGCTGTACCTAGATCGGCGGACCGGAAGAACACCCAGCCGATTACCACCAGCAACATCGTGAGGGCCCGCCGCGCAATTCGGGCACGCGTAGTGACGGGCGCCGAATCCCACCCGAATCGGCGCTCCAGGACGAGCAGGCCGCCGTGGAACAAACCCCACACGAGGAACGTCCAGTTGGCGCCGTGCCAGAAACCGGTGAGCACGAAAACGATCGTCAGGTTGCGATAGGTCTGAACCACACCGCCGCGGTTCCCGCCCAGTGGGATATAGACGTAATCGCGGAACCAGCGGGACAGCGACATGTGCCAGCGGCGCCAGAACTCGGTGATCGTGACCGACGAGTACGGGCGGGCGAAGTTCTCCGGCAGCCGGAAGCCGAGCATGCGGCCGAGGCCGATGGCCATGTCCGAGTAGCCGGAGAAGTCGAAGTACAGCTGGAGCGTGTAGCCGACCGCGCCCAGCCAGGCGACGGCCGTGGTCATCTCGTCGGCCGGGGTGGCGAAGCAGGCGTCGACCATCGGCGCGAGCGAGTCGGCGATGATCACCTTCTTGCACAGGCCGAGGGCGAACCGGGGGAAACCGGCCGCGATGTCGTCCAAGCGGTGCATGCGCGGCTGCGGCAGCTGGTCGGCGATCTCCCGGTAGCGCACGATCGGGCCGGCGACGAGCTGCGGGAACATCGCGATGTAGGTGACGAACGCGACCGGCTCGCGCAGGGCCGGGCGCTCGCCCCGGTACACGTCGACCACGTAGGAGATGTGGTGGAACGTGTAGAAGGAGATGCCGATCGGCAGCGCGAGTTCGAGCACCGGCAGGTCGGCGCCGACGACGGACGCGATGTCGTGCAGCTGGGCGGTGGCGAACCCGGCGTACTTCCAGATGATCAGGACGCCTAGGTCGACCGCGATCGCGCCGACCAGGACCAGGCGCCGGTCGCCCGGCGAGCCCGGCTCCAGCCGCCGCCCGGCCAGGAAGTTGACCACCATGCAGGCGAGCAGCAGCAACGTCGTCCCGCCCGCGCCGGACACGTAGAACAGCAGGCTCGCCACCGCGACCACGCCGTTGCGCCAGTTCCTGGGCGTGACGAGGACGGTCGCGAGCACGACCGGCAGGAAGAACCACAGGAACAACGGGCTGGCGAAAGACATCGCCGCAGACCTTATCCGCCGCTCACGCGCCCCGGAGCCGTTCGCTCCACAAACCGACCCACCTCACACCGCGCACCCCCACGAACGCAGCCCCCACCCCCGCGAACGCAGGACACACGCTCCGCGGTGTGTCCTGCGTTCAGGACGGGTGTGTTGTGCGTTCGGGGTGGGTCAGCCGCGGATGTCTTGGCGGCGTCGGCGGGCGATCTCGGCCAGGACGACACCGGCGGCGACGGAGGCGTTCAGCGACTCCACGCCGGCGGCCATCGGGATCGAGACGGTCTGGTCGCACGTCTCCTTGACCAGGCGCGACAGGCCCCGGCCCTCGGAGCCGACGACCACGACCAGCGGGCCGGTGGCCAGGTCGAGGCCGTCCACGTCGACGTCGCCGTCCGCGTCCAGACCGATGATCATCAGCCCGGCCTCGGCCCACTCCTTGAGCTGCCGGGTCAGGTTCGTCGCCACCGCGATCGGCATCCGCGCCGCCGTGCCGGCACTCGTCCGCCACGCCACCGCGGTGATACCCGCCGAACGGCGCTGCGGCAGCACGACCCCGTGCGCCCCGAACGCCGCCGCCGACCGCACCACGGCGCCCAGGTTGCGCGGGTCCGTCACCCCGTCCAACGCCACCAGCAACGGCGGCATCCCGGACTGGTTCGCGATCTTCAGCAGGTCACGCGGCTCGGCGTACTCGTACGGCGGCACCTGGAGCCCGAGCCCCTGGTGCATCGCGCCGCCGGTGATCCGGTCCAGCTCACCGCGCTGCACCTCCAGCACCGAGATGCCACGGGTCGCGGCCAACTGAACGGCCTCGGCGACCCGGTCGTCCGCGTCGATGCCCAAAGCCACGTACAGCGCCGTCGCCGGGATCCCGGCCCGCAGGCACTCGACCACCGGGTTGCGCCCGGCCACGGTCTCCGGCCCGTTCTCGGCGGCCTTGCGCCGCTGCGTCCGGGCCTGGTCGACCTTCGCCGCCGCGGTGGCCCGCTTGTACGCGGGGTGGTTGGGTCGTTCGACCGCCTTGGGCGTCGGGCCCTTGCCGTGCAGGCCCTTCGGCTTCTGCCCGCCGGAACCGACGACCGCGCCCTTCTTGGAGCCGGGGTTGCGCATGGCGCCCCGGCGCTTGGAGTTACCAGCCACGAGCTCAGTCGTCCTTCAAAGTCCACAACGGACCGTCGGGGGTGTCCTCGACGGCGATACCGGCCAGGAGCAGGTGATCGCGCAGCGCGTCCGCGCGCGCGAAGTCCCGGTCCTTGCGGGCCTGCGACCGCTCTTCCAGCAGCCGATCCACCAGCACGCCCAGCGCGCGTCTGCCCGCGCCACCACCCGCCGAGGCGTCGTGCCACCGCGGTGACAGCGGGTCCAAGCCGAGCACGTCGGTCATCGCCCGCACCGACTCGGCGGCGGCACGCGCGCCCAGGTCGTCACCGGACTCCAGCGCCGTGTTGCCCTCGCGCAACCGCTTGTGGATCGCGGCCAACGCGCCGGGCGTGCCCATGTCGTCGTCCATCGACGCCACGAACGCGGGCGACAGCTCGCCGTCCGCACCGACGGCCCCGGTCCGCTCGACCACGCGCCGCAGGAACGACTCGATCCGCCGGTACGCGGACACCGACTCGTCCAACGCCTCGGGCGAGTACTCGATGTGCGACCGGTAGTGCGGCCCCACCAGGTAGTACCGCAGCTCCGGCGCCCGCACCTGCTCCAGCATCGCCGGGATGGACACCGTGTTGCCGAGCGACTTGGCCATCTTCTCGCCGCCCATGGTCACCCAGGCGTTGTGCATCCAGTACCGGGCGAACCCGTCGCCCGCGGCCCGCGACTGCGCCTGCTCGTTCTCGTGGTGCGGGAAGATCAGGTCGATGCCGCCGCCGTGGACGTCGAACGTGCCGCCCAGGTACGCGGTCGCCATCGCCGAGCACTCCAGGTGCCAGCCCGGACGGCCCGGACCCCACGGCGTCGGCCACGACGGCTCGCCCGGCTTCGCGGCCTTCCACAGCGTGAAGTCGCGCGGGTCGCGCTTGCCGGTCGCGGCGGACTCGCCCTGGTGCACCTCGTCCAGCTTCTGCCCGGACAACGCGCCGTACTCGGGGAACGACGTCACCGAGAAGTACACGTCACCGCCGGACGCGTAGGCGTGGCCCTTCTCGATCAGCCGGTCCATCAGCTCGACCATCTGCGTGACGTGCCCCGTCGCGCGCGGCGAGTACGAGGCGGGCAGGCAGCCCAGCGCGTCGTAGGCGTCGTCGAACGCCCGCTCGTGCTGGTACGCCCACTCCCACCACTCGGCGTTGTGCTCAGCGGCCTTGGTGAGGATCTTGTCGTCGATGTCGGTGACGTTGCGCACCAGGTGCACGGTCGAGCCGTCACGGCCCAGCCAGCGGCGCAGCACGTCGAAGTTGAGGCCGCTGCGCACGTGCCCGATGTGCGGAACGCCCTGCACGGTGGCCCCACAGACGTAGATCGACGCCGTTCCGCTGACCTGCGGGACGAACTCCCGCATGGACCGGGTCGCGGTGTCGAATAGGTGGAGGCTCACGTGAAGATGGTACGGGCGATGACCAGCCGGGGTTGAATCGCCCGGTCAAATGTGCTTACGGAGCACCTGCAGCAGAGCATCCGGCCTACTGCCGGTGGGGTGCGGTTCCACGATCTCCACCGCGCACCCGATCGCCGCCGCGCCGCCGTCCGCTTCGAGGCTGTCGCCGATCATCAGCGCCTCGCTGGGGTGCACGCCCAGCCGGTCGCAGGCGATGCGGAAGAGCTTCGGGTCCGGCTTGATGAAGCCCTCCTGGTAGGAGAGCACGTACTCGTCCACCCGGTTCTCGACGCCGTGACGTGCGAAAACGGTCCGGATGTCCCAGGCGATGTTGCTGACGACCGCGGTGGGCAGCTCGGTGCCAAGCGCTTGCGCGGTGTCCGGGTAGGCCTGCCAGAACGGCGGGCTGCACAGGTCCGCGTAGAACCGCGCCGGGTCCTTCGCGCCCGCCTTCGCGAGAACGGCGAGGTGCATCTCGCGGTGCGCGTCCGGGTCGAGGTCGCGGCGTTCCCACTGTGCGGGATCGATGTCCAGCCCGTCCGCCACGCCGACGGGTGCGGTGAGCGCGCGCATCAACTCGGCGTGGGCGGCCAGCGAGTCGTGCTCCAAGCGGAACAGGGTGCCGGAGAAGTCGAAGAGCACGGCGCGGATCGTCACGGAGCGCACGGTACGTGGTCCGGACATCGGAGGTCTCGGGAAGCAGGAGAACCGAGAGCAGGCTCACCGTGCTTAATTGCCGCTGCTCCGCAGACGGCGGGCGAGGTCGCCTGGGAGGTCGACCTCGCGTGGTGGTCCAGGTGGGCTTGCCGGACTTGGTGCCGTGCACGACGGCTCGGGGCTAGGCGGCGTTGCCGGTGACCTTCGTCGGGGTCAGTCGGAGCACCACGCGCACCCGGCCGGGCGCGTCGGCCGGGAAGTCCCCGCCGTAGTACTTGTGCGAGAGGGCGTTCGCCAGCACGCGGCCGGTGTCCTCGGTGATCGTCACGGTGCCGCGGATCTCCGCGTACACCTCCGGGTCGGCGGTGTCCCACACGCTCACGCTAGCCCGCGGGTCACGCCGGAGGTTGCGTTCCTTGGCCCGGTCGCGGAGGGTGGAGAAGAGCAGGTCGTCGCCGTCCCGGGCGATCCACATCACCGCCGTGTGCGGGCTGCCGTCCCGGTTGAGTGTGGCCAGCGTGGCGTAGTTCCTGCCGTCGACCAGGGCACGCGTCGCCGCGCTGAGGGTGATCGCCATGTGGATCAGGCTAGTGGCACGAGCAGCGCCGTGGCCACGGCCGCGATGCCCTCACCGCGCCCGGTCAGCCCCAGGCCGTCCGTGGTCGTGCCGCTGACCGACACCGGCCCGCCGACCGCCTCGGACAGCACCTTCTGCGCCTCGTCACGGCGCTTGCCGATCTTCGGCGCGTTGCCGATCACCTGCACGGCCGCGTTGCCGACCTGGTAGCCGGCCTCCTCGACCAGCCGACGCGCCTCGGCCAGGAACTCCACGCCGTGCCGACCGGACCACCGGGGGTCGCTCGTGCCGAACACCGCGCCCAGGTCGCCCAGTCCGGCGGCGGACAGCAGGGCGTCGCACAGCGCGTGCGCGGCCACGTCACCGTCCGAGTGACCGGCGCAACCGTCCGCGTCGTCCCAGCGGAGACCGGCCAACCAGCACTCGCGGCCCCGCTCCACCTGGTGGACGTCCGTGCCGATGCCCACCCTGGGGATCACGGTGCTCCTTCGGTGCCGACCAGCAGCGCCTCGGCGACCGCCAGGTCGAACTTCGTGGTGATCTTCATGGCGTCCTGGTGGCCGGGGACCGTGACGACCGGCACACCGAGCCGTTCGACCAGGCCCGCGTCGTCCGTCGCCAGCAGACCGGCCTCATGTGCGGATTCGTGCGCACGCAGCAGCACAGCCGCGTCGAAACCCTGAGGAGTTTGCACGATGCGCAACGACGCCCGATCGGGTGTGGCGACCACCACGCCGTCGGCGTCGACCTGCTTCACCGTGTCCGCGACCGGCAGCACCGGGATGACCGCCGGATGACCTGCGGCAACGGCGTCCACCACGGTCTTCACCACGGACGGCGGGGTGAACGCGCGGGCCGCGTCGTGCACCAGCACGATCGTCGTGTCGGGTACCTCACGCATCGCGTACGCCAACGCCAGGCGCACCGAGTCGGACCGCTCGGCGCCACCGGCCAACACGTGCACCGCCCCGTCGGCTGGGGCCAACGGGGCGGTGACAGTGTTCACAATGTCCACATCGGACGGGGGCGCGGCGATCACCACGTGCTGCACGCAGCCGGAGTCGAGCAGGCCGCGCACCGCACGCACGAGCAGCGGAACGCCGTCGACCGGCACGAGCGCTTTGGGCATCCCGTAGCCCAACCGCTCACCCCGGCCCGCCGCGGGCACGAGCACGACCACACCCATGTTCGCGGTTTCCGAATGTTGGGTGGACGATCAGGACGCGGTAGCCAGGACCTCGTCGAGGAGGACCTCGGCCTTGTCCTCGTCGGTGCCCTCGGCCAGCGCCAGTTCGCTAACCAGTATCTGTCGAGCCTTCGCCAGCATCCGCTTCTCACCAGCGGACAGTCCGCGATCCTTCTCGCGCCGCCAGAGGTCGCGCACCACTTCGGCCACCTTGTTCACGTCACCGGACGCGAGCTTCTCGAGGTTGGCCTTGTACCGCCGGGACCAGTTGGTCGGCTCCTCCGTGTGGGGAGCACGCAAGACCTCGAAGACCTTGTCAAGACCCTCCTGGCCGACGACATCGCGCACGCCCACGATCTCGGCGTTGTCGGCGGGGACGCGAACCGTGAGGTCACCCTGGGCAACCTTGAGAACGAGGTACTTCTTCTCCTCGCCCTTGATCACACGGGTCTCGATTGCTTCGATGAGAGCGGCACCGTGGTGCGGGTAGACGACGGTCTCTCCGACCTTGAAAACCATGTGTCCTCTGCCCCTTTCGCTAACCTCATCCTAACACGCCGAGCAATCCCCTCTTCGGCGTGCGGAGATCAGTTCGCGCTGGTCAGGGCCGCGTGGGGGGTTGACAAATCACCCGGTCGCATGCAACACCCGACGTCGATCTTGCTCCACTGTGGACGTGTGGGCGGGGGTTCGGGGCCACTGTGGGGCACCGCCTGCCGCAGGTCCGAGGGCACCCCGTTAGGCTCCTCGACTGGTGGTCGGACCCGTTACTCCAGGGTACGG
The DNA here is from genome assembly GCF_009769385.1 of Saccharothrix deserti. GTDB lineage: Bacteria > Actinomycetota > Actinomycetes > Mycobacteriales > Pseudonocardiaceae > Actinosynnema > Actinosynnema deserti. Next base: position 152,560 of record NZ_VKAB01000017.1, read on the forward strand.
CCCGCCTCGTCAGCACACCGGGAAGGATCCGAGCAGCCGTGGGTCGCGCACTCCAGAAGTCCACAGCGCCGCGCCGCCTGGCCGTCGTGGCCGCCCTGGCGACGGGCCTCGGCTTGGCCGCCGCAGGTTGCAGCGCAGGTCAGGTCACCCAGACGGACACCCAGGTGGCCGCCGTCAACGGGGCTAGTGGGCAGGCGGGAGCCATCGCCGTCCGCGACGCGCAGTTCCTGTTCCCGGAGGCGCACGGCGCCTACGAGGAGGGCGACGACGCGCCGATCACGGTCGTGATCGCCAACAACGGCACGACGCCGGACAAGCTGATGGCCGTGACCAGCGAGTCCGCCGAGCCGGCCGAGATCACCGGTGACTCGGTGCTGGAGGCCGCGTCGGCCATCGTCGGCGGTGCCGACCAGGACGACGCGGGCAGCCACGCCACGACGACCACCGCGCCGTCCACCACGACTTCCGCGCCGTCGGGCACGACCACCACGACGCCCACGACCACGGGTTCGCCGGCCGCGGGCACGACCACGGTGACCCCGACGACGGGCAACGGCACGTCCATCTCGAACCCGCCGACGACGGCGACGAAGACCCCGTCGTCGGCCGACCCGAGTGAGCCGGGTGTGGTGAAGATCGTGCTGAAGGGGCTGAAGAAGCCGCTGCGGCCGGGCGAGACGATCCGGGTGACGTTCCTGTTCGAGAAGGCCGGCGAGGTGACCCTGGAGCTGCCGATCGGCGCCACCACGGAACCGCGCAAGGACGAGCCCTCCGAGCACTGAGCTCCACTGAGCTCCACCGACGAACGCTCCGCAGGGGTCCCCGCCAAGGGGACCCCTGCTTTGATTCTGCCGGGTGGGACCGACAGTTCGGGCTGGTCGGGCGGGGTCTGTGGACAGTTGCTCCGGCCTCGGTGAGCGCGCTCTGCCGACCTTGGTGAACACGCTCTGCCGACCTTGAGGAACGCTGCGCAGGGGTACCCGCCGAGGGGACCCCTGCTTTGATCTTGCCGGCGGGGACCGACGATTCGGGGTGATCGGCCGCGGCCTGTGGACAACTGGCCGGACCTCGGTGACCGCCGTCCGCCGGGCGTGTCGCGCCGCCCTGAAGCGCGGCGGGCGCGCCGGAGTGGGCGATCTTCGGCGGCGTTGTCGGGGGTGCCGGATAGCCTCCGGGGCGTGGCGAAGACAGCACGGGTGGCCAGGCCGACGTACCGGTGTGCCGAGTGCGGGCACGAGGTGGCCAAGTGGGTCGGGCGCTGCCCGGAGTGCCAGGCCTGGGGCACGGTGGAGGAGCGGGGGGTCTCGGCTGCCCCTCGGTTCCTCGCGGGCGTGCCCAGCAGTGAGGCGCGTCCCATCGCCCAGGTCGACGTCGAATCGGCCCGTGCCGTCTCGACCGGCGTGGGGGAGTTGGACCGGGTGTTGGGCGGCGGGCTGGTGCCTGGCGCCGTGGTCCTGCTGGCGGGTGAGCCGGGGGTGGGCAAGTCGACGCTGCTGCTGGAGGTCGCGCACCAGTGGGCGTCTTCCGTCGGCCGCTGCCTCTACGTCACCGGCGAGGAGTCGGCCGGGCAGGTGCGGCTGCGCGCGGATCGGACCGGCAACCTGCACGAAGAGATCTTCCTGGCCGCCGAGAGCGACATCTCCGCCGTCCTCGGCCAGGTGGACGTGGTCAAGCCGAGCATGCTGATCGTGGACTCCGTCCAGACCATGTCCTCACCCGCCGTGGACGGCGCGCCCGGCGGGGTCAGCCAGGTCCGCGCCGTCACGTCCGGTCTGATCGCGGTCGCCAAGGAACGCGGGCTGCCGGTCGTCCTGGTCGGCCACGTGACCAAGGAGGGCTCGGTCGCCGGTCCGCGCGTCCTGGAGCACCTGGTGGACGTGGTGCTCCAGTTCGAGGGCGACCGGCACTCCAGCCTGCGCCTGCTGCGCGGCGTGAAGAACCGGTTCGGGCCGGCGGACGAGGTCGGCTGCTTCGAGTTGCGCGACGACGGCATCGCGGGCGTGCCCGACCCGTCCGGCCTGTTCCTCCACCGCCGCGACCAGGCGGTGTCCGGCACGGCCGTCACGGTCGTCGTGGAGGGCAAGCGGCCGATGCTGGGCGAGGTGCAGGCGCTGGTCGCCCCGACCGCCCTGCCCGCGCCCAGGCGCGCGGTGAGCGGCCTCGACTCGGCCCGCCTCGCGATGGTGCTCGCGGTGCTGGAGAAGCGCGGCAAGGTCGGGTTGGGCAACAAGGACGTCTTCACCGCCACGGTCGGCGGGATGCGGCTCACCGAGCCCGCCGTCGACCTCGCGGTGGCGTTGGCGGTCGCGTCGGCGGCCACCGACCTGCCCCTGCCGCACGACCTCGTCGTGGTGGGCGAGGTGGGCCTGTCCGGTGAACTGCGCCGCGTCAACGGCGTGGGCCGCCGCCTCACCGAGGCCGCCCGGCTCGGCTACACGAAGGCCCTCGTGCCGCCGGACGCCGGAAAGCTGCCCCCGGAGACGCGGGCGCTGGTCGCGTACGACCTGCTGGAGGCGCTGCAACTGCTCAAGCTCACGAAATAGCCCCGAGCAAAGAACGGCGCCCGGTCCCCGAAGGAGACCGGGCGCCGTTCAACGAAGAACACCTACTTGGTGGCCGCCAGCAGCTGGGCGCAGCGGATCAGACCCAGGTGGCTGTACGCCTGCGGGTGGTTGCCCAGGGAACGCTCCGCGATCGGGTCGTACTCCTCGGGCAGCAGACCGGTCGGCCCGGCCGCGTCCACCATCTGCGCGAACAGCTCCTCGGCCTCCGTGCGCCGCCCGGTGAGGAGGTAGGCCTCGATCATCCACGCCGCGCACAGGTGGAAGCCGCCCTCGTCGCCCGGCAGACCGTCGTCACGCCGGTACCGGTACACCGTGGAACCGGACCGCAGCTCGGCCTCGATCGCGGTCACCGTGGCCTGGAACCGGTCGTCCGCCGGGTCGATCAGACCCGACAGCCCGACGTGCAGCGACGCCGCGTCCAGGTCGTCACCGTCGTACGCGGTGGTGAACGACTGCGCTTCCTCGCTCCACCCGTTCTTGAGCACGTCGTTGGAGATGGTGTCGCGCAGCACCGGCCACGACGGGTCGATCTCCCGCCCGTACGCCTCGGCCAGCTTCACCGCCCGGTCGAGGGTCACCCAGCACATCACCTTCGAGTACACGTGGTGACGCGGAGCGTGCCGTTCCTCCCAGATGCCGTGGTCGGGCTCGTGCCAACGGCGGGCGACCGCCTCGGCCATCGCCTGCACCATCCGCCAGTCCTGGTCGGTCAGCGAACCGCGCACCGCGGCCAGCTGCACGACCAGGTCCACCACGGGACCGAACACGTCCAGCTGCACCTGCTGGTTCGCCAGGTTGCCGACGCGCACCGGCCGCGACCCGGCGTACCCGGGCAGCGTGTCGATGACGGCCTCGGCGCCCAGCATGGTGCCCTGCAGCGTGTACAGCGGGTGCAGGCGCTCCGGGCCGGGCAGGGTCGCCAGGACCCCGTGCACCCACCCCAGGAACGCCTCCGCCTCGCCGGTCGACCCGACCGACACCAGGGCCTGGGCGGTCAGCGCCGCGTCACGCAGCCAGCAGTACCGGTAGTCCCAGTTCCGGATGCCGCCCAGCTCCTCGGGCAGCGAGGTGGTGGCGGCGGCCATGATCGCGCCGGTGTCGTGGTGCACCAGGCCCTTCAACGTCAACGCCGACCGCAGCACCAGGTCCGACTCGACGGGCGGCAGCTTCAGCGTCGCCGCCCAGTCCGACCAGTACGCCCCGGCGCGCGCACGGCGCTCCGGCTCGCCCAGGGTGGCCTCGGACAGGTCGTCCGTGCCGCAGCGCAGCTCCAGCAGGATCGGCGCGGCCTCGCGGGGCCGCACCACGGCGGTCGCCGTCTCCTGGATGCCGTCGGACGTGATCTGCCAGTCGACGCCGGGTGAGCGCAGCACCATCGGGTCCGAGGTGCCGACGACCCGCAGGCCGTCGCGCTCGCGCAGCAGCCGCACCGGCACCTGGCCGAACTCCGGGCGCGGCGCGAACGTGATCACCGCGTTGGTCGAGCCGGAGATGCGCCGCACCAGGTCGGTGCGGTGCGAGGCCAGGTCGTGGTCCAGGTAGTCGGTCACCAGGAGCCGTGACCAGCGGGTCTCCACGATCATCGTGCCGGGCACGTACCGCTGGCCCAGGGGCAGCGAGCCGTGCTCGGGCTTGATCGAGAAGTGGCCGGCGGCCGGTCCGCCGAGCAGGTCGGCGAACACCGCCGCCGAGTCCGGCTCCGGGTGGCACAGCCAGTTCAGCCGGGCGTCGGGGGTCAGCAGCGCCACCGAACGCTCGTTGGCCAGCATGGTCAGCCGCTCGATCGGCACGGCCTGGTCGCCGTGCAGCCACGCCCGCCGCTCTTCCAGCAGGAACGCCAGCACGGTCGCCACGTCGACGCTGTCGGCGATGTAGTACTGGGCCAGCGTCTCGCCCTCGCCGACCTTGATGCCGACGTCCGGCCCGGTCAGTCTGGCGAACGCCTTCTCGTCGGTCACGTCGTCACCGACGAACACGGCCGCGGTCGCCGCCGCGCGGTGCCGCAGGACGTCCAGGGCGTGGCCCTTGTCCGTCTGCACCACGGCCAGCTCGATCACGGCTTTGCCCTCGGTGACCTGCACACCGTCCCATGTCGCCGGACCGGTGCGGACGGCGTCCAGAACCCGCTCCCCCACGGCGGGATCGGCACGCCGGACGTGCACCGCGATGCTCGCGGGTTTCACCTCGAGGGCGACGCCTTCGTGGCCGGCGACGACTCCCTCCAGTTCTGTCTCCAGGCGGCGGTGCAGTTGTTTCGCGTCCGCGTCCAGCGCGTGCACGAAACCGACGTCGAACTCGGATCCGTGCGAACCCACCAGGTGCACCTCGGACGGCAGGCGCGACAGCGTCGCCAGGTCGCGCAGAGCGCGCCCGGAGATCACCGCGGCCGTCGTCTCGTGCAGACCGGCCAGGGAGCGCAACGCGCCCACCGACTCGGGCAGCGGGCGGGCGTCCTCTGGGTTGGCCACGATCGGAGCCAATGTCCCGTCGTAGTCGCAGGCGACCAGCAGGCGCGGTGTGCGCGCCAGCTGCACGATCGCACGACGAAGTTCGGCGGGGAGGGCCTCGGCGGTCAACGCCCCTCCTCAATGCTCGGTGGGACAAGGTCGGTAAAGTCGGATCTGAACTGATTCAGAAGCCGATGAGGAAACTGATCAGATCGTGGTCTGCGTGCCCAAGGCATCAAGAAACGATCGAGCCCAGCGGTCGACGTCGTGCGTGAGGACTTGGCGGCGCAGCGCGCGCATCCTACGGCGGCCTTCCGCCGGATCGAGCGTGAGGGCGGCATCCAACGCGTTTTTTACGCCGTCGAGGTCGTGCGGGTTCACCAGGAACGCGCTCGTGAGCTCGGCCGCCGCGCCCGCGAACTCGGAGAGCACCAGCGCGCCGCCGAGGTCGTAGCGGGTGGCGACGTACTCCTTGCACACGAGGTTCATGCCGTCACGCACCGGGGTCACGACCATGACGTCGGCCGCGCTCATGAACGCGGTCAGCTCCCGGCGGTTCACCGATTGGTGCAGGTAGTGGACCACGGGGTGGCCGACGGTGGAGAACTCGCCGTTGATCCGGCCGACGGCCTGCTCGATCTCGCTGCGCATCTGCTTGTAGTGCTCGACGCGTTCGCGACTGGGTGTGGCGAGCTGGACCATGGTGACTTCGGTCGGGTCGACGCGGCCGTCGGCCAGCAGCTCGTACAGCGCGCGGAGGCGCACGTCGATGCCCTTGGTGTAGTCGAGGCGGTCGACGCCGAGCAGGATCTTCTTCGGGTTGCCGAGGTCTTCGCGAATTTGTTTCGCGTGTTTTTGGACGTCTTTGTCGCGGGCGAGCGCGTCCAGGCCGGCGGAGTCGATCGAAATCGGGAACGCGCCGACGCGGACCGTGCGATCACCGACCTGGACCACACCGGGCCGGGTGCGCACGCCGACCGCGCCGCGGCTCGGTTCCAGGCCGACCAGGCGCCGGGCCAGCCAGAGGAAGTTCTGCGCGCCGCCGGGCCGGTGGAACCCGACCAGGTCCGCGCCCAGCAGACCGCGGATGATCTCCGTGCGCCACGGCAGCTGCATGAACAGCTCGACCGGCGGGAACGGGATGTGCAGGAAGAAGCCGATGCGCAGGTCCGGGCGCAGCTCGCGGAGCATGGCCGGGACGAGTTGCAACTGGTAGTCCTGCACCCACACCGTTGCGCCCTGCGCGGCGACCTTCGCGGTCACGTCGGCGAACCGCTGGTTGACCCGCACGTAGGCGTTCCACCAGCGGCGGTGGAACGCGGGCGGCGCGACGACGTCGTGGTAGAGCGGCCACAGCGTGCCGTTGGAGAAGCCCTCGTAGTAGTCGGCGACCTCGGTGGCGCTCAACGCCACCGGGTGCAGTTGGAGGCCGTCCTCCTCGAACGCGTCCACTTCCGCGTCCGCGATGCCGGGCCAGCCGACCCACGCGCCGCTGTGCGTGCGGAGGAACGGTTCCAGGGCGGTGACCAGGCCACCGGGGCTGTGCTTCCAGCGCTGGGTGCCATCCGGCAGGCGCTCCAGGTCAACCGGTAGGCGGTTGGCCACGACCAGGAAATCCGCGCCGTTCTCGCCAATGCTGCTCACCGGGTAGCGCCTCCTAGGGATTCGTCTCGCCCACCGTCGAGGTTAGTGGGAACGCGCAGGTTGGATGCCCTGTCGTCACCCCCGTCACACAGTGTTGACTTGACGAAAGCTCGTCAGGTGGTCCACCTCACGTGGAAAGCCCGTGTTCAGGGCGTCACCTCCGGGAACGAGCGGCCAGCCTGCCCAGACCGGTGCGGACCGGACGTCCCAGATGTTCACCCAGTACGACGCCGCTCGCCAGCGCGAGCGCCGTGCCGGCGGCCAGCACGAGGGTCGACAGGCCGGCCGCGTCACCCTCCGCGGTCAGCTGGTAGAGGCCCCGGTACGTGGTCCAGCCGGGCAGCAGCGGCACCATGCCGGCCACCGCGACGACCAGCGGCGGCGTCCGCAGCCGGCGGGATACGATCTGGCCGCCGAAACCGACCACGGTGGCCGCGACGGCGGCGCTGGTGATGGCGTTCGTGCCGATCAGCGCGAGCAGGCCGTAACTCGTCGTGCCGACCGCGCCCGCGGCGGCGGCCACCGGCAGGGCCCGTGGTGGTGCGTAACTGGCCAGGGCGAAGAACGCGGAGGTGGCCGCGCCCGCCGCGAACTGCATCGGGACCTCCGGGATCAGCGGCGGCAGGGGGTCGGCGATGTTCGTCCGCACGCCGAACTGCACGGCCGCGCGGAGCGTGAGCGCGATGCCCGCGATGAGGCCCGCGGTGAGCAGCCCGGCCTCCACCGTGCGGCCGGCGGCGGTGACGTTGTAGCCGGTGATGGCGTCCTGCACGGTGCCGACCAGGGACAGGCCGGACAGCAGCACCACGATCCCGGTCGCGATCAGCAGCGACGGCCGCAGGTCCGGCAGCAGGTCGGTGGCGTACATCGCGACGGCGACGGACGTGGCCAGGGCGCCGCCGACGACCTGCTGGAAGAAGAACGGCAGCGCGCGCCGGTTGAGCAACCGCCCGACGCGGTCGATCAACGCCGTGACGACGGCCGCCGTGGCGGCCAGCACGGGCCCGCCGCCGACCAGGAACGCCACCGCGCCCGCCATGCCCGCCCACGCCAGCGTCGCCACCCAGCGCGGGTACGGGTGGTCGGCGCGGCTGATGCGGTCGATCTCGGCGTACGCCTCGACGGCCGGGGTGTCGTCCGCGGTGATCCGCCGGATCAGCGCCTCCACGGCGGCGAGGCGGGTGTAGTCGACGCTGCGGCTGCGCACGACGCGCATCAGCGTGACGGGCGCGGCTTCCGTGCCGCGGTGGCAGGAGACGGTGATCGACGTGTAGATGACGTCGACCTCGGTGTGCGGGAGCCCGTAGGCGTTCGTCACCGCCAGGATGGTGGTGGTGACGTCGGCCGCGCCGGCCCCGCCGGCCATCTGCGCCTCACCGACGCGCAGCGCGAGGTCCAGTACGAGGTGGACGGTCGAGTCGTCCGGGAGGGACGGTCCTTCGACGGGGCGTGCCTGCTGGGTGTCCTGGTACCGCCGGCGCCACAACCGCACCAGGCGCCACCTCCTTCGGTCGGATGGTCGCCACGCCCGACCGTTTCACATTCAGGGCTGTGTCATGCGCCACCCCCGGACGAGGTACCCAATACAGGTGACTTGATCACGGTGCGTTCAGTACTGTTGATACCGCTGGCCAGCGGTTTTAGGGGTTCGCAGGGCCACCCGGACGGTACTGGTGACCTCCGGATGGACCAATGTGAGCGCACCGTGAGCAGACCGTTCGCCGCAGGTGGCACCCCGTGCGGGCGCTTACGATGTTCCAGGCCTCCGGGCCATGCCGGTGTAGCTCAATTGGCAGAGCACTCGCCTTGTAAGCGAAAGGTTGCGGGTTCAAGTCCCGCCACCGGCTCAGAGTGGATCATGATCATGGTACGGCGGGCGTCGGCCACGTCGGCGGCGGTGTGGGTGTCGTCGAACCCGCCCGGTCCGGCGTCGGTCACCAGGACGACGAACTTCGTCGCGTTCGACCGCCACACGCCGTTGAAGCCGACGTTCTGCGGGCGGCCGGCGACGAGGTGGAGCGGATCGACGAGCACGCGGTCGACTCGGGCGTCGACCTGTGGGCGGAGTCCTCGAACGCCGGCTAGGGTGTGTCCCCGTGAAATCTCCGGACGTGCTCAACGCGGCCGAGTACTTCCGCCAAGTGTCACTGCTGGACGGCACGCCGCCGGACCCGCGCATGGCCGACGCGATCGAGCTCGTCCGTGCCGCCAGGCAGCCGGACGGCACCTGGCTCCAGGCCCGCCGACACCCCGGGCGGGTGTGGTTCGAGGTCGACGTGCCGGCGGGGGAGCCGTCGAAGTGGCTGACCCTGTTCGGGACCCGGGTGCTCGCCTGGTGGGACTCCCGGACTCCCTAGTCCTGGTCGTGGTCGTCGGCCCCGACTCGGGAGACGCGCCCGAGCCGCGGCAATCCGACCGCGAAGACGGTCGAGCCCGGTCGGCTGGTCAGCTCGACCGTGCCGCCGTGCGCGGCGACCAGCGAGTGCACCACCGCCAACCCGAGCCCGCTGCCACCGCGATCACGGGTGCGGGAGTCGTCGACCCGGTAGAAGCGGTCGAAGATGCGGGCCTGGTCGGCCGGCGCGATGCCGGGACCGGCGTCACCGACCCGCAGCACCGCCGACCCGGGTTCCACCGAGACCGACAGCGACACCGCCGTGCCCGCCGGGGTGTGCACGGCGGCGTTGGTGAGCAGGTTGTCCACGACCTGCCGCAGCCGCAGCCGGTCGAACACCAGCGGCACCGGACCGTCCGGGACGGTCACGGTCAGCGGGTGCGACGGTCGGGCCGCGCGGAACGCGTCCGCCGCCTCCCGCGCCAACGCCACCAGATCGCCCTCGGTCACCCGCAGCGGCGTCTCCACCTCCGCCGAGTCCAGCCGGGCGAGCAGCAGCAGGTCGTCCAGCAGCACGCTCATCCGCGCCGCCTCCGACCGCAGCTTCTCCAGGTGCGCCTCGCGTTCCTCCGGCGCGTTCGCCGCCGCGTACCGGAACAGGTCCGCGTAACCCCGGATCGAGGTCAACGGCGTGCGCAGCTCGTGCGAGGCGTCCGCGATGAACCGCCGCAACCGCTGCTCGGCGGCGGTGCGGGCGGCCAGGGACGTGTCGATGTGGTCCAGCATCGTGTTGAACGCCGTGCGCAGCTCCTCGACCTCCACGCCGCCGTTGCCGCCCTCGGCGCGCACCGGCAGCCGGGCCGAGTCGGTCAGGTCGTGCGACGTGATGTCGTGCGCGGTCGCGGCCATGTCGCTCAACGGCTGCAGCCCGCGCCGCAGCACCGCCCGCCCGATCAGCACGAACGCGATCAGCGCGAGCAGGAACGTGGCCACCTCCACGATCACCAGCTGCCGCACGGTGGTGGAGATGTCGCCCATCGGTGCCGCCGTGACCAACACCACACCGTCGGACACCGCGCACCCGCGCAGCCGGTACGTGCCGTCGCCCTTCAAGTACTCGGTCCGGTACACGGGGTCGCGCGTGGTGGTGTCCAACGCCACCGCGGCCAAATCGTCCCCGTCCTCCGGCAGGTCGTCGGGGTTCTTCGGGTCCGCCTTGCCGTCGTTCACGTCGTAGACGACCGTGTACCAGCCGTACGCGGCGCCCTTCACCGTGCCGGTGCTGGCGAGGTTCTTCTTCAGCGAGATCTGCGTGGTCTCCATCTGCGCGTCGAGCCGGCGCTCCAGGTACCCCTGCATGCTCCGTGCCATCACCGTGCCGACGACCGCGAACACCGCCAACGCGAGCGCGCCCAGACCCAGGGCGAGGCGGGTGCCCAGGCTCAGCCGCCGGAACTTCACTCCGCCGCTCGCCGCAACACGTAGCCGACGCCGCGCACGGTGTGGATCAGCGGTTCGCCGCCGTCGTCGAGCTTGCGCCGCAAGTGGGACACGACCAGCTCGACCACGTTGGACCGGCCGCCGAAGTCGTACTCCCACACGTGGTCGAGGATCTGCGCCTTCGTCAGCACGGCGGGCGAGCGGCGCATCAGGTACCGCAGCAGCTCGTACTCGGTGGGCGTGAGCGTGATCAGCCGGTTGCCCCGCCGCACCTCGCGGGTGTCCTCGTCCATCGCCAGATCGGACACCTTCAGCACCGACCGCTTCCACGTCGGCCCGGTCGACCGCCGCAGCACGGCCCGCAGCCGCGCCATCAGCTCCTCCACCGAGAACGGCTTGACCAGGTAGTCGTCCCCGCCGCGGGTCAGGCCCGCGACCCGGTCCGCGGTGCCGTCACGGGCGGTGAGGAACACCACCGGCACCATCGCGCCCGCCGACCGCAGCCGGTCCAGCACGGTGAAGCCGTCCAGGTCGGGCAGCATCAGGTCGAGCACCACGATGTCCGGGTGGAAGTCGGCGGCGGCCCGCAACGCGGCCTCACCGCTGCCCGCGGTCACCGCCTGCCAGCCCTCGTAGCGCGCGACCGTCGCCACGAGATCGGCGATGTGCGGCTCGTCGTCCACCACGAGCAGTCGAACCGAAGTGCCCTTGTCCACGTGTCCATGGTGCGCTACCGCCGTCCGGGCGGGCGAGGCGATCCGCTGCCGCCGAACGGATCAACAGCGAGTCGACAGGTTCGTGACAGGCGATGCACAGGTCCGCACAGCAGGCTCGGTGTCGGCCCACATCGGTGTCGGCCCCCACCCCGGTACCGGCCCACCCCGTATCGGTGCCCACATCGGTATCGGCCACACATCGGCAAGGAGTGCCACACGTGACAACCCTCCAACTCTCGGCGCCGGTCGAGCGCCGGCCGTCCGCGCGCCCCGGAGTGGTGGCCCGCACCGGCCTGTTCGCGGTGTTGGCCGCGAACGTGCTCCTGGTGACCGTGCTGTTCTTCCAGGCCGGCCTGTCGGTGAACGCGTTGATCCTGATCGGCAGGCTCGCCGGGCTGTACGGGGCGCTGCTGATGGCGTTCCAGCTGCTCCTGGTGGCCCGGCTGCCGTGGCTGGACCGGCGGCTCGGCATGGACCGGCTCACGTCGTGGCACCGCTGGATCGGCTTCTCGTTGCTGTGGACGCTGCTCACGCACGCGGTGTTCATCACGCTCGGGTACGCGCAGGTGACCTCGCTGCCGCCGGTGGACGAGCTGGTGACGATGGCCACGACCATCGACGGCATCCTCCGGGCGATCGTGGCGCTGGTGCTGATCATCGTGGTCGGCGCGGTGTCCGCCCGGTTCGCCCGGCGGCGGATGGCCTACGAGACGTGGCACTTCGTCCACCTCTACACCTACGTCGCCGTGGTGCTGGCGTTCTCGCACCAGGTGGCGGTCGGGCCGACGTTCACCGCGTCCGCGTTCGCGACCGCCTACTGGTGGGGCGTGTGGGGGTTCGCGCTCGGCGCCGTGTTCGTCGGCCGGCTGGGGCTGCCGCTGTGGCGGAACCTGCGGCACCGGTTGCGGGTCGCGGCCGTCGTGCCCGAGTCGGGGAACGTGGTGTCGATCCACATCACCGGACGTCACCTGGACAAGCTGCCCGCGCGGGCGGGTCAGTTCTTCCTGTGGCGGTTCCTGACCAAGGACCGGTGGTGGCAGGCGAACCCGTTCTCGCTCTCCGCGGCTCCGGACGGCCGGTCGCTGCGGCTGACCGCCAAGGCGTTGGGGCCGGGCAGTGCCGCGTTGCGGTCGGTGAAGGTCGGGACTCGGGTGTTCGCCGAGGGTCCGTACGGGGCGTTCACCACGTTGCACCAGACGCGGCCGAACACGTTGCTGGTGGCCGGCGGGGTCGGGATCACGCCGGTGCGGGCGTTGTTGGAGGAACTGCGCGGGCACGTCGTGGTGATCTACCGGGTGACCAGGCCGGAGGACGCCGTGCTGCTGCACGAGATGCGCGGGCTGGCCCATGCGCGTGGCGCGGTGCTGCACGTGGTGACCGGGCCGTCCGACCGGGCGCCGTTGGGACCGGACGCGATCGGGCGCGCGGTGCCGGACGTGCGGGACCGGGACGTGTTCGTGTGCGGGCCGCCGGGGATGACGAACGCGGTGTTGCAGACCATGCGGGACCTGGGTGTGCCGAAGCACCAGGTGCACGCCGAGCGTTTCAGCCTGGCCGGTTGAGGGAGAACGAAAGTGAAGCGAGCCGTTCCGATCCTGTTGTTGACCATCGCGGGCCTGGTGCCGCTGTGGCGGTTCGAGGCCGAGCCGGAGACCGTGGTCGCTGCTCCCGAAGCACCTGCGGCCGCCGCGCCGGACACCGCCGCGCCGGACGTCTCCGGCACGTCCCAGGCGCCCGCCGCCTCCGGTGCCCAGACCGTGACCGGTTCCCTGATCAGCACCAAGTACGGCGACGTGCAGGTGCGGCTGACGTACGCGGGTGATCAGATCACCGCGGTGACCATGGTCAAGCAGCCGAACAGCGGTCCGACCAAGATGGCCGTGCCGGTGCTGGTGCGGGAGACGCTGGACGCGCAGAGCGCCGACGTGGACACGGTGTCCGGCGCGACCACGACCAGCGGGGCGTACGTGCAGTCGCTCCAGGCCGCGATCGATGCGAAGGGCGACTAGTGCGCAGGGTCGAGCACATCATGGGTTTCCCGATCTCGGTCGACCTCCGCAACGGGGACCCCGCCGCGGTGGACCGGGCGTTCGAGTGGCTGCGCGAGGTGGATGCGCGGTTCAGCCCGTTCCGAGCCGACAGCGAGGTGTCCCGGCTGGACCGGGCTGAGCCCGCCCCGAACGGGCTCAGCCCGGATCTGGCACACGTGCTGGACCTGTGCGACCACTACGAACGGGCCACCGGCGGCGCGTTCAGCGCCCGCATCCCCGGCCGCGGCCTGGACCCGTGCGCGGTGGTCAAGGGCTGGGCGGTGCAACGTGCCGCCGACCTGCTCGCGGCGGCAGGCTCCACCAGCTTCGTGATCAACGCGGGCGGCGACGTGGCCACGTCGGGCGGCCCGTGGCGGGTGGGCGTGCGCCACCCGCTTGAGGCGGACCGGTATTGCACGGTCCTGGAAGTGACGTCCGAGGCTGTGGCGACCTCGGCCCGGTACGAGCGGGGCAACCACATCCTCGACGCCCGCACCGGCCGGCCGGTCACGGATCTGCTGAGCCTGACCGTCGTCGCCCCCACCCTGACCGTCGCCGACGCCACCGCCACGGCGGCTTTCGCGATGGGCGTCGCCGGCATCGAGTGGGCGGCCGAGCAGGAGGGTTGCGAAGTGTTCGCGGTGGACGCCGACCACGGCGTGCACCGGACCGCTGGTCTGCCGGTCGCCGGAGCGTCGGTTGCCGGAGCGTCGGTCGCCGGCTGAGCCGATGGCGGCTTGGTGCCCGGTGATCGACACCGCCTGGGGTCCAGTCCGGCTCGATTTGACATGGGGCCCTTACGGGCACCGGAGGCAGGCCGCAGCCGGCAGGCATGGCGGGGAAGAGCGTCCCGCCACGCCTGCCGGCTCCGACCAGCCTATGGCACCCGAACCCATGTCAAATCGAGCCTCGTCGGCCACCGCCGGGTCCGTCGTGGTCCCGTGGGACTGACCGGCCTCGTCGGCCACCACCGGTTCGGCGGTTTGACCGTTCGGCTGGGCGTCGACCACCACGCGAGGCCGCCGTCGGTCGTTCGCGACTCATTTTCCGGCGATCACGCTTTTCGATCGTCGGAAAATCAGGCGCGAGCGGCCGACCTCCCGGGCGGCCGAGCCCGCGACGCCGGAGGCGGCGCAATTAGACACAGCAATCGATACAGCTCTCGGGCTGGTGAAGGTTGGTGGTGGGCCGGTCCATTCGCCTAGGGCCGCGAGGGTTCGGTAGCGCATGGCTCGGACTACTTCCCGGAACCTCGGGCCGGGTTCGTCGGTGAGTAGTGGGAGGGCCTCGTGCAGGCGGCCGAGGTTGGCCAGGACGGCGCCGTGGTGGGCCAGCAGTTCGCTTTCGTCGATCCACCACGCCCACGGTGGGGCCGACGGGTCGTCTTCGAGGGCCGCGCGGGAGCGGTCGAGGGCGTGGAGGGCCGGTGACGTCAGGCGCATTCGGGAGTAGGCGCGGGCGCGGCGGAGGGCGAACATGGCGCGTACGCGGGGCGAGGTGGTGGTGGACTCGCCGTGGTCGGCCAGGTGGAGGGCTTCCGTGAACCTGCCGACGTGGGCGCGTTGCATCGACATGGTCAGCAGGGTCAGGGTTTCCAGGTCCCGGTTGCCTGCGGCACGGGCCAGTGCCAAGGCGGCGAGGTTGTGGTGGTGCGCCTCGGGTTGGCGTTCCTCCTCGAACAGGATCCAGCCGGTGACCTCGGCCAGTTCGGCGAGGGCGTCGACGGTGTCGCGAGTGGGCGGCGGGGCTTGTCGAAGAGCTTGAACGGCCAGGTTCCCGATATCGCGTGCGTCCGGCTCGGCGTCGAGGGCGATCAACATCTTCGTGACCGCGCGGATGCCCGCCGCCACTAGCCGAACCGGCGCAGTGTCAGGCCGTCCGGACCCACTTCATCGAGCAGGTCCAGGGCCGTCCGCAGTCCCAGCGCCACCTGCACGATGGTGCACCACCACCTCGCCATTGTTAGGCGTGGGCCGCCTGTGACCAATGTTAGGGGTGGGCCGCCTGTGACCGCTTACATGCGCTCTGCTACGGTTCCGCCCACGGGTTTCCCGCTCCACGGCAGGTCGGCCGGGTTCCGCGCTCGGGGCGTGTCCCACCGCCGACCACGTGGAGAGCCGGCCTCGGTCGCACGCATTCGGGAACGTGCGTGCCGAGGCCGGCTTCCCCCGTCTTCACACCACCGTCACGAGTACCGGGCGAAGTCGAACTCCTGCCCCGTCACCGAACGTCCCAGATCCGTGCCGAGCTGCGTGAGCAGGTCCACCAGCTCCAGCCCCGCCAGCCAGTCCCGGGGCAACGCCGCCGTGCCGTGCAGGGCGCCCAGGATGTTGCCGGTCAACGCCGCCGTCGCGTCACTGCCGCCGGAGTGGTTGGCCGCCGCGCGCAGCGCGTCGACGAACTGCGCCCGCTTCGGGTACACCAGCACCGTGTGCACGGCGATCGCCAGCGCCTCCGGCCCGGTCCACCCGCTGCCCAACCGGTCCACCCGCACCGAGTCGAACCCCAGCGCCTTGTGCTCGTCGGCGAACACCACGGCCCGGTTCAGCGTGTTCGCGGTGTACGGGTCGTCCCGCAGCACCCGTCCGATGACCTGGTCCACCGCCTCCCGCATCGGCCGCCCCTTCACCGCGAGCAGGTGGATCAGCAGCGCGAACGCCCCACCGGACACCCAACCGCCGGTGCCGCCGTGGGTCAGCGCGGCGAACCGGCACCCCAGGTCGTAGGCGATCTCGGCGCTGGGCGCGAACCCGGCCGGCGCGGTGCGGGTCACGCCGTTGCAGCCGGACGACTCGTTGTGCGGCTGCTCCGGCGTCGGCGGCGTGTCGGCGGCCAACGCGCGCAGGCACGTCAGACCGGGCGACCGGCTGGAGTACAGCCGCTCGTCGCCGACCAGGCCGACCGCACCCGGCTCGGGCGCGGCCACCTGCTGGGTGATCAACCACCGCCGGTAGCTCTGCCACACGATCTCGACCGGGTCCCACTCGCCCGTGGCCCGCCCGTGCACCCACGCCCGCAGGTAGCCGTCCGCGGTGAACAGGGTGAGCTGCGTGTCGTCGGTGACCAATGCGGGACGCGGCGGCTCGAGAACACCTTCCGGGCCGTGGTCTCGTTGGATGTCCGTCCACCCCAGGTACTGGATGGGCGCGCCAAGGGCATCGCCGAGCGCACCGCCCAACAGGCAAGCGGCGCCACGGTCGACCACGTTCATCGGCTCGCGCGGCACTTGCCCTCCTGCACTAGCCCAGAAGCCGGCTGGGACTGTCCGGGGCCAAAACCCTAGCCGTCGTGCCGACGTCCGGTCATGGGAGCACGACTACTTGAGCAAGCAACATTTACCCACAGGTATCTAACGGCACACCGGGCGCACCTGATCCAGTGACCGAGCCGTGAGACTGGGCGGGGGAGGGGCATGGCTGACCGGAGCAAGAGCGGGCTGGAGTTCGGCGTCCTCGGACCGTTGCAGGTGCTCGCGGACGGCCGGCAGCTCGTGATCGGCCGCAAGGGCATGCGCGGTCTGCTCGCGATGCTGGTGCTGGAGGCCAACCGGGTCGTCCCGATCGACGAGATCGTGGACTGCCTGTGGGCCGACGAGCCACCTGCCACGGCCAGGACGATCGTGCACGGTTACGTGTCGCGGCTGCGCCGGATGCTGGAGCAGGCCGACCCGGCGGGCTCGGCGCGGATACTCACCACGCCGCCCGGCTACCAGCTGTCGGTGGACCCGTGGCGGCTGGACTTCCACCGGGCCCGGCAGCTCGTGTCGAGCGCGCGGGGCAAGCCCGCGCCGATCCGGGCGCAGCTGCTGCGCGAATCGCTCGGCCTGTGGCGGGGCCAGGTGCTGGCCGACGTTCCCGGTGATCCGATCACGACCGACCTGGAAGAGCTTCGGCTTGCCGCAGTGGAAGAGCGCATCGAGGCCGAGCTGGAACTGGGCAGGCACCTGGAGCTGGTGGGCGAGCTGCGGCAGCTGGTGAACGAGTACCCGTTCCGGGAACGCCTGGTCGGTCACATGATGCGGGCGCTGTACCGGTCGGGTCAGCGGGCCGACGCGTTGGAGGCCTACCAGCGCTTCCACCGGCGCGTGGTCGACGAGCTGGGCATCGACCCCGGTCCCGGCCTGCGGGTGCTGCACGAGCAGGTGTTGCGGGACGACCCGGCGCTCAGCTCGCCCGGCCTGCCCGAGGCGGCCCCGGTGCCGCCGCGTCCCGGCGTGGTCGTGCCGGCCCAGTTGCCCGCCGCGGCCAGCGGTTTCATCGGTCGCGACGAGGAACTGGCCTGGTTGGACCGCCTGTGCGACTCGCGCGACCTGGCCGCCACCACGATCGCCGTGGTCAACGGCGCGCCGGGGATCGGCAAGAGCGAGCTGGCCGTGACGTGGGGGCACCGGCGGGCCGAGCAGTTCCCGGACGGGCTGCTCTTCGCCTCCCTCAACGGTTTCGCGCCCGACCGCGAGCCGGTGGAGCCCGCCGAGGTGCTGGCCCGGTTCCTGCTGGCGCTCGGCGTGCCCGCGGACGGCGTGCCGCGCGACCTGGACGACCGGGTAGGGCTGTACCGGTCGGTGCTGGCCAAGCGGCGCGTGCTGGTCGTGCTGGACGACGCGTGGGACCCCGAGCACGTCCGACTGCTGCTCCCTCCAGGCGCGGGTTCGGTCGTGCTGGTGACCAGTCGCCGCCGCCTGGAATCACTCGTCGTCAGCAACGGCGCGCGGATGCTCACGCTGGACACGTTGTCCGATGAGGAGTCCGTCCGACTGGTGGACGAGGTCGTCGGCAAGCCGTTGTCCGACCAGGAGCCGGCGGCCATCCGGATGCTGGTAGAGCTGTGCGGCAACCTGCCCCTGGCACTCCGCATCGCCGCCGCGAAGCTCGTGTTCAGTCCTGAGTGGACAGTGGAGGCGCTGGTGGCCCAGCTCTCCGACGACGACACCCGCCTGCGCACGTTGGACTTAGCCGACTCCGGTGTCGGCGTCGGCCGCGCGTTGGCGGTGTCCTACCGCAACCTCCCGCCGGAACTGGCCGAGACGTTTCGCGCCGCCGGTCTGGTGCCCGGGCGGTGGGTGAGCCCGCACGCCATCGCCGCGGTGTGCGACATCGACCTGGGCACGGCCGCCGGCCGGCTGGCCGACCTGGCCGACGCGCACCTGCTGGTGGAGCAGTGGCGCGGCGGTTTCGTGCTGCACGACCTGGTCCGGTTGTACGCCCGGGAAGTGCTGGAGGAGCGGAGACACGACGGCGCCCTGCGCCGGCTGATGGAGCACTACCTCGCCGCGTGCGACCACGCGCGACGGCTCATCCGGCCGGTGTCCGACGGCCTCGACTTCACCGACTCCACCGCGCCCAGGCCGGCCACGTCGGGGCAGGCGCTGTCCTGGTTCGACAAGGAGTGGCCGAACCTCATCGCGCTGGTGCACGCCGGTTCGGAGGCCGGTCTGCACGAACACGTCTGGCAACTCGTGCGGCTGGTGCACACCTACTGCGTGACCAGGCTGGTCAGCCGCGAATGGCACGGCATCGCCGAGTTCGGCCTGGCATCCGCCAGGATCAGCGGCGACCGCCGCGGCGAGATGCTGGTCCTGAACGCGATGCACGACATCAACAACCGCGCGGGAGCCCTCCGCGGCACACTCGAACACGCCGAACTGGCACACCGCATCGCGGTCGAGCTGGGCGAGCCGCGCTACCTGGTGATGACGCTGGACCAGTTGGCGTTGGCCCTCAACGCCGAGGGACTGGTGGAGGAAGCCCTGGCGCACTACCGGGAAGCCGTCGACCTGGCCCGCCGGGACGGTGACGCGCTCGGCGAGGCCACCGTGCTCAACAACCTCGCCCACGTGGAGCAACGGCTCGGACACCGGGAAACGGCCGCGCGACACCAGTTCCTGGCCATGGAGATCTACCACCGCAACGGCGACGAGCGGGCGTACGCCGTCGCGGTGAACAACCTGGCCGAGCTGTACGCCGAACTGGGACTGCTGGCCGAGGCCGAGGAACACGCCCGCCAAGGCGTCGAACTGGCCCGCGGCGGCTCCATGCAGTTCGAGGAGGCGTGGGGCCGCGAAGTCCTCGGTCAAGTGCTGACGAAACGGGGTGAACGCGTTGCGGCACAAGCAGAGCTGGCCGAATCGCTTCGGCTGTTCGAACGCCTCGGCTCACCCCGGGCGATGTTGGTCCGAACGGCTCTTGAAGCCTTGACCTCCGAGGTTTAGCCGCTGTTTAGCGCGACCGCCCGAAATCGTGGGAACTTGGACACGGTGCTGATCAAGCGAGTAGTGGTCGGCGCCGGGTGGCTCTTGGGAGGGGGAACCAGGGGGGAAGCCACCCGAACCAGCCGGCCGGCGTTCGGGGGAGAGCGCCGGCCGGCTGGCCTGTTCCTGCAGTTCATCGCGCCGCCGGCCACCAGTCCCACCCGCTCCGCACCCAACCGGCGGGAGCCGGACTCAACCCCAACCCTCAACCCCAACCCTCAACCCCGGAAAACAAACCCCGGGGTCAAGCCGCGTCACTCCCCGCAGACCGGCAACAACTCAGGCCGCTTGGGCGCCAGCCCGTCACCCATCGACTCGCCCCGCAACTGCCGCGCGATCCACGGCATCACGTGCTCCCGCGCCCACTTCAAATCGTGCCGGCGCTGCGTCATCCAATCCTCGTCCGCCGGCGGCGGCCAAGGGGTGTTCCACTCCTCGTCCGACTTGAACCCGAGCACCTCGGCAGCCCGCAGCGCCACCCGCCGGTGCCCCTCGGACGACAGGTGCAGCCGGTCCTCGCTCCACGCGCGCCGGTCGTGCAGCACGGTCATCGACCACAGGTCGACCACCTTGCAGTGGTACCGCTCGGCGACCGACCACAGGTGGTTGTTGTAGATCGCGATCTTGCCGCGCAACGACCGCAGCAGCGGCGTGTGCTTCGGGTCGAACCCGGTGAAGATCAGCACCTCCGCGCCCGCCGCCCGCAGGTCGGCCACCGCGATCTCGTACACCTCGGCCAACGCGTCCGCGTCGCTGCCGGGCACCAGGATGTCGTTGCCGCCCCCGCACAGCGTCACCATCTTCGGCTTCAGCGACACCGCCAGCGGGATCTGCTCGTCCACGATCTCCTGGAGCATCTTGCCCCGGATCGCCAGGTTCGCGTACCGGAAACCCTCCTGGCGGGTCGACATCATCGCGGCCAGCCGGTCGGCCCAGCCCACGTAGGTGCCGTTCGGCGCCGGATCGTCCATGCCCTCGGTGAAGCTGTCACCCACCGCGACGAAGCTGTCCAGACCGTGCATCGCCCCTCCCCTCCGCGCGACACCCCCATGACCGCGCAGGACAGCATGCAACGCCAGGTCCGACCCGCGCCACCGGCAATTGGCCGCCCTGTTACCAAGGTGTCACTCGGTGGTGTGAACCAGTGTCTGCATTGGGTGATTCACCAGGTTCCGGACCACCGAGTGCGTCGCACATCACGTCGAGCGAAGGACCGGTGCGCGGGAGGGGCCGCCGCCAGGTACCTCCCGCGCACCGGTGTCGATCGACCGGCTCTTCTCAGCCGGCCCGTCCTGAACCAGCCGTCACCTCAGCCGGCCGCCACCTCGACCGGCGTCTCGTACGCCGTCCGCAACCGCAGCTCAGCCCCCGGTGACGCGCCCAACGCGTCCAACCCGAGCAGCGCCGCCCCGACCACCGGCGGCACGTCCACCACCCGCACCCGAGCCGCCGGCGCGTACGCCCGCAGCCGAACGTCGACCGCGTCGACCACCACACCGCTCGTCCCGGTCAACACCCCACCGCCGAGCACCACGTCCACCGGCTCCGCCAGCAGCGCCAACCGCGACAGCGACACCCGCGCCAAGAGCACGATCTCCTCCACGAGCCGGTCCACCACCGTCCGCGCCACCGCGTCACCGGCCGCCGCCACCTGGAACAGCAGCGGGCACAGCGCGTGCGGGTCGAACTCGACCTCCTCGAAGTGCAGGAGCTCGACCGCCTCGGCCAACGTCGCCGTGCCGTAGTGCGCGATCACCGCGTCCAGCAACGCCGTCGGCTCACCCCGCCCGTCCTCGGCGCGCACGGCCAGCCACAACGCCTCCGACCCGATGTGACCGCCACCACCCCAGTCACCCGAGATCCGCCCCAACGCCGGGAACCGGTGCGTCCGCCCGTCCGGCGCGACCGCCACGCAGTTGATCCCCGCCCCGCACACCACGGCCACGCCGATGCCGTCCGCCGTGCCGGCCCGCAGCAAGGCGAACGTGTCGTTCCCGACGACCGTCGTCCCCGACCACCCACGCGCCTCGATGGCCGAACGCAGGTCGTCCTCTTCCTTCGGCAGGTCAGCCCCCGCCAGGTACGCGGCGGTGTGCGCGGCGATCGGCTCGTCCGCGCCCAGTCCCGCCCGCCGGGCCGCCTCACGGGCCAGCCCTTCGAACACGTCCACGCTGCGCTGAAGACCCACCTGCTGCGGTGACGCACCGGGCCCGCGCACCTGCGCGAGCACCCGCCCGTCCACGTCGACCAGCGCCATGGCCGTCTTGCTGTTCCCGCCGTCGATGGCGAGCACCCGGTCCGTCACTGGACCCCTTTCCCCCCGTGCACGTCTCCCGCGGGCCCCTTCGCCCACGGCAGGAAGTCCGCGTTGCGCGCCACCAACTCGTCGGCCAGCCGGTCGGCGATCGAGTGCTGCCCGATCAACGGGTGCGCGAGCAACGCGTCCGCCACCCGGTCACGCCCACCGCGCACCGCCGCGTCCAGCGCCAGCTGCTCGTAGCTCGTCACGTGGGCGATCAACCCGGTGATCGACGGCGGCACGGACGGCACGGGCAGCGGCGAAGCACCCTTGGTGTCCACGACCGCGGGCACCTCGATCACCGCGTCGTCGGGCAGGAACGGCAGCGTGCCGTCGTTGCGGACGTTCACCACGTGCCGCTCGGAATCTGCCGCTCCCGGCCCGGCCCCGCCGGTCAACGCGTGCACCAACTGCACCGCCGCCTCCGAGTAGTACGCGCCACCACGCTGCGACAACTGCGCGGGCTTGGTGACAACCCCCACATCGCCGTACACGTCGAGCAGCTCCTTCTCCACCCCCGCCACCACCTCGGCGCGCGGCGGTTCGGTCTTCTGCTTCCGCACCACCTCGTCGTGGTCGTAGAAGTACTTCAGGTAGTACGACGGCACCATCCCCAACCGCCGCATCAACGACGCCGGCACACCGATGTGCGAGCCCAACGCGTCACCGTGCCGGTCCAGCAACTCCGGCAGCCGGTCCACGCCGTCCACGAACACCCCGGTCTCCCACGTCAAGTGGTTCAACCCGACGTGCCCCAGCCGCACGCTCTCCGGGTGCACGCCGAGCAGCGCGGACGTCCAGCGCTGGAACGTGATCGCCACGTTGCACAGCCCCACCGCCCGGTGCCCGGCCTGCAGCAACGCCCGCGTCACGATCCCGACCGGGTTGGTGAAGTTGACGATCCAGGTGTCCTCACCGGCTATCGCGCGCACCCGTTCGGCGATGTCCAGCACCACCGGCACCGTCCGCAGAGCCTTGGCCAACCCGCCCGCGCCGGTCGTCTCCTGCCCGACGCAGTCGCACATGAGCGGGAACGTCTCGTCGGACGCCCGCGCGGCCTGCCCGCCGACCCGCAACTGGAGCAGCACAGCGGACGCCCCGTCGACCCCCCGCTCCAGATCCGTGGTGGTGGTGACGACAGCAGGGTGCCCGGCGTGCTTCAGCAGCCGTTGCGAGAACGCCCCCACCACCTCCAACCGCGACACGTCCGGGTCGACCAGCACGATCTCGTCCACCGCGAGGCTCGTGCGCCGCCCCGCGATCCCGTCGACCAACTCCGGCGTGTAGGTCGACCCGCCCCCGACAACGGTGAGCTTCACCCTTTGACCCCCGTGAACGTGATGCCCTTGACGAACGAGCGCTGCGCGAACACGAACAGCACCACCGCCGGGACCATGATCAGCAGCGTGACCGCCATGGCCAGGTTCCACTGCACGTGGTGCATGCCCTTGAACGACGACAGCGCCAACGACAGCGTCCACTGGTCCGGCTTCTCGCTGGTGTACAGCAGCGGGCCGAAGTAGTCGTTCCACGTGTAGAGGAAGCAGAACAACGCGGTCGCCGCGATACCCGGCCGCGCCATCGGCACGATGATCCGCACCAGCGCCTGGAACTCGGAGCACCCGTCCACCCGTGCGGCATCCACATAGGACTGGGGAATCGTCAGGATGAACTGCCGCAGCAGGAAGATGCTGAACGCGTCGAACAGGAAGTACGGCGCGATCAACGGCCACAAGGTACCCGTCAGCCCGAGGCTCGACCACGTGTCGTACAACGGCACCGCGACCACCTGCGGCGGCAGCATCATCGCGCCGACCACCAGCAGGAACACCGCGTTGCGGCCACGCCACTTCATCTTCGCCAACGCGTACGCCGCCGGGATCGACGACAGCAGCATCCCGATCGTCGCCAACAGCGAGTACAGCAGACTGTTACCCAGGTACTTCAGCAACGGCGCCTTGTCGAAGACCTCCAGGAAGTTGCCCCAGTGCCACTCGCGCGGCCACAGGTCCTTCGTGAACGCCTGGCTGTCCGACATCACCGCGGTCAGGAACACGAACACGATCGGCAGCGCGAACATCAGCCCGAGCGCGATGCC
The DNA here is from genome assembly GCF_009769385.1 of Saccharothrix deserti. Taxonomy (GTDB): domain Bacteria; phylum Actinomycetota; class Actinomycetes; order Mycobacteriales; family Pseudonocardiaceae; genus Actinosynnema; species Actinosynnema deserti. Next base: position 176,380 of record NZ_VKAB01000017.1, read on the forward strand.
GAGGCTGTGCACGGCCACCCAGTCGAGCACCCGCCGCCAGTCGCGCGGACGGCGTGGCTCCCGCGACGGGGACGAGGCCGGCGACGTGACGGGGAGCGTTGCCGTCGTCATGCGCCCGGTCCCCCTTCCTCCTGGTGCGCGGACTTGCGCATGCGCTGCACCAGCAGCGCGGTCGCGGCGAACAAGATGACGAACAGCACGGTCGCCATCGCCGCCGCGTAACCCATGTCGAAGTAGCGGAAGCCCTGCGTGTAGAGCCACACCGGGAACGTCAGCGTCGAGTTCTCCGGGAAACCGAGGTTCTTCGTCGCGCCGGTGACGTCGGCCGACCCGCTCGCCGCCGACCCCGCGACGACCGCCTGCGTGAACAGCTGCAACGCCAGGATGATCGAGTTCACCACGCCGAACATCAGCACCGGCGAGATCGTCGGCAGCGTGACGTGCCACCACCGCCGCACCGGGCCCGCGCCGTCCAGCTCGGCCGCCTCGTACTGCTCCTGCGGCACGTCCAGGATCGCCGCCAGAATGATGATCATCAAATCGCCGGACACCCACAGCATCACCGCCGCGATGCCCGGCTTGGCCCACGCCGGGTCGGCGAACCACAACGGGCTCTCGATGCCGAACCAACCCAGGAACGCGTCCAGCGGACCCTCGTTCGGCCGCATGACCAGGAAGAACACCAAAGTCGCGGCCACCGGCGGCGCCAACGAAGGCAGGTAGCACAGGGTGCGCACCAACCCCACACCCGACTTCAACCGGGCGACCACCGACGCCACACCCAGCGCGAACACCACGCGGGCGACCGTCAGCACCACCACGAACCACAGCGTGTTGTAGACGGCGGTGCGGAACAGCTTGTCGGAGAACATGTAGGCGTAGTTCTCCAGCCCGATCCACTCGGGCGGGTTGATCAGGTCGTACTTGGTGAACGAGAACCCGATCGTGGCGATCAGCGGGTAGCCGAAGAACAGGGTGAACCCGAGGATCGCGGGCGCGAGGAACGCCAGCACGGTGAGGCGGTGACGGGCCCGGGAGCGGGACCGCCCCTTGGCAGGGGCGGTCCGCACCACGTCCACGCGCTCCAGCGTGGCCGTCATCCCTACTTGCCGCTCTTCGCGATCTGGTCGTCGATCTGCTGGTCGACTTCCTTCAGCCCGGCCATCAGGTCGGGCACCTTGCCTGCCTGCCACGAGGTGGCGAAGTCGCCGATGGCCTTGATGTGCGCGTCACCGATCGGCGTCACCGGGTTGCCCTGGAGCTTGCCGGAGGTGGCCAGGTCGATGAACGTCTTGAAGTTCTCGTCCACCTCCAGGCGCGGGTCGGCCAGCGCCGCCTTCGTGCTCGGGATGTTCTTGATCCCGTTGGCCAGGTTCACGATCGCCTCGGTGTCGAACGACAGGTGCTTGATCAGCTCCCACGCCGCGCCGGGGTTCTTCGCGCCCTTCGGGACGCCCATGATCGTGCCGGTGGTGAACCCGATGCCGTACAGCTCCGGCTTGATCGTCGGGAACGGCGCGGTGCCGAACCTGACGTCCGGGGCCTGGTCCTCGAGGAACGCCGTGCGGTACTCGCCGTCGATCATCATGGCGATCTTCTTCTGGTGGAACGCGTGGTCGTTCGAGTACTCCTGGCCGAGCCCGGCGCGGAACCGCTCCAGGTTCTCGTAGCCGTAGAAGTCCACGAGCTGCTTCTGGAACTCCAGCATCGCCGCCCACTCGGGGCTGGCGAGACCGGACTTGCCGTCCGGGGTCTCCCACTTCGCGCCGAAGTTCGGCGCCCAGATCGGCGGGCGGTTGGCGTAGAACAGCATGGTCGGCAGGAAACCGGCGACCTCGATCGTGCCGTCCGGCGCCTTCTTGGTGGTGCGCTTGGCGAAGTCCAGCAGTTCGGCCGTCGTCTTCGGCGGCGCGGTGATGCCCGCCTCGGCGAGCATGTCCTTGTTGTAGTACAGCCCGTACACGTCGCTGAGCATGGGCATCGCGCAGCGGTTGCCCTTGTACTCGGTGTAGGAGCGGACCGCGTCCGGGATCTGGCCGAGGTCGACGTCGTCGCGCTCGATGTAGGGCTTCAGCTCCTGGAACGAGCCGCTGGAGCAGAACTGGCCGATGTTGTCGGTGGTGAACGACATGGCCACGTCCGGCGGGTTGCCGCTGCGGATGCCCGCGGTGATCTTGTCGTCGTCCTGGCTGCCCTCGTGCTTGATCTCCGCGTTCGGGTACTTCTTCTTGAAGCTCTCCAAGGCCTTGGTGACCTCGTCCTGCTCACGTCCCGAGTAGTTGCTCCAGACGGTCAGGGAGAACTTGTCGTCCCGGCCGGGAGCCGCCGCTGGCCCCGACTGCTCGGTCTTGCTGCCCGAGCCTGCCGCGCACGCGGTGACGGACACCGCTGCGGCCACGCATAGCAACGCTGCGCGGTGGAGCTTGCGCATGTGCTCTCCTTCAGGTCAACGTGCGGACGGGGACGTTGCTGCGGCTTGCTCTTCTCGTCGAGGGCCGCGGAAGGGTTCGGTCGTGGCGGCCGGAAGACCGAACACCTGTTCCCTGACGACCGACAGCGCGGAGTGCAGTGCGCCGGAACGCACCGGTTTCCCGGTCACCAGGGCGAGTTGGACGGGGGTGCGTGGAACCACCAGGTGCCGCAGCTCGGCGGCGACGAGGTCGGCGAGCGTGGTGCCGCCCGCCTGCGCGATCTCGCCGGAGAGCAGCACCAGTTCGGGGTCGAGCACGGCGATCACGTTCGCGACGCCGGTGGCGACGCGGCGGGCCAGGTCCACCAGGAACTCGCGGCCGGCCGTTCCCGCGCTCAAGGCCTTCTCCACGGCGGCCTGACCGGTGCGCGCGGACACGCCGTGCGCGCGGGCCAGGCGGGCGATGGCGCCGCTGTCCAGCAGGTCGCCGTAACGGCTGCCGGTGCGTGCCGTGCCCGTGTCGGCGTGCGCGTGGTCGGGGACCTGCAGGGCGTCGATCTCGCCCGCGCCGCCGGTCGCGCCCCGGAGCAGGACGCCGTTGACGACCACGGCCGCACCGACCGCGTCGGCGGGCCAGAGCAGGACGAAGTCCCGCACCCCGACCGCGCGGCCGGCGATCATCTCTTCGAGGGCGACGAGGTTGACGTCGTTCTCGACCGTGACGGAGGTGTCGAGGAGGGCTTCCAGCTCCTCCGGGATGTTCTTGTTCTCCCAGCCCGGCATGTGCGGCGCGTAGTTCAGGCGCCCGGTCGCCGGGTCCACCGCGCCGGGACTGCCCACGACGACGTGGTGCAGTGCGTCGGTGGTGAGGCCCGCCTGGGCGGCGGTCTTGGTGATCGCGCTGTGGAACGCCTCCAGCACGTCGGTCTTCGGCATCGGGGCGCGGTGCTCGGTGAGCGTCGTGCCGGAGATGTCGGCGATGGCGATGTCGATGGTGTCGGGGGTGAGGTCGACCGCGGCGACGTGCGCGAGCGCGCCGTTGACGGTCCACAGTTGCGCCCGCGGACCACGCCCGCCGCCCCGCAAGCCGTTGCGCAGGACCGTGCCCTCGGTTTCGAGGCGGGTGAGGAGCTGCGCGGTCGCCGGCTTCGAGAGGCCGATGATCCCTTCCAGCTCGGCCCTGGTCAGCGGGCCGTTGCGGAGCAACGCCTCGATCGCGGCGCGGTCGTTGATCTCGCGCAGCAGCCTCGGGCTCCCGGCTCGCATCGTCTCTCCTGTCTGTTAACTTTCCAGACGATTTCGTGGTGACGGTAGTGAGGGGGATTACCCCGGTCAATGCTCCGAGACGGGTCCGTTACCTGAGTTAGGTTTGCCTAAGGCACCCTGGAGGTATGACCGACACGCGTCAGGAGTCGCTGGCCGCCCTGTTGGGCGGGCGGGGTGGGGCGTTGGACGCCTCGCTGCCGCCGTTGGCCTTCGTGGTGGGGTGGTTGCTGGGTGGGCGTTCCATCGCCGCCGGTGCTCTCGTCGCCGTCGCGTGCGGTGTCGTCGTCGGCGTGGTGCGGGTGGTGCGGGGCGGACGGCCGCGCGCGCTGCTCGTGTCCGTCGCGCTGGTCGTGCTGGCGGCGTACATCGCGTTGCAGACGGGGCGGGCCGAGGACTTCTTCCTCGTGCAGATCTTCCTGAACGCCGCGTCGGCGCTCGTCTGGTCGGTGTCGATCGTGCTCCGCTGGCCTCTTCTGGGAGTGGTCGTGGGCCTGGTCACCGGCCAGAAGTTCAAATGGCGACGCGACCCGGACCTGATGCGCGCCTACCGAATCGCCTCGTGGCCGTGGGTGGGTCAATACGTTCTGCGCGTAGTCCTCTTCGGCGCCTTGTGGCTGGCCGGCGAGGTAATCCTCCTGGGCATCATGCGAGCAGTTCTGACTTGGCCCCTGCAAGTCGCGTGCATAGCCGTGAGCTGGTGGATCCTCCGCCGAACCCTCCCCGCCGACCACCCGGGCCTACGCCACCCCCGCACCTGAACGTTGAACTCGGGGCACCTGAACGTAGGACTCTCGCAACGCGAACGTAGGACTCTCGCGTGTGTCCTACGTTCAGAACGGGTGTGTCCTACGTTCAGGTTGGCCTGGGTGCGGATTCGCCCAGGACTTTCACGGCTGCCAGCCACGCTGCGCCGGCTGCGCCTTCGGTGGCTACGCGCACCGGGGCGGTGGTGCGGGTTGTCAGTTCGCGTTTCAAACGCTCGCCCAGGGGGTGGGCGTGGATCAGGCTGCCCATCAGGACGATCGGCGTTTGGTCGTGTTCGGGTCTTGTCGCTTCGGCCAGGTCGGCCAGGGTGCGCACGGCGGCCGTGATGATTCGGTCCGCTGACGGTGCGGTGGCGTGGGTCGTCACGAGGGGCGCGTAGGTCGCCAATCGGATCGGCGGGGCGTTGTTGGCGGCGGTGATCAGTCGGCGCCATTGGTCGCGGTGGGGCAGGGCGGGAATGCCCGCGCGGTTGAGCACGGCGGTGGAGAGGGCGTCCAGGCTGTCCTTTTCCAACGCTTCGAGCGTCGCGCGCACGGCCTCGCGGCCCAGCCAGAACGCCGAACCCTCGTCACCCAGCAACCAGCCGTAACCGCCGGCGGTGGACACCAGCTCGTGCTTCTCGATCCTCGCCGCGATCGAACCGGTCCCGGCCACCAGCACCGTGCCGTCCGGTGACGACGAGCCGGTCGCGAACGCCGCCTCGCAGTCCGTGATCACGTGCATCGGGCACCGCAGTCCCGCACCGGTCCACGCCGCCTCGAACAACGCCGCCACCGCCGGGTCGGTCAGCTTGCTCGAACCGGCCATGCCGAGCACACCCGACTGGACCTTCGCCGGGTCCAACCCGTCCAACGCCGCCGTCAGCGCCTGGCGGACGTGCGCGGCGGCCTGCTCCGGCGAGTGGGAGTTGGGGTTCGCGCCGCCCGCGACCCCGGCGCCCAGCCGGGTGCCGTCCAGGTCGAGCACCAACGCCCGGGTGCTCGTGCCGCCCGCGTCCAGACCCACCACGAAACCCATTCGCACGAGTATGCCCAGCGAGCACCGGGTCCGGCACGCCCAACCGGGTTGTGCCGGACCTGGCTCTCCGTGATCAAGGTCCAGGGATCAAGGCCAGGGGATCAAGGCAGGGGAACGAGGACCTGCGCACGGTCGCCCGACGCGTTGTGGTGGTGCAGCAGGAGCAGGCTGTCCGCTTTGTCCGCCGCCAACGACTCCGGATCGCGCCGCACCTCCAGCACCGCCCCGGACTCCGCCACGAACGACACCTCGCCGAGCCCCAACCCGGGCCGCAACGGGTCGAACGACATCGGCGTGTCGATCCGGTCCACGAACCCGTCCGCGTTCCCCGGCGCCGGGTACTGCCCGGACACCCCCGCCGTGTACGTCAGCCGCGCGCTGCCCACCGCCGGGTCGATGCCCAACGCCGCCAACTCCACCGGCAGCACCACCACGTTGCTGTCCATCAGGTTCGTGTCGACGTCGCCGTACTGGCCGTTGAGCGGCTGCTCGTCGACCACCGTGTGATCCGCCACCCGCACGGTCCGCGCCAGCCACACGTCCGCCGTGACGCTGCCGCTCGCGTCGGTCGGTTTGACCGCCCGCACGGTGTAGTCCTGCACGCCGTCACCAGTCGTGTCGATGCGGATCTCCGGGCTGTTGGCGCTGCCGAGCGTCACCCAGTTGTGCCAGGTCACCACCCCGAACGCGAGCATCCCGCCGGACGACGCCGCGCCCACGTACCGCAGGTCACCGCCCTTCGCCGAACCGTTCAACGCGCAGTCGACCAGCACCCCGTCCGTGCAGTCGGGCAACTCCGGGCTGCTGCCCTGCAACTCGAACGCGCTGAGCAACGACCGGTACGCCTCGTCACCCTCGCCCTGGTCGAGCGCGTACCCGCGCAACACCAACGTGCCGTCACCCTGATCGACCGCCTCCACGTCCGCGACCGGCTTCGGCGCCGCGTACACCGGCACCCGGAGCGCGGCCTCACCGGACCGGACGAGCACCCGGCCGGACGCCTCCGCCAGGAACTGCCTGGCCACGTCCGCCTGCTGCTTCACCACCGTCGGGTCGGCCACCTTGCGCAGCTCACCGGGCGTGACGCGCAAAGTCACCCGGGCCGTCTTCGACCCGCCCGGCGGCAGCAGGAGCACCGGTGGCGACACCTCGAACTGCGCGCCGGGCACCGTCGTCGCGGCCTGGTAGGACAGCGCCGCCGTGCGCCACCCGGAGGACTTGTTCACCACCTTCAACGCCTTCGTCACCGACAACGGAAGAGCGGCCTCGACCGGCCCGAACGTCACGCCGACCGTGCCCGGGTCGTCCTGCACCATGGCCAGCAGGTCGACGTCCACCGCGTCGAGCGCGTCCACCCGACCCGCGCCGACGCGCATCGGGGCCTCGGGCGTGCCGGTGGTGTGGTCGTCGCCGTCGGTCACCTCGCCGTCGGCGGTGTTCATGATCGCGGCCTTGACCTCCTCGACGGTCCACTCCGGGTGCGCCTCGCGGACCAGCGCGGCGATGCCCGCCACGTGCGGCGCGGACATCGACGTGCCGCCCATGCTGATCGCGCCGACGCCGGTCCCGACCTCGGCGGACAGGATCGTGTCACCGGGCGCGGCCACGTCGGGCTTGGCGGCCGAAGCACTGCGCGCACCCCGCGACGACGACGGCGTCATCGTGTCGGCCAGGTTCGGCGTCGTCGTCGGCACGGAGTTGCGCAGCGACCCGAGCATCCGCACCTGCAACGTCCCACCGGTCAACGCGGGCCGCACCGCCTCGGTCGCGGTGCCGGTGAACTGGAACACCGGGATGCGGGCGTTGCCCGCGATGGCCGCCCTGAAGTTGTCGCTGGTCGCGGTGAACAGCGCACCCTCCGCGCCCGCCGCCTCGGCGTTGTCGGTCCGCGCGCCCGAGCCGCACTCGCGGGTCGTGTCGTCCTCGTCCCACTCCAGCCACACGTACTTGCCGTTCAGGTCCTCGGTGATCGGCGCGCAGCCGTCGAGGTTCGCCGGGTCGGACACCGGCACCACGGGCAGCGTCTGGTCGAGGGTGTCGTAGCCGGTGTAGCTCTTGCTGTACTGGCCGGGCTGCTGCGCGCCCGCCACCTCGACGCCGTCCAGGATCGCGAACGCGTCCCGCGTGTTGGCCACCGCCAACGCCTCCGGCGTGTTCGCGGGCGAGCCGCCGACGTCGTAGAAGTCGCCGCCGTTGCCCGCCGACGCGACCACCATCACGCCGTGCTCCACGACCTTGCGCACGAACAGGCTGTCCGGGTCGTCCTGGCCGCCGAAGTCGTTGCCCAGGGACAGGTTCACCACGTCGAGGTGGTCGCCGAAGTCGCCGTCGCCGTTCGGGTCGAGCGACCAGTCGAGGGCCTGGGCGACGAGTTCGGTGGACCCGGTGCAGCCGAACACCTTCAACGCGTACAGCGACGCCTTCGGCGCGGTGCCGGGGCCGATCTTCATGCCGGCCACCGCCTCCGGCGTCAACGTGCGGTAGTCGCCGGTGAACGTGGTGCCGTCCGCGTTCTCGCCGTACCCGGCGGCCGAGCCCGCGACGTGCGTGCCGTGGCTGTGGCAGTCCAACGGGTTCGGGTCGGGCGCGGGCGTCGCCTTCTCCGGCACGTGCGCGTCGTAGTCGTCACCCGCGAAGTCGTGACCTCCGACGACTTTCGCGGTCGCGGTCCACGGCGCGGTGCGGTCGACGGCCTCGTAGGCGGCGGGAGTGCCGGGTCCGCCGAAGTCGGCGTGCGTGTAGTCGATGCCGGTGTCCACGATGCCGATGCGCAGGCCCTCGCCGTACCGGCCGGTGTCCCGCCACACCTGCGCGGCCCGCGTCAGCTCCACCGACGACGCGTTCCGCACCACCTTCGGCACGGTCAGCCGCACGGCCTTGACCTCGGGCAACGCGGTCAGCTCGCGCAGCTTCGCGGCGTCGGCGGTGACCACCACGCCGGGCACCGCGTTGCGCGTCTTGGCTACCTCGCGGGTGCCCGCGTCCTTGTCCCGCAACGCCTCCACCACCCGGTCGGCCTGCACGTCGGTGCGCTGCCGTGCCGCTCGGGCCGCCGCCGCCGGGTCGCCCGCGCCGCGCGCCTTCTCGTCGCCGTACGCCTCGGCGGCCGGGGTCTCGGTCAGCTCGACGAACGCCGTGACCGGCCCGTTGGCGCGGGCGAGCGCGCCGCCGGCCGTGCTTCGCAGGGGTCCCCGCCCGGGGGTCCCCTGTTCTTGATCCTGCCGGCCGGCACCGACGATTTCGCGCGCTCCGCCCGGCCCTGTGGACAACTCCGATCCTGTGGACGACTCCGGCCCTGTGGACGACTCCGGGCCGCCGATCCGCTCGGACGACCCGGTGCCCGCGTGCTCGGCGCGGTTCGGCGGCAGCGGTTCGGCAGCCTGCTCCGCAGACACCGGGCCGCCGCCGACAACAACCGTGGCGAGCAGTGCGGCGGTGGTGGCGGCGGACGCCCACACCACACGGTGGAGTTTCATCGCAACCTTTCGTGACCAGGATTCATCGGACCAATAACCGGACAACCTCTAGACGGACCCGCGTTGGGGCGCTATACATCCGATCTATCGACCGGCTGTTGAGGAGGACCTGCCGTGCAGTTGCTGCGCCTGGGACCGTCGGGCTCCGAACGCCCCGCCGTCCGTGCCGACGACGGCGTCACGTACGACCTGACGCCGGTGACCGACGACGTGACCGGCGCGTTCCTGGCCGACGACGGCATCACCCGCACCCGTGCCGCGCTCGCGGCCGGTGAACTCCACCCGGTCGTGGTCGACGGCGTGCGGATCGGACCGCCGGTGACGGGCGTGGGCAAGATCGTCTGCATCGGCCTCAACTACCGGGACCACGCCGAGGAGACCGGCGCACCGGTCCCGGCCGAGCCCGTGGTGTTCCTCAAGACCCCCGACACGATCGTCGGCCCCGACGACGAGGTGCTCGTGCCGCGACGCTCGGTGAAGACCGACTGGGAGGTCGAGCTGGGCGTGGTGATCGGGCGCACCGCCCGGTACCTGGAGTCCACCGAGGAGGCCCTGACCTGCGTGGCGGGGTACACCCTGTCCCACGACGTCAGCGAGCGCGAGTTCCAGCTGGAGCGCGGCGGGCAGTGGGACAAGGGCAAGAACTGCGAGACCTTCAACCCGCTCGGACCCTTCCTCGTGCCCGTGGACGAGATCGACGACCCGCAGGCACTGGGCATGCGGCTGTGGGTCAACGGCACACCGCGGCAGGACTCCTCCACCAAGAACATGATCTTCCCGGTGGCCGAGCTGGTCCGCTACCTGAGCTGGTTCCTCGTCCTCCGACCGGGTGACCTCATCAACACCGGCACGCCGGCGGGCGTCGCACTCGGGCAGCCGGAGCCGAAGCCGTACCTGAAGGCGGGTGACGTGGTGGAGCTGGAGATCGACGGGCTCGGCCGCCAGCGGCAGACGTTCGGCCAGGCGTGATGGCGGGCCAGGCGTGATGGCGACACCAGAGGCGCGGATCGTCGCGCTCGACGTGCTGGACATCCGGTTCCCGACCTCGCGCGAGCTGGACGGCTCGGACGCGATGAACCCCGACCCCGACTACTCGGCCGCCTACGTCGTGCTGCGCACCTCCGAAGGACCGGACGGGTACGGGTTGGCGTTCACCATCGGCCGTGGCAACGACGTGCAGGCCGCCGCGATCCGGTCGTTGGCGCACCACGTCGTCGGCCGACCCGTGCCGGAGACGGCCGCCGACCTGGGCGCGCTGTACGCGGAACTGGTCGGCGACTCGCAGCTGCGGTGGCTCGGCCCGGAGAAGGGCGTCGCGCACATGGCGCTGGGCGCGGTGGTCAACGCCGCGTGGGACCTGGCGTCCCGGCGCGCGGGCCTGCCGCTGTGGCGGTTCCTGTCCTCGATGACGCCGGAGGAGATCGTCGGCCTGGTCGACTTCCGGTACCTGTCCGACGCGCTCACCCCGGACGAGGCGCTGGAGATCCTGCGCCGCGCCGAACCCGGACGCGCCGAACGCGCGGAGATCCTGGTCAGGGACGGCTACCCGGCCTACACGACGTCACCGGGCTGGCTCGGCTACTCCGACGAGAAGCTGGCGGGCCTGGCGCGGCAGGCGTTGGCCGACGGGTTCGACATGATCAAGCTGAAGGTCGGCGGCAGCCTGGAAGACGACGTGCGCCGGATGAAGCTGGCCCGCGAGGTCGTCGGCGAGGGCGTGCGCGTCGCGGTGGACGCCAACCAGCGGTGGGACGTCGACACGGCCATCGCGTGGATGCGCGAGCTGGCCCCGTTCGACCCGTACTGGATCGAGGAGCCCACCTCGCCGGACGACGTGCTCGCGCACGCCGCGATCGCCAGGGCGTTGAGCCCGATCAAGGTCGCCACCGGCGAGCACGTGCAGAACCGGGTGGTCTTCAAGCAGCTGCTCCAGGCCGGCGCGGTGGACGTGGTGCAGCTCGACGCGTGCCGGGTCGGCGGCGTCAACGAGAACGTGGCGATCCTGCTGCTGGCGGCCAAGTTCGGCGTCCCGGTGTGCCCGCACGCGGGCGGCGTGGGCCTGTGCGAGCTGGTCAGGCACCTGGCGATGGTCGATTTCGTCGCGGTGTCCGGTTCGCTGGACGGCCGGGTGATCGAGTGGGTCGACCACCTGCACGAGCACTTCACCGACCCGGCCGTGGTGCGCGACGGCCGGTACCTCGCGCCCGCCGAGCCCGGTTTCTCGGCCAGGCTGCGCGACGAGACCCTGGCCGACTACCGGTACCCGGACGGTCCTGTGTGGACGGATCCGACGGACGCGACCGACCCGACGGAACCGACGGAGCCGACGGACCTGGCTGACCTGACGAACCTGACGAACCTGACGAAGCCGATGGACCTAGCCATCGGCGGAGCCGACGATCAGACGGAGGAGCGTTGAGCGAGTTCGAGGGCCTGGTCGCGGTGGTGACCGGCGGCGCGTCGGGCATCGGCCTGGCCACCGCACGGCTGCTGGCCGCACGGGGCGCGACCGCGGTGGCGCTGGACCTGAACCCGCGGGTCGACCCGCCGTTGCACGGCATCAGGGTGGACGTCACCGACGACGCGTCGGTGCGCGCCGCGATCGACGAGGTGGTCGAGCGGTTCGGCCGGCTCGACGTGGTGGTGAACAACGCGGGCATCGGCGCGCAGGGCGACGTGGCCGCGAACCCGGACGACGAGTGGCACCGGGTGCTGGACGTGAACGTGGTCGGCATGGCCCGCGTCGCCCGCGCCGCCTTGCCGCACCTGCGGAAGTCGCCGTCGGCGGCGATCGTGAACACCGGCTCCATCGCGGCCTGGACAGGTCTGCCGCAGCGCGCGCTGTACTCGGCGAGCAAGGGCGCCGTGCACGCGTTGACGCTGGCCATGGCCGCGGACTACGTGCGGGAGGGCATCCGCGTGAACGCGGTGGCCCCCGGCACGGCGGACACCCCGTGGGTGGGCCGCCTGCTCGACTCGGCGCCGGACCCGGCCGCCGAGCGGGCCGCGTTGGAGGCCAGGCAGCCGCACGGGCGGCTGGTCTCGGCGGACGAGGTCGCGGGGGCCATCGCCTACCTGGCCGGTCCGCTCTCCGGTTCCACCGCCGGCACCGTCCTCGCGGTCGACGGCGGCATGCACGGGCTGCGGTTGCGCTCCCCCGAGAACAAGCCCGAGTCGTAGCTAACCGAAACGAGGGACGATGAAGCGTCGCAGCATCCTCACCGCCGCGGTATGCCTCGCGCTCACCACTACCGCCTGCGGTTCCGCGGGCACCACCGGCGCGTCCGGGGTGGGCCCGATCGGCGTCGACTACCCGCGGGCCGACTCCGACTTCTGGAACTCCTACATCAAGTACACGCCGGAGAAGGCCAAGGCGCTCGGCATCAACCTGATGGCGCCGACCAACTCCCAGAACAAGGTCGAGAACCTGGTCGCCAACGCGCAGAGCCTGCAGAGCCAGGGCGCGAAGGCGATCGTGATGGCGCCGCAGGACACCGGCGCGATCGCGTCCACGCTGGACCGCCTCGGCAAGGCGAAGATCCCGGTGATCACCGTGGACACCCGGCCGGACCGGGGCGGCGCCTACATGGTCGTGCGCGCGGACAACAAGGCGTACGGCGAGAAGGCGTGCAAGTTCCTCGGCGACAAGCTCGGCCGCAAGGGCAAGGTGATCGAGTTCCAGGGCTCGCTGTCCTCGGTGAACGGCCGGGACCGGTCCGAGGCGTTCGCCGCGTGCATGAAGCGGGACTACCCGGACATCACGGTGTTCGAGGAGCCGACGGACTGGGAGGGCACGAAGGCCTCGGCCGCGTTGCAGACCAGGCTGACCCAGCACCCGGACATCAACGGCATCTACATGCAGGCGGGCGGCGTGTTCCTCGCGCCGACGCTGCAGGTGTTGCGGCAGAAGAACATGCTGGTCCCGCCGGAGGACCCGAAGCACGTGTTCATCGTGTCCAACGACGGCATCCCGCAGGAGCTGGAGGCGATCCGCAAGGGCGAGATCGACGCGACCGTGTCCCAGCCCGCCGACCTGTACGCGGAGTGGGCGCTGTTCTACGCGAAGGCCGCCGTGGAGGGCAAGACCTTCCAGCCGGGCAAGACCGATCACGGCAGCGAGATCGTGGACGTCGGCGGCGGCCAGCTCGAGGACCAGCTGCCCGCGCCGCTGATCACCAAGGAGAACGTGGACGACAAGGCCTTCTGGGGCAACCAGATCGGGTCCTGATGTTCGCGGTCGAGGCGACGGGCGTCACGCAGCGGTTCGGCCGCACGGTGGCGTTGGACGACGTGGTCATCCGCGTGCGCGAAGGCGAGACGCACGCGCTGGTCGGCCGCAACGGCGCGGGCAAGTCGACGCTGGTCTCGGTGCTCACCGGGATGCGCGCGCCGGACGCGGGTGAAGTCCGGTTCTTCGGCGAGCCCGCGCCGTCGGTGGCCGACCGGGCGGCGTGGCGGGCGCGGGTGTCGTGCGTCTACCAGAAGTCGACGGTCGTGCCGGACCTGTCGGTGGCGGAGAACCTGTTCCTCAACCGGCAGGGCACGTTCGTCCGCTGGTCACGGCTGCGTCAGCGGGCCGTCGACCTGCTGGAGCAGTACGAGGTGTCGGTGCGGCCGGACACGCGGGTGGCCGACCTGACCGTGGAGCAGCGGCAGCTGGTGGAGATCGCGCGGGCGTTGTCCACGGGCGCGCGGCTGATCATCCTCGACGAGCCGACCGCCCAGCTGGACGGTCCGGCGATCGAGCGGCTGTTCGAGCGGATGCGGTCGTTGCGCGAGGCCGGGGTGGCGTTCCTGTTCATCTCGCACCACCTCCAGGAGGTCTACGAGGTGTGCCAGGCGGTGACGGTGTACCGGGACGCGCGGCACGTCGTCACCGCGCCGGTCGCGGAGATGTCGAAGCCCGCGCTGATCGAGGCCATGACGGGCGAGCCGGGCGGGTTGACCGTGCCCGGCGCGTCCGGGCGCGGTGAGCCAGGGGAGGAGGTGCTTGCCGAAGAGGTGCTTGCCGTGCGCGGGCTGTCCGGGGAGGCGTTCACCGACGTGTCGCTGACCGTGCGCGCGGGCGAGGTGGTCGGGTTCGCGGGCAGTGCGTCCAGCGGCAAGCACCAGCTCGCGGAGACCGTGTACGGGCTGCGCCGGGCGTCGGCCGGGTCGGTGTCGGTGCGGGGCGTGCGGGTGAAGGACGTGCCGAGCGCGCTGCGCGCGGGTATCGGGTGTGTGCCGCGCGACCGGCACCACCAGGGGCTGGTGCTCGACCTGAGCGTCGCGGAGAACGCGCGGCTGAGCGTGCTGGACCGGGTTGTGCGGCGGAAGGCGCTGCACAGCGCGGGCCGGGCCGCGATCGCGTCCTACGACATCAAGGCCGACGGTCCGGCGCAGCCGGTGTCCGACCTGTCCGGCGGCAACCAGCAGAAAGTCGTCATGGCACGGGCGCTGGCCGCCGACCCGTCGGTGCTGGTGCTGATCAACCCCACCGCCGGGGTGGACGTGAAGTCGAAGGAATCGCTGCTCGGCGTGGTCGACGACCGGGCACGGGCGGGCACGGCGGCGGTCGTCGTGTCGGACGAGCTGGACGACCTGCGGGTGTGCGACCGGGTGCTGGTGCTGTTCCACGGTCGGGTGGTGCGGGAATTCGGGCGCGGCTGGTCGGACCAGGAGTTGATCGCCGCCGTGGAAGGGATGAGCCGGTGACCACCGAAGTCGAGCGCCCGGTCAAGGCGGAGCCTGCGACCAGGTCGTTCTCCCTGGGCCGCTACCAGGACCTGGCGCTGGTGCCCGCGATCGTGGTGCTGCTGATCGTCGGCGCGGTCGTCAGCCCGATCTTCCTGTCCGCGGACAACCTGATCGCCGTCGTGCAGCAGCAGAGCGAGCTGTCGCTGCTGGTGCTCGGGCAGGCGCTGATCCTGATCGTCGGCAAGATGGACCTGTCACTGGAGTCGACCATCGGCATCGCGCCCGCGTTGGCGATCGCCCTGGTCATCCCGGCGGCGTCCAACGGGCTCGGGGTCGAACTGGGCGCGTGGACGGCGATCCCGGTGTGCCTGCTGGTCGGCGCGCTGATCGGCGGGTTCAACGGGTTCCTGGTCCTCAAGCTCGGGCTGTCCGGGTTCATGGTGACGCTCGGGATGCTCACCATGCTGCGCGGGCTGCAGGAGGCGCTGACCAAGGGGCAGACGCTGTTCGACGTGCCCGAGTCGTTCCTGTACCTGGGCGCGGCGACGTGGCTGGGGCTGCCGGCGGCGGTGTGGATCTGCGTGCTGCTGTTCGCGGTGGGGATCTTCGCGTTGAGCTACCTGCGGCAGGGGCGCGCCCTGTACGCGGTGGGCGGCAACAAGGAGGCCGCGAGGGCCGCCGGTATCCGGGTCGACCGGGTGGTGTGGGTCGTGCTGATCCTCGGCGGGCTGCTGGCGGCCGTGGCGGGCATCCTGATGACCGGACGGCTGGGCACGGTCGCCGTCACCCAGGGCTCGGGGATGATCTTCAAGGTGTTCGCGGCGGCGGTGATCGGCGGCATCTCGTTGCAGGGCGGGCGGGGCACGTTGTTCGGCGCGTTGTCCGGTGTGCTGATGCTCGGGCTGGTGGAGAACATCCTGCGGCTGCTCAGCGTCAGCGGCTTCTACATCAACGCGTCGTACGGCGCGGTGATCATCGTCGCGCTGGTCGTGACCCGGTTCGCCACGGGGAAGGTGCAGGAGTGATCCCCCTGTCGCGGTTGGGGTTCGGCGGCGGGCCGATCGGAAACCTGTACGCGGAGGTGTCCGATTCGGACGCTTCCGGCGCGCTGGAGGCCGCGTGGGACGTCGGGGTCCGGTACTTCGACACCGCGCCGCACTACGGGCTGGGGTTGTCCGAACGGCGGATCGGTGAGTTCCTCGCGTCACGGCCGCGTGACTCGTTCGTCGTCTCCACGAAGGTCGGTCGGGTGTTGGAGCCGTGGTCCGGCGGCGGGGACGACCTGGCCAACGGGTTCGCGGTGCCCGCTTCCTCCCGGCGGCGGTGGGATTTCAGCGCGGACGGCGTGCGGCGGTCGTTGGAGTCCTCTTTGGAGCGGCTGGGGCTCGACCGGGTCGACGTCGTGTACGTGCACGATCCCGATTCGCATTGGGAGCAGGCCGTTTCGGAGGCGGTGCCCGCGTTGGCGTCGTTGCGGTCCGAGGGGGTCGTCGGGGCGATCGGTGTCGGGATGAACCAGTGGGAGATGCCTCTTCGGTTCGTGCGTGAGACCGATCTGGACGTGGTGCTGCTGGCCGGGCGGTACACCGTGTTGGACCAGTCCGGGGCTTCGCTGTTGGAGTTGTGCTCTTCGCGCGGGGTGTCCGTGGTGGCGGCCGGGGTGTTCAACTCGGGGCTGTTGGCGCGGCCCGAGGTCGGTTCCACGTACGACTACCAGGCCGCGCCCGCCGCGCTGGTGGAACGGGCTCGGCGGATCGCTTCGGTGTGCGCGCGGCACGGCGTGACGTTGCCGCAGGCGGCGGTGCGGTTCCCGTTCCGGCACCCGGCGGTGGTGTCGGTGCTGTTGGGCGTGCGGACGGCGGCCGAGATGCGGGCCAACGCGTCGGCCCTGTCGGCGCCGGTGCCGGACGCGCTGTGGGACGACCTGCGGACGGAGGGGCTGCTGTGATCGTCGAGGGGTTGCTGTGATCGTCGACGCGCACCACCACGTGTGGGACCTGGCCGTGCGGGATCAGGACTGGATCACCGACCCGCCGATGGGCGCGATCCGGCGCTCCTTCTCGCTGTCCGATCTGGCGGCGGCCGTTTCCGACTCGGTGGTGCGGACGGTGCTGGTGCAGACGGTGGCGGTGCCGGAGGAGACGCCGGAGATGTTGGCGTTGGCTTCTTCCGACCCGTTGGTCGGCGCGGTGGTGGGGTGGACGGACCTGACCTCACCGGCGCGCGGTGGCCGCGTTGCCGCAGGCTCTGGCGGCGCACGAGAACGTGACGTGCAAGGTGTCCGGGCTGGTCACCGAGGCCGACTGGCAGCGGTGGACGGTGGCCGACCTGCGGCCGTACTTCGAGGTCGTGCTGGACGCGTTCGGGCCGTCGCGGCTGATGTTCGGGTCGGACTGGCCGGTGTGCCTGCTCGCCGCGTCGTACGCCGAGGTGTGGAGGCGGCGCGGGAGTTGACCTCCTCCCTGGCCGCCGCCGAGCAGGGGGAGGTCTTTTCCGGCACCGCGGCTCGGGTGTACGGTCTGACGCTGTAAGTCTGTAATCCTGTAATTCTGGTCAGCGCCAGGTTGGTGGTTGGAGCGTGCTGGCCGTCCCGCGCATGCGCGGGTACGGACAACCGTGAGGAACAACCACACATGAACGAACAGCTCATCTCCCTTTTCCGCGCGCACATCGAGCCTTCCGCCCCGTTGGACGAGGTCGACGCGGCGGCCGCCCGGATCGCCGCCGCCGTCGGCGGCTCCAGCCCGCACCTCCCGTTGACCGCCCTGGTCGCGGGCGCCTACCAGGTGCTGCTCCGCCGTCTACCCAGGTCGGAGGCTCTGTCGCTGGTGGCGCAGGCGTTCCACGAGCCCATCCGGCCGTACGTGCACGACGGCACCCGTGCCGCGTTGGACGCCTCCGACGACCCGTTCTCGGTGATCACCGGCTACTCGAAGGACCGGGAGGAGAACTACTTCGGCTCGGACTTCTCGTTCACCCGCGTCGAGGACGCCTCTCAGTACCTGGTCGACGTCCACCGCTGCTTCTACGTCCAGGTGTTGGCGGTGGCAGGCGTGCCCGAACTAGGCCCCGTGTTCTGCGAGTTCGACGCCGCGTGGATCAGCGCCATCGACCGTGACCGTCACCACGTGGACTTCCAACGCCCGACCACGATCGCCCACGGCGCCCCCACCTGCCCCTTCCACTTCCGCCGCGCAACCCCAAACTCCCCCTGACCCAGCCCCCAAACACGAGAGTCGAACCTTCAGATCCCGAGAGTCGAACACTCAGGTGCCGAGAGTCGAACGCTCAGAACGCGTGTGTCCTACGTTCAGGACAGGTGTGTCCTACGTTCGGAACGCGTGTGTCCTACGTTCACGGCAGGTGTGTCCTACGTTCAGGACCCCTGAGTTCAACGCTCAGAACACCGGGAGTCGCGTTCTCAGGCACCGTGAGGCGTCCGGTCGGGGATCGTGAGCAGGCTGCCCGGTGCAGTTGTCCACAGGCAGCCTGCGAACGCCGCGGATTGTCGGTCCCTTGTGGCAGGGTTAAAGCAGGGGTCCCCTTGGCGGGGACCCCTGCAGGGCATGGGAAGGCTGGTTGGTCAGGCCAGGTCGGACAGCCACTGCTCGACGCCGGCCACGTGCACCGTGGACCAGGAGCGGGCGAGTTCGGGTTGGTGTGCGGCCAGGGCGTCGACGATGGCGCGGTGTTCGGCGACGGTCCGGTCCACCGCGCCGCCTTGCGTGATGCCGCGCCAGATGCGGACCCGGACGGTCGGGCCGGCGAGGGTGTCCAGGAGCTGCGCGAGGTAGGCGTTGCCCGAACCCTGGGCGATGGCGCGGTGGAATTCCAGGTCGTGCTCGACCAGTTCCTCCACCGACCGGGCGGACTCGGCGGCGTCGCACAGGGCACGCAGCGAGGCGATCTCGTCGGGCCCGACCCGCTGCGCCGCCATCGCCGCGGCCGCCGGTTCGAGGATCCGCCGCACCTGCAGGACCTCCAGCACGGAGTCCTCACCGCGGTGCAGGTCGAGCACGAACGACAGCGCGCCGAGCAGGTCGTCGGCACGCAGGCTGGACACGTACGTGCCGTCACCCTGCCGCACGTCCAGGACCCTGACCAGCGACAACGCCTTGACCGCCTCACGCAGGGAGTTCCGCGACAGCCCCAGTCGCTCGGCGAGGTCCGCCTCGCGCGGCAACCGGTCGCCCGGCTTCAGCTCGCCCGAGACGATCATCTCCTTGACGCGCAGGATGGCGTCGTCGGTAACTGCCACGGCGGTCCTCGACTCGTCAGCTAGACCTCGGATGTCTGGCGCCAAGTATGGGCCACGACGAAGCGCCGCGCGGCGGAACCACCGTGCGGCAAGACATTTACCCGCCTTCACTCTATTCGGTTATCTTATAACCAGACGTGACGGCGTCCGCCACTTGCCGCCATAATGGTCTGGACCATTGAGGAGGGACCTTGGACACGGTTGTCGCAGCTCCGCGAGCACTGCTCGGTCGCACCATCACCGGTCCCGTCAGCCTGAGGTTCAGGGCGGGCCGGATCGTGGACGTCGTCGCGGGCTCACCGCCCGACGGCGCCGAGGTGCTGACCGACGGCCTGCTCACCCCGGGCCTGGTGGACGTGCAGGTGAACGGGGCGGTCGGGGTCGACTTCGCCGAGGTGGACCCCGACGGCATGGCCGCGGTGGCGCGAGCGCTCCCGCGGACGGGGGTGACCCGTTTCCTGCCGACCCTGATCACCGCACCGGTGCCGGTCGCGGTGCGCCAGGCGCACGCCGTCCTGGCCGCGTCGGCGATCCTGCCGCGGCACGCGGGCGCCAAGCCGCTCGGCGTGCACCTGGAAGGGCCGTTCCTGTCGCCGAAACGCGCGGGCGTGCACGATCCCGCGCTGATGGTGGCGCCCGGCCCGGCCGAGATCGACATGCTCCTGCACGACGAGGTGCTGCGCCGCGCCCTGCGCATGGTGACGCTCGCCCCCGAGCAGCCGGGCGGCCTGGACGCCGTCCGCAGGCTGGCCGAGGCGGGCGTGCTGGTGGCCGTCGGTCACAGCGACGCGACGGGCGAGCAGACCAGGGCAGCCGCCGACGCGGGCGCCCGGATGGTGACGCACCTGTTCAACGCCCAACGCCCGCTGGGCCACCGCGAACCGGGCGTGCCCGGTGTGGCGCTCGTGGACGACAGGTTCACGCTGGGCCTGATCGCGGACCTGGCGCACGTCGGCCCGGACGTCTGCCGGCTCGTCTTCAACGCCGCCGGCCACCGGGTGGCGCTGGTCACGGATGCCGTGGCCGCCGCCGGCATGCCGCCCGGCCGCTACCAGCTCGGCGGTGCGGACGTGCTGCTCACCGAGGACGGCGTGCCGCGCTCACCGGAGGGCACGATCGCCGGCAGCGCGCTCACCCTGGACCGGGCCGTGCGCAACATCGTGTCGGTGGGCGTGGACCTGGCGGACGCGCTGGCGTCGGCGACCATCGTCCCGGCCGACGCGATCGGCGAGCCCACGCTGGGCCGCCTGGAGCCCGGTGCCGTGGCCGACCTGGTCTGGTGGGATGACGACCTCCGGCCGCGCAAGGTGTGGGTCGACGGCGAGGTCGTGTTCGACAACACGGCGGCGCACGAGAACGCGCCGGTCGGCGTGGCCGCGGCCGGTCAGTAGTCGCGGAAAAGCGAGAGGCCCGAGGGTGATCCCTCGGGCCTCTCGCATGTGCGCTTGCCTAGTCCTGAGTGTTGAACTCAGGGGTCCTGAACGTTCGACTCTCGCGTTCTGAACGTAGGACACACGCGTTCTGGAGGTAGGACACACGCGTTCTGGAGGTAGGACACACGCGTTCTGGAGGTAGGACACACGCGTTCTGGAGGTAGGACACACGCGTGTGGTTAGCGGGTTCGGGTGACTTTGTTCAGGCCGCGGGGGCTGTCGGGGTCGCCGCCGCGGGCCAGGGCCAGGCCGTGGGCCAGGCGCTGGATCGGGAGGATTTCCAGGATCGGGGCGACTTCCTCGGCGGTCTCGGCCACCGGGATGCGCAGCGCCGCGGAGACCTTGTCGGAGGCCGAACCCACGGCGAGGACGTCGGCGCCGCGGCCGTGCACCGCGTCCAGCACGTCGTGCAGAGCGTCACCGCCCTTGCCGGAACTCGTCACGGCGAGGACAGCCGTCTCCGCGTCCACCGCCGCCACCGGCCCGTGCAGCAGGTCCGCACCGCTGTACGCCCGCGCCGCCAGGTACGACGTCTCGGCCAGCTTCAACGCCGACTCCAACGCCGTCGGCAGCGAGTACCCGCGCCCGGTCGTCAGCACCCGGTCCACGAACCGGTACCGCTGCACCGCCTCGGCCACCGCGTCCGCCGACAGGTCCAGCGTCGACTGCGCCAGGTCACCCAGGGACACAGCCGCCGTACCGTCACCGCCCCGAATGGCGTCCACCAGCAGGTACAACGCCAGCAACGTCGCCGAGTACGTCTTGGTCGCCGCCACCGCCTGCTCCACGCCCGCGCCGACGTCCACCGACAGCTCGGCGGCCCCGTTCAACGGCGACGACGCCGTGTTCGTCACCGCCACCGTCAACGCCCCGCGCGCCCGTGCCGACTCCGTCACCTCCAGCAGGTCTGGCGACCCGCCCGACTGCGACACCGACACCACGAGCACGTCACGCAGGTCCGGCTGAGCCCCGTACAGCGTGGTCGTGGACGGCGACACCAGCCCGGCCGGCAACTCCAGCAGCACCTCGGTCAGGTATTTCGCGTACAAAGCGGCGTGGTCGCTGGACCCGCGCGCCGCCAACAGCACGAAACGCGGCCGGCGCGCGGCGATCGCCGAAGCGACCGACGCGATCTCGGCCCGCCGCGCGAGGAGGTCGGCGAAGATCCCGGGCTGCTGGCCGATCTCGGCCGCCATGTGCCTGCCGGGCTGGTGGTCGGTCATCGCAATCCCCTACTCAGATGCTTGCGGCGATGCGCTCTGCCGCGGCTCGCAGGCACACCCGTGAACCGCCGTGGGTGTCGACGCGGGCGGCGGTGCCCAGGTCCGGTCCGGGCACGCCCGTCTCGACGTGAACTAGGTCTAGACCAATACTAACCAGCGACGCCACCAGCTCGCGAGTCCAAGCATGGCGGTGTGCCTCACGTGTCACCACCACGACAGTGCGTCCGGAAGCCGACGAAGCGATGTCGGAAGCCGACCTGGAAGACACCACCGAGGTGCCCGGCAACAGCTCCACCAGATAAGGCCCGAGCCCCCACGGCACGTCACCGACCGCGATCGACGGTTCCACCGCCAGATCCACCACCACCGGCGGCCCCGACAGCCGCAGCGACCCGCGCACCTCCAACGCCTCACGGGCCGCACGCAGCCCCAACGCGGGATCGTGCCCGTCCACCGAAGACGGAGGCGTGCCCAAAGCCGCCGTCCGCCGAGCCGCCTCCTCCAACCGCGCCAACGGCAGCTCACCGGACTCCACGGCCGCCACGATGCTGTCGACCAGCCACTGCAACCCGTCGTCGTCCAACGGCTCGCCACCCAGGCACAACGCGTCCACACCGGCCACCAACGCCCGCACGGACCCCTGCGCGAGGTCGCCGCCGACGGCCTTCATGTCCAGCCCGTCGGTGATCACCGCCCCGGTGAACCGCAGCTCCTCACGCAGCACCCGGAGAGCGAGCGGGTTCAAAGTGGCCGGCGCGGAACCCCACTCCGGCACCACGAGATGCCCGGTCATGATCGACCGCACCCCCGCCCGCACCGCCGCCCGGAACGGCACGAACTCCACCGCCTCCAGCTCCGCCACCGACCGCGGCAACACCGGCAGCGCCGCGTGCGAGTCCACAGTGGATGCACCGTGGCCGGGGAAGTGCTTGGCGCACGCCGCCACCCCGACCGCCTGCATCCCCTCCACGAACGCCGCCACGTGCGCGCCCGCCGCCACCGGGTCCGACCCGAAGGACCGCACCCCGATCACCGGGTCGTCCAACGTCAGCACCAGGTCCGCCGACGGCGCCAGGTTCAGGCTCACCCCGCACGCCGCCAACCGCGACCCGATCGACGCCGCCACCGCCCGCGTCAACCCCAGGTCGTCCGCCGCGCCCAACGCGTGGTTGCCCGGCACCTCCGACCCGTGACCGGCGTCGAGCCGGGTGACGTCGCCACCCTCCTCGTCGATCCCGATCACCACGTCAGCCCGCACACCCCGCAGCTGTGTGTTCAGGGCTTTGACCTGCGCGTCTTCGGCCTGATCGTCGGCTCCGCCGACGGGTACGACGTTGCGCCCGAACAGCACCACGCCGGCGAGCCCGTCGGCCACCCGCTTCAACAGCCAGTCCGGCGCCGAGGTCCCGTGGAACCCCGGCAGCAGGACACCCGACGCGAGCCGGTGCAACGACATGCGGCCCTACCCCTTCACCGCACCGGCGGTGACACCGGTGACCATCTTGCGCTGCACGATCAGGAAGAACACCAGCACCGGCAGGGTGAACAGCGCCGAAGCGGCCATCGCGCCACCCCAGTCGGTGCCGAAGTTGGTCTGGAACCCCGACAGCCACACCGGCAGGGTCTCCTTGGCCTGGTCCTTCATCAGCGACAACGCGAACAGGAACTCGTTCCACGCGGTCACGAACGCGAACACCGACGTGGCCACCAGACCGGGGCCGAGCAGCGGCAGCGTGACCCGCCGGAACGCGCCCCACCGCCCGCAGCCGTCCACCATCGCCGCCTCCTCCAGCTCCAGCGGGATGCCGTTGACGAACCCGCGCAGCGTCCACGCGCAGAACGGCAGCGTCACCGCGAAGTAGATCAGCGCCAACGCGGGCAGCCGGTCCAGCAGGTCCAGGTCGCGCATCATCAGGAACATCGGGATCAGCAGCGCCTCGAACGGCGCCATCTGCGCCACCAGCATCAGCATCACGAAGCCCTTGCGGCCCTTGAACCGCATCCGGGACAACGCCACCGCCGCCAGCAGACCCACCACGATCGCGCCGAGCACCGCGCCCAACGACACCAGCAGGCTGTTGCCCAGCGCGTTGAGGAACCCCGGCTTCGTCCACGCGGTCACGAGGTTCGCGTCCGTCACCGAGAACGGCACCAGGTCGTAACCGCTGGTCAGCATCTCGCCACGCGGCTTCAACGCGGTCGCGACCATCCAATAGGTCGGGAACGCGAAGAACAGCGCCACGACCAGCGCGACCACGTTCGCGGAAATCTTCTTCGCGATCACAGCGAGCCCTCCTGAGAACGGACCAGCCTGCGCAGGTACTGGAACGTCAGCAGCGCCAACAGCGCCACCATCACCACGGACACCGCCGCCGCCACCCCGAAGTGGCTCTTCGAGATGCCCTCCAGGTACTGGTAGACGGCCAACGTGGTGCTGCCGCCGTCCGGGCCGCCCTTCTTCATCGCCCAGATCTGGGCGAACACCTTGAAGTCCCACAGCAGCGACAGGAACGTCACCATCAGCAGCAACGGCCGCAGCTCCGGCCACGTCACCGCGCGGAACGTCTGCCACGCCGACGCGCCGTCGATGCCCGCCGCCTCGTACTGGTCCTTGGGGATGCCGATCGCGCCCGCGTACAGCGAGAACGCCAGGAACGGGATCGCCTGCCACACGATCAGCAGCCCGATCACGGTCAGCGTCGACGTGCCGGTGGAGAACCACGAGTACCCGGCGAACGAGTCGAACCCGACCTTCACCAGGGTCTTGTTGAGGATGCCGTACTGCTGGTCGAAGATCCACTGGTAGACCGTGGTGGCCGCCAGCAGCGGCATCGCCCACGCCAGCAGCATCGCGACCTGGAGCACGATCCGCACGAACGGGCTGATCTGCCGCATCAGCAGCGCGATCAGCAGACCCGCGAGCACCGACACGGCCACCACGAGCGCGGTGAACACCACCGTGCGCACCGTGATGCCCCAGAACGCCGGGTCGCCCAGGATCTCGACGTAGTTGTCCAGACCGGTCCACACGACCTCGCCGCGGGTCAGCTCGCGCAGGTTCAGCTTGCGGAAGCTGGTCACCACGACGGAGAGGACGGGCCAACCGATCAGCCAGAGGATGGCCACCACGGCGGGGGCCAGCAGCAGGTAGGGCAGCGCCCGGTCGAAGGCGCCGCCCCGACGACGCGGCGCGCCGTCCGGTGCGGCACGCCGCGGCGCCGACGTGGAGGTCGTCGGCACCGCGGCGTCGGTCGTGTGCACGGCCGTCATGCGATCGTCATCCGCCCAGGGTCTTCGACAGGGAGGAGTTGGCGTCGCCCGTCGCCTGGTCCAGCGACTTCGCGCCGGTCAGGTACGCGGTCAGCATGTCCTTCAGCGGGTTCTGGCCCGCCTCGACCGCGGCCCACGACGGCGTGGTCGGGGTGACCTTGCCGTTCGGGGCGGACTCCGCCAGCGCCTTGCCCAGCGGGGTGGTCGCCAGCTTCGCGGTGTCGGTCGACGTGCCCGGCACGGCGCCGCCCTCGGCCAGCATGTCCTGGTACTTCTTCGAGCTGAGCAGCTTCAGGTACTCCTTGGCGAGGTCGGCGTTCTTGCTGCCGGCCGGGATGGCCAGGTTCGAGCCGCCGAGGAACACCGGGGCGGTCTTGCCCGCGGTCTTCGACGGGATCGGGAACGCCGAGGTGGTGTCCTTCAGCGCCGGGTTGGCCTTGACGGCGCCGCCCAGCTCCCACGGCAGGCCGATCATCATGCCGACCTTGCCCGTGCCGAAGACCTCCATCTGCTGCGGCGTGGCCTCGTCGGTGTCCTTCGGGGCCTTGGTGCCGGAGGCGTCGACCAGCTTCTTGTAGAACTCCAGGCCGGCCTTGGCCTGCGGGGTGTCCAGCGCGCCGGTGAAGGCGGAGCCCTGCGACTCGGCCACGTCGCCGCCCTCGTCCCAGATGAACGACAGCAGCACGTACCAGGACTGGCCCGGCAGGTACAGGGGCTGGAACTCGGGGTCGGCCGCGTTCGCGGTCTTCAGCTTCTCGATCGCGGCCAGCCACTCGTCACGCGACTTCGGCGGGCTCGCGATGCCCGCGGCCTGGAACAGGTCGGTCCGGTAGATGACGGTGCGGTTGGCGGCGTAGAACGGCAGGCCGTACTCCTTGCCGTCCCAGGTCAGCGAGTCCTTCAGGCCGCCGAGCCACTGGTCGCCGTTGAGGCCGGAGACGTCGGCGCTGAGGTCGAGCAGCGTCTCCTCGGACGCGAACTTCGCCGTCTGGGTGTTGCCCAGCTCGATGACGTCCGGCGGGTTGTTGCTGGTCAGAGCGGTGGTCAGCTTCTCCTGGATGCCGTTCCACTTCTGGACCTCGTACTTGACGGTGACGCCGGGGTGCGAGTCCTGGAACTCCTTGTTCAGCGCGTCGGTCAGGGTGGTCGGCGCGGAGCCGTCCATCAACCAGACCGTGAGCGTCTTGGGGTCTCCGGAGTTGCCGCTGCCGCCGTCCGAGCTCGTGCCACATCCGGCCACGGCCACCGCGAGTGCGGCGGCACCTACGGCCAGTCCTCTCCAGCCCTTCACGTGTGCGCCCTTTCCCAATGCCCCGATCCCGCGACCGGAACGCCCAAAGTGGTGTAGACCAATGCGGCCTAGAGTGTGCCTCGCCACTAGGCATGTCAAGGCCGTTGCTGGACCGTTGCAAAGTCATCGGATCAATTTCTCGGCCCTTGTCGGGGGTTCGGGCGCACGATCGGACGGGGACAAGGCATCCTGTGTCTGGGAGCGCCGGCAAGGTCGAGGAGGAAGGCATGCTCGAAACGAGCCCTGCAACTGGCGTGGACGCCAGGACTCGCGCGCAGCGCGAGCCGAAGTACTGGGGACTCAAGCGGCATCTGCTCGACCTCCTGCGCGCGTTGCCGCCA
Organism: Saccharothrix deserti; assembly: GCF_009769385.1. Classification (GTDB taxonomy): domain Bacteria; phylum Actinomycetota; class Actinomycetes; order Mycobacteriales; family Pseudonocardiaceae; genus Actinosynnema; species Actinosynnema deserti. Next base: position 202,806 of record NZ_VKAB01000017.1, read on the forward strand.
GGGTCGCCGATTCCGACGGAGCGGTCGCTGGCGGCCGAGTTCGACGTGTCGCGGACCACGGTTCGGCAAGCGCTTGCCGAGCTGACGGTCGAGGGCCGGTTGCTGCGCGTGCAGGGCAAGGGCACGTTCGCCGCGGAACCCAAGGTGGCGCAACGGCTTCAGCTGTCCTCGTACACAGAGGACATGAAGGCCCAGGGTCGGCAGCCGTCGTCGCGGTTGATCGAGGCGTCGGAGATGCCCGCGGAGGCCGAGCTGGCCAGGCTGCTGGGCGTGCGGGCGGGCGCGAAGGTGCTCCGACTGCACCGGCTGCGGCTGGCCGACGGCGAGCCGATGGCGATCGAGACCACGCACCTGGCGCTGGGCCGGTTCCGCGGTCTGCGCCGGTACCTCGCGCCGGGGGCGTCGCTCTACCAGGTGCTGCGGGAGCGGTTCGGCGTCGAGATGGGACACGCCGAGGAGACCATCGAGACGGCGCTCGCGTCACCGGAGGAAGCCGAGCTGCTGGGTGCGGACATCGGGTTGCCGATGCTGCTGCTGTCGAGGCACTCGTTCGACACGGAGGGCAACCCGGTCGAGTGGGTGCGCTCGGTGTACCGGGGCGACCGCTACAAGTTCGTGGCCACCCTGAACCGGCCCGCCGACTGACGCGAACCGCCCGCACCACCGCCCCGCCCGCCACGCTTCGCAGGGGTCCCCGCCCAGGGGACCCCTGCTTTGATCTTGCCGGCCGGCACCGACGGTTTTCGAGCGTCTCGCCACACCCTGTGGACAACTCCGGGCGCAGAATGTCCCGGTGACGGAGACAGTGGTGTGGGGGACCGGGCGCGCCAAAGCCGTCCTCGCGACGACCATCCTCGGTTCCGGCATGGCGATGCTCGACAGCACGATCGTCAACGTCGCCCTGCCGCGGATCGGCACCGAACTCGAAGCGTCCGTCGCGGGTCTGCAGTGGATCCTCGACGGCTACCTGCTGGCCCTCGCCTCGCTGATCCTGATCGCGGGCTCGTTGGGCGACCGCTACGGCCGCCGCCGGGTCTTCACCTTCGGCGTCATCTGGTTCGGCGCGGCGTCACTGCTGTGCGGGCTGGCGCCGACCACCGAACTGCTGGTCGCCGCACGCGTCCTGCAAGGCGTCGGCGGCGCGCTGCTCACCCCCGGCTCGCTGGCCATCCTCCAGTCGGTGTTCGTCAAGACCGACCGCGGCCGGGCCATCGGCGCCTGGTCCGGTCTGTCCGGTGTGGCCACGGCGGTCGGGCCGCTGCTCGGCGGCCTGCTGGTGCAGGCCTGGTCGTGGCGCCTGGCGTTCCTGATCAACCTGCCGGTCGCGGTGGTGTGCGTGTGGCTGGCCCGGCGCCACGTGCCCGAGTCCCGCGACGAGGCGCTCACCGGCCACCCCAACATCACCGAGTCGGTCGTCGGAGCACTGGGCCTGGCGGGCATCACCGGCGCGCTCGTCGAGGCGCCGGGCCGGGGCGCCGACCCGCTGGTCGTGACGGCGGCCGTGGTCGGCGTGGTCGGCCTGGTCGTGTTCGTCGTCATGCAACGCCGCGGCCGCGACCCGCTCGTGCCGCCACAGCTGTTCACCAACCGGACGTTCGTCCTGGCCAACGCCCTGACGTTCCTCGTCTACGCGGCCCTGGGCGGGGTGATGGTGCTCATGGTGCTGCAACTGCAGGTGTCGCTGCTCTACTCGCCGACGGCCGCCGGCCTGGCCAGCCTGCCCATCACGATCATCATGCTGGTGCTGTCCGCGCGCTCCGGGAACATCGCCCAGCGGATCGGGCCCCGCGCCCAACTCGTCGGAGGACCGGTCCTGATCGGGGTCGGCATGCTGATGCTGCGCTGGGTCGAGCCGGGCGCCGGCTACTGGACCGGCGTCCTGCCCGGCCTCCTCGTGTTCGGCTTCGGCCTGGCGGCGGTGGTGGCGCCGGTGACGGCGACCGTGCTGGCCGCCGCCCCCGACCGGTACGCGGGGGTCGCCTCGGGGGTGAACAACGCGGTCGCCCGCACCGGCAGCCTGGTCGCGGTGGCCGTGCTGCCCGCCGTGGCGGGCCTGACCGGCGCCCAGTACGCCGACCCGATCGCCCTCACCGCGGGCTGGCGGACGGCGCTGCTGGTGTGCGCGGTGGCGTCGATCGCCGGCGGCCTGCTGGCCATCGGCACCGACAACCGCGTCCTCCAGACCACCCCCGCCGCACCCGAGCGCCACAGCTGCGGCGTCGACGCCCCACCCGCGCACGCGCTCGCCGAGAACGAGCCACGCTGAGAAGACGAGTCACGCCGAGAGGTACCGGGCGAACACCTCCGGGTCGACGTTCCCGCCGGACAGCACGGCGACCGTCCGCTCCGACGGCCGCGCGAGGTAGGCGGCGACGGTGACCGCGCCGCTGGGCTCCACCACCAGCCGCGCCTGCCGGGCGAGCCGGCCGACCGCCGCGCCGATCTCCTCCTCGGACACGGTCACGATGTCGTCCACGTACGCCCGCATGTGCTCGAACGTCAGCTCGGACGGCTCGGCCCGCAGCCCGTCCGCGACGGTCCGGGCCCGGTCCTCGGCCGGCCACCGGATCAGCGTCCCGGCCCGCAGCGACTCGGCCGCGTCGCCCGCCAGCTCCGGCTCCACCCCGACCACCCTGGTCGACGGGCTGAGCGCCTTCACCGCCGTCGCCACCCCGGAGATCAGCCCGCCGCCGCTGACCGGCACCAGCACCGTCGCCACGTCCGGCAGGTCGGCCACCACCTCCAGCCCGATGGTGCCCTGACCGGCGATGACGTCGGGGTGGTCGAACGGCGGGATCAGCGTCGCGCCCCGCTCCACCACCAGCTCGGCGGCCCGCGTCTCGCGCGACGCCATCGGCACCTGGATCACCTCGGCGCCGTGCGACCGGGTCGCGACCACCTTGACCCGCGGCGTCGTGTCCGGCACCACGATCACCGCGGGCACACCGAACAGCTTCGCCGCGTACGCGACGGCCTGCGCGTGGTTGCCGCTGGAGTAGGCGACGACGCCGCGCGCCCGCACGTCCTCGGGCAGCCGCGCCAACGCGTTGTAGGCGCCGCGGATCTTGAACGCGCCGACCGGCTGCAAGCTCTCCGGCTTGAGCCACAGCCCGTCGTCGAACCGCAGCAGCGGTGTGCGGACCGCCGCGTTTCCGATGCTTTCCGTCGCGGCCCGGATGTCGGAGATCGTCACGAGTCCCATGCCGACGATCCTCACCCCGGCGGCGGCTCGACGACTACACGGGCGGCAACCGGAATTCCTCCGGCTTCACTCAGCCGGGGCAAGAGGATTCACACGTATGGGGACGTTTAGCGGCGAAACGCTCACTTCTGGTAAATCCGCCCGAATCGGTGATCGACTCACTACCTTGAGTGAGAGTTAACAGTCAAACGCTACACAGCGCAGTCATATAGGCGTGTGCTGTGACACACTTCGCCCTCAGATGGCCTGAACCGTAATAGGTAACAGGGTCATAACGTCGCTCGAACGGGCGAGTACTGGTCAGTAGAGACCGGGGAGGAGGGCCATGCGCGAGCCGCGAGCCCTGTCCTTGCCGTGTGTGACGCCGTGCGCGACCACTGACCCGGAGACCCGAGCGACGACCTGGGCGAGAAGTAAAGGGGTGGGGCGACCCCTGCCGCCGCCCCACCGCCCGTCCCCCTAGAGCCCCCGAGAGCGGTCCCTGCAACCAGGCTCTCGGGTTCCCTGCACCCGAAGATGAGGGAGACGCCTAATGAACCGCACGAGTGCGGCTCGCCTTGCCACGGCCGTCCTGCTGGCCACCGGCACGGCTACAGCTCTCAGCGTACCGGCCATCGCGGACACCGCCGCGCCCTATGCGGCAAGCCCGGCCGATACGGAGAGCTACCCGACCGAGTTGCTCCAAGCGGTGCAACGCGACCTGGGCCTGAACGCCGAGCAGATCACCGCCCGTTTGGCGAGTGACGCCCGGTCGGGTGAGGTCGAGTCCGCGGCGAAGTCGGCGGTCGGCGGCGCCTACGCGGGCTCGTGGATCAACGCGTCGACCGGCAAGCTGGTCGTCGCGGTGACCGACCCGGCGAAGGCGGACGCGGCCCGTGCCGCGGGCGCCGACGCCAAGTACGTCGCCTTCTCCCACCAGCAGCTGACCGGCGCGAAGTCGGCGCTGGACGGCATGTCGGCGCCGAAGTCGATCACCGGCTGGCGGGTCGACGACCAGACCAACTCGGTCGTGGTCGAGGTCAACCGCTTCCAGCGCGACGCGGCGGCGGAGTCGTTCCTGGCCGCGGCCAAGTCGGTCAGCCCGGCGGTCCGGGTGGTCGAGGTCGACGAGACCCCGACGACCCTGTACGACACCAGGGGCGGTGACGCCTACTACATCGGCAGCGGCCGGTGCTCGGTTGGCTTCGCGGTCTCCGGCGGCTTCGTGACCGCGGGCCACTGCGGTCGCACGGGCAACGCGACGACCGGCTACAACCGCGTCTCGCAGGGCACGTTCGCCGGCTCGTCCTTCCCGGGCAACGACTACGCCTGGGTGCGGACGAACTCCAGCTGGACCTCGCGCCCGTGGGTCAACCGCTACAACGGCTCCAACGTCACCGTGACCGGCTCCACGTCGGCGGCGGTCGGCGCGGCGATCTGCCGTTCCGGCTCGACCACCGGCTGGCGCTGCGGCACCGTCCAGGCCAAGAACCAGACGGTGAACTACGCGCAGGGCTCGGTCGGCGGCCTGACCCGCACCAACGCCTGCGCCGAGCCCGGTGACTCGGGCGGTTCGTGGGTGGCGGGCTCCGGCTACAGCCAGGCCCAGGGCGTGACCTCCGGTGGTTCGGGCAACTGCTCGTCCGGCGGCACGACGTTCTTCCAGCCGGTCGGCGAGATCCTCAGCGCCTACGGGTTGAGCCTGACCCGCGGCTGATCGCGGCTCCAGGCGCGCGGTCGTTCCCCCTGCGGACCGCGCACCGCTTGAAGAACACCCTCTGGGCCACCTCCTCGGCCCAGGGGGTGTTCCCGCGCATCACACCGCCGACCGCACGCCGCTCAGCCGGCGCTTCAGCCAGGCCGCGGCTTCACGGGGGTCCGCCGCCTCCGTGACGGCGCGCACGACGACCACCCGGTCCGCGCCCGCGGCCAGCACCTCCGGCAGCCGGGCCCGGTCGATGCCGCCGATCGCGAACCACGGCCGGTCCGTCGTGCCGGCCGTGGCGCGCACCAGGTCCAAGCCCGGCGCGGGACGTCCCGGCTTGGTCGGCGTGGGCCAGCACGGGCCGGTGCAGAAGTAGTCCACGCCAGGCTCGACCGCCGCCGCACGCGCCTGGTCGACGTCGTGCGTCGACCGGCCGATGACGACGTCGTCGCCCAGGATCCGGCGGGCGTCCGGCACCGGCAGGTCGTCCTGCCCGAGGTGCAGCACGTCGGCGTCCACGGCGAGCGCCACGTCCGCCCGGTCGTTCACCGCGAGCAGCGCGCCGTGCCGCGCGCACGCCTCGGCGAGCACTTCGAGCGCGGCGATCTCCTGCCTGGCTTCGAGCCCCTTGTCGCGCAACTGCACGATGTCCACGCCGCCCGCGAGCGCGGCGTCCGCGAACTCCGCGAGGTCCGGTCGCGTCGGCGTGCAGAGGTAGAGCCGCGCGTCGGCGAGCCGCCGCCTGATCTGCGTTCCGTCGAGTCCTGGCACGGCCCGCACGGTAACCGGCGGGCCGTTTCTTGCGCTACGGTGGAGGCGGTCCGCACGGGAGCCTGGAAACACCGGGCTGAGAGGGAGCGTGGTTCGCTCCGACCGTCGAACCTGATCCGGGTCATGCCGGCGCAGGGAGCGTGAGTGCCTTGGCAATGCGAGTGACCGTCCTCGGCGGTGGTGTCATCGGCCTGTCCGCGGCCTGGTACGCCGCGCGCGCCGGTTTCCCGGTCGAGCTGGTCGACCACGGTTCGCCGCACGGCGGTTCGTGGGTGGCGGGCGGGATGCTCGCGCCGATCACCGAGGCGTGGCCCGGTGACGAGGACGTGCTGGACCTCGGCGTCGAATCCCTGGAGCTGTGGCCGGAGTTCGCCCGCGAGCTGGGGGTGGAGCTGTCGCCGGCGGGGACGTTGGCGGTGGCCGTGGACCGGGCGGATGCCGAGGTGCTGGACCGGCTGTGCGCCTACCTGGCCACGATGGGGCGGTCCGCGTCCCGGCTGACCGGGCGTGAGCTGCGCGCGTTGGAACCCGGCCTCGGTCCTGTCCGAAGTGGACTGTCGGTGCCGGGTGACCTGGCCGTGGACAACCGGGCGTTGCTGCGCGCGCTGCGCGAGGCGTGCGTCGCGAGCGGGGTGGCGTTCGCGACGGAGTCCACGGAGTCCGACGTGGTGGTGATCGCGGCCGGCGCGTGGAGCCGCGACCTGCACCCGTTGCTGCGCGGCGTGATCCGGCCCGTCAAGGGCGAGATCCTGCGGCTGAAAGCGAGACCCGGCGCACTGCCGCCGCCCCGGCACACGATCCGCGCCCAGGTGTCCGGGCGACCCGTCTACCTGGTGCCGCGCGAGGGCGGGTTCGTGCTCGGCGCGACCCAGTACGAGGCCGGGTTCGACGGCGACGTCACCGTCGGCGGTGTGCGGGACCTGCTGCGCGACGCCGAGGTGGTGTGGCCCGGTATCGCCGAGTACGCGCTGGTCGAGGCCGCCGCCGGGTTCCGCGCGGGCAGCCCCGACAACGCGCCGGTCGTCGACTGGCTCGAACCCGGTGTGCTGGCCGCCACCGGCCACCACCGCAACGGTCTGCTGCTCGCGCCCGTCACGGCGCGGCGGGTGCTCACCCTGCTCCGCGAGGGAGGAAACAGTCGGTGAAGGCGAAGGTCAACGGTCTGGAGCGGGAACTGGCCGACGGGTCGACCGTCGCGTCCGTGCTCGCGCTGCTGGACGCACCGCCCAGCGGGGTCGCGGTCGCGGTGGACGGCGAAGTCGTGCCGCGCGCGGCGTGGGGGACGACCGCGGTGCCCGAAGGCGCCGTGGTCGAGGTGCTGACCGCCGTGCAGGGAGGCTGACGTGGACGACCCCTTGGTGATCGCCGGACGCGAGTTCGGCTCGCGGCTGGTCATGGGCACGGGTGGCGCGGCGAACCTGTCGGTGCTGGAACGCGCCCTGGTCGCGTCCGGCACCGAGTTGACCACGGTCGCGATGCGCCGCCTGGACGCGTCCGGCGGCGGCGTGCTGGACCTCCTGGGCCGGCTGGGCATCTCCGCGCTGCCCAACACCGCCGGCTGCCGCACCGCCGCCGAGGCCGTGCTGACCGCGCGGCTGGCGCGGGAGGCGTTGGAGACGAACTGGGTGAAGCTGGAGGTCGTCGCGGACGACCAGACGCTGCTGCCGGACCCGGTGGAGTTGTTGGACGCGGCGGAGAAGCTGGTCGACGACGGGTTCGTGGTGCTGCCCTACACCTCCGACGACCCGGTGCTGGCGTTGCGGTTGGAGCAGATCGGCTGCGCCGCCGTGATGCCGCTGGGTTCGCCCATCGGGACGGGCCTGGGCATCCGGAACCCGCACAACATCGAGCTCATCGTGTCCCGCGCGTCGGTGCCGGTGGTCCTCGACGCGGGTGTCGGCACGGCGTCGGACGCGGCGTTGGCGATGGAGCTGGGCTGTTCGGCCGTGCTGCTGGCGACGGCGGTGACGAGGGCGCAGGACCCGGAGCGGATGGCGGCGGCCATGCGCGCCGGTGTCGAGGCGGGCCGGCTGGCGCGGCTGGCGGGACGGATCCCGAAGCGGTTCTGGGCGCATGCGTCGAGTCCGGCCGTGGGGTGATTGCCGGACACGGCATGATGGACGCTCATCGTGTCCGTCTGCCCGAGGAGGAGTGCCGTGACGGCCGACCAGGTCGAGGACGCCACCGCCCGGCTGTACCTCGCGATCGGCAGGCTATCCCGGCTGCTGCGGCGCACCGGGTCACCCGGGCTGGGGCCGGGCGCGGTGTCCGCGCTGGCCACGTTGGCGCGGTGCGGTCCGATGCGGTTGGGCGACCTCGCCGGCAAGGAGGGCGTCGCCCCGCCGACCCTGTCGCGGATCGTGGCCGCCCTGGTGGAGGCCGGGTACGTGCGGCGTGAGCCGGACCCGCAGGACGGGCGGGCCTGGCTGGCGACGCCCACGCCGGAGGGCGTGACGATGGTGTCCGGTGTCCGCTCTGCCCGGGTGCGCGAGTTGCAGCGGCGCATCGAGGAGCTGACGCCGGAACACCGGGACGCCCTGGTGAACGCCCTGCCGGCGTTGGAGGAACTGGTCGGCGAGACGACCTGACGCCGGCGTTCGGCCTCCGCACCGCGTCGTCGGCGCTTCAGGCCAGGTCGGACTCGTCCCAGATCCGCAGCACGCCGTCGTTCCCGGACGTGACGAGCACCCGACGCCCGTCGATGTCCGCCGACCCCAGCGCCGTGACGTCGTGCCCGCGCGTGTCGACGTGGCCGGCCTCGGTCCCGTCGGCGGCGTCCCACACCTTGACTCCCGACCCGCCCGCGATGATCAGCGTGCGGCCACCCACCCGCGTCCCGCCCAGGCAGCGCAGCCCACCCATGTCACCGAGCACCGCGGACGTGCCGTCCGGCGACCAGATCCGCACCTTCTCGGAATACTGCTGAGCGGTGACGAAGGCGCCGTCGACGGTGATCACGTCAGCGGTGATCAGCCAAGCGAGCACGACGGCCCCGAACGCGCCGACCGTGTTGCTCGTCCTCGGGCAGGTACGTGGTCAGACCCTCGGCGGCGGCGACCACCGGCCGGCGCATCGCCACGCCCGCCGCCGCGGACGCGTTGATGCCCGCGCGGCGGAAGTCGTACTCGATCCGCGACACGGCGCCGAGAGCCGCCGTGTCACCGAGGACCGGGTGCTGCGCGCGGGCGTCGAGCGCCCGCGCGTACAGCGTCGCCGACATCGTCTCCGGGGCGCCGGTCAGGTCGACCTCCACCCCACCGAAGCTAGCCCTCCAACCGCCACAAAGGCGACACCGGACCGACCCCGCCTCCCAACGGGTACGCGGCGGCCACCGAACGGACGATGAAGTCCTTGCCGAACCGCACCGCCGCCGGCACGTCCGCACCCCGCGCCAGCTGCGACGCGATCGCCGACGCGAGCGTGTCGCCACTGCCGTGGGTGTGCTTCACGTCGTACCGCGGCCCGAGGAACTCGACGAACTCCGCGCCGTCGTACAGCACGTCCAGGCACTCCGGGTCGTCCCACAGGTGCCCGCCCTTCACCAGCACCCACTCCGGGCCCATCGCGTGCAGCGCCTCGGCGGCTTTCCGCTGGTCCGCACGGCTGCGCACGTCGATACCGGTGAGCAGCCGCACCTCGTCCAGGTTCGGCGTGACCAGCGTCGCCCGCGGGAACAGCAACGACCGCAACGCGTCCAGCGCGTCATCGGCCAGCAGCTGGTTCCCGTGCATCGACGCCGCCACCGGGTCGACCACGAACGGTCCGATGTGGACCCGGTCGACCGCCGCCGCGACGGCCTCGATGATCGCCGCCGACGCCAGCATCCCCGTCTTCGCCGCGTCCACCCCGATGTCCGCGGCCACCGCCTCGATCTGCGCCGCCACCACGTCCGGCGGGATCTCGGTGTACCCGGTGACGCCCAGCGAGTTCTGCACGGTCACCGCCGTGACCGCCGTCATCCCGTGCACACCGCACGCGAACAACGTCCGCAGATCGGCCTGCAGGCCCGCACCACCGCCGGAATCCGATCCGGCGATGGTGAGGACCCTCGGTGGCGTGGACGCCATCAGTCCACCCCCCATCAGTCCACTACCGGCAGGTAGACCTTGTTGCCGTGGTCGGTGAACTCGTGCGACTTCTCCGACATGCCCGCCTCGATCGCCTCCACAGTGGACAGACCGCGCTCCTCCGCGTACCGCCGCACGTCCTGGGTGATCTTCATCGAGCAGAACTTCGGCCCGCACATCGAGCAGAAGTGCGCCGTCTTCGCGGGCGACGCGGGCAGCGTCTCGTCGTGGAACGACCGCGCGGTGTCCGGGTCGAGCGACAGGTTGAACTGGTCCTCCCACCGGAACTCGAACCGCGCCTTCGACAGCGCGTCGTCCCAGTCCTGCACGCCTGGGTGACCCTTGGCCAGGTCAGCGCTGTGCGCCGCGATCTTGTACGTGATCACGCCGGTCTTCACGTCGTCCCGGTTGGGCAGCCCCAGGTGCTCCTTCGGCGTGACGTAGCAGAGCATCGCCGTGCCCAGCCACCCGATCTGCGCCGCCCCGATCGCCGACGTGATGTGGTCGTACCCGGGCGCGATGTCCGTGGCCAGCGGCCCGAGGGTGTAGAACGGCGCCTCACCGCACCACTCCTCCTCCAACCGCACGTTCTCCGCGATCTTGTGCATCGGCACGTGACCCGGACCCTCGATCATCACCTGCACGTCGTGCGCCCGCGCGATGTGCGTCAACTCGCCCAACGTCCGCAACTCGGCGAACTGCGCCTCGTCGTTGGCGTCCGCGATCGACCCCGGCCGCAGCCCGTCACCCAGGCTGAACGTGACGTCGTACGTGCGCAGGATCTCGCACAGCTCCTCGAAGTGCGTGTAGAGGAAGCTCTCCCGGTGGTGCGCCAGGCACCACGCCGCCATGATCGACCCGCCGCGCGACACGATGCCCGTCACCCTGCGAGCCGTCAGCGGCACGTACCGCAACAGCACGCCCGCGTGCACCGTCATGTAGTCGACGCCCTGCTCGGCCTGCTCGATCACCGTGTCGCGGTACACCTCCCACGACAGCTTCGCCGGATCGCCGTCCACCTTCTCCAACGCCTGGTAGATCGGCACCGTGCCGATCGGCACCGGCGAGTTCCGCATGATCCACTCGCGGGTCTCGTGGATCCGCTTGCCGGTCGACAGGTCCATGATCGTGTCGGCGCCCCACCGCGACGCCCACACCATCTTCTCCACCTCCTCCTCGATCGAGGAGGTCACGGCCGAGTTCCCGATGTTCGCGTTGATCTTGACCAGGAACTTCTTGCCGATGATCATCGGCTCGGCCTCGGGGTGGTTCCGGTTGAGCGGGATGACCGCCCGGCCGATCGCCACCTCGTCGCGGACGAACTCCGGGCTCATGTTCTCGCGCGCCGCGATGAACCTCATCTCCGGCGTGACGACCCCCGCCTTGGCGTACGCCAGCTGGGTCACCGCCCCGCCGACCGGTTCCCTCTTCGAGATCCAGTCCGCACGCAGTGCGGGAAGTCCACTGTGGACGTCGATGGTCACGTCGTCGTCGGTATACGGACCGGAAGTGTCGTACAGATCGACGTGATCGCCGTTGGTCAGCTCCACCCTCCGAAAGGGCACCCGCACGTCCTCGTCCACCTGGCGGTAGACCTTGTGCGAGCCGGAGATCGGCCCGGTGGTGACACTGGGCTTGACCGAACGGTCGTCAAGTGCCGTCACGACATTCCTCCCTACGCCGGCATTACCCGGTCAGGTTCAGGCGGTCGGCGGCACCGGAGCCCCTGGCCCCAGCCGCCCTCTCAGCCCGCTGTGGCGCGAGCTCCCGCGTGTGTTGAGTTGTCAGTGTGTGTTGAGCTGTCGGCCTGACCATAGCCACGGCCCGGTGTCGATGCCAAGGTGCGGATGCCAACCGCCACCGTTTGCGCGTACCTTTCTCCGCGTGGCTGATCACCGGCCGTTCCCGCCCGGCGCCCGGCGCGTGGCACGCCCCGCCGCGGTCTCGCCGTGCCCGTCGTGCGGCGACCTGGCGGGGCGCGGCTACCCCGGGTGCCGGTTCTGCGCCGAGCTGGTCGACCAGTACTGGCTGCTCGACTGGCAGGTGCTGCTGGCCGCCGAACAGCTCGCCGAAGGCGGCGCGGGGGAGCGTGAGCTGGCCGAACTCGTGCTGGCCGACGAGGTCGGGCTGCACCCGTGGACGTGCACCGACTGGGCCATGAGCCTGCTCGCGTGCTCCCAGTGCGGCGAGGAACTGGGCACCGGACCGGTGGACTGCGTCAGGTGCGCCATGGCCGACGGCCTGCGCTGGTCGTGGGACCACGCCGGGTTCCCGTCGTCCATCACGGCGGGCGAACACGCGCTGCGGGTGGCCCGCGCGACCCTGCGCGCACCGCACCGACGACGTGCGGCGGTCGTCCGCGCGTGGCGTCTGCTGCTGCCGTTCCTGCTGGTGGGGGAGCTGCCGACGGTCGGCCAGGTGCAGCGCATCCGGGCCTCCGTCCTCGCCGGCGCCTACCCCGAACTGGCGGGCTGCACCACCCACGTCGAGCTGGCGTCGTTCCCCGAACTGCCCTGGCGGCGGCCCGAGGGCTCAACGCGCGTCGAACACCAGGCGAAGCCCCGACGCGACGAGGACGCCACCGGAGACACGCTCCAGGACCCGACGCGCACCGCCTCGGACGAGCCGGCCACGGACCCGGTCTAGCACGCCGACCAGCACCAGGTCGGCGGCCGTCCACCCGGTCGGCCCGCCGACACCGACACCGACACCGGCACCGACACCGGCACCGGCCGGGGCTACTCGTCCTCGTCGTCGTCCGCGAACGGGTCCTCGGAGGTCGCCGGGTCCCACGACAGGCCGGGCACACCCCAGCCGTTGGACTTCAGCATCTTCCGCGCCGCCCGCTTGTGCCGCCCCACCAGCCGGTCCAGGTAGATGAACCCGTCGAGATGATCGGTCTCGTGCTGGAGGCACCGCGCGAAGAACCCGGTCCCCTCGACCTCGACCGGCTTGCCGTCACCGTCGGAACCGGTCACCTTCGCCCACGACGCCCGCCCCGTCGGGTACGACTCGCCCGGCGCGGACAGGCAGCCCTCGTAATCGTCGTCCGGATCCGGCATGCCCAGCGGCACCTCGGACGTCTCCAACGTCGGGTTCACCACCACACCCCGGTGCCGCACACCCTCGTCGTCCGGGCAGTCGTAGACGAACAACCGCAGGTCGACCCCGATCTGGTTGGCCGCCAGCCCCACACCGTGCGCCGCCGCCATCGTCTCGTACATGTCGTCGATCAGGGCGCGCAGCGCGTCGTCGAACACCTCGACCGGGCGGGTCGGGTTGTGGAGCACGGGATCTCCGGCGATCCGGATCGGGTGAACTGCCATGGCGTCCAGCCTATCGGCGCGTCGATCCGGACGCGCCGACCGATGAGCCGACCCTCGCGAAGATCACGTGATGTAATGGCACCCACGCACGGGACACGGCTGAGGAGCCAGATGGACGCCGCAGAGGCACTGGCGCCGGCGGAGGGGCCGGACGACGGTTTGAGCGACCGGGAGCGCGAGATCCTGGCCTTCGAACGCCAGTGGTGGAAGTACGCGGGTGCGAAGGAACAGGCCGTCAAAGAACTGTTCGACATGTCCGCGACGCGGTACTACCAGCTGCTCAACGCGTTGATCGAGAAGGAAGAGGCGTTGGCCGCCGATCCGATGTTGATCAAGAGACTGCGCAGGTCCCGCTCCGGCAGGCAACGCGCCCGCGCGGCGAAGCGGCTGGGCGTCGAGCGCCGATGACGAATCCGGAACAGCCGGCGGGCCCCGCGCACCCGGCACGCGCCCTGGGCTACGCGCTGATCGGCGTGGCCGTCATCGCCCTCGTGATCGGCTTGGTCAGCCTGTTCATCGGCGGCCCGGACGACGACCAGCCCACCGCCCAGCCGACCACGCCGTCCACCACCTCGGACACCTCGTCGGCGACCGGCGATCCGACGACCCCGTCCCCCGCGCCGTCCGAGACGTCCCCGACCACGGGCGCGCCCACGACGACGACCGGCAACCCGGGCGCGACCACCACGACCACCCCGCCACCACCGGTGACCACGACCCAGAAGCCCCCGGTGCGCGTCTACAACAACAGCACCACCCAGGGCCTGGCCGGTCGCGCGTCGGACGACGTGGAACGAGCCGGTTGGCAGGTCGCCGAAAAGGGCAACTACTCGCAGGGCCTCATCCCGACCACCACGGTCTACTACCGGCCGGGCACCGACGAGGAAGCCTCCGCCCGCGAACTCGCGCAGATCCTCAACGCCCGGGTGGAAGCCCGCTTCGACGGCATCCAGGACGCGCACGCGGGCATCATCGTGATCGTCACCAACGACTACAAGGGCCCCTCACCCAAGGGCTCCTGACCCTCCCGCACGGTCACCCGTGCGGGGTGACCGTGCGGGACCACGGTCACCGTTCGCGGGACTTGGCGTAGGCGGCGAGGGTCGCGAGCTGCACCGGGTCCAACGAGGGCCGGACGGCCGCACGCGCCGAGGCGAGGTGGGCACCCGTCACCTCCGCCGCCGCCAACGACTCCCGCATCGCCGTCAACGCGGCCTCGCGGATCAACGCCGCGCAGTCCGCCGCCGAATACCCGTCCAACTCCTCGGCCAACGCACCGAGATCCACATCCGACGCCAACGGCGTGTTCCGGGACGACGCCCGCAGGATCTCCGCCCGCGCCTCGGCGTCCGGCGGCGGCACGTACACCAGCCGCTCCAACCGGCCGGGCCGCAGCAACGCCGGGTCCACGAGCTCGGGCCGGTTCGTCGCGCCCAGCACGATCACGTCACGCAGCGGCTCGACCCCGTCCAACTCGGTCAGCAGAGCAGCCACCACCCGATCGGACACACCGGAATCGGACGACTGCCCGCGCCGGGGCGCCAACGCGTCGACCTCGTCCAGGAACACCATCGCGGGCGCGGCCTCGGCGGCACGTCGGAACAACTCGCGAACCGCCCGCTCGGACTCGCCGACGAACTTGTCCATCAGCTCCGCGCCCTTGACCGACAACACGTTCAGCCGCCCGGACCCGGCCAACGCCCGCACCAGGAACGTCTTACCGCACCCCGGCGGCCCGTACAGCAGCAACCCGCGCGGCGGCGCGACACCCAGGCGGGCGAAGGAATCCGGGTACTGCAGCGGCCACAACGCGGCCTCGGTCAACGCCTGCTTGACCTCGACCATGTCGCCGACGTCGTCCAACGTCAGGCCACCGGTCCGCAAAGTGTCCGAAGTGGACATCGAGATCGGTCGGACGACCTCCAACGCGCCCAACAGGTCCGCCTGCCCGACACGGGGCTCGTCCACGTCCCGCTGCCGCAAAGCCGCCCGGACCGCCGCCTCCCGCCGCAACGCCACCAGATCCGCCACGACGAACCCGGGCGTCCGATCCGCGACCGCACCCAGGTCCACATCGGACTCCACCGGCACGTCCCGCAGCAGAACCCGCAGCAATTCGGTCCGCCCGCCGCCGTCGGGCAACGGCAGCACCAGCTCCCGATCCACCAACTCCGGCACCCGGAGCCTCGGGTCGATGGCCTCCGGATGCGCGCTGGTGACCACCAACGCGACCCCGTCGGGCCGCCCGCGCAACGCGTCCAACACCACCGTCGCCACCGGCGGAGGCGTGGCTGCCGGCAACAGGGCCTCGACGTCGGTCAACAACAACACCGCCGGCGCCTGTGCCTGCGCCGAAGCCAGCGCGTCCGCCACCCGCTGCGCCGCCGCGTTCGCCTCCAACACCGCGATGCTGGGCGCCGCAACCTCCACGACCGCCGCCTTGGCCCCGTGCGCGACGGCCCGCACGAACGTCGTCTTGCCAACCCCCTCGGGCCCGCTCACCAGCGCCGCCAACCGCGCCGTAGCACCGAGCCGGGCCAGCAACTCGGGGTGGCTGAACGTCAGGTCCAGCCACTCCGCCAGCCGCTTCGCAGCCTCCTGCTGCCCCACCAGATCCGCGACCGGCACAGCGGGCACGACCCGCGCCACAGCCTCGACCGCCGCCACCGACGACCCACCACCCACGCCGGCCGCCCCCGCCGAAACCACACCGCCCGAACCCGAGCCCGCCGCACCAGGCGCACCCAAACCCGCCGCACCAGGCGCACCGGCCGCACCCGAACCCGCCGCACCCCCGCGCGCCGAACCCCCACCCGCCACGACCGCGGGCGCGTCACCGGTGCGCGGACCGTCACGCCAGCCGACCACCGTCGACGGCTGCACGGCCACCGGCCCACCGGCGGGGTCGGCGGCCGTGATCGTCAGCAGCTCGTTGGTCCACGTCATGCCGATCGCGTTGGACAGCTTCCGCCGCGTGGCGCTCACGTCCGCGCCGGGCGGCGGTGCCAGGTCCTGCGGCAGCAGCGACACCGCGTCGCCGACGGTCAGCACCTTGCCGGTCAGCGCCATGCGCAGCGTCTCGGGCGTCAGCGACGTGCTCGCCAACCGCGACCCGGCCACCGTCACCGTGCGGGCGGCGGCGACGTCGACCGGGGCCACCACCACCTCCGCGCCTTCCACCACGCCGAGGTTCGACAGCGTCACGTCGTCCACGAACACCACGCCGGGCGCGCCGTCGCCGGCCGTCGCGGCGGCCAGTGCGGCGCTCACCCGTGCGCCCGTCAGGCGCACCGCGTCCCACGCACGCAGGCCCAGCGCGTCCAGCACCTCCGGGTGCAGGCGCACCACCCCGCGCCGGGTGTCCAGGGCCGAGGGGGACAGGCGGGCGGTCAGGGTGATCACGGCGTCGAGCGTAGTGGGGGTCAGCGTGGTTCGGCGGGTGTGGTCGGGGCGGGTGTGGGGTGTGGGGTGTGGTCGGGGTGGGTGGGGCGGGGGTTGGGTGCGGTCCTCGTTGTTCCAACCGACGTTTCACATCGGAAATAACAGCGTTTCCGTACTTGATCGGGCGATGATCACCCGATCGTGTATCCCGTTCTCAAGTAAAAGTGCAGGTCAGACACAGTGTAGAAGATCATGGGCAGTCGTGCCGGCGTGCAGAAGATCAAGGCCGGTCGTGCCGGCGCAAGCCGATCTGCCGCCACCCGCGCCGCTTGCCGGGCCGCGGCTGGCCGTTCGTCTCCGCCGCCACCTGCGTCGGGTCGACCGCCCGCCGGGGCCGCCGCACGGCACGCATCGCCGCGCCCGCCACCCGTCCACCGAGAGGCTGCCGCAACCCCAACCGCCGCGCCGCCACACCGTGGGCCCGCTTGATCGCCCGCCGGTCCGCCGCCGCCACCGACCACGCCTCCGGGTGCTTCGCCAGCCACCGGTACCGCCGCACCGAGTACGGCAGGTGCCCGAGGTACACCAGCATCGCCGCGATCAACGCCACCAGCGGGAACGTGATGACCGCCGCCGCCAGCAACCCGACCAGCACCAACAACGGCGCGACGAACCTCGGCGGCACCTTGATCGTCTTCACGGACAGCGTCGGGATCCGGCTCACCAGCAGCATCGCGATCCCGACCGTCCACACCGCGACGACGATCTTCTCCGACCACCACCCGGACCGGCCCAGCTGCTCGTCCACGATCAGCGGCAGCAGCAGCAACAAGCCACCGGCCGGCGCCGGCACGCCCACGAAGAACTCCTTCGCGAACGGCGGCTGCTCCACCTCCAGCAGCGTGTTGAACCGCGCCAACCGCAGCACCATGCACACCGCGAAGATCAACGCGACGACCCAGCCCTCACGACCCGGGTCGAACTTCCACACGTAGATCACCAGGGCGGGCGCGACGCCGAACGAGATCGCGTCGGCCAGCGAGTCCAGCTCCGCGCCCATCTTGCTGGTCGCGTCGAGCAGCCGGGCGATCCGCCCGTCCAACCCGTCGAACACCGCCGCCGCCGCGATCGATCCGATCGCCGCTCCGTACATCCCGCTGATCGCGAAGTGCACGGCCGACAGCCCCGCGCACATCGCCAGCACCGTGATGGCGTTCGGCAGAAGCCTTATCCCCGGCCCGCTGGGAGCCATCCGCTCAGCCCTCCGGGAGCTCGGCGAGCACGGTCTCGCCGCCGATGGTGCGCTGCCCGGCCTCGACCAGCACCCGGCTGCCCGAAGGCACGTACAGGTCGACCCGCGAGCCGAACCGGATCAGGCCGTACGTCTGCCCGACCCCGACCTTGTCGCCCTCGACGACCTCGCACACGATCCGCCGCGCCACCAGGCCCGCGATCTGCACGACCACCACGTCCTGCCCCGACGGCGTGCTCAGCCACACCGTGTTGCGCTCGTTGTCCTCGCTCGCCTTGTCCAGGTCCGCGGACAGGAACTTCCCGGGCCGGTACGACACCTGCCGCACCAGGCCGGCCACGGGCACGCGCTGCACGTGCACGTCGAACACCGACAGGAACACGCTGATCCGGGTCATCGGCGCGGAGCCGAGCCCGAGTTCGGCGGGCGGCGCGGCCTCGACGACGTGCGACACCGTGCCGTCGGCGGGTGCGACCGCGACGCCGGGACGGGTGGGTGTGGTGCGCCTGGGCTCGCGGAAGAACCACGCGACCCACGCGGTCAGCAGCGCGCCCGCGATGCCGAAGCGCTTGGAGAACCGGCGCAGCAGCAGTGTCGCGACGGCTGCGCCGGCCACGAAGGGACGGCCCGCGGGGTGCATCGGGGGAACGATCCCCCGGGCGAGCTCGAGGAAGTGGGAGACGGCACCACTGTTCTTGTCGCGATCGACGGTCATGGCTCTTCCGTGTCAGGGCGGTGCTTCCGGCGCGCCACACGCTACGCGGCTCCACCGGCCCTCGTCCGGCCCGCCCGTGCGTCCCCCGACGAACGCACGGACCGACCGGAACGAGGACAACTCAAGTGTAATCCTGGTCACACTCCGTGATCGACGTCGGAGTGTCAACCCCAAACTACTCTCCGTGCAGCAGGCGCACCGCGACCTCGGCCCCGGCCGCGAGTTCCGTGACGTCCTCGGGCACCTCGATCAGGCAGTTGCTGATCGCCAACGCCGACAGCAGGTGCGAACCCGGCCCGCCCACCGGCGTCACCACCTGACCCGAAGCCGGGTCGTACGCGCCGCGCCGGAACTGCGTGCGTCCCGCCGGCGAGGTGATCGGCGCGCTCAACCGCGCGGCGGCGGTCGGCCGTTCCACGGTGGCGAAGCCCATGGCCGCCCGCAGCGCGGGCCGGATGAACACCTCGAACGACACCTGCGCGCTCACCGGGTTCCCGGGCAGCGTCGCCACCGCCACACCCTGGTAGCGCCCCGCGCCCTGCGGCCCGCCCGGCTGCATCGCGACCTTCGTGAACTCCACGCCACGACCGGTGAACGCGTCCTTCACCACCTCGTACGCCCCCGCGCTCACCCCACCGGACGTGAGCAGCAGGTCGACCGACGCCAACCGCGGCGCGATCGCCGCGTGGAACTGCTCCACGTCGTCCGGCACGAACCGCAGCAACTCCGCCTCGCCGCCCGCCTCGCGCACCGCCGCGGCCAGCATCACGCCGTTCGACTCGTAGATCTGCCCCGGCTCCAACGCCACACCCGGCCCCACCAGCTCGGACCCGGTCGACAGCACCAGCACCCGAGGCCGGCGACGGACGGGCAGCGAACCGAACCCCAGCGCCGCCGCCAACCCCAACTGCGCCGGACCGAGCGTGACGCCGGCACGCAGCACCGTCGTGCCCACGGCCACGTCGTCCGCCATCCGCCGCACGTTCGCCCCGACCGCCACCCCGCGATCGACCCGCACCACCGACGTGCCGCCGTCCGTCCACTCCACCTGCACCACGGCGTCCGCACCCGGCGGCATCGGCGCACCCGTCATGATCCGGTGCGCGGTGCCGGGCTCCAACGGCGCCAGCGACGTCCGCCCCGCCGGGATGTCCTCCGCCACCGGCAACTCCACCGGGACCGACGCCACATCCACCGCGCGCACCGCGTAACCGTCCATCGCCGAGTTGTCGAACGGCGGCAACGGCACCGGCGCGACCACGTCACCGGCCAGCACCAACCCCAGGCAGTGCTCTTCGTCTTGTCGGCTGGCCACCGGCAGTTCCACCACCGGCATCAGCCCGACGAGCCCGGCGACACGGGCCTTGTGATCAGCGACTCGACTCAGCCTGTTCGACACGCACACCATCCTGCCGCCCGCGTGGCAGACTGCTCCAACCGGTGCTGATCACGACAGGGGGAAAGTTGCAGGTCCGGACCCGCCACACCCCCACGTTCGGGG
The DNA here is from genome assembly GCF_009769385.1 of Saccharothrix deserti. Classification (GTDB taxonomy): domain Bacteria; phylum Actinomycetota; class Actinomycetes; order Mycobacteriales; family Pseudonocardiaceae; genus Actinosynnema; species Actinosynnema deserti. The sequence continues at coordinate 222,705 of NZ_VKAB01000017.1, forward strand.
TGGCCCGACTCGTCCTGGCACCCGGTGAACCGGTGGTGGTCGAGCGCTCCTCGGTGCTCGCGACCAGTTACGGGATCGGCATCGACCACAGGACCAAGGCGCCCGGCGTCACCGCCGCGCTGTGCACCGCGGGCGCCGAAGGCGGCTGGGTGGACGTCGCCCCGCCCCTGCCCGGCGACCTGCACGTGCTCGAACTCGACGGCAAGACCGGCTGGTGCGTCACCCGCAACAGCTGGCTCGCCTGCGCCGCCACCGCGCACCTCGACCCCGCCGCACCGCCCGTGCGCGCCCTCCACGGCGGCGACAACGGCTTCCTCACCTACGCCTTCGGCACCGGGCCCGTCGTGCTCAGCTGCTACGGCACCCTCGACGTGGTGACCCTCGACCCGGGCGAGCTGGTCACCTTGAGCAGCGGGCACGTGGTCGCGTTCGCCGACACGGTCCAGTGCCGGCTGCGCGCCGTTTCCCCGGACGCCCCCCAATCCGTGCGGAATGGCGAAGGACTCGTGCTCGACTTCGCCGGTCCCGGTTTGGTGCTCACCCGGACCCGCAGCCCGCGAGGACTTGTCAGTTGGTTGCGCGACAACGGATTCAGCGCCCGCTCATGACTCCATAAGGAGGTATCGGGGAACCCCCTCGTGCCTCTAGCGTGGCGGTTTGCTCAAGGTATTTCTCAAAGGAGGACGTCTTGGCTGTCGGCACGGTCAAGTGGTTCAACTCGGAGAAGGGGTACGGCTTCATCGCCGCCGACGGCGGGCCGGATGTCTTCGTGCACTACTCGGCGATCCAGATGGAAGGCTTCCGCACGCTGGCCGAGGGTGACCGCGTGGAGTTCGAGATCCAGGCGGGCCGCGACGGCCGCAGCCAGGCATCGGACGTCCGGAAGGCATCGTGACCTCCGCCCGACCCGCTGCGCGGCGGGTCGGGCCGCTTTCCCGGTGCGTGGCTTCCCGGTGTGCGGCTTCCCCGGGTGTGGCTTCCGGGTGTGTGTTTGCCGTCAATGCCGGGAACCGCGCGCAAGCCCTTGTCCGCGGACGTTAGGCTCCCTCGCGTGTCGGAGGACCTGAGCGGGCGACGGCTGGGCCATTACCGGATCGACGGGGTGCTCGGCCGAGGTGGCATGAGCGTGACCTACAAGGCCACGGACGTCAGGCTCGGTCGCAAGGTCGCGCTGAAGGTCATCGGCGAACACCTCACCGCGGACGCCGAGTTCCGCGAGCGGTTCGTCGACGAGGCCCGCAACACCTCGGCGATCGACCACGCCAACATCGTGCCGCTCTACGACTTCGACGAGGTCGACGGGCTGCTCTACATCGCCATGCGGCTGGTCGACGGCCAGGACCTCGCGTCGCACATCAAGGACGGCCCCCTCTCGCCCGCGCGCACCCTGACGCTGCTCGGCCAGGTCGCCGAGGCGCTGGACATGCTGCACGGCAAGGGCCTCGTCCACCTCGACGTGAAACCGGCCAACGTGCTGGTCACCGCCAAGGAAGCCGCGGGCGAGCACGTCTACCTGGCCGACTTCGGCCTCACCCGGCGCGGCGCCACCGGGCACCGCACCCGCACCGGCGACTTCCTCGGCTCACCCACCTACGCCGCGCCCGAGCACCTGCGCGGCGAACCGCTCGACGGCCGCACCGACCAGTACGCGCTCGCGTGCATGGTGTACGCGTGCCTGTCCGGGCGGCCACCGTTCCAGGGGTCCGTGCAGGACGTCATCCAGGGCCACCTCGGCTCCGAGATCCCGCCGCTGACCGCCGTGGTGGCGCTGCCGCCGGCCATCGACGACGTGCTGCGCAAGGGCACCTCCAAGGACCCGTCCCAGCGGTACGGCTCGTGCGTCGAGCTGATCGCCGCGGCGCGCGTCGCGCTGTCCGCCGCGCCCCAGGGCGCCCCGCCGCCCCGCCGCACGGACTCCGGCCCGTTGCCGATGGGCGCGCAGCAGATGGGCCCGCAGACCGGTGGCGTGCCCGCGCAGCAGCCCCAGTACCGGCCGCCCTACCAGCAGCAGCCGGGCTTCCTGCAGGAGCCGGTGCGGCTGCGCCCGCCCGCGCAGGTCGGCGCCAGCGCGTTCACCACCACCGCCAAGTCCCGGCCGTCGTGGCTCGCGCCCGTCATCGCCGGCGCGGTGGCGATCGTGCTGATCATCGTCCTCGTGGTGATCCTCACTCCGAAGGACGAACCGCCGCGCCAGGGCGGCACCGGCGGCACCAGCCAGTCCATCGAGGTCGGAGGCACGACGAGCAGCAAAGCGCTGCCCACCAGCGTGCCCGTTCGCACGTCCCGCTGACCTCGATTTCTTGCACTCTCCTCGGTCGAGTGCTAAACACGGTATTGGCACTCGGAACACCCGAGTGCCAACACGCAGGCTGGGACGGTGAGGCCGGTCCCCCTCCGGGGGCAGGTCGTCCGTCGCGGGCACCGAGTCCTGGCCGAAGCACCGTGTTCCGCTGTGGGCGCGAGCCCGCAGTGGCCCCATTCGTAATCAGGCGGAGGAACACACCGCAATGGCCAAGATGATCGCGTTCGACGAGGATGCCCGCCGCGGCCTCGAGCGTGGCATGAACATTCTCGCCGACGCCGTCAAGGTGACGCTCGGCCCCAAGGGCCGCAACGTCGTGCTCGAGAAGAAGTGGGGCGCGCCGACCATCACCAACGACGGCGTCTCCATCGCCAAGGAGATCGAGCTCGAGGACCCGTGGGAGAAGATCGGGGCCGAACTCGTCAAGGAAGTGGCGAAGAAGACCGACGACGTCGCGGGTGACGGCACCACCACCGCCACCGTGCTGGCCCAGGCGCTGGTCCGCGAGGGCCTGCGCAACGTGGCCGCCGGCGCCAACCCGCTCGGCCTCAAGCGCGGCATCGAGCAGGCCGTCGACGCCGTGATCGAGCAGCTGCACAAGACCGCCAAGGAGGTCGAGACCAAGGAGCAGATCGCCGCCACGGCGTCCATCTCCGCGGGCGACACCACCATCGGCGAGCTCATCGCCGAGGCGATGGACAAGGTCGGCAAGGAAGGCGTCATCACCGTCGAGGAGAGCAACGCTCTCGGGCTCGAACTCGAGCTCACCGAGGGTATGCGCTTCGACAAGGGGTACATCTCCGGTTACTTCGTGACCGACCCGGAGCGGCAGGAAGCGGTCCTCGAGGACCCGTACATCCTGCTCTACGGCTCGAAGATCGCGTCGGTGAAGGACCTGCTCCCGCTGCTGGAGAAGGTCATGCAGAGCGGCAAGCCGCTGCTGATCATCTCCGAGGACGTCGAGGGCGAGGCCCTGGCCACGCTGGTCGTCAACAAGATCCGCGGCACGTTCAAGTCCGTCGCCGTCAAGGCCCCGGGCTTCGGCGACCGCCGCAAGGCGATCCTCCAGGACATCGCCATCCTCACCGGTGGCCAGGTCATCACCGAGGACGTCGGCCTCAAGCTGGAGAACGCCGACCTGTCGCTGCTGGGCAAGGCCCGCAAGGTCGTCGTGACCAAGGACGAGACCACGGTCGTCGAGGGTGCGGGTGACGCCGAGCAGATCCAGGGCCGCGTCAACCAGATCCGCGCGGAGATCGAGAAGTCGGACTCCGACTACGACCGCGAGAAGCTGCAGGAGCGCCTGGCGAAGCTCGCCGGCGGTGTCGCGGTCATCAAGGCCGGCGCCGCCACCGAGGTGGAGCTGAAGGAGCGCAAGCACCGCATCGAGGACGCGGTGCGCAACGCCAAGGCCGCCGTCGAGGAGGGCATCGTCGCCGGTGGTGGCGTCGCGCTGCTGCAGGCCGCCGAGATCGCGTTCGCGGGCCTGAAGCTCGAGGGCGACGAGGCGACCGGTGCGAACATCGTCAAGGTCGCCGTCGAGGCGCCGTTGAAGCAGATCGCCATCAACGCCGGCCTCGAGGGTGGCGTCGTGGTGGAGAAGGTCAAGGGCCTCCCCGTCGGCCACGGCCTCAACGCCGCGACCGGCGTGTACGAGGACCTGCTCGCGGCCGGCGTGCCGGACCCGACGAAGGTCACCCGTTCGGCGCTGCAGAACGCCGCGTCGATCGCCGCGCTGTTCCTCACCACCGAGGCTGTGGTGGCGGACAAGCCGGAGAAGGCGGGCGCTGCCCCGGCCATGCCCGAGGGCGGCGGCATGGACTTCTGATCGAGCCAGGTCTCCGGACCGGTTTGATCGGTTGAAGTCACGGAAGGGCCCGGTTCACCTCAGGTGAACCGGGCCCTTCGCCGTGCGAGCATGGGGGTAGAACGGCCTCTGGATCACACCATCGGGTGAGATCAACCAAAAAGTGTACGGAAACACCGTTACCGAACCTCGGTTAAACCAGACCGAACCCCGAACCACCCCACCTGCCCACACCCAGCCCACACCCAGCCTCCGACCACGCCGCCCCGACGTCCGCCGCCGCACCCCGTTCGCCATCGAGGACTGGAGCCGACCACGTGCTCATCGCGCACCTGAGCGACCCGCACCTGCGGACCGACGCCTTGGCCGCCGAACCCGCAGCCTCCCTGCGCCGCGCACTGGGCCGCGTCCTGGCGCTGGATCCGCGGCCGGACTGCGTGGTCATCACCGGCGACCTGACCGAACACGGGCACGTCGACGCCTACACCCAGCTGCGCGAGGTCATCGGCGCCTTCCCGCTGCCGCTCCACCTGACCACCGGCAACCACGACAACCCCGGCGCGCTGCTCGAAGTGTTCGGCGGCACGTCGTTCCTCGGCGGCGGGACGTCCACGCACTACGCCGTCGCCCACCCCGGCTTCACGGTCATCGCCCTGGACTCGTGGCGACCGGACGGGCCTGCCGGAATCCTCGGCGACGACCAGCTGTCCTGGCTGGACGACGTGCTCGCCCAACGCCCCGACGTGCCCGCCTTCGTGTGCCTGCACCACCCGCCGGTCGCGGTGGGGATCCCGTTCCTCGACGGGATGCGGCTGGAGAACGGCCCGGCGTTGGGCGCGGTCCTCGGCCGCCACGGCAACGTGGCGCGCGTTCTCGCAGGCCACGTGCACCGCGCGATCAGCGTGCCGTTCGCGGGCACCTCGGTGTCCGTCGCGCCGAGCACCTACCGCCAGACGTCGCTCACCCTGCGCGCCGACCGGCAGATCGGGGCCCTCGCCGAGCCGACCGGGTTCCTGCTGCACGTCGCCACCGAATCCGGTTTCGCCACGCACACCGTGCCGGTGAGTGACGCGGGTGCGTTGATCGGCTCGTTCTGAAGCCCACCGCCACCTGGTGGACCGTGCACGTGATGCTGCCTCAGGTCGGGCCACGGATGGGTTAAGCGCCGAAGCACACGAACGGGCGACGTAGTGGGTCGACGGCGGTCGCTTCGGCCGGCGCGTGGGACGCCGACTTGCCGTCCGCCAGGAGCTTGTGGAACGTCTCCATCGGCGCCAACAACCGGAACACCCGCTCGGCCCGCTCGTGATAACCCAACGACCGGGGCACGTCACCGGTGTTGGTCAACCCGCGGTTCATCAACGCCGTCGACAACGTCGCCGCGCCGACCGCCCCCCGACGCCCGCCCGTCCTCCAGTTGCCGCACCGACAACTGCCGCACCGACTCGTCGTACAGCGCGAGCGCCTCGGCGGTCCGCCCCGCCCGGTGCAGGATCAAGGCCCGCTGGTCCTGCACGATCGCCCGCAACCCCACCGCGTCCGGACCCCCGGGCAACGACGAGACCGGCTCACCGGCCGTCCACAGGCACGCCAGACCGCCCTCGACCGACTCCGTCTCCGCCTCACCGTACGACAAGGTGATCAGGATCCGGGTACGGACCGTGGTCGCTTCGACGCCCGTAGACGGCCGGTGAAATCGGCAGGGCAGCACGAGGCACGGACACGCCTTATGTCGGCACACAGAACGTGTTCGAGAAGCCGTCTTGTGGTGGTCATAGCTGAGCCGAACGGGTTACTCCCCGTGAGCCCGCCGTCGGTCGACCCGCCGTGACACCACCCCTACAACATGATCGTCGGCGTCACGACCGTCCGCCCCGGCTCACCCCGGGAGTTCACCAGGTGCACCACGATCTGCGTGGTCCCCGCGGGCACGTCGGACAACACGAACCGACCACCGTCGTCGGCCTTCGTGGTGCTCGACTTGTGCTCGGCCACCCGGACCTCGACGGTGTGCTCACCCGCCGGCACCAGCCAACCGTCGATGCGGTGCCGTGCGCCGGTCGAGGTGAAGTTCACCATCAACGTCAGGTTGTCCACCGTGAACGTGATCGTGCCGGGACTCCCGCCACGCACGCCCGCGAACGAGCCCGCGCGTTCCCAGCGGGCCACCTCGACGTCCAGGTTCTCCAATGCCACCGCGAACTGGATTCGTTCGACGAGCCCCGCAGGGGGCGCGTCCAACTCGTACACCAGGCGGTTCAGTTCAGTGAGGACAGCGGTGTCCTCTTGGCCTCTGCGGTCATCGCGCGGGTCGATGTCGTTCACCGCGATCCTCCTTCCGCGTCGAGATGTGCGCGCAACATGGTCAGACACCGGCCCCTGGTCGGGCCGATGCTGCCGCGTGGCATGGACAGTGCTTCGGCGACCGCGCGGTACTCCGCCCGCCCGGCCAGCACGGTGAGCCGCAGAAGCTCCTGACACTTCTGCGACAGGCGACCGAACGCCCGCCACAACCGGTGATCCCGGTCGTCGACCAGGGCGGCGTCCTCCGGCAGCCCGTATTCGCTTTCCAGTTGTTCCGCCAGCTCGTCGCTCAGCGCGGCTTCCCTCCGAGCGGGCGTCCAGGTCCGTTGGGCCTCGCGGCGCGTCGCGACGACGAGCCACCCGGCCAACGCGCGCGGCTCGACCAGCCGGTCGAGGTGACGCAGCAGCGCGAGCCAGACCGTCTGCACCACGTCCTCCGCGGTGCTGCGGTCCAACCCGTGTCCGCGCGCGACGTGCCACACCAGCGGCGTCAGGTCGGCGACCAGCACGTCCAGGGCTCGGCGGTCGCCGTCGCGCGCGGCAACGACGCAAGCCGCGTGCCGGTCCGTGCCGTCCAGACCTTCCCACGGTGGGCGCTCACCGGCCGTGCGCAGTTCTCCCACGTCGTCACCTCCTTCTCGGCGTCCCCCAGCCGAAGCTGATCGTCACACACCACCGTCACCGGTGCGGCGGCGGTCCGCGATGCCCCCCTCGCACCGCGGACCGCCTCCCCCCTACGGGCGACGTCCGATCGGCACCCCTCGAAGCCGACCGACCGTCACCCCTTCCCCCCAGAAGTCTCAGTTGTCGGTCACGGGCCCGCTGTTGGCGTCCACCGGCACGCTGTGCGCCTGGTGGTGGCCCTCCGGCGTGACCGGCGGCGTGTCCGGAAACTCCGGGACATCCGTCGCCCGATCTCCCCGCTCGGCTCCGCGAGCTGCTTCTCCAGCTCGTCGGTGTCGAGCCTCGCGGGGTCGAGCTGGTCCGCGCCAGGCGGAGTGGCTCTCATGCGGGCCTCCTCAGTCGGGGTTGCGGACCGGTCATCAGATAAGGAGTGAGTAGTTCTACGCTGGATACATGGTGGCGATTTAACAGTTCACAGTGGAGTGGGAAACTTGTCGTCGCTGGTCGGGGGCACGGCTGGTGCGGGTGGGCGTACTTGTCGGTGGTCCTGAGTAGCTTGGGCGCCGGATAGGGGGCGGGCCGAACGGCGGCTCGGCCGGCGGGCGCTCAAGATCACCCGGACGTGCTAACCGAGCGTCGATCGGCAACTTTTCGCCCGCCGATTTCGTTGCCGGGAAAGAAGGAGGCGCGGCGCACGGCGGAGCAGTCTCACGAGACCACGGACCGCATCACGAACCCACGGACCTCTCGCAAGCTCTCGCAAGCAGTAGCCCACCGCCACGTGCCGCAGCCCTCGCACCAGCCGCCGCCTGCGCGGGGCCGCCGGTCAGTCGCGCCAGCCCCTGCCCGCACCCGCCGCCGCCCGCCCGCTCCGCCGCCCGCGCCCGGCACTCGTGCCCGGCACCCACCGCCGCGCCCGGCACCCACCGTCGGTCGCATCGGCGCACTGCTCGCGCCAGCCGCACGGACCCCGCGCCAGTCGCAGGGATTGGGTTGTGGGGAGTGTGGAGGCGGCGGGTGCGCTGCTGGGCTGGGATGGGATGGGTGGGGTGGGGTGGATGGGGGGAAACTGCTGGTCCCGCTGGCCGGGGTGGGTGGGTATGGTCTAGACCATGCTTGAGGTCATTGCTCTGGATGCCGTTGACGCCGAGGCCGTGCAGGCCGGTGGGGCGGATCGGTTGGAACTCACTGTCGACATGGCCGCGGACGGGTTGACGCCGCCGGTTTCCGTGCTGCGGGACGTGTTGTCCGCGACCGACCTGCCGGTGCGGGTCATGTTGCGGGACGCGCCCGGGTTCGCGCCCGGCGACCTGGGCCGGCTGCGGCGGGATGCCGGGGTGTTGCGGGAGGCGGGGGCGTCCGAGTTCGTGTTCGGGTTCCTGGACGCCAAGGGGTGGGTGGACGAGGCGGCTTGTGCGGCGTTGATCGCGGAACTGGAGGGGTGTGCGTGGACGTTCCACCGGGCGCTCGACAACTCCGCCGATCCCGAGGCGGCGTGGACCGTGGTGGGAAACCTGGGGTGCGACACGGTGCTCGCGGCCGGTAGTCCGAGTGGGGTCGGGGACGGGTTCCCGGTGTTGGAGCGGTTGGCCGCTCGGCAGGACACCGTGCGGTTGTTGGTCGGGGGTGGGCTCAAGGTGGATCACGTCGCGCCGTTGAAGGCCGTCGGGGTCACCGGGTTCCACGTCGGCAGTGCCGTGCGACCCGGCGGGTGGGGTGCTCCGCTCTCCGCCGACGCCGTCCGGACCTGGGCAAATCTGGTCTAGACCGATTGCCGGTCCGGGGATTAGCATCCGCGTTGCTTCCTGCGAAATGGACGTTGCAGATTACGCAATAAGTAACAAGCGACGTCCTTGGGTGCAACAGCGCAACAACCCTGAAGCGCAACAACCCCTGAAGCGCAACAACCCTGAAGGGTGGGCGAGGATGCGGTTCGTAGTGGCAGCAGTCGTGGGCGCCGCCGTGCTGGCCGGGTGTGCCCCGGTCCAGTCCGGCGGCACGGCACCCACCGCCGGTGACGAGCAGACCGGGCAGCTCCGGGTGTGGCTGTTCGACGAGGTCAACAGAGGCCCGAAGGAAGCGGTCGTCAAGGAGGCGATCACCGAATTCCAGCAGGCCCACCAAGGCGTCACCGTCGACGTCCAGTACATCCAGGTCCAGACCCGCGCCGAACGGTTCAAGGCCGCGTTCAGCGACCCCAAGAGCGCACCGGACGTCGCCGAGTTCGGCAACACCGACCTGGCCGGCTACGTCGCGGGCGGCGGGTTCGCCGAGCTCGACCTCGGCCAGTGGGCCGACTCGAAGGACCTGCTCCCCGCGGTCGTCGACACGGGCAAGGTGGACGGCAAGGTCTACGGCGTCCCCTGGTACGTCGGCGTGCGCGCGCTCTACTACCGCACCGACATCTTCCAGGAGCTGAACCTCCAACCACCGGCCACGCTCGACGAGATCGCCCCGCTCGCCCGGAAGATCCGCGCCGCCAAGCCGGACCTGCTCGGCATCTCGGCGGGCGGCAAGTACACCTACGGCGCGATGCCGTTCGTGTGGGCCAACGGCGGCGACATCGCCAAGAAGGACGGCGACAAGTACGTCTCCGCGATCGACAGCGCCGAGTCGAAGGCCGGTCTGAGGCAGTACACCGAGCTGATCGCGGACGACATCTGCCCGCCGGCCCAGTGCGCGGCCAACGGCGGTGACGCGAGCGTCGAGGCGTTCCGCGCGGGCAAGGCGGCGATGGTCGTCGGCGGCGACTTCAACCGCAAGTCGGTCGACGCCTCCACCGCCGCGGGCAAGTACGCGGTCGTGCCGCTGCCGGGCAAGAAGGCCGGTGAGATCGCGCCGGCGTTCGCGGGCGGCAACCTGCTCGGCGTGATGAAGGGCAGCGAGCGCAAGACGCTGGCCAACCAGTTCGTCCAGCTCCTCGGCGGCAAGGTGTACCAGCGCAAGATGTTCGACGCGATGGGCAACATGCCGACGTTCGGCGACGTGCAGGACGAGGTCGCGAAGGCCAACCCGGTGCTGGAGCCGTTCATCAAGACCCTGAACGCGGGCACGAGGTTCGTACCGGTCACCCCGAACTGGGCCAAGGTCGACGCCCAGGCCGTGCTGCCGAACCTGCTGCAGAAGATCGCCGCCGCCGGGGAAGACGTCGACACGGCCGCCAAGGCCGCCGCCGACGAGATGAACGCCGCCTTCGCCTCGTGATGTCGATGAGGAGGGGCGACGGGCGGATCGCGTTCGCCTACCTCGCTCCCGCGCTGCTCGTGCTGGTCGGGCTGATGGGCTACCCGATCTACCAGCTCGTGCTGATCTCCCTGTTCGACTACGGCCAGGAGCAGGTCAGCGGTGGCGCGCCGCTGACCTTCCTGGGGCTCGGGAACTACACGACCCTGCTGGCGGACGCCAGGTTCTGGGCCGTGCTCGGGCAGACGGTCGCGTTCGCGGCGGTGTGCGTGGTGGGGACCCTGCTGGTCGGGACCGCTCTGGCGGTCCTGGCCAGCAGGGTGCGCACGTGGGCCCGGATGACGTTGTTCCTGGCCGCCCTCGGCGCCTGGGCGACGCCGGCGGTGGCCGGGTCGACGATCTGGCTGTTCCTGTTCGACGCCAACTTCGGGTTCGTCAACGAGGTCCTGGGCACCACCGGGTTCTCCTGGACCTACGACAAGTGGGTGGCGTTCGGGCTGGTCGCGGCGCAGGTGATCTGGTGCTCGTTCCCGTTCGTCATGGTGACGCTGTACGCGGGCATCAAGGCGATCCCCGGCGAGGTGCTGGAGGCCGCCGCGCTGGACGGCGCGAGCACCGCGAAGACCGCCACCAGCGTGATGCTGCCCCTGCTGCGACCGCTGCTGATCGTGGTGACCATCCAGTCGATCATCTGGGACTTCAAGGTGTTCACCCAGATCTACATCATGACCAGCGGCGGCGGCATCGCCGGGCGGAACCTGGTGCTCAACGTCTACGCGTACCAGCAGGCGTTCGCCGCCTCCGAGTACGGGCTGGGCGCGAGCATCGGTGTCGTGACGACGGTGCTGTTGCTGGTCGTCACCGCCGCATACCTGCGGGCGTTGCGGCGGAGCGGGGAGGCCCTGTGAACGGCACTGTGAACCGGCGGGTGTCACGGGGTATCGCGGAAGGCGTCACGGTCGTCATCGCGGCCGTCGTGGCGTTCCCGCTGTACTGGATGGTGCTGACGGCGTTGAAGCCGGCGGCGGAGGTGATCTCGGCCGACCCGCGTCCGTGGACGCTCGCGCCGACGCTCGACAGCTTCGTGCGGGCGCTGACCGTGCAGAGCTTCGGGCGCTACCTGCTCAACAGCATCGTGGTGGCGGTCGCGGTGGTGCTGCTGAGCCTGCTGATCTCGTTCCTGGCGGCCACCGCGCTGACCCGGTTCGAGTTCCGCAGCCGCACCACGTTGCTGATCATGCTGCTGGTGGTGCAGATGGTGCCGGTCGAGGCGTTGACCATCCCGCTGTTCTTCGTCATGCAGTCGGTGCGGGACGTGGCGCCGGTGTTCGGGCTGAACCACCTGGGTTCGCTGGTGCTGGTGCACCTGGCGTTCAGCCTGCCGTTCGCGATCTGGATGCTGCGCGGGTTCGTCGCGGCCGTGCCGGTGGAGTTGGAGGAGGCGGCGACGCTGGACGGCGCGTCCCGGTTCCGGTTCCTGTGGCAGGTGCTGTTCCCGCTGGTGGCGCCGGGTCTGGTGGCGACGAGCGTGTTGTCGTTCATCCACGCGTGGAACGACTTCCTGTTCGCGAAAACGTTCATCATCTCGGCGGCGGAGAACCAGACGCTGCCGTTGGCGTTGCAGGTGTTCGTGAAACCCGATCAGAACGACTGGGGTGCGATCATGGCCGGTTCGACGTTGATGACCATTCCGGTGCTGGTGTTCTTCATCCTGGTGCAGCGGCGCCTGGTCGCGGGGCTGGCCGGGGCGGTGAAGTCGTGATCCTGCCCCGTCCGGTGTCGTTCACGCCCGGTGGCGGCGAGCTCGAGTTCGACGGTTCGGTGCTGGTCGAGCGGGTGGACGGGCCGGCGGAGGGCTACCGGTTGTCGGTGACGCCCGACGGCGTGCTGGTCCGGGCGTCCGACGACGCCGGGGAGTTCTACGCGCGGCAGACGGTGCGGCAGCTGAGCGGGCCGGCGGCGTTCCGCGCCGTCGCGCCCGCGACGGTGACGTTGCCGGTGTGCGAGGTGGAGGACCACCCGCGGTTCGCGTGGCGCGGTGTGATGCTCGACGTGGCGCGGCACTTCCTGCCCAAGCACGACCTGCTGCGGTACGTCGACCTGCTCGCCGTGCACAAGCTGAACGTGCTGCACCTGCACCTCACCGACGACCAGGGCTGGCGGTTCGAGTCGCGCCGGTTCCCGCGGCTGCACGAGATCGGCGGCTGGCGGCCCGACTCGCGGTTCGGCGACCGGCGGTCCGGCGGCATGGCCGGACGTCCGCACGGCGGCTACTACACCCAGGACGACCTGCGTGAAGTCGTCGCGTACGCGGCACAGCGGCACATCACGGTGGTGCCCGAGATCGACGTGCCGGGGCACAGCCAGGCGGCCATCGCGGCGTACCCGGAACTCGGCGCGTCCGGCGGAGGCGTGTGGACGGACTGGGGCATCAACCCCAACGTGCTGAAGGCCGACGAGTCCACTGTGGACTTCTACCGCCGGGTGTTCGACGAGGTGCTGGACGTCTTCCCCGGCGAGGTCGTCGGGTTGGGCGGTGACGAGGCCGAGGCCGGCGACGGCCGGTTCGTGCGCCGGATCGCGCAGTACCTGCGCCAACGCGGACGGCGGCCGTTCGGGTGGGACGAGGTGTTGGACGTCGGACCGCTGCCCGCCCGGACCATTGTCGCCTCGTGGCGGGGCGAGGAGGCCGGGTTGACCGCGCTGGAACGCGGCCACGACGTGGTGATGTGCCCGGAGGAGCACGTCTACCTGGACTACCGCCAGTCCGACCACCCCGACGAGCCCATCCCCGTCGGCACGGTCACCACGCTGGAGGACGTGTACCGGTACGAGCCCGCGGCGGCGGACCGGGTGCTCGGCGCGCAGGCGAACCTGTGGACCGAACACCTCGACTCGCCGAGGCGGCTCGACTACGCCGCCTTCCCCCGGTTGAGCGCGTTCGCCGAGGTCGTGTGGAGCCCCGCCGGACGTGACGAGGCGGAGTTCCTGACCCGGCTGGCCGGGCACCACCTGCCGCGGCTCGACGCGCTCGGCGTCGAGTACCGCCCCCTCGACGGCCCCCGGCCGTGGCAGGCGCTTCCGGGAGTGCCCGGCTTTCCCCGTTAGACCAGTGGTTCCACAGTGGTTTCAGTCCTCTTCGGGCATGAGGATCCACGCCGCGAGGTAGAGGACGGCGCCGGCGCCGAACCCGAAGAGGGTGGCGGCGACCAGCAGGATGCGCAGCAGCGCCGCGTCCACGCCGAGGAGCTTGGCGACGCCGCCGCACACGCCCGCGACCATCTTGTCGTTCCGGCTGCGGCGGAGCTTCTTGACCTTGTCGGTGGCCTGGTTGAGCACGTCGTTCGTCATATCCCAAGAGTGCTCTGCCAGGCCGTTCGGGACATCGGGGACGCACCCTGACTTCCCCCGGAGCCCTCTCCTCAGGGTTTCACCAGGACTTTGCCCCTGAGGTCGCCGGCTTCGGCGCGGCGGTGGACCTCCGGCACAGCCCCAGGCCGCCACCGACGCTTACTCTCGGGACCATGACGCCTGAGGAGCTCGCCGGGGAGCTGGACCGCGTCGGCTACCTGCCCGACGCGGGCATCGCGACGGCGGCCTACCTGGCGCTGCGGATGCACCGCCCGCTGTTCTGCGAGGGCGAGCCGGGCACCGGCAAGACGTCCCTCGCGGTGGCGTTGAGCCAGGCCCTGGACCTGCCGTTGATCCGGCTCCAGTGCCACGAGGGCATCGACGCCACCCAGGCCCTCTACGACTGGGACTTCCCCCGGCAACTCCTGCACCTCAGAGCCCTCGAAGCGGCCGGACCGGTGGACGCCGACGAAGCCGAGGCCTCCCTCTACACCCGCCGTTTCCTCCTCGCCCGGCCGCTCCTGCAAGCCCTCGAGGACGCGCCGTGCGTGCTGCTGGTCGACGAGGTGGACCGGGCGGACGACGAGTTCGAGGCGTTCCTGCTGGAGGTGCTGAGCGAGAACTCGGTGACGATCCCCGAACTCGGCCGCGTCACCGCGAAGACCCCGCCGCTGGTCGTGCTCACCTCCAACCGCACCCGCGAGGTGCACGACGCGCTCAAGCGCCGCTGCCTCTACCACTGGCTGGAGCACCCCGACCTGGCGCGCGAGGTCGCCATCCTGCGCCGCCGCCTGCCGGGCGTCACCGAACGCCTCGCGCACCAGGTCGCGACGGCCGTGCGCCGCCTGCGCGAGCTGGACCTGCTCAAGCCGCCGGGCGTCGCCGAGTCGCTCGACTGGGCGGAAGCCCTGCTCGCCCTGGGCCGCACCGAACTGGACGCGGAAACGGCGGCCACCACGCTCGGTGCCGTCCTCAAGTACCGGGAGGACGGCCGGCGCGCCCTTTCAGCCGGTGTGCTGACCGGCATGACCGGGAGCACAATCGTGGGATGACCGGAGCCGGCGCGTCGACCGGGCTCGTGGGGTTCGCCCGCGCGCTCCGGCACGGCGGCGTCGCGTGCGGGCCCGAACGGGTGCAGGCGTTCGTCGCCGCCGTCGACCACCTCGACCTCGCGCAACGCGATCACGTCTACTGGGCGGGCCGGTTGACGCTGTGCTCCGAACCGGACGACCTGCCCCGGTACGACGCGGCGTTCGCGGCCTGGTTCGGCGGGACGCCCCCGCGAACCAGGCCGGGTGCGCGGCCCACGCAGACCAGCCACCTGGCCGCGCTCGGCAACGGTGCGGCGAAGCGCAACGGGCGGGCGCCCACGCTCAAGGTCGCCGCGAGCGACGTGGAAGTGTTGCGCCGCAAGGACATCGCGACGCTGAGCCCCGCCGAGAAACGGCACCTGCGGGAGCTGCTGGCCGTTCTCGAGCCCGTCCCGCCGACCCGTCGAGCCCTGCGCCGCACACCCGCCCGAAGGGGTGAGATCGACCCGCGCCGGACCCTCAAGAGCATGCTGGCCACCGGCGAACCGACCCGTCCCCGACACCGCCGCCGGACCACCCGTCCGCGCAAGGTCGTGCTGCTGATCGACGTGTCCGGCTCGATGAAGCCCTACGCCGACGCGCTCCTCCGGTTCGCGCACGTCGTCGCACGCCACATGCCCGTCGAGGTCTGCACGCTCGGCACCCGCCTGACCCGCGTCACCCGCCAACTCCGCCACCGCGACCCCGAGCAGGCCGTGGCCGCCGCCGCACGCGCCGTGCCCGACTACGAGGGCGGCACCCGGCTCGGCGAGACGATCAAGGTCTTCCTGGACCGCTGGGGACAACGCGGCGCCGCCCGCCGCGCCGTCGTGGTCATCTGCTCCGACGGCTGGGAACGCGGCGACACGGCCCTGCTCGCCGAGCAGGTGCACCGGCTGCGGCGTCTGGCGCACAAGGTCGTCTGGGTCAACCCGCACGCGGGCCACGACGGGTACCGGCCGGTGCAGTCCGGCATCGTCGCCGCCCTCCCGCACCTGGACCGGCTGCTGGCCGGTCACAGCCTCGACACCCTGCACGCCCTGCTTGAGGAGGTCCGACTTGCGTGATGTCCTGGCCGAACTGGCCCGTCGCGTCGACCGTGGAGAGACGGTCGGCGTCGGCACGGTGGTCGCCACGTTCAGCTCCGCGCCCCGCCCACCCGGCGCGTCGATGCTCGTCGGCGCGGACGACGCCGTCGTCGGCAGCGTCTCCGGCGGCTGCGTCGAGGGCGCGGTCTACGAGTTGGCCCAGGAGGTCGTGCGCACCGACCGGCCGGTCCTCCAGCGGTACGGGGTGAGCGACGACGACGCGTTCGCCGTCGGCCTGACCTGCGGCGGGATCATCGACGTGTACGTGGAGCCGATCAACCGCGACACCTTCCCCGAACTGCCCGAAGTCCTGGAGACGGTGGAAGCCGAACAACCGGTGGCCGTCGCCACGATCGTGGAACACCCCGAGTGGGTCGGCCGCCGCCTGGTCGTCTGGCCCGACCGCGCCACCGGGGACATCCCGTCGGCCAGGGCGCGGGACGCGATCGCCGACGACGCGCGCGGCCTGCTCGCCACCGGTCGCAGCGGCACGCTGCACTACGGGCCGGACGGGCAGCGGCGCGGCGAGGGCATGGCGGTGTTCGTGAACTCGTTCGAACCGCCGCCGCGACTGCTGGTGTTCGGCGCGATCGACTTCGCCGCCGCCATGGCCAAGCTCGGCGCGTTCCTCGGCTACCGCGTCACGGTGTGCGACGCGCGCCCGGTGTTCGCCACCAAGAGCCGGTTCCCGGAGGCGGACGAGGTGATCGTGGACTGGCCGCACCGCTACCTCGCCGCGCAGGCCGACGCCGGGAAGGTGGACGAGCGGACGGTGGTCGCCGTGCTCACCCACGACCCGAAGTTCGACGTGCCGCTGCTGGAAATCGCCCTGAGGCTGAAGCTCGGCTACGTCGGCGCGATGGGCTCCCGCCGCACGCACGACGACCGGCTGCGACGGCTCCGCGAGGCGGGCATGACCGAGAGCGAGTTGACCAGGTTGGCGTCCCCGATCGGCTTGGACCTCGGCGCCCGCACGCCCGAGGAGACGGCGGTGTCGATCGCGGCCGAGATCATCGCGCTGCGGTGGGGCGGGGGAGGTGAGCGCCTGACCAGGACCGATGGCTCGATCCACAAGTGAAGATCCGCTTCACTCGAAAGTGATCTTGCCGTTGATCGAACAGCCGTTCGACAATTGGACCATCCGAACAACGGTTGTCCGGCCGGGCGACCAGGAGCAGGCTCGCATGTGACCCCCATCACCGCCACCACGTCTGGAGTGCCAATGAGGATCACCGTCAGCGTCGACGGTGTGGACTACAGCGACGAAGTCGAACCGCGCACGCTGCTGGTCCACTACCTTCGCGAACGACTCGGCAAGACCGGCACGGTCGTGGGGTGCGACACCAGCAACTGCGGCGCGTGCACGGTGCACCTCGACGGCCACAGCGTGAAATCGTGCGCGGTGCTCGCGGTGCAGGCGAACGGCCGCGAGGTCACCACCGTCGAGGGGCTGGCCCGGGACGGGCGGCTGCACCCCGTGCAGGAGGCGTTCCACCAGAACCACGCGCTCCAGTGCGGGTTCTGCACCCCCGGCATGATCATGCAGGCCATCGACCTGCTCGCGGACAACCCCGACCCCGACGAGGACCAGGTGCGGCACGGCCTGGAGGGCAACCTCTGCCGCTGCACCGGCTACCAGAACATCGTCAACGCGGTCCGGGACGCCGCGCGGCGGATGAGTCCCGGCGCCGGCCCCGACGCCGAACGGGTCGACGAGGCCGCGCTGGTCGACCGCACCCCGATGCGCACGGGCGGTGGGGAATGACCGCCACCGCGGAACCCGAGATCGGCAAGGCCCGCAGGCGCAAGGAGGACGCCCGGCTGATCACCGGCGCGACCCGGTGGACCGACAACATGCAGCTCACCGGCATGCTGCACATGGCGCTGCTGCGCAGCCCCGTGGCACACGGCCGGATCACCTCGATCGACGTCACCGGGGCCGTGCGGATGCCCGGTGTGCTCATGGTGCTCACCGGCCAGGACGTGGCCGCCGAGCAGGGCAGCCTGCCGTGCGTGTGGCCGATCACCGAGGACATGCTGGCCCCGCCCGCGCCGTCGCTCGCCGTCGACCGGGTGAACTTCGCCGGCGAGGCGGTCGCGCTCGTCGTCGCCCGGAGCGCGGCGGAGGCCCACGACGCGCTGTCCGCGATCGACGTCGACTACGAGGACCTGCCGGTCGTGCTCGACATGGCACGCGCGGTCGAGGACGGCGCCGACCTCGTGCACCCCGACCTGGGCACGAACAAGAGCGCGACGTGGGTGCTCGACTCCGCCGAGGCGGGCACCGGGTCCGACGTCGACCAGGCGATCGCCGACGCCGAGGTGCTGGTCGAGCGCACGTTCCGCCAGCAGCGGCTGATCCCGGCGTTCATGGAGCCCCGCTCGGTCGTGGTCGACCCGTCGCCCGATTCGGTGACCATGTGGTCGTCCACCCAGGTGCCGCACATCCTGCGCTGGATGCTGTCCGCCGTGCTCGGCATCCCCGAGCAGCGGATCCGCGTCGTCGCGCCGGACGTCGGCGGCGGGTTCGGCGGCAAGCTCCAGGTCACGCCGGAAGAGGTGCTGACCATGCTGGTCGCGCGCCGGATCGGCAAGCCGGTGAAGTGGACCGAGACGCGCACCGAGTCGATGCTGTCCGGCCACCACGGCCGCGACCAGCTCCAACGGCTGACCCTCGCGGCCCGCCGCGACGGCACGGTCACCGGCCTCAAGGTCGACCTGCTCGCCGACATGGGCGCCTACCTGCGGCTGATCGCGCCGGGCGTGCCGATCCTCGGCGCGTTCATGTTCAACGGCATCTACAAGTTCCCGGCCTACCGTTTCACCTGCACGAACGTGTTCACCAACAAGACGCCGACCGACGCGTACCGGGGCGCGGGACGGCCCGAGGCCACGTTCGGCATCGAGCGGATGATGGACGAGCTGGCCGCCGAACTCGGCGTCGACCCGCTCGACCTGCGCCGACGCAACTGGATCAGGCACGAGGAGTTCCCGTTCGACACCGTCGCGGGACTCACCTACGACTCCGGCCACTACGAGGCCGCCACCGACCGCGCGACCGAGCTGTTCGGGTACGACGCGCTGCGCGCCGAGCAGGCCGAGCGGCGCGCGAACGGCGACCCGGTCCAGCTCGGCATCGGCATCTCCACGTACACGGAGATGTGCGGGTGGGCCCCGTCACGCGTGCTGGGCGCCCTGCGGTACGCGGCGGGCGGCTGGGAGACCGCGGCGATCCGCATGCTGCCCACCGGCAAGGTCGAGCTGGTCACCGGCACCTCACCGCACGGCCAGGGCCACGAGACGGCGTGGAGCCAGATCGTCGCCGACCGGCTCGGCGTGCCGTTCGAGGACGTCGAGGTGCTGCACGGCGACACCCGGATCTCGCACCGGGGCCTGGACAGCTACGGCTCCCGGTCGCTGGCCGTCGGCGGCACGGCCGTCGTGCTGGCCGCGGACAAGGTGCTGGCCAAGGCCCGCACGGTCGCCGCGCACCTGATGGAGGTCGGCGAGGACGACGTCGAGTTCACCAACGGCGCGTTCTCCGTGCGCGGCACGGCCACCACCACGACCCTCGGCGAGGTCGTGACCGCCGCGAACGCCGCGCACAACCTGCCCGACGGCGTGGAACCCGGCCTGGACGCCGAGGCCACGTTCGACCCGGAGAACCTGTCCTTCCCGCACGGCACGCACCTGTGCGCCGCCGAGGTCGACACGCAGACCGGGCAGGTGAAGATCCGCTCCTACGTGTGCGTGGACGACGTCGGCAAGGTGGTCAACCCGGTGATCGTGGAGGGCCAGGTGCACGGCGGCCTGGCGCAGGGCATCGCGCAGGCCCTGTACGAGGAGGCGGTGCACGACGAGAGCGGCACCCTCACCACCGCCACCCTCGCCGACTACCTGGTGCCGTCCGCGGTCGACCTGCCGCACTTCACCACCGACCGCACCGAGACACCGGCGTCGACCAACCCGCTCGGCGTGAAGGGCGTCGGCGAGGCGGGCACGATCGCCTCCACCCCCGCCGTGGTCAACGCGGTCGTGGACGCCGTGCGGCACATGGGCGTCTCCGACATCGAGATGCCGTGCACCCCGATGCGGGTGTGGAAAGCGATCCACCGCGGCACCACGTCGGGCGTGCCCACCACGCCGGGCGCGGGCGGCGGGCTCGGTTCGATCGACGAGCGGGGAGGTGCGGAATGATCCCGGCCGCGTTCGACTACGTCGCGCCCACCACCGTGGACGAGGCGGTGCGCGCCCTGGCCGCGGGCGGTGAGGACGCCAAGGTGATGGCCGGCGGGCAGAGCCTCATCCCGGTGCTGCGGATGCGGCTGGCCGCGCCGACCCTGGTGGTCGACGTGTCCGGGCTGACCGAGCTGTCCGGGGTGCACGACGACGGCGACTCGCTCCGCATCGGCGCCATGACCACGCACTACGAGGTGCAGCGCGACCCGGTGGTGCGCGAGCACGCCCGGCTGCTGTGCCTGGCCACGGACACCGTCGCCGACCCGCAGGTCCGGCACCGGGGCACGTTCGGCGGCTCGCTCGCCCACGCCGACCCGGCCGGTGACCTGCTCGCGCCCGCGTTGGCGCTGGACGCGGTGATGGTGTGCGTCGGGCCTTCCGGGACGCGGGAGATTCCCGCGGCGGAGTTCTTCGTCGACTACTTCACCACCGCGTTGGCGCCCGACGAACTGCTCACCCACGTGAAGGTGCCCAAGCTGACCGGCTGGGGCGCGCACTACGAGAAGTTCAACCGGGTCGCCCAGGCCTGGTCGATCGTGGCGGTCGCCGCCGCGCTGCGGGTGTCCGACGGCAGGATCGCCGAGGCCAGGGTCGGCCTGACCAACATGGGCCCGACCCCGGTGCGGGCGCGCGGGGTGGAGGAGGCGCTGGTCGGGCAGCCGGCGACGGCCGAGGCGATCACCACGGCGGCGAACCGTGCCGCCGAGGGCGCCGACCCGCCGAGCGACGGCAACGCCGACGCCGAGTACCGGGCGCACCTGGCCCGCGTGCTCACCGAACGGGCGGTGACCGCCGCGGTGAGCACATGAAGCTCGAACACCGGTTCACCGTGCCCGCGCCCGTGCCGGACGTGTGGGCGGCGCTGCTCGACCCGGAGAAGGTGGCGCCCTGCATGCCCGGCGCCACCCTCACCGGCGTCGAAGGGCAGAGCTTCACCGGCACGGTCAAGGTCAAACTCGGCCCCGTCACGCTGCTCTACAAGGGGACCGGCGAGTTCACGTCCGTCGACGAACGGGTGCACGCGGCCGTGATGAAGGCGTCCGGCAAGGACACCAGGGGCAACGGCACCGCGTCCGCGACCGTGTCCGTGGCGCTGACGTCCGCCGCGGACCCGTCCGGTTCGGCGGGCACCGAGGTGTACGTGGTCACGGACATGAACATCACCGGCCGTCCGGCCCAGCTCGGCCGGGGACTGATCAGCGAGGTCAGCGGCCGGATCATCAACGAGTTCGCCGAATGCCTGGCGACGCGGCTCGCGCCGGCGGAAGCTGAGGAGGTGACTTCTCCGGAAACCCGGCCCCGGCTGCACGCCGTGCCGGACGAGCCGATCGACCTGCTCGACACCGCCGGTGTGCCCGTGCTCAAGCGGGTGCTGCCGATCGCCGCCGGGCTGCTGGTGCTGGTGCTGCTGGTCCGCAGGCTCCGCGGGCGGCACCGCTGAACGCGCGCGGCAGGCGGCCGGTCCTCGGGCTGGTCGCCTGCCTCAGCCTGCTCGTGGCGTGCACGGGGTCACCGGTGGTGATCACCTCGCCCCGGCCCACGCCCGCCACGACCACGTCGGCGGAACCGGAGCCGCCGTCGTTCACGCTGGCCGCGGGCGGTGACATCCTGATCCACCCGGCGTTGACCGAGCAGGCCGACCAGGACGGCGCGCGGAACTTCGTGCCGCTGCTGGACGGCCTGCGCGAGGCGATCGACGCCGACGTGTCGATCTGCCACCTGGAGACACCGCTGTCCGCGCCCGGCGCGCCGACGTTCGGCTACCCGGCGTTCAGCGCGCCGCCCGAGGTCGCGTCCGCGTTGAAGGAGATCGGCTACGACAGCTGCTCCACCGCGTCCAACCACACCCTCGACCGCGGTTCACCCGCGATCAAGACGACCCTGGACATGATGGACGCGGCCGGCCTGAAGCACACCGGCTCGTTCCGCTCGCCGGAGGAGTCCGCCACACCGCTGCTGCTGGACGTGCGCGGGGTGAAGGTCGGGCACATCGCGTTCACGTACGGGTTCAACGGCATCCCGCTGCCGCAGCCGTGGATGGCGAACCAGCTGTCGACCGAAGGTGTGCTGGCGGCGGCACGTGCGGCGAAGGCGGCCGGCGCGGAAGTCGTCGTCGCGAGCCTGCACTGGGGCAACGAGTACCAGCACGAGGCGACGCCGCAGCAGCGCGAGATGGCGCGGGCCGTGCTCGCCGACCCGGCGGTGGACCTGATCATCGGCACGCACGTGCACGCCGTGCAGCCGATCGAGCAGATCGGCGGCAAGTGGGTCGTCTACGGCATGGGCAACGAGGTGGCCCGCCACTCCGAGCCGCGCGGCATCACCGAGGAGGGCATCGTCACCCGGTTCAAGTTCGTGAAGGGACCGTCCGGGTGGGCGGTGCAGGAGGCGTCGTACGTGCCGACCCTGGTCGAGTTCGGCCCGCCGATCCGCGTGGTCGACCTGACCCGAGTCCCCGCCACCCCACGCCGCACGGAAGCCCTGAACCGCACCGACGGCGTCGTCCGCAGCCTCGGATCGACCATCGCACACCCCTGACCGAGTCCTCCGCCGAGCGAGCCGAACCTCCAGCCCCCGAGAGTCGAACCTCCAGCCCTCGAGAGTCGAACACTCAGGACCCGAGAGTCGAACACTCAGGACCCTTGAGTTCTACGTTCAGGAGCCCGGAGCCGAACGTTCGAGCGCACCCCGGACCCGGTCCAGTCGGGCGAGCCAGCGGGTAGTCGTGTCCTCGTCGGCGGCGAAGGAGGCGAACCGGTCGGGGGTCGGGGCGTGCTCCGGCACGGGCAGCCAGCCGTCCACGGGGCGCAGGGATTCGGTGGCCACGTCACCGTCGAGCAGCGACAACGTCCCCAGCCCGCACGCGAAGTCCAGTTCCGGCAACGCGCCCGCCAACGCCAGACCGGCGGCCATCCCGACCGACGTCTCCACCGCCGACGACACCACGCACGGCAGCCCGCACGCCTCCGCCACCGCCAACGCCCGCCGCACCCCGCCCAGCGGCGCGACCTTGATCACCGCCACGTCCGCCGCACCGGCCACCGCCACCTTCAACGGGTCCTCGGCGCGCCGGATCGACTCGTCCGCCGCGATCCGCACGTCGACCCGCCGCCGCACCGCCGCCAACTCCTCGATCGACGGGCACGGCTGCTCGACGTACTCCAACCCGCCCGCCGCACGCTCCAGCTCGCGGATCGCCTTCACGGCCGTGTCGACGTCCCACGCCATGTTCGCGTCCACCCGGATCGCGCCCGAAGGCCCGAGGGCGTCCCGCACCGCCGTGACGCGCTCCAGATCCTCACCGAGCGGCGCACCCGGATCGGCCACCTTCACCTTCGCCGTGGAGCAGCCGGACTTGGCGACGATCTCGTACGCACGCTCCGGCGTCACCACGGGAACCGTGCAGTTCACCGGGATCTTCGAGCGGACCGGCGCGGGCCAGCCGTCGTTCGCGGACTCCAGCGCACACGCCAACCAGGACGCGCACTCCTCGTCCGAGTAGTCGAGGAACGCGCAGAACTCACCCCACCCGGCGGGCCCTTCCAGCAGCACGCCTTCGCGCACCGTGATGCCGCGGAACCGGTTGCGCATCGGGATCGAGTAGACCAGCACCGGACCAGCCTAGGGTCGGCACAGCCCAGAGCCGGCACAGCCTAGAGCGGGTCCAACGCGGCGACCCGGCGCAGCGCGCTGTCCGTCAGCTCCGGGTCCAACTCCTCCACGACGATCCGCAGCGCGTCCTCGAACTGGTCGAGGCGGCGGTCCAGCTCGGCCAACTCCCGGGTCGGCTCGGCGATCGCGGCCGCCAGACCGGGCCGGTTCTCGGCGCGCCGCAACGCCTCCCGCACCGCCTGGCTGTCCCGCAACGCCACCAGCGCCCGCCACAGCAGCCGCTCCACCCGCTCCACCCGTCGGGCCTCCAGCGCACGAACGGCATCGAAGTGCGCGCACAACCGCCCCGCCCGCCGCCGTTGCACCGGGTCGGTGAACTGCTCGCAGTGCACGACATCCCGGGCCTCGGCAGCGGACACCACGTCCCACTCGACCAACCGCACCGGCAGGGCGGCGACCAACGCCACCACCAGCACCGGCACGCAGGCCAGGCCGACCGCCCACCACAACGTCGGCGCGAGCACCCCCAACGCCCCCGCCATGACGACCGCCAGCGCCGCGAGAGGCCGCACCCGCTCGCGCCTCGCCCGCCGTGCGGCAGCGCGCCGAACAGGCCCGACGTCCATTCCCGGACGCCACATCCACCACCGCGGTAACGGCACCACCCGGTTCATGACCACCCGATCGTCGGACCGCAGAACGAGTCCAACTTATCCGCGCACCTCAGCGCGCCGCGAGAAACGCCCCGAACGACGCGAACGCCTTCCGGGTGAAGCTCAGCGCCCGTCACCCGACGCCGACCACGGCCAGGCCGGAGGCGATCTCGACGCGACCGGCCCGGAGAAGGTGGTCGAGCACTACCGGCGAGCGCTCGACCAGCTCCGGGCAGCCGAGGTCGGATCAGACGAGGTCGATCAGACGAGGCCGGTTCAGCCGATTTCGGGCAGCTTGGGGCCGAGCAGGTCGTCCGCGTCCACGATCCGGTACGCGTAGCCCTGTTCGGCGAGGAAACGCTGGCGGTGCGCGGCGTAGTCGGTGTCCAGCGTGTCGCGCGACACGACCGAGTAGAAGTGCGCCTGCCGCCCGTCACCCTTCGGCCGCAGCAACCGGCCCAGCCGCTGCGCCTCCTCCTGACGCGAGCCGAACGTGCCCGACACCTGGACGGCCACCGACGCCTCGGGCAGGTCGATGGAGAAGTTCGCCACCTTCGACACCACCAACGTCCGCAGCTCACCGCGCCGGAACTGGTCGAACAGCGCCTCGCGCTCCTTGTTCTTCGTCGAACCCTGGATGATCGGCGCGTCCAGCGCCTCACCCAGCGACTCCAGCTGGTCCAGGTAAGCCCCGATCACCAACGTCGGCTCGTCCGGGTGCTGGTCGAGGATCGCCCGCACCACCGGCAGCTTCGTCCGCGCCGTGGAGCACAGCTTGTACCGCTCCTCCGGCTCGGCCGTCGCGTACTCCAGCCGCTCGTTGTCGGTCAACGTCACCCGCACCTCGGTGCACTCGGCGGGCGCGATCCAGCCCTGCGCCTCGATGTCCCGCCACGGGACGTCGTACCGCTTCGGCCCGATCAACGAGAACACGTCGCCTTCCTGACCGTCCTCGCGCACCAGCGTCGCGGTGAGGCCGAGCCGCCGCCGCGACTGGAGGTCGGCGGTCATCCGGAACACCGGCGCGGGCAGCAGGTGCACCTCGTCGTAGACGATCAGGCCCCAGTCCCGCGAGTCGAACAGCTCCAGGTGCCGGTACTCGCCCTTCGACTTCCGGGTGATCACCTGGTAGGTGGCGATCGTGACCGGCCGGATCTCCTTGCGCTCGCCGGAGTACTCGCCGATCTCGTCCTCGGTCAACGACGTGCGCGCGACCAGCTCGCGCTTCCACTGCCGACCCGCGACGGTGTTCGTCACCAGGATCAACGTGGTCGCACCGGCCTCGGCCATCGCCGCCGCGCCGACCAGCGTCTTGCCCGCGCCGCACGGCAGCACGACCACGCCCGAACCGCCCGCCCAGAACGCCTGCGCGGCCAGCCGCTGGTAGTCGCGCAGCTTCCAGCCGTCCTCGACCAGGTCGATCGGGTGCGCCTCGCCGTCGACGTACCCGGCCAGGTCCTCCGCCGGCCAGCCGATCTTGAGCAGCAGCTGCTTGAGCCGGCCGCGTTCGCTCGGGTGCACGACGACGGTGTCGTCATCGACCCGCGCGCCCAGCATCGGCTTGACCTTCTTGTGCCGGAGCACCTCTTCCAGCACCGCGCGGTCCAGCGAGTTCAGCACCAGGCCGTGCGCCGGGTCGTTGGCCAGCTGGAGCCGGCCGAACCGCCCCATCGTGTCGACCACGTCCACCAGCAACGGCTGCGGCACGGGGTAGCGGGAGAACCGGACCAGCGCGTCGACCACCTGCTCGGCGTCGTGGCCGGCGGCGCGCGCGTTCCACAGCGCCAGCGGCGTCACCCGGTAGGTGTGGATGTGCTCGGGGGCGCGTTCGAGCTCGGCGAACGGCGCGATGGCGGTGCGCGCGTCGTCCGACAGCGGGTGCTCCACCTCCAGCAGCAGGGTCTTGTCCGACTGGACGATCAAAGGGCCGTCAGTCACTGGTACGTGCTCCTGTCGCTTGGGGTCCCTCCAGTGTGCCTACCTCGCGCAAGTGGGTAGCGGAGGGTGTCTGTGCGCGCACCCGACGCTTACGGACTCGGTTCGGTAAAGCCGCACACGGCGGTGTGACGCAGCCGATAACTTCCCTGCGCCCCGCCACGCGACCAAGCGTGGACGTTCAGGGGTTACCCGGATGAACGAAGGTCATTAATGAGCACGGACATGCCCGCGTCTGCCCCGCAGTACCAGAACGCACCGCAGGCCGCGCAGGTTCCGCCGGAGCCGCCGAAGAAGAAGAAGGGCGTCATCGCCCGCATCCTCACCGCGATCATCGGCCTCGTGGTGGCGGGTGTCGTCATCTACGGCGTCAACTACTTCACCAGTGACGCCGCCCAGTCCAAGGCCGGCGACTGCGCCAGCCTCACCGGCACCACCACCAAACCGGAGTTCAAGACGGTCGACTGCGGCTCGGCCGAGGCGAACTACACCATCGGCAAGGTCCTCGGCGGCCCCGGCGAGGCCTGTGGTGGCGACGGGTACGACGAGTACACCGAGACCGCCCGCCGCGGCCCGGACTCGAAGCTGTGCCTGGTGCCGAACCTGGTCGAGGGCAGCTGCTACGTGCTCGAGGGCAACCAGATGGGCTACCCGGTCGTCGACTGCGGCACGTCCAGTGCGTTCAAGCTGGTCAAGCAGGTGAAGGGCACCGCGGACGAGGCCCTGTGCACGGAGAGCGCCCCGCTGACCTACCCGGAGCCGAAGATGACGCTCTGCTTCGCGCCGGGCGAGAACGCCTGACCGACCTCGCGGGTGCGCGTGGCGCTACCTTCTGTGCCAGTACTTTCTGGGGACTGTCACGCGCACCCGTCCAGCGAGGATGATCCATGAGCAACGAGTCGAACCGCCCCGCCGGCGACGTGCCCGAGCCCGACGAGAAGCCCCAACCCGACGCGCCCCAGCCTGACGGGGCACAGCCCGAGGCCGCCGACAAGCCGACCAAGCCGACCACGCCGACCGAGGCGGCTGGTGCGACCGAGGCGACGCCCGCCGTCGAGCAGCCGGCCCAGCCGCCACAGCCCGCGGGACCCTTGTCCGGCTCCACCGCGGCCCCCGGCGAGCCCCAGGCCAAGCGGAGTGGCCCGAGCTCGAGGCAGATCCTCATCGCCGTGCTGGCCGTCCTGATGGCCGGCGTCGTCGCCTACGGCGTGCGCCAGCTCACCAGTGGTCCCGCCAACGCCGAGGTCGGCGACTGCGTCAGCGTCACCGCCGAGACCGACAACCGCGCCGAGGTCGACACCCACGACTGCTCCGCCGACAAGGCCTCGTTCAAGGTCGGCAAGGTCCTCGATGCGACCGACGCCACCTGCCCCGAAGAGGGCCTGTACACCGAGATCGCCCCGGCCGGCAGCGTCGGCGACGGCTACAAGCTGTGCCTGCTGCCGAACATGGCCGAGGGCGCCTGCTACAAGCCCGACGAGGGCACCGGGTTCGTCAAGACCGAGTGCACCGGCCCCGAGACCATCAAGGTCACCAAGGTCGTCCAGGGCTCCACCGACCTGGAGGCCTGCCCGGACGGCGCCGGCATGTCCTACCCGGAACCGCCCGTCACGTACTGCCTGGCACCCGCCGAGATGTGAACCCTGTCCGGCTGTGAGTCCTGCCCGGTTGTGAGTCCTGCCCGGCCCGTGAGCCCTACCCGGAAGTGAACCCACGCGGGTGAACCGGCTCAACCCCTCGCGCGGCCGTGCCGATGCCCTGTTCCATGCGGAAGATCGGATGGGGTGTCGGCGCGGTCGCGGTGGTGGTGGCGGGCGCGTTCGCGTACACGCTGCTCGACGGCGGTCCCAGGAGCCCTGAGCCGGGCGTCTGCGGGAGCATCGAACGGGCGGACGAGGGCACCAGGTACCGCGCGCTGGACTGCGCGTCCGAGCACGCCAACGTGAGGGTCGCCAAGGTCGTCGACGACGCCTCCCAGTGCCCCAAGGGCGGCGCGCCGTACACCGTCTTCACCCGCTCGTCCACGCTGTGCCTGATCCCCAACTTCGTCGTTGGCGCCTGCTACCAGGGCGACCGGAACGCCGGCATGCGGAAGGTCGACTGCACGACCGCCGAGGCGGTCCGCGTGGCGAGTGCCGCTCCGGAACCCGAGGACTGCCCGAACGGCCAAAAACTGACCTACCCGGAGCCCGCCGTCACGTTCTGCCTGGTCCGCGCCGCGGACAAGCGCTGAATCCGCTGCCCCGAATTCCCTGCGCCCGGACAGCGCACGGGGGTACGTTCCGCTCGCCCGATTCGAGAGGAACACCAGGTGACCACGCCCCCCAACCAGCCGCCGCCCTACGGCCAGCCGCAGGGCTACCCGCCACCCCAGCAGCCGGACTGGGGACCGCCGTCGTCGCCGCAGGGATTCCCGGCCCAGCAGCCCGGTCAGCAGCCCGGCACGCCGCCGTACGACCAGCAGCCCGGCCAGCCGCAGCCCGGCCAGCCGCAATACGGCCAGCAGCCGTACGACCAGCAGGCACAGCCCGGCTACCAGCCGATGCCCGGCTACCAGGGCCAGCCGCCCCAGTACCCGCAGCAGCCCCAGTACCAGCCCGGACAGCCGGGCCAACCCGGACAGCCCGGTTACCCGCAGCAGGGCCGGCCCGGCTACCCGCAGCAGTTCCCGCCCCCGCCCGCCAAGCGCACGTCACGCGGCGCGAAGGCGCTGATCGCCGTGGTGGCGCTGGGCATCGTGGGCATCGTGGTCGCCGGCATCATCGCGAGCGTCACCGGCCCGTCGGGCGCCGAGCCCGGCGAGTGCATCAAGATCATCTCGGTCAGCGTCAGCGACGCCGACGTGGAGAAGATCGACTGCTCCTCGAACGAGGCCGCGTTCAAGGTCGCCGCCAACCTGGACAGCAGCACCGACTCGTGCCCCGACGGCGATTACGCCGAGTACTCCGACCGGGGCGGCAGGCGGAGCAACGGGTTCAAGCTGTGCCTCATGCTCAACGCCGCCGAGGGCGACTGCTTCAAGCAGGAGGGCACGATTGTCGCGGCCAAAACCACCAAGGTGACCTGCGATTCGAGTGCCACGTACAAGGTGGGCAAGGTCGTCGAAGGCCGTGCCGACGAGAACGAGTGCGAGAGCGGCGACACCGTGTCGGTTTACTCACAGCCCGCCACGACGATCTGTCTGACCGAGGCCTGAGTCGACTCCCGATCCGACTCCCGATCCGAGTCCCGATCGAGTTCGGATCGACACCTGAATGCAGAAAATCAGGGGGCCTTCCCGCATTGGGAAGGCCCCCTGTCGCTTATGCGATCACCGCGATCACCGCGATCACTGACAGCGAGTCAGTTCGTGGTTCCGGGCGGCAACATCCCGCCGACGTCCAACCGCTCCCGGAGCACCTCTTCGGTGTCCATCATGTCCGCGACCCGCTGCAGCCGGACGGGGTTGAGCGACAGCGGGAACGTGCCCACCGACACCAGCGCCGCGGTCTGCTGGTCGACGTCCATGTAGCCGGTCAGCGCGTTCTGCACGGACAGCTTGTCGTTCGACGCCGCCTCCTGCGCGTCCCGCAGGACCTGCCGGAACAGGGCCAGCGTGCGCGGGTTGCCGTCGGCGAACTTCTTGCTCGACGCGTACCCGGACATGGGGAAGTCCTTGGTCGGGCCGACCGCCGTGTCGGTGAGGATCCGGGCGCCGGTGTTGCGCTGCGCCTGGGTGATGAACGGCTCGGTCATCCACGCCGCGTCGACCTGCCCGGCCCGCATCGCGTTGATCATCTCCCCGAACGGCATCTCGACCGGCTTGATCCGCTGCTTCTCCACACCCGCCGTCTTGAGCACGGCCTTGGTGGTCAGCGCGCCGACGTCCTCGGTCGACGGCACGGCGATGCGCGGGCTGGGCAGCTTGCCGGGGCTGTCGTACGCCGGGTCGAGCGTGACCAGCGCCATCGTGTTCGCGCCCGCCTGGTACGCCTCGCCCTGGAGCTGCAGCTCGGTGCCTTCGGCGAAGCTGCGGAACAGGGTGACGTGGGTCGACCAGGTCAGGTCGAGCGTGGTGTCGAGCTGCTTGATGCCCTCGCTTTCGCTGTTCAGCGGGACGAGCTGCACCTGGAGGCCGGCCTTCTCGAACAACTTGTTGTTGTAGGCCAGGCGGAGGGGTGCGACGTCCACCACTGGCAGCACGCCGATGCGCAGTGTGTTGCGTTCCACTTCGGGCCGATCGGTCCCGTCGGTGCCGGGCAGCAGTCCGCACGCCGTCAAGCTGATGGCACAAGCGAACAACGCTGCCGCACGTCGCAGAACACGCGCTGGGGTAGGCATGGCACCTCTCGCCGGGATGACCTTCAGAGCGGTCTATATGATCAACGAATTTCTCGACTCAGTTGTCGATGCGGGGGATCGTAACCACCCAGAGGTATGAAACGACAGCCCTGCTCCGATACGGTGAGTGCTTCCGGAGTCTTCCCCGGGCCGGGATCGAGCACTACGCTCCCCGCCTGGTGGCACAGGTCGTCGCAGACCGTCGTGTCCCCGCGCGGGGTGGGGTGCCTAGCCGGCACCGTCGCTCCTGTGCTGCAATTCGGCCCGATTTCGAGTCCATGCTTCGGTCCGCGGGGGAGAGGCCGGGGAACACTGCTGCCGGAAGAGGAAGCCCAGGGTGGCCCGTCGAGAGAGAGGTCCCAGCCAGTCAGGCGTGGGGATTACACCGCGCTCCGAAAGGCCCGGAACGGGTGACGAACTGGCTGCGTTGAGTGATGGAACTGTGACCGAATCAACGGGTAGTGCCGGGCCTGACACGGCTGGATCGACCGCGGCCGGGCGGGAGCGCAAGCCCCGCTCGGCGGGATGGCGGCTGCGCAACTGGCGGCTGCCCACCAAGCTGACCGCCGTACTGCTGATCCCCACCGTCGCCGCGGTCGTCCTCGGCGGCCTGCGGGTCAACACCGACCTCGCCGACGCCGCCGACCTGAACCGGCTGGCGAACCAGGTCCAGCTGGAGTCGGCGGTCGCCGACCTGGTGCAGCAGTTGCAGCGCGAACGGGACCTGAGCGTGAGCCACGTCGCGTCGGGCAAGCAGCTCGACCGCGTCGTGCTGGACCGCCAGCTGCGCCGCGTCCAGGACACCGTGCAGGCGCTCAGCGCCAAGATCACCGAGCTCAGCGCCGACCTGGACGACGAGGTGGTGACCCGGTTCAACCGGGCGCGCGACCAGCTGGACCGGCTCAACAGCCTGCGCAACGCGGTCCGCGAGACCCAGTACCCGTCCGACGCCGTGATGCGCACCTACTCCGAGTCCGTCGAAGGCCTGCTCGACCTCGGTGACCAGGCCATCGCCGACATCAACGAGCCGGAGCTGGTGCGGCTGCACCTGGCCACCAACGCGATCGCCCGCATCAAGGAGCAGGAGTCGCGCAAGCGCGGCATCATGCTCGACGTCTTCCAGCGCGAAGGCTTCGGACCGGGTCAGGAGCGCCAGCTGCTGGCCGCGAACGCCGAGCTGGACGCGGCCCGCAACGACTTCCGCAAGAACGCGACCGCCGACCAGGCCAAGATCTACGACGACACCGTCACGGGTCTGATCGTCGACACCGCGAACGACATGCAGGAGACGGCGCTGAACCTGGCCTCGGCCGGCCAGCCCCTCACGTCGTTGCGCCCGGAGAAGTGGGACATCGCGTCCACGCTCACGGTGAACCTGACCCGGGACGTGGAGAACCTGCTCCTGGAGCAGCTGCAGAACCGGACCGACGAGCTGACCGGCGCGGCGCGTGCCGCGGCGTTCCGCGACTCCGGCATCGTGCTGGGCGCGTTGCTGCTGGCCATCGTCATGGCGCTGTTCGTGGCCCGCTCGATCCTCAACCCGCTGCGCGTCCTGCGCCGCACCGCGCTGGAAGTGGCCGACCACGGCCTGCCGGAGGCGGTCAACCGGATCCTGGCGGACCCGAACCCGCAGGAAGCGGCGAAGACGGCCATCGCGCCGGTGCCGGTCACCACCCGCGAAGAGGTCGGCCAGGTGGCGCGGGCGTTCGACGCGGTGCACGGCGAGGCGGTGCGGCTGGCCGCCGAACAGGCCCTGCTGCGCGACAACGTCAACTCGATGTTCGTCAACCTGTCCCGCCGCTCGCAGGCCCTGGTCGAGCGCCAGCTGAACCTGATCGACCGGCTGGAGCAGGACGAGCAGGACCCCGACCAGCTGGCCAGCCTGTTCGAGCTGGACCACCTCGCCACCCGCATGCGGCGCAACAGCGAGAACCTGCTGGTCCTGTCCGGCACGGACCTGTCCCGGCGGCTGACCCGCCCGGTCCCGGCGGCCGAGGTGCTCGGCGCCGCGGTGTCCGAGGTCGAGCAGTACGCCCGCGTGCAGGTCGGCCAGACCCCGGAGCTCACCGTCCAGGGCCGCGCGGTCAACGACCTCGTGCACCTGATCGCGGAGCTGCTGGACAACGCCACCGCGTTCTCCGACCCGGTGACCAAGGTCACCGTGCGCACCGCCCGCACCCGCAAGGGCGAGCTGGCGATCGAGATCCAGGACCGCGGCGTCGGCATGGGCGAGCAGGAGATCAACGACGCCAACGACCGGCTGGCCGACCCGCCGGACGTGGACGTCGCCGTGTCCCGCCGGATGGGCCTGTACGTGGTCGCGCGGCTGGCCAAGCGGCACGACATCAAGGTCCGGCTGCGCGCCAACGAGGACATCGAGGGCGGCACCACCGCACTCGTGCTCGTGCCCGAGACGCTGGTCGCGTCGCCCGGCGCGGTGGCTTCCCCGATGGGCGGCGAGCCCGCGCCCGCGTTCGGCGACTCGCCGTTCGGGGACCCGGGCTACACGAACACGGCGCAGCGCGCGTCCGGTATCGCCGGCGCGTTCGGCACCGGCACCCTGTCCCGCCTGGACGACGCGTCCCACCCGGATGAAGGCCTGAGCTTCCCGAGCATGCCCCGCGTCGAGGACGAGCCGGCGTTCCCGGTGAGCTTCGTGCAGGGCCAGGGCGACCACGACGCGGCGCGCGTGCCGTCCTTCGGCGAGACGCCGACGTTCGGTGAGACGCCCGCCGAGACGTCCGGCGAGATGTCGCAGCCGTGGCTGCCGGTGGGCGAGGACCGCGACGTCGAACGCGAGCCCGAGGGCTCCTTCGGCGAACCGACCCTGTTCACCGCCTACGAGGACCGCGACGAGCACGACGCGGCCTACGAGCACGGCTTCGAGACGACCCAGTTCGCCCCGGCGCTGGACAGCGGCTTCCTGGTCGACCCGGAACCCGAACCCGAACCCGAGCCCGCGCACCGCAACGGCTCGGTCCCGCACGCCGCGCCCGTCTCGGCCAGGCCGCCCGACCACGAGCTGGACGCCCCGACCGAGCGGCTGCCGATCTACGAGGCGGTCCTCTCGCAGTGGTTCCAGGCCGTGGGCAGCGAGACGTCGGCGGCGACCGCCCAGGCGGTGCCGCCCGCGCCCGAACCGGAGCCCGTCGTGCGGGATGAGCCGGTGCTGCCGACCCGCAGGCCGCGTCCCGTGCCGCCGGTCGCGCCCACCACGTCCGACGACGCGTTGCCGCAGCGCGGCACGCTCGACGCGGGCGACAGCGGACTGCCCAGGCGCGAGACCGACAGCGGCCTGCCCCAGCGGGGCGAGGCTCAGGTCGGCCGCAACGAGGGCACTAGTCTGACCGAGGGCGGGCTGCCCAAGCGGCAGCCCGGTTCGCCCAACAACCTGCCCAAGCGCGCCGCGGAGGTGCCCCGCGTGACCGAGCCCGAACCGGTCGCCGAACCCGAGCCGGCCGCACCCGCCGCCGAGTCGGTGTGGGAGTCCCCCGCCGACGAGGGTTGGCAGGCAGCACAGGCCTTGCTCAGCAAGGCACCCGAGACCACGACACAGGCAGGGTTGCCCAAACGGACGCCCAAGGCTCAGCTTGTGCCGGGATCCGCCGCACCGAAGCCGCAGGCCTCGGAGCGGCAACCGCAGCGGCCCCCGCTGCCACCACGATCGGCTGACGCGATCCGTGGACGCATGTCGAGTCTTCAGCAGGGCGTCCGTCGAGGGCGACACGCTTTGATCGACGCTTACGCTGGTGACATGTCGAGCCGGCAAGACGAGGAGCAGGAGTGACGACCGCAGCTCAGCCAGGCAGCTTTGGTTGGCTTATCACCGACTTCGTGCGCCGGGTTCCCGGTGTGGCACATTCCGTGGTCGTGTCGGCGGACGGGCTACTGCTCGCCGGCTCGCAGGGCCTGCCCCGCGACCGCGCCGAGCAGCTGTCCGCCGTGGCATCCGGGCTCGTCAGCCTCACGGCGGGCGCGGCGCGGTGCTTCGAGGCGGGCACGGTCAACCAGACCGTGGTCGAGATGGAGCGGGGCTACCTGTTCCTGATGTCGATCAGCGACGGTTCGTGCCTCGCCGTGCTCGCGGCCCCGAACTGCGACATCGGCCTGGTCGCGTACGAGATGACGCTTCTGGTCGAGCGCGTGGGCCAGCAGCTCACCCCGGAGCTGCGCGCGCAGCTCCAGGGTGTGGTTCGGCGGTAGATCCTCATGAGATCGTGGGGGTGAAGGTAAATGGCTGAACGATCTGGCGCCGGCGGCCGACGCTTCGGTAGGAACTTCAACTACCAGGAGTGGGCGGTCGGTGGCTTCCAATTCGCTGAGCCGGATGCCGACCCCGCACAGGACGAGGAAGCCGAGGACGCACCCAACTCGTGGTCGGGCCGCCGGGCGGAGCAGGCGCCGGGACCACGAGTCGAAGGCACAGGGCAGGGGCAAGACGATATGTCTCAGCGTGAGGTTGACGACTCGTCGTACGACTACGACGACGTTCCCAACCGGTTCGACATCGACGGGTACGGCAGCGGGCTGTTCGGTGGACCCGGGGCCGATCTGTTCGGTGCCCACGGCTTGCCCGACAGCGTGCCGGAACAGGTGCCTTACACGACCGGTCCGCAGCCGGTCGTGCGGCGGGAGGAGAACCCGGCGGCCGAGTCGGGGTCGCTGGTCCGCCCGTACACGCGGACCGGTGGCCGCACCCGGCCCGATTACGACCTCGCGATCGAGGCGCTGGTCTCCACCAGCGAACGCGGTCTCGAACGCGACGCGGCGGTGCTCCCCGAGCACCGTTCGATCTGCGGGTTGTGCACCGACACCAGGTCGGTGGCCGAAGTCGCCGCTCACCTCCGGCTCCCGCTCGGCGTGGTGCGGGTGTTGATCGGCGACATGGCGAGCATGGGTTTGGTTTTGATTCACCAGGGTGGCTTGGTCGTGGGGGACCGGCCGTCCATTGAATTCCTTGAGAGGGTGCTCAGTGGGCTTCGCAGGCTCTAGCCCCAACGCGGCCGAAGGCGCCAAGAAGCCGACGACCTCCGCGAAGATCGTGGTGGCCGGTGGCTTCGGCGTGGGCAAGACGACGTTCGTCGGTTCCGTGTCGGAGATCGTTCCGCTGACCACCGAAGCGGTGATGACCGAGGCGAGCGCAGGGGTCGACGACCTCTCGGCCACGCCGAACAAGGTCACGACCACGGTGGCCATGGACTTCGGCCGGGTGTCGCTGGACCAGGACCTGATCCTGTACCTGTTCGGCACACCGGGCCAGCACAGGTTCTGGTTCATGTGGGACGACCTGGTGCGCGGCGCCATCGGCGCGATCGTGCTGGTCGACACCCGTCGACTGGCCGACGCGTTCGCGTCGATCGACTTCTTCGACGACCGGCAGCTGCCCTACGTCGTCGGCGTCAACTGCTTCGACGGCCTGCTGCACCACCGCATCGAGGACGTCCGCGAAGCGCTCACGATCGACCAGTCAGTGCCGATAGTGACTTGCGACGCGCGCAACCGGCAGTCGACCAAGCAGACGCTGATCACGCTGGTCGAGCACGCCATGCGCCAATGGATGTCGGTCCGCGCGGGCTGATCAGCCCCCACGTGGGCTGATCCACCCCGTCCGATCCGACGGACTTCACGCCGAAGGGCGGTCTCCTCGTGGGAGGCCGCCCTTCGGCGTGCCCGACCCGGCGGGTTGTCAGGCCGGCTAGTCCAACGGGTCCCAGTCGTCCAGCGGGTCCCAGTCGTCCAGCGGGTCCCAGTCGTCCAAGGGGTCCCAATCGTCGAGCGGGTCCCAGTCGTCCAGTGGGTCCCACTCCTCGTCATGGGCGGCAGCCGTGGTGGTCGTGCCGCTGTCGGTGGGTGCGTCGGCGGGTGCGAAGGCGGCCGCGGCACCGCCGGTGGTCAGCACGGCCGCGGCGGCGACGATCGCGCCCTTGCGGAGAATCCCCATCCTGGTGCTCCTTCGGCGTCCTGAGGGGCGTCCGGGAAACGCCCTGCCTCGACGCTAGGTCGCCGTTACGACACCGACGGGTGTTAGCGCGCCACGGTCCGGTGACTACGCTCTGTCGTCCTCGACGAGGGCCGCCGACGTGATCCGGTGCAGCGGGAAACGGCGCACCTCGCCGTAGCTGACGTCCACGCCCTCCAGCACGCCACCGCCCACGACGTGCGGCGTGATGACGCGGCGGGCCGCGGTGCCGTGGCTGTCCACGAAGTCGACCAGGACGCTGCGGCCCTCCCGCGCCGCCCGTTGCAGCAGGGCGAGCGTCGCCGACGGTCCCGCACCCAGGTGACCCGGAACCGAGACCCGCGCACCGCCCGTGGTCGTCGCGGCGCGGTCGCCCGCACGCACGAGCCGGACCAACTCGCCCAGCTGCTCGTCGGACGGCGTGGTCGGCTGGACCGGCTTCCGACGGCCCTTCCCGGTGATCCGCCGGCCACTACCGGCCCGCAGGTCCAGCACGTGACCGTCCGGGCCCTCGGCGGCGGGCGCGAACCCGGCCGCGCGCAACCCGTCCAGCACCTCGGCCAGCGGCAGCGGGCTCACCACCACGGTCGGCGCGATCTTGCGCAGCGCCAGCCGCTCCGCCGCCGCGTGCGACAGCACCTCGGTGATCAGCACCGGGTCGTCGCAGCGCAGGAACGACCCGGCCGCACCGCCCCGCAGCCGGCCGTGCTTGCGGGCCGCGTCGTCGATCAGGTAGGTCAGCGACTGCGGCACCGGGGTGCGCGACCGGGTCTTGAACAGCTCGTGCAGGTCGGCGGCGCTCCGGCCCGCGTCGAACGCCCGCCGCACCGAGCCCTCGCGCACCCGGTAGACGGTGGCGCTGCCGGACGACTCGACGTCCGCCACCAGCGCGATCTCGTCGGCCAGCTCGGGGTCCAGCCGGCCGGGCGCCACGACCGTCAGGTCGGCCTGCACCAGCACGTGGTCGACCGGGGCCGGCAACGCGTCACCCAGCCGTTTCGCCGCCGGGCCGGGGCCCTCGGTGAGGAGGGTGCGGCCCTGGGCGGTGATCGCGTTGTGCGCCAGGACGCCGACCTGCGTGCCCTCGTCCACGGTCCAGCGCACCAACTCGTCGCGCAGCCGTCCGCCACGCCGCGGCGCCCGCCACGCCAGCACGGCGGCCAGCTCGTCCGGGTCGGTCACGGCGGTGCCCGGTTCCAGCGCGGCCAGGGCTTCGAGGATGCGCTTGCGGTCCCTGGGCGCGCCCGGCCGGTTCAGCTCGGGGGCCAGCGGGTTGAGCAGGCGGTCGCGGTCGTCGCGCTGCCCGATCAGGCCGGGGAGGCGGGGCAGGTCGAGCCACGCCTGGGCCAGCGTCGCCCACCGGTGTTCGGGCGCGGCGACCAGCCAGGCGTCGGTCTGCGTGGTCGGCACCCACTCCGGCTCGACGCCCTCGGTGTCGGCGACCAGGCCCGCGTTGACGACCAGTTCGACCAGCAGCGCGGCCCGGCGGTCGTCCACGTCGAGGTCCTTGGCGAGCTTGCGCAGCTCCCGGACACCGACACCACCCGACCGCAACACCGGCGGCGGGTCCTCCGACCAGCTCTTGAGCAGCGTCTCCACGTGCCGGGACAGCTCCAACGCCTCACCGCCGCCGGTGTGGTCGACGTCCGACGGGTCGCGGCGGAACGTGGTCAGCGGCGGTTCGGTGGTCTGGATCGCGCCCAGTGGGCGGTCGCCCCGGATCTTCAGGCCGATCTCGCGGGGGAGTTCGACGGTCAGCGCGTCGCGGCGGACGAGGAGGCCGCGGGCCAGCAGCTTCTGGATCGGCGTGCGGGCGTTGGCGAGGGAGACGATGTGCGCGGCGTCCTTGGTCTGCCCGACCGGCGGGCCGGCCGCGAGGGTCTGCAGGACGCGGCGTTCGTCCGGTTCCAGCGGGGTCAGGTCGGCGTCGGCGAGGCGCGGGACCGAGCGCCCCAGGCCGCAGGGGAACGGGTTGACCGCGTCCCGGCTGGCCGGCGGGGTGGAGATCGCGTCGTCGTCGCCCCAGAGCAGCGCGCGGGAGCGGAGGGCGTCGAGGGCCGGGCCGATGTCGGTGGTGCCGAACAACTCCTGCACGGCGGCCTTGGGCACCGGGGCGAGGTCGGCGTCCAGCACGAGCAGCGCTTCGAGGGCGGTCAACGTCAGCGTGTCGAGGTCTTCACAGGCCCGCGCCACGGACGCCCGCGACCCGATGCGGGTGGCGAGCACAGTCGTGTCCGCCGGTGGGGGCGTCGCGAGATCCGGCCGGGCGCGCAGCAGAGCCACGAGCGCGGCATCGTCCTGCGCCCGCAGCCACTCGGCGAGGGTCGTGCCGGACATCCCCACCACGGTATATGCCGACCACCGAGTCGGGGCTGAGCAGCCCCTGAAACCCGCCCGGGTGCGACGCCCGCCCGCCCCGGCCGCGGTCCTGAGCCCGTCCGCTCCGAGCCACGGCCCCACCCCTCGGTGCCGGCCGGCCTTCGGTGGTGGCGGGCCTCGGCCGCCCGGAATTGTCGGACCCCGTCGGTAAAATCAAAAACAGGGTTCCCCTGGGCGGGGACCCTTGCGGAGCCAAGCAGTTCGCGCGGTCCGAGGCCTCACTCGTAGGCCTCACGCGTAGGCGTCGGGCGGGGTGGTCGGGGTCGGTGGCCAGGCATCGCGCGCTGCCAGGTGCAGGACCAGGGCGGCGATGTTCCAGGCATCGTCCTCACCCCGGTGGTGCCTGCCCTCCAGCGGCAGACCGGCGATCTCCAGTGCCTGCGCCATTCCCGGCCGTTTGCGCAGCCCGTGCGCCTCGGTGAACACCAGCTTCGCGTTCCAGTGCCGCCGCCCGAACGGGTACCGCACCCCCGCGGCCCGGCACTGCCGCGTGAACTGCTTGCGGTCGTAGTCGCCCCAGCTCGCCCACGACCGCCCGCCCGCCTCGTGCTCCACCGCCAACAGCCGGCACGCCTCGGCGAACTCCACCCCGGTGTCGACCTCCGCCTGCGTCAGACCGGTCAACTCCGTGCAAAAAGAACCGACCGCGGACCGCCGCGGCCGGACGAGGACGCGGTGCTTGCCGACCCGCTCGCCCGCGACCAGGTCGACCGTCGTCAGCCCGATCTCGATGATCTCGCTCACCTGACCGGGAGGCGGGTCGCCCTCCCAGCACGTCGCCTCGATGTCGACCACGTTGAGAAGTCCCGCCGAAGTGCCCACCGCCACAACGATAAGGATCACGTCGGTGACGTGGCTCTCGGTTTTCCCGGCAGGCCACCCCGAATCATCACCGGTACGGATGAGGCACACTTGTTCCCGACGCAGGCATCACCGAGGAGGAACCGTGGCCAAGGCCCGCCCCGAGCGCATCGACCCGCACTGGCCGGAGCCGCCGGCCGACGGCAAGTACGCGGTGTCCGAGCTGGCCAGCGACGTGCAGGGCGCCATGTCCCCGTTCGGAGGGGTCGCCTTCCCGCTCCCCGTCGAGGACCTCGGCTACCACCACCCGGTGACCGAGATCAACCGATAGTCCCGGACGCGCGCGGCGGTCGAGCCGCGCGCGTTCCGTATACCCGCGCGGTCTAGGCTCGACTCCTGCTTGAGCTGTGCCGTTCTGGGAGGTTCGATGCCGGTCCCCGGCCCTGGGTACTCGATCACCGTCCGGCTGGAGGCCCCGCCATCGGCGTCGGCCGCCGGCGACCTGACCTCGGCGGTCGGTCGGGCCGGCGGTGTGATCACCGCCTTCGACGTCGTCGAGTCGCACACCGACCGGGTGATCATCGACCTCACCTGCAACGCGCTGTCGGCCAACCACGCCAAGGACATCACCGACACCCTGGAGCTGCTGCCCGGGATCGTGGTCCGCAAGGTGTCCGACCGGACGTTCCTGGTCCACCTCGGCGGCAAGATCGAGATCTCGTCCAAGGTGCCGCTGCGCAACCGCGACGACCTCTCCCGCGCCTACACGCCCGGCGTGGCCCGCGTCTGCCAGGCCATCTTCGAGAACCCGGACGACGCCCGCCGGCTCACCATCAAGCGCAACACGGTCGCCGTGGTCACCGACGGCTCGGCCGTGCTCGGCCTGGGCAACCTCGGCCCCGCCGCCGCGCTGCCGGTGATGGAGGGCAAGGCCGCGCTGTTCAAGAAGTTCGCCGGCGTCGACGCCTGGCCGGTGTGCCTGGACACCCAGGACACCGAGGAGATCATCCGCGCCGTCGAGCTGATCGCCCCGGTCTACGGCGGCATCAACCTCGAGGACATCGCCGCGCCCCGCTGCTTCGAGATCGAGGCGCGGCTGCGGGAGAAGCTGAACATCCCGGTCTTCCACGACGACCAGCACGGCACCGCGATCGTCGTGGTCGGCGCGCTGCGCAACGCCCTCCGGGTGGTCGGCAAGAAGATCTCCGACTGCAAGGTCGTGGTCTGCGGTGTCGGCGCGGCCGGTTCGGCGATCATCCGGCTGCTGCTCAAGCAGGAGCCCGGTGACGTGGTCGCGGTCGACGTCGACGGCATCGTGCACCGCGACCGGCCCGGGTTGGACGACAACCTGAAGTCCATCGCGGCGTCCACCAACAAGGACAACGTCAGCGGCCGGCTGCACGACGCGCTGGTCGGCGCGGACGTCTTCATCGGCGTGTCCGCGCCGAACCTGTTCGGCGCCGACCAGGTCGCCACGATGAACAGCGACGCCATCGTGTTCGCGCTGGCCAACCCGGACCCGGAGATCGACCCGATGGAGGCGCAGAAGCACGCCGCCGTCGTGGCCACCGGGCGCAGCGACTTCCCGAACCAGATCAACAACGTGCTGGCGTTCCCCGGCGTGTTCCGGGGCCTGCTCGACGCGCACGCCCGGACGATCACCGACTCGATGCTGATCGCCGCCGCCATGGCGATCGCCGACGTGGTGGACGGCGACCGGCTCAACGCGTCGTTCATCGTGCCCAGCGTGTTCGACACGTCGGTAGCACCGGCCGTCGCGGAAGCGGTCCGCAAAGCCGCCACCGAGTCCGCCTAGCCGCCCGCCGTCTGCGGAGCAGCGGCAATCCAACACCGCCTAGCATCGCTGCATGAGCAACCAGTTCACCCACTTGGACTCCAGCGGCGCGGCCCGCATGGTCGACGTGTCGGGGAAGGAGCCGACCACGCGGACCGCGGTTGCCTCCGGTGTGCTGCGCACGACGGACGAGGTGGTGGCGCTGTTGGCCGGCGACGGGCTGCCGAAGGGTGACGCGCTGGCCACCGCCCGGATCGCCGGGATCATGGCGGCCAAGCGCACCTGGGAGCTGGTGCCGCTGTGTCACCCGATCGCGTTGTCGAGCGTGAAGGTCGACCTGGAGTTGGGTGACGGCGAGGTGCGCATCACGGCGACCGTCCGCACGACCGACCGCACGGGTGTGGAGATGGAGGCGTTGACGGCCGTGTCGGTGGCCGGGCTGACGCTGCACGACATGGTGAAGGCGGTCGACCCGGCGGCGTCCCTGGACGCGGTGCGGGTCGAGCGCAAAGAAGGTGGCAAGACCGGCCTGTGGGTGCGCCCGTGAAACCCGCCGACGTACTTCCCTCCGCGGAGGCGGCACCGAGGACAGCCCGGGTGATCACGGCGTCGAACCGGGCGTCCGCCGGCGTGTACGCCGACCGCGGCGGGCCGATCGTCGTGCAGTGGCTGCGGGAGCGGTCCTACGACGTGCCGGACCCGGTGGTGGTGCCGGACGGCGAGCCGGTCGCGGAGGCGCTGCGGGCGGCTGTCGCGGACGGTGTCGCGGTGGTGATCACGACCGGTGGCACGGGGATCAGCCCCACCGACCGCACCCCGGAGGCGACGCGTTCGGTGCTCGACTTCGAGGTGCCGGGTGTGGCGGACGCGATCCGCATGTCAGGCTGGCCACGCGTGCCCACCGCCGTGCTGTCGCGCGGGGTGGCGGGTGTCGCGGGCCGCACGCTCGTGGTGAACCTGCCCGGCTCGACCGGCGGGGTGCGCGACGGGCTGGAGGTGCTCGCGACCCTGTTGGAGCACGCCGTCGACCAGGTGTCCGGAGGTGACCACGCATGACCGAGGTCCTGCGCGCGACCGTCAGCGATCAGCCGCTGTCGGTGGAGGAGCACGCCAAACTCGTGGAGCACGCGGCGGCGGGCGCGGTGGTGACGTTCGCCGGGGTGGTCCGCGACCACGACCACGGGCGTTCGGTGCGCGAACTGGAGTACGTCGGGCACCCGACGGCCGGCGCGGTGGTGGCCGAGGTGGTGGCGGACGTGGTGGGCCGGTTCGACGGCGTGCGCGCGGTCGCCGTGTCGCACCGGGTCGGGCCGTTGACGATCGGCGACGTGGCGCTGGCGTGCGCGGTGTCCGCCGAGCACCGGGGCGAGGCGTTCGCGGTGTGCTCGGAACTCGTCGACGAGGTGAAGCGGCGGCTGCCGGTGTGGAAGCGGCAGGTGTTCACCGACGGCACCGACGAGTGGGTCAACATGCCCTGAAGCGG
The DNA here is from genome assembly GCF_009769385.1 of Saccharothrix deserti. Lineage (GTDB taxonomy): Bacteria > Actinomycetota > Actinomycetes > Mycobacteriales > Pseudonocardiaceae > Actinosynnema > Actinosynnema deserti. Next base: position 265,610 of record NZ_VKAB01000017.1, read on the forward strand.
GTGGGGGACCCCGGTCCGCCGAGGGGGGCGGTCCGGGGTCCCTCTACCGTCGTGCGCCGGCTCGCGCCGACCACGGATCACTTGGTGGCGATCTTCTGCCCCGGCAGGATGAGGTCGGGGTTCGGGATGAACGCCTTGTTGAGCTCGTGCAGCTTGGCCCAGCCGCCCTCGACCTTCAGCTCCTCCGCGATCTTCGACAGGCTGTCGCCCGCCTTGATCTCGTAGTCGCCGTTCGGGTTGGTCGACGGCAGCGCCACGGTCACCGGAGCGGGCGCCTGCTGGACCGGCGCCTGCTTCGGGGCCGGCGCGGCCTGGCGGGGCTGGGCGGGGGCAGGCGCGGTCCTCGCGGGAGCCGGGGCGCCGCCGAGGCCCTTGGGCCCGCAGACGGGCCAGGCGCCGATGCCCTGGGTGCGCAGCACGTTCTCGGCCACGCGGATCTGCTCCTCGCGGGAAGCCTGGTGGGGCATTCCGGAGCCGCCGTTGGCACGCCATGTGGACGGCAGGAACTGCAAGCCGCCGTAGTAGCCGTTGCCGGTGTTGATGCTCCAGTTGCCGCCACTCTCGCACGCGGCGACCGCGTCCCAGTTGACGCCGGAGCCCTGCGCGCTCGCAGTGCCGGCGGCCATGGCCAGCGGTGCTCCGACGATGACGCCCGCTACGGCGACCTTCGCGATGCTCCGGGCGGTGGCACTGGTGGTCGGGCGGTGCTTGCCTCGGTAAGAAGCCATTTCCCTCTCTGCCACCCGCACCTGCACGAGCGACTCGGGTTCGGGGCCCGGTACGTCGCCCAGCTTCTCCTGTCCGGCGGTTGTCTCTCGCTCGGGGGCGTTCCGGGGCGCCGGTGGACAGGTTCGGTGCGAGGCGTCCCGGTCGTGCTCTTGGTCGGTCGGGGCCAACCGAAGAGCGACGGTACGTAACCGGGAGGGTCGGGGCCAAACGATCTCGCATGTGACGCACGTCACTGTAACGCGGGTGGGTGACACTTCGACCCTCGCGTTTAGCCAGCTCAGGGCACCGTTACCGGTCTGTTTCCGTTCCGAGATCCGCCGAGATTTATCACGGTAAGTGAGGGCTAGCTCACGTGTCTAATCCGTCCGAGTGGGGCACACTCACCCTCCGGCGAACGGAGGCAACACGTCCAGTTGCGCTCCGGACGACACGGGAGTGTCGTGATTCCTGACCGCCACACCGTCCAACAGGAAGCTGCACGCGGGCAGCACGCGCGCCAACCGGTCCCCGTGCCGCTCCCGGACCGCCTCGATCGCGGACGCCACCGTCGCCGCGTCAGCGGACAACTCGAAGCTCTCGTCGGTCACCCCCGCCGCCGCACGCGCCCCCGCGAAGTACCGCACCGTCAGCCGCAACTCACCCTCCGATCGCGCTCATGGGCCGGTCCGGCTGGCTGAACCCGGCCGAGTTGATGCCGTGCCCGGCCGCCTTCGCCCACGAGTTGCCGCGCCACCGGTCGGCGATCTCCTCGTCCGACGCGCCACCGCGCAGCAGCGACCTCAGATCCGTCTCCGACTGGCTGAACAGGCAGTTCCGCACCTGGCCGTCCGCGGTGAGCCGGGTCCGGTCGCACGCCGCGCAGAACGGCCGCGTCACCGACGCGATCACGCCGACCACGGCCGGACCGCCGTTCACCAGCCACCGCTCGGCGGGCGCGCCGCCGCGTTCACCGGGCTCGGGCGTCAGGGTGAACTCGGTGCGCAGGGAGGCCAGGATCTCCTCGGCGGTCACCATCTCGTCCCGGTTCCAGCCGTGCTGAGGGTCCAGCGGCATCTGCTCGATGAACCGCAGCTGGTAGCCGTGCTCCAGGCAGTAGCGCAGCAGCGGGACGGCCTCGTCCTCGTTCACCCCGCGCATCAGCACCGTGTTCACCTTGACCGGCGCCAACCCGGCCTCCCGCGCCGCCTCCAGGCCCGTGAACACGTCCGACAGCCGGTTCCGCCGGGTCAGCTCCAGGAACCGCTTCGGGTCGAGGGTGTCCAGCGAGACGTTCACCCGATCGAGGCCCGCGGCCACCAACCCGGCCGCCCGCCGCGCCAAAGTCAACCCGTTCGTGGTCATCGAGATGCGGGGTCGGGGCTCCAGCGCCGCGGTCGCCGCGATCACCTCGTCCAGTCCGGGCCTCAGCAGCGGCTCGCCGCCGGTGAACCGGATGTCCGTCACACCCAGGCGGGTCACCGCGATGCCGATGAGCCTGGTCAGCTCGTCGTCCGTGAGCAGGTCCGGCTTCGGCAGCCAGTCCAGGCCCTCGGCGGGCATGCAGTAGGTGCAGCGGAGGTTGCAGCGGTCGGTCAACGACACGCGGAGATCGGTGGCGATCCGGCCGAAACGGTCCACCAGCAGCGGTGAGTCCGGACGTTCGGAGACGTCCGGGTTGCCGCGCACGACGGGTAGGCCCAACTCGACAGCTGTCACCCCAACCAGGGTAATCGGCTGACACTTGTGGGTGCTCACGGAAATCGCGGCCGGCGGCGCGCGGTGAGTCGGACGAGGATGCCGACCCCGGTCTCCCGGACGCTAAATTGCCTGACATGACGAGTGAGCACGAGGTGCCCGCCGACGTGCTGGAGCGGTTCAGCCTCTACGCGAGGGAGACGAGCGCGCTCACCGTCCTGTTCCACAGCCGGGTGGCCGAGCGGATGGGCCTGTCGCCCACCGACGAGAAGTGCCTCGACCTCGCCATGCGCGCGGACGGCCCGATCACGGCAGGTCGGATCGCCGAGCTGTCCGGCCTGTCCACCGGCGCGGTGACCGGCGTGATCGACCGGCTGGAGCGCGCCGGGTACGTGCGGCGGGTGCGCGACCCGCACGACCGGCGGAAGGTGCTGGTCGAGGTCACCATCGACGACGGGGACAAGCTCGCGCACCTGTTCGTCGGCGCCCAGGAGACGTTGCGCGAGGTGCTGTCGCGCTTCACGCCCGAGGAGCGTGACGTGCTGGAACGCTACAACCGGGCCCTGATCGAAACGTTCCGCCGGCGCGTCGTCGACGCCTGAGCCGGCAGCATGTCCGCCATGGCCGCTCAGTGGAACTACCTGATGGACATGGACGGCGTGCTCGTGCACGAGGAGCACCCGATCCCCGGGTCGAGCGAGTTCGTCGCCGAGCTGACCGCGAACGCCATCCCGTTCATGGTGCTCACGAACAACTCCATCTACACGCAGCGCGACCTGCGGGCCAGGCTGGTCCGCACGGGCCTGGACGTGCCGGAGGCCGCGATCTGGACCTCCGCGCTGGCCACCGCGAGGTTCCTGGACTCCCAGCGGCCCGGCGGTTCGGCGTTCGTGATCGGCGAGGCGGGCCTGACCACGGCGCTGCACGAGATCGGGTACGTGCTGACCGACCGCGACCCGGACTACGTGGTGCTCGGCGAGACCCGCACCTACAGCTTCACCGCGATCACCAAGGCGATCCGGCTGGTGGAGGAGGGCGCGAGGTTCATCGCGACCAACCCGGACGCCACCGGCCCGTCCCGCGAGGGTTCGCTGCCCGCCACCGGCTCGATCGCCGCGCTGATCGAACGCGCCACCGGCCGTGCGCCGTACTACGTGGGAAAGCCGAACCCGTTGATGATGCGGTCGGCGCTGCGCGCGCTGGGGGCGCACTCGGAGAACACGCTGATGATCGGCGACCGGATGGACACCGACGTGCGGTCGGGCCTGGAGGCCGGGTTGCGCACGATCCTGGTGCTCACCGGCATCTCGGCGGAGTCGACGGCCGAGCTGTACCCGTACCGGCCGACGCGGGTCGTCAAGTCGATCGCGGACCTCGTCGGCAACTCGGCCAACCCGTTCCCGGACGAGGTCTGACCACCCGCCTCCCCCCGCCGGGGGAGTCGCGTGGGCCGGCCGGCCCAAGGGCACCGCGAAGCGCTGATCGACTTTTGCGCACCACACCCCCGCGTCGCTTATCGTCGCGGGTGTGGAACGACCGCTCTTCGTGGTTGGCGACGTGCACGGGCACCTCGCCGAGCTGACCCGCGCCCTGCACGCCTCGGGCCTGGTCGACGCCGACGGTGACTGGTGCGGCGGTGACGCGGAGCTGTGGTTCCTCGGCGACTTCGTCGACCGCGGCCCGGACGGCATCGGCGTGATCGAGTTCGTCATGCGCCTGGCCGAGCAGAGCGGCGGCCGGGTCGACGCCCTCGTCGGCAACCACGAGGTCCTGCTGCTGGGCATGCACCGGTTCGGAGACCGGAACGTTCCGGGTGCGCCGACCCCGCGCAGCTTCGCCCGCAGCTGGCTGCTCAACGGCGGCAGACGCAGCGACCAGGACCGCCTCACCGACGCCCACATCGAGTGGCTGACCACCCGCCCCGTCCTCACCGAGGTCGACGGCCACCTGCTGATGCACTCCGACACCCTCGCCTACCTGGAGTGGGGCGCCACGATCGACGAGGTCAACGACGCCGTCCGGGACGTGCTCAAGGGCGACGACCTGGAGCACTGGTGGGAGTGCTGGCGCAAGATGACCACCCGCTACGCCTTCCGCGGCCCGGACGGCGCGGAGGTGGCGGCCGAACTGCTCGACGTGCTCGGCGGCCACGAGGTGGTGCACGGCCACAGCGTCATCGCCGACCAGCTCGGCGTGCCGCCGGAGGAGATCGACGGCCCGCTGAGGTACGCCGAGGGCAAGGTGCTGGCCGTCGACGCGGGCCTCTACAGCGGCGGCCCGTGCCTGGTAGTCCGACTGGCGAAGCAATCGGAGTAGGCGCAGCATGACCTCACCGTGAAAGTGAGGAGGCACACCGTGCTGACAGCGACCAGAACGACGACGATCCTGCCCGTGTCCAACCCGGAGCGGGCCAGCCGTTTCTACACCGAGCAACTCGGCCTCACCCCGCTCGGCCGCGAGGCGGACGGCACCCTCACGTTCCAACTCGGCCAGGGTGACGCGCTCGGCCTGATGCCCGCCGAGGCGGGCGCGCAGACCGAGCACACCGTGCTCAGCTTCGAGGTCGACGACGTGGCGGCCGAGATCCGCGAACTCGAGCGGCGCGGCGTCCGGTTCGACGACTACGACCTCCCCGAGCTGAAGACGGAGAACCACATCGCCGTGATGGGCTCGGAGAAGGCCGCCTGGTTCCACGACAGCGAGGGCAACATCCTCTGCCTGCACGAGGGCGGCTCCGTCCGCTGACCGTCACCGCCCGACGCTCAGGGCAGCGCGACGATCTCCTTGCCCAACGGCATCAGCGACACCGGCACCAGCTTGAAGTTCGCGATGCCGAGTGGGATGCCGATGATCGTCACGCACAGCAGGACACCGGTGACGACGTGGCCGATGGCGAGCCAGACACCCGCGACCACGATCCACACGATGTTGCCGAGCAGGGAAGGCGCGCCCGCGCCGGGCCGGTCCACGACCGTGCGCCCGAACGGCCACAGCGCGTAGTTCGCGATCCGGAACGCCGCCAGCCCCCACGGGATGGTGACGATCAGCACGCAGCACACGATGCCCGCGACCACGTACCCGACGGCCAGCCAGAAGCCGCTCAGGACCAGCCAGATCAGGTTCAGCAGGATCCTCACCGGTTCATCTTGCCCGATCGGCTCGGCGATTAGGCTGCCGTCCCGTGTCGAACAAACTCCGCTGGGGTGTCGTGGCGACCGGCTGGATCGCCGACGTCGTCACCGGTGACCTCCGCCTGCTGCCCGACGTCGAAGTGCTCGCGGTGTCGTCCCGCGCGCTGCCCAAGGCCGAGGCGTTCGCGGCCAAGCACGAGATCCCGCGCGCCTACGGCGACTACACCGACCTGCTCGCGGACCCCGACGTGGACGTCGTCTACGTGGCCACGCCGCACGCCCAGCACCACGCGGTGACGCGTGCGGCGTTGGAGGCGGGCAAGCACGTGCTGTGCGAGAAGCCCGCCACGCTCACCCTGCCGGACCTGCAGGACGTGGTGGACTTGGCGCGCGAGCGCGGCCTGTTCTTCATGGAGGCCATCTGGACCCGCTTCAACCCGCTCATCGTGCGGCTGGGCGAGCTGATCGCGGCCGGTGAGATCGGTGACGTCCGGTCGATCCACGCGGACTTCGGCTTCACCCTCGACCACGACCCGGCGCACCGGCTGTGGAGCAAGGCCCTGGGCGGCGGCGCCCTGTTCGACCTGGGCATCTACCCGGTGTCGTTCGCCCACCTGCTGCTCGGCGAGCCGGCGACGGTCGCCGCGCACGGCTCGATGGTCGAGGGCGTGGACGCCGAGATCGGCATGCTGCTCGGCTACTCGGACGGCGCGCACGCGCTGCTCGGGGCGTCGCTGGTCAGCCCCCTGAGGTCGGGGGCGGTCGTGTACGGCACGCGTGGCCTGGTCGAGCTGCCGGAAGCCCTCTTCAACCCGAGCCGGATCGTCGTGAACGGGGTGGAGCACCGGCACGAGCAGGAGGGCGCGGGCTACGTGCCGCAGCTGCGCGAGGTGGTGAACCGGGTGCGGGCGGGTGAGACGGAGAGCCCGTCCATGCGGCACGCCGAGTCGCTGGCGATCCTGCGCACCATGACCAGGGCCGCCGAGCAGGTGGGCCTGACCTACGACGACGTGACGCCCGGCTAGCGGTCACCGGCGCCCAGCAACGCCTCCGCCACGTGCACGACCGCCTCGACCCGGCGGCTGTCCGGCGTCAGCAGGTGGCTCAACGCCACCCGCACGATCGTGTCCGCGATCAGGTGCACGCGCGCGTCGGGCAGCTCGGGCCGGTGCCGGCGGAGGTGCTGGACGATCACCGAGGTGGCGAGCGTCAGCACCGGTCGTCCCCTGGTGGTGAGCAGCGGGAGCATGTCCTCGGCGTTCGCGCCGGTCAGGACGGACCTGGCCAGCACGTCCCGCTCGGCCAGGTCGAACGCGAACTCGACGCCCAGCCGCAGCCCCTCCACCGGGTCGGGCGTGCCGAGCAGCCGCTCGCGGACGCCGGCCACGAACTCGGCCGTCTTGTGCAGCGCCACGGCCTGCACGAGCCGTTCCTTGTTGCCGAACTCGTTGTAGACGGTCTGCCTGCTCACACCCGCCTTGGCGGCGACCTCCGCCATGCGCAGGCCGCGGGAACCGTGTGCCGCCAGCAACTCCGCGGCCGCGTCGAGCAGGGACCGGGTGAGTTCCGTCACGGCGCAAAGCTTGGCACAGCGCATAAAGTGCGATTCGTGCCGCTGACCGTCGGATTCGACCTGGACATGACCCTGATCGACCCCCGGCCGGGCATGGCGGCGGTGATGGACGCGGTGGCGGCCGAGAGCGGCTACCCGCTGGACGGGGCGCACTTCGCGGCCAACCTGGGCCCGCCGCTGGACATGATCTACCGCGATTTCGGCGTGGCCGAGGCGGACATCCCGGACCTGATCACCCGGTTCCGCGCGCTGTACCCGGAGGTCGTCATCCCGGCCACGGTCGCCCTGCCGGGCGCGGCGCAAGCGCTTGCGGTGGTGCGTGAGCTGGGCGGGACCACGATCGTGGTCACCGGCAAGTACCGGGCCAACGCGGCGCTGCACCTGGCCGCGCTGGACTGGGAGGTCGACCACCTGTTCGGCGAGCTGTGGTCGACCGGCAAGGCCGAGGCGTTGAAGGCGCACGGCGCGGCCGTGTACGTGGGCGACCACGTGGGTGACGTGCGGGGCGCGAAGGCCGCCGGTGCGGTGTCCGTCGGCGTGGTCAGCGGGCCGTGCAGCGCGGACGAGCTGGCCGACGAGGGCGCGGACGTGGTGCTGCCGGACCTGACCGCGTTCCCGGACTGGCTGCGGGCGAACGCGGACCGGCTCAGCGCCGGGGCCGGGAGCTCTTCACGGCGCTGAGCACGCCCAGCGCGAGCCCCGCGGGCGCGAGCAGCCAGCCCATCGCGAACACCCAGGCGGGAAGGCCGCGTTCGCCCGCGATGAACAACGCGACGATGGCCACCACGCCGAGCGCGAACAACGCCACTGCCAGTGGCATCAGTTTCGAGTTCGACATGAGGGGGAGCCTAGTCGCGCGATCGGAGGTGCCCCGGTGGCGGTGTTCTGGCTAGTCTGGAGGGACGCGCCCTGGGCACGCCCCGGGCGCGTTCGTCGTGTGATTGCTTAAGGATTGGTGAGCGCGGTGCCGACCGGCAAGGTCAAGTGGTACGACTCGGAGAAGGGCTTCGGCTTCGTCACACAGGACGGTGGCGAAGACGTATACGTGCGGAAATCCGCGCTGCCTCCGGGTGTCGAGGGCCTGAAAGCCGGTCAGCGGATCGAGTTCGGCATGGCCGAGGGCAGGCGCGGCCCGCAGGCGCTGTCGGTGCGGCTGATCGACCCGGCGCCCTCGGTGGCGGAGGCCCGCCGCCGGCCGGCGGAGGAGCTGCACGGCCTGATCGAGGACATGATCAAGCTGCTGGAGAACAAGGTGCAGCCCGAGCTGCGCCGGGGCCGGTACCCGGACCGGAAGAACACCAAGCTGATCGCCGAGGTGGTCCGGGCCGTCGCCAGGGAGCTCGACCCGTAGGTCAGCTCGTGACGTCGACCGCCCACACCCGGCGGGCGACGAAGTCGAACGCGCTGGTGCCGCTGGACTCGATGCGCCTGCTGAGCTGGTGGACCTCGATCCACAGCAAGCGGTCGTCCGGGTTCGGCAGCACCAGCGTGTAGGCGTACTTCGGGTCCCGCACGGTGAACACCTCGCCACGCCCGGGTTCCTGCTCCACGCCGTTGGCGTCGACGTACCGGAACTTCACGCCCCAGGCCGACTCGGCCACCTCGCCCGGCACGGAGATCTGGACCGGCTTGCCCGGCGGCACTCGCAACGTGCCTTCCGCCTGCGGGTCCTTGCGGCAGTTCTCCACGTCCAGGTCGCAGTCGTCCACCGGCGTGAGGTTGATCGTCCTGCCGTTGGCGTAGAAGGTCACCTCGGGAGGTGCCGGAGCGGCGCAGGCCGTCGTCAGGACCAGCAGCGAGAGGGCGAGCAGGATTCGGCGCACGGCGGTCGAGCCTACGTGCCCGGCCGGGGCACGACGGGAGCGGTGCGCAGTGGGCGGTCGCCGCCCAGGCCGGGGATGAGCGTCGCGCCGCGCCGGGTCTGGACCGTCTGCGCCAGCCCCACCGCGAGCAGCACCGACAGCACGGTGAACCCGATCCAGTACTCGGTCGGCAGCAGCACGCCGAGCGCGCCGCCGAACACCCAGCCGAGCTGCAGGATCGTCTCCGACCGGCCGAACGCCGAGGCCCGCGACTCGTCCGGCACGTCGTCCTGGATGACCGCGTCCAGCGACACCTTGGCCAGCGAGCTCGCGGTCGCGCCGACCAGCCCGACCACCGCCGCCGTCACCAGCCCCGGCAGCACGGCCGCCAGGACCACCGACGTCAGCGCCGCGATCAGGCACCCGATAACCACCTGATCGGGTGACCCGAAGTGCAGTCGCGCGCCCACCGCGTTGCCGAGGAAGCTGCCGACACCGGCCGCCGCCGCGATCACGCCGAGCAGCAGCACCTGCATCAACGCGTCGCCCTCGGTCTGGGCGCGCACCACGAACGCGGCGAACAGCATCAGGAACCCGGTCAGCATCCGGATCGAGCCGTTGCCCCACAGCGCTACCACGACCGTGCGCCCCAACGGCTGCCGCTTCGGCTTCGGCTTCGCCCGCAGCGACGCGGGCACCTCGCCCTCGGTGACCTCCACCCACGACGGGATGCGCAGGCAGTAGTAGGCGTTGGCCAGGCACAGCACGGCGGTGAACCACAGCGCGCCCGGCGAGCCGAACAGGTTCGCGAACCCGGCCGCGACCGCGCCGAACACACCGCCCGCGGCCAGGCCGAACACCGTCATCCGGGCGTTGGTCTTGGACAGCGTGATGTCACGCGGCAGGACGCGCGGTGTGATCGCGGCCTTGAGCACGGTGAACGACTTGGACAGCACCATGCTGCCCAGCGCCGCCGGGTACAGGCCCCAGTTGTCGAAGTTCAGCGCCATCGCGATGGACAGGAAGATCCGCAGCACGCAGGCCGCCGCCAACGCCACCCGCCTGCCGTGCTGGATGCGGTCCAGCGCCGGCCCGATGACCGGCGCGACCAGCGCGAACGGCGCCACCGTGATCAGCAGGTAGAGCGCGACCTTGCCGCGGCTCTCGCCCGAAGCGGCGGAGAAGAACAGGGTGTTGGCCAGCGCGACCGCCATCGCCGCGTCGGCCGCGTAGTTGAGCATCACCGCGTAGGTCAGCGACGACAGGCCGGACTGCTTGGCGCCGTCGGCGTGCGCGGCCTTGCGGAACGCGGCCAGTGCCTGGCTGCTGAGCTGCTTGGTCCGGAACCAGACGACCCGGGTGACGGTGAGCTTCTTCGGCAGCGTCGGCACGGTCGGCTTGTCGTCGTCCGGCCGTGGCGTGAAGCGCGCGGACTCGCGGTCGTCACGCGGCCGGTTTCGGGGGTTTCGAGGTGGTGGCGGGGGCGCCTGCTGACCGCGCGGCGGTGTCGGCGGTGGTCCCGGTGTCGGGTACGGCCGGGTGCGCGGCTTGTACTCGTCGTCCTCCCACGGGTACCGCCGCGACTGATCTTCCGGCCGAGGGGGCGTCACACCCCAATCCTGCCTCACCGGGTGCGGGCTGTCGCACACATTGGGGCCGGTGAGCACCGCGGATCAGCTCCCGGGGAACCTGACCCGGAACATCGTCGGCCAGTTCTTGCCGGTGATCAGGAACTCGTCGGTGCCCGGCACGGCGGCGATGCCGTTGAGCACGTCGCTCTTCGGCACGTCGGCCGGCCGGACCCCGCTCAGGTCGACGGTGTCGGTGACCTTGCCGTTGGCGGGGTCGATGCGCACCACCTTGTCGGTCTGCCAGACGTTCGCCCACACCTGGCCGCCGACGCACTCCAGTTCGTTCAGGCGGGTGACCGGCTGCCCGCCGCGGCGCACGGCCACCGTGCCGGTCTCGGCGAACGACTCCGGGTCGCGGAACGTCAGCCGGTCCGACCCGTCGCTCATCACCAGCCGGTCGCCGTCATGGCACAGCCCCCAGCCTTCACCCTCATAGGTGACGCGCCTCACTTCTTCGAGCGTGGTCCGGTCCCGCTCCATGGCCACGCCGTTCCGCCAGGTGATCTGCCAGATCCGGTCGCCGACCACCGTGATGCCCTCGCCGAACAGCGAGTCCGGCAGGTCGACGCGTCGCTCCACCTCGCCCGTCCGCGGGTTCACTCGGCGCAGCGACGACTGCCCCTCCAGGCCCGTGCCCTCGTACAGCACGCCGTCCACCAGCTCCAACCCCTGGGTGAACGCCTCGGGGTCGTGGGGCACCGTGCCGAGCACTTCGACCCGCGTCGGTCCGGCCGGCGACGCCGCCGCCGGCGGGTCGGGCGGGGTCGCGCAAGCCGCCGACAGGACGAAGAGCACTGCTATCAGGAGCCACCGCATGTCCGAAAGGGTGGCACGTGTGCGCGGCGCCGCGAAGCTGTGCGGCACAATCCACCTGTAAGGGTGGCACGTGTGCGCGGCGCCGCGAAGCCGTGCGGCACAATCCACCTGTGACCGCCACGCCGACCCAGCAGCCCGATCCAGCCCTCGCCGACCCCGCCGCGATCCGGCTCGCCCGGACGGCCGCGCAGGAGGAGGCGGGCGAGGACCGCGTGGGCGACCACGTGGGCACGGTCGCCGAGGACGAGGCGTCGGTCACCCACCTGTTCGAGGCCGAGCACGCGGGCTACCGCGGCTGGAACTGGGCCGTCACCGTCGCCTTCGCGGGCGAGGGCACGCCGCTGTCGGTGAGCGAGGTCGTGCTCCTGCCCGGCGACCACGCGCTGGTCGCGCCGGACTGGGTGCCGTGGCACGAGCGGGTCCGCGCGGGCGACCTCGGTGTCGGCGACCTGCTGCCCACGCCCGAGGACGACCCGCGCCTGGCGCCCGGGTACGTGGGCTCGGACGACCCGGCGGTCGAAGAGGTCGCCATGGAGATCGGCCTGGGCCGGGTGCGGGTGCTGTCCCGCGAGGGCGTCCTCGACGCCGCCCAGCGCTGGCACGGCGGCGACTTCGGGCCACGCAGCGAGATGGCCCGCAGCGCGCCCGCCACCTGCGGGACGTGCGGGTTCTACGTCCGGGTCGCCGGTTCGCTGGGCGCCGCCTTCGGGGTGTGCGCGAACGAGCTGACGCCGGCGGACGGCCACGTCGTGCACGTGGAGTACGGGTGCGGCGCGCACTCCGAGGTCGAGGTCGAGGGCGGGCCGCTGGTGCCGGTCGCCGAGGTCGTCTACGACGACGCGGTGCTGGACGTGGAGGCGAACCCGTCGGGTGAGACGTCGGCTGACGAGAGCGGGAAGTGAGCGCGGACCCGGTGGACCCGTTCGGCACCGAGGCGCTGCGTGAGTCGGTGCTGGCCGCGTGGCGCGGCTCGCCGACGCGGTTCCGCGAGGACGCCAACGCCGAAGAGGACCTGAGGCTCGGCGGGTACCGCGACCGGCTGCTGGTGGAGCTGGCGCAGAACGCGTCCGACGCGGCCGGCGCCACGCCCGGCGTGCTGCGGCTGTCCGTTGTGGACGGTGAGCTGCGGGCGGCGAACACCGGCGCGCCGCTGGACGCGGCCGGTGTGGCGGCGCTGGCGTCGTTGCGGGCGTCGTCGAAGGCCGCGGACACGGTCGGGCAGTTCGGCGTGGGTTTCGCGGCCGTGCTGGCGGTGACCGACGAGCCGCGGGTGGTGTCCCGGTCCGGCTCGGTGGCGTTCTCCGCCGCCCGCACGCGTGAGGCGGTGCCGTCGCTGGCGTCCGCCCGCGGCGGTGACGTGCCGGTGTTGCGGCTGGTGTGGCCCTCCGATGAGGCGGATCTGCCGGACGGGTTCGACACCGAGGTGCGGCTGCCGTTGAAGGCCGTCGGCGGAGCCGACAACCGGACAGATGCCGCGGCGTCCTTGCTTCCGGAGTTCGCGGCGGAGGTGCCGGACCTGCTGCTGGCGCTGCCCGGCCTGCGGCGGATCGAGGTCGGGTCGGACGCGTGGGAGCGGTCCGAGTCCGACGGGGTCGTGGTGCTGACCGGGCCGTCCGGCGCGCAGCGGTGGCTGGTGCACCGGGTCGGCGGCGAGCTGCCTGCGTCGCTGGTCGCGGGCGTGGAGTCCCGCCCGCAGTGGTCGGTGTGCTGGGCGTGGCCGATGGACGAGCCGCTGTCCGGTGACGTCCTGCACGCGCCGACGCCGACGGACGAGAAGCTGTCGCTGCCCGCGCGGCTGATCGCGACCCTGCCGGTCGAGCCGTCCCGGCGACGGGTGCTGGCCGGTGCGGCGGCGTCGTTCGTGCTGGAGCAGGCCACCCTGGCGTACCCGGAGCTGGTCGCCTCGCTGCCCGCGATCGAGCGGACCTCGCTGGTGCCGCTGCCAGGGTTCCCCTTGTCCGAAGTGGACGACCGGCTGCGGACGGGCATCCTCAAGGCGCTGCGGACGGCACCCTGGCTGCCGCTGGCGGACGGCGAGTGGGCCGCGCCGTCGACCGCGAAGGTGCTGGACCTCGCGTCGTTCGAGCTGGTCGAGCTGCTGGAGGACGTGATCCCCGGCCTGCTCGACTACGAGCTGACGCTCCCGCCGCACGCGAAGGCGCTCGCGGCGCTGGAAGTGCCCAGGCTGGGTGTGTCCGAAGTGGTCGCCGCGCTGGCCGGTGTCGGCGGCGACCCGTCGTGGTGGCACCAGGTGTACGCCGCCCTGTCGCCGATCGCGGACGTCGACTCGACGGCGCGCGAGGAGATGGGCAGCCTGCCCGTGCCGCTGGTGGACGGGCGGCTGGTGAGCAGCCCGCGCGGTGTGCTGGTGGGCACGGACTCGGAGCTGTTCTCGGTGTCCGGTCTGCGGATCGCGCACCCCGAGGCGGCCCACCCGCTGCTGCTGCGCCTCGGCGCGACCGAGGCCGGTCCGGCGGAGCTGCTGGACTCCGACGCGGTGCGCGAGGCCGTGCACCGCAGCCTGGACGACCCCGCGCTGGACGGGCCGGAGCTGGTGCGGACCGTGCTGCGGCTGGTGTCGCGGGCCGGTGGCCGGCCGTGGCTGGCGGAGCTGGCGTTGCCGTCGGCGGACGGCGAGTGGCGGCGCGCGGACGAACTCGTGCTGCCCGACTCGGCGCTGCTGTCGGTGCTGGAGGCGGACGCGCCGTTCGGGGTGCTGGACGCGTCGGTGGCCGAGGAGTGGCCGCGGCAGGTGCTCACCGACGTCGGCGTGATCGACGGGTTCACCGTGGTCGAGGACGACTCGCCCACCGAGCCCGACCACGACCTGGCCGACGAGGGCTACTGGTGGGACGCGTTCGACGTGCCGCCGACGCGGGTGCTCGGCATCCGCGACCTGGACCTGGTGGCGCGGGACAAGTGGCCCGAGGCGCTGGCGATGATGGCCGCCGACCCCGTGGTGTGGCGGGCGGTGGCCGAGCCGGACGGCTACACGGCCTGGTGGCTGGCCCGGTACGCGACGATCGAGGGCGTGCCGCTCGGGTCGTGGCGGCTGCCCGACGCGGACGCTCTGGACGGCCTGTACGACGTGGTGCCGTCGGTGGACCTGCCGCCGCACGTGCTGGCCGCCGCGGGTGTGCGCACGTCGTTGAGCGTGGTGGACGAGGACGACGTCACCGACCTGCTGGCCCGCCTGGGCGACCCGGCGCGCAAGCTGTCCGACGCCCTGGTGCTGCGCGTGCACGCGCTGTTGGCCGAGGTGGCGGACTCGGTGAGCGTCGAACCACCGGACCGCGTGCGGGTGCTGACCGGTGCGGCCGAGTCGGCGGACGACGTGCTGGTGCTGGACCTGCCCTGGCTGCTCGGCGTGCTGCCGCCGTCCCAGGTGCTGGCCGCGTCGGGTTCGGCGTCCGACCTGGCCGAACTCCTGGCCCTGCCGCTCGCCTCCGAGGAGGTGTCCGGCTCGGTGGTCGGCGAGGGCGACGAGGTGGTCTGGTCGGAGCTGGGCGCGGTGCGGCTGGCGTGCGACCTGCTCGGTGTCGAATTGCCGGACGGTTCGCTGACCGTGCACGACGACCTGGTCGTGGCCGCCGAGGGCGCCGAGCACTCGGTGTCGTGGTGGGTGGAGGACTCGGTCGTGCACGCCGCCGACACCCCCGAAGGGCTGGCGCGCGCTCTGGCGTGGACGACGGGACGCTGGGGCGACCGGCACACGTTCGCCGCCCTGATCGCCGACCCGACACCGTCGGTCCTGCTCGGCTGACCTACGGATGACCGGCTGGATCACAGCCCCGGACCCGCGCCGCCAAGATCACCCGAACGCGCGAACCGGCCGGATCCGGGGATGAATGGAAACCCCGGATTTGTTGCCGGAAAAATGAAGGCGCGGCGCCCCGGCCCCCACCTTCAGCCGAGGGACCACCAGCCGAGGGCGGCCCGCGGTACCGCTCAGTCCAGCCCGCATCGGGCGGTGCGGCTGCCGGGGTGGTCCGCGGTACCGCTCAGTCCAGCCCGCGTTGGGCGGTGCGGCTGCCTCGGCGCGCGGCGGAGCGTTGCCACTTGAAGATGCCGTAGCCGATGATCCCCAGCAGGCCGCCGGACAGGCACGTCCACACCAGGATCGTGTCGTCCCCGAACACCAGCACGCCCGCCAACGCCACGAGCCACAGGGCCGTCCCCACCACGATCGCGGGCACGGGATCGGCCAGCCTCGGCGGTAGCGGCGGCGGGGCTGGGAGGGGTGTCGCGTCCTGTTCGGCCACGTCGGGCAGGCTACCTGCCCGAAACACAGGTGGGGCACGCTCTGCCTGCCCCGCCACACCGATCAAGGAGATGAGATGGCCACCGCCGACACACCAGCCACTCAGAAGCCCGGCCCGCCGCGCTCCAAGTTGGACGGCTTCTTCAAGATCTCCGAACGCGGCTCCTCGGTCGGGCGGGAGGTGCGCGGTGGGCTGGTCACGTTCGTGACCATGGCCTACATCGTCGTGCTGAACCCCCTGATCCTGGGCAGCTTCGCGGCCGACGACCCGAACGCGAAGGTCGACGTGCTCGGCAACATCCTCACCATCCCGCAGGTGGCGGCGGTGACGGCGCTGGTCGCGGGCGTCATGACGATCCTGTTCGGACTCGTCGCCAACTACCCGTTCGCGCTGGCCACCGGCCTCGGCATCAACTCGTTCGTGGCGGTCACGATCGTGCCGCAGATGTCGTGGCCCGAGGCGATGGGCCTCGTCGTGGTCAACGGGCTGGTGGTGCTGCTGCTCGTCGTCACGGGTGTCCGCACGGCGGTGTTCAACGCGGTGCCGGCGGAGCTGAAGGCGGCCATCGCGGTCGGCATCGGCCTGTTCATCTGCTTCATCGGGCTGGTCGACGCCGGGTTCGTGCGGCGGCTGCCGGACGCGGCGGGCACGACCGTGCCGGTCGGACTCGGCATCAACGGGTCGATCGCGTCGTGGCCGACGCTCGTGTTCGTGGTCGGGCTGGTCGTCACCGGCATCCTGGTCGCCCGCAGGGTCAAGGGCGCGATCCTGATCGGCGTGCTGTCGGCGACGGTGCTGTCCATCGTGATCGAGGCGATCGTCAAGGCGGGCCCGTCCCGCGGCGTCAACCCCGCCGGGTGGAACCTCGGCTACCCCGCGCTGCCGGAGCAGGTGTTCGGGCTGCCCGACCTCTCCCTGCTGGGTGACGTCTCGTTCGGCGCGTGGACCAGGGTGCCCGCGCTGACGGCCGCGCTGCTGGTGTTCACGCTGGTGCTCACGGACTTCTTCGACACCGTCGGCACGATGACCGGCCTGGGCAAGGAAGCCGGGCTCATCGGCAAGGACGGCCAGCTGCCCGGCGTGTCGAAGGCGCTGTTCGTCGACGGTCTCGGCGCGGTCGCGGGCGGTGCGGCGTCCTCGTCGTCCAACACCGTCTACATCGAATCGGCGTCCGGCATCGCGGAGGGCGCGCGGACCGGGTTGGCGAACATCGTCACCGGTCTGCTGTTCCTCGCCGCCATGTTCCTCACCCCGCTGTACGCGGTCGTGCCGGTCGAGGCGGCGGCGCCCGCGCTGGTCATCGTCGGCGCCCTGATGATCGTCCAGATCAAGGAGATCGACTTCACCGACTTCTCCATCGGCCTGCCCGCGTTCCTCACCATCGTGGTCATGCCGTTCACCTACTCGATCGCGAACGGCATCGGCGCGGGCTTCGTCAGCTACGTGGTGCTGCGCGCGCTCACCGGGCGGGCGCGCAGCGTGCACCCGCTCATGTGGATCGTGGCGGCGGCGTTCGTCGTCTACTTCGCGATCGGCCCCATCCAGGCTGCTCTGGCCGGGTGATGGGCAAGTTCACATGATGGGCGCAGAGATCGTGAGGTATGCTAACTACGTGGTGGAGACCGAGGCGGAAGCGGGATTGGCGAGCCGGTTGCGGCTGGCCGTGGTCCGGTTGACCCGTCGGCTCCGCGCGCAGCGGGTGAACTCCGCGATCTCGCTCACCCAGGTGTCCGCGCTGTCCACGTTGCACAAGTGCGGACCCCTGACGCCGGGCGAGCTGGCCGCCAAGGAAGGCGTCCAGCCACCGTCGATGACCAGGGTGATCGCCGCCCTGGAGGAGTTCGGGTTCGCCACGCGCCGCCCCCACCCCACCGACGGCCGGCAGGCCATCGTGGAGCTGAGCGAGGCGGGGCTGAACTACATCAACGAAGAGGTGTCCGCCCGGGAAGCCTGGCTGGACAAGCGGTTGGCCGAGCTGACACCGGAGGAACGGGGCGTGCTGTCGCGCGCCGCCGAGATAATCGACAGGATGGCGGGGCAGTAACGACGTGCCGGCGTACGCGGGTGGGGCAGAGACCGATCAACGCGATCGCAACACAGCCGCACCCCCGCCGCGCCGGCGCATGTTCGGTTCGCTGCGCGTGCGCAACTACCGCCTCTACGCCTCCGGCCAGGTCGTTTCCCTCGTCGGGCTGTGGATGCAGCGCGTCGCCCAGGACTGGCTGGTCCTGGAGCTGTCCGACGGTTCGCCGATCGCCCTCGGCATCGCCGCCGCGCTGCAGTTCGCGCCGACGTTGTTCCTGTCGTTGTGGGCCGGCGTGCTCGCGGACCGGATGGACAAGCGCAAGCTGCTCCTCGTGCTGGAGACCGGGCTCGGGCTCTGCGCGCTGACCCTCGGCCTGCTCGACGTCACCGGCGTGGTCCAGCTCTGGCACGTCTACCTGCTGTGCCTGCTGCTCGGCGCGGTGTCCGCGGTGGAGACGCCGGTGCGGCAGAGCTTCGTGGTCGAGATGGTCGGCCGCGACCAGCTCACCAACGCGGTCGCGTTGAACGCGATGACGTTCAACCTGGCCCGGATGGTCGGCCCGGCCGTCGCGGGCGTGCTGATCATCGTGGTCGGCACCGGCTGGGTGTTCCTGCTCAACGCGATCAGCTTCCTCGGCGTGATCGCCGGGCTGCTGCTCATGCGGGCCGCCGAACTGCACCGCGGCGACCCCGTGCCGCGCTCGAAGGGCCAGCTGCGGGAGGGCCTGCGGTACGTGCGCAAGCGCGCTGACCTGGTGATCCTGCTGTTCCTGGTGTTCTTCATCAGCACGTTCGGGCTGAACTTCTACGTCACGCTGGCCGTGCTGGCGCGCAACACGTTCGGCGGCGACGCCTCCGCGTACGGGCTGCTGTCCACGTTGCTCGCGGTCGGCACGCTGGCAGGCGCGACGTTGGCGGCCCGGCGCAGCGCCCGCGGGAAGCCGCGGTTGAGGCTGCTGATCCTGGGTGCGCTGGCGTTCGGCGCGTTGGAGGTCGTGGTCGGTCTGATGCCCACGATGTGGCTGTCCGGGCTGGCGCTGATCCCCACCGGCATCGCGATGATGACGTTCACGACGACGGCCAACGCGACCGTGCAGCTGGCCGTGTCGCCCGCCATGCGCGGCCGGGTGATGGGCCTGTACATGCTGGTCTTCCTGGGCGGCAACCCGGTGGGCGGGCCGGTGATGGGCTGGCTCGCCGAGCACTTCACCGCACGGTCGCCGCTGGTCGTGGGCGGTGTGGTGTCGATCCTGGCGGCCGTGGTCGGCGGGATCGTGCTGGCCCGGCGGGGCGGCCTCGCGCTGCCGGTGCACCGCCTGGCTCTGCGCCGCCGCTCCCGCGTCTGACAATGGCCTGGTGGTCATCGCAACGGACTGGGTCCGGCTGCTCGTCGTCTGTCTGGTCTTCACCGCCGTCGCGGCCGCGGTCGTCTGGTGGGCCGGGCTGGCGTCGCCGAAACCGGTGGTCCGGGCCGCCTTGCGGGCGACGGCACAGCTGGCCGCCGTGTCGGCCGTCATCACGGTGGTGCTGGCGTCGTTGCCGCTGACGTCGGCGTTCCTGGTGCTGATGGCGGGCGTGGCCACGGGCACGTCCGCCGCGCGCACCAAGACCGGCAGGCGTGGGATCTGGGTGGCCGCCGCGATCCTCGCCGGGACAGTGCCGGCGATCGCGGGCCTGGTGGCGAGCGGTCTGGTGCCGTTGCGGGGCATCGCGCTGGTGCCGGTCGGCGGCATCCTCATCGGCGGCGCGATGACCGCCACCACGTTGTCCGTCCGGCGTGCGCTCGACACGTTGCGGGACCGGCACGGCGAGTACGAGGCCGCGCTGGCGCTCGGGTTCACCGAACCGGTCGCCGTGCGCGAGCTGGTGCGCCGCCCGGCCGCCGAAGCCCTGATCCCCGCACTCGACCAGACCCGGACGGTCGGCCTGGTCACGCTGCCCGGCGCGTTCGTCGGGATGCTCCTCGGCGGTGCGCCGGTGTGGCAGGCGGGCGCGTTGCAGCTCGTCGTGCTGCTGGGGCTGCTGGCGGTCGAGGCGGTGGCGATCGCGGTGGTGGTCGAACTGGTCGCTCGCGGCCTCGTGCGACGGACTGGTGCGACGGGCGAAGTTAGGCTAACCTAAGTCTCGTCGCTTCGTGGTGGGAGCGGCAGTCAGTTCGGGAACAGACGAGGCCCCGCCTCCCGGTCGTACCGCCGGGTCGCGGGGCCTCGTCGTATCGGCGGTGGTGCTTGTCGGAGCACCCGCCGAGTCTCGCGCAGGCCGTTCTGCCTGTAGTTGCCGAGTCAGTTGCCGAGTTGCTGTAGTTGCAATCTACGTGCGACAGCCGCGCGATGGGTGACCCCGGAAACTGAGGTGCTCACGGCAGGCGTTCCTGTCACGATCGGAGCGTGTTGACAGCCAGGAACGTCACGCTGTCGTTCGGTCCCCGGATCGTGCTCTCGGAGGTGGATCTCGATGTTCCCGCAGGTGAACGCGTAGGCCTGGTCGCGCCGAACGGCGTCGGCAAATCGACCCTGCTGCGCGTGCTGGCGGGTGAGCTGGCACCGGACTCGGGCACCGTCACCGCTCGCGGGGCGGTCGCGCACCTGACCCAGGAGACCGAGATCCGGCCCGGTGAGTCGCTGCGGGACCACCTGGCCCGCCGCACCGGCGTGGCAGCGGCGGTGCGGGAGTTCGAAGCCGCCACGGAGGCGTTGACGGAGGGCGCGCCGGGAGCCGAGGACTCCTACGCGCGGGCGTTCGACGCGTGGACCGCGTCCGGCGCCGCCGACTTCGCCGAACGCGCCGACGAGGTGTGCGAACGCCTCGGCCTGCCCGCGACGCTGCTCGACGAACGCGGTTCGGAGGAGCTGTCCGGTGGGCAGGCCGCGCGGTTACGGCTGGCGGCCGTGCTGCTGACCACGGCCGACGTGCTGTTGTTGGACGAGCCGACGAACGACCTCGACCTGGCCGGCCTGGAACTGCTGGAATCGCACGTCCTGCGCAGCCGGGCGGGCATGGTCCTGGTCAGCCACGACCGCGAGTTCCTCGCCCGCACCACTACCGCGATCGCCGAGTTGGACGAGTTCAGCCACGGCGTCACCGTGTTCGGTGGCGGGTGGGACGCGTACGTGCAGGAGCAGGCTCACGCCCAACGGCGGGCGCGGGAGGAGTACGAGGCGTACGCGGCCAAGCGCGATGCGTTGACGCAGCGGGCCCGGCAGACCCGCGAGTGGTCCAAGGCGGGCGTGCGGCGCAACGCCAAGTCCGACGAGAGCGACAAGTTCATCAAGTTCTTCCGCAAGCAGGGCGCCGAGAACCTGGGCGCTCGGGCGTCCGCCGTGGACCGTGCGTTGGAGCGGCTGGAGGAGGTCGAGGAGCCGCGCGAGCCGTGGGAGCTGCGGTTGACGTTGCCGAGCGCGGGGCGGGGGAGCCAGGTCGCGTTCACCCTCCGTGGCGCCTCGGTCAGTCGCGGTGACGTGACGCTCGGGCCGATCGACCTCACCATCGGCGCGGGCGAGCGGTGGCGCATCACCGGGCCCAACGGTTCCGGCAAGTCGACGCTGCTCGGGGCGTTGCTGGGGCGGCTGCCGCTGGACTCCGGCGACCGCAGCCAGGGACCGGCGGTGGTGGTGGGCGAGGTCGACCAGGTGCGTGCGGACTTCGCGACTTCGCGGCCCGTGCTGGACGTCGTCACCGCCTCGACCGGGCTGTCGGACGTGGAAGCCCGAACCCTTCTGGCGAAGTTCCGGGTGGGTGCGGACGCCGTGCTGCGGCCGGCGCGTTCGCTGTCGCCGGGGGAGCGGACCAGGGCTGGACTGGCGGTGCTGCAGGCCAGGGGGACCACGTGCCTGGTGCTGGACGAGCCGACCAACCACCTCGACGTGGCGGCGATCGAACAACTCGAACAGGCGTTGGAGAGCTACGAGGGCACGCTCCTGCTGGTGACCCACGACCGGCGGCTCGCCTCGGCTGTGGGGGTTGACCGCACCTTGGACGTCCGGACCCTGGCAAGATAGGCGCATGGGCACCGAGGAGGACTGGCCGATCGAGCAGACGTGGTCACTGCGCAACACGCATTGGCACGCCTATGTGGAGCACACGTCACTCGACCACGCCTCCCCGCGCCAGGAGCGCCTGGAGCGCACGCCGGAAGAGGTTTTGACCACGCCGACCGAGGTCGCCGCGTGGCTGGAGGTCAACCTGCGCAGCGCGACGAAGCCCGAGGAGGCGGGGAAGAAGCGCACGAAGGACGAGCGCGACTTCTCTGACTCGAATCGGGTGCACACGTCCCTGGCGTCGGCGGGCGAGAGCATCTACACGGGCGTGAAGGGCATGCTGACCCTCGCGGTGGAGGCGGTAACCCCCGACGAGTGCCGCAGCTCCCACGACGGCGCCGACGTAGCCCCCCTGAAAGCCGGCCGCCGCCGCTGACCTGCGGGTAAGGTTGGTCGGAGCACGCTCAAAGATCACCCGAACGCGCGAACCAGGGCGGTTTCGGGATCGATGGAAACGCCAAATTCGTTGCCGGAAATATGGAGGCGCGGCGCCCCGGCCCCCGGTAACCCCAAGGCCCCACCGCGCCAGGATCCACCCCCAGGATCCGACAGGACACAGGACGACACACCGCCCTGGGACGCACCGCCTGGGACTCGCGGCCCCAGGCCGGACCAGTGCCGGGATCGTGCAGGGTGGCTGTCGGGTGGGGCGCGTGTGGTCACGTTCGCGTACGGAGTGTCGGGAGCGGTGGGGCAGGGTGCCCGCCGCGCCCCGACAACGCGGCGGGCAGGTCCAGGGTGGGCTGCAGGCGTTCGGGGCGGCGGGTTACAGGCCCACGGGCCAGGTGTGCACGGGCTCGCCCGCGTGCGACAGCTCGACGTAGCGCCCGAGCATGGCGTTCAGCGCGGCGTCCCGGTCGGCGCCCCGCTCCTCCAGCAGCGCCACCGTCTCGCGCTGCCACAGCGACCCCGTGCGCCGCGCCAGGCACCGCGCCTCGATCACCCCGAGGTAGCGTTCGCGGGCCTCGTCGGACACGCCGCACGCGCGCAGGCCGTCGTGCGCTAGCGGCAGCAGGCGGCGGAGGACGAGTTCGTCCGGTGGGGCCCAGCCGACGCCCGGCCAGTACAGCTGCGCACCCATGCCGTGCCGCGAACCGGCGTACAGGTTCTCCTCCGCCGCGTGGAACGACATCTGGGTCCACAAAGGACGTTCCAGCGTGGTCAAAGCGCGCTGCGCGCCGTAGAAGAACGCCGCGTTGGCCATCGTGTCGAGCACCGTCGGCCCGGACGGCAGCACGCGGTTCTCCACGCGCAGGTGCGGCACGCCGTCGACCACGTCGTACACCGGCCGGTTCCACCGCCACACGGTCCCGTTGTGCAACCGCAGCTCGGTCAACGACGGCGTCCCACCCGACCCCAGCACGTCCAACGGGTCCTCGTCACCGGTCTCCGGCAGCAACGCCGGGAAGTACCGCACGTTCTCCTCGAACAAGTCGAAGATCGACGTGATCCACCGCTCACCGAACCACACCCGAGGCCGCACGCCCTGGTTCTTCAGCTCCTGCGTGCGCGTGTCCGTGGCCTGCAGGAACAGCGGTATCCGGGTCTCGTGCCACAACGCCCGCCCGAGCAGGAACGGCGAGTTCGCCGCGATCGCCACCTGCACCCCGGCCAACGCCTGCGCCACGTTCCAGTGCGC
Source organism: Saccharothrix deserti (assembly GCF_009769385.1). Lineage (GTDB taxonomy): Bacteria > Actinomycetota > Actinomycetes > Mycobacteriales > Pseudonocardiaceae > Actinosynnema > Actinosynnema deserti. The sequence continues at coordinate 288,929 of NZ_VKAB01000017.1, forward strand.
CGCGAAATCGTCCGGCGCGACCTGCAGGTGCAGCTGCACGGACGTGCAGGCCGCCTCCGGCATGATGGACTCGGCATAGCTGGACAGCTTCTCGCCCGCCCGCCCCGGCAGCGGCGCGCCCTCCATCGACAGCACGACCTCCTCGCCGCGCGCGGCCAGGATCTGGTCGTTCAACGTCGTGTACCGCGGCTGGTTCGACAGCCACCGCCGGTCGAGGTGCTCGTGCCGCAACGTCGGCAGCACCCCGATCATCACGATCGACGTCCCGGCGTCGTGCGCCTTGTCGTCGGCCGACGCCAGCGTGGAGACCAGTTCCCTCTCCAGGTCCAGCGTCTCGTTCCCGGCCAGCTCGCGCGGCGGGACGTTGACCTCCAGGTTGTGCTGACCCAGTTCCAGCGTGAACGACGGGTCGTCGATCTTCTCGAGCACCTCGGAGTTGGCCATCGCGGGCCGGCACGCCCGGTCGACCAGGTTCAGCTCGATCTCCAGCCCCATCTGCTGCCGGGGGAAGGAAAAGCTCTCCTCCGCCAGCATGGTCCCCAGCGCGTCCATGCACCGCTGCATGCGCTCGCGGTAGCGCCGGCGGTCCTCCCTGGTGAACGTCCGACTGGACACATCCGTACCCATGCCGCCTCCCAAGTCGGTAGGGCTGCTCCGGCGGGCTTAGCGGAGGCCAACCGTGACACAGCAACCACCTGCCCGCCAACGCCCAAATCGGTGCTCTCTGTCACATGCTGGTAACAATAAGCAAGAACTTGCTGGTTGTGGGCCTGTGTTCGCGCGCCCCGATCTGCGAGGGGTGTTCACATGTTGGAAAGTGGGACACTGCTGCCGTGATCGAGATCGACGACCCGGCGGACCCCCGGCTGGACGACTTCCGGGACCTGTCGACGGCCGACCGCCGCCCGGACCGCCCCGGCGGCCGGGGCCTGGTGATCGCCGAGGGCGTGGTGGTCGTCGAACGCCTCCTCGAGTCGCCCTACCCGGTGCGCGCGCTGCTCGGCGTGCGCCGCCGCGTGGAAGCCCTCGGAGACCTCCCGGCGCCCGCGTACGTCACGTCCGCCGAGGTCATGGCCGAGGTGGTCGGCTTCCACCTCAACCGGGGCGTGCTCGCCGCCGCCGACCGCGCACCCCAGCCCGACCCGGCGGACCTCATCGCGTCGTCACGCCGCCTCGCCGTGCTGGAGGGCGTCGGCGACCACGAGAACCTGGGCTCGCTGTTCCGCAACGCCGCCGCGCTCGGCATCGACGGCGTGCTGCTCGGCCCGGGGTGCAGCGACCCGCTGTACCGGCGCAGCGTCCGCGTGTCGATGGGCCACGTGCTGCGCGTGCCGTTCGCCTCGATGCCGAACCTCCCCGAAGGCTTCGACCTGCTGCGGCGCAACGGTTTCACGGTCGCCGCACTCACCCCGCGCGCCGACTCGCTGAACCTGGCCGACGCCGGTCTGCGTGGCCGGAAGGTCGCCGTCCTGCTTGGATCCGAGGGACCTGGCCTCACCGACGAAGCCATCGCGGCGGCCGACGTCGCCGTCCGCATCCCCATGGCGGACGGGGTCGACTCGCTGAACGTCGCCACCGCCGCCGCGATCGCCTTCTACGCGATCGCCTGAACACGCTACGTTCACATCGAGCAGAGGAGGACGTAGGTGGAACTGCGGGTGCAGGACGGCAGGGCCGTGCTCGCCGGCCGCGACGACGCGGGCGAGCGGGAAGTCGACCCGCACACCCTCCCGCTCGGCGCCGGCCTCGCCGACGCGCTGCACGAGTGGGCGAAGGTGGCCGACGCGGTGCTGCGCACCGACGCGCCGTCGGACGGCGCGGCGATCGCCCTCGTGACCAGGCGCGGACACCAGTTGGCCGGCCGGTTGGCCGCCGACATGGGCACGCCCGTCGAGTACACCGACCCGGCGACCGGTGAACTGGTCGTCGTGGACGTCCCGAACGCGCCCACCGAGCCGGCCGACACCGCCGAGCCGGTCGACGAGCCGGAGGCCGAAGAGCGGGTGCCCCAGGAGGAAACCCCCTGGGGCACCGGCCTGACGGTCAGCCTGATCACCGCCGCCGTGGTGACGTTCACCGTGTTCACCCTGTCGGTGGGCCTGGGTGAGACCAGCCAGTGGCTCGCGCTGCTGGCGAACGTCCTGGTGGTCGGCGGCATCGCCCCCTCGGTGTGGCTGGCCCGCAACACGCCGGTGTGGCGGTGGGTCGCCTACGGCGTGGTCGCGGGCGTTCTCGTTGCCTGGCTCTCCCTCCTGCTGACCCTGCTTTAAGACGCGGGGCTCCAGAACTCAGGCCAGGGAGTCCCGCCACGCGGTGTGCAGCGCTGCGAACCGCCCGTCCCCGCCGATCAGCTCCTCCGGCGTGCCGTCCTCCACCACCCGGCCGCCGTCGAGCACCAGCACCCGGTCGGCGATCAGCACGGTCGACAGCCGGTGGGCGATGATGAACGCCGTGCGGTCCGCCAGCACGGTCTCCAACGCGCCCTGCACCAGCCGCTCGGTCGGCACGTCCAGGCTGGACGTCGCCTCGTCGAGCACCAGCACCGCCGGCGCGGCCAGGAACGCCCGCGCGAACGCCACCATCTGCCGCTGCCCGGCCGAGAGCCGCCCGCCGCGCTTGCGCACGTCGGTGTCGTAGCCCTCGGGCAGCGCCTGGATGAACGTGTCCGCGCCGACCGCCCGTGCCGCCGCCTCGACCTCGTCCCGCGTCGCCGACGGACGGCCCAGCGCGATGTTGTCCAGCACCGACCCGTCGAACAGGAAGTTCTCCTGCGTCACCATCACGACCGCGCGCCGCAACTCGGCGTCGGCCACCGACCGCAGGTCGGCCCCGTCCAGCAGCACCGAGCCCGCGGACGGGTCGTAGAACCGCGCCACCAGCTTGGCCAGGGTGGACTTGCCCGCGCCGGTCGCGCCTACCAGCGCCACGGTCTGCCCGGCGGGCACGGTCAGGTCGAACGGCGGCAGCACCACCGGCGTCGACTCCGAGTACCGGAACTCGACCCGGTCGAACCGCACCGCGCCACGCACGTCGCCCAGCGGCGTCGGCTCCTCCGGTTCCCGCACCTCCGGCCGCTCCTCCAGCAGGCCGGAGATCTTCTCCAGCGCCGCCGTCGCCGACGCGTAGGCGTTGGCGAACATCGCGAGCTGGTCGAACGGGTCGTAGAACCGCCGCACGTACAGCGTGAACGCGGCCAGCACACCCAGCTCCAGCTGCCCGTTCGCCACCCGCAGCGCGCCCCACGCGAGGATCACCGCCAGCGACAGGTTGCCGATCATCCGCACCGATGAGGTGAACGCCGCCATCACGCCCATCGCTTCGGTGTTGGCGTCGCGGAACCGGCCGTTCAGCTCGCCCATGATCTTCTCGTTGCGCGACTCGCGGCGGAACGCCTGCACCGCGCGGATGCCGTTCATGGTCTCCACGAACTGCACGATGATCTTCGCGATCGCGCCGCGCGTGTGCCGGTAGGCGCTGCCGGAACGGCGGCGGAACCAGCGGGTGAGCAGGATCAGCGGCAGGAACCCGGACAGCACCACCAGCGCCAGCGGCACGTCCAGGTACAGCAGCACCACCGAGATGCCCAGCAGCGACAATATCGAGCTGAAGAACCCGTCCAGACCCTCCTCGACCAGGTCCTGCAACGAGTCGACGTCGCTGGTCAGCCGGGAGATGACCTTGCCGGAGGTGTACTTCTCGTGGAACGAGACGGACAGCCGCTGCACGTGCCGGAAGACGCGTTCCCGCAGCACCAGCAGCATGTCCTGGCCGATCCGGCCGGTGAGCCGGACGAACGACCAGCGCAGCAGCGTCGCGGAGATCGCCGCCGCCACGTACCCGCCGACGCACCACGCCAGGACGTCCGGCCTGCCGTCCAGCGCGGCGGGCACCCCGGCGTCGATGGCCGCCGCGATCAGCAGCGGACCGGCCAGGTTGACCAGGTTCTCCGCCACCACGATCACCAGCGCGAGGATCGCCGCCCTGGTGTGCGGGCGCAGCAGTTCGCCGAGCAGCCGCCGTGACCGGGCCTGCAACTTCACCCCGGTCGCGTAGTCGACCTCGACGTCCTCGGCGGCGACGCCGCGCCACGCCTCCTCGCCCTGCCCGGCCGGTTGGTCCTGTTCTTCCCGCTGCACAGCAGTGGTGGTCACGCCGCCACCTCCTCATCCTCCATAGTGGACAACAGGTTGCGGTACTCCTCGTTGTCCGCCAACAGTTGCGCGTGCGTGCCGGTGGCCGCGATCCGGCCGTCGACCAGCATCGCCACCCGGTCGGCCAGCTGCACCGTGCTCGGCCGGTGCGCGACGACCAGCGCCGTCACGCCCTTGAGCACGCGCCGCAGCGCGGCCTCCACCTCGGCCTCCGTGTGGACGTCCAACGCGGACAGCGGGTCGTCCAGCACGAGCACCGCCGGGTGCCCGACGACCGCCCGCGCCAACGCCAGCCGCTGCCGCTGACCGCCGGACAGGGACAGGCCCTGCTCGCCGATCCGGGTGTCCAGGCCCCACGGCAGCGCGTCCACGAACTCCTCGGCCCGCGCCACCTTCAACGCCTCGCGGACCCGTTCCTCGCTCACGTCCTTCGCACCCAGCGCGACGTTCTCGGTGACGCTCGCGGAGAACAGGATCGGCTCCTCGAACGCCGTGCCGATGATCCGGCGCAGCTCCTCCAGGTCAAGTTCGCGCACGTCGACGCCGTCGAGCGTGACCCGGCCGCCGGTGACGTCCGCCAGCCGCGGCACCAGCGCGGTCACGGTCGTCTTGCCCGAGCCGGTCGCGCCTACCAGCGCCACCGTCTCGCCCGGCCGGATGTCCAGGTCGACACCGCGCAGCACCTCGTGCTCCGCGCCGGGGTGCCGGTAGCGCACGCCCTCGAACCGCACGTGACCGCGCACCGGCGTGGCCGCCGGCCTCGGGTTCGCCGGGCTGGTCACGGTCACCTCGACGTCGATCACCTCGAAGTACCGCTCCAGCGCCGACGCGGTCGAGTTCGTCTCCGCCAACAACCACCCGATCGAGTCGACCGGCCAGCGCAGGTAAGCGCTCACCGTGATGGCCGCGACGAGCGTGCCGACGGTGAGCGTGCCGTTCGCGATACCGATCGAGCCGAACGCCAACTGGCCCGCGATGCCCAGCTCCGGCAGCACGATCAGCACGGCCCACAGCAGGGCGAAGATCCGCACCTTCGCCACTTCCGTGTCCCGCAGCTCCCGGGCCTGCCGGATGAACCGCCTGGTCAGGTGCGGTCCGCGGCCGAACGCCTTGAGCACCCGGATGCCCAGCACCGACTCCTCGACCACGGTCGTCAGGTCGCCCGACTGGTCCTGCGCCCGGCGTGCGACGACCTTGAACCTCGTCTCGAACAGGTACGACAGCGCCACCAGCGGCAGCGTGGTCACCAGCACGACCAGGCCGAGCACCGGCGACAGCCAGAACAGCACGCCGAGCCCGGTCAGCACGATCAGGCTGTTGACCACCAGGAAGATCACGGCGAAGCCGACGAACCGCCGCACCTGGGTCAGGTCGGTGGTGGCGCGGGACAGCAGCTGCCCCGACTGCCACCGGTCGTGGAAGGCCACCTGCAGGTCTTGCAGGTGGTGGTAGAGCTCGGCCCGCATCCGCGCCTCGACGTCCGACGCCGGTCCGGCGATCAGCTTGCGCCGGGCGTAGAACAGCGCGGCCTCCGCGCAGCCGAGCAGCACGATGACGCCGATGAACAGCGGTAACGCGCCCAGGTCGCGGGCGGCGATCGGGCCGTCCACGATTTGTTGGGTGATCAGCGGGATGCCCAGGCCGCACATCATCGCCAGCATGGTGGCCGTGATCGCCAGCAGCACTGGTGTGCGCACGGGCTTCAGGTACGGCCACAGCCTGCGCACTGCGGCGGCTGTGGAAGTACGTTCTTCCGACACGAGTCCCCCTCCGGTCCACCCTGACGGTACGAAGGTGGACCGACAATCGGCATCCGGTTTTCCCTCGTTCGACCCTGCAAGCTCGATCTAGGTGGAGGTCAAGATGAACGTGCGGTTCCTCCGTGCCGAGCCGACCATGGCGTTCCCCCGCGGCCGACTGCTGGCGGTGCGCGGCGGGCGGTTGCACGTGCTCGCGCCGGACGGCTGGGACGTGGTGGGCGGCCCCCGACCCGAGGGTGCCAGGCCGATCAGCCGTGATGAAGCCGCCGATTGGTGCCGGTTCGAGGGGTTCGACGAAGCGGTGCTCGACGACGTGCCGCAGCCGGAGTAGCTACTTCTTCTCGCGCAGGATGGTGGGCGCGGTGATCAGCCCGGCCAGGCCGTAGCTCGCGCCGGCCAGCAGGGTGAGGATGGTCCACTTGTCGCCGAGTTCGGAGAACTGCTCGGGCAGTTCGAAGTAGTGCGCGAGGCCCAGCAGGATCGGCCCGATCATCACGATCGGCCACACCGGTCGGACTTTCAGCAGCCACAGCAGCGGTCCGACCAGCAACGCGCTGACCAGCAGCGCGATCGGCAGACCGACCACGATCAACAGGATGAACTCGCCCAGGCTGGTCATGTTGACCACCTTGTCGAGCATCCCGGCGCGGTAGGCCCAGATCCACGCGACGAGCACCGCGGAACCGACGACGGCCGACACCACGACGCGCAGGAGCACCTTGAAGGCGAAGCCGCCCACCGTGCGGCGCGGGGTGTCAGTCACGTGCAGCAGTGTGACCGACCGGGCGCCGTGCTGTCACCGGTGCGGCCAGCACGAACCCGATGACCCCGGCGGCGACGGACCCGGCGGGCACCGACACCCACACGGTCAGCAGGGTGAGGGCGGCGGTGAACGTCACGCCGACCGCCGCGTACCCGAGCGGGCGATCCTGGCGTGCCGCCTTCAGCACGATCCACGCCAGCAGCACGCCCACCACCAGGCTGACCGGCATCGCGATCAGGCCGACGGCCAGGCAGTCCCAGTCGTCCTTCGAGCAGACGGCCCCGGATGCGATGAACTCGCGCAGCCCCCACCAGGCCGCACCCAACCCGGCGCCCAGCGCGGCCCCGACGACCAGTCGTCCCACCATGACGCCCGGTTACCCGCTTGATCACCGGCGGTAAACCGCCTGTGATTGGGTCCGGCCACCGCCGGTTCGGTGTGGGGACGGTTCATGGCTTGCGGAGGCGCTTGGTCTTCGACTACGCGAAAAGGGCCCCCGCTTCGGCGGAGGCCCTTCCCGGTGGTTCGACCCGTGCTAGCCGCGGGTGGAGCGGACGCCCAGCAGGACGTCCTCCCACGAGGGCACGATCGGGTGGTTCTTCTTGCCGCGCTTGGGTGGTGCGTCCTTGCGGGCCGGCTGCGGCTTCGCACCGGCCGCGGGCTGCTGCGGGGTCGGTGCCGGCGCGGGTGCCGGCGGCTCCTCGGCGACCGGTGCCGGCTCCGCCACCGGCAGCGGTTCCTGCACGGGGGGCGGAGGAGGCGGCGGGGTCGGCTCCTCGCGGGCGAGGATCTCCGGCTCCGGCTGCTTCTCCACCTCCAACGCCTGGCGGGCCAGCTGGGTCACCGGCCGGACCGTGCGCAGCGTCCGGTTGGGGTTCGGGTCCATCAGCTCCATGGCCCCGTCGTCCAACGCGGTCACCGTGCCGCCCTGCGCGCCGGGGTGGAACGCCCAGTGCGCCAGGTTGTCCGACCTGCCCGCGGTCCAGTGCAGCTGGACGACCCACCGGCCGTCCTCGCCGCGCCACGAGTCCCAGCTCACGTCCGCGTACTCCTGGCCGCGCAGGCCGAAGGAGTGCGCCACGACCTCGCCGAGCGTCTGCACGTCCGGCCCGTCCTCGCGGACGGGGTGGGCGCGCTGCGCCAGCTCGGCCGTGCGGGACCGCTCCAGCAGCACGGGGTACGCGTACCGCTCGACCCGGTGGGCCGGCAGACCGGCCGCCGCCGCGACCTGCGCGACGGACTCACCTGCGCGGATGCGGGCCTGGATCTCCCGCGGCCGCATCTGGCTCTCCACCTCGATCTCGATCTGACCGAGTCGGGTGAGGTCGCCTCGCGCCGCCGCGCGCAGCCGTTCGTCAGCGGGGAGCACGAAGCGCTCGCCGCGATCCGGGTCCTCTAGGATGACGGACTTACCGTCGTCTTCGAGCCCGATGACTCGCAACGCTCGCATCATGGCCTCCCGAATGACTCACCTCGCCAGGTACTGACGTTAATGCGGCGTGCCGCCTTGACGCGGGAGACTCGCCGTGTTCACCGATATCTTCACGTGATCTTGCCGTATGTCGGTGGTGTCCGCACGTCCGTTACGGAAGGTTCACCTCGACGGCCGGCCCGCCGTCCGGGATGGCCTGCGCGCTGACCGTGCCCTGATGAGCATGCGCGATCGAGCGGACGATGGACAGCCCCAAGCCGGCACCGGGCGTGGTGGTGCCGGACGTGGTGGTGCCGGGCAGCCGGCGGAACGGCTCGAACAGGCCGGGCACCACGTCGTCGGGCGGCACGGCGCCGAGTGCGGCTTCCCGAAGCACCTGGTCGACCAGCAGGTCGAACCGCACCGGGTCGCTCGCGTGAAAACGGTGTGGGGGTCGCCCCGAAAACGGGACGACCCCCACACCGGTGGACGGGGTCAGAGCTTGGAGACGACCCAGTCGACGGCCTTGGTCAGCGTGCTCACGTCGGTCGGCTCGACCGCCGGGAACATGGCCACCCGCAGCTGGTTGCGGCCCAGCTTGCGGTACGGCTCGACGTCCACGATCCCGTTGGCGCGCAGCACCTTCGCCACCGCGGACGCGTCCACCGAGTCGTCGAAGTCGACCGTGCCGACGACCTGCGAGCGGTGCGCCGGGTCGGCCACGTACGGGGTCGTGTACGAAGTGGACTCCGCCCACGAGTACAGCCGCGACGACGAGTCGGCGGTGCGCTCCACGGCCCACGACAGGCCGCCGTTGCCCAGGATCCACTCGATCTGGTGGTTCAGCAGGAACAGCGTGGCCAGCGACGGCGTGTTGTACGTCTGGTCCTTGGTGGAGTTGTCCAGCGCCGTGGTCAGCGACAGGAACTCCGGCACCCAGCGGCCCGACGCGCCGATCTCCGCGACGCGCTCCAGCGCGGCCGGCGACATCAGCGCGATCCACAGCCCGCCGTCGGAGGCGAAGTTCTTCTGCGGCGCGAAGTAGTAGACGTCGTAGTCCGACGCCTCGACCGGGAGGCCGCCCGCGGCCGAGGTGGCGTCGATGGCGACCAGCGCGCCGTCGGAGCCGGCGGGCCGGCTGACGGGCACCGCGACACCGGTCGACGTCTCGTTGTGCGCCCAGCCGACCAGGTCGGCGCCCTCGGCGTAGGTGATCTCCGGCGCGCTGCCCGGGTCGGCCTTGACCACGATCGAGTCACCCAGGAACGGCGCGTCGGACGTCACCTTGGCGAACTTCGACGAGAACTCGCCGTAGGTGAAGTGCTGGGCGCGCTCGCGCACGAGGCCGAACGCGGCGGCGTCCCAGAACGCGGTGGTGCCGCCGTTGCCCAGGACCACCTCGTAGCCCTCGGGCAGCGAGAACAGCTCCCGCAGACCGGCGCGCACCGAGCCGACCAGGGACTTCACCGGCTTCTGCCGGTGGGAGGTGCCCATGAGCGCGGCGCCCTCGGCCGCGAGGGCCGCCAGGGCCTCGGGACGGACCTTGGAGGGCCCGCAGCCGAACCGGCCGTCGGACGGCAGCAGGTCGGAGGGCAGGACCAACGTGGTCGGGTCGGCGGTCTGGGTCATCGCGAAGCCTCCGGTTACGGGGAGGGGGTCGGCACGACCGGCGCCGTTGCCGGGGTCTCCAGTGTTGCAGCCGAGTGGCCGAACGGTGACAACCGGGTGTCTTCCGTCACGAACGGCGGAACGCCTCGACTACGCAGGGTCAGGCGATCTCGGCCCAGCCCTCCACCTCGGACGGCTTGCGCGGACCCGGCCCGACGTACTTCGCGGACGGCCGCACGAGCCGGCCGGTGCGCTTCTGCTCCAGGATGTGCGCCGACCACCCGGCGGTCCGGGCGCAGGTGAACATCGCGGGCATCATGTGCGGCGGGACCTGGGCGAAGTCCAGGATCACCGCGGCCCAGAACTCGACGTTGGTCTCGATCGCCCGGTCCGGCCGCCGCTCGCGCAGCTCGGCCAGCGCCGCCTGCTCCAGCGCGTTCGCCGCCTCGTACCGGGTCGCGCCCAGCTCCAGGCACGTCCGCCGCAGCACCCGCGCCCGCGGGTCCTCCGCCCGGTACACCCGGTGGCCGAAGCCCATCAGCCGCTCGCCCCGGTCGAGGATGCCCTTCACGAACGCCCGCGCGTCGCCGGTCCGCTCGACCTCCTCGATCATCGGCAGCACCCGCGCCGGCGCGCCACCGTGCAGGGGGCCGGACATGGCGCCGATCGCGCCCGACATGGCCGCCGCGACGTCCGCCCCGGTGGAGGCGATCACCCGGGCGGTGAACGTGGACGCGTTCAGCCCGTGCTCGGCCGCCGACACCCAGTAGGAGTCCAGCGCCTTCACGTGCGCCGGGTCCGGCTCGCCCCGCCACCGGGTGAGGAACCGCTCGGTGACGGTGGTGCACTCGTCGATCCGGCGCTGCGGCACGGCGGGCCGCCCGATGCCCCGCGCGGACTGCGCCGCGTACGACAGGGCCATGACCGACGCCCGCGCCAGCTGCTCGCGCGCCTGCTCGTCGCTGATGTCCAGCAGCGGCTGGTAGCCCCAGATCGGCGCGACCATGGCCAGCGCCGCCTGCACGTCCACCCGCACGTCACCGGTGTGCACCGGGATGGGGAACGGCTCGGCGGGCGGCAGGCCGGGCCCGAACCGCCCGTCCACCAGCAGCGCCCACACGTTGCCGAACGTGACCTGGCCCGCCAGGTCCTCGATGTCCACGCCGCGGTAGCGCAGGGCGCCACCGTCGCGATCCGGCTCGGCGATCTCGGTGCGGAAGGCGACCACGCCCTCTAGACCTGGCCGGAAACCGTCGTCCTCGGTCTGCACCACGCTGTGCGCTCCTTCTCGGCGAAAGTAAAGAGTTGGAGAAACCTTGCTCCCCGGAAGACCCGCTGGCAATCGGGGGTGCGCGTGTCGTCGGTCACGATCAAGGAACCGATTCAGAGGAAAGATGATCGTTAAGCCCTTGTTTCCGTGCGGCGGTCGTGGCGTTTCACGTGATAGACCACCCCCATGCACCTGACGCCGCACGAGCGGGACAAGTTGCTGGTCCACGTCGCCGCCGACGTCGCGCGCAGGCGGCTGGAGCGCGGCGTCGTCCTGAACTACCCGGAGGCGGTCGCGCTCATCACCGACCACGTGCTCGAAGGCGCCCGGGACGGTCGCTCGGTCAGCGAGCTGATGGACAGCGGGCGGCACGTGCTGACCCGCGCCCAGGTCCTCGACGGCGTGCCGGAGATGATCGAGTCCGTGCAGGTCGAGGCGACCTTCCCGGACGGGACCAAGCTGGTGACCGTGCACGACCCGATCGTGTGAGGAGGGGCCGATGCGTCCTGGCGAGATCATCACCGGCGACGAGCCGGTCGAGCTGAACCCCGGACGGCCGCGCACCACGCTCGTCGTGGTCAACGCCGCGGACCGCCCGGTGCAGGTCGGGTCGCACTACCACTTCGCCGCGGTCAACCCCGGGCTGGAGTTCGACCGGGAGGCCGCGTGGGGCAAGCGGCTGGACATCCCGGCGGGCACGGCGGTGCGGTTCGAGCCGGGCGTCGAACGCGAGGTGACCCTGGTCCCGCTGGCCGGCGCGCGACGCGTGCCCGGTCTGCGGCCCGAGTGGGCGGGAGAGCTGGACAAGTGACAGAGATCAGCCGGCGCCGTTACGCGGAACTGCTCGGCCCGACGACCGGCGACAAGATCCGGCTCGCCGACACCGACATCCTCATCGAGGTCACCGAGGACCGCAGCCGCGGCGCGGGCTCCGGCGACGAGGTGATCTTCGGCGGCGGCAAGGTGATCCGCGAGTCGATGGGCCAGGGTGTCGCCACCCGCGCCGAGGGCGCGCCGGACCTGGTCATCACGGGTGCGGTCGTGCTCGACCACTGGGGTGTGGTCAAGGCGGACGTCGGCGTGCGGGACGGCCGGATCGTCGGCATCGGCAAGGCTGGCAACCCCGACACGATGGACGGCGTCGACCCGGAGCTGGTCATCGGACCGGGCACCGAGATCGTCTCCGGCAACGGCAAGGTCCTCACCGCCGGCGGCATCGACTGCCACGTGCACTTCATCTGCCCGCAGATCGTGGACACCGCGATCGCGTCCGGCCTGACCACGCTGATCGGCGGCGGCACCGGACCGGCCGAGGGCACGAAGGCCACCACGGTCACGCCCGGCGCGTGGAACCTGGGCCGGATGCTCGCCTCGATGGACCACATGCCGGTCAACGTGATGCTGCTCGGCAAGGGCAACACCACCCGCGAGGACGCGCTGCGCGAACAGCTGGTCGGCGGCGCGGGCGGGTTCAAGCTGCACGAGGACTGGGGCACCACGCCCGCCGCGATCGACGCGTGCCTGCGCGTCGCCGACGAGTCGGGCGTGCAGGTCGCCATCCACACCGACACGCTGAACGAGGCAGGGTTCCTGGAGTCGACCCTGGACGCCATCGGCGGCCGGTCGATCAACGCCTACCACTCCGAGGGCGCGGGCGGCGGGCACGCGCCGGACATCATCCAGGTGGTGTCCGAGCCGAACATCCTGCCGTCGTCGACCAACCCGACCCGCCCGCACACCGTCAACACGCTCGAAGAACACCTCGACATGCTGATGGTGTGCCACCACCTGAACCCGTCGGTGGCCGAGGACCTGGCGTTCGCGGAGAGCCGCATCCGGCCGACCACGATCGCGGCCGAGGACATCCTGCACGACATGGGAGCGATCTCCATGATCAGCTCGGACGCGCAGGCCATGGGCCGGGTCGGCGAGGTCATCATCCGCACCTGGCAGACCGCGCACGTGATGCAGAAGCGGCGCGGCGACCTGCCGGACAACCTGCGCGCCCGCCGGTACGTGGCCAAGTACACGATCAACCCGGCCATCGCGCACGGCATCGACCACGAGGTCGGCTCGGTCGAGGTCGGCAAGCTGGCCGACCTGGTGCTGTGGGAGCCGAAGTTCTTCGGCGTGCGGCCGTCGATCGTGCTCAAGGGCGGGTTCATCGCGCACGCCGCGATGGGTGACGCGAACGCGTCCATCCCGACCCCGCAGCCGATCTTCGCCCGGCCGATGTTCGGCGCCTACTCGGCCGCGCGCAGCAGCGTGCACTTCGTGTCGCGGGAGGCGATCGACGCGGACCTGGCGGACATGCTCCGGCTGGCCCGGCCGCTCGTCCCGGTCGGGAACACGCGTGGCGTCACCAAGGCCGACATGGTGCTCAACGACGCGATGCCGCAGGTCAAGGTGGATGCGGACAGCTTCGCCGTGCGCATCGACGGTGAGCTGGTCGAGCCGCAGCCGGTGTCCGGGCTGCCGATGGCGCAGCGCTACTTCCTGTTCTGATGAACCTCGCGGCGTTGATGATCGCGGACTCCCGCTTCCCCGGCGGCGGTCACGTCCACTCGGGCGGCCTCGAGGAAGCCGTCGCCCGCAAGCTGGTCACCGACGAGCCGTCGTTGCGGTCGTTCCTCGTCGGCAGGCTGCGCACGGCGGGGGCGTTGAGCGCGGTGTTCGCGTCCGCCGCCACGCGTGGCCGGTACGCGGAGCTGGACGCCGAGTTCGACGCCCGGACGCCGTCGCCCGCCCAGCGGAACGCCTCACGCGTGCAGGGGCGCGGGATCGCGCGTGCGGCGAAGCGGGCGTGGCCGTCACCCGTGTTGACGGAGTTGCTGCGCGTCACGCCACGGCCGCACCACCCGGTCATCGTCGGCGCGCTGGTCGGCGACCCGTTCGAGGCCGCGCAGACCGTGGCGTACCACGCGGTGACGGGACCGGCGACCGGCGCGATCCGGCTGCTCGGCCTGGACCCGTTCGGCGTGAACGCGATCCTGGCGCACCTCTCGTCCGAGATCGACGCGGTGGCCGCGATGGCCGCCGACCACGCCGACACCCTGCCCGAAGACCTCCCCTCGCCCAGCGCGCCCGGCCTCGACCTGCTGGCCGAGGCGCACGACCGACACCACTCCGAAGAGGTGCGTCTCTTTGTCAGCTGACCACGTGCACCCGGTGAACTTCGACCCCACCGACCCAGGGCACGACCCCCACGACCACGGCGAACACGACCACTCCCACCGCGCGGTCCGCATCGGCATCGGCGGACCGGTCGGCAGCGGCAAGACCGCGCTGACCGCCGCGCTGTGCCGGGCACTGGGTCAGTCGGTCGACCTCGCCGTCGTCACGAACGACATCTACACCACCGAGGACGCCGACTTCCTGCGTGCCACGGGGGTGCTCGACGTCGACCGGATCGAGGCCGTGCAGACCGGCGCCTGCCCGCACACCGCGATCCGCGACGACATCACCGCCAACCTGGACGCGGTGGAGCTGCTGGAACACCGGTTCCACGGCCTGGAGCTGGTGATCATCGAGAGCGGCGGCGACAACCTGACCGCCGTGTTCAGCCGCGGCCTGGTCGACCGGCAGATCTTCGTGGTCGACGTGGCGGGCGGCGACAAGGTGCCGCGCAAGGGCGGCCCCGGTGTGACCACCGCGGACCTGCTGGTGATCAACAAAACCGACCTCGCGCCGATGGTGGGCGCCGACCTCGGCATCATGACGGCCGACGCCCACCGGATGCGCGGGGAGCTACCGGTGATCAGCCAGTCCCTTGTGGACACGCCGGACGCGCCCGCGGTGGCCGACTGGGTGCGCGCTCAGCTCCGCACGCTCGCGGCGGTCAGTTGATTGCCGAACGGGCTGACGTCGCCCGCGCAGCCGTACTGGTCGTCCATCGGCTGGTCCAGAAGAGACAGGTACAGCGGCACGGTCTCGTCCGGCGGGAACACGCGGATGCCCCACACGGGCGTCTTGAGGCACACGTCCGGGTCGAAGTTGTCGACCTGGGCGAACCCGACGTCCGAGGTGGCCGTGCCGCCGTGCGGCAGGGTGAGCAGCGCTCCCCGTTCGCCGACCCGTGCGGCGGCGGCGCCGACCTGATCGCCCTCGGCGTCCACATAGGACACGCCCGGGAAGCCGCGCAGCACGCACGTGTGCAGGCCCCGGTTGGTGAACACGACCTCCCGGTACACCGTGCCCGCCGCGCCGCCGACGCGGCCGAACCCGATGTCGAGGTCCGCCGACCCGCACGTGGCGACCTCGTCCGGCTGCGCGACGGCAGCTCCCCCGGTGACGAACACCGCCGCGACGGCCGCGACGGCAGCGACAAATCTCCTCATCACGATCTCCCCCGAGATCCGTGGGCGGAAACCCCGCCCTGTCTCAAGACGTGCCGGGGGTCACAGGGGTTGCTCCGGTGAGGGCGCGGGCTCACCTGGTCGTCGAATGCGACCCGAACGGTCGAACCGTCGTGCGCGAGATGCGGTCGATGGCGCCGTTGCGCCTGGTCCCGCGTCGTGGACCTGACGAAGTGGCGCTCGTGCACCTGGTGAGTTCGGTCACCGCTCCGCTGGGCGGTGACGACCTGGAGTTGCGCATCCGGGTCGGGCCCGGTGCGTCGCTGGAGTTGCGCGGAGTAGCGGCGACGCTCGCGCTGCCCGGCCGGCACCCCGGCGGCAGCCGTGCGCTCGTCCAGGTCGAATTGGCCGAGGGCGCGTCGTTGGAATACCTGCCGGAGCCGACCGTCATCACCGCGCGGGCGTGCCACGAAGCGGTGTTCCGGGCGGAGATGGCGGAAGACGCGCGGCTGCGCACGCGGGAAATTCTCGTTTCGGGCCGGCTGAACGAGCGGTCGGGCTTGCTCAGCACCACTCTCGACGTGCGGAGAAACGGTCCGGTAATAAAACAGACATCTCATGTGGGAACGCCCGAAGTGGACGGGAGCCCGGCCGGTCTGGCGGGGCGGAGAGTGCTCGGCACGGAGCTGCTGTGCTGGGGCGAAGACCTTCCGGGAGCGGTTTCAGAGGACTGGTGGTCGCTCGTTCCGCTGGCGCGGGGCGGCAGTTTGACGACCGCCGTGGCCGACGACGCGGTGACCGTCGAACGCGCGCTCGACATCGCACGCGGTAAACACCCCGGATCGGGTGACCTCTTCTGACTCGATCTCGTACTCGATTCCGAGGGGCCGATCACACCGAAAGTCACGGATCGGGTGGCGGTCATCACCGTGCGGGCGGTTTCGCCTCGGGCGGGAAACCCGTACGGTCGCTGGATCGCTAGGTGCCACAAGTGCCTTGGCCAGGCCGAAGTTACGCTCCGGGAGGTCGGGATGTCGGAGACGACGAACATCGCTTTGCCGTCGATGCGCGTGTCCTACGAGCAGGGTTCGCTCACAGAGAGCGACCTGGCGGCCAGTTGGCACGAACAGTTGCAGCTGTGGCTGGACCAGGCCGCCGGCGCCGGTCTGCCCGAGCCGAACGCGATGGTCCTCGCGACGGCCGACCCCGAAGGCCGCCCGTCGTCCCGCACCGTGCTCGCCAAGGGCCTGGACGAGCGGGGCCTGGTGTTCTTCACCAACTACACGTCGGCGAAGAGCCACGACCTGATGGCGACCCGGTACGCGTCGGCCACGTTCCCGTGGTTCGCGATGCAGCGGCAGGCCCACGTGCGCGGCACGGTCGAGAAGGTCGGCCCCGCCGAGACCGCGCGGTACTGGGAGAGCCGGCCGCGTGGTTCGCAGCTGGGCGCCTGGGCGTCGCCGCAGTCCCGCGTCGTCGGCGGACGTTCCACTTTGGAAAGCGCGCTGAACAAGATCGAGCGGCAGTTCGCCGACGCCGACCGGGTACCCGTGCCCCCGCACTGGGGCGGCTGGCGCATCCGGCCCGAAGAGGTCGAGTTCTGGCAGGGCCGCCGCGACCGCATGCACGACCGCCTCCGCTTCCGCCTCGGCCGCGACGGCTGGGAAGTGCAGCGCATCGCGCCCTAGTCACGGCGCAACAGCACGATGTGACCGGCCTCCGCCACCATCCGATGGGTGGCGGAGGCCGTTCTCGTGAGCCGCTCTTCTTCGTCGGCCGGCACCGGCCAGCCCGGTGCGGGCCGTGCCACGACCAGCCACTCGGCGTCGAGCACGCGCGGGAACAACGACACCCGGCAGCGTCCGGTGAGGTGGGGCGCGAGGCGGTTCGACGCGGCCACGTCGGCGTCGTCGGGGATCATCGCCAACACCCTCGCCGCGTCCGCCCGCTGCGCCGCGTCCCACACCGGCTGAGGTGCCGGACGCAGCAGCAGGACCAGGGTGAACACCGCCGTCACCGCCGCGCACACCCACACCCTGCGCGGACCCGCCGCGAGGAACGCGACGAACACCACCGGCATGAGCACCGCGCTGTAGTGGTGCTCGATGCCCCAGTGCGCCGGGTTGCCGGAGGCGAACCGCCAGGCCAGCGTGGGCACCGCGATGGCGATCAACGGCGATCGCGCCGCCAGGAACCCGGTGGGCACGAGCAGGGCGAACACGGTGAGCGCACGCAGCCACCCCGACCCGCCCATCTCCGACAGCTGCCCCCAGTACGGGTAGCCGCCCGCCGGGTTGACCGCCGGCAACACCGCGAACACGACCACGGCGAACGCCGTCACCCCGAACGCCGTCACCCCGAATGCCGGGACGGCCCACCCGCGCCCGACCCCGCGCCACACCAGGTACAGGCCGATCGCCGCCACGGTCAGCCCCAGGTCCTCCTTGACCAGCACGAGCGGTAACGCCCACGCCACCGACCGGCTCCACTGCTCCCGTGCCAGGGCCTCCAGCGAGAACGCCAGCAGCGGCACGGCGAAGCTCACCTCGTGGAAGTCGAACGCGACGGTGTTGTGCAGGCCCCACGAGAACCCGTACGCCACCCCGACCACCACACCGCGCGGCCCCAGCCGGTCCACCGCGAACCTGGTCACCGGAACCGCCGACACGGCGAGCAGCAACGCCTGCGCCACCAACAACGTCTCCGCCCTCGGCACCACCAGGTACACCGGCGCGAGCAGTGCGAGCACCGGGTGGAAGTGGTCGCCCAGCAGCGGGAAACCGGGGCCTTTCAGGTCGGCGGTCGGCCACCGCCCGGCGGCGTAGGAGCGGACGGCCTGCTCGAAGATGCCCAGGTCGAACCCGGTGCTCTGGAACGAGTGGTGCCGCCACAGCGAGTACGAGGTGTAGACGGCGGACAAGCCGAGCGCGACGACGTACGCCGGGCGAACCGTGATCCGGGGCTGCGTGAGCACGACCGCAGCGTCGGTGGACCGCCCTGAACCGGACCTGAAACCACCTGAAGACCCGTTCAGGTTCAGGCGAGGGGGAGCCGCACCGCCACCACCGTGCCCTGGTCGCTGTCCTCGATCCCGACCGTGCCGCCGTGCGCGAGCACGCCCTCGCGCACGATCGCCAACCCCAGCCCGGCGCCGCCGTCGTCCCGCGCACGGCCCTCGTCGAGCCGGACGAACCGCTCGAAGACCCGTTCGCGGTCCGCCTCGGGGATGCCCGGCCCGTCGTCCGCGACCCGCAGCACCGCCGTGCCGCCGCTCTCGACCGTCACCGTCACCTCGACCCGTGACGACGCGTGCCGCTCGGCGTTGTCGAGCAGGTTGCGCACGATCCGTTCCAGGTGCGCCCGGTCGCCCATCACCTCGACCGGCCCCGGCACCCCCACCAGCGCCGCCAGGTCCACCCGCCCGGCGGCCACCGGACCCTCCAACCGCGCCAGGAACAGCAGGTCCGTCACGACAGCCTGCATCCGGTCCAGGTCGAGCACGGTGTTCTCGGCGGTCCGCCGCCAGTCGACCCGGTCCGGGTGGGCCAGCAGCACCTCCAACTGGGTACGCGCCGAGGCCAACGGCGTGCGCAACTCGTGCGAGGCGTCCGAGGTGAACCGCCGCTGCCGCTCCAGCGCGTCGTTCAGCCGGACGAACGTGTCACTCGTGGTCAACGCCAGCCACACCAGCACACCGATCAGCAGCGCCGCCAGCGGAACCACGGTCTGGAACACCTCGCGGACGGCGTTCACGGCTGTCCTGTCGACGTCGGCGGGCGCGACCACACGGACCTCGAACCGCCCTGCCTGGGGTATGCGGACCGTGGTGGCGGGCTCGTCGACACTGGCGACGATCTGCCGCTCCATCTGTTCGAGCAGCCACCCCGCACCACCCGCCATCAACGCGCCGGAGACCACGAAGGCGGCGAACGCGATCCGGAACCTATCCAGCACGGGCCACCACGTATCCCGCGCCGCGCACGGTGCGGATGACGTCACGGCCGAGCTTGCGCCGCAGCGAGCTGACGTAGACCTCGACCAGGTTCGGGTCGGGCGTGGCGGCGAAGTCCCACAGCCCTTCCAGCATCTCGGCCTTGCTGACCACCTCGCCCGGCCGGGACAGCAGGAAGGTCAGCACGCTGAACTCCTTGACCGACAACGGGACCAGCACGCCGTCGGACCGGCACTCCCGCTTGGCCAGGTCCAGCTCGACGCCGCCGACCCGCAGCACGCTCGGCCGGTTCGAGCCGCCGCGCCGGATCAGGGCGCGCAGCCGGGCCAGGAAGACGACGTAGGAGAACGGCTTGGACAGGAAGTCGTCGGCGCCGGTGTCCAACGCCTCGGCCTCGTCCAGCTCACCGTCCTTGGCGGTGAGCATCAGGATCGGCGTGGAGTCGCCGGCCACCCGTAATCGCCGGCAGACGCGGAAGCCGTTCAGACCGGGTAGCAGGATGTCCAGCACGATCGCCGCATACGAGTGTTCGGAGGCCATCCACAGCCCGTCGGGCCCGGTGAACGCGAGGTCGACCGCGTACCCCTCGGCCTCCAGTCCCGCTTTCAGGGATTCGGCCAGCCGGACCTCGTCCTCGACCACGAGCAGTCGCACACCGTGCAGCCTACGGACGGTGTCCCGGATCTCGGTGGAGAACTTGTTAGTTGCCGTACGCTAACGACCGTGCGGAGAGTGCTGGGGAAGATCGCGATCGACACCAGGCCGCTGAAGGTCGTCGCGTTCCGGAGGCTGTGGCTGTCGACCGTGGTCACGGCCGTCGGCAGCCAGTTGACCGCGGTGGCGGTGCCCAAGCAGGTGTACGACCTGACCGGGTCGTCGGGCTGGGTGGGCGTGTCGGCGGGTGTGGCGTTGGTGCCCCTGCTGATCTTCGGGTTGTACGGCGGCGCGATCGCGGACGTCGTGGACCGCCGCAAGCTGCTCGTTCTCACCAACACCGGTATCGCGGTGACGTCGGTGTTCCTGTGGTTGCAGGCGGCGTTCCACGCGAACTCGGTGTGGCTGGTGATCGTGCTGCTCGGCCTGCAACAGATCTTCTTCGCCGCCAACGCGCCCGCGCGCACCGCGTCGATCGCCCGCCTCGTGCCCACCGAGCAGCTTCCCGCCGCCTCCGCCCTGGGTTCGACGGTGATGATGTTCGGCGGTGTCTTCGGTCCCATGCTGGCCGGCGCCCTGATGCCGGTGGTCGGCCTGTCGACGTTGTACCTGGCCGACGCCATCGCCCTGACCCTCACCATCTGGGCGGTCTGGAAGCTCCCGCCGCTGCCGCCGTTGAGCGGCACGTCCCGGCGCGCCGGTCTGCGGGACGTCGTCGACGGTTTCAAGTACCTGGCGCTGCAGAAGATCCTGATGGCGAGCTTCCTGCTGGACATCATCGCGATGGTCTTCGGCATGCCGCGGGCGCTGTTCCCGGAGATGGCCGAGAACACCTTCGGCGACCCGCCGGGTGGTGGGCCGGCGTTGGGTTTCCTGTTCGCCGCGATCCCGTTGGGCGCGGTGCTGTGCGGCCTGATGTCCGGCTGGACGTCACGGGTGCACCGGCACGGCATGGCTGTCGTGTTCGCGGTCGTGGCATGGGGGGTGGCGATGATCGGCTTCGGCCTGTCGCACGCCCTGTGGCTTGCCGTGGTGTTCCTGGCGATCGGCGGCGCGGCGGACATGATCAGCATGGTGTTCCGCGGCGCGATCCTCCAAGCGGCGGCGACGGACGAGATGCGCGGCCGGATGCAGGGCGTGTTCAGCGTCGTCGTGACGGGAGGACCAAGGCTCGCCGACCTCCTCCACGGCACCACGGGCGCCCTGATCGGCGCCGGCACCGCGACCGCGTTCGGCGGTGTCGCGGTCGTGGTCGCCACGGCGGTGGCCGTGCTCGCGATCCCGGCGATCAGGCGCTACCGCTTCACGCCTGCAGCTGTCGCAGGAACCGCGCCCACGAACTAGCCGGGACGGCGATGGTCGGCACAGGATTCTTGGAGTCCCGTGCCGACACGCGCTCTTCGGCGTGCGCCACCTCGACGCAGTTGGCGCTGCTGGCACTGCGAGAACTCTTGCGCCATGCGACTTCGACGCAGTTGGCGGTGCTTTCGCTCCGGGAACTCTTACGCCACAGGGTCATCCGCCCATGATCTCACGTAAGTCCCTTCAAGTAAGCCGCCGTCTCCTCGACGCTGAAGGCCACGTCGCGGAGGACGCCCCAGGTGTCCTCGAACAGCTCGATCTGGTTGGGCTCGTCCAGGAAGTGGCTGGCAATCTTGTTCTCCAGCAGCACAAGGCTGGGGTCGTCGTCGTACTTCAAGATCACGAACGCGCCGTTCAGGCCTGGGTGCAACCCGGCCTCGGTCGGCATCACCTGGACCGTGATGTTCGGCATCTCCGACATGTCCACGATGTGGCGGATCTGGCGGGAGTACACGTGCGGGTCGCCGAATGGGCGATCAAAGACGGCCTGCTCGATGATCGCGTGCAGCTGGAGCGGGTTGCTGCGGGTGAGCAGTCCCTGGCGGGCCATCCGGCTGGAGACCAGCGTTTCGATCTGATCCTCATCGAGGCCGTGGCCGGTCGCCCAGATGATCTGCCGTGCGTACTCGGTGGTCTGAAGAAGGCCGGGGATCGTCAGAGGCTTGTAGTTGAGCAGCGCACTGGCCTCGTCCTCGAAGTCGGCCCAGGTCTGCCAGTCCTCGGGAAAGTGGGCGTTGTTTACGCGCAACAGTCCGCGTTGCTCGGCGTGGCGGGCCAGATCCAGTAGATACACTCGCTGCTTCTTGGTGACGCCGTAGAAGTCGAGCAGCTTCTCGACGTCATCGAGGTAGATCCCGCTCTCGGCACTCTCCACCCGGCTGATCTTGCTGGCGGACATCTCGACCGCCTTGGCGACATCGGCCCCGGTCATGCCGGTGGCGCGGCGCAGTTTGCGCAACGTGATCGCCAGGCGGCGGGAACGGACTGACGCTTCGGAACGACGTGGCATGTGATCAACGTAGGGGTGCGACGCGGCTATCGGAAGCATGCTCACTCTATCGGGTAATTGAGCAAATGAGCGCAAGCTTGCATCATCTACCCCATGGGTGATCCAGAACCGATGATCAAAGTGACCTTGCCGAAGCGCGAGTGGTTGTTGCGGTGCTACTCCGACAAGGAGGACGTGTTCACCATCGAAGTGCAGCGGGGCGGGATCGATCTGTTCCTGCCGTCGGGCTCGGACACCGTTCGGCTTGAAGCGCCACAGATCGCGGCGTTCCGGGACGCCTTGGACGAGGCCATCGCACAAGCCGAAGCCGATCTCCGGGCCGAGGTGCGGGTCGATGCCGTTACCTGAACATCAAGACTTGCCCAAGGTGTGCGCATTCCACTATCCCGCCCCTTTGTGATCCGGCACACTCACTCGGCATGGCGGAAGCGACGAGCGCACCGGCGCAACCGGAACTGAAGCGGGCCATCGGCCCGAAGCTGCTGCTGTTCTTCGTGGTGGGTGACATCCTCGGCACCGGCATCTACGCCCTCACGGGCAACGTCGCGGGCAAGATCGGCGGCGCGCTGTGGCTGCCGTTCCTGATCGCGTTCGTGGTGGCGTTCCTGACCGCGTTCAGCTACCTCGAACTCGTCGGCAAGTACCCCAGGGCGGCCGGCGCCGCGCTCTACACCAACCGCGCGTTCAAGATCCAGTTCCTCACCTTCATGGTGGCGTTCGCGGTGATGAGCTCGGGCATCACCTCGGCGTCCTCCGCCGCGCTCGCGTTCGGGCGCACCTACCTCCAGTCCGTCATCAAGGAGTTCTTCTCCGACACGTTCACCGTGTCCGCGACGGCGGTCGCGATCGTGTTCATCATCGGCCTCGCCCTGATCAACTTCCGGGGCGTCTCGGAGTCGGTCAAGGCGAACGTCGTCCTGACCTGCATCGAGCTGTCCGGTCTGGTGATCATCATCGCGATCGGCATCTACGCGGTGCTGGCCGGCGACGGCGACCCCGGCCGGCTCACGCAGGTCGACCCGGCGCCCGGCCAGAGCGCGTTGGTGGCCGTCACGTCCGCCACCGCGTTGGCGTTCTTCGCGATGGTCGGGTTCGAGGACTCGGTGAACATGGCCGAGGAGTGCCGCGACCCGGTCCGCATCTTCCCGCGCGCGATGCTGTGGGGCATGGTCATCGCGGCGATCATCTACGTGCTGGTCGCGATCACGTCCTCGCTGCTCATCCCGGCCGATGAACTGGCCACGGCCGGGTCGTCGGCGTTGCTGAGGGTGGTGACGGTCGGTGCGCCGGGCTTCCCGCTGTGGATCTTCTCGCTGATCGGCCTGTTCGCGGTCATCAACTCGGCGCTGATCAACATGCTGATGGCCAGCCGGCTGATCTACGGCATGTCGAACGAGCGGATCATCCCGAAGGTCTTCGGGACGGTGCACCCGTTCCGCCGCACGCCGTGGATCTCGATCGTGTTCACGTCGGGCGTCGCGATCATCCTGGTGACCACCACGGACATCGCGAAGCTCGGCGGCACGACGGCGCTCCTGCTGCTGATCGTCTTCACCATCGTCAACGTCGCGGTGTTGGTGCTGCGCAAGGAGAAGGCGGAGCACAACCACTTCCGCGCGCCGACGTGGGTGCCGGTGCTGGGCGCGCTCACCTGCGCGTACCTGGCCAGCCCGCTGTCGGGGCGGGCGTCGGCGGACTACGAGATCGCGCTCTACCTGCTCGCCGCCGGCGTGGTGCTGTGGATCATCAACCGGCTCGTGCACGGCAAGGTCACCTTCGACCCGGCCAAGCTGTCCAAGTAAGCCGTCAGACCCGGTGGGGCTGCCTCTGCCGCAGCTCCACCGGGTCGTGGGCGCAGAACACGTCCACCTGGCCGGCCACCTCGCGCAGCCGGTCCTGATTGGACAGTCGTAGCCCGCGAACGGTCTCCGCCCTGTCCTGGAAGTACTTCAGCCCGGATGGGATGTGCGGCGGGGCACTCATCTCGCCGTGGAAGAAGTACGCGTCGCCCGCGTGGAGCAACCACCGGTCCTCGACCCGGATGGCGACCCCGGTGTGGCCGCGGGTGTGCCCGATCAACGGCACCAGCAGCACGTCCGGGCGCAGCTCGCGGACTCCCCGGAAGCCGAACCACTCCTCGCCGGTCGGCTCGTGCGGCACGAAGTCCGCGTGTCGCCATTGCCCGGGGGAGTAGCGGGGATTGGCGGAGTCGTCCAACTCCTCCTTGAGCACGTGCACGCGTGCGGACGGGAAGTCGCGCAGCCCGCCGGCGTGGTCGACGTCGAGGTGGGTCAACGCGATGTGCCGCACGTCGTCCGCCGAGAAACCGAGCGCTTCCACTTGGCGCAGCGCGGTTTCCCGCTCGTCGAGCACCGGCCGGCTCACGTGCCGGTACTGTGCCGACAGGGTGGCTTTCGGGTCGCGCAGGTCGTCCAGGCCCAAGCCCGTGTCGACCAGGATCAGGCCGTCGTCCGCTTCCAGCAGCACCACGTGGCACACCAGTTCGGCGCGGTGGAAGTACGAGCCGCGACCGTCGACGAGCCTGCCGCCGAACGGGCGCATGGTGCCGCAGTTCAGGTGGTGCACCTTCATGTCGTGGGCCTTCCCAGCAGGGCGCCCAGACGGGCGCCGACGGCGTGCAGGGGGTCGAGCGAACGGCGGGTGCGGGCGAGCAGGAGCGCGCCCTCGATGGCGGCCAGCACGACCGTGGCCAGGTCTTCGTCACCGACGTGCCCGGCGATGACCGCCTGCCACGACGTGTAGACCTCTTCGCACGCCACGCGGATCGGTTCGCTGTCCGCCGCCGCGTCCAACGCCACCGTGGCGATGGGGCACCCGCTGCGGAAGTCCGAAGCCAGCAGCTGCCGGCCGAGCAGTTCCAGCGCCTGTGAGAGCGCTTTCGCGGGGTCGGGCTCGGCGGCGAGCACGGCGGTCAGGGCGTCACGGAGGTCGCTGCCCGCCAACCCGACCGCCTCCACCGCGAGCTGCTCCTTCCCGCCGGGGAAGTGGAAGTAGAGCGAGCCCTTGGGCGCCCCGCCCTCGCTCAGCACCTGGTTCAGACCCGTCGCGTGGTAGCCCTGCGCCCGGAAGAGCTCGGCGGCGGTGCGCACCATGCGCTGTCGGGTGTCGGTCCGTCTTGGCATGGTTTTACTATAGAGACCGGTCTAGTAACTAGGTCAAGGGGATACGCTCTCGACCCATGCTGGAGATCGCCCACGGCGCGGCACGCGCCGTCATCGCACCCGAGGGTGCGGGACTGAAGTCCTACGAGGTCGGCGGCGTGCCGTACGTCGAGACGTACGACGACGAACCGCCCATGGGCAGTGGCGCGGTGCTCGTGCCGTGGCCCAACCGCACGGCGGGCGGGAAGTGGACGCTCGACGGCGTGGAGCAGCAGCTCGAAATCGGCGAGCCGGCCCGCGGCAACGCCATCCACGGCCTGGTGCGCCGGGTGGTGTGGGACGTCGTCGAGCACA
Organism: Saccharothrix deserti; assembly: GCF_009769385.1. Taxonomy (GTDB): domain Bacteria; phylum Actinomycetota; class Actinomycetes; order Mycobacteriales; family Pseudonocardiaceae; genus Actinosynnema; species Actinosynnema deserti. The sequence continues at coordinate 314,640 of NZ_VKAB01000017.1, forward strand.
CCGGCAGCCTGCTGTCGATGGAGGCGGCCGTGGCGGGCTTCGGCTGGCCCGTGCTGCTGCGCACGACCATCACCTACGCCCTGGACGAGAACGGGCTCAGCGTCTCGCACGGCGTCACGAACGTCGGTGAAGCGCGCACGCCGTTCGGCGTCGGCACCCACCCGTACCCGCGGGCGGGCGAGTCGCTGACCGACGAGACGTCCATGTCGCTGGCCGCCACCACCGTGCTGCCGGTCGACCCCGGCACGATGATCCCGAACGGCCCGGCCGAGCCGGTGTCGGGCGACTACGACTTCCGCGTGGCACGCCTGCTGGCGGGCGTGAAGCTCGACACGGCGTTCGGCGGCTGCGAGCCGGTGGACGGCCTGGTGCGGCACGTGCTGCGCGGGCCTGGCGGCGGCGTCGAGCTGTGGGCGGACCCGGACTTCAAGTGGGTGCAGGTCTACACGCCGGACAACTTCCCCGGGCGGGGTCGCGCGGTGGCGATCGAGCCCATGACGTGCCCGCCGGACGCGTTGAACAGCGGGATCGACCTGCTGTGGCTGGAGCCGGGCGAATCGTGGGCCGGCCGTTGGGGTTTGCGCCCTCTCGCGTAGGTCCGTTAGCGTCGCTAACTATGAACGTCGCAATCACGGGTGGGTACGTCGTTCCGGTGGCCGGGGAGCCGGTCGAGGGCGGCACGGTCCTGATCCAGGACGGGAAGATCGTCGCGGTCGGCACCGACGTCGAGGTGCCGGACGGCGTCCCGGTCGTGGACGCGGCGGGCGGCTGGGTGCTGCCCGGTTTCGTGGAGGCCCACGGCCACCTCGGTGTGCACGAGGAGGGCGAGGGCTGGGCCGGGCAGGACACCAACGAGATGACCGACCCCAACGGCGCGCGGCTGCGTGCGTTGGACGCGATCAACGCCGCCGACCAGGGCTTCGCCGACGCGCTGTCCGGCGGCGTCACGACCGCGGTGATCAAGCCGGGGTCGGGCAACGTGATCGGCGGCCAGACGGTGGCCGTGAAGTGCTGGGGCCGTACGGCCGACGAGATGTTGGTGCGCAACCCCGTCAGCGTGAAGAGCGCGTTGGGCGAGAACCCGAAGCGGGTGTACGGGGACCAGAAGAAGCTGCCGTCCACCCGTCAGGGCGTGGCCGCGGTGATCCGGGACGCGTTCACCAAGGCCCAGGACTACGTGGAGAAGCGGGACGCGGCGGACGGGCCGTTCGAGCGGAACTCCACGTCCGAGGTGCTGGCCCGGGTGCTCTCCGGCGAGCTGCCGTGGTGCCAGCACTGCCACCGCGCGGACGACATCGCGACCGCGTTGCGGCTGGCGGACGAGTTCGGCTACCGGCTCATCGTCAACCACGGCACCGAGGGGCACCTGATCGCGGACCTGTTGGCGGAGCGCGACATCCCGGTGATCATCGGGCCGCTGTTCACCAGCCGGTCGAAGGTCGAGGTGCGGCAGCGGTCGTTGCGCAACCCCGGCATCCTGGCGCGGGCGGGCGTGCGGATCGCGATCACCACCGACCACCCGGTGGTGCCGATCCACTTCCTGGTGCACCAGGTGACGCTGGCGGTGAAGGAAGGCCTGGACCGGAAGACGGCGCTGGAGTCGATCACCACGAACCCGGCCGGGATCATGGGCCTGGACGACCGCGTCGGCTCGCTTCAGCCGGGTCTCGACGGTGACGTCGTGATCTGGTCCGGCGACCCGCTGGACGTGATGAGCCGTGCGCTGAAAGTGTTCGTGGAGGGCCGCGAGGTCTACCGCTACGAGAACGGCGAAGAAATCGTCACAAACGCCTTCTACACCGAGCCCTAACCCCGAGAGTCGAACGCTCAGGTGCCGAGAGTCGAACCTCCAGGACCCCTGAGTTCTACGTTCCGAATGTAGAACTCAGGGGTCCTGAGCGTTCGACTCTCGGGCTCTGGAGGTTCGATTCTCGGGTTAGCCCGGATCTTTCGTGTGGGTGGCGGCCCGGCTTGAGGCTGGGACCGGTGGCTGTTGCGGGTCCTCCTTCCGGTGTTCGGCATGGTCGAGGTGGCCCGTTGTCGGCCGGGGTGCCGCCGGGTTCCACT
>NZ_VKAB01000018.1 GCF_009769385.1 Saccharothrix deserti
CTGCGCAGCGAACTCCACCAGCCGGGGCCGCACCCGCTCAATCTCCTCCGGAGTCACCCCGCAACCGAACCACCATCCACAATGGCCAATCAACTCGACACGCCGAAACTTAACAAAGTACTACTAGTCTCGTTGAAGTTCCCTTCAGATACCAGGTAGACATTGGATACCTACTCCGACAGTGAAGGGACAACCCATGGCAGTGCAGTTGCTGACCCCGGAGGGCATGTTCGCCCCCGTTCCGTACCACCACGTCTCGATCAGCACGGGTGCTCGTCAGGTGCACGTGGCCGGCCAGATCGCGCGCGACGCCGAGGGGAACCCGGTCGCGACAGGTGACCTCACCGGGCAGGTCGCGCACGCGCTGCGCAACACGGCGCGCGGCCTGGCCGGCGCCGGAGCGAACTTCGCCGACGTCGTACGCCTCCGGTTCTTCGTCACGCACTGGAGCCCGGACAAGTACCACGACTTCATCGCAGGCATCGAGCGCGTCGCAGACGAACTCGGGATCCCGCAGCCGTTGCCGCCCGTGTCGGCGATCGGCGTCGACTACCTGTTCGAGCCCGACGTGCTCGTCGAGGTCGAGGCGTTCGCCGTGCTCGACTGAGATTCAGGGCACCGCGTCACGGGGCGGTGGTGCCCGATGCCCGCAGGCGACACGGCGTCTGGTGGGCGCTCGTCCAGGGACAGGTCGTCCCTTGCCGCGTTCTGACGGGTAGCGGCACGAGCGTGGGCACGAACCTTCCTACTTGTCGTGCTGTCGGCGCACCATCTCGGCAATCCAGATGGGCGCGAACGGAGACGTGCAGTTCGGGGGCGTCGGGTAGTCCTTGAGCACCTCCAGGCGCTCGCCGATGTCGATTGCACGGGCGCGGTGCTCGGCGTGCTCGATCCCGATCTGCGCCAGGCAGTGGTTCATCGCCCACTGCAGGCGATCCGGGGCGTCTTTCATCTCCGCCTCGATGACGTCGAGCAGTCCCGCGAGGTGGAGGCCCTCGGGCTTCTTCGCCACGCGTTCGGTGGTCAGCGCCCAGCCGGCACTCGCGACCACCGGATCCGGATCGGCGGACCAGGCCAGGCGCAGCTCTTCGGAGTGCGGGCTCTTCTTCACCACGTAGTTCACGAGCCAGTCGTGCACCTTGGGGGTGCGCGCCTCGCGCAACATGACGTCCAACTCGTCACGCTCGAACGCCTTCGGGCGGCAGATCAGGATCGCCAGCAGTCTCGCCGCGGTGTCAGCCGTCTCCCAGAGCCGGCGCGCGAGTTCCTGCTGCGTTTTCAGCCGCTTCGCGAGCGCGCGCAGTTTGCCGAGGTTCACACCGTGATCGTCACCGTGTCTCTCGTTCACCTCGCGTGCCTTCGGGTCCTCGAGCGCGGCCAGCTCCGCCATCACCTCGGCCACCGTCGTCTCGGCCACTTCAGCCTCCTGTCCATCACGTGTGAGATGCGGACGTCACTGCCGCTCACACTCGACCAGCCGTATGGGAGCAGCACTGTGGGAACAGGTTGACTGCCCATGTAAGCCGCCAGAGTCCTGTTTCCGAAGGGACCGACAACGCTCTGATCCCGGTGGAGGAACGCGTCGCCGACCGCCGCTACGCCCCCGTGGTGTGGTCGGGAACGAGTTGTTCCGGCGCCGGTCAACGGAGGCGCTTGATCTCGCCGCGGGTGCGGTAGAACGACCCGCCGGCCGAGGTGAGCACCTCGGCGACCAGGTACCGGGCGCCGGGCACGCGGATGTTCTTGGGGAACTGCACGCCCCACGTGCGGTCGTACCCGTCCGAGACGACGTGCACCCTGAGCCGGCCGCCATCCTGCACGCACTCGACGACGACGCCCTCGCCCGGGGCGACGTGCGAGACGACCTCGACCTCGGCGGTCGCCTCGACGCGGTCGATGCTGCCTGCCTTGATGTCCTGGCGCTGCGGGAGCTGCCCCTGCTCGGCCGCGCGCACGGCGGCCGGGCTGGCGTCGAGGCAGGCGAGCGAACCGTCCGTCGTCACCAGGTAGAGCCGCTCGTCGCGGTACTGCATGGAGAACGCCGAGCCGCACCCGGTGGCGAGCTTCCACAGCCGGGTCCCGTCGGCGGCGAAGCAGTACACGGAGGACTGGTTGTCGCCCGCGAAGACGAACTCGCCGTCGGGCGACGTCGCGCAGGAGAACACGGGTGCGTCGCAGCGGTAGTTGCCCGTCTCGCGCCCGTCCGACTTGGCGAACCGGTGCACCCGGCCACGACTGGTGCCCGCGAAGACCTCGGTGCGCTCCTGCCAGCCGAACAGCACCTGGCCGACGGTGTCGGCGTGCCACGCCCGGTGACCGCGGCCGGTGTAGTGGGTGACGCCCCGGGAGTGGCCGTGGAAAACACCTTCCGCCGAGCAGCGGACCATCCAGGCGCTGTCGCCGGTGGCCGGGACCGACCACTGGAACTCGTCCTCGTGGTCCACCACGGTCACCCGACCTTGCCGGTCGGACACGCCGAGCACGCCGTCGTGGATGTCGAGCCAGTAGATGTCGACGTCGTCGGCGATCTCGTAGGCCACCCGGGGCACCTTGGCGCCGAGGTCGTACACCTGGCCGTCGTCACACCCCGCGTAGATCCAGAAGTCGTCGGCCACGATGCACTTGACGGAGTCGGGCAACCCGAACCGCCCGGTGACCCGGCCGTCGTGGGTGAGGGTGTAGACATCGCCCTTCTCGTTGCCGACCCAGGCGTGGTCCTCGCCGATGAAGATCCCGAACGCCGGGGCCCCGGAGGCGAACCGCCACAGCACCGGCGCCTGGTGGGCGGTCGAGCGGGTGCTGACGATCTGCCGCCGGCTCACCGGCCGGCTCTGGCGCACCCCCTTGACGGCGGGGGCGTAACCCTTGCGCACCTTCTCGCCGATCTTCTTCTCGGCCGCCTTGAGCGCCTTGGCGTGGTCGGCGAAGGTCGCTCTCCTGACCTGCCCCTGTTCCCCGATGCGCCCGTAGACGATGGTGACCTCGGTGTCGTCGACCCGCACCTCGTAGAACTTGTGCGCGCCACCGCCGGTTTCGGACAGCTCCAGGTACGTCGTGGCAGACATGCGTTCCCTCCCCCTTCACATGAACTGCGCGCACGCTATCGAGCGACACCGACAATTCCGGCGTCACGCCCCGGCGACCAGGGGATACGAGGGATCAGCGCGGTGCGGGAACACCCCCGCCCGCAGGACCACACCTGTCAGGCGGAATCCGGATGCGCGGATCACGGGGGTTGTCCTACCCTGGTGATCGTGATGCAGCACCTGTTCTTCCTCTGAGGGACAACGCCTCCACCGGTACCGCGAGCCGCGTACCGGACTTCGTCCTTTCTGCTCATCACCTCTCGTGGAGGCAGTTCCTTCATGTCGTCCCACCTTTCGCCCGCCCTTGTGCGCGCGGCGCACGTCCGCATGTCCGGCGTCCACGTCTCCTTCGGCGGACGGCCGTGCTCGCCGGGGTCGACCTCGTCGCCGCCGCCGGTGACCGCGTCGCCGTCGTCGGTGAGAACGGTCGCGGCAAGACCACCCTGCTCCGGGTGCTCGCCGGCGACCTGCCCGTCGACCGCGGCGAAGTGCACCGCGCGGGCTCGATCGGCGTCGCCGACCAGCAGATCCCGCTCGGCGCCACCGACACCGTCGGCACCCTGATCGACCTCGAACTGGCCGCCGTGCGCGGCGCTCTGACCCGCCTGGAGGGCACCACCGCCGCGCTCGCCGACGGCCGTCCTGGCGCGGACGACGCCTACGCCGCCGCGCTCGCGGAGGCCGAGGCGCTCGACGCGTGGGACGCCGACAGGCGGGTCGAGGTCTCGCCGGCCGCGCTGAACGCCGTCGACGACCGCACTCGCCCGCTCGGCACCCTCTCGGTCGGGCAGCGCCACCGGGTGCGGCTGGCCTGCCTGCTCGGCGCCGGGCACTCCGTGCTGCTGCTCGACGAACCGACCAACCACCTCGACGCGGGCGGGCTCGACCACCTCACCGAGCGGCTGCGCGCCCACCCGAGCGTGGTCGTGCTGGTCAGCCACGACCGGGCGCTGCTCACCGATGTGGCCACCTCGGTGATCGACCTCGACCCGTCCAGCGACGATCGGCCGCGGGTCTACGGCGGTGGCTACACCGCCTATGCCGAGGCCCGCCGAGCCGAGCGTGCCCGGTGGGAGGCGCTGCACGCCGAGCAGGTCGCCGAGCGGCAGCGCCTGGCCGACGACCTGTCCGCGGCGCAGAACCGGTTGCGCGACAACTGGCGGCCCGCCAAGGGGTACGGCAAGCACACCCGCGCCACCCGCGCGCCCGGCCTGGTCCGGGCCGTGCACCGACGGCAGGAGGAGCTGACCGCGCACGTGGTGGCGGTCCCGTCACCGCCGGCCCGGTTCGCCATGCCCGATCTGCCCGAGCACCGCGGTGCGACCCTGCTGCGGGCCGCCGCGGTGACCGTGACCGCGAGGCTCGCGCGCCCGGTCGACCTGGCGCTGGACGCCGGGGACCGGCTGGTGGTCACCGGGCCCAACGGCGCGGGCAAGTCGACGCTGCTGACTGTGCTGGCCGGCGACCTGGAGCCGAGCGCGGGCACGGTCACCCGCGCCCGGTCGGTGCGGGTCGGGCGGTTGGGCCAGGAGTCCGACCCGCCGGGCCGGCGCACGGCGGTGGAGCTGTACGACGAACAGCTCGCCCGGTCGGGTGTGCCCGGACCGGGGCTGGGTGAGTTGGGCCTGCTCGACGGGTACGACGGGCACCGGCCGGTGGCCGAGCTGTCGGTCGGCGCCCGGAGGCGGCTGGACCTGGCACTGGTGCCGGCCTGCCGCCCGCACGTGTTGCTGCTGGACGAGCCGACCAACCACCTGTCGGCCGCGCTCGTCGACGAGCTGACCGCCGCGCTCGGGTCCACCCCGGCCGCGGTGGTGATCGCCACGCACGACCGGCAGCTGTTGCGCGATACGGAATCCTGGCCACGGCTCGCCCTGTGAACCGGCACCGCACACGACGTGACTCCGTCGTGCGCGGTTCAACGTGAGGGTGTCGCGCCCCGAAGAGCGGGAGCTCGGCACCCTCCGCCTGACAAGATCGCCCGCCGAACCTGTTTCGCAGGTCGGCGGGCGGTCAGTGGCTGTCCGACAGTCGCCACACCCGGAAGTCCGCGATCCGGAAGTGGCTCCAGGTCGTGCGGAAGGCGAAGTGCCCGCTGGTGTACGGCTCCGGGTCGGCGTAGTCGAAGATGAGCCGCCCGTTGTTCCACCACTGCACCGTGGAGCCGTCCGAGACGATCCTGACGCGGTTGGGCTCGTTCGCGACGAGCAGCGGCTCCGCGTAGTCGTAGATCAGCGGCCGTACGCCCGCCTCGCCGATGTAACGGCGCAGCCGCGTCGAGGTGTTGTAATTGGCGCCGTAGCCCACGTAATACGTCTTCAGGTAGTCGTACTCCGCGAGCGCGCCGCCCCGCGCGGTGGCGAACAGGTCGTCCGGAGACCGCACGTCGAGGGCGTTCCAGAAGTTGTTGAGGTCCGACACGCGGTCGTTGACGCCGCCGGCAGAGACCGGGGTGGCGGTGTACGCGAGGACGTACGGCCCTTCGAGCCTGCGCCGGAACCAGACCGTCGCACCGCTCGGCACGTCGATCTCCAGCGCCCCGCGCTCGGCTTTCACCGTGCCGCCGTCCTGCAACTCGGTGGCCCACTGGCCGAGTCCGCGCCGGAAGTCGTCAGCCGCGATCAGTCGGCCGCGACGACGGCCGGGCGAGGCGTTCGCGGTCAACGCCGGAGCGAGTGCCGCGAGTGCGGCTCCGGCCACGAGGGATCCGAAGGCCCTGCGGGTGGTCATGAGACTCCTTCTGCGCCGAGGGGTGTGGTGATCAAGGGTCTGGGCTCACTTCGGGCCTTGCCACCCGGGCGACGAGGGCGGCTGTGGCTGTCATAGCGGCACCCGTTGGAAGACACGTCCCGCTTTCACCAGTCCTTTTCCTCTGAAAGGCCAGCGTACCCAGTGATCCACCTGCACGAGTCAGCCACCTGACGCATGATCTACATCACATCAGCACTAGTCGATTGACCACTTGCTCAAATTCTTGGACCGCCCGGTCGTGCCGGTCTGCGCCGACAACAGTGCTTGACATTCCGGTCGGGAATCTGTGCAAACGTGGCCGCGCAATGCGAAACCCGCCGCCGCGCGGCCACGAATGCGACAGGAGGAGTGCCGGCGTCGGCGACGTCAAAAATCACGGCTGGTGCACCGGCTCCACGCGCACGTCATGATCACCGGCGGCCTGCCGGTCACGGCCCGGCCACGGGCACCGGCCCCGTACTGGTACGCGGGGCCGGTGCCCGTGGCCGACCGGTCAAGTGGGCGTGGTCACCAGACGACGTTCAGCGGGCCCGGCAGGCGCAGCTTCCAGCCGTGTGGTGCCGACCGCCAGTCGGGTGCGGACCGCACGTCCGGCAGCCGGTCCAGCAGCACGTCCACCGACGTGCGCGCGATGGCCATGACGAACGCGAACGCCGGGCACCCGTGCGGCCCCGCACCGAACCCCAGGTTCGTCCGGACATCGCGGTGCACGTCGAACCGGTCCGGATCGTCGAACACGCGCTCGTCCCGGTTCGCCGACGCCACGCTCACCGACAGCATCGCCCCGGCCGGGACGTCCGCGCCGCCGAGCGTCACCGCACGGGTGGTCCGCCTGGTCACGTTGCCCAGCGGCGGAGTCCACCGCAGTGCTTCGTTGACCGCGGCGCCGACGAGCCACCGCTGGTCCGCCACCTCGGCGAGCACGTCGCGGTCGGCGAGCAGCGCGCTCAGCGTCCACGCGCCGACCCAGCCCGCCTGCAGCTGTGCCTGCGCGAGCTGCTTGATCACCGGAAGCACGTCCGCGTCCGACCGGGGTTCGCCGGTGGGGCGGTGGGCGTGCACCGCGTGCGACAGCACCGAACGGTCCGGCGTGGCCCGCACCCGTGCCAGCGCGCGCCTGAGGACGTCGTCCATGTCCGCCATCGCGTCCGCCACCGCGGTCTCCTTCGCCGGGTCGCGGCTGAAGTCGGTGAGCGCGTCGATGAGCGCGATGCCCCACCACCGCAGCCGGCCGGCATCCGCGATGTCCACACCGGACAGCTCGGCGTGCGACAGCGTGGCGACGGGCTCGAAGTACGCCGACACCAGCTCCGCGCGCCCGGCCGGGGCCAGCCCGGCGATGACCTTCTCCGCCCACGGCCGGACGATGGCGTCCACGTGGTCGTTGACGCGGTGCGGTGCGTAGTCCGGCTCGATCGCCTCCCGCAGGTCCTGGTGCGCGGCGCCGTTCCGGTTCATCAACGGCGGCCCGCCGCAGAGCCGGACGACGGGCGCGGCCGGGATGTCCGTGGTGAACGTCCCGGAGTCGGTGAGCACCCGCTGGACGTCGTCCCAGCGCGCCACGAGCCACTGGTCCGCCTCCGGCAGCAGGGACACGGGCTGTTCCGCCCGCAGCCGCGCGTACACCGGGTACGGGTCGGCGTCGAGCTCCGCGAGCAGGGAGCCCTCCGCCGTCGATCCGGTCATGACGCCCTCCTCGCCGCCGCGTCCCACACCGCGTCGAGCGACCCCGGCAGCCGCAGCTTCCAGCCGTGCGGCGCCGCGCGCCAACCCGGCGCCGGCCGCACACCGGGCATCCGCTCGAACAGCACGTCCAGCGCGGTGCGCGCCACGGCGGTGACCAGCGGGTGCGCCGGGCAGTCGTGCGGCCCGGCGCCGAACCCGAGGTGCATGCGGACGTCGCGGTGCAGGTCGAACCGGTCCGGGTCGGTGAACTCCGCCTCGTCCCGGTTGGCCGAGGCGATGGCCGCCGCGATCGTGCTGCCCGCCGGGATCTCCCGCCCGCCCAGCGTCACCGCCCGGGTCGTGCGCCTGCCCAGCACGCCGACCGGACCGCTCCACCGCAGCGCCTCGTACACCGCCGCGCCGAGCAGCGCCCGGTCCGCGCGGACCGCGGCGAACTGGTCCGGCGCGGACCACAACGCCACCAGCGTCCAGCCCGCCAGCCAGCCGGGCTCGATCGCGCTCAGCGCGATGTGCTTCAACACCGGCAGCACGTCGGCGTCCGTTCGGGCGTCGCCACGCCGCCGGTTCGCGTGCAGCAGGTGGGAGATCACCGACCCGTCCGGCTGCTCCCGCAGCCGCCGGACGACCGCGGTCACGGCCGCGTCGTCGGCCATCACCGCGGCCGCGTCGGCGTCCACCGCCGGGTCGCGCCCGAAGTTGTTCGCCACCTTGGTCAGCGCCCTTCCCCACCGGCGCAACGTGTCCGCGCCGGCGGGGCCGACCCCGAGCAGCGTGGCCTCGGCGATCGCCGCGACCGGCTCGAAGTAGTCCGCGGCCAGGTCGGCGCGGCCGGACGTGAACACGTCGTCGGCGACCTCGTGCGCGACCGGTCGGACGATCGTGTCCACGTAGTCGTTCACCCGGTGGGCGTCGCGGTCGTGCCGGAACGCCTCCCGCACGTCCTGGTGCGACTCGCCCTCCCGCAACAGCATGGGCGTCCCGCCGCACAGGCCGTGCAGCGGCGACGCCGGCTGGTCCGTGGTGAACCGCTCCGCGTCCGTCAGGACCGCGAGCACGTCGTGCCAGCCGGTCACCAGCCATTGGCGTGCCTCCGGCACCCAGCTCACCGGCTCCTCCCGGCGCAGCCGCGCGTAGGCCGGGTAGGGGTCGGTCTCCAGTTCCGAGATCGTGACCACGGCGTCAGTCCGTGAACGTCAGCGCGGTCGCCTCGGGCAGCGGGAACGGGTGGCCGGACAGCCGTTCGCTGTGCTTGGCGAGGCTCTCCAAGAACTTCGACGCGAGGTCGAGCGTGAACCCCTGCCGGCACACGACGCGGAGCACGTGCACGTGCTCCAGGTTCGGCGGCAGGCTGTACGCGGGCACGTGCCAGCCGTCGCTCTTGAGCGCCTCGGACAGGTGGTACACGGTGAAGCCCACGTCCTCCGGGTCGCGCAGGCGGAACGCCACCACCGGCAGGTCCTCGCCGTCGCTGATGACCTCGAACGGCCCGACGGCCTGGACGCCCTTCGCGACCTGCCGCGCGACCTCCTGGCACCGCTGCGCGATCATCTGGTAGCCGGCGAGCCCGTTGCGCAGGAACTGGTAGTACTGGGCGATCACGCCGGATGCGGGCCGGGAGAAGTTCAGCGTGAACGTCGGGTGGTGGCCGCCGAGCACGTTGCAGTCGAAGATGAGCGACTCGGGCAGGTACTCGGGATCGCGCCACAGGCACCAACCGGAGCCCGGGAAGACGAGGCCGAACTTGTGGCCGGACGCGTTGATCGACACCACCCTCGGCAGTGCGAAGTCCCAGGCGAAGTCGACGTCGAGGAACGGCGCGACGAACCCGCCGCTCGCCGCGTCGACGTGCAGCGGCACGTCGACGCCCCGGTCGGCCGCCACGCCGTCGAGGGCGGCCGCGATCTCCGCGACCGGGTCGTAGCGCCCGTCCTGCGTGCTGCCGAGCACCGCGACGACGCCGATCGTGTTCTCGTCCACCGCCTCGGCGGTGAGCGCCGGGTCGAGGATCGTGCGGCCCTCCGCGAGCGGCACCATCCGCGCTTCCACGTCCCAGAAGTTGCAGAACTTCGGCCAGCAGACGTGGACGTGGCTGCCGAACACCATGTTGGGCCTGCCGGTGCCGCCCCGCTCCCGCCAGCGGCGCAGCATGGCCAGGCCGGCGAGCATGGCCGCCTCCGAGCTGCCGCTCGTGGAGCAGCCGATGAACCGGCCGTCGTCCTCGTGCCACAGGTTCGCGAGCGCGTTGATGCACTCCTGCTCGATGTCGGAGCTGGCCGGGTACTCCTCCCGGTTCATGAGGTTGATCGAGGCGGTGTCCGCGTAGATCCGCTCCAGCTCCGGCTCGGCGGCCGTCGTGCAGAACGTGGCGAGGTTGAGGGCCGCCCGGCCGTCGAGCAACAGCCTCGACTGCACGATGCCCGCCGCGACGCTCGCGGGCATCGGGTTCTCCGGGAGCCTGCCCTTCGGGACGACATCCTCGTCGATCCGCTGCGCGAAGACGGGAGCGATCTGCAAATCCTGCTCATCGGTGATCACGCGCTGCAGACTCATGGCGACCTCATTCGTCAGAACTTTCGAGGGACGATATGAGGTTTATCGCAGCATTCAGAGTAGAGTTACCCATCTTTCAGGTGAATCAAGCCTAACCCATTCGGGCGTGAACAATGGGATCGCAGGTCCCGCCGGGACGGGTGGTCGCAGGCCGAAACGTTCGCCGTTCACCTGGAATGCGAGCACGAAAGAGCGAATACCACTGGTTTCGACAGCGGAACGTGATGAATCGCCTCACGGCGCTACTGCATTCCGGCGACATCGCTGCACTGCAAGCTGACGCGCGCAGAGTCACCGAACCTCGTGCGATCAGCACCCGTGGTCATGTCGTGGATGCAGACCGGCCACCAGGTGGCGGAACTGGGCACCGCGTCGCGTCGCAGACCGTGGGGCGGAAGCCCGCCCCGGACGCCCGCCGGCTGTTAGCGATCACTCCACCCCGCAGACGTTGTTGACATAGCCAGCGCCTGCTCTCACACTCCTCATGTTAACGCTAACACCATCGCAACGTAGCGAGGACCGCATGCGGCGCTTTGCCCGTGACAGACGGATGTTCCGACAACTGGCCGCGGGCGTGGCCGTCACGTTGTGTTGGGGCATAGTGGCCATACCGCAGCCGGCGGTCGCCGCGGCGGAGGACGTCACCGACGGCCTCGTGCTGCGCTACGACCTGGACCAGACGTCGGGTTCGGTGGTTGTGGACAGCTCCGGCAACGGCAGGAACGGCACCGTGGCCGGCGGCACGTGGTCCGCCTCCGAAGGTCTGGCGCTCGACGGCGTGGACGACCACGTCAAGATCCCCGACAACATCGCCGCCGGGCTGTCGTCGATCACCGTCTCGGTGGACGTGCTGATCGACCCCGCGCAGGCCACGCCGTACTTCATCTGGGGTCTGGGCAACCCGGCGACGTCCTCCTCGGGCAACGGGTACCTGTTCGCCAGCGGTGACAACTTCCGGGCCGCCGCGTCGAAGACCAACTGGTCCGGCGAGCAGGTGACCGCGCGGTCCTCCGGCGGCAGGCTCGACCGGGGCGTGTGGAAGTCGGTGACCTACACCCAGACCGGCACGACCGGAACCCTCTACGAGGACGGCGTCGCCGTCGGGCGCAACACCTCGGTGACCACCCAGCCCGGACAGATCGGCAACGGCACGACGACCGGCAACGTGCTCGGCGAGTCGAACTACGCCGCCGACAACACCCTGCGCGGCAAGGTCAAGAACTTCCGGATCTACAACCGGGCGCTGAACGACGCCGAGGTCGCCGCGATCGCGCTGGGCGACGCCGAGCGGTTGCAGGGCGACTTCACCGGTCTCGCGCTCGGCGGCCTGTCCGCCGTCACCGCCGACCTGGCACTGCCCGGCAAGGCGGCGTACGGCTCGACGATCACCTGGGCGTCCGACAACCCCGCCGTGATCGCGCCGAGCGGCAAGGTCACGCGGCCCGCGCCGGACGCCGACCCGGCCAACGTCACCCTCACCGCGACGCTGACGCGCGGTGGCTTGACCGCGCAGAGGTCCTTCCAGGCCACTGTGCTCCCCATGCCCGGCGACCGGTCCAGGGCGGAGGAGGCCGCCGCCGCGCTGAGCGTGGCGCACGCCGATGACGTGCGCGGGCACCTCACCCTGCCGACCACGGGCCTGAACAACGCGACCGTGGCGTGGTCGTCTTCGGCGCCCGCCGTGGTCGCGCCGGACGGGGTCGTGACGCGGCCCGCCAACGGCGCGGGCGACGCGGCGGTCCGCCTCACCGCGACCGTCACCGTCGGCACCGCGACGACAACGCGGGCGTTCGACCTGACCGTGCGCCAACTGCCCAAGGTCGAGCCCTACGCGGGCTACGCGTTCGCCTACTTCACCGGCAACTCCATCAGCGGCGAGAAGATCTACTTCGCGGCCAGTCGCGGCAACAACGCCCTGCAGTGGGACGAGCTCAACAACGGCGCCCCGGTGCTGACGTCCACCAAGGGCACGCAGGGCCTGCGGGACCCGTTCCTGATCCGCTCGCCCGAGGGCGACCGGTTCTTCCTCATCGCCACCGACCTGTCCATCGGCCGTGACGGCGACTGGGACCGGGCGCAGCGCCAGGGCAGCCTGTACCTGGAGGTGTGGGAGTCCACGGACCTGGTGAACTGGTCCGAGCAGCGGCACGTGAAGATCTCCCCGCCCACGGCGGGCAACACGTGGGCGCCCGAGGCGTACTGGGACGACACCATCAAGCAGTACGTGGTGTTCTGGGCGTCCAAGCTGTACGCGGAGAACGACCCGCAGCACGTCGGCAGCACGTACAACCGGATGCTCTACGCCACCACGCGCGACTTCACGACGTTCAGCGAGCCGAAGATCTGGCAGGACCGCGGGTCCTCGCGCATCGACTCCACGGTGATCAAGGACAACGGGATCTACTACCGGTTCACCAAGGACGAGGGCGCGGGCGGCACCGGCTGCTCGGACATCATCCAGGAGAAGGCGACCTCGCTGACCGCGATCGACCTGCCCGGCGCGCCGGCGTGGGCGTTCCAGAAGGGCTGCATCGGCCGGGACGCGGGAACTTCCGCGGTCGAGGGCCCGACGGTGTTCAAGGCCAACCCGGGCGACAAGTCCGGCTCCCCGTACTACCTGTTCGTGGACGAGTACGGCGGCCGCGGCTACATCCCGTTGGGCACGGCGAACCTCGAGACGCCCGACTGGCGCGTCCCGGCCGCGTTCGACCTGCCCGCCAGCCCGCGGCACGGCACCGTCGTGCCGGTCACCGCGACCGAGCACACCGCGCTGCTGAAGGCGCTCAACGGCCCGATCCCGCCGGAGCCGATCAAGCGCGACGCCAACGGCCTGGTCGCCCACTACGACCTCGACCAGACCAGCGGCACGCAGGTGACCGACACGTCCGGCAACGGCTACAACGGCACCCTGTCCGGGGACGCCACCTGGTCGGACGGCGCGCTGCGGCTGGGCGGTTCCAACGGCCACGTGCGCCTGCCGGACAACATCATGGCCGGGCTGGACGAGATCACCGTCTCGCTGGACGTCAACATCGACCCCACGCAGCCGACGCCCTACTTCATCTGGGGCCTGGGCAACACGACCAACAACGCGGGTGACGGCTACCTGTTCACCACCGGCGACAACTACCGGTCGTCCATCTCGATGGGCAACTGGACCGGTGAGCAGACCGTCACGTCCGGGGCGGCCGTCCCGCGCGGCGGCTGGCGGAACCTGACCTACACGCTGGACAAGTCGGACACCGCCAAGGTCTACCTCGACGGCGTGCTCGTCGGCACCAAGACCGGGGTCACCGTCGACCCGGGCGACATCGGCGGCGGCCGGACGGCGGCCAACTACATCGGCCGGTCCCTGTACGCCGCCGACAAGTACCTCAAGGGCCAGGTGCGCGACTTCTCCCTGTACGCCAGGGCGTTGTCGGCCCAGGACGTGGCGGAGCTCAGCGGCAACACCACCGGGGTCATCGGGGTCGGGCTGGACAGCCTGAAGGTCGACGCGCGGATCGACACCGCCGCGGGGACCGTCGTGCTGCCGGTCCGCCCCGGCACCGACCTGAAGACCCTCGCCCCGCAGTTCGTCGTGGCGTCGGGGTCGACGGTCACGCCGTCCGGCCCGCAGGACTACTCCAAGCCGGTCACGGTGACGGTCACCGCCAAGGACGGCGCGTCACGCCAGTGGACCGTGCGGGCAGTGGAGATGCGCTCCCCCGTGCTGCCCGGCTTCAACGCCGACCCGAACATCGTGCGGTTCGGCGACACGTACTACATCTACGCCACGACCGACGGGTTCCCCGGCTGGAGCAGCTCGTCGTTCAAGGTGTGGTCGTCGAAGAACCTGGTCGACTGGACCGAGCACGGCACGATCCTCGACCTGGGACCGGACGTGTCCTGGGCCGACTCCCGGGCCTGGGCGCCGACCGCGATCGAGAAGGACGGCAAGTACTACTTCTACTTCTCCGCCGACCAGAACATCGGCGTCGCGGTGGCCGACTCGCCCCTCGGGCCGTTCACCGAGCCGCTGGGCCGGCCGTTGGTCAGCAAGGCCGACTACAACAACGCCCAGCAGATCGACCCGGCCGTGTTCACCGACGACGACGGCCGCAGCTACCTGTTGTGGGGCAACGGGACCCCGCGCATCGCCCAGCTGAACGCGGACATGGTGTCGCTGGACAAGAGCACCGAGCGGACCCTGAGCGGGCTGACCGACTTCCGCGAGGGCCTGTTCCTGAACAAGCGGGCCGGGGTCTACTACCTGTCCTGGTCCGTCGACGACACCCGCAGTGAGAACTACCGGGTCGGCTACGCCACCGGCCCGAGCCCGACCGGCCCGTGGACCTCGCGCGGCGAGATCCTCACCAAGGACACGGGCAGCGGCATCCTCGGGACCGGCCACCACTCGATCGTCCAGGTGCCCGGGACCGACGACTGGTACATCGCCTACCACCGGTTCGCCATCCCCGGCGGGGACGGCATGCACCGGGAGACCACGATCGACCGGCTGCACTTCGAGCCCGACGGCTCGATCCGGAAGGTCGTGCCGACGTTGGAGAGCGTCGAGCCGCTGTCCTACACCGGCGGCCCGATCACGACGGCGGTGAGCCTCGGCACGGTCACGCTGACGGGCGGCCAGGGCGTGGCGGCCGTCGAGTACCGGGTCGACGGCGGGGCGTGGGCGAAGTACCAGGGCCCGGTCACGGTCGGCAAGGGCAGCCACACGGTCGAGTACCGCGCCCAGAGCGTCAACCTCGTCTGGAGCGAGGTGTGGGCGCTGGCGGTCCAGCCGTTGACCTACGCGCAGGCCAAGGCGGAGATCGCGGACTTCGAGAAGGCACGCCGGATCAGCCCGATCGTCGCCATGCTCGCCCAGCTGCACCTGACCCTCGCCGAAACCGCTCAAAGCGGGGGCCTGCCCCAGGTCGCCGCACCCGTCCTGGACAACCTCGGGCGCCTGGCGGCGGTCCAGGTGCGTGACGAAGGTGCCCGGACGCGGATGCAGACCATCGCGGCGGAACTGAAGTACCAACTCTGAGAACCGCAAGACGGGACAGGCCCACCACCGCTACCGGTGGTGGGCCTGTTCCGTCGACTGACCAAGGGTGACGCCCGCCGCGTACGGGGTGCGAGAGGGTCAGATGAAGCGCCAGAGGTGGTCGTTGGTGCCGTTGTCGTCCCAGATGACCACTTGCGCGCCTCGCGAGGTGGAGGCGCCGCTGAGGCCGAGGACCCGGCCGCCGTTGGCGGTCTGGATGCGGAAGTAGCCGTTCGCACCGTAGCGCAGTCGCCACTTGTGGTCGGCGGTGCCGTTGTCCGCCCACTGCAGGACGCGGGCGCCGTTGCCGGTCGCCGCTCCTTCGACGCCGAGGACCTTGCCGCTGTTGCTGTTGCGCAGGCGGAAGTAGCCGTCGGGGTCGAGCAGCGCGGTCCACAGGTGGTCCGCGGTGCCGTTGTCGTCCCACTGGATCGCCAGGCCACCGTCCGCCGTGGACATGTTCTGCACACCGAGGACGAGGCCGCTGGCGAGGTTCTGGATGCGGCGGGCGCCGGTCGGCACGAACCGCCAGTTGTTGTCCGCGGTGCCGTTGTCCGGGTCCTGGACGGCCTGCGCGCCCTGCGCGGTGGAGCCGTTGAGGGTGCCCAGCAGCTTGGCGCTGTTGGCGTTGCGGATCTTGTGGGTGCCGTCGCCGTTGTCGACGATCGTCCAGCGGTGGTCGGCGGTGCCGTTGTCCGACCACTGCAGCACGCGGGCGTTGTCGGCCGTGGACATGTTGTCCACGCCGAGCACCTTGTTGCTGTTGAGGTTGCGCAGCCGGACCGCGGTGCCGTCGGGGACCAGCTGCCAGTTGTGGTCCGGTGTGCCCGTGTCGCCCCACTGCAGGGCGTCCGCGCCGTCCGCGGTGGACATGTCCCGGATGCCGAGCACCATGCCGGAGGCGGCGTTGAACAGCCGGTAGCCCGCATCGGCACTGCTGCCGGTGTTCCAGTAGACGGTGTAGTTGTGCCCGTGGGCGTCGTAGAACGGGCCGAGGTTGACGGTGGCCCCGTTCGCGGTCGCGGTGAAGGCCAGCGCCGAGGAGCTGGTGCGGGTGACGGAGGCGGTGTTGAGCGACGGGAGCGTGCTGAAGACCGTGTCGCCGTAGTTGCCGGACAGCACGACCGGACCGTAGGTCACCGCGGCGACTTCGGGGTTGTCGTTGGCCGGCTGCATGACGATCCGCATCGGCAGGCGCACGGTGACGGTGTCGCCGGAGGTCCACGACCGGGTCAGGCTCGCGTAGGTGCCCGGCGTGGTGGTGATGTTCTGGGCAACCCCGTTGACGCTGACGGTCGCACCGCTGGTCCAGGACGGGATGCGCAACCGCATGGTCCAAGACCCGCCCGCGTTGCCGGTGACGGTCAGCGTGGTGGTGTCGCCGACCGGGAAACCCGTGGTCTGGGTGACGGTGATGTTGCGCTGCGACCAGGTGAGCACCGACGGCGTGTACAGGTTCACGGTCAGCGTGGTGCCGTTGTGGAAGTAGACCGAGTCGGCCAGCCGCGTGTTGACCTCCAGCGCGGTGCCCTGGCAGCACCAGAACGTGCCGTAGTCGGTGCTGAAGCTGCCGCCGCCCACCACCGGGCCCGCCACGCCCCTCCGGCCGCCGGGGTTGAGCGCGGTGAAGTAGCAGACGTGGCCGTGGCTGCTGTTCGGGTCCTGCTGGCCGATCAGGTGGTTGAGCAGCGCGCGTTCGTAGAAGTCGAAGTAGGAGGCCCGGTTCGGGTCCAGCAGCCACAGTTCCCGGGTCAGCTTGAGCATGTTGTAGGTGTTGCACGCCTCGGCCGTGTCGCGGTCCAGGAACCCGGCGATGGCGTTCGGGGCGCGGAAGTGCTCGGCCTCGCTGTTGCCGCCGATCACGTAGGTGTGCGCGCCGACGGTGATGTCCCACGCGTTGCGGGCGATGTCGCGGTAGCGGGTGGTGCCGGTGGCCTTGTACTCCCGGGCCGCCCCGATCCACTTCGGCACCTGCGTGTTGGCGTGCAGCCCGTTGAGCCGGTCCTGGTTGGCGGCCAACGGATCGAACACGACGGCGTGGTCGAACCGCTGGGCCACGGTCAGCCACCGGGAGTCGCCCGTCTGCTGGTACAGGTCCGCGAGGACGGCGTTCATGCCGCCGAACTCCGTCTGGAGCGTGGTCTGCATCTGGGCGGTGGTCAACCGACCCGTCCGCCAGTCCACCCAGCCCGCGAACCGCAGCAGCACGTCACGCGCCTGCGTGTTGCCGATGTAGCGCCACACGTCCAGCAGACCGGCCAGGGTCTTGTGCAGGCAGTAGTACGGCACACCCCGGCGCGTGCCCGCCTCCACCGAGTCCAGGTCCGACTCCGGGAACCCGGACAGGTAGCCGGTGTTGAAGCCCGCCGCGGCGTTGTTGGCCTGGCACTTGGCCAACTCGGCGACCATGTGGTTGGCCTTGTCCCGGCACGTCGTGTCGCCCAGCACCGCCCAGGCGTTGGCCCACGCGCTGAGGAAGTGCCCCTGGCTGTGGGTGCGGAACTCGAAGTTCGGGGCCTCCCACCCGCCGCACGCGGCCGCGCCGTTGGTCGACAGCCGGTGGTTCGCGCGGAAGTTGTAGAGCAACCGGTCGACGTCGATGAACCGCAGGTACGAGAGTGTGCGGTTCTGGTTGTCCAGCCAGCGGCCCGCGGTGAGGCGGACCTGCTCGAGTTCGAACGGGAACGCCGAGACGCCGATGTCGTTGCGGACCGGCGGCACCACCGCGGCACCGGCGACCGGAGCCACCGACGGCACCAGGGCCGGCGCGGCGGTCGCGAGGGCGGCGACGCCCGCGGCCTGCAGCAACCTGCGGCGGTTCAAGGGTGAAGAAGACAATGGTGCTCCCAGGGTCGGCTGCCACGGCTGCCACGACAGCCGATCGGCAGTGCCGGTGCGCTCCACCGGGACAGCACCCGGAGCGCACCGTTGTGCTCGTGAACAGGAACTGATCAACGACGGGTCCGCGGCGGATCACGGTCGGCGATGGTTTCGCCGCGGCGGGATCAGCGCGGCGGGATCAGCAGGCGCCGCACCGCGCGGTACCGAGCCGGACGGACGCACCAAGACGACCGGGAGACCTGTCAGCGCCGCGGGCGACCGCGGGTCGTGATCTGCCGCGGCGGGGAAGACACGCACTCTCCATTGAGGTGGTCCTCTCGGTTCAGCCCACCCTCGTGCCAGTACGTCGACAGAACCGGCCGGCTAGGGCCGGCGGGTTCGCATCTGCGCTGATCCGGGACGGAGCCAGGAATGTTAACGCTAACATTCAGTTGAGATGTGAACTGAGTCATGCCTGACCGGGTGGGGCATATAAGTAACAGCTCCATTGCCGGGCTGTCAACACTCCGGCGACCCCGACGAGCTCGACAAGTCGCTGGAAGGCGCAATAACGCTGTTAGCGTTAACAGACAGCAACCACGTCGGCTGCGGCGTTGCCGCGACCACTCGCGGCAACGCCGGGCCGTCATCGGCTCAGTGGGGACCCGACGGCGCGAACTCCGTACCGCAAGGGCCGGCGCCTTCGCTCTCCGGCAGCCTGACGCGGTCGCCGGTCATGGACAGGGTCGGGTACCAACGCCCTATCCGTTCCGCCGAGCGGCCGACGTAGTGGCAGATCAGCGAGCGCCGGAAGCGGTCGGCGGTGCGGTTGGGCTGGGAGCCGTGCACCAGGCTGCCGTTGAAGAACAGCACGTCTCCCGGGTCCATGTCGACGGGCACCACGGCCAGGCCCGGCGGCGGGGGAACGTACTCCTTGACGAACGACAGCTCCGGATCCGCGGTCTCCGGGCAGAACAGGTCCATCCGGTGCGTGCCCGGGACGACTTCGAGTCCGCCGTTCTCGCGATCGATCACATCGCAGGCGATCCACGCGGCGACACAGGTGCCCGGTTCCACCCGGAGGTAGAAGTTGTCCTGGTGCAGCGCCTGACCCCGAGCGCCCGGCGGCTTGAAGTAGAACATGCTCTGGGCGGCCAGCACTTCCTCGCCCAGCAGCGTCTCCAAGACGGTCCGCAGCCGCGGTTCGAGCAGGTAGTGCAGGGCCAGTTCACTGATCAGGTGCGGGTGCATCACGCGCGGATAGGCGTTCAGCGGATCGTCGGGCCCGGCCGTCTCGGACTCCCGGGGCTCGAAGTGCCCGGGGATCGGCCCGGCGGCGTGCAGTGCCGTGAACTCGGCACGCAAACGCTGGATCTCGGCCGGGCTGAACAGTCCGCGCACCACCGTGAAGCCGTTCTCCTCGAACTCCAGGCGGCCGGCCTCCGGCGGCACGCCGGTGCGGGTGGCCTCATTGCCTTTGGCTGTCATGCGCACGCCCTTCCTGGTCCGATCCGTGTCCCACAGGTGCCACGCTAGGACCGCACGACACGTGGGGAGGATGCCCGTGCATGCTGACGCGTTGCCCGAAACTGCTGCGCCGTCCCCACCGCCGGGGCTCGTGATCGCCGGCTGCTTCCACCAATCGCACGGATACCGCGTGAACCGCCCGCAGGGCGCGGACACCTGGTTGTTCACCTGGACCACGAGCGGACGGGGGTTGCTGCGCCAGGGTGCGGCCGCGGTGCAGGCGCGCGCGGGCGATCTGGTGGTGCTGGGTCCCGGTGTGGCCCACTGGTACGGAGTCTCACCGGGCGCGGAGCACTGGGCGTTCTGGTGGGTGCACTGCCAGGCCAGGGTCGCCTGGTCCGCCTGGCTGCGGCCCTACACCGTCGCGGACCGCCTGCACGCGGTCACGTCGGTACCCACCGAGGGGTGGGGCCGCCTTGAGACGGCCTTTCGCAGACTGTTCGCCGACGCCCAACGGACCGGCGGCGCCGTTGTGCCCCGCTCGGAACCCACGGTGAACAAGGCCGCCGTGGCGCACAGCAGCGCGGCGCGCGATCTGACGCTCTGTTCACTGGAGGAGATCGTCCTGTTCGCCACCGTGACCGCCGCGGCGGCGCGCCCCGAACCGAACGTGGACCCGCGGGTGCGCCGGGCCGAGGAGTTGATCGCGGCCGACCCGGGTGCGGCGCACACGGTGCGATCACTGGCGAGGAGCGTCTCGCTCTCGCCGTCCCGGTTCGCGCACCTGTTCACCGAACAGCTCGGCCAGTCCCCGATGCGGGCACTGGCGCACGCCAGGCTGCGCCACGCCGCCCGGCTGCTGGAGGACACCGTGCTGCCGGTGGAACGGGTGGCCGCCGCGTCCGGCTTCACCAGCCCGTCGCACTTCAACCGGGCCTTCCGGCAACGCTACGGACTGCCGCCCGGCGCGTACCGGGCGATGCTCGGATAGCGGTCGAGGTACAGCGTGGTCCAGGCGGCTGCACCGGTCAGCGGTTCTCGCTCACCATCTCGACCGCCCGCTCCCCCGTCAGCGCCAGCGCTGCCTCGTATGCCCAGATCTCCACGTTCCCGCACGCGTCCGGGCAGGTGGAGGACTCCATCAAGCTCGCGCCGGCCGCCGGGTAGTGGAGTCGTGCGGCGACATCGGAGAGCAGCGCCTTCTCCTCGTCGTCCGGCGTGTAGCCGAGCACCACTTGGAGCTTCGAGCGACGACAGCCTGATCCGATTCTCGCCTGCACGGCATGGCTCGGCGTGGCCAGGAACACGAACCCCGACCAGTCGACCCCGCAGTCGGCGGACAGCCATCGGTACCCGGCGCTGTCGTCGACGACGATCAACCCTTCTTCGGCGTCGGCGAGTCGTACCGTTGCCATCCACGCGTGCAACGCGAGCAGCGAATCTCCGCCGATGACGCTCCCCACATGGAGCTGCGACGTGTGATTCGCCACGGGAGCGACTTCCGGGCGGGCCGAGTCGAAGACCACGGGCATGCTCAAGCCCTCCTGGGCGGCCCATGAGTTCAGCCGATCCATCGCCACGTCGAACGGCCGCGCGTCGGGGCCCCGGGCGTCCAGCGTCGACTGCGGATAGGACGCCAGCACCACGCGGATGGGGTGACGGTCGCGCACCGCCTCCTGCGCGCGGGCGATCCCGTCCAGTCGTCGGTCGAGGTCGTCCAGGCCCTGTGACCGCAGCGGTCCGATCACCGCCACCGCCACGGCGTCCGCCTTGCCCGCTGCTTCCTCGTTGCCCTGCCGAAGCCGGTCCGCCAGCTCCGGGGCGAGCCCGAGTTCCACCCAGTCGGATTCCGGGACGACACCCACGCACTCTTCACCGTTTCGGGTGTTGGCCAGCACCTGGTCGACCTCGAACCCGAGCCGTGTCGCCGACGCGCAGCGGTAGTGGTTGAACGCTCCCCAGCTCACCAGCGTCGCGCCGATGATCGCGGTCGCGCCCACCAGGGCGGTGACGCGTCGACGTCGAGGCGTCTTCGCCGGTTTGACCGAACCGGTGTCGGAGGCCTTGGTGTAGAGCCGCTCCTGGAGGCGGACGTGCCGGAACTGGTAGACGCCGCCGGACTGGCGGAGCAGGCCGCGGTCGCGCGCGTCGGCGAGGAACAGCGGGAGCCGCCACGGCAGCGAGCCCCGCACCGCCAGTGCGATCCGGGCCAGGACGAACCGAGGCCACGCCCTCGTGAGCAGCACGAGCAACATGACAGCGAGACCGGGCAGGACGGTGGCCATGCCGATCGCGCCGAAGGGCGAGTCCAGCGCGCGGAGGTCGACGTCGAACGCGGGCGTGCCCTCGATGTCGAGCAGGCTCGCGGCCACCGCGCCGAAGACCGTGCTGAGGAAGCCGGCGACGATCAGCACGGGCAGGCCGACGAGTGCGGCGACGACACCCGCTATCGCCGCTCCCGCCAGGGACGACCGGCGGTCCTGGGTCAGGAACCGGGTCGGTGTCGCCTTCGCGGAGCGTTCCGGGCGCGCGCCGGTCCAGTGGTGGGCGGCGACGGCCGTGCCGACCACGACCGCGAGCCCGAGGACGACCGCCACGCTCATGGCCATCGACGTGACGTCGGCGTACGAGACGGTCTGGTTCGCCCACTGCATCGAGATGGCCGCGACCAGCATCGGCACGGTCGGCACCAGCACGAACGCCGCCCCCGCCGCGAACCCCTTCCGCAGCCGTTCGAACGACCCCGAGACCTGGAAGCTCATCCGCCGGGGCTCACGGCCGGTCGCGCCGAACCACAGGGCGGTGGCGAGGACCGCGACGACCGCGCCGAGCGCGAGGCCGAACGTGAAGACGTCCTCGGCATCCCCCGACCCCACGGTCAGACCGCCCAGGGCGACCACGAGCATCAGGACGACTCCGATGCCCACGCCGAACACCGGTGCGGTCCACGGCGACACCAACCGGTCGGCCAGCCGCCACCACGCGAGGTCGCGTTCGCGGTGGCGGTGCATGTGCCGGGCGAGGAACGCCAGCCAGCGTTGCGCCTGGTCCGGGGTCCACCGCGCGTCGCCGACGACGCCGAGCTCGCCGGTCGGCAGCGGGTCCGGCGCGTACGCGGCGTCGACGACGCGGTCGATGAGGAAGTGCTCGATCGCGTCACGGCCGGAGAACTTGTCCTTGTCCAGCAGGTCGGCCGGGTCGCCGCCGCACCGTTGGTAGCCGGTGCGCGCGAGGCTCACCATGAGAGGGGTGGACAGGGCGTTGCCGACGGGGGTGTCGCGCCCGGTCCGGAGCACCTCGAACACCGGCTCCCAGGACGTTCCCGGGGGCCACGGGGCCACTTCGGTGAGGTAGGCGACCGCGTCGGCCCCGGACACCGGGAGGATGCGCGCTGTGGCGGACTTGCGCAGCGCCGCGGCCCCGGCGCGGATCGCGTCGTCGTACTCGGCCGTCCGGCAGGTCAGGACGATCGGCCGTTTCCGTCCCAGCGCGGCGTTGATGCCCTTGACCGCGGTACGCCGGTCCGACTCGGGCATCTCGTCCAGGCCGTCGAGCACGGGGATGAGCTTGTCATCGCGCAGCAACGCCGACGGGACGTCGCGACGGCCGTCGTAGTACTCGGTGGCGAGGGTGCGGACGAGCCACGTGTCGAACGCCTCGTCCACCGGGTCCCAGGAGGCGATGGCGAGCAGGACCGGCACGGGATCGCCGAGTTCCCTCGCCCGCAGCAGGCCCAACGTGAGCACGATCGCGACGACGGTCTTGCCCGAGCCGGGTTCGCCGAGCAACAGCAGCCGCCTGCTGTAGATGTCGAGGTAGTCGCGGGCCAGGTCGTCGCTGACGTCTTCGAACGGCCCTTCCAGCCGACTGGTCCGCGTGCCGTCGGTCCACGTCAGCGGCAGCACGTGCGGCTCTTTGACGCGGCGCGCGGCGACCTCGTCCAGCCACTGCTCGCGCAGGGTGGTGGCGAGGTCGTTCGCGAGGGACGCGCTGTCCCGGATGACCACGGGTGCGGGCGGCGCGATGCCCGCGATGGCGATGCCGAGCCCCACCATGGACACGAACAGCGCCGACACGCTCGCCAGCTTGTCACCGCGCTCCAGGTCACCGGCCGCGAGCAGCACCGTGAGCACCACGAAGGCGACGGCGAGAAGGCCGAGCAGCACGGCACGCACCACGCGGGACGACGGCGACTTCATACGGCGGACCACTCCGGATCGACTGACGGCTGCGGCGTTCGCATTACCGCTGATCGCCGGACAACCGTTACCTCTACCCTGTCGGGACGTACTCGCCTACCCGAAAATGCGGACTGACGCCGTTGACGGAGACGTTCGCGGCACCGGAGCGTTCTGGGCAGTCGAACTCATCGGCGACCGGGCCACGCGCGAAGCGCTCGCGCCCCACGGTGCGAGCAGCCCTGAGATGGCCGCGATCCTGGCGGCGTGCCGACGGCGAGGCGCACGAGGGCCTGGACATCCTGGACCAGGCATCGGCCGAAGTTCGCGGGGTCCGCCCCTCACATTTGACCTGAAGTCAAGTCGAGGTCTTAGCGTAGCGATGATCAACGACTGACGACGGGAAGAACAACGATGATCCTCGTGACCGGCGCGACCGGGAACATCGGAAGTGCCCTGCTGCAGGAGCTGCATGAATCCGGTGGCGTGCCAGTGCGAGGCCTGACTCGTGACGTTGCCCGAGCCTCGTTCCCTGACGGAGTCGGAGCTGTTGAAGGCGATCTCGCGCGGACGTCCTCACTGAAGTCCGCGTTGGACGGAGTGCGCTCACTATTCCTGGTGTCGCGCATGGGCGAGGATGCCGACATCCTCGCGGCTGCCCGACAAGCGGGTGTGGAGCACGTGGTGCTCGTGTCGTCCATTACGGTCCAGACCCATCCGCACCTACCTGCCGCCGGCGAGAACCTGGCGGTCGAGCGGCTGCTCCAGGACAGCGGCATGACGTGGACCGTCCTGCGGCCGACCCAATTCGCTTCGAACACCCTGTGGTGGGCGGCCTCGATCCGCGAGCACCTGACGGTCCGGTTGCCGTACGCGGACATCGGACTCCCGACGATCCACCCCGCGGACATCGCGGCGGTGGCCCGAGCGGCGCTGACCGAGCCACGTCATCGAGAGCGGACATATGCGCTCACCGGGCCGGCACGCATCACGGCCCGTCAACAGGTCGAGGCCATCTCGGTGGCTCTGAGGCAGGAAGTGTCCGTCGACGAGATCAGCCGAGAAGAGGCCCATCAGCAGATGGCTCCTCTCATGGGAGACGAGACCGCGAACGCGGTGCTCGACCTGATGGGCGGAGACGTCAACGATGAGCTCTTGACGGTGCGCGACACGGTAGCGCGAGTCACCGGCTCACCGGCCAGATCGTTCCGGCAGTGGGCCACGGAGAACGCCGACGCCTTCCGCTGAAACCCTTTCAGGCCAACTGAACGGGCCTTGAATCACCGGGGAGACAACTGGGGCGGTACGACGCCGTGAGGGCGTACAACCCCGGTGGTATGCCCATCGGCAACTCCGGCATGACGACGCGTGACCACGCCGCTACATACGCTGCCGCCCGTATCCGTCGTACGAGCGAAGGAATCGTCACCATGTACGTCCATCATCTGCTTGCCGCACCGGCAGCCGCGCACGTCTCGGTCCAGCTGGCCGCCGCTGGTGATACCGGCATCGGTTCCGGGCGACTCGTGCCCACTGCCGCCGCGGTGGTGGGGCTGATCGGTGTGGTCCTCGGCGCGCTGGCCCTGGCCCGGCCCGCCAGTCGCATCGGCACCGGCAACGGGCCACGCGGGGCCATCGCGGCCGGGGTGGCTGGGCTGATCAGCGTCGTCGTCGGTGGGCTGGCGCTGGCCCGCTCCCGCCGCACCGGCCGCCTGACCGCCTGACCGGCCATGGGTGATGGGTCGGTGCCCGTGTCGTGGTGTCAGGAGCGGGTGAGCCAGCCGGGGACGATCAGGCCGGACTCGTACGCGAGGATCACCAACTGCGCCCGGTCCCTCACCTGCGTCTTCGTCATGATCCGGCTGACGTGCGTCTTCGAGGTGGCCGGGCTCAGCACCAGCCGCGCCGCGATCTCGTCGTTGGACAGGCCGGCGGCGACCAGCGCCATCACCTCACGTTCCCGCTCGGTGAGCGCGCTCAGCCGAGGCCCCGGGTCCGGGTGCTCGGCCCGAGCGGTGAACTCGGCGATCAGCCGGCGGGTGATCGACGGCGCGATCAGCGCGTCACCGCGCGCCACCACCCGCACCCCGTGGATCAGCTCCTCCGGCTCCGTGTCCTTGACCAGGAAGCCGCTCGCGCCGGCCCGCAGCGCGCCGTAGACGTAATCGTCCAGGTCGAACGTGGTCAGGATGATCACGCGGACAGCGGAGCTCGCGGCGATCTCCCGGGTGGCGGCCAGGCCGTCCAGGCCGGGCATCCGGATGTCCATGAGGACGACGTCCGGCCGCAGCTGCCGGGCGAGCCGCACCGCCTCGGCGCCGTCGGCGGCCTCGCCGACCACCTCGATGCCGTCCTCGCCGTTCAGGATGGACCGGAACCCGGCGCGCACCAGGTTCTGGTCGTCGGCCAGCAGCACCCGGATCACGTCGGCGCTCCCGCCGGTACCGGGCCGGGCCGCAGCGGCAGGCGGGCGCACACCCGGAAGCCGCCGTCCGGCTGCGGGCCCGTGGTCAGCGAACCGCCCAGCGCCTGGGCCCGTTCGCGCATGCCGAGGATCCCGTTGCCCGGCTCGCCGGGTGCGCCGGTGCCGTCGTCCTCGACCTCCACCAGCACGTCGTCGCGGTCGGGCCGGACGCGGACCACCGCGGCGGTCGCGCCCGCGTGCCGGTTCACGTTGGTGAGCGCCTCCTGGACGATCCGGTACGCCGCCAGGTCGACCTCCGGCGGCAGCGGCCGGGTCTCGGCGAGCTCGATGCGGATCTCCAACCCGGACCGCCCGGCCGTCGTGACCAGGTCGCCGAGGCGGTTCAGGCCGGGCGCGGGCGCGGTCGGCGCCTCGCCCTCCTGCCGCAGTACGCCCAGCGTCGTGCGCAACTCGCGCAGCGTCTCCTTGCTGGTCTGCTTGATCGCGGTGAGCGCCTCCTCGGACCGGGTGGGGTCCGGGCGGTGCAGCGCGGCGCTGGCCTGCACGTTGATCAGCGAGAGGTGGTGGCCGAGCACGTCGTGCAGCTCGCGGGCGATGCGCAACCGCTCCTCGGTGGCCCGTCGCCGGGCCTCCTCCTCCATCCGCTGCTCGGCGGCGAGCGCGCGGGCCTGCGCTTCGGCGAGGTAGGCCCGGCGGTTGCGGGTCACGCCGACGATGACCGCGATGAGCCAACCGGCGTGCAGCAGCGTCGCCCCGTTCCCGGTGTTCCCGGTTCTGCTGTAGCCGTCCGCGACGGCGAAGGCGACCACCGAGGCCAGACCGAGCCCGATGGCGACCGCGACGTGCCCCTCGTCGACGACGGTGTAGAGCGCCACGACGAACACCAGCATGATCGGACCGGGCTGCTGCAGCAACGCCCCGTACGCGCCGACGGCGGCCAGCGCCACCACGCCCACCGGCACCGGGTGGCGGCGGCGGACGTACAGCGCGCCGGAGGAGGCCAGCACGACCGCCAGCGCCGCCCATTCAGCGGCGGTGTCGATGCCGCGCGACTGCACCACCAGGCCGACGAAGGCGACCAGGCCAACGGCGAGCACCAGGGCCGTGTCCGCCGTCCGGCCGCTCCATCGCCGCCTCGACATGCGCCAAAGCCTAACCTCGCGCGCGGGTGAGCGGGAGGTCAGGCCGCGTTGGCCGGCCGCCGGCACCAGCGGCGACCTGTCCCGCCTGACCGGGCGGTCCACCACGCCGATCGCCGACTCGATCACCCTCGCGCCGAAGGGCTGAGGCACAGGTGGTCAACCAATCGACAAGTCCACAGTGGAGCGACACGGACGGTAGTCGACATGCCTCCGAAAGAGGTACGTACGGGCAAACCGCCGGAGAGCAGACGATCGGGGGTTCATCCCGGGCCGCCGATCCTCCTACCGTCGAACCTGATCGGAAAACCCTGTTCTCGGTCCACCTCGGCGGTCCGGGATTTCCGGTGAGGAGCGCACCACCATGAGAATCCTGCGAATGGCGGGGCTGGCCGTGCTCACGGCCTCCGCGCTCGCGTTATCGATGACGAGCGCGTCCGCGCACGACCCCGACACACCCGAAGGGCAGGCGGCGGTCCGGACCTTCCTGGCCGACCACCTCCCGGCCGAGCGGCACGCCGTCGTCGGCACCGCGGCCGGCGTGCCGTGCGTGAACGGCAAGGCCGACATCTACCCCTGCAAGAACGTCGACCTGCTCAGCGTCCTGCCGCTGTCCAGCATCGGCGGCGGCAACGGCAACGACATCTGGGGCTGGACCGACCCGTCCTCCGGCAAGGAGTACGCCATCGTCGGCCGCACCAACGGCACCGCGTTCGTCGACGTCAGCACGCCCACCTCGCCCAGGTACCTGGGCAACCTGCCGTCCAACGGCGGCAGCAGCAGCTGGCGCGACATGAAGGTCTACAAGGACCACGCGTTCATCGTGGCCGACGCCATCGCCGGGCACGGGATGCAGGTGTTCGACCTGACCCGGCTGCGCACGGTCACCACGCCGCAGACGTTCACGGCGGACGCGCTGTACCGGGAGTTCGGCCCGGCGCACAACATCGCCATCAACGAGGAGACGGGCTTCGCCTACGCGGTCGGTTCCAACACCTGCCGGGGCGGACCGCACATCGTCGACATCCGGACCCCGAAGTCCCCGACGCGGGCCGGGTGCGTCTCCCAGGACGGCTACACCCACGACACCCAGTGCGTCGTCTACCGCGGCCCGGACGCGGCGTACCGCGGCAAGGAGATCTGCTTCAACTCGAACGAGGACACGTTGACCATCGTCGACGTGACCAACAAGACCACCCCGGTGCAGATCTCGCGCAAGGGCTACTCCGGCGCGCAGTACTCGCACCAGGGCTGGCTGACCGAGGACCAGCGGTACTTCCTGCTGGACGACGAACTGGACGAGTCGCGCGGCACCGACAAGCGCACCAAGACCTACATCTGGGACCTCGCCAACCTGGCCTCCCCGGTGCACACCGGGACCTACAGCTCGCCGGCCACCGCGATCGACCACAACCAGTACGTCAAAGACGGGTACTCCTACCAGGCCAACTACCAGGCGGGCCTGCGCGTCCTGGACGTCGGCAGGGTCTCCTCGGCGCAACTGACCGAGGTCGGGTACTTCGACATCTACCCCTCCGGTGACGCGGCGAGGTTCAACGGGGCGTGGAGCAACTACCCGTACTTCGCCAGCGGCATCGTCCTGGTCAACGGCATCGAGCAGGGCCTGGTCGTGGTCAAGCCCAACCTCGGCGCCGTCTCGCCGTCACCCGCTCCGAGGTGACCTGGTCCGCCCCGGACAGGTCGATGTCACGGAGATGACCCCCGTGCGTGGTGGGCGACCGGCAGCGCCGCTCACCACGCATGGGGTCCATCGCCGTCCAGTCGAGGTGAGGAGTGATG
The DNA here is from genome assembly GCF_009769385.1 of Saccharothrix deserti. GTDB lineage: Bacteria > Actinomycetota > Actinomycetes > Mycobacteriales > Pseudonocardiaceae > Actinosynnema > Actinosynnema deserti. The sequence goes on from NZ_VKAB01000018.1 coordinate 28,932, forward strand.
ATGCGCAACCTGCGGTTCACCGACTGGGTGTTCGTCGCGGTCGCGGCCGCGATGGTGGTGGTGGGGGCGCTGACGTTGTTCCGACCGTCGTCCGGCCCCGCGCACTCGGCGCACCAGCGCGTGGCGCCCGCGGACCTGGTGCCCGCCGCGCACAGCGACGGCCTGTCGGAGGCGGAGAGCGGTTACCGGTTCGAGCGGGTGACCACGCCGTCCACCCGCGGTCCCGCCGTGCCGGTCGCGTTCCGGATCCTCGGGCCGGACGGGCAGCCGGAAACCCTCTTCCTGGACAACCAGACCAAGCAGGTGCACTTCTTCGCCGTCCGCGACGACATGCACGTCTTCCAGCACGTGCACCCGACGCTGGTCGGCGACACGTGGCACACCACGCTCGCGCTGACCGACGGCGGCGCGTACCGGATGTTCGCCGAGTTCGTCCCGCTCGACACCAAGGACCCCCGGCACCCGGTGGTGCTCGGTGTGCCGTTCAGCGTGCCCGGTGACACCACGCTGGTGCCGGTCCCCGCACCCGCCGCCGAGGCGGTGACCGACACCGGGTTCACGGTGACGCGGGTGGACGAGCCCGCCCAGCCCACGCCGATGCGCCCGCAGACGCTGCGGTTCGCCATCCGCACCCCCGACGGCGCCCCGGTCCGCGCACTCGACCCGCACCTGGGCGCCTACGGACACATGACCGGGTTCCACACCATGCTGCTGTCGGCCACCCACCTGCACCCGGTCGAACCGCTGGGCACGCCCCTGGTCAACGGAGAACTGAGCTTCCAGGCGGTGTTCGCCGACCGCGGCGAGTACCGGCTGTTCCTGGAATTCGCACACGGCGGGAAGACGCACACCGCCGCGGTCACCGTCGCCGTGACCTGATTCCTTCGACCTGCCGGGGACGGATTGGCGGCGAACCGAAGACGCCGGCGCGCCGCCTACGCCCCGGCGCCGAATGGCAGCTCCGGACGGCGACGCTGGAAGCGGCCTTTGAGGGACGCCTTTCGTGCGGTGTCAGCCGCCTGCCCAGGTCGCCTCGCAGCTACGACGTTCCTTGCTCCGGGACCCTAGTACAGCCGGCTGTCGACGTCGTTCCGCTTGATCGGCCGCGCACAACCCGCAGTTCAGGCGGGCACCGGCACCCGCCGGCGAACCATCGTCGCCCCCAGCGCCACCCAGGCGACCAGCACGCCGCCGGTCATGGTCAGCGCCATCGCCGGGCCGTCGTTGCCCAGCACGCCGACGACCGGCGCGATCAGGGCGCCGATGCCGAACTGCGCGGCACCCAGCAGCGCGGCGGCGGTGCCGGCCGCCTCACCGTGGCGGGACAGCGCCAGCGCGGGCGCGTTCGGCAGCACGAGACCCACCGCGGCCAGCAGGAACAGCAACGGCACGAGGAAACCGGGCAGACCGCCGAAACCGGAAGTCGTGAACAGGATCAACACCGCGCCGAACGCCAGCGCGGCACCCAGCGCGCCGAACACGATCTGCCGCTCCGACCAGCGGTTCAGCAGCACCACGTTCACCTGCGACGCCCCGATCAGCGCCACCGCGCCGACCGCGAACACCAGCCCGAACTGCTGCTGGTCCAGCCCGTAGGTGTCCTGCAACACGAACGACGAGCCCGAGACGTACGAGAACAGCGCCGACATGCCGAGCGCGGCGACCAGCGACAGCACCACGAACTGCCGGTCGGTCACCAGCGCCTTGTAGGTCCGCAGCACCGGTCGGAACGCGCTCGTCCTGCGCCGCTCCGGCGGCAACGTCTCCTTCAACAGGAAGATCGCGACCAGCATCAACGCCACGCCGAGCGCCGCGAGCACGGCGAACACGCCACGCCAGGAGCCGGTCAGCAGCACCGCCGCGCCGACCGACGGCGCGAGGATCGGCGCCGCACCCATCACGAGCATCAGCCGCGACAGGATCGTCGCCGCGGCACGGCCGGTGAACAAGTCGCGCACCACCGCCATGGCCACCACCATGGCCGCGGCCGCGCCGACCCCTTGCAGCGTGCGCAGCAGGCCGAGGACGACCACGTTCGGCGCCACCACGCACAGCACGGACGCGCCGATGTGCACGGCCGTGCCGATGATCAGCGGCAGCCGCCGGCCGAAGGCGTCGGAGAGAGGGCCGATGACCAGTTGCCCCAGCCCGAGGCCGACGAGCGTGCCGGTGAGCGTCAGCTGCACGGCGGACTCGGACGCGCCGAGGTCCGCACCCAGTGCCGGCAACGCCGGCAAGTACATGTCGATCGTGAAGGGACCGAGAGCGATGAGCGCACCCAGGACGAGGATGATCCGAATCCTGGCGGCTCCGGTCGGCGACTCTGCCAACTGCCCTGGACGGTCCGGTGTGGATGGACTGTGCAGAGTGGCCTGTTCCATACCTGGCGCCAACACCCGACAAGCGGACCTTGTTCCGGTTCAGACGGTCACGTGATCCTCGACGCACCCACAGGAAGATCGGATCTCGTGACCCCGAGTCCGATCACCGCGGGGTTGACCTTCGAGTTACTTGAAGCCCGATGATGGGCGGGTGTCGAGATCCGGGCTGCTCACGATCGGCGTCTTCGCCCGTTCCAGCGGGTTGACCGCCAGTGCGCTGCGGTTCTACGCGGATTCGGGCATGTTGGAGCCGGCCAGTGTCGATCAGACGTCCGGGTACCGCTACTACGCACCAGACCAGGTCGAACGCGCGGTGACGATTCGCCGCCTGCGCGAGATCGACATGCCCCTGGAGCGGATCGCCGAGGTCCTCGATGCGGGCGGCCGCGATGCTGCTCGGATCATCGACGACCACGTGGCGAGCCTGGCGCACCGAGCACACCAGGCGCGCGAAACGGCCGCGGCGATCAAGGCCGGACTGGGCTCGGCACCACAGTCCCCACCGGTGCGGGCGAACGGATCGGTGTTCACGACGGCGGTCGAGCAGATCCTCACCGCGACGACCCACGAGCCAGGTCTGCCCGTGCTCAACGGCGTGCGCGTCGAAGTGTCCGCCGACGGCATCGTGCTCACGGCAACCGATCGGTACCGGCTGTCGACCCGCACGCTGGTGTCGACGCGGCCCATCGAGACCGACTGGTCGGCAACGGTCCACGCCGACGATCTGCGACTGGCAATGCCGTGGACACGCCGTCAGCACGAACTGCGGCTGAGCACCCAACCCGGGAGTGTCCGCTTCCGAGGTGACGACGATGACGACGCGGCTGCGCGCGAGTGCCGAACCCTGGCGGAGCCCTTTCCCGATTACCGACTGGTGCTGGCATCTCTGCCTGACGTGCGCACCCGCGTCCTGATCTCCCGGAACGCGCTCGTGCGGAGCCTGGAAAGCCGGCAGCACCACCGAGTTCGGCTGCACGTATCCGATGCCGACTCGACCGTGACCGTCTCGTCGAAGGGGACCGCCGCCCTGCCGATCACCGCCGTGGTCACCGGCCCGGCAGTCGAGCTGGAATTCGCGGTCACCACCTTGTACCCGGCGATCAGCACAGCTGTCGGCCCGGACGTGATGCTCGACATCGCAAGAGCAGACCAACCGGTCGTCGTCCGTTCCGCCGACAACGGCGACCTCACGACCCTGACGATGCCCGTCCGACCTGAATCCCACCGCAGCCCCCGTGCACAGGAAGGCCCCGCCACATGACCTCCGCGACCACCGAATCCCCGGATCCCGTCATGACCGACATCGGCGCGGCCGTCACGCTCGCGCACACCGGTGACACCACCGCGGCGCGCACACGCCTACAAGACCTGTGGGATCGGATCGGCCCGGCGGGAGACCCCCTCCACCGCTGCACTCTTGCGCACTACATGGCCGACCTCTACGACGACCCGGCACAGGCCATCGTCTGGGACGTACGCGCTCTCGACGCGGCAGCGGCCCTCACCGACGAACGCGTTCAACGCCACCACGGCACCCTGCGCATCGCCGGGTTCTACCCCTCGCTTCACCTCAACCTCGCCGACAACTTCCGCCGACTCGGATCGTTCGCAGCCGCACGCGACCACATCACCGCCGCGCAGCAGCATCAAGACGCTCTCGCGGACGACGGATACGGCACGCTCATCCGGCGAGCGATCAGCGAAGTCTCCGAGGCGATCAACCAGCGATCCACCGACAAACGCGCAAGCGCACCCGGGCCGGACGCCAACTGACACACCGGCACGGGGCTCAACCGGAAGATCGTCTGAGCGACGTCACGGCGCAACCTGCGGCCGGAGTTGGAGCAAGCCGCCCGGGGCGAGTTCGACCGGTGCTCCGAGCACGCCACGCAGGTGCTCGGCGTCGTCGGTGGACGCGTGGCGCAGGCTCAACCGGTGGGCCCGCATCGCGGCCATGCGCAGCCACAGCAGCCTGCCCGTGCCGGGGTCCACCGACGGGAAGTACAGCAGGCGCAGGTCGTCCCGGTACTCCTCGTAGCCACTGATGCCCTCGTAGTCGTCGATGAGGTCACCGCACCCGTAGAGCACGAGTTTGCCGTGGTAGACCTCGATCGGCCGGGGGTGGTGGGACGAATGCCCGTGCACGATGTCGACCCCGTTGTCGATGAGCCGGTGCGCGAAGTCGACGTGACTCGCCGGGACGTCGTAGCCCCAGTTCGACCCCCAGTGCAGGGAGGCCACCACGACGTCCCCCGGTTGCTTCACGTGACGTACCCGGCCGGCGATCCGCTCGGCGGTGGCGTCGGACAGGTCGGGCATGAACGCGACACCGGGCCGACCCCGGCCGGCGGCCCACTCGCGTGGGATACCGCTGGAGCCGGCGCCGAACGAGAAGACGACGACCCGGGAGGCTCCGGTCCGGACGACCACCGGCCGTTCGGCCTCCTCCGCATCACGTCCCGCGCCGGCCGCCGCGATCCCCGCCGCGCGCAACGCGTCGACGGTGTCCGCGAGACCCCGGCGGCCGAAGTCGAGCACGTGGTTGTTGGCCAGGACGCAGGCGTCGAGCCGTGCGGCGGTCAGACAGCCGATGTTCTCCGGAACCATCCGGTAGTGCACCGCCTTCCCGTGGGCGACGTCGTCACTTCGCGTGACGGATGTCTCCAGGTTGACCACCCGCGCGTCGGGGGCGACGCGGTCCAACACCTGGAGGGCGTCTCCCCACGGCCAGGAGAAGTCAGCCGGTCGAGGGACCGGCCCGTTGACCGATTCCGCCAGCTCGACGTAACGGCGGGCGTCCGTGACGTACCGCTCCCACAGCCGCGGGTCCCCCCGGTGCGGAAGGATCTGGTCGATACCGCGGCCGGTCATGACGTCCCCACCGAGGAACAACGTCACCGGTCGGGGGTCTTGCGCAGCGTTCGCAGTGGCCATGTGTCGATCACTTCTTCGGCCGACTCCCCCACTCGCGTACCCCGGAGGGGGGCCGTTACACAACAGGTTCCACCTGACGGCGAGTCGTACAGCCGCCACCCGCCGACCAGAGGTCCAGGCGCGACAGCCCGGCTCCCCGGGGCAGACTTCAGCAAGCGCACGAATAAGTCAGGCCACCGGGTAATACTTCGCATTCCGTGTGCATTTTGCGGGTTTGCTTATCTCACGCTCGTTGTTCACTGACGACGAAGTCAGCTCACTCATTGACGTGAATCGGTTTTCGAACCGATGTAAAGGGATCGACACCCCGGTCGAACGCTGCTACGTTCCGACCGGTGCCCACCAATGAGGAAATCACGCGACACCACGACCCCGACCCGTCCGAGAACCCCTGGGTCACCGGTCCGCCCGCGCCCGTGACGGTCTCGATCGTCCCGTACGACCCGGAGTGGCCCCGCCGCTACCAGGCCCTTTCGGCGGAGATCCGCACAGCGCTCGGTGACGCCGCCCTGGGCGTCGAGCACGTCGGATCCACGTCCGTCGTGGGGCTCGCCGCGAAAGACGTCATCGACATCGACCTCACTGTCGCGGACCCGCGCGACGAGGACGTGTACGTTCCCCCGCTCGAACGCCTCGGCTACGTCCTCACGGTTCGGGAACCGTCCTTCCACGAGCACCGGTGCCTGAGACTCGCCGCCCCTCACGTCAACCTGCACGTGTTCGGCCCGGATTGCCCCGAGACCATCCGACACCGCATGTTCCGCGACTGGCTGCGCGCCCACGACGAGGATCGCGCCTTCTACGAGGACGCGAAACGGGCGGCGGTTCCCGGAGGCGGGCACGTCATGGACTACAACGCGCGGAAGCAGAAGGCAATCCATGAGATTTACGACCGGCTCTTCCGCGCGGCGGGAATGATGTAGACGGCAACGACGATGGCGATCAGGTTGTGCGGGCCGGTCGTCGCGCCGACGAAAGCGGCCTCGCGGTGCGCGGCCGGGGTGTCTGTCACGGCGGTGAGTCGGGTCAGGGTATGCCGGTGTCGGATTACGGCGTGGAGCCGGGAGTTCGGGGACCGGATGGGCGCGGTCGATGCAGCATCGGCCAACGCAGCGTGAACACCTTCATCACCCGGGAGAACGGCCATGTCCACAACCCTGATGCTCCTCTTCGGACCGTGGCGGTGGCGGACGTGCCGTCGGTGGACTTCGTGGTCAACGCGTCGCTGGAGACCGAGCCCTGGTCGACCGCGGTGCGGGTCTTGCCCGCCGAATGTTCCACCTCTCGCAACCATCGGCGGGTTGACCGGGCCCGGTGGGTGCTGAAGCCTCGGGCTCGGCCGGTGTCCGTGTGCCGGCTCCCCTCAGCCGCCGCCACCCCACCGACACCGGATGAAGGGGTTTCACGCCGTGAAAGCGTTCACCACCGACGGGCGGCGGCCGGCCGCACGCAGGACGTTCGTCTCACGCCTGCTGCCCGGCTCGCTCGGCGCCGTCCTGATCGCGGTGCTCGTGCCGGGAGCCGCGTGGGCCGCCCCGCCGCAGGCACTGCCGGCGAACTACACCGAGGCCGACGGCAGGTGGCAGCCCGCCTTCGACTACGACACCGACGGCTGCTACCCGACGCCCGCGATCTCCCCGGCCGGCGTGGTCGCCGGCGGTCTGAAGAACTCCGGCGCGCTCAACGGCGAGTGCCGCGACCAGTCGGACCTCGACAACACCAACTCGTACGCGCGGTCCAAGTGCAACAACAACTGGTGCGCCCACCTGTACGACCTGTACTTCGAGAAGGACCAGGCCGTGGCGGGCATCGACTGCTGCGGGCACCGGCACGACATCGAGCACGTCGTGGTCTGGGTCAGCGGCGGCCAGGCGCAGTACGTGTCGACCTCCGCGCACGGCAACTACTCGACACAGCCCCGTTCCCAGGTCGCCTGGGAAGGTACGCACCCGAAGGTCGTCTACCACAAGGACGGCGCGAGCACGCACTGCTTCCGCCTGGCCGGCGCGACCGAACAGCCGGAGAACCACTACCGCGCCTGGCAGTACCCCGACCTGGTCAGCTGGGACCGGTTCCCGTCCGGTGTCCGCGACACCCTGGTCCGCGCCGACTTCGGCAGCGCGAGCCTGGCCATCAAGGACGGCGCCTTCGAGAGCAACCTGGCCAAGGCGAAGCCGAGCGGCATCCCGTTCGACCCCTACGCCTGACCGGCCTCGTTTTCGGCGATCGCGAGGCCGGAACGGGTGGCGGACACGATGCGGTCCGCCACCCGTTCCGGCCTGTAGAGCCACATCGCGGCCCCATGCGGCCTCCACGATTCGGGGAACGGGCGAAGTCCGCTGCTTGGCGGACATCGAGATCGCTCATTCCGTCAGGGAACGGGCGGCTTGTCGATGACGGTCTGGCCGACCACGGGTTCCGGTCAGGAGGGGCGTGGTAGCGGTTGACCGTTCGCCGTGGTCGGCTCGCGCAGCCGGAGGCGGTCTGCGATCCGGGCCGCCTCGGGGTGGTGCAGGGTGGTGAAGAGGGCCATCGCCTGACGCCACGTCGTCGACGCGTCGTGGTGTTCGCCCATCTCGTCGAGGCAGTGCGCCACACCGTCGAGCGATTTCGCCTCCTGGAGCGGTTCGCTGATCTCGCGGGCCAGCGCGAGGGCGTTCCGGTGGTGTGACAGCGCTTCGGCCGTCCGCACGCGCGCAGGGTGTCGCCGAGCCCGTTGTAGGCGGCGGTCTTCAGGCTGTGGTGGCCGATGTCGGAGATCAGCTCCAACGCCTGCCGGTGGTGCGCGAGTGCCTCGTCGGGTCGGGACAGTCGCCCGTAGGTCTCACCGAGGCTGGTGAGCGTGCGCGCCTCACCGTGTCGATCGCCGAGGTCCCGGCAGTTCGCCAGCGCCCGCCGGAGGTATCGCAGCGCGTCGGGGAGTCGACCGGTCTGCAGGCAGGCGTGGCCGAGGTTGCCGAGGGTGATGGTCTCGCCGAGCCGATCGCCCGCCTCGCGCATCGCGGTGACCGTCTGCTCGAAGTAGGAGATCGCTTCGGCGTGGCGCGCGATGTCCAGGTGGAACGCGCCCAGGTTCCCCAGTGCGACCGCCTCCCCGTGCTGGTTGCCCGCCTCGCGGCTGAGGGCGAGGTCGCGGTGGAAGCAGTCCAACGCGTGACCTGACCGCCGGGGCCGGGCACGCACCCGACCCCGCAGCACACCGACGTGGCCTGGAAGCCGCCGCTTCCAGGCCACGTCGGTCTTTACGATTCCGGGTTCTGCCGCGCCACGGTCACGAGGTGGAAATACCTGTTGCTGCGCGGCTGGTACAGCAGCACGAGCCCGGTCGCGGACAGCAGCACCGCGACGATGTCCATGACCGCGTACCCCGGCCCGTTCAGGTACGAGTCGTAGAAGCCCAGCCAGCAGTAGGGCAGGAGGAAGAAGTAGATCAAGGCCAACGAGACCGTGACCATGACCCGCGCGGCCTGCCTGCCCTTGGCCGCGCCGAACGAACCGAAGACGTACAGGACCAGCAGCAAGCCGATGTAGGCGGGTTGGCTGAAGAGGTACCCCGACATCGGCACCCACAGCAGCGCCGCGATGATCGACAGCACCCGGGCGATGACGACTTCCCGGGGACGTCGGCTGCGGATCTCCTCGACAGTGTGCACGGATGCCCTCCTCATGCGGCGACTCGACGGTGAGTATCACGCGGTCACCGGGACGGATCCCCGGTTGCGACGGGTATCGGCATGTTCCGGCCATCGACGGGCGTCACTCGTGAGTTCACAACCGTTTTCCGGGCGGCGTGCAACGGATCGGCCGGCTGCGCCGTTGAGGGGCGTGATCACAGCTCAAGTCGCGGATCGGAAGTGAGCCGATGGAGTTCGGTGAGTACGTGTACCGGCAACGTCCGGCGCTGATGCGGTTCGCCACCGTGCTGACCTGCCAGACCTGGTTGGCCGAGGACCTGGTGAGCGACGTGCTGGGCCGGGCGTTCGAGCGGTGGGACCGGATCTCGCGGATGGACGAGCCGCACGCCTACGTCCGGCGGATGGTCGTCAACGAGTACCTGTCCTGGCGCCGGCGGCTGGCCCGCACGTCACCCAGAGCCGACGTCGAGCCGGACGCGACCCGGCTGAGCGACGGCGCCGACGAGCGCGCGGAGCGGGACGCGATGATCCGCCGTCTCGCGGACCTGCCCCGGAAACAACGCGCGGCCGTCGTCCTGCGCTACTACGCCGGGCTGCCCGACGCCGAGATCGCCGCCGAACTGGGCTGCCGGGTGACCACGGTGCGCAGCCAGATCTCCCGGGCACTCGCGACCCTCCGGATCGACCTGACCGCCAACCCGCACACCTACCAGGAGGCGAGATGAGCGACTTGCGCGCCCTGACCGACGCGTTCGCCGAGTTGGAACGGCGGGCCGACGCCGCGACCGCCGGCATGCCGTTCGAACTCCCGTCACGCGCGCGGCCACGCCGTGCGCCCCTGCCCCGGCTGGTGCCGGTGGTCGCCGCGGTCGCGGTGGTCGCCGGGCTGGCCACCGGCGCGGTGCTGCTCGTGCCGGACGGCCCACCGGCCACGCAGACCGCCGCCCCGCCCGCGGCCTCGTCGACGACCCTGTCCACGGTCACGTCGGAGCCGCCGCCTCCCGTCCCGGCCAACCCCGATGAGCTGGCCGAACGGTTCCGGGCCGTGCTCGGCGACACGGCGACGTTCGTGGTGACCGAGACCGGGCCCGGTGCGGTGGTGATGACCGCTCCCCCGGCCCCGCCTGCCGTGCCCAGGGTGACGAACGCCCCCCAGCCCACGGTGGCGGTGGGTGCGTCGATCACCGGCACGCTGACCGCGTCCGGGGTCACCGGCGGTTTCGACCTGGCGGTGTACCCCGGCACCGCCGGCAAAAAGGCCGAGTGCAACGCCCCCGACCCGGCGACCATGTGCACCGCACGCGACCTGCCCGACGGCTCCTCGCTGGCCACCGGGCAGGTGCCGCTGGAAGCGGCGAACGGGATGACCTACGAGGTGAAACTCATCCGCCCCGACGGCGTCGTGTTCACCATGCACCTCAGCAACCAGCGCTCCCCCAAGGGCAGCGGCGAACAACTCGCCCCGCAGCCACCGCTGACCATCGACCAGCTGATCGCGATCGCCACCTCCGACCGCTGGTGACAGCAGTCCGGACGTCGTAAAAGCGTGCCGGTGGTGAGGAGCGGATCTTCTCCATCGCCGGGTTCTACGAGCTGCGCGGCGGGCGCATCGCGTCGGCGAAGATCTACCGCGAGGGCAACGCCGACATCGCTTGACGCGCCGGCGGTGGGGACCGCGGCCGTTTACCGGCAACGGTCCCCACCACCGGTGGTCACGCCCTGAGCCGGTAGGCCCTCAGGACCGTCTGGTCGATCGTGCTGCCCTCGGTGTCGGTGGCGACGACTCGCAGCGAGATGTAACCGCCGGGCTTCCCACCAGGGGGAACGATGGACCTGACCGGCACCCAGTTGGCCCCGTCGTCGAACGACGCGAACGCCTTGAGCTCACGCAGGGTCGCCTGGCCCGCCCCGGCTTGCCGGGAGGCGGTGAACCGCACGGGCAGCGGCACTCCGGCCCGCGCGCTGTTGCGGATGTCGAGCGGGATCTCGTAGTCCACCTGCAACAGCGGCAGCTTGCCCTCCGCCGTGCCGGCACTCGTGAAGCCCCACGTCGTGGAGACGTTCGACGACAGCTCCAGCTGCGGCGCGCTGCGGGCCGCGCTGAGCGAGAGCTCATAACGGCCGGACTCGGCCGGCACCTCCCACCAGGCCTCCCACGGGTTGCCCGCGATGCCGAGCGAGACGCCGTCGCGCTTGAGCTCCATGCTGCCCGATCCGGTGGCCGTCCAGGACTCGACCGCGGTGCCGGTCGCGAACGGCGAGACCCTGGCCTGGATGCCGTTGCCGCTGCGGGTCACACCGCCCCCGGTCGCCCACTGCACGACCGTGGTCCCGTTGAGCCGTGGCGCGGTGACCGCGGCGCCCCAGTCACGTCGGTAGTGCTTGCCCGGCTCGAACGTGACGGGCTCGAGGTCCGACCAGATGCCGACCAGCGGGTCCCGCGCGTCCTCGCCGAACCTGCGGCCGATGTTGCCCTCCTGGTACCAGCCGATGCCGTTGCCCGCGCTGTAGTACTCGGTACGGGCGAAGGGCGCGACCAACACCTCGTCCAGCAGGACCTGGAGGTTCTTCGCCGCGGCGCCGAAGCGCATCGGGTACAGGCGCTGGCGCACCAGGCCGTCCGCGCCCGACGAGCGGTAGCGGGCCTTGACCTCGGCCAACTCGCCCCGCTTCACCTGGTACGCCTTGCCGGACGGCAGCGCGCCCTGCTCCGGGTAGAACAGGTTGTAGCTGACCGGCGAGGAGTCGATCGCGTTGATCGTGACCTCGCGGCCGATCTGCTCCACCAGCTCCGCCGCGCCGTGGTCGGACGCGTTCAGCAGCGGCAGTGCGGCCTGCTCGGGCGTCGCGAACGGCAACGGTCCGAGCAGCAGCACGGCCGCGGCGCCCGCGTCCTTCATCTGCTGCGCCAGCACGTAGAGGTCGTCGTTGCCGCCGTCGACGACCACGAGCGCGCCCTTGACGTCACCGTCGCGACGGACCGTGCGGAACTTGTGCGCGCCCGGCGAGAGGAACGGGCTCGCGTCGGCGTAGCGCACCGGGAAACCGAACTCGCCCACCGACAGCCGCGGCTGTGCGGCCTTGAGCGTGGTCGAGTAGCTCAGCTCCGGCAGCGGGTCGCCGAACGACATGCCGAACACCGGCGTCGAGCCCTCGATCGGCCCGTTCACGCCGCCGAGCTTGCCCGGCACCATCGGCACGCTCAGGTCGACCTCGCGGTGCAGCGGCCGCACCTTGTCGTCGTCGAGGGCGACCGTGATCGGCTTGCCGTCCTTGGCGTTCAGCTCGACGTCGACATCGGTGGTCATCGACACCTTGCCCGCGACCTCGGTGACCGTGATCGGCGTGTACCAGCCGGCGAGCGCGGAGTGCTCTTCGACGCGGCCGAGCACGGCGTAGTCGGAGACCGGCAGGTTGACCGTGCCGACGCCCTCGGCGTTGATCGGGAGGGAGCTGCCCTGGCCGGTCTTCAGGTCGACGAGCAGCAGGTACTCGTTGCGCGGCGCCTTGCCGTCACGCCCGGTCATCTTGACGGTGAGCGTGTGGCGCTCGTCCTGCACGTACGCGCCGACCGACGTGATGAGGCTGATGCCTTCGGCGGTCGCCTTGACGTGCCCGAAGAACGTGCCGAGCCCCTTGCGCGGGTCGAGCTGCACGACGACCGGCGCGGTGCCGTGCGCGGGCACCGTGACACTGGACGGCACGGTGAAGTCGGCCCCGAGGTCGTGCCGCACCTGCAGCGTGACGGGCTGGTCACCGTCGTTGCGGTAGGTGATCGTCTTCTCACGCACCTCGGTGTGCGGCCATTCCAGGAGCCCGAACGAGAGGCTGCCGACATCCGCGCGCACCTTCTGCTCGACCGCGCGGCGCACGTCCAGCAATCCCGTGCCCACGTGGTCGGGCGAGTCCGCGACCGCCTTGGCCGAGCCCATCAGGTGCGCCTTCAGCTCCCGCGCGGTCCACGTGGGATTGCGCTGGGCCAGGATCGCCGCCGCACCCGCCACGTGCGGCGCGGCCATCGAGGTGCCGGTCAGCCGTGCGTGCGACTCGTCGACCGCCTCGTCCGGCAACGTGCCCTTCGCCCGCGCCGCCACGATGTCCGTGCCGGGCGCGGCGATGTCGGGCTTGACCGCGTAGTCGCCGAACCTCGGCCCGCGCGAGGACGACTCGGCGAGCTGCCCCTGCTTGGTGAGGTTCGCGACCGCCAGCGCCTCGTTCGCCGCGGCCGGCGCCGACACCTTGCGGACCGTGTAGCTGTTGCCCGCCGCCACAACGAACAACGTGCCGGTCTCCGCCGTGAGCCGGTCCACGGCCTGCGACAACGGGTCGGACCCGTCGCTCTGGTCGCCGCCGAGGCTCATGTTGACGACCTTGGCCCTGACCTCGCGGGCGGCCCACTCCATGCCCGCGATGATCGCGCTCTCCGGGCAGTCCCACGCCCCGCAGACCCGCCCGATGGCGAGCTTCGCGCCCTTGGCGACGCCGGTGTACGTGCCGCCGCGCCCGGCGACGGTGGCCGCGACGTGCGTGCCGTGGCCGTCGTTGTCCTGGATGCCCTCCCCGGTGAAGTCCCGGGCCGCCGTGACGACGTCCTTCAGCTCCGGGTGCTCCTGGTCGTAGCCGGTGTCCAGGACGGCGACGGTCACCCCGGCGCCGTCGAACCCGGCCTGCCAGGCGCCGGGCGCGCTGACCATCGGCACGCTCTCGTTGAGCGTGACCTCGGCCTTGCCGTCCAGCCAGATCTTGTCGGCGCTCCGGATGCCCGGCCGGCGGTCCGCCCACCGCTGCGCGGCCTCGGCCTTCGGGATGGCGGCCGCGGCCCGGAACCCGGCGTCGAGCAGCGGGATCCGGTCGATCTCCGTGTCGTCGTAGCCGAAGTCGTGCAACGCCGTGACGTCGAAGAACCGCTTGTCGAGCCGGTCCTGCGCCAACTCGTCGAGGGCGTCCTCCGGCACCACGTACTGGTGACCGTCCCTGACGTACCGGACGAACTGCACTCCCGGGCGTCCTTCGATGCGGACGAGTGCCCCCTGCTCGTCCACGACCACCTTGTCACCGGTGATCAACGTGATGGTGCGGGCCTGGCCTCGACCTTGGCTCTCGTCTTGACCTTGGCCCTGGCCCACCGGGGCCGCCTGCGCCGCCACCGGGCTCAACAGCCCAGCGGTCAGCGCGGCGACCACCAACCAGCGTGCTCGACGCACGTGTCCTCCCCAGAAGTGAATGCGCTTTCCCCACGGAGACTCACGAGGTCGGCCGGAGGTTGCACCGGCGGTGGGACGAAAACCGGCGCGGGCGTCATGCTCTTCGGGTCACCGGCCTGAGGGCGCCGTGGGCACCCGATTTGTGACTGTTCTGACGGCACCGATCGTTGCCGTGCCGCGTTCAAGTGGGTGTGACCAGGGGGAACAACACCGAGGAAGAGCCGCTGCCGCCACGCTGGGCGGTGTGGGTGGCGCGTGCTGTCGCCGTGGTGGTCGTGGTGCCGGTGCGGCTGGTGTGGGAGGGGCTCAAGGCGGTCGGGCGGGCCGTGCACCGGTTCGTGCTGCGCCCGCTGTCGGGGGTGCTGAGGCGGATCTGGACGTCGGTGACCGCGCTGACCCGGTTTCTGTGGCGCCGGGTCGTCGTACCGATCGGCACGGGTTTGCGGCGGGTGTTCGGTGTTCTTGGTGCCGGGCTGCGCGGCGGCGGCGGGCTGCTGATGCGGTACTTGCTCAGGCCGACCGGGGCGTTGCTGCGGGCGTTGGCCAGCCTCGTGGGCCGTGGGCTCGGGGCGTTGGCCGACGGGCTGCGGCGGGGATTCCGCGCGCTGACCCGGTTCGCGCTGCGGCCTGCGGGGCGTGGTCTGCGCCGGCTGTTCGGGCCGGTAGGGCGGGGTTTGCGCGCGGCGGCCGTGGCCGTTGCGGGGTTCCTGCGCCGTGCGGTGGCGTCGACGCGTCGGCTGCTGCGGGTGGTGCTGCTCAATCCCGTGGTCTGGTGCTGGCGGACGCTGGTCGTGAAACCGCTGCGGTGGCTGTGGCGAAACGTCGCCGTGCCCACCGGACGGGCGATCGGCGCCGGGCTGTGGTGGCTGGTTCGGCTCTTCGCCGCGGCCCTGGTCTGGGCGTTCCGCCGGGTGGGACGGGTGCTGGCGGTGCTCGGCCGGGCGGTCCGCGACGCCTTCGTCCGGGCCGGCCGGCGGGTGGCGCTGCCGCTGTGGCGACTGCTGGCGAGTGCGTTCCGCGCGCTGGTCGTCATCCCGGTGAGATGGGCATACCGCACGTTGGTCGTCACCCCGGCCAAGTGGGTCCACCGCGCGGTGCTGGCACCTGCCGGTCGGCTGACCCGTCAGGTGTGGCGGGTCGCGGTGGTGGCTCCCCTCCGCCTGGTGCGCACGTCGATGGTCGAACCGGTCCGGCTGGCCGGCCGCCGGGTCCGCGGCCAACTCCGCAACGCGTTCGGCAATCGTCGTAGCTGAGGGCATTTTCGGTGAACGCGCACTCGCGCGGTGGGTGACGCGGTAAGAGACACTTACCGGGTGACCAACGAGAACGGCCGCTCCGCTCCACCGGTGACCAGCACCTCCATCGTCGTGTTGACGTTGGCGCGCCGGATCGAGACCGAGCTCAACGCCGCTCTCGCACCGCTCGACCTCACGGTCAGCCGACTCGGGCTGCTCGGTCACATCGCCGGTGTGCCCGGGGTGTCGTTCAGCGACCTCGCGCGGATGTCCGGGACCACGGTGCAAAGCGCGCACACGGCGGTGAAGGCGCTCGCCGCCGCCGGGCTGGTGCGCGACAACACCGCCCGTCCCGGCTCCGCCTCCGCCATCGA
Organism: Saccharothrix deserti; assembly: GCF_009769385.1. GTDB lineage: Bacteria > Actinomycetota > Actinomycetes > Mycobacteriales > Pseudonocardiaceae > Actinosynnema > Actinosynnema deserti. Next base: position 44,695 of record NZ_VKAB01000018.1, read on the forward strand.
GGTCACCCCGGAGGGCGCCCGTCTGCTCGAGTCGGCGAGAGCCGCGGTGGCCGAGGTCGACGACCGGCTGTTCGGACCCGACTCGGATCCGATCCAGCGGCAGGTGGGCGATGCCGTCCGGGCCGCGTTCGAGGGCATCGCCGGGTCCTGACCTGATCGCACGACGACGTCCCGGGGGCGATCTTTCCAGGCAAACCTTCAGAGTGACTGAAGCTCGGTGCTAGGCTTCAGTCACCCTGAAGGTTGACGAGCGTGGAGTGATCATGGAACACCTCTTGCTATCGGTGCACGTGTTGGCCGCCATCGTGTTCGTCGGCGGGTCGGCCGTCGCGACGAGCCTGTTTCCCCGCTACGCGCCGGTCGCCGTCGGCGTTCCCGCCGGTGCACCAGCGGGCGGTGCGCCGGCGGACGGCCCCCAACCGGAGCGTGCCCAGCAGGAGGGTGCACCGAGAGAGCGCAACCGCTCGGTGGCCGTCGCGCTGCACCGCATCACCCGGGGCTACGGCATCGCCGGCATCATCGTCCCGGTCGCGGGGATCGTCCTGGCCTCCGCGCAGGACCGGATGGGCGAAATCTGGATCACCGTCTCCATGGTCCTGACCGCCGCCGCCGGCGCAATGCTCGCCCTGCAGATCGCTCCGCGCCAGCGTGACGCCCTCAACGAGCCGGACGACGGCACGCGGCTGCGCGCGCTCTCCATGCTCGCCGGCATCTACAACCTGTTGTGGGCGGCCGTCGTCGTTCTGATGATCGTGCGCCCCGGCTCGACCGCGTGACGACTCGACCGCGTGACGACTCGACCGGGCGAACACTCCACTGTGGTGTGACGGGCCGCGCGAGAACGGGCCGTGGAACACGAAACGTAGCATCGACGTAACCCAATCGGGTGGTGTGATACGCCGTCGGAGGACTTGGAAGGCTTGATCGGCTAGTCGGTCACCAAGCGGGCACCCCTGGTCCCGACGGCCCCGACGCGGAACGTGCCGGACGGTCCGGTACCGCGCTCGGCCGCCAACAGGGAGGGATGACCCGATGTCGCGTGAATCCCGTACAGCGAAGTCCCGTACACGGAAGTCCCGTGCGGCAGTGGCCCGCGCAGCAGTGGCACGTGCGGCCGTTGTGGCCTGCACGGCGTTCGCCGCCTCCGCGCTCTCGTCGCTCGCCGCGGCACCGGCCCAGGCCGACCCCGGCATCTGCATCGACCACGTGATGGAGAACGGCCACGAGGCGACCGACGCGGTGCTCAAGGCGTGCAAGATCGGCAAGACGGGCAAGAAGGCGGACGTCCAGGAATGCCGCCGAATGCTGGCCGGCGAGGGCGTGAGCGCCGACGTCGCGAAGCACGCGTGCCGGATCGCCTCGCACCCGGAGCCGACGTCCGCGTGACGCTCCCGCGCCTTGTCGCGTGAACAAGGCGCGTCAGGTGCTCCCCACAGCTTGCGAACGACAGCTACCGAACGAACGGCGTGACCGCGAATCGACCCACGGGGTCGCGTGCGGTCGCGTGGCCGAGTTCGTCCTGCGCGTCCTGAGGAGGCGTCATGGTTTCGACGGCTGACCGCCTGCGAGTGATCTTCCGGCTGCGCGTGGCGGACGGTGCCGAGGACCGTTTTCTCGCTGCCTACCGGCAGATCCGCCACCGAGTGGCGCAAGTGGACGGTTACCTGGGCGACCAATTGTGCCAGTCGGAGGACGATCCCGCCGACTGGGTGATCACCAGCGAGTGGTCGACCCCGGCGCACTTCCACGCGTGGGAGGCCGGGGCGGGCCACCGCGAACTCGCGGCTCCGCTGATGGCGTGCGTGACGGCGCGGGAGTCGCTGCGGTACCGCGTCCGCCTCGCCACCGCGGCGGCGGCGGCGATGTCGAGCACGGACTTGTTGGAGGCGAAGTCGTGAACCGCTATGCGTTGACGTTCCCGGTGCGGCCGGGGTCCGAGGCCACGGTGGCCGAGATCCTGTCCGGTTACGCCGCACCACCCGCGGGCCGACCGGAGGCCGCGCTCCCCCTGCTGGACCGGACGTCGGTCTTCATGGCCGGAACGGTCGTGGTGCGCGTCGTGGACATCACCTGTCCACCCGCGGAGGCCATCCGGCACCTGGCCGGGCAGCCGCAGATCCGGGCGGTGGAGGAGCAGCTGCGGCCGTACCTGGCCGAGGACCGCGACCTGTCCGACGCCGCCGGTCGGCGGCGTTTCCTGGCCACCTCCGTGATGCGGGTCGTGGCCAACCGGAACGGGCACACCGGTCACCTGCCCCGCACCGCCGCGCTCTACCAGACGTTGCCGCGGCAGGGCCGTGAGGTGGCCCGGCTGCTCGCGGCCGAAGGCCCGGCTCCCGGTTGCGGCGCAACGGTGTTCCGGCGGCGCGACATGGTGGTGCACCTGCTGGAGTCGCCCGACGGGATGATCGCCGTGCCGCTGGCGGGCCTGCTCGCGCCGCTGGTCCGGCTGGCGCGCCCGATGACGTTGGTGACCGATCGGGTTGTGGGGGCGATGGCATGACCGGCCAACTGCACCGAACCGTGAGCCCGCGCGACGTGCCACCCAACCGGGCGCGCGGCGGCGAGCTCCGGGTCCTGCTGAGCCCGACGACCGTCGGCGCGACCGGCGGGTTCCTCGGGGTGCTGCTGCTGGAGCCCGGTGAGCAGGTGAACGAGCACTACCACCCGTACTCCGAGGAGTTCCTGTACGTCGTCGAGGGCGAGATCGAGGTGGACCTCGACGACGTGCCGCACGCGCTGCGCGCCGACCAGGCGATCATGGTCCCGATCGGGGTCCGCCACCGGGTGCGCAACACCGGTTCCACGCGTGCCCGCGCGGTGTTCCAGCTGTGCCCGCTCGCGCCCCGGCCCGAACTGGGGCACGTGGACACGGAGCGGTCGCCGTGACGCGCCGGGTGGTCGTCACCGGCCTGGGGGTGGTGGCACCGGGCGGCAACGGCACGAAGGCGTTCTGGGAGCTGCTGACCTCGGGGCGCACCGCCACCCGGCCGATCAGCCTGTTCGACGCGGAGGGGTTCCGGTCGAGGATCGCCGCCGAGTGCGATTTCGACCCGGTGGACGCGGGGCTCGGCCCGGCCGAGGTCGCCCGCATGGACCGGTACGTCCAGTTCGCCGCCGTGGCCGCGGACGAGGCGTGGCGCCGGGCGGAGGTCGACGTGGAGGACCCGTGGCGGTTGGGGGTGTGCATGGGTTCGGCCGTTGGCGGCACGACGCTGCTGGAGCTGGACTACGTGGCCACCTCCCACGCGGGCGCCGACTGGCTGGTCGACGAGCGGTTGGCGTCACCGTTCCTGCACCGCGCCCTGTCGCCGGCCGCGCTCGCCGGCGAGGTCGCCGACCGAGTCGGCGCACGCGGGCCCGTGCGCACGGTGTCCACCGGCTGCACGGCCGGACTGGACGCGGTCGGCCACGCCGCGCGCCTCATCGAGGAGGACCGGGCGGACGTGGTCGTCACGGGCGCGTCCGAGTCCCCGATCTCGCCGATCGCGGTGGCCTGCTTCGACGCCATCCGCGCGACGTCGGCGCGCAACGACGATCCGGCGCACGCCGCCCGACCGTTCGACCGCGACCGGGACGGGTTCGTGATCGGCGAGGGCGCGGCGGTGCTGGTGCTGGAGGAGTGGGAGCACGCCCACCGCCGGGGCGCGGTGGTGCACGCCGAGGTGGCGGGCTTCGCCACCCGCAGCAACGCCTACCACATGACCGGCCTGAAGCCGGACGGCGTCGAGATGGCCGAGGCGGTGCGGCGGGCCATGGAACAGGCGAGGCTGGGACCGTCCGACGTGGACTACATCAACGCGCACGGCTCCGGCACCCGGCAGAACGACCGGCACGAGACCGACGCGTTCCGGCGGGTGTTCGGCGAGCGGGCGTACGAGGTGCCGGTCAGCTCGATCAAGTCGATGATCGGCCACTCGCTCGGCGCCATCGGCTCCATCGAACTGGCGGCCTGCGTGCTGGCGCTGACCAACGGCGTCGTCCCGCCGACCGCGAACCTGGACACGCCCGACCCGGAGTGCGACCTGGACTACGTGCCGCACACCGCCAGGGAACGGGATCTGCGCGCGGTGCTGTCGGTCGGCAGCGGCTTCGGCGGGTTCCAGTCCGCGGTGGTGCTGACCCGAGTGGGGCGGTCATGAACGCCGTCGTGACCGGTCTCGGTGTGATCGCCCCGAGCGGTATCGGGGTCGACGAGTTCTGGCCCGCCGTCCGGGACGGGCACGTGGCCCTGGGTCCGTTGGGCCGGATCGAGCCCAACCCGTACCCGGTGGTCGTCGCGGGCGAGGTGAGCGGGTTCGAGCCGGACGCCTGGATCGACCCGCGGATCACCGTGCAGACCGACCGGTTCACCCACTTCGCGCTCGCCGCGGCGGCCATGGCGCTGCGCGACGCCGATCTCGACCCGGCCACCGTGCCGCCGTTCGGGTTCGGCGTGGTGACGGCGAGCTACTCGGGCGGTGTGGAGTTCGGCCAGCGGGAGATCGAACGGCTGTGGAAGAACGGACCCGAGCACGTCGGCCCGTACCAGTCGATCGCGTGGTTCTACGCCGCCTGCACCGGCCAGATCTCCATCGGCAACGGCCTGCGCGGGCCGTCCGGGGTCCTGGTGGCGGACGAGGCGGGCGGTCTCGACGCCTTCGCGACCGCCGGCGGTGAGCTGTCCCGGGGCGCCAAGGCGATGCTCGTGGGCGGCGCCGAGGCCCCGTTCTGCCCGTACGCGGTGTGCTGCCAACTCGGGCTCGGCCTGCTGAGCCCGGGTGAGGACCCGACCACCGCCTACCTGCCGTTCACCACGCACGCCAACGGTTTCACACCGGGCGAGGGCGGCGCGATGCTCGTCGTCGAGGACGAGGAGTCCGCACGTGCGCGGGGCGCGGACGCACGGGCCGTCGTCGCGGGGCACTGCGCCACCTACACGGGCACGCAGCGCTTCGACCGGTCGGCCGAAGGACTGCTGCGGGCGGCCGAGGGCGCGTTGGCCGAGGCCGGCGTCGACGCCGCCGACGTGGACGCGGTCTTCCTCGACGCGATGGCCGGCCAAGACGCCGACGCCGCCGAAGCCGAGGCCGTGCGCCGGTTGTTCGGCGAACGAGCCGACCGGGTGCCGGTGACCGCGCCCAAGACCGGGTACGGGCGCTGCTACGCGGGCGCCGCCGTGCTCGACGTCGCCGCCGCGGTCCTGGCCATCGAGCACGGCGCCGTGCCGCCCACACCGGGCGTGCGCGACTGCCGGTTCGACTTCGATCTCGTCACCGGAGCCGCCCGCGCGGCCGACATCCGCACCGTCCTGGTCCTGTCCCGCGGTCTGCACGGCGGGAACTCGGCGCTGGTGCTCCGGCATCCGTAACCGATCTTGAGGAGGCAACTGACGTGGACAAGCAACTTTCACCCAACGACCTGGCCGCGCTGATCAGCCGCTGCACCGGTGTCACCGTGACCGGTGAGCAGGTCACCGACGCGGGCCGCAGCTTCGCCGATCTCGGCGTGGACTCCCTCGGCCTGATGGGCGTCCTGGCCGAGCTGCAACGCAACCACGGCATGTCCCGCAGCGTCGACATGCAGCCCAACCAGTCGCCGCGAGAACTGCTGGCCCTGCTGGGCGGGAGGGCTTGAGATGGCCGGGCACACCGACAACGAGATCGTCATCGACGCGCCGATGGACCTGGTGTGGGAACGCACCAACGACGTGGAGAGCTGGCCGGAGCTGTTCAGCGAGTACGCGTCGGCGCAGGTACTGGAACGCGACGGGAACCGCGTCCTGTTCCGGCTCACCATGCACCCGGACGCGGACGGCCACGTGTGGACGTGGGTGTCCGAACGCGTCGCCGACCCCACCACCAGGACGGTCACCGCACGGCGCGTCACCACCGGCCCGTTCGAGCGGATGGACATCCGGTGGACCTACGAGCAGGTCGACGGGGGTGTGCGGATGCGCTGGACGCAGGACTTCGAGATGAAGCCCGACGCGCCCGTGGACGACGCCGGCATGACCAGGCACATCAACGAGAACAGCCGCGTCCAGATGTCGCTGATCAAGCTGAAGGTCGAGGAGCTCGCATGCACCGCACCCTGATCGTCGCCCGCATGGTCCCGGACGCCGCCGACAAGATCGCGGCGGCGTTCGCGAACTCGGACCACCACACGGACCTGGCCGCCTCGATCGGCGTGCGGGCGCGCAGCCTGTTCCAGTTCGGCGACGTGTACATGCACCTGATCGAGAGCGACAGGCCTGTCGAAGACGCGGTGATGGCGTACCGCGACCACCCCGAGTTCCAGCGGATCGGCGAGGAGCTGCGGCCGTTCGTCACCCCGTACGACCCCGAGACGTGGCGTGCGCCGAAGGACGCCATGGCGCACGAGTTCTACCGGTGGGAACGCCATGGGTGAGCGCGTTCCAGCGGGCCCTCACATCCCGGTGCTGATCGCCGGCGGTGGCGTGACCGGTCTGTCGGCGGCGGTGTTCCTCGCCTGGTACGGCGTGCCGACGCTGCTGGTGGAACGCCACCGCGAGCCGTTGACCGATCCGAGGGCCCGCGCGCTCAACCCACGCACCATGGAGCTCTACCGCGCCGTGGACCTGGAGGACGCCATCCAGGAGGTGCGGTCGCCGATAGCCGGCCACGGTGTCGTCGCGCACGCCGAGACCCTGGCCGGCCCGGAACTCATGCGGCTGCCCTGCCGCATGGACGACAACACCACCGCGCTCAGCCCGTGCGGGTGGGTGGCCATCGACCAGAACCAGCTCGAACCGGTGCTGCGCGACCGTGCCGTGTCGGCCGGGGTGGACGTGCGGTACGGCACCGAGGTCGTGGCGGTGGACGACGGACCGGACGGCGTCGTCGCGTTGCTGCGTTCCCACCGCACGGGACACGAACAACCCGTGCGCGCCGACCACCTCGTCGCCGCCGACGGGGCGCGCAGCCCCGTCCGCCGCATGCTCGGCATCGGGCACGACGGTCCGGGGACGCTCGCGCGCAAGGTGAACGTCTACTTCGACGCCGACTTGAGCGAACCGTTGCGCGGGCGCAAGGTCGTCGTGATGACCCTGCGCAACTCCGCCGTGCACGGCTTCCTCACCTCGATCGACGGCGAGAAGCGCTGGCGGTTCGCCATCTCCCTGGCACCCGACGACGACACCGCGCCCAGCGAGAACCGGTGCGCCGCACTGGTCCGGGCGGCCATCGGCGTGGACGACCTGCCGATCGTCATCGACCGGGTGTCCGACACGCCGTGGGAGATCTCGGGCCACGTCACCCACCGGATGTGCGCGGGCCGCGTGTTCGTCGCCGGCGACGCCGCCCACACCATGCCACCGGTCGGCACGTTCGGCGTGGCGACCGGCGTGCAGGACGCGTTCAACCTGGCGTGGAAGATCGCCCTGCACCACCGGGGCCTGGCCGGACCCGGACTGACGGCCAGCTACGAGACCGAGCGCCTGCCCGTGGCACGGCAGACGACCCGGTTGACCGTGGAGCGGTACTGCCTGGTCAACGGCGGCCCCGGCGACGCGCGCGAGAGCGCCGTGCGCCAGCGGATGATGATGTTCGGCTACACCTACCCCGCCGGCGCGTTCGTGCCCGACGACGCCACGCCGCACCTGGTCGAAGACCCCGACCACCCCTCCGGCGCACCGGGCACCCGGGCACCGCACGTCCCGCTGGAACACGACGGCAGGCCCACATCGCCCACCGACCTGATGGGCCGGGGCTTCGCACTCCTGACCGGCCCCGGCGGCCCCGGCTGGGACCGGATCGCGGCCGAGGTCGCCGACCGATCCGGTGTCCCCGTCGAACACCACCGGATCGGCCCCGCGTTGCGCGACCCGACAGGTACCTTCACCCGCCGATACGGGATCACCGACGACGGCGCGGTCCTGATCCGCCCGGACGGCTTCATCGCCTGGCGCACCCCGACCGCCACCGACGCCCACACCCTCGCCGAAGCGGTCGACCGCGTGCTGTTCCGCTGAAGCTGCTCCGCTGAACCGGGAGGTGACGCCGGTCAGTCGTTGCCGGACTCCATGGCGACGTGGTCGAGCAGCTCGTCGTCGGCCGTTTCGCCGCGGGAGGCGATCGCCTCGGCTCCGCCCTCGGGCATCGCGCCGATCAGCTTGGTCGGCGTCACCGGGGCGGCGCCGATCAACATCGTCTGCCTGCTGCCGACCATGCCGAGCCCGGCGTACTGCTCGAGCTTGGCGCGGGAGTCGGCGATGTCGAGGTTGCGCATGGTCAGCTGGCCGATGCGGTCGACCGGGCCGAACGCGGAGTCCTCGGTCCGCTCCATGGAGAGCTTGTCCGGGTGGTAGCTGAACGCGGGGCCGGTGGAGTCGAGGATCGAGTAGTCGTCACCGCGACGCAGGCGCAGCGTCACCTCGCCGGTGATCGCCGTGCCGACCCAGCGCTGCAACGACTCGCGCAGCATCAGCGCCTGCGGGTCCAGCCAGCGGCCCTCGTACAGCAGCCTGCCCAGCTTCCGGCCCTCGTTGTGGTACGCGGCGAGGGTGTCCTCGTTGTGGATCGCGTTGACCAGCCGCTCGTAGGCCACGTGCAGCAGCGCCATGCCCGGCGCCTCGTAGATGCCGCGGCTCTTGGCCTCGATGACCCGGTTCTCGATCTGGTCGGACATGCCGATGCCGTGCCGGCCGCCGATGGCGTTGGCCTCCAGCACCAGGTCGACGGCGGAGGAGAACTCCTTGCCGTCGATCGTCACCGGCCGGCCCTGCTCGAAGCCGATCGTGACGTCCTCGGTGACGATCTCGACCTCGGGGTCCCAGAACCGCACGCCCATGATCGGGTCGACGATCTCGATGCCCGTGTCGAGGTGTTCGAGCGCCTTGGCCTCGTGCGTCGCGCCCCAGATGTTCGCGTCGGTGGAGTACGCCTTCTCCGTGCTCGCCCGGTACGGCAGGTCACGGGCGAGCAGCCACTCGGACATCTCCTTGCGGCCGCCGAGCTCGGTGACGAAGTCGGCGTCCAGCCACGGCTTGTAGATCCGCAGGGAGGGGTTGGCGAGCAGGCCGTAGCGGTAGAACCGCTCGATGTCGTTGCCCTTGTAGGTGGAGCCGTCGCCCCAGATCTGGACGTCGTCGTCGAGCATCGCGCGCACCAGCATGGTGCCCGTGACCGCCCGTCCGAGCGGGGTGGTGTTGAAGTAGGCACGGCCGCCGGACCGGATGTGGAACGCACCGCAGGCCAGCGCCGCGAGGCCTTCCTCGACGAGGGCCGCCCGGCAGTCGACCAGTCGGGCGAGCTCCGCGCCGTACGACTCGGCGCGCCCCGGCACCGAGTCGATGTCCGGCTCGTCGTACTGGCCGATGTCCGCCGTGTACGTGCACGGCACCGCGCCCTTCTCACGCATCCACGCGACCGCCACCGAGGTGTCGAGGCCACCGGAGAAGGCAATGCCGACGCGTTCGCCGGCGGGGAGGGAAGTGAGCACCTTGGACACGATCCGAATTATGCACGGCGCTGCATGGTCATTCACAACGGGGGTCCTCTACACCGCCGACAGCCACTCGGTGATGCCCTCGACGACGACCGGGTCGACGTGGTGCGGCCCACCAGGGACGACGACCGGATCGTGCTCATAGGTGACGCCGCCCACCCCGTCGACGCGGGACAACCGCGACCCGCGCTTCGGCGACGGACCCGTGCTCGCGTCCCCCGCGCGGCCGTGAACCGGGGCGGTGCTGGTCACCGCCCCGGTTCGTCGTGGCCCTACGCCGGGCTTTCGGCCTTGCCGCCGTTGACCATGAGGGAACCGGCCACCGCCACCACGGAGAGGATCGCCGCGAGCAGGATCGCCCTGTGCATGCCGCCCGTCTCGGCGCTCACCGCGGGCTGACCGGCCAGGGCCAGTTCGGCGGCACGCGCGCTCATCACGCTCACCAGCAGTGCCACACCCGCCGCGGCGGCGAGCTGCTGGGTCGTGCTGAAGATGGCACTGCCGTGGGCGTAGAGCCGGGCCGGCAGGGCACCCAGACCCGCGGAGAACAGCGGGGTGAACGAGAACGCCAGCCCCAGGCTCAGCACGAGGTGGAACACCAGGACCAGCGCCGCGGGCGTCGAGCCGTCGAAACCGGTCGCGAACCACAGGGACGCGCTGGTGGCCACCGTGCCGACGATGAGCAGCAGGCGCGGGCCCACCCGGTCGTAGAGCCGGCCGACGAACGGCGACAGCAGGCCCATCAGCAGGCCGCCGGGCAGCAGCAACAGGCCGGTGGCGAGCGGGTCGAGCCCGAGGACGTTCTGGGTGTAGATCGGCAGGATCGTGGCGATGCCGAGCAGCAGGCCCATCATGACCATCATCAGGGCGCTGGCCACCGTGAACGTGCGGAAGGCGAACGTCCGCAGGTCCAGCAGGGCGCGTTCGCGGCGCTGGAGCGACACCTGGCGCAGCACGAACGCCGTGATGCCCACCACGCCCACCGCGAGCGCCCCCCACAGCGTGGCGGCGGACCCGCCGTCAGCGTGCCCGATGCTCGACAGGCCGTAGACCAGTCCGCCGAAGCCGAACACCGACAGCACGACCGACAGCACGTCGATCGGCGCGCCGGTCGCCTCGCCGATGCGCGTCACCCGGCGCAGGCCCAGGACCAGCGCCGTCACCGAGATCGGCAGCACCGCCCAGAACGTGGCGCGCCAGCCGAACAGGTCCAGCAGCACACCCGACACCGTCGGACCGATGGCCGGCGCGACGGAGATGACGATGGAGATGTTGCCCATCACCGCGCCGCGGCGCTCGGCCGGGACCAGCGTCATCACCGTCGTCATCAGCAGCGGGAGCATGATCGCGGTGCCGGACGCCTGCACGACGCGCGCCGTGAGCAGCACCGCGAAGCCCGGCGCCAGCGCCGCGAGCAGGGTGCCCGCGCTGAACAGGCTCATCGCCACGCCGTACAGCGTGCGCGTCGGCACCCGTTGGATCAGGAAGCCGGTGATCGGGATGACCACCGACATCGTCAACAGGAAGCCGGCCGTGAGCCATTGGCCCACTGCGGCCGTCACGTGCAGTTCCGTCAACAGCACCGGCAGTGCGACGCCCATGATCGTCTCGTTGAGGATGACCACGAACGTGGCCACGAGCAGCACGCCGATCGCGGCGCGGTCGCCGCGGCCGAGTGCGGGCGGCGACGCCACGGCGTCGGACACACCTGCGGAAGTCATGCGAAAAATCCCCCAGAAGCAAAACGGATGCGAGAAAGGGCGACGACGCCCATCGTCCTCAACACTACCCGCGCGGATCATGATGCATCCACACGTTTCCGCCGCCGGCGAACCGCGGCGGAGCCCGGTTCACCGAGGTGTCCACGCGGTATCAGGGGTGATAACGGTCGGCGACCTCGGTGATCTCGCCTCGTGAGTCGAAGGTGAGCATCGGCGCGTAGGGGGAGTAGTACGAGCCGCTGGTGAAGTCCTGCCGGGTGCACGGGACCAGCCCCAAGCCGTTGCCGTCGAGTCGGAGCCCCGAGGCGGAGTTCGGCGTGCACCCCAGCGGCGTCCGGAACGCGGCCCCGGCGGCGATCCGCGTCGTCGTGGTCACCTCGGAGGTCGGCTCGGCCGTGGTGTTGTTGCTCTCCGCGGGCACGATCCGCGCGGGCGCCCAGGTGATGGAGGTGTTGTCCATCCTCCTGATCAGGGCCACGCCCACCGGCGGCAGGGTGCGGGCGGCAGTCGTCCCCACCGGAGGAGCCGGCTGTGCGGGCTGTGCGGGCGGAATCTCCCGGGCGGGAGGAGCCGGAGCCGGCGGGGACGTCGTCACGACCGCGCTGCCCCCGGTCGGTGCGGTGGTCGTGGCGGACGCCGACGTGGTCGGAGCCGGTGTGCTCGCAGCGGTGAGCCCCCAGACCGCCGACCCTGAACGCGTCGTGCGCCCGCTCCCACCGTGGAACTACTCAATCCAGCCCGCGGATCAACTTCGCGCCGTCCTGACCACCCGCACCGTTCTCGCTCCAGCCCGGGACAACACCGTCCACAGTGGACAAGCGAGACGCCGGGCGGCGGAGGGGCGACCGGCTCGGCGGCACCGCGGCCAGGTCCGGGCTCACCGGCTCGGTCGTCTGCCACGGCCTGGCGACGGCCCTCCGGTAGATCTGCTCGTAGCGGGCGGCCATCAGGTCGACGTCGAACCGCCGGACCGCCTCGGCGCGACACCGGTCGGCCGACAACTCGCCGACCCGGCGCAACGCCTCGACCAGCGACGCGTGGTCGTCGCACACGAAGCCGGTCTCACCGTGCGCGACCACTTCCGGCACGGAACCGCGGCGGCAGGCGATCACGGGGGTGCCGCAGGCCATCGCCTCGACCATCACCATCCCGAACGGTTCGTCCCAGCGGATCGGGAACAGCAGGCACCGTGCGGCGGTCAGCAGTTCCAGCTTGCAGGCGCGATCGACCTCACCCAGCCACTCCACGCCCCGGCCGAGCAGTGGCGCGACCTCGCGGTGGAAGTACTTCTGCTCCTCCGGCTCACGGCACTTGGCCGCGATGCGCAGGCGGACACCCGCCTCGGCGGCGGCCGCGATCGCCTGCGGTATCCCCTTGTCGGGTGTGGTCCGCCCGAGGAACAGCGCGAAGTCCTCCTTGTCGCGCCGGAACGGGAAGCGGCCGACCGGGATCGCGTTGTGCACGGTGCCGGCCCAGTCGAGGTCCACGGCGAGCCGCCGTTGCGCGTCCGAGATGGCCACGAGGTGCACGCTGCGGCCCAGTCTCCGGTAGTAGCAGCCCATTTCACCGGTCACCGGCCCGTGGGCGGTGACCACGGTGGGCACCGGGCGGCCGCGGGCCAGCAGTGGTCCGGCCAGGCTGTGGTCGTGCACGACGTCGATCTCCAGCTCGCACAGGATGTCGGGCACCGCGGCGGCGTGCACCACCTCCGGCAGGGCCTGCCCCAACCGGTCCGGCTGGGGGTTGTCCGACGTCGCCACGAAGTCGGCGGTCGTGCCGTTGGCGCCGACCCCGATGACGGTCACGTGGTGGCCTCGGGTGATCAACCGGTCCACCAGGTCGGCGCACATCGACTCGATGCCGCCGTACGCGGCGGGTGGCAGTTCGAACCAGGGTGGAGCGATCATCGCGATGCGCAGCGGGTCCATCTAGCTCGACCTCCCGTCCGGGCCGGTGTAGGCGTCGGCGGCCTCGAGGACCAACTCGACGTCGTCGGGCAGACCGCTCACCCTGACGTCGTCACCGTTGATCTCCACGGAGACCCGCGCGCCGACCATCGGCACGCCGTCGAGGGCTAGCGGTACGAACGACTCGGGCAGCACGGGCGACAACCACACGCGGCGGTGCGGCGCGTACGGATGCACACGCAGCAGCACGCGCAGCAGGTGCACGGGTGTGGCCGAGGCCCAGGCCTGGGGCGAGCACGAAGTCGGGTACGGAATCGGTTCCGGGTACTCGGCGCGGTCGAAACCGCACAGCAGTTCGGGCAGCCTGCCGCCGAACGCCTCGGCCGCGTCCAGGATGGCGGTGGCCACCCGCTGCGCGCCCTCCACGAAGCCGTACCGCATGAGCCCGTCCGCGACGATGGCGTTGTCGTGCGGCCACACGGAACCGTTGTGGTAGCTCATCGGGTTGTACGCGCCCATGTCCGAGGAGAGGGTCCGCACGCCCCAACCGGTGAACATCTCCGGCGAGAGCAGGGACTCGACGACCCGCTCGGCCTTGTCGTCGTCCACGATCCCGCTCCACAGGCAGTGGCCGACGTTCGAGGTGAGGGCGTCCACCGGTCGCTTGTCACCGTCGAGGGCCACCGCGTAGCGGCCGAGTCCGGGCAGCCAGAAGCGCTCGTTGAACAGTTCCTTGAGCCGCGCCGCGCGGTCCCGCCAGTACCGTGCGCCGTCCGGGTCGCCGAAGTCCTCGCACAGGCAGGACTTCGCCAGGTAGGCGGCGTAGACGTAGCCCTGGACCTCGCACAGCGCGATCGGTCCCCGCGCGATCCGGCCGTCGGCGAAGTTCACCCCGTCCCAGGAGTCCTTCCAGCCCTGGTTGGCCAGTCCGCGCTCGGTCGCGCGGTGGTACTCCACGAACCCGTCACCGTCCCGGTCGCCGTACCGCTCGATCCACTCCAGCGCGCGGTCGACGTGCGGGATCATCGCCGCCACCTGGTCGCGGTCGATGCCCCACCTCGACAGCTCGCCCAGCAGCACCACGAACAGCGGCGTGGCGTCCGCGGTGCCGTAGTAGATGTTGCTGCCGCCCAGCGCCAGCGAGACGTCGGGGCCGAAGCGCATCTCGTGCAGGATGCGGCCGGGTTCCTCCTCGCTGTTCGGCTCGACCCGCACGCCCTGGTGGTGGGCCAGCGTCCGCACCGTCCCGAGTGCCAGGTTGGGGTCGATGGCCAGCGACATCAGCGAAGCCAGGATCGAGTCGCGGCCGAACAGCGTCATGAACCAGGGGGCGCCCGCGGCGACCGCGATGTCCGAAGGGCGCTCCGGGTCGAAGATCCTCAGCGCGCCCAGGTCCTGCCTGCTGCGCTGCAGCGTCGCGGCCAGCGCCGGTTTGCCCGTGTACCTCAGGACGGGGACGGCCTCGTGCCACACCCTGGCGCGCAGGACCGGCACCGACTCGTCGATGGGGCGCTCGGGCGGGTACATCGATTCCGTCGCCTCGCCGTCCACCACGGGTTGCACGGTCACGCTCGTCTTCCACTCCCCCCTCGGGGGGATCACCACGCGGAACGTGAGCGTGGACGGTGAGTACTCGGCCCCGTCCGCGCGCACCCGGATGCCCCGGCTCTGGTCCTCCAGCAGCCGGCTGAGGTGCAGTCCGTCCGGTGCGACCTCCGAGCGGTGCTCCCCCAGTTCGCGGACCCGGCCTTCCTTGACCGCGAACAGGTCCGCGAAATCCGCCTCCACGTGCACCGTCAGCACGTGCGAGACGGGTTCCCGGCCGAAGTTGCGCAGCACGAAGTCCTCGCGCATACCCGCTCCGACGTACCGCTCGCGACGCACCAGGAGCGTGCTCTCGGCATCGCGCTTGCGGGGCCGTCCACGACCGACGAACGTCATCCGGAACGGGTCCGGCGCGATCGTCGTGATGTGCTCCACGGTCGCGCCGTCCACGCGCAAGGACCAGCCGGACACGATCCGGGCGTCCTGGAAGAACGTGCCCTGAGCGGCGGCACCGTCCACTTCGCCGTTGTTGCCGCACACGCAGAACGACGTTCCGTGGACCAGCGTCACAGTGTCGGACGACAGCATGACGGGTTCGCCGTCGAATGCCCAACCACCGTCGGTCATCGCCTGCCTCCTCTCGCCGCCGGACAACGGGCTGCCGAACCGTGGTGGCCTTTCGCGTCCCGGGCGCTTCTCCCGTCCGACCAGGTCCACGACGGATGCCACCCAGCGGAACCGCCAAACCCCCGCACACCCTTGGGGGACGTTGGCAGCACTGAGAGAAACCGACTGCCACCCGATCGTGGCGGTCTCAGGGTCGAGAGCCCGGCGAGTCCACAGTGGTGCGTGCGGACAGTGTCGGTTTCGCTACCGTTCGACATCTCCCAGTCGGGTCGACACCGTTGTCATCCGAGCCCGACGGGGCCTGGTTCCCGCGATCGGCGTCTTCGGTTCTCCCGGGCCCGGCGCTAGAGTGTTGTCCGGCGCTCAGGAGCGCCGCCGGTCCGCGGAAAGGGCTGCAAGCCCACCTGGTTCACCTGTTCGTCCACGTGATGACGCCTCTTCTCACCCGGCGTGCGGACCCCCGGGCACGAGAGGGGATCGTCGTGGTGGATCGTCCGGTTCGGGTTCTGCCCATCCGTCCTGATGTGCGGTTCCTCAAGGACGAGGCGAAACGTCGGCGGCGCGGCGGTGAGTTCGGTTCGCTGGCCGCGGCGCAGTTCGCCATCGCGCGGGAGCACGGGTTCGGGTCCTGGCCGCAGTTGGCGACCTTCATCCGGACCCGCAGGCTGAGCACCGCGGAACGGGCGGCTGCCCTGGTTCGCGCCGCGTGCGGGAGCGACGTGCGCACCGCGCGCACGTTGCTGGCCGCCGAGCCCGAACTGGCCCGGCACGACCTGGCGACGGCCTGCGTCACCGGTGAAGCCGACGTCGTGGCCCGGATCCTCGCCGGTCGGCCGGGTGCGGCGACCCGGCCGACCGGTCCGAACGGGATACCGCCGATCCTCTACGCCTGCTTCACCCGGCTCTTGCGATCCGATCCGGACCGCGCGGCGGGTGTCCGCCAGGTGGTGCGCCTCCTGTTGGCCGCGGGCGCCGATCCGAACACCACCGTGGACGCGTACGAGGAGGCGCCGCCGATCTACGGCGCGGCCGGGGTCGTCAACGATCCCGAGCTGACCGCGATGCTGCTCGCGGCAGGCGCCGATCCCGACGAGGGTCTGCCACTGCCGGACCCGGACGACGCGCTCGCGCCCGGACGACCGTGGGGCAACGAATCGCTCTACCACGCCGCCGAGTTCCCCGACCCCGCGTGCGCCGAGTTGCTGCTCGACGCGAAACCGCATCCGATCCGGGTCTCCTACTGCCTCCGGCGGGCCCTGGACTTCGACAACCCGCCGATGATCGAGGCGTTCCTGCGGCACGGCGCCGACCCGAACCTCGTCCCGAGCTTCGGCCGGGGCCGGACCGCGCTGATCTCCGCCGTGATCGGAGGCCATGCGGCGCGGACCGTCGCCCGGATCCTCGACGCCGGCGCTTCCGTCAACGCGGTCGACGACGCCAGGCTCACCGCGCTGCGTTACGCCGTCCGGTACGGCGAACGTGAGATCACGGGACTGTTGACCGCACGTGGCGGTGATCCGGACGCGGTCACCGACGAGGACCGCTGGATGGGTGCGATTTCCACCGGTGACGCCCCGCCCGGTCCCGGCCGGCCGGACCTCGACCTGCTGGAGCGAGCGGCCGAGCGCGGCGACGTCGAGCTGATCAACCGGTTGGTCCACGCCGGCGCGGACGTGAACGGCACCTCCCGCGGCACGGACCTGCCGCCACTGCACGCCGCCGCCTATCGCGGACACCGCGACGCCGTTATCGCGCTCCTGGCCGCGGGAGTCGACCCGACGACGCTCAACCACTACGGCGGCACCGCGTTGCAGGCGGCGGTCTTCGGCTCGGAGCACTGCACCGATCCGCGCGGCGGGATCAGCATGCGCCCCTTCGAGGAGGTGACCCACGGTGACTACCCGGGCGTAGTCGCCGCACTGCTGGCCGCCGGCACACCGATGCCGGACGAAATCGCCGGCAGCCCCGCCGTCCAGGAGCTCCTCCACCGCCACGCATGACACCCACGCGCTTGCCGATGTCCTCGCCCTTCTCGGGATCCCACGGCCCACCGTAAACTGCCCCACGAAGTCATCCATGATCAGCGAGGTAGAAGTCCATGACCATCGGGTCGTTACCGCCGAACCACGAGCAGATGGCGTCTTGGAACGCGGCGGTTCACCTCTACCGGCACCTCGTGGAGGGCGGCATACCCGACGAGATCAGCACCTCCCTGTTGCTCGCACAGGGCGAGGCGGCGTACTCCGATCTCACGCTCGGCTACGCCCGGTTCTACGGCATGGACGTCACTTACCGGCAGACCAGCGGTTTCTTCCTCGGGTCGCCCCTGTTCGTCGCGGCCGGCCTGGCGGTCAACGCGATGGGAAATTCCCTCGCCAAACGGCGCGCGGAGGAACAGGCCGCGCCCCAGTGGCGAGAGCACTGCCCGGCACGCGTGGTCGTGACGACCTACTGCACCATGTGCTTCGCCCACGGCAGGTGGTTGCGATTCCCGCACCCGGCTGTGGTGGACTTCAACGCCGACATGCTCAACAGCGTCTGCTACCTGATCTTCAACGACGCAGAGCCGCTGCAACTGGCCGGTCCACAGGTCCCTTGGCTGGTCGTCCTGCTGTCGAGCTTCCTCTACGGCCCGGACCGACTCCCCGGGTTGCCTTTCCTGCAGTCGATCGCGCGGACCTGAGACTCGGTCGCCGGACGGCGACTCCAATCTGAACTACGCTCGACGGGGTTGGGAGGAGGGAACATGACGGACGAGGAGCTCGTCGTCGAGTTCGCCCTGACCCGCCTGGACAACCCCGATCTCGACCTGGAGGAGATCGCCGCGCTCGTCGTCCGGCGGATGGGTGCGGATCGCATGCTGGAGTTCGCCTCCCGCAACCTCGCCACTCGCGGTGAGTTGCGCGGTGCGGTGTTCCCGACCGCCGTCGAGCACGTGCTGCGGGTGGTGCTGACCCTGCGCGGTCCCGTGGACTAGGGCGGTGTGGTCGGACGAGACCACACCGCCCACCCCGGTCAACGCCGGAAACGGATGGTGTACCGGTGTTGCGCGGTCCCGTCCTCGCTGGTCACGGTCACCGTCGCGGTCCCGTCGGAACGGTCGGCCTGCCGCACTTCCACCGCCGCGTACGGGTCGGCGGCGGTCGCGGACACCACGCCCCGGCGTCCGTCGACCCGGTAGTCCGTCGTGTCCGGGTCGAAGCCGGCGATCGGTGCGCCGTCGACGAAGAGCTGTGCCGCCGAGGCCTCCGACGACTTCCCGGGCGCCTTGGCGAACACCTCGATCTCGCTGACCGTCATGTACATCGCCGGACGTGCGGTCAGCACCACCCGGACCGCGTCGGCGGCCGACGCCCGCACCGGCGCCTCCACCACGGGCGCGGGCGCGCCGTCACCGATGACCGGCACCTCGCCACCGGTGTCGACCCACGTGCCGCCGGAGTCCCGGACCTGCACCCGGAGCGACTGCGCGTAGCTCGCGGTCGAGCCGTTGTCGCGGTGGAAGTGCACGACGACGCGGCTGATGTCGCGACGCTGCGGCAGCTGGAACGTGAGCGTGTCCGACGGGTTCTTCGTCCCCGACCTCCAGTTGGACCACGCCTTGTCGGTCGTGACGCCGTTGCGGAGGCGGTCGGCTGAGTAGCCGTTCTCGGTGTAGGTGGCCGAGGCCACCACGCCGCTGTCCAGCGCCGCGTTGACCTCGACCGGTGCGGTCACCTGCACCTGTGCCGTCGCGGCGACGGAGGAACCGTCGACCACCCGTGCCGTGCCGTGGACCGTCGTCACGCCCGGTTCGGTGAAGGCCGGGGCGTTCCACGTCACCGGGAGTTCCGTGGTCCCACCACGTGTGCCGACCCCGGTGACGGTGGCGGGCAGCGTGGGCGTCCCGCCGACGTACGCCTTCGCCCGCGCGGGCCGGGTCGAGGCGATGGTGTCGACCGTGACGACCGCCGTGGTGCGGAACGCCCGGCCGAGCGGGTCGGTCGCCGTACCCGGCACCCGCACCGTCCCCGGTCGCGCCCACCGTTCCACGGGCACCGGCTGCCACGTCACGGGCAGCGCACCGCCCACGCCGTCACGCAGGGTCGCGGGCACGGTCGGCGGCAGCACGGGCGCCAGACCCGGCACCGTGAACACCGCCGCGTCCTGCGCCCCGAGCACCGTCCGGTCCACCACGGCCCACCGCTGGTTCGCCCCGGACGACGGGAGGTAGAGGCCCACCGGCGCGCCGTCCCCGGTGGCCTGGCCGGTCACGTCGAACAGCCGGCCGGTGGCGGCGTTGACGAACGTGTAGCTGCCGTCGCCGGTCGTGGACATGACCCACTGGGCCGCGGGGTCCTCTCCCCCGGCCGGTTCGAGCACGAGGCCGCCCCCGCGCTCCGCCAGCCGCCGCCCGCTCACCGCGTGCGACACCGTGTAACGGTCACGGTTGCCCACGCCCTTGGCGACCCGCTCGACCCGCCACAACGCGCTCGCGTCCGACTGGTCGGCCGTGCGGATCACCACCGAACCGCCGTCGGCCGCCGGCACCAGCGCCTTGCCGCTGTGCGCACCGGTCAGGCCGTAGACGTGCTCGGGCTGGACCAGCGCCGCGTCCTTCGCCACACCACGGACCCGGTCCACCACGAACGTGGTCACCGACTTGGCCGGCACCGTGAGCGTGGCAGAGCGGTCACGCACCAGGACCGGCGTGCCGCGCACCAGGGCGCCGTTGACGTCGGACACCACGGGGGTGACCGAGGCGTGCGGCCCGACCACGCCGAACCGCGACAGGTCGAGCGTCACGGCGCGCTGCCGGTCCGAGCTGTTGACGTGGACGACGGTGGTGGACTTGCCGTCGGCGGACACGGCGGCGAGGCTCGACGTGTCGTCCACCTTGACCACGTGGTCACCGGGGCGCACGAAGTGGGTGAAGTTCCGGATCGTGTTGAACTTCGTGTTCGTGCGGATCGGGCACGTCTCGGGGGTGGCGTCGGCGGCGCAGTCGAACGGGATCTGGATGCTGCCCCAGTTCTTCCCGGCCGCGTGCTGCGGGTTGTAGTCCTCGATGGGCTGCCACAGCACCCACGCGGACGGCTCCAGCTCACGCATGTCGCCGACGATCCGCTCGGCGATGCCCAGCCCCGGCTCCATGCTGGTGAAGCTGTTGCCGTTGCCCCAGGTGCCGTCGACCTCGCTCATCCAGAGCGGCTTGCCCGCGCCCTTGGCGATGTCCCGCGCGGACGTCCGGTTGCCGGTGCCGTACGTGTGCACGTTGAGCTGGTCCACGGCGGCACGCGCCTCGGCGCTGTAGGCGTTCCAGTTGGTGCTGAAGATCCCCGGGTTCGTCTCGTCCATTGCGGACAGTCGTGAGCCGAGCTCGGACTCCTGCAGCGCCCGCTTGAGGGCGAGCACGACGCTCTGCTGGAGTGCCGGTCCGGCGTGCGCGCCCTCCTGCCGACCGCCCGTCGGCTGGCCGTCGGGACCGAGCTGGGTGCCCCAGTAGTTGGTGTTCGGCTCGTTGAGCGGGTCGATGGTGTCGATCTCGATGCCGTGGGTCCGCTCGATGTGCTCGGACACCCGGACCAGGTAGGTGGCGAACTCGTCCACCTTGTCGGCGCGGATCTGGTCGGCGTTGGAGTCGAACCCGCCGGACACGTACCCGCTGACCGTCTGGAACCACGGCGGCGAGTTGCTGAACGCCTCCCAGTGGTCCACCTTGTCCTTGATCTTGTCGATCCACCACCGCTGGTTGGCGTCCGCGTCCCAGTTCCAGTGGTCCGGGTTGTCCGGGTCCCACCAGTCCATGTCCTCGCGCGTGGTGCCCTCCGGCGCCCGCCAGAAGCCCGGCATCGTCGCGCCGACCTTCATGTAGTCCTTGCGGACGTCCGGCGCGTTGCCGCCGCCGATGTTGTAGCGGGCGATGTTGAGCCGCAGCCCGTCGTCGCCGAACAGCAGGTCCGCCAAACGGTTGCGGATCTCGTCGGGGTATCCGCCGGTGACGTTGGCGAACCAGACCAGGCTCGTGCCCCAGCCCTCGAACGCGGGCTGCTGGTAGGACGGGTCGGGCCGGACCGTGACGGACTGGATTTCCGCCGTTTGGGCGACGGCCGCGGGCGGACCGGCGGCGGCGAGCGCGCCCGCCACCGTGACGGCCAGACCGAGGTGGAGGAGTCTTCGGGCTGTTCGGAACCGGTTCATCGACGTTGATCTCCTGTCCGGAAAGCGCTTACCACTTGTTCCGACTGGACGTCCGCAGGTACGCGGTCGGGTCGCGCCGGCTACCGCTCCGACAGCGGCGCGACGGTCGCGCGGGTGTTGCCGAACACGACGTAGAGCAACGGGGCGCAGGCCACGAACAGGCCCACGACCGGCTGGACCGAGACCACCGCGACGGCGAGCCCGAGCACGACCGCGTTCGCGGCGGCGAGGTACCAGCGCCGTGCCACCAGGCACAGGCACGGCCAGACGACGTCGCGCAGCCGGACCGGGGTCTCCGCGGTGGCGAGGACGACGATCACGGCCACCACCGTCGACACGACCAGCACGGCCGCCGTGACGAAGAACGGCGCCAGCGCCGGCCCCCAGGCGGTGCGGGCCACGATGACCGCGTCGAAACCCAGCACCACCAACACGGCCGCGCCACCGAACCACACCGCCAGGGCGCGCCCGAACGCACGCCGGTAGGCGTCCCGGAACGGCCGCCACACCTCCGACGCCGCTCCCGAGCCGAGGGCCGCGAAGCAGCCGAACACCCCGGCCAACGCCGGCGCGCAGAACCCCGACAGCACGACGAAGAACGGCCACGACGCGAGCGGGTCCCGCACGACGGCCAGCGCCAGCAGCAGCGGGGCACAGCTCACCGCGAGCAGCACGTTGGCCATCAGGCCGACGTACACCATCCCGAAGACCTTCTCGTAGGTCTCCTGGGAGGCGGGGCGCAGCAGTCGCGCGGCCACCCCGCTCACCCCTTCAGCCCGCTCGTCGCGATGCCGCGGATGAAGTACCGCTGCCCCAGCAGGAACACCACGAGGATCGGCAGCACCGACACCACCGCACCGGTCATGATCATGGCGAACTCCGCGTCGTACTGGCCGACGAACGAGCGGATGCCCAACTGGACGGTCCACAGCTCGTTGCTGGTCAGGTAGATGAACGGACCCATGTAGTCGTTCCACGTGTTGACGAACGTCAGCAGCGCCAGGCTGGCCAGCGCCGGTTTCGACAGCGGCAGGATGATCCGCCAGTAGATCCCGTACTCGGTCAGCCCGTCCATCCTCGCCGCCTCGCACAGCTCGTCCGGGATCGTCGTGTAGTACTGCCGCATCAGGAACACGCCGAACGCGCCGAACGCCTGCAGCAGGATGATCGACCAGTACGTGTTGGTCAGGCCCGCGTTCTGCATCATGATGTACTGCGGCACCATGTACGCCTGCCACGGCACGGCGATCGTGGCGATGTAGGCCACGAACAGCGCGTCCCGCCCGGGGAACTTCACCTTGGCGAACCCGTAGGCGGCGAAGCTGCCGGTCAGCAGCTGGAGCAGGGTGATCGTCAGCGCGAGGAACGCCGAGTTGCCCAGGTAGGTGGCCAGCGGGATGCGGTCCCAGATCTCCACGAAGTTCGACCAGCGGAACTCCTCGGGGATCCACTGGATCGGCACGGTGAGGACCTCGTTGTCGCGCTTGAGCGACGAGGACACCATCCACGCGAACGGCACGAGCACGAGTGCCGCCACCACGATCAGGGCGGTGTAGGTCGCCACCGGCCGGACGAAGCGCGAACCGCGTTCGCGCGGCTTCGTCGCGGGCGGCGGCCCGACCGGGCGCGCGGTCGGTTCCGGTGCGGTGCGCAACGCGGTCATCAGCGGTTCCTCCGCTCGTTGAGGCGGAACTGGACGACGGTCACGCTCAGCACGATGACGAACAGCACCAGCGCGATCGCCGACGAGTAGCCGAAGTGGCCCTCGACGATGCCCTCCCGGTAGACGAGCTGGGCGAGCACGAGCGTGCTGCGACCCGGCCCGCCGTCGGTCATCACCACGATCAGGTCGAGGATCTTGAAACTCTGGATCGTCAGCATGACCAGCACGAAGAACGTGGTCGGCCGCAGTGACGGCAGCGTGATGTGCCAGAACCGGTGCCACGCGTTCGCGCCGTCCATCCGCGCGGCCTCGTAGTACTCCTCCGGGATCGACTGGAGGCCGGCGAGGTAGAGCACCATGTAGTAGCCCATGTCCCGCCACACGCTGGTGACGATCACCGCGGGCATGGCCCAGTCGGTGCTCGACAGCCAGGTCGGCAGGTCGCTGAAGCCGACCGCGGCGAGGAACTGGTTGACCGGCCCGGCCGTGGGGTTGAACAGCATCCGCCACACCACGGCCACCGCGACCAGCGACGTGACGTAGGGGAAGAAGGCCGCGGTGCGGAAGAACCCCACACCGCGGAGCTTCCCGTTGAGCACGATGGCCAGCCCGAGAGCGGCCATCAGGGTGAGCGGGATGTGCCCCGCCGCGTAGTACAGCGTGTTGCCCAGCGCGACGCGGAAGTTCTCGTCTTCCAGCATCTCGGCGAAGTTGTCCAGGCCGACCCACTCAGGGGCGCTGTAGGAGTCCCACTCCAGGAACGCCAGGGCGAACGCCGCGATCACCGGCACGAGGGTGAACAGGGCGAACCCGACGAAGTTCGGGAGGATGAAGCTCCACCCGATGAGGGTGTTGCGACGCTTCCGGCGCTTTTGCGCCGAGCCGCGGGGCGGTGCACCCCGCGGCGCCTCGGTCACTGCGTTAGCCATCTCGTCCTCGTGCTGGTGTCGGCGGTCTCGACCTGGATCCTGGCTGGACGGGGAACCGGTACTAGTCGAGGACCTTCTTGACGCGGTCGCGCATGGACGCGATGCCGTCCTCGACCGACTTCTCCCCCACCATGATCAGTTCGTGCTCCTCCTTGAGGATCGTGTCCACGTCGGAAGTGTGCTCGCTGACCGGCATCTCCAGGACGGTCTTGTCGGGCGCGAGTGCCGTCTTGGCCAGCTCGTCGCTCGGCATGCCCTCCAGTGCCGCGTACTCCTGGGTGATCTCGGGGCTCTGCAACGACGGCACGACGCCGACCTTCGTGATCGCCTTCGCGCCTTCGAGACCCGCCGCGAACTCCACGAACTTCTTCGCGGTGGCGGTGTGCTTGGCGTTCTTGTTGACCGCGAACGCGGTCGGCGAGCCGAACGTCGTGACGCCCGACGCGCCGGGCTTCTGCGGCATGGGCGCGATGCCCCAGTCGACGGCGGTCTTGCCCTCGGCCTTGTTCTTCAGGATGCCCGCCACGTACCAGGTGCCCATCGGCATCATCGCGGTCTTCTCGGTCTCGAACATGGTGCGGTAGCTGGCCTGCTTGGCACTGCCGAAGTCGAGCGTGGCGCCGGCCTTCTGCACGTCGAGCGCCATCTCGTACTGGTCCTTGAAGAACTCGAAGTCGCCGGTGATCTGGTCGCCGTCGTTCTGCGCCGCCGAGATGGCCTGCACGACCGAGCGCCACGTGTGGTGGTAGGTGCCGTAGACCTTCTGCTCGCCCTCGCCCTTGGTGAGCTTCTTGGCGATCTCCGCGTACTGGTCCCAGGTCAGCTTGTCCGGGTGGGCGATGCCCGCCGCGTCGAACATCTTCTTGTTGTAGTACAGCACCCAGTAGTCGTTGCGGTAGGGCATCGCGAAGTACTTGCCCTCGACGTCGAACGCCTCCAGGCCGGCGAGCTTGAGGTCCTGCTTGCTCTTCACCAGGTCGGTGACGTCGGCGAGCTGGCCGCGGCTGGCGTAGCGGGAGTAGTCCGTGACGTTCTTCATGGTGATCACGTCGGTGGTGTCACCGCCCGCGAGCATCGTGGTGACCTTCGCGGGGTAGTCCTCGGCGAGGATGTCGACCGGCTGCACCGTCACGTCGGGGTTGGCCTTCTCGAAGGCGTCGAACACCGCCTGGAACTCGGGCGTGGCCGCCAGGTTCCAGACCGACACGGTCAGCGTGACGGGTCCGCTCTCTTCGGCGGCCTCGCCGCCCGACCCGCAGCCTGCGGTGACCAGTGCCACCGCGGTGAGCGCGACCAGCGCCCTGCGGAACCGGCCCGGCCGCCCGCCCCCGCGGTGCTTGTTCGGAGTCACCATTGATCCCGTCTCCTTCCCAACCTCAACTGTCGTGGTGCGGCAGGTCCGCCGCGGTCGAGCTACCGTCCGGCCAACGAACCACCACTTGGCGGGCCGCCTCGTCCAGCACGATCTCCGGGGCGTTGTCGGGCAGGCTGCCCGCGCCCAGTCCGATGGCCGCGGCAGTCCAGCTGCCGGGCGTCACCGCTCCCGCTGCCCACGGGGTGGCGCTGTGCGCGCCCAACGGGCTCGCGTCGTCCTCGGTGTGGACACCGAGTCGGTCCAGGCCGGGTCCGGCCACGATCACCGAGCGCAGATCCCCGGACCGCACCTCGGCCCGACCGGGTTCCCGCACGACGGCAGGGCCGTCACCGGCCAGGGGCCAGCCGCCGATCCGCAGCGCGGTCGCTTCACGCGACGCGTCCGGCGGCGACGGCGGCGGGTCGGGCAACGGGTCCACCCGCACGCACCGCACCTCCCACGGCCCGCGTACGACCGACAGCGTCGTGACCACGGCGACATCCCGCGCCACGCCTTGGCGTCCTGATCCGTGATCACGTTGTCCGGGTTCCGCGTCGAGCCAGTGGACACGGGCCTCGGACGCGCCGACCACGGCGTCCCCGACCTGCTCGACGCTCAACGTCCGCATACCCGCGCGGTGCGTGACCGTGCCCGCCGCGTCCAGCAGGACCACCGACTGGTCCACCGGCGACGTCCACGCCCGTTCCGACAGCAGCGGAGCCGTGGCCGTCGAGTACCCGAGGCGCGTGTAGAGCGGCGAGTCCCCGACCGGCGCGCCGACGACCGCGTGGTCCGTGCCGTGGTTGACGACCCGGACGACACCGTCCACGCGAGTGGCCGAGACGAGCCACCCGGGCGGGGAGGCGACCCAAGCCCGGTCCTCCCGCTCCACGGGGAGCGGCTCCTCGACCGCCGTCCACACCGGGTGGTCCGCCGGGAGAGCCAACCCGAGCATTCCCTTCGCGGCCCAGTACGGCGAGGACGGTCCCGAGTAGCTCTGTGCCATCTGACGCCACTCGTCGTACCAACCGAGGGTCAGCAGGCCGCGTTCGTCCGGCGCGCCCCGGTCGGCGAAGTGCCCCACGATCCCGGACGCGGCACGGCGCAGCAGGCCGGGCGCGGTCGAGTCGACGCCCGCGATCGCGCCCGCCCACAGCGGCGCCGCTGCCGCGAACCGGTAGACCAGGCTGCGGCCCTGCACCAGCGGTGCGCCGTCCGCGCCGATGAGGCGCACGTAGTCCACGAGGAAGCGGTCGAGCCTGCCGACGTCCAGGGCCGTGCGGTCGCCGGCGAGGTCCGCCGCGCCCCGCATCCGCGCCCACAGCACCGGGTAGAGGTGGAGCGCCCAGCCGCAGTAGTGGTCGAACGACCGCTCGTCGCCGTCGGCGAACCACCCGTCACCGCGGTAGAAGGAGTCGTGCGCGGCCAGGTCGGACTCGACGTCCTCGGCCCGCCACGGTCCGCCGACCGAGCGGAGGAACGTTTCAACCACGATCCGGAACCACACCCAGTTGCACCGGGGGTAGGTGTCGTCGCCGACCACGGCGGAGAGGTAGTCGACCACGCGGTCGCGGACGGAGTCGGTCAGCCGGTCCCACAGCCAGGGCCGGGTCAGGTCGAGGATCAGCGCGATCGAGGCGGCCTCGACCTTGGCCTGCGCGTCCTCCTCGGGACGCGGCCAGCGCTCCTCGGAGGCCGGGTCGGTGCCCGCTTCGAGGCCCTGCGCGTACCACTCGGCCAGCCCGTGCGGGTCGCGTCCACCCTCGCCCGCGAGGCGGAAGCCCGCGAGCAGGAACGTGCGGGCGAACCCCTCCAGGCCGTCGACGGCGGTGCCGTAGCCGCCGGGCGCTCCCGGCGGTGTGATCCGGGCGTGCTTCGCCGAGGCGTGCGGGCGGACGTCGAGCAGCATCCGGTCGGCCAGTCCCGCCCACCGGTCACGGGTCCAGCCCGTGATCGGCGCGAGCCCGGCGCTCACGCGCTCATCCCGAACGTGTCCGGCGTGACGGCGGCACGGGGCGGACGGCCGGACAGGTAGCGCTCCAGCTCGTCGATCGCGCTGTCGCTCATCCGCCGGGTCTCCGAGCCGAGCGAGCCCGCGATGTGCGGGGTGATCATCACGTTGGGCAGGTCGTAGAGGATCGAGTCGGCGGGCAGCGGCTCCGGGTCGGTGACGTCGAGGATCGCGTCGAGCCGCCCGGTGGCGCACTCCCGTTCGAGGGCCGCGGTGTCCACGACGGCGCCGCGCGCGGTGTTCACGATCGTCGCGCCGTCGCGCAGCAGCGCCAGCTCCTCGGCTCCGATCAGGTGGCGCGTGGAGCGCAGCGCGGGCACGTGCAGCGTGAGCACGTCGCTGGCCCGCAGCAGCTCGGGCAGCTCGACCAGCCGCGCCCCGGCCGCCGCCACCTGCGCCGCGTTCGCGTACGGGTCGGTCACCAGGACCGTCACGTCGAGCGTGCGCAGCCGGTCGACGACCCGGCGGCCGACGCGCGAGTAGCCGACGACGCCGATCGTGCGGTCCCGGTTGGACAGTTCGCCGCGCTTGGACGCGTAGGACCAGTCGTCGCGGTGCTTGCGGGCGTCCTGGGCGAGGAAGGGCGCCTTCTTGCCGGCGAACACGATCGCGGCGAGGGTGAACTCGGCGACCGGGATGGCGTTCTCGTCGGCCGCGTTGGTAACGAGGATCTGCCGCCGCCACACCTCGTCGGTGATCAGGGGCCGGACGGTGCCCGCGCAGTGGAAGATCGCGCGGAGCTGGGGCGCCGCGGCGAGGCGGTCGGCGGTCAGCGTCGGGCAGCCCCACGAGGTCAGCAGCACTTCGACGTCACGCAGCCTGCTCCGCACGGCGGGCGAGTCGAGTTCGTCGGTCGAGATCGGGTCGGCCAAGCCGACGAGGCGGTCGAGCCGGTCCAACTGCGCCTGCTGGAACTGGACCCGGAAGTGCGCCGGTTCCATGACCAGCAGGGCCTCGGGTCGTCGTGGTCCGTCGGTCACGCGGAATCCTTTGCGGGCCGGAACGCTCGAACAGTGGGCCGAATCATGTGTGATCAAATTTTTCAAGTCAAGACTTGTTTCGAACAGTTACGATCAGAATGATCGCGGGAGTGAGCAAAGGCGGACCGAGATGACGACGAACGCGAGCGCGGCAGGTCCGTTAGGGGCCGTGTGGGGCGCCAGGGCGGAGACGTCGGCTCTCGTGGACCTGCTCCGGCCGCCCGCGACAGCCCTTCCACCGCTCGGCGACCCCGAGCGGTGGCCGCCGACCGCCGCGGCACGGCTGGCCTCGGTCCTCGACCAGGCCCGTGCCGAGCGTGGCACGCCGTGGCCGCAGGCGACCGCGTCCCGGTACGCCCGCTACTTCCGCGACGGCAACCGGACCGGCTACGAGACCCCGGTGTTCGAGCACGACGACCGCCTCACCCGAGCGGCCCTCGCCGCCCTCGTCCTCGACAACGACGACTGGCTGGACGAGGTGGCGGACGGTGTCGTCCTCCTGTGCGAACGCAGCACCTGGTGCTGGTCCGCCCACGAGGAGCACCACCGGACCCGCGGCACCGTCGTGCCCGACCCCGACGTCCCGTACCTGGACCTCGGCGCGGCGGGCGTCGCCGCGCAGCTGGCCTGGCTCGACCACGTGCTCGGCGACCGGCTCGACGTCCGGTGGCCCGGCCTGCGCGCCCGCGTGCGCCGCGAGGTGCGCATCCGCGTGCTCGACCCGTTCACCACGCGCCACGACTGGCACTGGCTCGGCCTCGACGGCGACGTGCACAACTGGTGCCCGTGGATCTGCGGCAACGTCATGGTCGCGGCCCTGCGCCTGGTCGGCGACGTCACCGACCGCGCCCGGATCGTCGCCGGGACCGTGCGCGCCATCGACCGCTACCTCGCCGCGCTGCCACCGGACGGCTCGATCGACGAGGGCTACGAGTACTGGTGGAACGGCGCGTGCCGCGCGCTCGAAGCCCTCGACGTCCTGGAGCACGCCACCGGCGGCGCGTTGTCGGCGGTCGAGGTGCCCGTGGTGCGCGAGACCGTCCGCTTCCCGCACCGGATGCACCTCGGCGGCCCCTGGTACGTCAACTTCGCCGACGCCCGCGCCAAGCCGCCCGCAGGTCAGCCGTGGCACGTGCCGCAGCTGTGGGCCCGACGCATCGGCGACCGGGACGCGGAACGCCACGCCGCCGCCCAGCGGGCCACCACGATCCCGGACCACGAGCTGGGGCGCGCGCTCCGCGACCTCGCCACCCCGCTGCCCGACCAGGCAGCCGAACCGCTGGTCGGGAGCGTCTGGCTGCCGGGCACGCAGGTCGGTGTCGCCCGCGTCGCCGCCGGGTCGAACGCCGGGCCGACCCTCGTCGTCAAAGGCGGGCACAACGGCGAGAACCACAACCACAACGACGTCGGCAGCGTGATCGTGGCGGTGGACGGCGTGCCCGTCGTGGTCGACGCCGGCCGCCCGACCTACACCGCGCAGACGTTCGGCCCCGACCGCTACGACATCTGGACGATGCAGAGCAGCTGGCACAGCGTCCCCGAGGTGCGCGGCACGCCCCAGGTCGCCGGACGCGACCACCGCGCCCGCGACGTCACCGTCGAGGACACCCCCGACCGGTACCGCGTGCGGATGGACCTCGCCCCCGCCTACCCCGTGCCCGCGCTGCGGTCCTGGTGGCGCACCGCGACCCTGCACCGCGATCGGCAGCGGGTGACGGTCGAGGACGAGTGGGACTTCACCGACGGCGGCGTGCCGTCGACGCTGCACTACCTGCTCGCCGGCCGCGTCACGCACGACTCACCGGGGCGTCTGGTAGTCCATCCGCCAGGTGAGACGCGCGCTACGCTCCTCGCCTGGGATCCGAGCCTGGCGTCGGCCGACCTCACCGTTCGCGAACTCGACGACCCGCTGCTCACGAGTGTCTGGGGGGACAATCTGACCCGGTTGGAGCTGCACCTGCCCGACACGGCGCGAGGCGGCCTCGTGATCACGGTGGAGGTGTCCGCATGACGACGTCGGAACCGTCCGCCATGTTGCCCTCGGAGCGGCGCGCCAAGGTCGTGGAGCTGCTGCGCCGGCGCGGCACCGTGCGCGTGCACGACCTCGCCGACGAGCTGGACGTCTCGGCGATCACCGTGCGCCGCGACATCTCCCTGCTGGCCGAGCAGGGCCTGGTGCGGCGGGTCCGGGGCGGCGCCACGGTCACCGCGACCGGACCGGCCGGCGTCCGGCCGCAGGGGTACGCGACCGAGCCGAACGGCAGCGCCCTGCCCGTGGTCGAGCGCCGGCTGCCCGCACCGCGGCCCCGGGACCGTTCCGAGCAGCTGACCGTGGGCATGGTGGTCCCGTCGCTGGACTACTACTACCCGGACGTGATCAAGGGCGCGCGCGAGGCGGCGGCCGAGGCGGACGTGCGGATCGTGTTGCGCGGCGCGACTTACGAGGCCGCCGACGAGCGCCGCCAACTCGCCCGGCTGGTCGAGACGGTCGGCGTGGACGGCCTGCTGGTGGTCCCGACGACCACCGGCGACGAGGGCGAGGCCCTGGTGCGGTGGCTGCAGTCGGTGGACGTGCCCGTGGTGCTGATCGAGCGGACGCCCGCCGACCGCTACCGCGACTCGGTCGAGTCCGTGGTGAGCGATCACGTGCGCGGCGCCGCGATCGCCGTGCGCCACCTCGCCGAACTCGGCCACCGGCGCATCGGGTTGAGCACGACGCTGGCGAGCCCGACCGCACCGCACGTCCGGCAGGGCTGGCGTGAGGCGTGCGAACGGCTCGGCCTCCCGATCGACGGCACCCCCGACGTGCGCACGGTGGACCAGCGGGACGCCGGCTGGCCGGTCACCCTCGACGCCCTGCTGGACTCCTGCCTCGACTCCGGCACGACGGCGCTGGTCGTGCACTCGGACCCGGAGGCGATCTCGCTGGTGGAGCGCTGCCAGGAGCGCGGGATCAGGGTGCCGGAGGACCTGGCGCTGGTCACCTACGACGACGAGTGGGCCGAGCTGTCCGACCCGCCGCTGACCGCGATCCGGCCGCCGAAGGCCGCCGTGGGCCGGGCCGCCGTGACGCTGCTCGCCGCACGCCTGCGCGACCCCGATCCGCACCGACCCGCGCACCGCATAGTGATAGAGCCCCAGCTGATCGTCCGCTCGTCGTCCTGAGCATCCGCTCAGTCCGATCGACCACCGGGCCCCTTCGATCAAAAGCGATCAGAATTGATCGGCCGATGGGACCGGTTATCGGCTACCGATCGACCCGCGGGGTCCCGACCAGACCGGGTCAGCCGGTGCGGGCGAGGCGGTGGCGGCGGTGGGCGGCCATGCGGACCGGGGCGTTGACGGCGCCGTAGCCCGCGTAGCCGCCGATGCGTTGCACCACCTCGAAGAAGACCCGCGAGCCGACCAGTTCGGTGTAGAGGTGGAAGAACTCGCCGTGCTGGTCGCGGTCGTACAGGACGCCGTGCTCGCGCATCCTGGTCAACAGGCCGGGGTCGGGGGCCAGCCTCGCGTCGAGGTCGGCGTAGTAGTTGTCCGAAATGGACAGCAGTGGTGCGCCGAGCGCGCGCATGGCCGCCGCGCAGGCGAAGATGTCGTCCGTGGCGAAGGCGACGTGCTGCGGATCGGGCACGCCGGGAGCCCAGTCGCCACGGCGGAGGAGCGTGCCGGTCAACATGATCCGCACGGTCCCGGCCGCGTCGCCGACGGACCGGCTGCGCACCAGGCCGAACGGCGCGGCGTACTCCGCGTCGTCATGCGGTTCCAGGCCGAGCACCGAGCGGTAGAACAGGGTCGCCTCGTCGAAGGCGTCGAACGGCTGGGCGAGGGTGACGTGGTCGGTGCGGGTCAGCCCCACCCCCGTACCCGCGTCCACTGTGCCCGCCCCCGCGCCGGTTGGCGTGAAGTCCGACAGCCAGTCGGCTTCGGTGCGGCAGAAGAACAGCGACGTCCCGTCCGGCGCGGCGATCGCGGACAGGTCGGCCTCCGTCCCGCCACGGGTGCGCGGCAGCACGGGCGCGAGCAGCGCCTCCGCCCGTTCCGCCGAGCGCGTCGGGTCCGCGCTCTCCAGGCCCAGCGCGCCGATCTCGGCGGTCTCGTCCGGGCGGGTCGCGTTGACCAGCACGCGGGCCTCGCCCTGCCGCCAGAGCTGAACGGGCTTGGACCGGTGCTGCCCGGTGTGCGCGAACCCCAACGTGGCCAGCACTGCGCCGACCCGCGCCCCGGAGTCCTGGTCAACGACCAGTTCGGTGAAGGCGTGACCGGCCAACTCCGGCGCGGCCGGCAAGCTCGCCGTGCCCGACCGCAGCCCGTGCGCCTCCTCCAGGTGCAGCAACGACCGGAACGCGTCCACCGCCGTCCGGCGTGGCTCGGCCTGGCGGAAGATGTCGTTGAAGACCTCCAGCGACCACGGCCCGGCGTAGCCCGCGCGCAGCACGTGGTCGAGGAAGTCGGGCAGGTCGAACGCGCCCTGACCGGGGAACAGCCGGTGGTGGCGGCTCCACTGCAGCACGTTCATGTCCAGCCGTGGCGCGTCGGCCAGTTGCAGGAAGAACAGCTTCTCGGCGGGGATGTCCGCGATACCGGCGATGTCGGAGGTGCGGGACAGCACGTGGAAGCTGTCCAGGCACAGGCCGACGGCCGGGTGGTCGGCACGGGCGACGATCCGCCACGAGTGGTCCCACGTGCTCACGAACCGGCCCCACGCCAACGCCTCGTACGCCACGCGGATCCCGTGCTCGGCCGCGCGTTCGCCGAGCACGTGCAGTTGCCCGGCGGCCAGGTCGTCGTCGTCCACCGCGTCCGGCGAGACCGACGAGCAGACCAGCACGGTGTCCGCGCCGAGCTGCCGCATCAACGCGAACTTGTGCTCGGCGCGGCGCAGGTTGCGTTCGAACACCGCGTCAGGAACCGCCTCGAAATCCCGGAACGGCTGGTAGAGGTCGATCGACAGCCCGAGGTCGGCGCACCGCCGCCGGATCTCGTCGGGTGTGGACGGTGCGGCGATCAGATCGTTCTCGAAGATCTCCACCCCGTCGAACCCGGCGTCGGCGGCGGCGGTCAGTTTGTCCTCCAGCGTGCCGGACAGGCAGACGGTGGCGATGCCGCGCCGGGTCCTCGGGCGGTCGGGCATGGGCTTGGTTTCCCCTCTCGGCTCAGACGGCGGCGGCTGCGGCGCGCAGCCGGTTGTAGTCCTCTTGGGCGAGCGGTGTGGCGTCCTTGACGCCGAGGTCGTCCAGGCGGATCCGGAACGTCTCGCGCGCCGACAGGGCGGCGAGTGCGGCGATGACCGCGCAGCCGAACGTGAAGGTGCCGACGATGAGCGGCACGTTCGCGCCGGGCGGGGCCACGATCGCGTAGACGGTCGGCAGGAACGCGGTGATCGCGGTGCCGATGTTCTGCGACACGGCGAACCCGGTGACCCGCGTCCTGGTCGGGAACAGTTCCTGGTAGAAGGACGGGAACACCGCGTTGTAGCCCTGGTACACCACGCCCCACATGAGGATGGCGAAGGCGAACGCCAACCCGACGTTCTGCTCGCTGACCGCCCACAGGTAGGCGTAGGACAGCGCGCCGGAGGACAACGCGCCGAAGATGATGCACGGTCGGCGGCCGATGCGGTCGCTGAGGTTGCCGACGAACGGGATCAGCAGCACGGCGACGGCGTTGCCGACCACCGAGATCCACAGGTAGGTCGTCGTGCTGAAGCCGAGCCCGTAGGCCTTGTTGGTCGCGTACGTCGCCCCGAAGACGGTCGCGGTCGTCGGCACGACGTTCATCAGCGCCATGCAGATCACCCGCAGCATGTCCGACCCGTTCTCCCGGACGGCCTGCACGATCGGCGCCTTGGGCACCCCGTCGCGTTCCTTCTCCTCCTGGAACGCGGGCGTCTCGTCGACCCGGCGCCGGATCACGTAGCCCGCCACCACCACGAGCGCGCTGAGCAGGAACGGCACCCGCCAGCCCCACGACTCGAACGCGTCCTTCGGCAGGATCATCGACATCGGGAGGAACACCGCCGCCGCGATGATCTGCCCGGCCTGCACGCCCTGGAGGGCGAAGCTCGCGTAGAAGCCGCGCCGGCCGAACGGCGCGTGTTCCACGATCATGGCGCTGGCGCCGGAGATCTCGCCGCCGACGGCGAAGCCCTGGACGAGCCGGAGGAGGACCAGCAGGGCCGGGGCCAGCACGCCGACGGACTGGTAGGTCGGCAGCAGTGCGACCAGGAACGTCGAGACGCCCATCAGCAACATGCACAGCACCAGCACGTTCTTGCGGCCGTGCCGGTCACCCCAGTGCCCGAGCACGAACGCGCCGAACGGCCGGGCGACGTAGCCGACGCCGAACGTGGCGAGCGAGGCGATGACGCCCACCGTCGGGTTGTCCTTGGCGAAGAACACGCTCGGGAACACCAGTGCCGCGGCCTGCGCGTAGATGAAGAAGTCGTAGTACTCCAGCGCGCTGCCGATCCAGCCGCTCGCCGCCGCCTTGCGCGGGGTTCGCTTGGCGTTCGTCGGCGGCGGGGGTGGGGTAGAGGCGTTCACGATCTTCTCCTTTGAAGGGCGTCGCTTGCCTGGGGCCAGCTGTGCGCTATGCGCACAAACGTGCTGAGTACGCATGGGGACGGTAAAGTGTGCTCCAGAGCACCGTCAACACCTTGTTTCCGCTGTCTTTCCTGTTGATCACCTGGTGAGCGCGGGGCCACGTCGCGGGCCCACGTGCTTGAGGTGTGTTGCCCGACGACCTACCATCGGCACCATTCGTCGATATGTGCGCATAGTGCACATTCGTGCGCTATGCGAGTCGAGAGGAGCCCGACATGAAGGCCGCCGCGTTGGTCCGACCGGGGATCGTCGAGCTCGTCGACGTCGCCGAACCCGAGTGCGGCCCGGACCAGGTGGTGGTGCGCGTGCTCGGCGTCGGGCTGTGCGGCTCCGACCTGGGCGTGTACTCGGGCAGCAGGCCGGTCCCCCGGACGCCGTGGGTGCTCGGCCACGAGGGTGTGGGCGAGATCGTGGAGGTCGGCGGGCGGGTGCGCGACCGGCGCGTCGGGCAGCGGGTGGCGATCGAGCCGAACTACTGCTGTTTCGACTGCCCGCCGTGCCGCTCGGGGTTCACCTCGGCGTGCGTCAACCGGGTCGTCATCGGGATCGGCGTGCCGGGGCTGATCGCGGAACGCGTGGCGGTGCCCGCCGCGTTCACCTTCCCGGTGGCCGAGCACGTGGCGTTGGTGGACCTGGTGTGCGCGGAGCCGCTGACCGTGGCGCGGGCCGCGATCCGCCGCGCGGGCATCGCGGCGGGCGACTCGTGCCTGGTCGTCGGGACGGGGTCGCAGGGTCTGTTCCTGTGCGCGGCGCTGGTCGCGCTCGGCGTGACGCCGCACGTGGTCGAGCCTCATGAGGGACGCCGGGAGCTGGCGGTGTCCCTCGGCGCGGTGGTCGCGGACGACGCGGTGCGGGACGTCGACTTCGTGTTCGAGACCTCGGGCGTGCCCGCCGCCCTGCCGCCCGCGCTGTCCCGGCTCGCGCCCGGCGGCACGGCGGTGCTGATCGGGATCAGCGCGCAGCCGTTGGACCTGACCCTGTGGACGATCGTCTACCGGCAGCTCAAGCTCGTCGGCTCGCTGATCTACGACCACCCGGCCGACTTCGCCGGCACCGTCGCGGCACTGGAGGACGGCGCGGTCGCACCACACCGCGTGCTGAGGCCGGGATTCCCCCTCGCCGCCGCGCCCGACGCGTTCGCCGCCGTCCGCTCCACCGCGGGCAAGTGCTGGATCGACCTCACCGCGTAGTCGTTCGGGCCCGTCAGTTCAGGCCCATCATGTCGGCCTCGATCATGCGGACGGTGCGCAGGATCGAGGGCACGTACTCGCGTTCCACGAGTTCCGGGGTGGTGCGGCCCGCGTGCACCGACACGTTCGCCGCCGCCACGACCCGGCCCGCCCGGTCGCGCACGGGTGCGGCGGCGCCGCGCAGGCCGTGCTCCAGCTCGGAGTCGACCAGCGCCCAGCCCTGCGCCCTGGCCTTGTCGATCTCCTCGCGGAGCATGTCGACCGTGCGAACGGTCCGGTCGGTGCGGGTCTCCAGGCGCAGGCGGGCGAGGGAGTCGTCCAGCTCCGCCGGCGACAGGCCCGCGAGCAGCACCCGCCCCATCGACGTGGCGTAGGCCTTGAACCGGGTGCCGATGTTGATCCGCACGGTGGCCAGCCGGGTGCTGGGCACCAGCGCCACGTACACGATGTCGTCGCCGTCCAGCACGGCCAGCGCGGCGGTCTCGTTCAGCTCGCCCGCCAGCTTCCGCAGGTGCGGGTACGCGATCTCGGGCAACGACAGGCCGGACAGGTAGGCGTAGCCGAGTTCGAGGACGCGGGGCGTGAGCTCGAACCCCCGGGAGTCGCCCGCCACGTAGCCTAGGTCCGCGAGCGTGAGCAGCAGCCGGCGCGCGGTCGCGCGGTCCAACCCGGTCTCCCGCGCGACCTGCGCGAGGGACTGCCTGGGCCGGGCCGCGGTGAAGGAGCGCATGACGGCCAACGCCCGCGCCACCGACTGCACGAAGTGCGGTCCGTGGTCCTCACGACGCCCGATCGGCGGTTCGGCCATGCTCCCTCCGGCTCCCCGAGTGTGCGCATCGTGCACACCTGGGCCGAGTGTACTGACGCCCGACGTCCGCGCCGTCCAACTCACCCCGGCCCCGCGTGGCTCACCGGGACTGACCGCCGCACGGACGCGGCCCGCTCCGGCGGGCCGCGTCACGGCTGCTTCAGGCGCGAACCGGTGTGCCCCGACCGGTTCGCCTTCGCACAACCAGGGAGACAACGCCGGACGATTCGCCGATCCTGGAATGGCAGCCTTTCCCGCACGGCCCGGTGCGCGACCGGGCCGTGCCACAGCTCGTCTTCGCCGATCCACTCACCGCCGTCGGAGTCCTGCGAGAACAGGAGACTGGTCAGCATGGTCGAACAGGTCGTCGTGATCGGTGCCGGTGTCTACGGCGCGGCGGTGACCGCGTCGCTCACGCGACGGGGTGCCCGGGTCACTGTGGTGGATGCGGGTGCGCCGGCGAGCGGGACGTCCGGTGCGACGTTCTCGTGGACCAACTCGTGCGGCAAGAAACCGCGGTCGTACCACGACTTCAGCGTCGAGAGCATGGAAGCTCACCGGCGACTGGCTGCCGACGTGCCCGGCGCCGACTGGTACCACGAGGGCGGCAACCTGGAGTGGACCGCCGACGACAGCGAACGCGAGGAGCTGCGCAAGAAGGTCGCCGACGTCCTCGACTTCGGGTACGAGGCGCGTTGGCTCACTCGGGCGGAGGCGCTGGAGCTCGAACCCGACATCGACCCTGCCGGGCTGCCCGCCGACGAGATCGCCTACTTCCCGCGCGAGGGCTGGATCGAACCGACCCGTCTGATCGGTCACCTGCTCTCGAACGCCGTCTCCCGTGGCGCCGAGGTAGTGAGCGATGACGCCGTCACCGGCCTGGAGGTGAACGCCGGTTCAGTGCGCGCTGTTCAGCTCGCCTCAGGACGGCGGCTCCCGGCGGACGCGGTCGTCAACTGCGCGGGGCCGCAGGCCGCCCGGATCGCCGAACTCGCCGGGCTGGCTCTCCCGATGCGCAACACGCGCGGCGTGCTCGTCTACACCTCGCCGGTCGCGGTCTCGGTGTCCCGTGTCATCCACGCACCGCACGTCCACCTCCGCCCGGACGGCGCCGGACGACTGCTGCTGCACACCCCCGATACCGACGAGGCGGCCCACGTGTCCGACACCGGTGAGATCACCGTGGACCAGTCGGCGGTCGACGAGGTGCTGGACGCGGCCCGCGCGCTCTACCCCGGAACCCGAGCCGCGACCGTGGAAAGCGTCCGGGTGGGTGAACGCCCCATCCCCGGCGACGGCCTGCCGGTGCTGGGACGGGTGGTCGAGCTGCCGAACTTCCACTTCGCCGTCTCGCACAGCGGCGCGACCCTGAGCGTGCACGCCGGCGATCTGGTCGCGGCCGAGGCGCTCGGCGAGGACCGGAGCGACGCCTTGGCCCCGTTCCGGTTCGACCGGCTCCGACCACGTGCCTGAACGGCGGGGTTGCCCGAACGCCGTCACGGGTTGAGCAGCTTCTCCAGCACCGGGTCGGGTTGGACGGCGGGTGCGGCGAGCTGTGCCTCGGCCCGGCGGGCGTCCAGTGCGGCGCCGGTGCGGTCGCCCTCGGCCGCGCGTGCCCTGGCCCGTTGGCGCAGGATCGCGGCCTGCCCGTACCGGTCGCCCACGGCGGCGGCGAGTTCGGCCGCACGGTGCAGGTCGGTGACGGCGGCGGTGGTGTCGTTGCGCCGCAACCAGATCTCCGAGCGGCAGAGCAGGACTTCCCACTCGTCCTCCTGGTTGCCCACCTCCTGGCAGTGCCGGATCGCCTCGTCGATCACCGCGAGGGCCCGGTCCTGCTGGTCCAGCAGGCAGTGCGCACGCGCGAGACCCGCCAGCGTGATGCTCTCGCCCAGCCGATCACCACGCGCCCGCCGCGCGGCCAGGGACACGGTGAAGCTGTCCAGTGCCTCCGCGCAACGGTCCAGGCGCAGCAGGATCTCCGCGTGGTTGTGCCACAGGACTCCGGTGATGGGCGAATCGCGGCGGTCGCCGAGCAACTCGACGGCCGCGGTCATGTGCTCGAACGCTCCGGTCGTGTCGCCTTGGCGCATGCCGAGCCAGCCCAGGTTGTGCACGGCGCGCACTTCGAGTTCGAGATCACCGGCCGCACGTGCCAGCTCCAGGCCGCGGAGCAGGCTCTCCCTGGCCTCGTCGACCCGGCCCGCCCGCCAGTCGACGGACGCGAGGGTCGCGAGCGCGACGTGCTGACCGGCGGTGTCACCGAGTCGGGTGGCGACATCGAGCGCCAGGCGCGACAGCACTTCCAGTTCGTGCCAGCAGCCGCGCTTGTGGGCGAGTGGTTTGACCAGGGCCAGCAGGTCGATGACGAACCGGGCGGGCTCGGGTTCGAGGGCCGACGCGTGGGTGGCCGCGGCGACCAGGCACGGCAACTCGGTGTCGAACCACTGCAAGGCGGCCGTGCGGTCGGGTGACGGCCCGGCCTCGTCGGCGGGGTCGTCGGGGTCGTCGGGGTCGTCCACGACCGCGCGGCCACGTTCCAGGTACCAGTCCAGTGCCCGCGCCAGCGCGTGGTTCCGCTCGTCCGCCGACAACTCCTGCTCGGCGACCTCCGCGGCGTACAACCGGAGCAGGTCGTGGATCTTGAACCGGCCCTCGGCCACCGCTTCCACCAAGCGGACGGCGACCAGTTCGTCCAGCGCGTCCTCCGCGGTCCGCAGGTCGACGCCGACCAGCGCGGCCACCAACTCGGCGCCGAACTCGGGCACGCCCAGCGTGCCGAGCAACCGGAAGGCCGTGGCCGCCCCGGTCCTGCCGGACTCGGTCCTGCTGTACTCCGCCCTGCCGGGCTCGGTGCCGGACCGCAGGGCCTCGTAGCTCACCGCGAAACTGGAGCGGACGTCCAGGTCGTCGACGCGCAGTTCGTCCAGCCGCCGCCGCTGGTCGCCCAGCCGTGCGTGGAACCGGGCGAGCGACCAGTCGGGACGGCCCGCCAGCCGGGCGCCGGCGATCCGCAGCGCCAGCGGGTGGTACCCGCACCGACGCGCGATTTCCACCGCCGCGTCGTGTTCGGCGGCCACCCGCCGTTCGCCCGCGGTGAGTGCGAGCAGGCGTACCGCATCGGTCTCCTGGAGCACGTGCAGTCCGACGGGCAGGGCGTCCAACGTGGGCAGCACGACACGACTGGTCACCAGCACCGCGCAGCCGCTGTAGGCGGGCAGCAGGGGCGTCACCTGGCCGGCGGAGGCGGCGTTGTCCAGGACCAGCAGCAGGCGTCGCCCGGCGAGCATCGACTGGAAACGGGTCTCCGCCTCGGCCTGGCCGGCGGGCAGGTCCCCGCGCGCCACACCGAGCGCGCGCAGGAAACGACCCAGCGTCTCGGCCGGAGCCAACGGCACCAGACCGGGGGTGGCGCCCTGGAGATCGGCGTACAGGAGTCCGTCCGGAAAATCGTCGACGACGGTGTACGCGGCACGCTGCGCCAGCGCGGACTTGCCGATCCCACCGGCTCCGTGGATCACCACCACACGCGATACCGCGCCGAACGTCCGCAGCACCCCTCGAATGCGGTCCAACTCGGTGACGCGACCCACGAACGTCGCGGGATTCCTCGGCAGTTCGTGCGGACGTGGTGGCGGCCCGGCGGTCATCCCGCGCACGACGGCGGGCTTCGCGGCCGTATCGGCGGGCGCCAAATCCGGATCACGCCGGAGAATCGCCTGGTGCAACGAGGAGAGGTCCGGTCCGGGCTCGACACCCAACTCCTCGATCAGCATCTTCCTGGCCTTGCGGTACATCAACAGCGCCGCGTTGACGTCACCGCGCCGGTAAAGCGCCGACATCAACTGGCCGTACGCGCGTTCCCGCAACGGATACCGGTCGACGAGACCGCGCAACCGCTCGATCGCCGCCACGTGGTCGCCCATCGCGATTTTGATGTCCGCGTAGTCCTCCACCGCCTCGGCGTGTTGTTCGGCGAGCCTGTCGACCACGTCCCGCAACGAGGGCCCGAGTGCGACGTCCTGGGCCGCCTCGCCCCGCCACAGGGCCAGCGCGGACTCGAACGCGGTCTCGGCGGCGTCGAGCTCCGCGTCCGCGATCGCCTTGCGCGCCCGTCCGAGCGTGCTCTCGAACCGGTGGAGGTCGATGTCGTCGGGATCGGCCCGCAGCAGGTATCCCGACCGGGTGGTGAGCACCTGCTCGACACCGACCGCGTCGGCGGACAGCAGCGCGCGCAGCTTCATGACGTACGTGCGCAGGTTCGGCACGGCGGATCTGGGCGGATCCTGGCCCCACACCTCGGTCACCAGCGCGTCGACCGGCACCTCCCGACCGGCGTTCACCAGCAGCATCGCGACGACGGTCCTCTGCTTGGCCGCGTTGATCCTGACCTGTCGGCCGGCGGACTGGACCTCCAGCGGCCCGAGCATGCGGAACTGCACCCACCACCACCTTCGTGCTTGGTGTTCGCTCGCGGTGCGGGTGTTCGTCCGCGGTGCAGTGCGGATCTCAGGGGCACGCGGACCGACCGTGCACACGAACAACCAGTAGACGCGCGACTCTAGCGCGGCCGGGCGGCCGAAGCTCGTGCCTCCACGTCTCGTTAGGAACGGCAAGAACCGCTCCCGCACCGGGTCCGCTCCCAGGCCCGCGTGGCGAGCGCTTGCGGCCCCCGACCGTTCACGGTGACCGCCGGCTCGCCGGTCGTGAGTCGCAAGAGGACCACAACGAATCCGCCGGCCGCGCAATTCCATTGTAGAGCCGTTATACGGGTGGATATACCGCCGCCGGCTACGGTTGTGCCAGATCGAAGAACACAGGATTTTCTCCGAAGGTTTGAAAGGACTCCACGTGGGAAAGACCAAGCGGATCGTCGGCGCGCTCACCGGTGCGCTGCTCGCGGCCGGGCTGATGACGTTGACCGCCTCGCCCGCCCTGGCGGACCGCCCCTGCTCCGGCCGTTCTCAGAAGCTGCACTTCATGGGTGAGAAGGACGCCAACTTCGGCGGCAGCGGAATCGTCACGCTCCTCAACTGCCACGCGACCAAGCGCAACGCGAGCATCGACGTGAGCCGCGGTTTCGACCCGGATTGCAAGAAGATCCCGTTCGGCGAAACCCGCAAGTTCGAGTACAACAGGCTCAAGGGCATCGCGGAGTACAACAAGCCGAAGTGGTGCTGATCCCACCCTTGACACGCCGGCCCTCGACGCCGGCTCCGTGACAGCACGGCCACTGCCCGTCTGCCGGTGTTCCGAACCGGGTGGGGACGGCGGGCAATGGCCGTGCTTTCACACGTGGTCGACTCGAATTCCGCGGTGTCGATGTCGCCGCACCCTGATCGGGTGGTCCGATCCGGTAGTCCGGCCGGTCCGCCGACAGTACGTTGGCGGGCATGACCGAGCGGATCACGCCGCGGCAGTTCCACGACGCCGACGGTGTCGAGGACTGGCGCGTGCTGGGTGAAGGGGCGTGCGCGTACTTCCGCACCGGGTCGTTCGCGGCCGGTGCGCGGCTGGTGGCGGCGATCGCGGAGTCCGCCGGCGCGGACGACCACCAGCCCGATGTCGACGTGCGGCGCGAGGGCGTGGTCGTGCGGCTGATCACGATCGAGGACGACCACTACGGGCTGACCGAGGGCCACGTCGAGTCGGCCCGGCGGATCTCGGCGGTGGCGCGTGAACTGGGCGTGGCCGCCGATCCGTCCGCCGTGCAGACCGTCCAGCTCACGATCGACGCGCTCGTCGGCCCCGAGGTGATGCCGTTCTGGCGCGCCGTGCTCGGGTACACCGACCGCCGCGACAGCCCCGAGGACCTGGTCGACCCGCTCGGCCGCAATGCGTCGCTGTGGTTCCAGGAGATGGACGCGCCACGCACCCAGCGCAACCGGGTCCACGTCGACGTCTGGGTGCCGCACGACCAGGCGGAGGCGCGGGTCGCGGCGGCGATCGCGGCAGGCGGTCGGCTGGTCAGCGACGCGCAGGCGCCCGCGTGGTGGACCCTGGCCGACCCGGAGGGCAACGAGGTCGACGTGGCCACCTGGATGAACCACGTCTGACCGGGGTCGGCTGAGGCCCTCGAACGCTCCCCTTCAGCCGGGCAGTCGGACCGGCCGACGAGCTGCCTGGCTGAGCACCGCCGACGTTCGGGCGGCCATCATCCGCACGTCGAACTCCCGCGTCGCACGTGCCCGCGCACGCACCCCCATGTCGCGGCGGAACGGCGGCACGTCGACCAGGTGCCGCAACGCGTTCGTCAACGCCGCCGTGTCCTCCGGCTCGACGATCAACGCCGCGCCGCCCAGGGCCTCCACCGTGTCGCCCACGGCGGTGGTGACGCAGGGCAGGCCGTGCGCGGCGGCTTCGAGCAGCGCCAACGACAGCGCCTCACGACGTGACGGCAGGCAGAACACGTCCAGTTGCCGCAGGAACGCGGGCACGTCCCGGCAGAAGCCCGCGAAGTGCACGGGCAGCCCGTCCGCCTGCTCGCGCAGGGCCGTCTCGTCACGCCCTTCGCCCGCGATGAGCACCCTCAGTGGCTGCCCCTCCTCGACCAGGGGACGCACCGATTCCAGGAGCAGGTCCAGCCCCTTCTGCTCGGTCAGCTGCGCCACCGCGCCGATGGTCACCGGCGCGTCACCGGGGCGTCGGCGCGTCACCTGGTCGGGGAGTTCGACGCCGTGCCGCATGCGCACCACCCTCGGCGGCGGCACGCCCAGCGCGGTCAGCTGCGCCGCGATCGGCGCCGACGGTGCGATCGCGTAGCTGACCAGCGGGAACGGGCGGTCTGGCAGGGGATCGTGCAGGTGCACGGTGGCGACGGTCGGCGCGACGCTCACCGCGGCGTCCAGGCTCGCCAGGTTGCTCGCCGGGTCGACCAGGTTCACCTGCACCACATCGGGTGCCACCCCGGTGAGGGCTTCCGCTACCGCCGGCGCGGACCGGCGGTGCCGCGACAACGGCACCACGGTCACGTCCTCGGCGGCTCCGGTGAAGTGCTCGGCCACCGGCTCGCTCACCACCAGCGAACGACGGCACCACGCGGGCAGCCATCGCAGGAGGTTGCGCGCGTAGGCCTCCCCGCCGCCGAACGTGTCGCTGTCCACCACGACGGCGACCCGCAGCTTCATCATCGTCGTGACCCCCTCGTCCACGTCGAGGACCCGCCGGTACTGCTACCTCCAACGGTAGGCGTCAACACGCTTCCCGGCCTCCTCGACGAGCCCGCGGGCGGTCGTCCCGACCAGGGGTTTTCGCGGCTACCCGATCGGCACCCGGACGACCACCACGCCGTCGAGCAGCCACGCGTCGATCCGCTCGACGT
Source organism: Saccharothrix deserti (assembly GCF_009769385.1). GTDB lineage: Bacteria > Actinomycetota > Actinomycetes > Mycobacteriales > Pseudonocardiaceae > Actinosynnema > Actinosynnema deserti. The sequence continues at coordinate 88,977 of NZ_VKAB01000018.1, forward strand.
CCACCGCCACAGCCGGGACGGTCGCGCAGTAGTAGTAGGGGCCCGAGGAGGCGGTCGGCCGGACCGTGATGCCGACCCGGTCACGTCTGATCTGCGTCCCGTCGGGCCGCAGGTCGTGGTCGCGGATCTCCACTCGCACGTCGTCCCGGCGCACGTCCTCCAGCATCGTGGCGAAGAAGTAGGCCTGCTCGGTCACCGCGACGTCCACGAACAGCGGGCAGTCGTCGGCGGTGGCCAGGTCCCACTCCCGCCCCGTCATCCTGCCGATCCGGTCCCACCACACGTCCATCTCGCCCACCGGGTCCGAATCCCGACCGGACTCCGAGCCCGCGCAGGGATTCCGCCGCCGCACCGTCAGCCGCTCGACCACGACGTCACCCTTTCGTTTACCCGGACGTCTCAACGGGAATTACCCCGGCCTCCAGGAGCCCACTCTCAGGCGAACGGGTGAACACACTGCGCTGTCACGGCATGCGCGGCCCGGCGTGATTCGGCCGAACGCCCACGGGTACTCCAACCGGGTAATGCCCGGAGCCCCAAGGAGCATGGAGGAGGACCCGCCCATGCACCGCGAGAGCGACAAGCACGGCCCGATCAAGGACGAGGAGCTCAAGCACGAACTGCAGGGGACCCTGCGCGCCAACCGCCCCAGCCGGTCCGAGGAATGGCGCGACCCCGAACTCGCGGCGGACGAAGCGCCGGACGAAGGCGAGACCGCACCGCCGACCGACGAAAACCGCTGACCGACCAAACCGCTGACCCGGCAGCGACTACGACCGCACGAGGCCGACCGCGAACAATCCGGCGGCACGTGCGGTCGTCTTCCACTCCCCCGCCGGACCCGGCGGGTAACAGCGTCCGAAATGGACCGCAGCGATCACAGCAATGGTCTGACGACCGCTCGGGCCAGGGCTTCCGCGAACGTGCGCGGCGCGGCCTCGGCGCCCGGCCCTTCGGCGTAGTAACGCAGGAACGCCTCCTGGAAGCACGCGCCGACGAGCAATGACGCCGCCGCGTCCGGGTCGGCGTCCGGCGCGACACGGCCGAGGGTCTGTTCGGCTTTCAGGTAGGCGGCGAAGGGCGTGACCGCTCTCTCCGGCCCGCCGCCGTGCCGGCTCATCGCCACCCGGTGCGCCGCCATCCGCTGCGGATCGGACAGGAGCGCCGCCAGCATGGGGATCGACCGCTGGTAGAAGTCGAGGACCGCGTGCGCGAGCTCGGCGAGGTTGGCCTCGACGCCACCCTCACCGGGGCGGATCGAGATCCGGGACAGGCCGGGCAGCCGCTCCTCGAGGACGGCGAGCAGCAGCCGTTCCTTGTCGCCGAAGTACTTGTAGAGCGTGGGTTCCGAGACCTCGGACGCCTGCGCGATCTCCTTGGTGGTGGCGTGCGCGACGCCGCGCGTCCGCAGGATCTCCGCCGCCGCGTCGAGGATCCGCTCCCGTGTGCTCATGCCGTCTCACCTCACCGTTTGACACGTTAGTGAATACTAGCTCACCATGGAGCTAGTGTTCACTAACCCCTGGGGGGACGGCATGAGCGGCAAGCTGGACAGGAAGAAACCGGGCCGGAGGAAGGCGGAGCCGTCCTCACCGGCCTGGTCGCCGAATGGTTGTCCACAGCGGACGCGACCCCGTGACGCAGGCTCCGGCCCGCACCGGACCTGTGCGGGCCGGAGACCCAGGTCAGGCCACGAAACCGACGGTCAGCAACAGGTTCGCGTAGAGCCGGCCGTCACCGGTGGCCACGCAGACCGCCAGCTCCGGCTCCCGGCACGCCGTGTAGAAGTCCTGGCGCGCCAGCGGCTGCAACGGCAGGTCCGGGCCGAGGAGCCGCTCGTAGTCGGCCCACACCTCCGGGGTGCTCAGGTCGTCCGGCCGCATGGTGTGCACGGCCTCGACCGGGATCGCCGACAGCACCGGTTCCAGCACCTCGTCGACCGTGACCAGACCGGGCCGCAGGTTGAGGTGGATCAGGGTGGCCCGGTGGTGGATGTTGGTCCGGTGCGCGTAGTTGGAGTCCGCGATCAGGACCTTCGACCCGTGGCCTGCCGTGGCCAGGGCGCTGAGCAGCGGCGGGTGCAGCAAGGGGTAGCGCAACACTTCTGACGACCTCTCGATGTGATAGCGGTGGAACCCACGGTGGGACCCACGCGTCCGGGGCTCATCATGACGCGGGGCTCATCGTGACGCGGCGAGGATCTCGTCCACCCGGCGGGCCGCGTTCGCCAAGCCGTCGTCCACACCGACCTCGCCGCTGCCGATGCCCTTGATCGCGGATTCGAAGACATCGTCGTAGATCTTGTCGAACTCCACCACCCCCGGCATGAGCGGCTGCGCGATGCGCGCGTCGGCGGCGAACTCGGCCACGAACGGGTTGTCGGCCAACGCGTTCTGGTCGACCCGGATCGACGGGTAGCCGGACTCCATCATCCAGTCCTCCTGGCCCTGCTCGCCGACCCAGTAGGACAGGAACCGGTGCGCCGCCTGCTTCTTCTCCGGGCTGACCTTGGCGTTGAGGGCGACGGAGGTGGTCGACCCCAGGGTCGCCTGCCGCACCGGACCAGCCGGCACCGGTGCGACGTCGAAGTCGACGTCGGCGAAACCGCTGGTCATCCACGGGCCCGTGATCGTCATCGCGGCCTGGCCGGTCTGGAACAGCCGGTCCGCGTCCTCACCCGTGAGGCCGACCGGTGAGATCTCCTTCTCCCGCAGGAGGTCCGTCCAGCCCCGCACCGCGTCGACCGTCTCGGGACGGGTGAGCGCGGACTTGGCGCCGTCGGGTTCCAGCACGTCCCCGCCGTTGCCCCACAGCAGGATCGGCCAGACCGGGATCGAGTCGTGGTCTGGCAGCGCCATGCCGTACTGCTCGGGCGTGCCGTCGCGGTTCTCGTCCTTGGTCAACTTCTTCATCGCGTTCCGCCACTCGTCCCACGTCGTGGGCGGCCGGTCCGGGTCGAGCCCGGCGTCGGCGAACATCGAGCGGTTGTAGAACAGCTTGAGGCTGCTGAACGTCATCGGCACGGCGTACTTGGTGCCGTTGTACGTGACGGCCTCCGTGGCGGCGGTGACGAGGACGTTCGACGCCGGGTCGGACGCGAACCAGTCGTCCATCGGCGCCAGCACACCCTTCTTCGCGTACTGCGCGAGGTGCGTGCTGTCGAAGGCGGCGAGGTCCGGACCGCCGCCGGACCCGTACGCGGGCAGCAGTTTGCCGAAGAAGAGGTCCCACGGCATGAAGTTCATCTCGACCCGGATGTCCGGGTTGGCGGCGTGGAAGTCACCGACGATGGTCTCCAACGCCGCCGGGACCGGACCGGCGTAACCGCTCCAGAACGACAACCGGACCACCCGACCGGACGACTCGGCATCACTCGTGCCGCAACCGACCGCCCCCATCAGAGCGACGACGGCCGTGAGGGCGAACACCGCACACCGCCGACGGCGCACACGTCGTGGCCGCTCGGTCGACGTCATGGAGTTCCTCTCACGTTCCGCGGTGATGGGGGGGCGGTCGGGCGGTTGTCGCTCTCGGACGTCACTCGAGGATGAACGTGGCGTCGGCGCGGGCGACCGTGTCGGGCGTGGTGGTGAGGTTGACCGTCGTGCCGTTGTGGCGGATGTACCGGCCGGGGAAGTTCTGCGATTCGAACGACACGGCCGAACTGTCGGCCAGGCCCGCGCGCTGGAAGAAACTGGCGTCGGCGCGGAAGAGGGCGGTGCCGTCGTTGCGCTCGACCCAGAACTCGTTGTTGCGGTGCCGCAGGTAGTAGCCGGGGAAGTTGGTCGACTCCAACGACACCGTGCCGGAACCGTTGAGACCGGTCACGATGCGGAACTGCGAGTCCGCCAGCGGGTTGACGTTCGTCTCGACCTTGGCCCGGTACTCCCAGTGCCGGATGAACCGGTCCGGGTAGTTGTACGACTTGAACCTCACCGGCGTGACGCCGTCCGCCACGGGGATGCCGAAGTTCGGCGTGCCGTCGGCGTTCCAGTAGACCTTCTGCACGCGGGTGCGCCGGTTGGGGTCGTTGAGCGGGTCGCCGGAGATGTCGCGGTAGTTGCGGTCGTGGTAGACGAGGATGTCGCTCTGGCCGTCCTCGGAGACGGTGAACGAGTTGTGGCCGGGGCCGTACTGGCTGGTCGCGCTGTTGCTGACGAACACCGGGGTCTGACTCTTGGTCCACGACGAGGCGTTGAGCAGGTCGGCCGTCGAGGACGCGGACAGCATGCCCAGGCAGTAGTTGGCGTCGGTGGCGCTGGCCGAGTAGGTCAGGAACAGCCGACCGTTGCGCTCGATCACCGCCGGTCCTTCGTTGACCTTGTAGCCGACGGTCTCCCAACTGAGGGTGGGCACCGTCAGCCGGGCCACCGTGCCGGTGATCGTCCACGGGTCGGCGCCCATGCGGGCGAGGTAGATGTTGGAGTTGGTGGAGATCCCCGGTTCGGACTGGGCCCAGGTCAGGTAGCGCACCCCGTTGGCGACGAACGTCGAGGCGTCCAACGCGAACGTGTCCCACGGGGTCGTGATCTTCCCGCGCTCGGTCCACGCGCCGGTCAACGGGTTGGCGCTGGAGCTCTCCAGCACGTACATCCGGATCTTCCAGATGTCGTCCGCACGACCCGCCGCGAAGTACACGTACCACTTGCCGTTGATGAAGTGGATCTCCGGCGCCCAGATGTGCGCGCCCATCTCACCCGTGGTGTGCTTGCGCCAGATCACGGTCTCCGGCGCGCTCGCGAGGCCCTGGATCGTGGTGGCGCGGCGCAACACGATCCGGTCGTACTCCGGCGCGGTCGCGGTGAAGTAGTAGAAGCCGTCCGTGTGCTTGAAGATGTGCGGATCGGCCCGCTGCTCGGCCAACGGGTTCGTGTACTGCACCGCCGGCGATGCCTGCGCCACGGGAGTCACGACCAGACCCGCCAACACGGTCGTGGTCACCACCGCCACGACAGCCAGCCTGCGAACGATCCACCGGGGAACACCACTGTTCATCGGTTCCACTCCATCGTGGGGTCGGTGCACATCATCAAGGGGGTGTGGAGCACTTCGGCCGGCGGCTGCGCGCATCACCGATGTTGCTGTTAACGCTAACAGCGGGCCTTCGCGAACCTCAATACCTCGTTACGAGACAGTTGCCGCCCGACTAGCCCAACCGTCCTACCGTTGACCGGACGACGGCTCGAAAGTGCGTTGCTTTAGCTAATAAGCCAGGTCAGCAGCCGCCGCCGTGTTCACATCCGTGACCCAAACGCCCTGGTCATGAGCATGATCCATGCACAACAGCACTGTTAGCGATAACAGGGACCACTCTCGGGCGGTGTGCGACAGGGGTTGTCGACCGGAAAACGCGTGCGCTACCTTGCCGCCAACGCGACCCCGGTCGCACCCCCGACTCGCCGGGTGGGCGGACGTGCCTCTCCCCTCGTCCGCCCACCCGGCCCCTCCGGTCCTCTGTGGACCGTCCGCGCCGACTACCGGCCCAACTCCTCGACGATCCGTCCGAGCCGGCCGGCTCGGACGGCCGGCGTCCTGGCCTTCATGAGGCGGAGGAACAAGGCGTACCGCTGTGTCCGGTCGAGGAGCTCGAAGCGTTCGCGGGCGCGTTCGTCGTTCGCCAGCGCCTCCGCCAGATCGGGTGGAACGGTGGCGTCGCGCTGCGACTGGTACGCCGCGTCCCACCGGCCGTCGGCCTTGGCGGCACGGACCGCGGCGAGGCCGGGTTCCCTCATGCGCCCGGCGGCGACGAGCGCTTCGACCTTCTCGACGTTGACCCGCGACCACGAGCTGCCCGACCGGCGCGGCGAATACCGCTGCAGGTAGTAGTTCTCGTCGAGGCCTTTCCGCTGACTGTCGATCCAGCCGTGGCAGAGGGCGATGTCGAGCGCCTCGGTGATCGTGACCGACGTCCGGCCCGAGCCCTTCTTGGCGATCTTCACCCAGACCCCGGCCGCCACCTCGTGGTGCTCGGCCAGCCACGACTCCCACTCAGCGGCGTCGGCGAAGGCGATGATCTCCGCGCCATCAAGCGTCTCCATGCGATCTCCCAGGTCCGGTGGTGACAGGACCCATCGTGCGGCTTCAAAGTGCTCACCGGATGAGCACTTTGAACGCCGACCGCCCGGTCAGTCGCCGGACTCACGCCGTTCCACCACGGTGTCGGGCGCGGACTCGGGGATCTCGGTGCGCACGTCGGAGTCGCGCAGCACCTCGCGCGCCTGGGCCTCGGCGTCGGCGCTGCCGGTGTCGAGTTCCTCGGGGAGCAGGTTGGCCCGCGTCCGCGCGCGGCGGTCGACGTCGTTGCGCTGGTCGAACACCTCCGGTCGGTCGAGGTCGTGCTCACGCCTGATGCGCTCCTCCTCGGCGTCCGACAGTTCGGTCGCGCCGAGGTCCAGCGGTTCCTGGTGGTTCATGTCCTTGCCATACCCCAACGGCGGCGGGTTGACGCCCGGAACGACCCCCGCCACGACGCACGCGTTCCAGGGGGTGTCAAGGGCGGGAGTCGAACGTCCGTCGAATTGCACTGCGGACTCGCGAAATCGTCCGATCAGCGGGCATCCGGCTTCCGATACGGGCATTGACGTTGACGTAATGTGCTCGTAGCCTCCCGGAAAGCGCTTTCCCCTCTGCACCGCGCATCACGTCACGACGCGGTCGAGACCGGAGGAATCCGAATGGGTGCACTGAAACGTTTCAGAAGCGCGGCGACCTCGGTGGTCGCGCTGTTGGCCGTCGCCTCGGCCGCTGCCTGCGGTGGCGGTGGCAGCGGTGACGAGACGGAGGCCGGCCCCGCCACGTTGCGTTTCTCGTGGTGGGGGAACGCCGAGCGCGCCGAGCTGATGCAGAAGGCGATCGACCTGTTCCAGAGCAAGAACCCCGATATCAAGGTCACGCCGAGCTTCCAGGAGTTCGAGGCCTACTGGCAGAAGATGGCCACCGAGACCGCCGGCGGCAACGCGCCCGACGTGATGCAGATGGATTTCTCCTACCTCCGCGAGTACTCGGACCGCAATGCCCTGTACGACCTGAAGAAGCAGGAAGGCAAGAACCTCGAACTCGGGGACCTGCTGGAAGGGCTCAAGGGCGCGGGCGAGATCGACGGCGCGTTGTACGGGGTGCCGACCGGCGGCAACACCTGGGGGTACATCTACAACCCGGCGTTGTTCGCCCAGGCCGGTATCGAGGAGCCGAAAGAGGGCTGGACCTGGGACGATTACCGCGACGCCATGACGCGGATCGCGGAGAAGACGGGCGTGCCCGGCGGCGGCAACTACATCGGCAGCTACTACAACCTGGAGCTCCAGCTGCGCCAGGAGGGCTCCCTGCTCTACACGGAGGACGGCAAGCTCGGCTTCGACAAGGCGCGGCTGGCCGAGTTCTTCAAGGAGGGCAAGCTGTTGACCGACGCCAAGGTCGTGCTGCCGATCGAGAAGGGCGTGCAGATCAAGCCCTCGCACTCGCTCGAACTGGACCTGGTGGCCGGTGACCTCGGCTGGGACAACTTCATGGCCCGCTACGACAAGGGCGCCAAGGCGGAGCTGAAGCTGGGGCCCGTGCCGACCGACCACCCGGGGACGCTCGGCCAGTACCTGAAGCCGTCGATGCTGCTGAGCGTGTCGCAGAAGAGCGAGCACCCGGCGGCGGCGGCCAAGCTGGTCTCGTTCATGGTCAACGACCCGGAGGTCGGCAAGATCTTCGGCGCGAACCGGGGCCTGCCGCCGACGAACGCACAGCGCGCTGCCGCCCAGCTCGAAGGACCGCTCGCGGCCGTGGCGGCGTACGAGGACGCCCTGAAGGACAAGTTCGGCAAGACGCCGCCCGCACCGCCGAAGGGCGCGGGCACGTTGGAACAGGCGTTCATCCGGATCGCCGAGGAACTGCAGTACGGCCGCATCGGGGTGGACGAGGCGGTCGACCAGTTCTTCACCGAGGCCGAAGAAACCCTCGGGTCGTGAGCCGGGCGACGATCACGCCGGACCGGAGCGCCGAGGTCTACACGACGGAACGGACGGGTCCGCGCAAGCGGGCCCGTCTGCCCGGCGACGGTCTGGCGGGCTACCTGTTCCTGTCTCCGTGGATCATCGGGATCGTCCTGCTGACCCTCGGCCCCATGCTGACCTCGCTGTACCTCTCGTTCACCGACTACGACCTGTTCAACAGCCCGGAGTGGGTCGGGCTGGAGAACTACGAGCGGATGTTCTCCGACGCGCGGTGGCTGAGGTCGGTGGAGGTCACCGCGCTGTACGTGGCGCTGGCCGTGCCGATCAAGCTGGCCGCCGCGCTCGCCGTCGCCCTGCTGCTCAACGGCAAGCGGCGGGGCCAGGGCTTCTACCGGGCCGCGTTCTACGGTCCGTCGCTCATCGGCGGCAGCGTCGGCGTGGCGATCGTGTGGAAGATGATGTTCAGCGACGATTCGGTGGTCGACCAGCTGCTGCTGACGGTCGGCATCGACACCGGCGGCTGGGCGGGCAACCCGGACTTCTCGCTGATGATGCTGGTGCTGCTGGCCGCGTGGCAGCTCGGCGCGCCGATGGTGATCTTCCTGGCCGGGCTCAAGCAGGTGCCCCGGGAGCTCTACGAGGCGGCCGAGGTCGACGGCGCGGGCCGGTGGCGGCGGTTCCGGTCGATCACGTTGCCGATGATCTCGTCGGTGGTGTTCTTCAACCTGCTGCTGGAGACGATCAACGCCTTCCAGGTGTTCACGTCGGCGTACGTGGTGGGCGGGCCGAACGGCCAGCCGGCCGGGACCACGTTGTTCTACACCATCTACCTGTTCGACCGGGGCTTCGGCGACTACCGCATGGGTTACGCGTCGGCGATGGCGTGGATGCTGCTCCTCGGCGTCGGCCTGGTGACCGTGTTCCTGTTCCGCACCGCGCGCGGGTGGGTCTACTACTCCGGGGACTCGGGGGACAAACGATGAGGCAGCGAGTGATCACCGCCGGCGGAGGCGGCAATCTGAGCAGGGTTGCCTGGCACGTCGGTGTCCTGGCGCTGCTCGCGATCGTGCTGTACCCGATCGTGTGGGTCGCGGCGGCGACGTTCAAGCCGTCGTCCGAGATCATCGGCAGCCTCCAACTGCTGCCGAGCGAGGCGACCACGGCGAACTACGACCGCGTGTTCGAGGGTGTCGTCGGGATCGGCGTGGGCCGGTTCTTCCTGAACTCCGCCGTGTTGGCCGTGCTGTCGGTCGTGGGCACGGTCGCGTCGTCGGCGCTGGCGGCGTACGCGTTCGCGCGGCTGCGGTTCCGCGGGCGGACCACGATGTTCGTGATCATGATCAGCACGCTGCTGCTGCCGTTCCACGTGTTGATCATCCCGCAGTACATCGTGTTCCAGAAGCTCGACCTGATCGACACCTACGTGCCGTTGCTGGCGGGCAAGTTCCTGGCGTCGGAGGCGTTCTTCGTCTTCCTGATCGTGCAGTTCATCCGGAACCTGCCGCGCGAGCTGGACGAGTCGGCCAAGATCGACGGGGCGAACCACTGGAGCGTGTTCTGGCACATCATCCTGCCGCTGTGCCGGCCGGCGCTCATCACGACCGCCATCTTCACGTTCATCTGGAGCTGGAACGACTTCTTCGGGCCGCTGATCTACCTGAGCACACCGGACAAGTACCCGTTGCCGTTGGCGTTGCAGCTGTTCATCGACGAGTCGACGGGATCGGACTTCGGCGCGCTGATGGCGATGTCCATGCTGGCGTTGGTGCCGGTGATCCTGTTCTTCCTGTTCTTCCAACGCTTCCTGGTGGAGGGCGTGTCGACGTCGGGGCTGAAGGGGTGACGGGATGAGGCGGTTCGCGTTGTTCGGGGAGTGCCTGACGGCCGGACTGCTGGTCCTGCTCGTCGCGCTGCCGGTGGTGACCCTGCTGCCGGCGCTGGCCGCCGGGTGCGCGCACATCAAGGCTCACGTCGACGGGGAGACGACGGCTGTCCGGGCGTTCTTCTTGCGCTTCCGGGCGGCGCTTCCGGGGAGTTGGCCCGTGTCGATCGGGGTGATCGTCGGGTTCGCGGTGTTGGCCGTTGACGTGGTGTTCTTGCGGTACCGCGTTGTCGGCGGCGGGTTCGTGGCTGTGGTGTGCGGTGTTGCGGCGGTCGGGCTCGCGGTGGTCGTCCTCCGTGCGGCGGCGGCTTGGTCGCCGGGCGTGCGGTGGGCGGTTCTGGTGCGGGAGGCGCCACGTCGTGCCGTTGCGGATCTTGGTGGGTCGTTGCTGCTCGTCATGGCGCTCGGGGTGCTGCTGGTCGTGACGTGGCAGCTGCCTCCGCTGCTGCTGCCGATGCTCGGTTGCGTGTTGATGGCGGCAGTGGCGGTCGACCGCCGGCACTCACCGGTAGGCCGGGTGGACGTCCTGGGTCGGCGGTAGGTGTGGCCATCGGGTTCGCAGGGCGGCGGTGATCTGCTCGAACCAGGCGCGCAGGTCGGGCAGGGTTCCCGAGGTGGTCGAGGCGTCGACGGCCGTCTGGAGGGTGTCGAGCAGTTGTCCTCGCCGGGAGATGCCCATCGGGTGCGGGTCGTCGCGGGCGAGGAGTTCGGGCAGTCGCACCAGCCTCGTCACCGTCCACGCGGCGGTCGCCGCCGCCATGCCCGCCGCGTAGGTCACGTCATCGAGCACGTCCGGCCGGCTCCGGCCGAACTCGTCGCGATACGCGGGCTCGACCTGGTGACCGACCTCGGCGGGGATCCGCGACCAGCACGGGCCACCGTGGAACGGCAGACGCAACTGCGCGGCGTCGACGTGGGCCAACAAGCGCGGCCCCCGCGTCGGACCCGATCTCCTCCAGGAACGCCAACGCCGCCGACTCGCGGCTCGTCGTGTCACCCGCACGGAAGTGGCCGTCCGGTCGCCTGGTCTTCACGATGACCGATGCCGGCCCCGCGCCGTCGACCGGGCACCGCAGCACCCACGGACAGCTGCCGTGCCTGGCCGACCACCCCTCGGTCACCGCAACGGCGGATCGAACCGCGACCGGTGCTCCGAACCGGTCACCGAGGAGTTCACCGACCCGACCGAGAACCCACCCGGAGGCATCCGCCTGATCAGATCGCACCACTCGCCATAGGCACGCGAGGCACGCGCATCGGTACGCTGTCGACCGTTCGAGCGAGGACCGCATACGCGCCGCTGACCAGGGCTTTTACCTGGTTGCGGGGTACACGATCGAGTGATCATGACCCGTGACCCTACGAAAACAGCGTAATATTTCAACTGAAACGTCGGTTGAAACAACGAGGACCGCGCGACCAACCACCCGGCGTCAGTCGCTCCACTTGCGTCAGGCGCTCTCGCGCAGAACCAACGTGGACGGGTGGATCGAGACGTCGACTGCCAGTTGGAGGCTGTCGAGCAGTTGTCACCTTCGTCCGGTGGAGTCCTGGTGCCGCCGTCAGCCATCCCCTCGTGTGATTCAACGATCGTCTGGAGAGAATGGGAAATCCGTATTCGCTTCGCCGTGTCCAGCGGGATCATCGAAGTCCGGCTGCCGAGCTTCCTCCACGAGGTGGCGCACGCGCTGTGCGGTGGTGGTGTCGAGGCGGATGGCCAGGGCGAGGGCACGGTTGAACGCACGGTGGGCGGTGGTCTGGTTGCCGGACAGCCATAGTGCGCGGCCGAGCAGGACCAGGCACTCGGCCCGTCCGGTGGTGTCGGGCATGTGCTCGAACGCCTTGTCCGCGCGGGTGAGGTAGCCGACTGCCGAGTCGTGCCGGCCGACTTCGATCATCAGGGTGCCGAGGCGGGCCAGCGTGTGTGCGATGCCGATCGGGTGGTGGTGCAGGTGGTAGGTCTCCAGGGTTTCGTCGGCGCAGTCGATGACCTTGTGCGGGCGGCCTTGGGCGCGGTAGGTGTCGGCCAGGTCGTGCAGCGCGGCGGCGGTGGCGTCCGGGTCGTCGTCCCGCAATCGGTGGATCGCCAGTTCCCGCATGCCCTGGACGGCGGCGAGCCGGAGAAGCCCGTGGGCGCGCAGGGATTGCGCGGCGCGGCGGAACGCCGCCGCCAGCAGCAGCGAGGTGGGCAGCACAAGTGCCAGTTCGGTCCCGACGTCACACAACCGGTGCAGCCAGGCCTGGTCCGTGTCGGCGGGGACCGCCGACCATACCTCGGCCAGCAGGGCCACCGCTGTCTCCGGCTCGCCCGTCACCGCGTGCAGGGTCGTCAGGACACGGTCCGGGGCGAGCCGGGCGCGGCCCTCGTGGTCGTGGGTGCCTCGCAGGTCCCGACGCAGCCGCGAGGCCGCGCGCCTGGCGTCACTCACCCGGGTGCCCGTCCCGGCACCGCGAGTCGTGGGGCAGCCGGCGGAACGGGCGCGGGGGTCGCATCAGCCCGCCTCCCGGTCGTAGACGTCGGCCCAGCGGGCGAAGACCTCGCGGGACCGGGTCGGGGACAGGGCCAGCGAGTCGAGGTGCCGCATCTTCGCCTCGTAGCGGGCCACCGCGTCCGGATCGTCCTGGAACACGGTCACCGTGTCGGTCTCCACATACGCCAACGGCCTGGCCGGAGCGGCGAACGTCAGCACCGCCACGGGCCGCGCGAGAGCCGGGGCGAACCGCGCGGACGCCGGGACCAGACGCGGGGTGAACCGCGTCCACCCGCACATCAGCGTCAACCGCAACATCTGGTCCCGCATCACCGCAGGGCCTCCCACCAGCGAACGCAGCGCCGCCTCGTGCACGTACAGGTACAGCACCGTGTCCGGGTGCCCGAAGCCCCGCAGCCCGTCCTGCCTGGCGATCCGGGCCCGGACAAGCTCCCCGTCACCGGTCAGGGCACGGGCGTAGTCCTCGGTCTGGGCCAGACTCGGGATGGTGAGGGGCTCGTAGGCGGTGATGCTCCGCGCCGCACGCTCGTGCAGCGACAGGGCGACCAGCGTGTCCGGGGCGTCGCCGTGGGGTCGCAGGAAGCTGCCGGTGTCGGGCTCGGTGGCGATGGCCAGGATCCGGTCACGGGTGGGCTTGTCGGCACCCAACCGCCCGATCAGGCTGCCGATCTCCCACGGACTGGTGCCCCTGCTGCCGGTCTCCAGCTTGGACAGCTTGCCCAGCGACCAACCCAGAGCCTCGGCGACGAACCCGGACGACAACCTCGCCCGGTGCCGGATCCGACGCAGCTCCTCACCGAGTTCACGGCTGTGGGCAGTGCTCAACCGCGACGGGGCGGTGGTGCTCTTCTCGTCGGTCTCCATCAACTCCCCTTAGATAGCTACGGTCTGTAGCGAAGTGTGACGGTAGGTCATCGCTATGTCCCGAAGGGACAAAGAAGGGACAAGAAGTCGCGCGCCCGGTTCGCTGTACCATCGGTCTTGGTTGATCCCGAGTGGGAAGCAGGTCTCCCATGTCAGCTAATGAGCAGGTCGACAGTATCGGCGCTCGCGTAAAACGGGCCCGATTCCTCGCCGGAATGACCCAACAGCGATTGGCGACAGACGCTCTCGTGAGCCTGAGCCTCGTGAAGGCAGTCGAGCAGGGCAGGGTCCCGGCCTCTCCTGCGTTCGTGGCCGCTGTGGCACGCGCACTGAAGACCGACAGCGCCTACCTGTTGGACTTGCCACAAAGAGCCGATGACAGCGAAGGCCACCGTGTCCACGCCGTGATTCCCGACCTCCGGCGTGAAATTGCCGCGTACCGCATGCCATCGGACGACGGAGTTCACCCACGGTCGTTTTCTGAGATATCGGAATCAGTGGCGAAAGCATCCAAGCTCCGCCACTCGGTGGCCCTGGATTCCCTCGGCGTCGAAATACCAGGCCTACTCTCAGAAATCAGAGTGGCCATCGCCGAGGCGACGGGGAACGAGCGCGAGCGGTTGTTCGGATTGTTGGCCGAGGCGTATGCCGCAGCCGGTCAGGTCGCCTGGAAGCTGGGCTACGCCGACCTCTCTTCGCTGATAACCGATCGCCTCGAATGGGCCGCTCATCAGTCGCAAGATCCGCTCGCCGCGGCCGCAGCCGACTTCTGCGTCGCCGGCGAACTGATCATTACTGCGCAGTGGTCCACCGCACTTATCTTCTGCGAACGCGCCCGAGGCCGGATTGAGGATTTCGTCCGGACCGGAGATGAGGCGGCTCTGGCGATGTACGGCATGTTGCACCTCAAATCCGGCCTCGCTGCAGCCCGAGCCGGCGATACAACCACGTCCGACGCTCATCTCACAGAGGCTCGTAGTGCCGCGAAGCGGGTGCGCCTGGGGAGTGATCACTACCGGTTGGCGTTCGACGAGGACAACGTAAACATCTGGGCTGTCGGCCTGGCCGTCGAGCGCCTCGATGGAACCGAAGCGGTGAAGCGGGCACAGGGCCTGCGTTTCAGCGCCAGCACGCCCCGCGAGCGCATCGGACACCACTGGATCGACCTCGCACGGGCATACCAGCTTCACGGCGACCGTGAGCGTGCACTGTCCGTTCTGCACAAGGCACGCAAAACCACTCCGCAGCAGGCGCGGTACAACCCCCAGGTCCGGGAAACCCTGCTGACCTTGGCCGCGCACGACCGGCGCCGATCCGATTCACTCTCGGGCTTCGCCCGCTGGGCGGGCATCAAACTGTAACGCCCCATCAGACCCAGAGCGGCGAGAGTGTCCGGAACATAGCCTGGCGAGCCTGTGTGAACGGCCGGCATACGACCCTCATGCACATGCTTCCGACGCTGCTCATCGACGCGCGCCGCCTGGTCCCCTTCGGCCAGGGGCATTACGCAGAAGGGGTTGTTCGGCGCCCGAAGTCGGCGTGGGTGGACATCCGGTCGGCGTCAGGCGCTCTCGCGCAGAACCAACGTGGACGGGTAGAACGTCAACGGGCTCGACCGGCGGCGGTCCAGCACCGCTGTCGCGGCGCCGGCGGCGATGTCCTCGACCGGGTTCGTAGTCGTGGTCAGCCCGGGGCGGCTCAGGGCGGCGAACGCGATGTCGTCGAAGCCCGCGACCGCGACGTCGCCCGGCACGTCCACGCCCGCGCGGCGGAGCGCGTCCAGTGCGCCGAGCGCGGACAGGTCGCCCAGCGCGAAGACGGCGTCGGTGTCCGGCCAGCGGGCCATGATCTCCGCCGCCGCTGCCTCGCCCCGTGCGGCGGTGAAGTCGCCCGGCACGAGCCGGGGTGGGGCGCCTGCCTCGTCCACCGCCCGGAGGTAGGCGGTGACGGCACGTCCGGTGCACGGCAGCCAGGACGGGCCGGTGACCATGGCGACCCTGCGCCGGCCGCCGGCCAGGAGGTGTTCCACCACGCGGGCGGTGCCGGTGCGGTTGTCGACTTCGAAGGACGGGATGTCGCGCGTGCCGATGCCGATGGCCGCGACCCGCGCGGATTTCGGCACCACGGCCAGCGCCGGTTCGGTGGGGTTGACCAGGATGACGCCGCCGATGCCCCGGTTCTCCGCCAACCGCCCGAGTTCGGCCGGGTCGTGCAGCGGTTGCCAGTGCAGGGACACGCCGACTTCGCGGGCGGCGGCGGCTTCGGCGGTTGCGGCGAGGACCCGGCCGACGTACGGGTCGTTCAGCACGTGCGCGGTCGGGCCGCCGACCACCACCGCGAGGCGCGTGCCGCTGCGGGTGGCCAGGGCACGTGCGGCGGCGTGCGGGACGTAGTCGAGTTCGGTGGCGGCCGAGGCGACCCGTTGGCGCGCCGCCTTCGACGCCGGTCCCCGGCCGCTCAGCACCCGGGACGCCGTCGCCACCGACACGCCGGCGAGGTGTGCCACGTCGTCCAGAGTCGCATCACGCCGCTTCCCGACCACCGCGCCAGTGTGCCGGCTCTTGTGGTGGAAGCGCTTCCACGTGTGGGGTCGGGACATCTGGGAGAGGAGTCCGCATGTCGACACCGTTGGCTGAGACGAAGCCTGATCCGGCCGCCGTCCGGGTTACCGCGATCGGTGTGGCGGTGACGTTCGGGCTCAACGGTGTGGCCGTGGCGTCGTGGTTCGCCCGCGTCCCCGCCGCCCGGGACGCGTTGGGGCTCGGCGCGGGCGCGCTCGGGTTGTTGCTGCTCGCCATGTCGGCCGGCGCGACGCTGGCGATGCTGACGGCGGGCGAGGTGACGCACCGGCTCGGGCCGCGGCGGGCGGTGTGGGTGTCGACGGCGGGGGTTTCGGCCGGGCTGGTGGTCACCGGTGTCGCCATCGGCGCCTGGCCTTCGGTGCCGGCGACGGCGGTCGGGCTGTTCGTGCTCGGCTACGGGACGGGCGTCTGCAACGTGGCGATGAACGTCGAGGCGGCGGCGGTCGAGCGGGTCGTCGGGCGGACGGTGATGCCCCGGTTCCACGCGGTCTGGAGCCTGGGCACGGTGGCCGCCGCCGGGTTGGCCGCGTCGGCGGCGTGGGCGGGTGTGCCGGTGACCGCGCACCTGGCGGGCGTCGCGGTGGTGGTGTTGGTCGGCACGGTGGTCGCGGCGCGTTCGTTCCGGTACGGCGGTGACCCGGTCGGCGCGAAGGGCGGGAGCGGTGTGCTGGCGGCTTGGCGTGAGCCGCGCACGTTGCTGATCGGGTTGCTGGTGCTGGTGTTGGCGTTCACCGAGGGCACCGCGAACGACTGGGTGGCGGTGGCGTTCGTGGACGGGTACTCGTTCGGGCCGGCGGCGGGCGCGGTGGTGTTCGGCGTGTTCGTGGCCACGATGACGTTCGGGCGGGTGGTCGGCACCCTCGCGCTCGACCGCTGGGGACGGGTGCCGGTGCTGGTCGTCACGATGGTGCTGGCCATCGCCGGGGTGGCGGTGGCGGTCCTGGGTGGATCGCCCGCGGTGGCGGTGGCCGGGGTGGCGCTGTGGGGCTTGGGCACGTCGCTCGGGTTCCCGGTGGGGATGAGCGCGGCGGCCGACGAGAAGAGCCGTGCGGCGGCACGGGTGAGCGTGGTGGCGGTCATCGGGTACACGGCATTCCTCGCCGGTCCACCGGTGGTCGGGCTGCTGGGTGACCAGGTGGGCATCCTGCGCGCACTGCTGGTCGTGCCGCTGCTGTTGCTGCCCGCCCTCGCCCTCGTCCCTGTGATGCGCCCGCCGACACGCTCACCGACACACCCGCCGACGCGCCTACCGGGAAGCACCGCTTCCCGGTAGGCCGACGCGCTACTCGGTGCGCAGGGCGGTGGCGGTGCGGGTCCTGGCCGCCCAGGTCGCCGGCAGCAGGGCGCCCAGGACGGCGATCAGGAGGCCGCCGATGCCGAGCAGGACCAGTCCGGTCGGGTTGTGGACGGTGAAGACCGAGGCGGGCAGGCCGATGCCGGCGCTGTCGCCCATGGCGGGCAGGACCACGTCGTGCAGCGCGACCCCGACCGGCACGCCGACCGCACCCCCGACCGCACCGATCACGACGACCGACGCGATGACCATCGCGATGGTCTGCCTCGGGGTCATGCCGAGTGCTTTGTGGACACCCAGGTCGCGGACGCGTTCGCGGGTGTCGAGCACGACGGCGTTGAGCACGCCCATGGCGGCGACCGCGACGAGCATCAGGGTGAGCGTCGCGGTCAGGCTGTTGATCAGGATGAGCGTTTCGCTGGCCTGGTTCTTGCCGCCCGGTTCGGCGTTGACCCCGAGCGGCTTCAGCGCGGTGTCCAAAGTGTTCGTGTACGCGGTGACGTCGGTGCCCGGCTGCAGCGCGATGAAATGGCCGGCGCGCTGAGGCTCCGAGTCGGTGATGGTCACCGTCCGGGCGTCGGTGAAGAGCACCATGCCGTCGTTGCTCATCTCGAAGACGTCGCCGACGATCTTGACGGTGTACGTCCGGTCGGCGTCTTTCAGGGTGACGGTGTCCCCGATCTTCGTGCCGGTGGCGGTCAGGAACGTGGTCGGCGCGACGGCTTCGCCCGGCTTGTCGAACCACCTCCCCGAGGTCATCTGGTAGCCGTCCCAGGTGGCGTCACCGTCGAACGCCACCACCTTGGTGAAATCGGCCACTCCCGGGACGGTCATCCGCGTGGTGGCGGTGCTGTAGTGCGCGCGTGTCCCGGGTTGGGCGTCGATCACGGCGGAGATGGCAGCGGGATCGGCCGCGGGTCGGCGACTCGGCCCACCGGGCCCCATCATGCCCGGCCCCATGGAGCCGACCGTCACGTCGGCCGAGTCGTGGTTCCTGGCGATCTGCACCTGGTTGAGCGACGCCGCCAGCCCCACGGCGAACGTGACCGCGGTGGCGCCGAACAGGACCGCCGCCGTCATCGCCACCGCACGGGCGGGACGGGCGAAGGGCCTGGCCAACCCGAGGCTGATCGGTCGCGGCAACGGGAGCCGTGCGGTCAGGCGGGCCGCCCACTGGCCCCGGCCGGGACGCGGCGTGCGTCCGACGGCGATCGCGTCCACCGTGCGCAACCGCCCGGCCCGCAACGCGCTCACCCACGCCGTCACCGACACCATCGCCAGCGCACCGAGGATCACCACGACGTCGACCCACGGCGCCACGGTCAACGTCACGGCGCCGTAGACCTCCTCGGTCTCCGCGAGCATCGGGATGGCCAGGAGGTTGCCCGCGACGACGCCGAGAGCGGTGCCGACCGCCGCCGGGATCAGGGCCTGCCCCATGTACGCCCGCACGACCTGCGCGGGCGTGAACCCGAGGGCCTTGAGGATCCCGATCCGCCGCGTCCCCGCGCCGACCGCGCCGGCGACCACGTTGCCGACCACGAGCAGCGACATGAACAGGCCGAGCACGCCGAACGCGATCAGGAACGGCACGAACACCGCGATGCTGCGATCGGCGGTTTTCTTGAGCACGAGCCAGGACTGCGACCCGTTCAACGCCCCTTCGGGAACCGCCGCCGTCACCGCCGCACGGCCCGCGTCGACCTGTTCGGCGGTGTCCGCGGCCGAGAAGCGGTAGAGCATCTGGTACCCCTCTGGCGAGGTGATCCAGGACGGCGCCACCCAGCCGTCGGCGGTGCGGCTGACCGACCGGGCCAGGCCCACCACGGTCAACGTCGGTGCGCCCGGCAGGTCGGGGAACGTCAACCGGGTGCCGACCGCCGACCCGGTCGGGGTCTTCGAGAGCGGACCGTCGGCGGACAGCACGATCTCGGTCGGCCCGTCCACCCACGTGCCCTCGGTCAACGTCACGGCGTCCACCGAGCCACCGGGATCGGTCCGGCCCACGACCGTCAAGGTCGGCGGGTTCTCGGGGCCGACGCTCGTGTCCGGGGTGACCGACGCGGTCGGGAACGGTCCGGCCGCGTCGGTGACACCGGAGAGGGTCGCGGTCCCCGACACCTGTTCGACCGTCGCCTTGCCCGCGTCGAATTGAGCGGACAGGTGCGCTCCGCGCTGCTCGGCGAACGCGTCGTCGAACGGCGCGGTGGACGCCACCAGCAGCGAACCGCCCAACACGGACGACGTGACCGCCATCGTGGTGGCGAGCCCGATCACCACCGTCTGCACCCGGCGACGTCCCACGCCCGAGCGCACGACCCGTCCCAGCGCGCTCATCGGGTGGGCTCCGCCACGACGTCACCGGCGATCCGGCCGTCGACCAGCTGGATCGTGCGCCTCGTGCACGACTGGGCCAGCGCGAGGTCGTGCGTGACCACGACGATGGTCTGGCCGTCGGCGTTCAGCTCGGTGAGCAGCGCGCTCACGTCCTCACCGGACGCGGTGTCCAGCGCGCCGGTCGGTTCGTCGGCCAGCAGCAGCGCGGGGCGGTTCATCAACGCCCTGGCCACCGCGACGCGCTGCCGCTCACCGCCGGACAGCCGACCGGGGTAGGCGCGGGCGTGCCGGGCGACGCCGAGCGCTTCGAGCAGTTCCGCCGCACGTCTGCCCGCCTCGCCGCGCGCCATGCCGGCCAGTTGCGCGGGCAGCACGACGTTGTCGGCCACGGTCAGGTCGTCCAGCAGGTTGAAGAACTGGAAGACCATGCCGATCTTGGCCCGCCGGTGGCGCGCCGACGCGGCCTCGCCCATCCCGTCCACGCGCACGCCGTCCACGGTGACCGTGCCCGTGTCCGGTCGGTCGAGGGCGGCGATCAGGTTGAGCAGCGTGGACTTGCCGCTGCCGGACGGGCCGAGGATCGCGACGGCCTCCCCCGCGTGCACGGTCAGCGACACGTCGCTCAACGCCGGCGGCCCGTCGTCGTACCTGCGGCTCACGTCGCGCAGTTCGATCACCGGCGTGGTCATGTTCGGCTCCTTGTGTCGTCAGTGCTTCATGGCCGCTGCTCCGCAGACGGCGGCGAGGCCGCCTGGAAGTCGGCCTCGCTCTGGCGCGGTGGACGCTAGGAGCGCGGCCGGTCAGGGCGCGTCGGTCGACCGAGGCATTTCCGGTACCCCACCGGGATGAGGGCGGTCCGGGTCATCCCTGAGATGTAGGCGAGCGGTGTACCGAAGGGGTCTGCCGGGTGGATGCCCGGTGCCGGGACCGTCCGCGAGAATGGGCCGGTGACGAACGCGCCGGCGGTGGACCGACTGCGGGCCTGGATCTCCTCGGTGGCCGTCCCGACCGGTCCGCTGCCCCGGCCCACGACGCGCAACTACGTGTTCGACGTCTTGCTCGCGCTGGTCGTCACCGTCGGCACGGTGGACTACGCGATCGAACACGGGGACGACGTCTCGTACAAGGTGGTTTTCGGCGTGGTCCACCCCGTGGGCCCGCCCCAACCGGGCAATGTGATCGGCGCGGTGCTCGTGGCGTTCCTCGCCTCGGCGTCCCTGGCGCTGCGCCGCAGGTATCCGCTGGCCGTGCTGTGGGCCGTGCTGATCCTGACCCTGCCGGCGCCGACCGAGTCGCCGAGGCTCACGTTCTACGCCTGCGTCATCGCCGCCTACTCCGCCGCCGCCTACAGCCCGTACCGGCCCCCGGCGTTGGCGACCCTGGCGGCCACGGTGCTGACGGTCGCCGTGTTCCGGGATTCGGCGCTGCCGGCCGTGCCGCACCAGTACGTCCCGCTCATCGTCCTGGTCCCGCTCATCGTGGCGGCGAACGGTCTGCGCACGTGGAAGATCCGGACCGACGAGGGCCGGGCGCAGGTGTCCGCGCTGGAACGGGAGCGGGCCGAGGCGCTGCGGCGGGCGGTCGAGCACGAACGGTCCCGGATCGCCCGCGAGCTGCACGACGTGGTGACGCACCACGTCAGCGTGATGACGATCCAGGCGGGCGCGGCCCGCAAGGTCATGGCGACGGCGCCCGATCAGGCGCAGGAGGCGTTGCTCGCGGTCGAGGCGGGTGGACGGGCGGCGATGACCGAGCTGCGGCACGTCATGGGCCTGCTGACGATGGGCGGCCCCGACCCGGCCGATCTCGCGCCGCAGCCGGGTCTGGACCAGCTGGACGCCCTGGTCGCACGGGTGCGGGACACCGGTGTGTCGGTCTCGTCGACCGTGACCGGCGAGCCGCGCCCGCTGCCGTCCGGGGTCGAGCTGGCCGCGTACCGGGTGGTGCAGGAGGCGTTGACGAACACCGTCAAGCACGCGGCGGGCGGGTCGGCGTCGGTGACCGTCGACTACGGTGTCGACCACCTCCGGGTGGAAGTGGTCGACACCGGCGGCAGGCCGGGTCCGGGCGCGGCCACCGGCAACGGGCACGGGCTGATCGGCCTGCGTGAACGCCTGGCCGTGTACGGCGGCACGTTGGAGGCTCGGAAACGCCTCAGCGGCGGGTACCGCGTCACCGCGTCGATACCCCTGCAGGTCCCTTTGGAGGCACCGTGACCGGCTCGCTGCGCGTGGTGGTCGCCGACGACCAGGTGCTGGTGCGCACCGGTTTCCGGATGATCCTCACCGCCGACGGCATCGACGTGGTCGGTGAGGCGACCAACGGCGCGGAAGCCGTCGACGCGGTCCGGCGCACCCGGCCCGACGTGGTGCTGATGGACATCCGGATGCCGGAGCTGGACGGCCTGGAAGCCACCCGGCGCATCCTGACCGGTGCGGACGGGGAACCACGCGTGATCATCCTGACCACGTTCGACCTCGACCACTACGTGTACGCGGCGCTGTCCGCCGGTGCCAGCGGGTTCCTGCTCAAGGACGTGACGCCGGAACACCTGGTGGCTTCCGTCCGCATGGTCCGCTCCGGTGACGCGTTGCTCGCGCCGGCCATCACCCGCCGCCTGGTCGAGCGGTTCGCCCACCGCGGCGCGGACACCGCCGCGCTCCACCGCGACCTGGCCGCGTTGACGCCTCGTGAACTGGAAGTCCTGCGCCTGCTGGCACAGGGGTTGAGCAACGCCGAACTCGCCGGCCGGCTCCACCTATCGGAGGCGACCGTCAAGACCCACGTGGCCCGCATCCTGGCCAAGCTCCAACTGCGCGACCGCGTCCAGGCCGTCGTCGTCGCCTACGAGACCGGTCTGGTGAGCCCCAGCGGATCACCGACCGACCTGTGAGATCCGCCTGAGGACGGGATGTCGCATGCCGGAGTCTGTCGGCGATTTCGCGTAGTGCTCCGCGGCTTGGGCGTGCCATCCGAGGGCGGTGGCGAGGTTGGCCAGGTGGTGGGCGGTGGGGCCGAAGGTGAGCAGGCCGCTTCCCGCGCCGGCCAGTTCTTCGGCCGCCGGGAGCAGTCGGGTGTAGAGGCGTTCCATCGTCGGGCGGTCGTCGAGCTCGATCGCGATCATGGCGTGCAGGCAGGTCCTGGCTTCGAACAGCAGGTCGTGCGGGGAATCCGGGACGGCTCGGGCGGCGGTTGCGGCTTCGTCGCGCTTGCCTTGTGCCAGCAGGACGATCGGGCGCGCCCACGGCTCGTACGGGCCCCAGTCGGCGTCGTCCACGTCGCCAAGGCCGAGCAGGGCCAGCGGGAGGATTCCTCGCTCCAACCCCGACATGCCGGTGCCGGTGAGCCGGGTCGCGGCGGCGCGGTAGGCGGTTCTGGCCTCGTCCGGTCGGCCGGTTACGGCGAGGCGGAGCGCGGAGCACCAGGCGGTGAAGACGCCGACGAGCGGTAGGTCGTGGCGTTCGGCCAGCGCGTCCGCCGCGGCGGCGTGGTGGTCGGCGGAAGTCAGGTCGGCCAGCGCGGTGCGGGCTTGGACGAGGATCAGGTGTGCGAGCACTTCGAAGGTCACCAGGCCGTGACCGCGGGCGAGGTCGAGCAGTTCTTCGCCGATCGCGGCGCGATCCGGTGCCAGGCCCGCGCGGTGGAAGGTCTGCATGAAACGGCCGTTGAGCGCCAAGGCCAGCAACGACGGGTCGTCCAGTTCGCGGGCGATCGCCTCGGCTTCCCGTGCGGCCTCCACCCCGCGCTGTTCGGTGTCGGCACGTCGTTCCATCGCGATGGTGATCAGGAGACGGGCGCGCTCGGTCTCGTGACCGGGCGGCAGGACTTCCAGCGTGCGTTCGGCCGCCGTCACGAGTCGGGCGGACAGGGCCTCGTCGTCGTTGGTGGTCCAGATCGCGGGCACGTCGAAGGCGCCGATCGTGCGGGCGGCCGACACGGGATCGTCGGTGGTCTCGGCCACCGCCTCCGCTCGATACCGCCGTGCCTGCTCCAGATCACCGGTCACGGCCAGCGCCCGGACCATGCCCATGACGGCTTCCAGGCGGGTGTCGACCTGGCCGGACCGGTCCAGGGCCGCGACCGTCTCCCGCCACAGCGATACGGCTTGGTGCGGTGCGAATCGGCGTTCCGCCCGTTCGGCCGCGGCACGGGTGTAGTGGGCGGTGCGTGCGGCGGTGGCCCGGTTTTCCGCGCGCAGGAGGTGGTGGGCGATGGCCTCGACGTCGTCGGGTCGGGTCTGCTCGATGACGTCGGCGGCTGCGGCGTGCCACCGGGCACGGCGGGCGCGGGTGATGTCGTCGTACAGCGTTTCGTGGACGAGCGCGTGGGCGAACCGCAGGCGGTCGGCGTTCTGCTCGACCAGGAAACCCGCTAGTAGTGCCGATTCGACGGAGTCCAGGACCTCGTTTTCATCGCCGGCGAGGGGGATCAGGATGTCGAGGTCGATGTCCTGGCCGAGGACCGATGCCTGGCGCAGGTGGGTGCGCGCGGTCTCGGTGAGCCCGGTCAGGCGGTGGCGGATGACGTCGCGGACGCCGGCGGGGACGGTGCGCAGGGCCTGGTCGCCCTCGGTTTCCCAGAGCCGGGTGAGTTCGCGGACGAAGAACGGGTTACCGGCGCTGCGGGCGTGGATCGTGCGTGCGTCGGCGGCCGTCATCGGGCGGTCGGTGATGGCTTCGACCAGTTCGCGCACTTGAGGTTCGGTCAGTCCGCTCAGGTAGACGCGGGTCGGTTCGGTGCGGGCGGCCCGGCCCAGCGCGTCGGCCAGGGCGGCGGAGATCTCGGTCGAACGGTACGTGCCGAGGATCAGCAGCGGCCCGGTGTCGGGGTCGGCGGCCAACGCGGTCAGCAGGGCGAGGGTTTCCTCGTCGGCCCAGTGCAGGTCGTCGAAGACCAGCAGGACCGGGCTGTTCGTCGTGATCGTGGCCAGGTAGGAGCCGATCGCGCGGTGCCGGTGGAACCGTGCCGTCAGGGGGTCGTCGGCGGTGGGGTCGGTGGGTGTGGGCTCGTTTCCTGCTGCGGCAAGGGTTTCGCGCATCTGCGTCCACGGCCAGGCGGCGGGTGCGCCTTGGAGTTCGGGGCACGCGCCCCAGGCGGTGGTCCAGCCGGCGGCGGTCAGACGTTCGGTCAGGGTCTGGGCCAACGCGGTCTTGCCCGCTCCGGCGGTTCCCGAGATCAGCGCAAGACGCGGCCGGCCGCCCGCAACGGCCGCCGCCGCCGCTCGCTCCAGTTCCGCGATCTCATCGGCACGGCCGACGAACGGACGCTCGACCAGGGTGGGCAGGCCGGTCGGTCGCGGGCTCGACGACGGCAGGCTCGACGACGGCAGGCTCGGCGGCGGCAGGCTCGGCGGTTGTGGTGAAGCGGGGTGGGATGAAGCGGACTGCGGAGGCCGAGCGGGGTGCGGTGGTGGAGTGGGCTGAGCGGTGAGGTGTGGGGCTTGGGCCAGGAGGTCCGCCTCCAGCCGGCGCAGGCTTGGGCCGGGGTCGACGCCTAGTTCGCGGCGCAGCACTTCGCGCGCTTGCCGGAGCGTGGCCAACGCCTCGCCCTGCCGTCCCGTCCGATACAGTGCGAGGGCGAGCAGCCGTCGGCCGTCCTCGCGCAGCGGATGCCCCTCGACGTGGGCCCGCAGATCCGGCACCGACTCGGCGGCCTTCCCGAGCGCCATCGCCGCCTCGGCCCGCCGCTCCACGGCCAGCAGTCGCACCTCGTCCAACCGAGCGGCCTCACCACGTGCCCAGCCGTGCTCGGCGAACTCCGCGTAAGCCGGTCCCCGCCACAGCCCCAGCACCTCGTCCAACAGCCCGTGGGCGTCCTCGGCCCGACCGTCGGCCAACAACCGGGCCGACTCCGGAACCGCGACCTCGAACCGCCACGCGTCCACCGCCCCAGGCTCGGCACGCAACGCATAACCAGGAGGCACGGTGACCAGCAGGCGCGCCGGCGCACGTGGCGGGCGGTCCGGTTCCAGGGCCTTCCGCAAAGCGCCGACGAACGTCTGCACCGCACCGAGGGCACCCTCCGGCGCGCCGTCGTCCCAGAGGTCGTCGATCAGCCGCGTGACCGGCACGACCCGCCCCCTGGCGACCAGCAGCCGCGCCAGCACGGCCCGGTGCCGCAGCCCTTTGAGGTCGACCGGCCCGCGCTCGTCCTCGGCCTCCAGCGGCCCCAACACCCTGAAACGCACCATCGCGGACAACGTATCCGACCCACCGGACGCCGACCCACCGGACGCCGGCCGCCCGAGCCGGCGCTGATCCACCGCTGATCGAGCGCTGATCGAGCACTGATCGGCGCCCGGCAGATTCGTCACGTACGACCCGGACACACAGGGAGCACAAGAAATGACACCGAAGATCACCTCGTTCACCCAACGGCGCGTCACCGTCGCCGACAACGTGGCGCTCAACGTCGCCGTGGGCGGCTCGGGCAGCCCCGTCGTGCTGCTCCACGGCTTCCCCCAGACCCACCTGATGTGGCGGCACGTCGCCGCCGACCTGGCCGCCGACCACACCGTCATCTGCCCCGACCTGCGCGGATACGGCGACAGCGACAAACCGGCCGACACCGACGGGCAGACCTACTCGAAGCGCACCATGGCCGCCGACGTCGTCGCCCTCGCCCGCGCCCTCGGCCACGACCGCTTCGCGCTGGCCGGCCACGACCGGGGCGCCCTGGTCGCCATCCGCGCCGGGCTCGACCACCCCGACGCGGTCACCCACCTGGCCTCGCTGGACGTCCTGCCGACCCTCGACATGTGGGACGTCCTGCGCGGCACCACCGCCGCCGTCGGCTTCCACCTCTACCTGATGGCCCAGCCGCCCGGCCTGCCCGAAACCATGATCAGCGCCTCGGCGGACGCGTTCTTCGGCCACTTCCTCGACCTCTGGGCCGGCGACCCGACCACGATCCCGCCCGACGTCCGCGCCGCCTACCTGAAGGCGTCCCGCGAGGCGGTCCCCTCGATCGTCGCCGACTACCGCGCCTCCGCCACCGTCGACGTCCGGCACGACCAGGCCGACAAGGACGCGGGTAACCGGCTGCGGATGCCGGTGACCGTGCTCCAGCAGGACTGGGGCGCCGCGCTCGGCTTCGACGCCGCCGCCCGGTGGCGGGAATGGGCGCCCGACCTGGAGCACCACACCGTCTCGTGCGGCCACTTCATGGCCGAAGAAGCACCCGCCGAGGTCATCAAAGCCCTCCGCGACCTCCTCGCCCGGTAACGCGACCTGAACGCGGAGGTGCGGCTGCTGCACAATTCGGGGGTGGTGGCTGCCGATGCGCTGGTGGAGTTCGAGGGGCAGCGCGGCCGGTTGTGGGGGCTGGCCTACCGGCTGCTCGGGTCCGCGGAGGACGCGGAGGACGTGGTGCAGGACGCGTTCCTGCGGTGGAACGGGGTGGAGCGGGGTGCGGTCGCGTCGCCGGCGGCTTGGTTGGCCAAGGTGGTGACGAACCTGTGCCTCAACCGGCTCACGTCGGCGCGTGTGCAGCGGGAGCGGTACGTCGGGCACTGGTTGCCGGAGCCGGTGTCGACCGTGGACGGTGCGTTGAGTCCAGGTGCGTCGAGTCCGGGTACGTCGAGCGGTTCCTGGCGGCGGCACGGGACGGTGACCTGGCCGCGTTGGAGGAGACGCTGGTCGCCGACGTCACCTCCTGGGCCGACGGCGGCGGCCGGGTCGGCACGGCGCGGCGCCCGGTGGTCGGCCGTGACCGCGTCGTCCGGTACCTCGTCGGAGCTGTGGAGCGGTTCTCCGCCGGCCTGGACACCGCGGTGGTCGAGGTCAACGGCGAACCGGCGGTGCTCGCGTCGGCCGGCGGGTCCGTGCTCGGCGTGCTGGCCCCGGAGATCGCGGACGGTCGCATCCGGGCCGTTCGGATCATCGCCAACCCCGGCAAACTGCGCTTCCTCAGCGGGCAGCTGTCACATTCCGGAGGTCTCGCCGGTTCTTGATGGGCGACGAACCGGGAGGAGCAGTCCATGAGCAAGCGGATCTTGGTGACCGGCGGTACCGGTCTACTCGGCCGGAAGGTGGTCGAACGGCTGGTGCGCGAGGGACGCGAGGTGCGGGTGATGAGCCGCGGCCCGCGGCCCTCGCCAGACCGCGACTGGGCGGTCGCGGACCTGAAGTCCGGGCAGGGCGTCCGGGAGGCGGTGGCCGGCGCGGACGTGATCGTGCACTGCGCGACCGCGTTCGGCCGGCACGCGGAGGCCACCGTCGCGGGCACGGTGGTCGAGGCGGCACGGCACGCCGGCGCACACCTGGTGTACGTCTCCATCGTCGGCGTCGACCGCGTGCCCCTGGCCTACTACCAGGGGAAACGAGCGGCCGAGCGGTTGATCGCGGAATCCACCCTACCGCATACGATCCTGCGCGCCACCCAGTTCCACGACCTGCTGCGCACGCTGTTCGCGGGAGCGGCCACATCGCCGGTCATGCCGGTGCCCGCGCTGCGCTTCCAGCCCGTCGACGCGGGCGAAGTGGCCGACCGCCTGGCGGAACTCGCCGTCGGCGAACCACTGGGCCGCGCACCCGACTTCGCGGGGCCGCAGGTCAGGCACGCCCGCGACCTCGCCGCCGCGTTCCTCCGCGCGACCGGACGCCGACGGCTGGTGCTGCCGTTCCGGCTGCCGGGCCGGACGTTCCGCGCCTACCGCGACGGCGGCCACCTGGCCCCCGACCACGCGTCGGGCACGGTGACGTTCGAGGACTACCTGGCCGCGCACCCCGACCCGTCGGCCGTCTCGTACCGGGGTAAGCGGCGATGAGCGCACGCACGTGGCTGCGCGCCGGTCTGGTCTTCCTCGCCGTCAGCCAGGGCCTGGCCGGTGTGGTGCAACTGCTGCTCCCCCGCCTGTTCTACGACAAGGTCCCCACACCAGACCACCCGTGGGTGTCCGTGCTGCCGCCGTACAACGAGCACCTGATGCGCGACGTAGGCGCCGCGACCCTCGCGTACACGTTCGTGCTCGCGGTAGCCGCAGTCACCGTGGAACGCCGCCTGGTCCGCACCGCCCTGATCGCCAACCTGCTGTTCACGGTGTCTACCCTGCTTTTCATTGTGCACAGTGTGTTCCACACCACCCATCTGCACGACCTGCCGCCGGGTGACGCGCTCGCCCAAGCGGTCTCACGTTGGGCATGGGCGTCGTGATTCCGACCGCCCTGCTCCTCCTGTCGTGGCACGGTCAGCGGCCGGACGTCGGCGGCACCGGCTGAGGGATCGGCTTCGGCGGCACCGGCTCGGGCCCCGGCGGCTGCGGTCGGCGCGGGACCGGGTCGGGGTGCGGGAGCAGCGGATCGGGCGGATCGGGTTGGTGTGCCGCCTCGAAACGATTCGTGCCCGCACTCCGGAGAGGCGCCGAACGCGGTCGTTCACATTCGGCGGCGACTGTGAACGGTTCCACCGAGACGTGCCCGCGCACCACCGCCCGGGGCAGCCGCGCCGCCGACCAAGCCCCCGACCAGCCGTCGAACCCGACCACAACCGCGCCACGCGCATCGCGGTACCGAGGTCCGGACATTCGCACCACCTCCGCAAGTGCCGGAGATCGGACGAGTACCCGGCGGGCGAACGGGGTAACCCTTTCGGTTTCACGGTCGACCCGGACGTAACGCCGGGCGCGCCCGGGACGACGCCACGGTCACAAAGCAGGTCACCGAGGGGGCGACTCATGACCGATCGGCATCGGCCGACCGAGGACCGGGCCGTCGAGACGCAGGACCTGGCCGTCGAGACGACCGAGGTCCACGGCCTCGCGGTCACCCTGGTCACCGGCGAGGTCGACCTGGCGGGTGTCGACCTGATCCGCGCCGAACTGGACGCCCAACTCGAACGGCGACCGCCGGTGCTGGTCGTGGACCTGTCCGGGGTGACGGTGCTGGGCTCGCTCGGCATCGCGGCCCTCATCGACGCCCACACCCGCGCGGTCGCGGCGGGCGTGCAGCTCGTGGTCGTGGCGAACCACCGCTCGGTGATCCGCCCGCTGCAACTCACCGAAGTCGACCGGTTCCTCACCGTGGTCCCCACGCTCGACGACGTCCACCCGAGCACCGCCAGCCCGAACTGAGCCGCGTATCGACCGCCGGTGTCCGGGTAGCCCCATGTGTGGTGTCGTTAGCGATCGACCACGAGTTCACCGCGTACGGCCCGTCGCACTGGGTGGTGCTCGGGCTGTTCGCGGTGGGAGCGGCGGCCGTGGTCACGATCGGGCGCGCCCGGCCGTCACGTCGCTTCTCACGCGCGTTCGCGGCGGTGGTCCTGCTCCTCGAAGTGGCCATCCACACGTACCTGATGCTGCCGCCGCGCTGGAACGTCCAGTACTCGCTGCCGCTGCAACTGTCCGACCTGGCCGGCCCGATCGCCGCGTACGCGCTGTGGTCCCAACGCCGGTGGGCGTTCTCGCTCACCTACTACTGGGGCCTGACGTTGAGCGTCCAGGCCCTGGTCACGCCCGTGTTGACGGTGGACTTCCCGGCCCTCGGGTTCCTGCTGTTCTGGGCCACGCACCTGTTCGTCGTCTGGGCCGCCATCTACCTGACGTGGGGACTCGGGCTGCGGCCGGACTGGCGCGGCTACCGGCTGGCCGTGCTGATCACCGCGGCGTGGGCGGCGGCGGTGTTCGTGCTCAACCTGGCGCTCGGCTCCAACTACGGTTACCTGAACCGCAAACCGCCGACCGGGTCCGTGCTGGACCTGCTCGGGGACTGGCCGTGGTACCTGGTGCCCGAGAGCATGATCGTGCTCGGCGTGTGGGCGTTGATGACGTGGCCGTGGACCCGGCGGGGTAACCCCACGGCATGACCACGCACAAAGACCGAGCCCGGCGGCTGCTCGACCAGGGCGGGCAGACGTACGCGGAGCAGGCGGGCATCCGGCTGACGGACACGCCGTCGGCGCTGTACCGGCTGCTCGTGCTCAGCGTGCTGCTGTCCACCCGGATCCGCGCGGACATCGCCGTGGCGGCGGCACGGGAGCTGGCGGACGCGGGCTGCACCACCCCGCGCGGCACGCTCAAGACGACGTGGCAGCAACGCGTCGACGCACTCGGCCGCGCCCACTACGTCCGCTACGACGAGAGCACCGCGACCGCACTCGGTGACGGCGCCCAACTGCTGCTGGACGACTACCGGGGTGACCTCCGCAGGCTGCGCGGGGAAGCGGGCGGCGACGTGTCCGAGATCCGAGCGTCACTCGAGAAGACACCACGCCTGGGCCCGGTGGGTTCGGCCATCTTCTGCCGCGAGGCGCAACTGGTGTGGCCGGAACTGCGGCCGTTCCTGGACGACAAGGCCCTGGCCGGCGCGCGTCGCATCGGCCTGCCCGAGGACCGTCGCGCGCTGGCCCGCCTCGTGCCCGCCGAGGACCTGGCCCGGTTCGCCGCCGCCCTGGTCCGCGTCACCCTCGACAAACGCCTCGCCGAAGCCGTCGAACCGGCCGGGGCCGGCAGCCGACGCGCCGGGTGAGGCTCACCGGGGCCACAGCTTCCAGACCGGCAACGCGCGGCCTTCCTTGCGGTCGCCGAACTGTGCCGCGTAGTGGATGCCGATGACCAGGCCCGTGTGCGGATCGACCAGGGGCGCACCCGCGGTGCCGGGCGCCGTTGTGGCGTCGTGGCGGATCACCTGGCCGTCGAAGCCCAGGATCCGCCCCGGCTGGACGCGTTTCACCGCCCCGGCGGGCGAGTCGAACGCCGGGTGCCCGACGACCACCACCGTCCGGCCGCTGACCGGCTCCACCGCCCGCCGCGCCACCGGCACCGGGTCGGGCAGCGCCTCGTCCTCGTCCGAACGCTCCGCCAAGCGCAACAGCACCGTCTCCGGGTCCGTCCCCACGACGCGGCAGACGTCCAGCACGGCGAACCGCATCGGCCGGCCTTCGGGTTCGGCCCGGAAGTCGACCGTGAACCGCCGCCCGGCCGCGAAACCGTCGACGACGAACGTCGGTGTCGCCACCACACCGGGAGCGACGAGGAACGCCGTGCCGCTGAACGAAGGGCCGTCCGCCGGCTCCACCCGCCCCACGCCCCCGATGACCCGCCGGATCCGGTCGTGGGCGTTGGTCAGGTCGTCCCACCCGAAGGGCGGCACCTCGAACGTCCCGTCGCGCACCACGAACGTCGGCCGGTCCGCCGCCCACGCCGTCCACGGCGATCCGGGCACCGAATCCGTCGCGATGTCCGCCATCTCGGGCGGAACGGGCCGACCGGACGCGACCACCCACTCGTACAGCGCCCGGAACCCCTCGGCGAACACCGGGATCCCGGTCGCCAACGCCCGCTCGAACAACTCGTCGCGCTCCTCCGGCTCGCACAACGCCGCCAGCACGTAGCTGTCCGGCAGTCCGGGGAAGTGCCTGAGCATGTTGTGCACGGCGATCGCGCTGAAGCGATCGGTCTCTCCCTGACGGATGAGCATGTACCCGGCCAGGCACCCCAACAGCGGGTCGATCCACTTGCCGTACAACAGGTCGTCGAGATCGTCGAGGCGCGGCACCGACTGGCCGGTCGAGTAGAACCGCTGCGCCAGCTCGATCCGGTGCATCCGCCGCAGGTCGAGGCGCGCCTTCGGGTTGTCGCCGGCGGCGGGCAGCAGGTACTGCTGGACCTCGACCCGGCCGTGCGGTTCGAGCACGGTCACCAGGACGGTGATGCGGTTGGGCAGCCGGGTGATCGCGTAACGCGTCGGCGTGTGCCCGGGGAACCGCAGCTCGACGTGCGCGGGCCCCGGCGGGAGCACGACGTGCCGCTGCGCCGCGACCGGGAACCGCGGCAGGACGTCGAACAGGCCGCGGTCCAGCGTGCTCCCCCACTGGTCCCGCACGACCAGTTCGGCGTCCGCGGGCAGCCCCTCGGACCGGTTCGAGCCGACGATCGCCAACACGGCGGACCCGCCGTGCGGCAGGTCCCACACGTCGGCCACGCCGAGGCCGCGCAGCCGTTCCGCCTGTTCGGCGCCGTTGGCGGCCAACGCGGCGAACGCGAGCAGCGACCCCAGCGACGGCCGCGCCATCGGCCCGAGCTGTTCGGCGGGTTCCAGGTAACCGTGCTCGTCGGGCCGGATCTCGTGCCGGCGCAACAACTCCATCGGCGCGGCGGTGAGCGCGGGCGGCGGCGCGTCCAGCACGATCGACATGATCCGTCCCGCGACCACCTCGACCAGTCGTTCGCCCCCGCCACCCTCCGGCAGCATCAGCCGTGCCCGGTACAGGCCCGGTCCGAGTCGCGCGTAGACCATGCCGGAACCGCTCGCCACCTGTTTGCGCTCGCCGTTCCAGATCCCGATCACGGCCGAGCTGTCGGGGCTCGTGACCACCAACTCGCCGTCCCCGCCCTCGGGCACGTCCGACCGCGCGGGATCGGACCGGCTGTCCAACCGCAGCGCGATCACCCTCGGCTCGTAGACGCCGTGGCTCTGGCGGACCTCGGTGTAGCCGGGCGACTCGGCGCTGAACGTGTAGTCGAACGGCGGTAGTTCCACCACCGAGCTCTGCTCGACCGGCGGACCGTCCACCCAGATGACCGCCTCCGTGCCCGGCAACGGGTAGGCGACCTTGAGCCGGCACGCCTGCCTGGCCAGGCGCGGGTCGACCTGGATGCGCACCTGGACCTTCGGCACCTCGTCGGGCGCGAAGCGGGCCAGGACCGCGTCCTCCGCGCCGGTCAGCGGCGTCTGCGGCTCCTGCACGAACTCGTCGGCGCCTTCCACCGCCGCGAGGCGCCGGCGGACCGCGGCCTTGACGTGCCGGGCGAGCGTGCTGAACCGGACCTCGTACTGGCCGAGTTCCTGCGACCAGGCCAACGCCCGGTGCGCGCCGAGCAGACCGTCCACCAGCGCGGGGGTGAAGATGCCCTGCCTGCGGCGCTCGTCCTCGGCCGCGCGTTGACCGGGGGATGTCGCATACAGGATGTGTTGTGCGCTCAGCGCCTGTTCCGCGTCACCCACCGGCACCCACGCGCTCGTCGCCGGCCCGATCACCGGCTGGTACACGCCTTCCAGCGTGAAGTCCCGGCACGCGTCGATGAAGAAGAACTGCGTGGCGGGCCTGACCATCCGCAGCCGGGTGATCACCTGCGAGAAGCCCACCAGCAGCCGCTCGTCCCGCGTCCACACCGCCACGTCGGACGGCACCAGCATCGGCTCACCCGGACCGCCGGTCACGATCCCCGGCGCGGTCAGCCCGTGTCCGGCGTAGTGGAAGAACAGCCGGTCCGCTTGTGCCGCCGCGCCTTGGAGGACTTCGTGGACGACGGCGGCGATCGCGGCGGAGTCGGCGGCCCCGTGCTCCCGGTCGATGTCGGTGGTGGAGCTGAGCAGCAGGCGGAGGTTCTCCGGCGGCACGTCGCCGTGCGCGCTCGCCCAGTCCGCGAACCGCAGCGCGTCCGAAACGGCCCCGCTCAGGGCGAAATCGGGGTTGTCGTACCGGTCGATGCCGATGACGATCGCGAAGTTCGCCATGGCGCTTCCCCGTCCCTTCAGCCGGTCGAGTTCAGCCGGACTCGTTCGGTCCGACCCGTTCGGTCCGACCCGTTCGGCCGGACTCGTTCAGTCGAATTCGACGCCCGCGCCGACGAGCAGCGGGTCGTCGCGCAGCGCCCACAACGCGACCGCCTCGTTGTGCTTCAGGTAGATACCGCCGAAGTGCAGCCCGAGCACCTGGTTGGACTCCAGGTCCACCACGCACGAGCCGGAGTTGCCGCCCAGCGTCGAGCAGTCGTGCCGGAACGTCCGGTTGCCGTGGTCGTAGGACATCACGCCGCCCGGTTGCAGCCGTTTGACGTTGTAGATGTCGGCGAACACGCGGCGCATGGCGTCCGCCTCGTTGCGGTCGTCCCGCGCCGGATAACCCATCACGTAGACGACGCGGCCGGTGAGCGGTTCGGGTGGGACCGACCGGACGACGAACGGCGGCGTCGCGACATCGGCCCGGAACAGCGCCAGGTCGGGTCGCGGCGGGTAGCCGGGGTGCACGCCGATCATCTCCACGATGTCCACCCGGGTGGAACCGCCCGCGTCCGGGTTGTCGGTGAAGTCGAGCGTGGCGCGGCCCGGCGGGTAGCTGCCGTCCGGCATGCGCATCGCCCTGGCCACGTGGCCGTTGGTCATGATCACGCCGTCGCCCACGAGGAAACCCGTGCCCAGGTACGGCGGCGCGCCGAAGCCCGGGTTGGCGAGCTGGATGCGGCCGACCCGGCTGGACGCGTCGCGGATGCTGTCGCGGAAGGTCTCCAGCACCCGCCAGGTGACCTCGGGCGGCTCGAACTCCCCTTTGCGCATCAGCAACGCCGGGCGCAGGGCGAGGTTGACGATCGCCTCCAGCCCGAGGGCTTCCTCGTCGCTGATCTCGGCGTCGGGGCCGGACTCGCGCAGCGTGCGCAGCGCCCGTGCGCCCAGGTCGACCAGGTCCTCCTGGCGGTGCGCGATATCGGGTTCGAGGTCCGCGGCGAGGTCCGGCGCCAGGTCGACGCGCGGACCGACGACCGCACGGGCGCGGACGGTCGTCGCCAGCAGCTCGTCGCGGTGGTCGCCGAGGTAGTCGGCGAGGTGGTCGAGGTTGTCGGGGTTCGGCGTGAGGCGGAGCAGTTCCGCGATCACCGGACGAGGCATGGTCGCCTCCACATCATTGCTTGAGCCAGTTGGGCAGGTTCTCGGGTGCGAACCGCTGGTACCGCGCGGTGAGCCTGCGGTTGTTGAGGTTCGCCGGGTCGTCGAAACCGAGGAAGGACAACGCGTTGCCGCCGAGGAACCCGGCCGCGCGGTCCGCGCCGAACTCCTCGGTGTAGCGGGTCCGGTAGGTCTGGAGGAACGCCTGGTAGCCCTTCTGGGCGGCTACCATGTACCAGTCGGAGCCGTACATGAGGCGCTCGGCCAGGTCCGAAGTGGACATCAGCGCGGCGAGCATGTCGAAGTACGCCTGGAGCTCCGCTTCGTCACCGACGCCGTGGTTGCCGATATCGGCGTACAGGCCGGGTCTCATGGCCATGGCGGCGGCGATCCGCTGCGGCCTGCCCCCGGTCGGCACCCCGCCGAAGTGGCCGAGGTTCAGCCGCAGGCCGGGGTGCGCGTCCAGCAGCGCCAACCACTCCTCGGGACTGCCGAACTCCTGGTAGGTCGGGTCGGCGTAGTTCGTGTCGGCGCTGTGCGCGGTGATCGGCACGTCGTCGGCCGCGCACCACTCCGCGAGGTCGTGCACGATGCGGTCGAGCTCATCGGCGTCCTCGCGGGGCAGTCCGGGCCGTTCCCGGTTGCCGGTCGGCCGCCAGCCCATCGGCGGGTACACCTTCACCCCGACGAACCCGTACTCCGCCACGGCCGTGCGCACGAGGTCGAGCGGCTTCTCGATGGCGTCCGCGCGCCGTGCCCGGAGTTCGCTCAGCGGGTCGAACCCGACGAACGGGTGCAGCCGCACGTCGCCCACGTCCGGCAGCACGCCGCGCATCGTGGCCCGGCTCAGCTTCTCGAACAGCTCCACCTGCTGCCTGCCGGTGGTCGTGGCCACGTCGCCCAGGCCCGTGCCGAGGTCCACCAGGAGCGGGATCGCCAGGTCCAGCTGGTTGTCGAAATCGCGGACCAGGTTCGCCACCAGGTCCAGCCGGGACCGGCCGAACAGCATCACCCAGCGCAGGAGCCGCTTGGAGGCGTCCAGGACGTCCGAGAGCGACACCTGGCCGAGGGCGCCGACGCCTGCCTCCTCGGCCACGAGCGCAGTGCCCGCGTGGGCGAGCAGGTCCGGGTCGGTCGCCTGGAGCAGGATGAACGTCCGCTCCACGTCCGCCTCGAAGTCCTGCGACGCCTGTGCCGCCTGTGCCGCGTCCGGCCCGACCTCGCCGCCGAGCAGGGCGTCCAGCCGCGCCATGTCGCGGGCGAAACCGGGCGCGAAGCCCTGGACCACCCGGTCGAGCAGACCGGCCGCCGCCGCGCCCAACGGTGCGTTGTGCAGGTGGACGCGGTGGAGGAAGCCACGCACAGGCAGATCGTCGGCGTTGAACACGTGGCAGTGGATGTCGACGACGGTCATCGAGCACACCCCGCTCTCGCTGATAGCTCCAGGTTCGCCCGAGCGGGGGCTTTCGTTACGGCCGTTCAGCGCAGCCACCGGCGGGCGTCTGCCGCCGTTGAGCCGCTGGAATGGGAAACCCCGCATTCCTCCGGAGAGGAACGCGGGGTTTCCGCATTGATCACTTACCGCTGCGGTACGCGATCCACGCGTCCTGCATGCGGGTGTTCTGGCCGGGGGTGAACTGGTTGTAGCAGCTGTCGTAGGAATAGTCCATGTAGTTGTGGACGGGGTCGAGACCGGGCAGCGTGCACGAGTCGCGACCCTCCGGGCAGCCCGTGCTGTAGCTGGACTGGGCCGGGGTGTCGGCCACCTCGTCGTTGGTCGCCGTGCAGCCGCCCTGGAAGGTGTGCCACAGGCCCATCCAGTGGCCGACCTCGTGGGTCAGCGTCTTGCCGAGGTTGAAGTTCGTCGCGCTGCCGCCGGGCACGCTGGAGTAGTCGATGACCACGCCGTCCAGCAGCGGGTCGCGCGTGTACCAGCTGGGGAACGTCGCGAAGCCGAGGCCGTCGATGTCGACCGACCACACGTTCAGCGTGCTCGCGCCGCCCACCCTGGTGGACGACTTCATCTGCTTCTCGACGCGCGCCTTGTCGACGCCGGTGAACCAGGTGTTGTTCGACCAGCGCTTGGTCTCCTGGAGGACGAAGGTGAAGCCGGTGTCCGCGGCGACACCGGGCGCCTCGGCGCCGGCGTAGCCCTCGTTGAGCACCCTCATCTGCTGCGCGATGGTCGCGTCGGTCATGCCGCCGACGCCACCGGTGCCCGTGACGACGTGGAACACGACCGGGATCGTGCCACCGGCGGCGGCCTCGACCCGGCCGTTCGCCTTCGCCGCGGCGACGCGCTCGCGCAGGTCGCGGTTCATCCGCTCGGCTTCGGCCCGGCTGATCTCGTTGCGCTCCTGGCCGCCGGCGCCCGGCTTGACGCGGGCGGCGGACAAGGCGTCGGTCACGCAGTCGAGCGAGGCCTGGGCGACGGTCGTGCCGCCGGCCGCCGACGGGCTGAGCACGGTGAGCGCGCCGAGGGCGAGCGCGCCGGCGAGGAGGGTGGCGCGTCCGCGCCGGCTGTTCTGCTGTTCGAGCATCCGGAGTCCTCCGTGCAGGGTGGGGACGGGCTTTACAACCCTGCGGAATGATGACTCACGAAGAACGGAAAAGAATAGGCTGTGATTCAGGTCACAGCCTATTCCGCGCCTTAACCAGTTCACTCAGGGACGCTTTAACAACAATTCCCGACCTTCGTCGGTTGCCACCCCGACAAACGGCTGCTAGCCCGCCGTGACGGACGCTCCGACAGCGGGCTCGGAGTCAACACCAGTGACCCAGCGCCTGAATTCGCAGGTCAGGAACCTTGTGATGGCGGCACACGTTCCCGGCCGGAGTCCCCGGTCGGGTCGCCCCCGGGTTCCAGTCGCGGCGGTCTCCCCGGGGACGCCTGGCTGGGCTGGGAACAACTCCGGGAAACAGCTTGAGTCACTGGCACTGCGGCTAGGCGCGCGCGGCGGCCGCACCCCACTCGTGGGCCAGTGCGGCGGCCTCGCCGCGTGAGCCGACGCCCAGCTTCTCCAGGATCTTCGCCACGTGGAACTTCACCGTGGACTCGCTGATGTGCAGCTCGCGGGCGATGTCCCGGTTGCGCCGGCCGCGGGCCAGCTGACCGAGCACCTCCAGCTCCCGCGCGCCCAGCACGGTCAGCGGGTCCTCGCGCGGGGTGTCCGGCGGTCCGAGCGGGACCTCGACGGTCACCGTCGTGCCCCAGCCCGGCACCGCGTCCACCTCCAGCCGCCCGCCCAGCGGGCCCAGCCGTTCCCCGACCCGGCGCGCGTCGAGGGCGCCGCGGGACAGCGTGCCGGGGCCGTCGTCCCGCAGGTGCGGGTGGTGGCGGTGGCCGAGTGCGGCACGCACGCGATCGTCGCGGCGACGCTGGGCCCGATCACCGAGGCCGAGGCGACCCTGGCCCGGGACCTGTTCCCCGGCCTGGGCAAGGGCGAGTTGCTGATCGCCGACCGCGGGTTCGCCGGGTTGCCGTTGTGGCGGGCCGCGTCCGCGAACGGCGCGGACCTGTTGTGGCGGGTCCGGGCGAACATCGTGCTGCCGGTGCGCCAGGAACTGCCCGACGGGTCCTGCCTGTCGGAGATCGTGGCCACCGAAGACCACTACCGGCGCAGGGATCCGGTGACGGTGCGGGTGGTCGAGTACACCCTGGACGATCCCGCACGCCCGGCACAGGCCGCGCCCTACCGGTTGATCACCACCATCCTCGACCACCGCAAGGCGCCCGCGACGGAACTGGCCGCGTTGTACTGCCAACGCTGGGAGATCGAGACCGCGCTGGACGAGCTGAAGACCCATCAACCCGGTGCCGGGCAGGTGCTGCGCTCACGCTCCCCGGACGGGGTCGAGCAGGAAGTGTGGGGGCACCTGCTGGTGCACTACGCGATCCGGTCGCTGATGCACACCGCCGCCACCGGACAACGCCCGGACCCCGGCGAAGCAGTCCGGATCGCACCGCCCTACCGCGCCGTCTCCGCCAACAAGCACCACAAACGACCCTAAGTCACCGGTATTGGGCTTAGAGTCGTCGCGACCGGCTGCGGCGATCGCCCGCGCCACCACTGGGGAGGACTCGCAACCATGCGCAACGCGGCGACGGGCGCTCTGATAGCCCTGTTCGCGATCACCGGCTGCTCCGCTGAACCGGCGGCGAGTCCGAGCGCGGCACCGACGTCCACGACGGTTTCGCCGCCTCCGACGACGACTTCGGCCACGCCGGTCGCGTTGTCCAAGGACGAGGCGGCCCGGCGTTACCTGACGATCGTGAAGCCCTACAACCTCGCCCTGGAGCACCTGGAGCAGGGCATCAACGCGGGCCGACCGATCGCCGACGTCCGCGCGTTGGCCGACGCCACCGCGCGGGCCAACCGGACCCACGTCGCCGAACTGCGCGCCGTCGTCTGGCCGGCCGACGTCGTCCCCGCCATGACGACGTTGCTGGCCGAAGCCGACCTGGCGCAGCCGCACTGGGAGCGCGCCGCCCTCGCGCCGACCGTCGACGCGGTGGTCGAGGCGGTCAAGGCGGCGATCGCGCACGACGGCAGCGACGCCGCCGCCACCATCCGCACCCTGCTCGCCCTCGACCAGTACGACGAGCGCGACTACCCGTGACCGCACGGCCGGTCGGCGTGGGCGTGGGCGTGGGCGTGACGACACCACGCCGGCCACGCCGGCGTCAGGCCCGGAACGCGTCCGCGTGCGCCTCCGCCCACTGCCGGAAGTTCCGCGCGGGACGCCCGGTCACCTCCTCGACGGTCGGGTGCACGCTCGCCTCGTCCAGCGTGCCGTCGCTGTAGAAGGAGAAGAACGCGTCGACGTACTCGACCGGCATCGCGGCCTCCATCTCGGCCCTGGCCACGTCGTCCGGCAGGGCCTCGAACCCCAGGTCCCGGCCGAGCACGTCACCCAGCACCTCGAGCCGCTGCGCGGGCAGCAGCGCTTCCGGGCCGCAGAGCTGCAAGGCCTGACCGCCCTTGCCGTCCAGGAACGCCCGTGCCGCCACCTCGCCGATGTCGAGCGGATCGATGCTCGCCACCGGCACGTCGCCCCACTCCACGCCGGCCCGCGACATCCGGTCCAGCAGACCGTCCACGTCCCGGTAGCCGGGCAGCAGGAACACGCCCCGGACGTCGCGCAACGCGGGCGTCAGCGAGTCCGGGTCGTTGAGGTCGCCGATCGCGCGCTCGGCTCCCTCAGGCAGGACGACGTTCTCGTTCCGCACCAACGCCCGCACGTCCGCACCGGCGCGGAGCAGCGCCCCGACGACCTCGCTGCCGACGTTCCCGGTGGCACCCGTGACGAGGATCATCGCAGCGTCCGTCCGAAGTGGGCGGGCGCGGTGTCGACCGCGACCGTGACGTTCGGCGCGCGTTCGGTGCTGCGTTCGGCGGGTTGGAACAGCCTGCCGGTCAACATGACGCCGTCACTGTCGGAAGTGACTGCCTCGGTTGTAGTCAACTCGTTTTTCTCCCCCTCGAAGGCCGGAATGCCTTGTGGCGTCCCGGAAGTCTCACGACCTCCATCATGCCTCGGGGAAGCGGCGAGGGTTGTCGTCAACCTTCGCGGCGCAGCTCCTCGACGTTCGCCAGGGTCTCCGCGAGACGTTCGCGTTCCTCGGTGTTCAGCGGGATTCCGCCCAATTCGTCCAGCACCGCGGCGGCCCGTTCCGGGTCTTCCAACGTGAACGCCAACTCGGCGCGGTAGGCCAGGGCTTCGACCCGCTCCACCGCGCTCGCGTCCGTGACCCGGTGCAGGGCGCCGTCGAGGATCTTGGCCGCCTGTGCCGGGTCGCCGTGGCTGTCGGCGAGCACCACGGCGTTCTCCAGCGCCTTGGCCAGCTTCCCGGTCGCGGCGGGTGGTGTGGGCGCGTCCGGCGCCGGGAAGATCCGGATCCAGTTGCCGCCCGGGTCGACCACCGAGAAGCCCGCCAGGCCATCGGCGTTCTTGCGCGGTCTCGGCCGGGTCATCCGCGGGATGCCGGACAGCGGGACCTTGCCGTAGGCGGTGCGCAGACCGTCGGCGAACGCGCGGTGCAGGACGCCGGTGTCGGGCACTTGCACGATGCAGCTGCCGTAGGAATCGGCCGGCTTGAAGCCGGGGATGCCGAAGAAGTGCAGCTCGACGTCCTCCCGGCGCATTGCCAGGTAGGGGTTGGGTTTGGTCTGCCGGTACGTTCGCTCGAAACCCAGCGCGGAGTAGAACTCCAGCATGTCGTCGATCGAGGCGCACGGGAGCAGCGGGATGACGGTCATCGGTCCTCCAGGAGGTCGCCGAGGTCGCGCAGCGTGCCGGTGACGGCTTGGATCTCGGCGAGGGAGATGCGGGCGGCCAGTTCGTTCGCCCACGCGGCCTGACGGCGTTCGACCTCGCGCAGCGCCGACCGACCGCGGGGTGTGAGCGCCAATCGTTTGGCACGGCGGTCGTCCGGGTTGTCCTGGAGCACGACCATGCCGTCCCGCACGAGACTGGCCGCCGTCTGGCGCACGGCCTGCCGGGTCAGGCCCATGGTCCTGGCGACCTCGGCGACCGTGGTCGGCCCGTGGTCGACCACGCCGAGCACCTGCCACCGTGCGCTGGTCAGGCCCGCGGGCGCGGCCAACTCGTCACCGGCGGCGAGCAGGAGGCCGTTCACCCGGAAGACCTCGATCAGGAGATGGGAGAACTCAAGTCCGCGATCGGACAGCGGGATCACGGTGGACAATCTCGCAGATTGACAAGTACCTGTCAAAATACGGCAGAACTCGCTGGACGCCGGGGCGTGAGGGGTACGACCATGCGCACCGTGACAGCAGACGACGTGCGTTTCGTCGAGCTGGACGGCCGCGTCATGGCCGCCCTGCTCGACGGCGACCCGACCGCGGCCGAGGTCGAGTTGACCGAGTACTTCCTGACCGACCGGGCGCGGTGGCTGTGGCGCTACCGGCTGGACCAGATGGCGGCCGACCCCGGCAACGCCCGGTGGATGGCACGGCTGGCCCTGGTGGACGACGGCGCGGTGGTGGGGCACGCCGGCTTCCACGGCCCACCCGACGAGTCCGGCATGGTCGAGATCGGCTACTCCGTCGACCCCGCCTTCCGCCGCCGCGGCTACGCCAGGGCCGCGCTGGTCGAACTCCTGCGCCGTGCCGCCGCCGAACCCTCGGCCCGGACCGTGCGGGCGACCATCGGCCCGGACAACACGGCGTCCCTGGCCACGATCGCGGGCTTCGGGTTCGTCGAGGTCGGCGAGCAGTGGGACGAGGAGGACGGCCTGGAGCTGATCTTCGAACGACCGGCTTGATCCCGCACGATTGCGGGAGACGACGACGGGGCCGCACGGTGTGACGCCGTGCGGCCCCGTCCGATCGCGGTGTCAGCAGTCGATGTGGAACACGTACAGGCCGTGGTCACGGTCGCTGGCCAGCACGTACTTCTCGCCGGTCTCGTCCTTCCAGACCTCGACGCCCCAGAAGTTGTTGCCTCCCTCGTCGATGAAGGCGCCGACCTCCTGGATGCCGTTGCGGCCGTACTTCACGACGCGGAGCCCGGCGGCGTAGTACGACAGGTACGCGGTGTTGCTGTTCTCCGGGTCCATCGCCACCTCGTGCACCGACAGGTCGCCGAACCCGCTCGCGTAGGCCGAGTCCTGCGATTCCGACACGGCGTAGGTGTCGATCTGGCGGATCGAACCGGTCGTGCCGGGCTTGGACGGCACGTCGGTC
Source organism: Saccharothrix deserti (assembly GCF_009769385.1). Classification (GTDB taxonomy): domain Bacteria; phylum Actinomycetota; class Actinomycetes; order Mycobacteriales; family Pseudonocardiaceae; genus Actinosynnema; species Actinosynnema deserti. Next base: position 131,679 of record NZ_VKAB01000018.1, read on the forward strand.
CCGAACAGCCGCACGTAGCCCCAACCGTCGAACACCGACTTGATGGTGGTCGACTCACCCCCGGTCGCGGGGGTGGTGGTGGCGCACGCGGTGGCCTCGGTGACACCCGGGACGCCGAGCAGCCGCAGGCCGGCGAACCGGTTGGCGAACACGAACGGGATCGGACCGGCGGCGGCCATGGACACCTGGCTCAGGCAGTCGTCGCGGTGGTTCTGGAACACGATGCCGGCCGTGTAGCCGGCGGCGATGATGGCGTCGAGCTTGGCCTGGAACGTGCACGTGCCCCGCTCGACGAGCGCGGTCCCGGTGCCCGCGGGCAGCGGAGCGCAGGCGTCACCGACGTAGGTGACCGCGCCGCTGACCGTGGTGTTCTCGTCGATCTGCTTCGTGTCGGCGGCGGGGGTCGCGGTGTACTCGGTGCCGGCGTGCGGCCCGGAGTCGACCTTCGCGACGATCCGGAACGGGTTGAAGTCCTCGTCCGTGCCGATCATGAACTTCCGGTTCGGCGACAGCTCGGACTGGTGCGCGTTGCCCTCGGGGCTGATCTCCTGCCCGCGCGCCAACCGCTCCTCGTCCAACGCGGCGTAGTCGCTCTCCGCGATCAGGCTCACCTTGCCGGGCCGCGGGTCGGTGACGTCGAGCAGCACGTACCCGCCGTCCCAGTAGTTCATGTTCATGACGTACCGGCGGCCGACCTTGGTGATCATCATGTCGTGGCTGAACACCGAGGTCAGGTTGCTCGGGGCCGCCTGGTCGACGCCGAACACCGCGCCCAGGTCGAGCTCGTCGTTGACGAGCACCGGGTGGCGCGGGTCGGTGATGTCCAGGATGTCGACGTCCGTGCCCTCTTCGTCGTCGACCAGCGCGACGTAGACCCGCCCGTCGAACGCGTTGGTCCACATCCTCATGCTGTGGGTCTGGTTGGGCGCGGGGTCGAGGCCGCCCGCGGCGTTGGTGAAGTCGCCGGTGTGCAGTGCCAGGGGCTTGGGGCTGCGCGGGTCGGTGACGTCCCACAGCGAGATGCCGCCCGAGTTCGGCCCGGTGGGCGTCTCGCCGGGGCAGGTCTCGTTCTGGTGGATCAGCAGGTCGCCGTGGAAGAGCGGGCTGTCGATGTGCTCGACCTGGATGCCCTCGCCCGCGTACGACCCGTCACTGGTCGGGATGAACGCGCTCGTCACCTCGGCCGGGTGCGCGGGATCGGAGATGTCCATGACGTGCACGCCGGTGTTCTCGCACGTCGGCTCGCGGAACGCGGTCAGGTAGGCGTAGTCGCCGAACGCGGTCACGTCCGCCACGCGTCCCGTGTTGCCCGCGCCGGACGGGTTGGTGACCGCGGCCTTGCCGACCAGGGTCACGTTCCGCGACACCGCGGGCAGGTGGCCCTCGTCGCCGTCGTGCTGCTTGTAGGAACCGTCGGCGACCCCTTCGCCGGGGAAGTCCTCCCGACCGCCGCCGTGGTCCGGGTGTGCGCCGGACGATCCGGCGGTGGCCAGGCTCAGCGTAAGGATCGCCACGCCGAGCAACGAGATCCTGCGGACATTTCGAGCACGTCTACCGCGCATTGACAAACCTCCGAAATCGGAGCCGGTACCCTTCGACGGTCGCACCCTACGTAGCCGGTTAGTAGTTTGGTAGAGACACTCGGCGGAGTTTTCGTGCGCGTTCCTCGGCCGGCCGGTCCCGGTCCATACGTCCGGAATGGATTCGCCCCGCGCGTCCCGCCGGCCGGACCGCACGTGGACAGCGGCGCACCGGAGCACGGGCGTTGTGCTGCCCGTGCTCCGGTGCGCCGATCAGTTCCCGCTCCCCGACGGGCGCGAACCGTTCCCCCTATCCCCTATCCCCTATCCCCCACCAGCACGTCCCCCCGGAAGCGCCGGAAGACCAGCGGGACACCGAAGGCAGTGGTACCCGCCGTGATCAACGCCGCGCCGCCGCGAATCCCCAGTGCCCCTCGTCATCGCGGAATGTCCTTCAGCGCCTCGCTGACCTGCACTAATGGTGATCGACACGGGTGCACCGGACAACGCCGGACGTCGGCCACTCCGAGACCGGCTTCCTTGCCGGACACCGGCAAACAAGCACCCCTGTCACAACGCTGATGGGGCCTAACAGCACCTACGCTGTCCGTCGACCCCTGCCGCATCCCCCCGCCCACCCGGTCATCCCGGGTCGACGAGGGCTGCCCGTCGAAAGGACGGTTCCCCATGCGTACCGGTCGATTACGCGCCACCGTCGTGGCCGTCGCCACGGCACTGCTCACCATCACCGGCGCGACCACGGCCTCGGCTTCGCCCGCCCCGACCCACCAGGACGTCGTCTTCCAGCCCGCCGCCGACACCCCGGTCACGGCGCTGGTCACCAAGCTCTCGCACGCCGACGCCGCGGCCCGCTTCCGCGCCGCCGGCATCACCTGGTCGTCCAGCGGTGGTTGCAGCGATCGCAACAACCCGACCTGCACGTCGTTCTCGCAGATCAACCTGACCACGGTCCAGGGCGCGGAAACCCTCAAGCGCGCCAGCGGTTGCGCGTTGAACATCACCGGAGGCACCGAGACCGGCCACGCCAGCGGCACCTACAGCCACTGGAACGGCTACAAGCTCGACTACAGCCTCTACTCCTGCGTCGGCAACTACATCCGGGCCAACTTCACCTACATCGGTGGCAACAAGTGGCGTTCCGGCTCCGGGAACATCTACTTCCTGGAGAGCAACCACTGGGACGTGACCTACTACAACTGCGGCGGCTGCTGAGAACGCGGAACGGGGGACCGGCCGAGCAGAGCCGGTCCCCCGTTCCCACAAGCGCAACGATCAGCTGAAGGCCTTCACCTCCAGCAGGCCGACCGAGTCGGCCCCGCTCTGGAGCACCACCCGCAACCGGGTCGTGCTCACCGCGGTGAACGTCACCTCCTGGTACCGGTCGGCGGCCACCGGATAACCGCTCGCGCCCGCCACGTCGACGTACGCCGAGCCGTTCCAGTACTGCACCTTCCACGACGCGGGCAGGTCGATGCCCTGGTTGTCGTCGAAGAAGTACACCTGCGCCGACTTCACCGATCTCGCCGAGTCCCACGTCAGCTCGGCCCACTGCTCACCGGTGTTCGGCCACGTGCCCCACCGCGGGTTGACGGTGTCGTTGGACGACGACGGGTCGATGCCGTCGTTGACCGCCGCCACCGACTCCCACGGCGACGTGTAGGACGCCGAGGGGGTCGCGGCCAGAGCGACGTTCGCCGGCGGCGGATTCGGGTCGGTGCCCCCGCCGCGGTTGTAGACCTTCACCTCGGTCAGCCCGGTCTTGAACCCGGACGCGTGCGTCAGCTGCACCCGGATCCGCTGCGTGGACACCGGTGTGAACCGGACCTGGTTGTAGTTGGCCTTCGGCGTCCCCGGCGTCTTGGTCTGCCCGGCCGCGTTCACCCAGGCACTGCCGTTCCAGTACTGCACCTGGTACGACGACGGCGCGCGGTAGCGGTTGCCCGCGCGGTCGTCGCGGAAGTACAGCCGCATCTCGTCGACCGTGCGTTGCTGCCGGAAGTCGATCTCGTACCAGTCCGAGCCGTTGGGTGATCCCGACGTGCCCCACAGGGGTTCGTTGATCGGGAACCCGTCGACCGCGGCGCCGGTGGACGTGCCGGAGGCCGTGTACGACGCCGTGACGCCCGCGCCCTGCGCCAGGTTCGGCGCGGTGGAGGTCAGGTCGACACCCGCCTTGGCGAAGATGTCCACCATGCGCGTGCTGTTGTGCGCCACGTTCTGCGGCGCCTGCAACCCGTTGATCGCGACGTTGTAGTTCACCACACCGGCACCGGACGGGAAGGTGACCTGGCCGGTCGCCGGGTCGTACAGCACCCTGGTGAGCCGGTCGACGGTGAACGCGCGCGTGCCGTTCAGGTAGACCGAATACCCCTGCGGCACGCCGTTGTAGCGGGTGACGCCGTCGGCCGGGTCGTCCCACACCACGCTCAGGTCCATGTTGCGGTAGCGCAGGTTGTTGACCGCGAAGTGCGACCAGCCGATGTTGATCGGCGACAGCTCGATCCGGCTGTCCGTGCGCGGGCGCAACCCGGCCACGTCCTCGACCACGGTCCAGTTGCTGCTGCCGAGGATGTTGTGGTGGATCCACGACCGGTAGTCGATGTTGCGGGTGCCCACGTTCCAGTCCGCCCAGAACTCGTTGGCGTCGGGCCACTGCGTGTTGCCGCCGATGTACTGCGCCCAGGTGTTCCAGTAGAGCAGCTTCTTGTAGTCCTCGGCGGACATCCACTGGTTCGAGTAGTTGCGCAGCACCGACGAGTACAGCCGGAACTGGACCGTCGAGTTGATGGTGGAGAAGTTGTTCGAACCGGGGTGGCCCGCCGCCGCGGCCGCGGCCTTGTCCTTCTGGTTGGCCGTGTAGAACGGGAACACCGGGTACTCGGCCGGGTCCGCGAACAGCCGCAGCGCCTGCTTGTACTGGTCGGTGTTCGGCATCAGGCCGACCGAGAACGGGTAGTAGTTGTTGATCTCCTTCCACGGCACGTGGGTGTTCGTGGCCACGTGCTTGTGCTCCAGCAGCTGCCGGGACGGGTTCCACAGCGTGTTGACCACGCCGTTGCGGATGCGGTCGGCGAGCGCCTGCATCTCGTTCGCCTTGGCCGTGTCGCCGATCAGCGAGTACGCCTGCTGCGCGGCCATGGCGCCGCTCCACACGTACGCCGTCTCGGCCCGGTCGAGGTTGCCCGCCCGCCAGTCGAACGACACCGCGTCGGCGTCGTTGCCGGTCATGGCGCCCCAGTCGTACTCGATGACGCCGTTGTCGTTGGTGTCGAACGTGGCCAGTTGGCCCTTCGCGTCACCTTCGGCGTACTTGGCCAGGTTGCCCGCGACGGCCGGCTGGCCGCCGTGGATCTGGTAGCTGCGCCACGCCGCCTCGGAGATGTACTGGGTGTAGGAGTTCGACCAGTTCTCCGGGTCGCCAGGGTTGTCCATGAACCGGCCGCCCTTGGACGACTGGCCGACCGACAGCCACGGCCCGTACGAGTAGATCGGGTCGCGCAGGTACTTCAGGTCGTCGATGTGCATCGGCTGGGTCAGCGCGATCGCGTTGTTGTAGCCGGTGACGCCCTCGATCGACACCGGGAACTGGAAGTCCTGGCCGGGGATGTCGACGTCGAGGTAGTTGAAGCGCATCAACCACCAGCGGTAGTAGATGTTCTTCTTGATGGCCGGGTCCGGCACGTCGATGTAGGGGATGTTGTCCGCCCACCAGCGGTTGTAGTCGCGGACGTGGGTGGCGAACGCGACCGACGGCGAGTGGCCGCGGTAGGCGTTGTACTCGGTCAGCGACTCGGGGATCTCGTCGGTGACGAACCCCATGACGACCTTGGTGGTGGTCGACTGGCCGGCGGCCAGCGTCACCGAGCGGTCGAGCCCGCCGTTGGCGACGTTGAACCCGTCACCGGAGAACCGGGGCCGGATGGTGGTCAGGTTGTTCTTGACCTGCCTGCTGCCGGTCAGCTCGGAACCACTCGCGGTCGTCGCGTACGGCGAAGTGGCCCGCAGCGCGAGCGTGCTGGACGAGCTGCCGGTGTTGGTGAGGGTCAGGTTCGTCACGGCGACGTTGTTGTGCGTGATGAACTTCGCCACCTCGACCCGGATCGAGCCGCTGGTGTAGACGCCCTTCCAGTGGCTCGGCGTCTGCAGCCGGCTGCTCACCTGCTCGCTGAACGAGCCGGGGCTGACCGCGATCGAGTAGGCGTTCTGGCTGCTGATGTTGTCCCAGTACGCGGCGTTGCCGCCGAACCCGATGACACCGGGGTTGTGGGTGTTCATGTAGAGGCCGCGACCGCGGGTCATCAGCCACGTGCCGGCCGGGTCGTTGCCGGGTCGGGCGAGCAGGCGGTCCACCCAGAAGTCGGTGCCGCCGCTCTCGGCGTCGTAGATGGCCTTCATGGTGCTGCCGGTGCTGTAGCCGACCGGCGGTGCGGGCACGGAAGGTCCGTTGAACGTGGGGTAACCGATGGTCTGCGCGGCGGACGCGGACTGCACGGGCACGAGGAGCGCGCCGAGCACCGCGACCGTCGCCAGCCGCCGGGTCACGCCTGGAAGGCCTGCCATTCCAACACCCCCGTCGAGAAGTCGGGCTTCGAGGTGATGTTCAGTCGCAGTCGGGTGGTGTTGACCGTGGTGAACGTGGTGGTGTTGAAGGTGTTCCCCGCGACACCACAGGCCGACTGGCCGGGCACGTCGACGTACGCGCTGCCGTTCCAGTACTGCACCTGGCACGACGCGGGCAGGTCGATGCCCTGGTCGTCGTCGAACCAGTAGGTGGCCACCTTGTTGATCGACTGCGCGGTCGGCCAGGTGTACTCGATCCACTGGGTGCCCCGCTCCGGCCAGTTGCCGTAGGCCAGGTTGGCGCGGTCACCGGAGTTCGCGGGCACGCCGCCGTTGTTGATCGCGGCCAGGCTCTCCCACGACGAGACGTACGACGTCGAAGCGGTGGCCGAGGGGGCGAGGTTCGTGCCGCCGGCCGGCGGGCCCGAGGGGTTCGGCGGCGGGCCGGACGTGGTCTGCGTGACCTTGCGCATCGTGCCGTCGGAGTTGAAGTGCAGCAGGTCCACCGCGACGGAACGGCGGAAGTTGCCGCCGCCGGGCGCGTTGGCGTTGTGGTAGACGATGTACCACTGGTTGTTGAACTGCACGACGCCCGCGTGGTTGGTGGTCGAGGAGACCTGGTCGAGCACGACGCCGCGGTGCGTCCACGGGCCCATCGGGTTGGTGGCGGTGGCGTAGCGCTGGCAGGCGTAGTTGGAGTTGGTGACGCAGCCGCTGGTGTCGTTGGCCGCGTACATCATGTAGTAGAGACCGTTGCGCTTGAACATCCAGGGCGCTTCCCAGAAGTTCGACAGGCCCTGCGGCGTGACGACCGGGCCGTCCAGCTCGATCATGTTGGACTTGAGCTTCGCGGCACGGGCGCCCCAGTAGCCGCCCCAGTAGATGTAGCTCTGGCCGTCGTCGTCGGTGAACACGGTCGGGTCGATGTTCAGGCCGGACGAGTTGGGCGTGCTGTCGCTGATCAGCGGCCCGCCCTTGGCGTCGCGGAACGGGCCGAGCGGGCTGTCGCCGACCGCGACGCCGATGTCCATCCACCCGGCGCCGTTGCCGTTGACCGAGGTGTACCAGTAGTACTTGCCGTTCTTCGCCTCGACTTCGCTGGCCCACGCGTCCGCGCCCGCCCACGGGAAGGTGCCGATGTTCGCCTTCGCGCCGTGGTCGGTCCAGTTGGCGGCGTCCGTCGAGGACAGCACCCGCCACTCGCGCATGTAGAAGTTGTTGTTGCCCTGGGCCGCCTCGTCACGGCCCGCGTAGATGTACATGGTGTTGCCGACGACCAGCGGCGCGGGGTCGGCGGTGTAGTAACTGGTGATGATCGGGTTGGCCGCGAACGCGGCCGGGCTGACGACGGCGGACGCTACGAGCGCGAGTGCCGCGCCCAGCTTCACCGCCCTGTGTCGGGTACGCATGGATTTGTGTGTCCTTCGGTGGGGGATGTTCTCGGGCTAACGGCCGGTCGTGTGGAGATCGGCCACTTCGGCGGCGGTGAGGGCGCGGCCGTAGACGCGGAAGCCGTCCACGGCGCCGTCCAGGTAGGGGTCGCCCGCGTACTGGGAACGCCCGATCCAGTTCTGCGTGGTGCTGCCGAGCGCGGACGGGCGCACGGTGAGCGCCGTGTTCCGGGCCGCCTCGGCGCCGTTGACGTAGAGCACGCCGAGGTTGCCGGTCTGCGTCACCGCGACGTGCGCCCACGCGCCGGCGGGCAGCGGTGACGACGCGTCGATGCGCTGTTCGGCGCTCGCGCCCCCGGTGGTGATCGCGAACCGGAGACCGCCCGCCGAGCTGCGCGGGGTGAGGAACAGGTACGCGCCGGTGCCGGTGCCGAAGTCGAACACGCGCGCCCACGTGGTCACCGCATCCAGCCGCACCCACGTTGCCACGCTGAACGCCGTCGCCCCGGTGAGCAGACCGGCGGGCAGGAGCACGTGCTGACCGGAACCACCCAGGTCTACCGCCGAGCCGCTGCGGCCCGTGGTCCACCCCGCGCCGCCGGCGAGAGTCGCGGTCCGGCCGTTGCCGGTGGCGTCCGCCGCCACCGAGCCCGCCGCCTCGTCGAACGGGTAGTGCGCGATGAACGGCGGCGGCGCGGGCGTGTCGGTGACGTTCCAGTAGACCGTGTAGCGCTGCCCGTGCATCTGGTAGAACGGCAGCAGCGTCACCTGACCCGTGCTCGCCGTCGCCGTGTACCGCAACGGGGTGGTGGTGGCGCGCAGTGTCGCGGGCTGGAGCGTGGGCATCGACGTGAGGTTGTTGGTGCCGTACCCGCCCGCGAGCACGATCGGACCGTGCTTGACCGCCTGCACGGCCGGGTTGTCCGGGGCGCTCTCCCGCGTCAACGCCATGGGCAGGCTGACGTCCACCACGTCACCGCTCGCCCACGTCCGGTCGAGGCGCGCGTACGTGCCCGGCACGACCGGGACGTCCTGCACCACGCCGTTGAGCCTGACCTGGGCGCCGGCGGCCCACGACGGGATGCGCACCCGCAGGTCGATCGGGCCGGAACCGGTGACGGTGAGCCGGGTGGCGGGCGACTCGGGGAACCCGGTGTCCTGCCGAACCGCGATCTCCCGGCCCGGCCAGGTGAGCACGGAGGCGATGAACAGGTTGACGTACAGGGTGTTGCCGGCGTGGAAGTAGATGCTGTCGCCGTGCTTGGAGTTCGTCTCCATCCCGGTGCCGTGGCAGCAGGTGAAGTCCTGGTAGTCGTTGCTGTAGGTGCGCTGGCCGCCGGGCCGCAGCGGCACGTAGTAGCTGTGGTGGCCGTGCGCGGACGCCGGGTTCTGCGCGCCGAGCAGGTGGTTGTAGAGGGCCTTCTCGTAGAAGTCGAAGTAGTGCGCCTTCGGGTCGGTGCGGAACAGCTGCCGGGTCAGCTTGAGCATGTTGTAGGTGTTGCAGCACTCGCAGGTGTGGTCGGAGAGCTCCGACGCGATCCGGCCAGGCGCCTTGAAGTACTCGCCGTTGGAGTTGCCGCCGATGGCGTAGGAGTGCGCGCCCACCACGATGTTCCAGAAGTTGGTGGCGATGTCGCGGTACCGGGTCAGGCCGGTGGCGTGGTACTCGCGGATCGCGCCCAGCGCCTTGGGGATCTGGGTGTTGGCGTGGTAGCCGTTGAGCGCGTCGGTGTTGGTGGCCAACGGGTCGAAGATCTCGGCGTGGTCGAAGTACTGCGCGGCGGTCAGGTGCGCCGGGTCGCCGGTGACCTGGTACAGGTTGGCCAGCACCTCGTTCATGCCGCCGAACTCGGTCTTCAGCATGTTCTGCCGCTGCGCGAGGGTCAGCCTGCCGTTGCGCAGGCCGACCCAGGCGGCCATGCGGGTGAGCACGGTGAGCGCTTGTGCGTTGCCCGCGAGCAGGTGCATGTCCAGCAGGCCGGCCATGATCTTGTGCAGGGTGTAGTAGGGCGCCCAGACCTGTTGGCGCTCCTCGACCCTGGTGATGAAGCTCTCCGGGAACGCGGACAGGTAGCCGGTGTTGAACCCGGCGGTCTGCGCCCGGTCCTGACAGGCGGCGAGCTGGGTGACCAGGTAGTCGCCCTTGGTGCGGAACGCCGTGTCGCCGGTGATCGCGTAGGCCTGGGCGAGCGCGGTGAGCACGTGGCCGGTGGAGTGGCCGCGCAACTCGGTGGTCGGCGACTCCCACCCTCCACAGGGGACGGCCGAGGACGGCAGGCCGACGTTGAGGCGGAACGTGTGCAGCAGCCGTTCCGGGTCGAGGAACTTCAGGTAGGTGTGCGTGCGGGTGGTGTTGGACTGGAACGGTCCGGCGAGCAGGGTCACCACGCCGAGCGGGAACGCTTCCGCCGACACGCCGGTGTCCGGTCTCGCGGCGGCTCTGCTCTGATCGGCGGCGGTCGGCTCGGCGGCGGCGGGGGTGTTCGCGAGGGCGGGCAGGGCGGCGGCCGATGCGACCACCGCGCCCGCGCGCAGGACGGCACGACGGGATGGGGTGTGCGGGGACATGCGCGTCACCTTCCGTGACGGAGGGGCCGGTGCCCCCGCCCGCAGGGTGCGGGGACACCGGCGTCACTCTCAGCGGCCGTAGCGGTTCTTCAGGTGCCGCCACCAGTCGCGGAACATCCAGAGGTCGAACTCGGTGATCGACGCCGAGCTGCCCGCCTTCATGATGAAGTTGCTGACACCGGACGGCGTCCAGTCGTAGAAGTCGTCCAGCCCGAACGTGTGGCCGATCTCGTGCAGCAGGATGGTCACGTTCGGCGAGTTGAGGCTGTTGACGAAGTACTCGCTACCCATCCGCTGGCCCCAGTCGCCGCCCGCGCCGCCACCCATGCCGGCGGTCAGCCACAGCGACTGGTCGTAGTGCCGCGGCGTGCCGCCGGGGCAGTTGGGGTAGGTGCCGTTGCGGTTGAAGAACCGCCCGCACCCCTCGGCGCACTGCGGCGCGTTCTCGCGGATGTTGTTGACGTAGATGTCGACCGAGTTGTCCGTCCACTGCAACGTGTTGCGGTCGCGGACCGCCCAGCCGACGACCTTGATCGGCACCTGGGCGTAGGGCCAGTTGTTGTGGCCCACCATGGCGTCCGTCCACTTCTTGTACTGCTCGGCGAGCTTGGCGTGGATGCGGTCGCGCAGCGCGGCGCTCACCGGGGCCGACGAGTCCCAGCGGACGCAGAAGTTCAGGTACCCGCCGTTGACGAAGATCTGGTCCCAGCCGTAGTTGCGGAACCCGTACAGGTCGCCGTAGGTGCTCTCCTGGTGCCGCCACACCTGGTCCAGTGGGGTGACCAGGTTCGACGGCGGGCTCCAGGTGGCGGGGTTGGCGGCGGCCGTGACGTCACGCGCCTGCTCGGCTTGCGCGACACCCGCACCGCTCAGGGCCAATGCCAAGGCGAGCGCACTCAGTACTGTTCTCTTCCAGGATCGCGACACTGCGATCCTCCTTCCGGTTTGCCAGAAAGGATCGGCACGGAACAGCCTCCGTCCGGTGGGTTCAGCCCTTCACGGCGCCTGAGGTGAACCCGCGGACGTAGCTGCGTTGCATGGCGGCGAAGAGCACGAGGCAGGGCACTGCCATGAACACCACTCCCGCTTCCAGCGCGGCGTAGTCGATCGACCCGTGGCTCGCGGTCCGCATGTTGACCACGGCGAGGGTGGTGGTGAACTTGTCGGTCGAGTTGAGCAGGATCAGCGGCGCGAAGAACTCGCTCCACGAGGTCAGGAACGCGAACAGGCCCACGGTGACCAGGCCCGGACGGACGGCGGGCAGCATGATCCGGACGAGGGTGCCGACGGTGGTGCAGCCGTCGACGCGGGCCGACTCCTCCAACTCCAGCGGCACGGCCTCGAACGAGTTGCGCATCATGAACACCGAGAACGGCAGCTGGAACGTGATGAGCACCAGGCTCAGCCCGATCAGCGAGTCCTCCAGCCCCAACCAGCCGAGCAGCACGTAGAGCGCGATCAGGATGGTCGCGTACGGCACCATCAGGATCGCCAGCGTGAGCAGGAAGAGCACGTCCCGGCCGGGGAAGCGGAACCGGCCGAACGCGTAGCCGCCCAGCGTGGCGATGAACAGCGTGCCGCCGACCGTGAGCGCGCTGACCACGACGCTGTTGAGCACGTGCCGCAGTTCGATGCCGTTGGCGGAGTTGAACAGCCGGTCGTAGTTCTCCAGCCCGAACCCGGTGTCCGTGCGCACGGACGCGAACCCGCTCCACACCAGCGGGAACAGGAACAGGATCGCGAGAGCCGTGCCGGTGACGTAGTAGCCCCAGCGGGCGCGCGAAGTGTCCTTCACGAAGACCTCCGGCGCAGCACGCGGAACTGGATGACGTTGAACACGACGAGCACGGCCAGCAGGACCACCGAGATGCCCGCCGCCGAACCGAGGTCGAGCCGGATGAACGCCTCCCGGTAGATCACCATCACCAGCGAGGTGGTGCTGTTGTCCGGCCCGCCGCGGGTGAGGATCCAGAACTGGTCGAACGCCAGCAGCGAACCGGTCGTCATCAGGGTGACCACCAGCGCGATCGTCGGCCGCATCAACGGCAGCGTGATCCGGCGGAACGTCTGCCACCGGTTCGCGCCGTCCACCCGCGCGGCCTCGTAGACGTCCGGCGGGATGGCCTGCAGCCCGGTCAGCAGGATCAGCATGTTGAACCCGGCGAACCGCCACAGCACCAGCAGCACCGCGGACGCGAGCGCGGAATCGGGGCTGCCGCTGGTCCACGACACGTAACCGTCGACCAGTCCGAACTCGGCCAGCAGGTCGGTCACCGGCCCGATCTCGTCGCTGAGCAGCCCCAGGAACAGCAGTGACGCGCTGGCGAAGCCGACCGCCATCGGCAGGAAGAACGCGGTGCGGAAGAAGCCGACACCCGGACGGCGGTGCTGCACGAGCACCGCGAGCCCGAACGCGACCACGAACAGCAGCACCGTGATGATCACCGTGTACTTGACCGTGAACCAGGCCGCCGAGTGCAACAACTCGTCCTCGGCGATACCGCTGTAGTTGGCCGGCGCGTTGAACGACGGCTTGCCCAGCAGCGGCCAGCGGTTCAGGGACATCCACGCCACGAGCGCCAACGGCACCAGGAAGAACAGCACCACCATGACCGCCGTCGGCGCGGCGTAGGCGGCGCCGACCAGCGCGCGCAGACGTCGACCACGCCGTCCGGCGGGTGGCGCGGGCGCGGTCTGCCGGCGTGGCGGACCGGTTCGCGCGCTCGGGGGTGACGTCGTTGTCGTGGACATCCGAGCCTCCGGTGGCTGCCTCAGCCCTGTTGGAGTGATTTCGTGATGGCGGTGTTGCCGTCGGCCAACGCCTTGCCCGCGTCCCCGAACAGCGCGCCGCGGACCGTTTGCAGCCACGGGCTCTGCGGGTCGTTGAACGAGACGTTGAAGTTCCTCGCGTAGGGCGTCCTGCCCTTGGCCACCAGGCCGTTGATCAGCACCGTGCGCGGGTCCGCCGAGGAGTACTTGTTCTCCGCCAGGTCGGTGCGGGTCGGCACGCCCTTGTTCTTGGCCACGACCTCGACCTGCGCCTCGTCGGACGTGGTCCAGGCCAGGAAGTCCCACGCCTGCTCGACCTTCTCGCTGGTGGCGCCGATGCCGAGCGCGTCACCGCCGACGAAGGTGGACTCGCCGCCGGTCAGCCCGCTGATCGGGGCCACGCCCAGCTCCAGGCCCTTCTTCTCCAACGTGTCGAGCCAGACCGACGGCGCGGGGGCGATGCCGACGTTGCCGCTCTGCAGCGCGCCCAACCAGGTCGGACCGGCCTCGTCCTTCGACGCGGGCGCGGCCACGCCCTCCTCGTACAGCTCGCGGTAGAGGGCGAACACGTCGGCCATCTCCGGGGAGTCGACCTTCGCCTCCTCGCCCTCGGGGTCGAGCACGTCGCCGTTCGCCGCCCACACCGACGGCCACAGGGTGAACTCGACGCAGCCGCCGCAGTTGCCGCCGAAGTAGGTGCCGTTGACGTCACCGCCCAGCTGGTCGATCTTGCGGGCGTGGTCGGCGAACTCGCGCAGGGTGGTCGGCGGCTTCTCCGGGTCGAGGCCCGCCCGCGTGTAGAGGTCCTTGTTGTACAGCAGCACGGACAGGTCGATGGTGTGCGGTAACGCGAAGTTGCGGTCCTCCCACGTGCCCGCCTTCAGGTGCGACGGCGCGACGCGGTCCTTCACCGCCAGCCCGGCCAGCCGGTCGGTCACGTCGGCCCACAAGCCTTGCGAGGCGTACTGGGGCGCGAACACGACGTCGGCCGCGAACAGGTCGGGCAGCGATTTCGCACCCGCCGCCGAGGCGAGCTTGGCCGGGTACTCCTCGTTGGGGTACGCGGTCACCTCGACCTTGTTGCGGTGGGTGGCGTTGTAGGCGTCGGCGTAGGCCTTCGACACCGATTCGGTCGCGGCGCGGGTCCACAGCGTGAGCACCGCGCCGTCGTCCGCGGCACCCGTCCCCTCGTCACCGCAGGCAGCAGTGGCCAGGACCAGCACGCCCGCCGTCAGGGCGGAAGCAACACGAAGACCTCTGGTTTTCACCGGTCTCTCCTTTGAGCACGGTCCGGTTCGAGCACGGTTTGGTTCGAGCACGGTCTGGACGGGGTCAGGTGGTGGGCAGCCAAACCCGCATGGTCGACGGGCCACGCCGGGCCCAGCGGTGGTAGGGCACGAGGTCGAGCGATGTGGTCGGTGATGCGTTCGGGGTGTCCGGCTCGGGCGGGCCGTACGGCCACGATTCCCGGCCGCGGGCGTCGAACCGGGCGCGCACCGCGACGCCGGCCTCGGTGTCGACCGGCGGCACGGTGCCGTCCACGCGCAGGGTGTCGAGATCGGCGCCCTCGCCCACCGCCTCGGCGCAGTACACGAGCGGCCCGCGTTCCACGGCGATGCAGCCGCGCGTCGCGTCGATCCGCGGGTCGGGCGCGGTGAAGCGGGGTCGCATCGGCAGTTCCAGGCGGATCTCCTCGCCCACCGCGAACGTCCGGTACACCACGATGTCGCCCGCGGGCACGTGACGGCGTCCGTAGGTGGTGACGAGTTCCGCGCCGGCCGCCCACTGCGGCACGCGCAGGGTGATCGACCAAGGCCGGTCGTCGGTCTTGGTCACGCGCACGGTCACCGTGCCGTTGTCGGGGTAGTCGGTGCGCACCTGCAAGCCCACCTCACGCCCGTCGGTGAGGCAGGTGGAGATCTCCGAGTCGGCGTACTGGTGCAGGCGCAGGCCGGTGTCGTCGGCGGTGACCAGGTAGCAGGAGAGGCCGGCCAGCAGGCGTGCCGCGTTCGGCAGGCAGCAGGACACCTCGAACCACGGCGCCCGCGGGCCGCCGCCGAAGCCCAACTGCTCCTCGTCGTCCGCGAGCGCGGCGGTCCGGGTGCGCTGGTGGAGGGTGTGGGCGTAGAAGAACGACCGGCCGTCGTCGCCGATCGCGGTGGCCACGACGTTGTAGAGGATGCGCTCCACGATCTCGTCGTAACGCCCGTCGCCGGTGGCCAGCAGCAGCCGCCAGGCGAGCATGATCGCGGCCACCCCGGCGCACGTCTCGGAGTACGCCCGGTCGGCGGGCAGCACGAAATCGTCGCCGAACGCCTCGTCGGTGTGCCGCGAGCCCATGCCGCCGGTCAGGTACGTGCGCCGGGCCAGCGTCCGGTCGAACTGGGCGGCGACCTTCCGGAGCAGTTCGTCGTCACCGGTCTCGACCGCGACGTCCACGGCGCCCGCGGCCAGGTAGAGCGCGCGCACCGCGTGGCCGTGCAGCACGGTGGACTGCCGCACCGGCTCGTCGTCGCTGAAGTAGGACCAGCCGAAGTGGTGGGGCGGCAACGTCCGGTGGCCGCGTCGTTCGACGAACAGCGCGGCCTGGTCCAGGTAGCGCTGCTCACCCGTGACGCGGGCCAGCTCGACCAGGCCCAGTTCGATCTCCGGGTGCCCGCAGATGCCGGGCGTGGCGTCGGGGCCGAACGTGTCGCAGACGTGGTCGGCGGCGCGGCGGGCCACGGCCAGCAACGGGTCCTCGTGACCGCCACCGGTCCGGGCCCGTGCGACGGCCGCCTGGAGCAGGTGCCCGGTGCAGTACAGCTCGTGGCCCCACTGCATGTCGCTGTACCGGTCGGGTTGGCCGGGGCGACCGAACGCGGTGTGCAGGTAACCGTCCGGGGCCTGCGCCGCCGCGATCGCCTTCGTCAGCTCGGCGATCTGCGTTTCCAACGCGACGGTGGTCTGATTGCCGGCTCCGCCGACGGGCACCCGGCCGACCTCCCAGGACATGGCCTCCAGCAGCTTGTAGACCTCGGAGTCGGTGAACTCCCGGCCACGGCGGTCGGCCACGGAGACCGTCGGCCCGGTCGCGGTGAAGTTGCCCGTCCAGCCGAGCCGGTCCATCCACGACCGGGCGTGTGGCAGGGTGGCGGTGGCGTTGACGTCCTGGCGCGCGCCCCAGAAGCCGCCGGTGATGCGGACCTCGTCCTGGCCGAGCGGTCGCAGCGCACCGCGTGAGGGGACGACGGGACGTCCTCCGACGGCAGTGGTGTCCGGCGACGTCACTGTCATGCCAACCTCCGCGCTCTGGTGCCTCGTCCAGCACTCTGGCAGCCGAAAACCTTTTCGGCAATGCTCCTTGTGCTGGACCGACTTCGTGGTTGACGATGTCCGTTCGGCCGGATGACGTGCGTCTACAATCGATTCGGCATTCGACAAACTTTTCGAAAGGTTTTCGATGGGGCGACGGCGGTCCGACGCGGTGACCCTCAGCGACGTGGCGCGACTGGCCGGCGTCTCGATCTCCACCGCGTCCAAGGCCATCAACGCCCGGGACGAGGTGGCCCCCGCGACGCGCGACCGCGTGCTGCGCGCCGCCGCCGAGCTGTCGTTCCAGCCCAACGCGCTGGCGCGGGGCCTGATCTCCGGCCGCACCCGCACGATCGGCCTGCTGACCGACGAACTCGGCGGCCGCTTCGCCATCCCGATCCTGCTCGGTGTGGAGAACGCGCTGGCGAACGAGCAGATGTCGGTGCTCCTGTGCGACGCGCGCGGCGACGCCATCCGCCGCAGGCACTACATCAGCACGCTGCTGGCCAGGCAGGTCGACGGTTTCATCATCCTGGGCGACGACAACGACATCCGCCCGTCGCTCACCCGCGACATCCCGGTGCCGGTCGTGTACGTCTACGGCGAGTCCACCGACCCGGAGGACCTGTCGGTGATCGCGGACGACGAGGGCGGCGCCCGCCTGGCCGTGGAACACCTGGTCTCGTTGCACCGCAGGCACATCGGCCACATCACCGGCCCGCAGACCTACCGCGCCGCCCGCGACCGGGTCACCGCGCTGCACCGCGTGCTGGCCGAGCACGGCCTGAGCCTCGCCGGCGGCGCACCGCTGTACGGCGAGTGGTCGCAGCGCTGGGGCAGGCACGCGGCCCGGATGCTGCTGGCCACCAACCCCGAGGTGGACGCGGTGTTCTGCGGCAACGACCAGATCGCGACCGGTGTCGCCGACACCCTCACCGACCTGGGCAAGCGGATCCCCGAGGACGTGGCGATCGTCGGCTACGACAACTGGGAGGAGTTCGCCGCCGACTGCCGCCCACCCTTGACCACGGTGGACCTGGAACTGGAACGGTTGGGCACCACGGCGGCGAGGTACCTGTTCGACGCTCTCGACGGCCAACGCCCGAGCGGCGTGATCCGCCAACCGTGCCGCCTCGTGGTCCGCGAATCGACCTCCGCCCGCGGCCCCGCCTGAGGTCAGCCGGACCGATCACCGCAGTGCCGGAACAGCCCTCAAGGCGTGCACAAACCGTGGACCACCTCAGAGACTTGCGGTGCCCCTGGACGGACTGCGCCCCCAGCACTTCCTGGGTCCCGAGTGGACGGACGGGGAGATCGCGCCGGAGGGCGTCGGCGGGGGTTCCCGGCGGTTCGACCGGGTACGGCACCAGTCGTCAGAAGTACTATAGCCGCTAGTAGTCCGGGACCGCGCCACCCCGACCGGATGCCGATACCATGGCTTCGCCGAAGGGGGCGTGATGCACGGACTGGGCGAGTTGGAAGCAGCGGTGATGGACGTGCTGTGGCGCACGTCGGAGCCGGTGAAGGTCCGCGAGGTCATGGACCGGCTGGACACGGGCAAGCAGCTCGCCTACACCACGGTCATGACGGTCCTCGACAACCTGCACCGCAAGGGATGGGTGGTCCGCGAGCTGCACGGCAAGGCGTACCAATACGAGCCCGCGATGAGCCGGGCCGAGGCCGCGTCGGCGGCGTTGCGCGAGGTGCTCGACTCCTCGGGTGACCCCGAAGCGGTGTTGCTCCACTTCGCACGGTCGGCGTCGGACCGGGAAACCGAGTTGCTGCGCAAGGCGCTGCCCAGAAAGCCCCGCCGGAAGTGACCGTCGCGGTCGCCCTGTTACTCGGGGCCGGACTCGTCGCCTGGCTCGCACCCGTCCACCTGAAACGCCTGACCGCGTCCGGTTCGCACCCGAGGGTGGTGCTGGTGGCGTGGCTGTCCTCGATCGCCAGCGTGGTCACGACCTCCGGCCTCGCCGTCACCGCGCTGTTGACGCCCGATCACGGCGCGCACGCGTTCGCCAACTTCCCGCAGTGCTTCGACACCCTGCTCCACGGTTCGCCGCCGCAGGTCGAGGCGCTGAGCGGGGTGGTCGGCGTGCTGTTGCTGGCGGGGCTGCTCGTGCGGCTGGCGGTCATGGGCACGCGCACCGTGCGTCGGCGGGCGCGGGCACGGGCCGAGCACCTGGCGGTGCTGCGGTTGGCGGCGCGGCAGGAGCCGGGCAGTCCGGCCACCCTGTGGCTGGACCACGAGGAACCGCTGGCGTTCAGCCTGCCGGGGTGTCCCGGTGTGGTCGTCGCGACCGAGGGCCTGACCCGGAAGTTGGCCGGTGACCAGGTGGACGCGGTGCTCGTGCACGAACGGGCGCACCTGCGCGGACGCCACCACCTGCTCGTCACGGCGGCCGACACGCTGTCCGCGATGCTGCCGTTCCTGCCGCTGTTCCGGCAGACGCCGACGGCGGTGCGGGAGTTGGTGGAGTTGGCGGCGGACGCGGTGGCCGTGCGGGTGTGCGGTGCGGCGTCGGTCCGTGCGGCGCTGACGGCGGTGACCAGTGGCGGTGCGCCCGGGTCGGCGTTGGCGATGAGCCGTGACGCGGTGGAGGCCCGACTCGCCCACCTCCGGCACGCCGATCAGCACGCGGGCCGGGCGCGCACGGCGGTGTCCTGTGGTGTCGCCGGTCTGACGACGATGGTCCTGCCGCCGTTCGTGGCGGTCAGCGGACTGCTGGCCTTGGTCACCGTCTCCTGCGCTTAGCAAGGTCCCGATTCCCCAGGTCCTCGCACAGCGCTGTGGCCCGGAACCGATCGGCTCCAGGCCACAGTCGTCAATCCGGTACCCCGGTCAGGCAACCCCGGCCGGCACCTTCTCCCGGGTCGACTCAGCCGAACGGGCCGGCTGCGCCTCCGACGTCGCCGTGCTGCGGAAGCCGCGCAGGCGCAGGCTGTTCGACACCACGAAGACCGAGGAGAACGCCATGGCGGCGCCCGCGATCATCGGGTTGAGCAGGCCGGCGGCGGCCAGGGGCAGGGCGGCGACGTTGTAGGCGAACGCCCAGAACAGGTTGCCCTTGATCGTGGCCAGGGTGCGCCGGGACAGCCTGATCGCGTCCACCGCGGCCCGCAGGTCGCCGCGCACCAGCGTCAGGTCGCTCGCCTCGATGGCGGCGTCGGTGCCGGTGCCCATGGCCAGGCCCAGGTCGGCCTTGGCGAGCGCCGCGGCGTCGTTGACGCCGTCGCCGACCATCGCCACGACCCTGCCCTCGCCCTGCAACCGCGCCACCACGTCGACCTTGTCCTTCGGCAGGACCTCCGCGATCACCTCGTCGATGCCGACCTCGGCCGCAACCGCCCGCGCCGATGCCTCGTTGTCGCCGGTCAGCAGCACCGGGGTCAAGCCGAGGTCGCGGAGCTGCCGGATGGCCTCGGCCGAGGTCGGCTTGACCGTGTCCGCCACGACCAGCACCGCTCGGGCCTCGCCGTCCCAGGCGACCAGGACCGGGGTGCGTCCCTTCTCCTCGGCCGCCTGCTTGGCCTTCGTCAGGGACTCGTCCGGGTGCACGCTCCACTCGGCCAGCAGCCGTTCGCGCCCGACGAGCACGGCGCGGCCGTCGACCACGCCCTGCACACCCAGGCCCTCCAGGTTCTGGAACCCCTCGACCTCGGGCAGCTCACCGACCCGCTCCGCCGCGCCGACCGCGATGGCCTTGGCGATCGGGTGTTCGGAGGCGTGCTCCAACGCCCCCGCGAGCCGCAACACCTCGTCCTCCTCGACGCCCTCCGCCGTGTGGACGGCGACCAGGCTCATCCGACCCGAGGTGACGGTGCCGGTCTTGTCCAGCACCACCGTGTCCACCCGACGCGTCGACTCCAACACCTCCGGGCCCTTGATCAGGATGCCCAGCTGCGCGCCCCGACCGGTGCCGACCAGCAACGCGGTCGGCGTGGCCAACCCCAGGGCGCACGGGCAGGCGATGATCAGGACCGCGACCGCCGCGGTGAACGCCGCCGACACGCCGCCACCCGCACCCAGCCAGAACGCCAGCGTCCCGACCGACAGGGCGATCACGACCGGCACGAACACCGCCGAGATCCGGTCCGCCAACCGCTGCGCCTCGGCCTTGCCGTTCTGCGCGTCCTCGACCAGCTTCGCCATCTGCGCCAGCTGGGTGTCGCTGCCGACCCGCGTCGCCCGGACCACGAGCCTGCCACCGGCGTTGACCGTGGCACCGACCACCGCGTCACCGGGACCGACCTCGACCGGCACCGACTCGCCGGTCAGCATGCTCGCGTCGACCGCCGAGCCGCCCTCGTCCACCACACCGTCGGTGGCGATCTTCTCCCCCGGCCGCACCACGAACCGGTCGCCCACCGCCAGTTCGCCGATCGGGATCCGGACCTCCCGGCCGTCCCGCAGCACCCCGACGTCCTTCGCGCCCAGCTCCAGCAACGCCCGCAGCGCCGCACCCGCGCGCCGCTTGGACCGGGCCTCGAAGTAGCGGCCCGCGAGGATGAACGTGGTCACCCCGGCCGCGACCTCCAGGTAGATCGCCCCGGCGCCGTCCGTGCGCGAGATGGTCAGCTCGAACGGGTGCGTCATGCCCGCGACGCCCGCCGTGCCGAACAGCAGCGCGTACAACGACCACCCGAACGCCGCGATCGTCCCCATCGAGATCAACGTGTCCATCGTGGCCGCACCGTGCCGCAGGTTCGTCCACGCCGCCCGGTGGAACGGCCACGCACCCCACACCAGCACCGGAGCGGCCAGGGTCAACGAGATCCACTGCCAGTAGGTGAACTGGAGCGCCGGGATCATCGCCAACAGCACCACCGGCACCGACAGCACCGCCGACACGATCAACCGCTGCCGCAACGACGCCGTCGGATCGACCTCCGCCGGCGCTTCGACCTGCTCGGACTTCGGCACCGGGAGCGCGGCCTGGTAGCCGGCGGCCTCCACCTGCTCCACCAGCGCCTGCGGGTCGACATCCTCGGGGAACGTGACCCGGGCCTTCTCGGTGGCGTAGTTGACCGTCGCGGTCACACCGTCCATCTTGTTCAGCTTGCGCTCGATCCGGGCCGCGCACGAAGCGCACGTCATACCGGTGATCGCCAGCTCGATCTGCGTGTCAGCCATGACCGTGCCCCTCCTCACCCTCGGCCGGCGCGGCCGGCGACGTCACGACCGGCGTCCCTGCGGTATCCACCGTGAACTCCGCCGTGCGCACCACCCCGTCGTGCTGGAAGTCCAGGAACAACCGGTAGCCGCCCGCCGACGGAACCTCCGCCACGAACGCGATCTCCGGGCCGGCGGGAGTCTTGCCGTCACCCGGCACACCCTCCGGGTGCACGTGCAGGTAGGCCAGGTCGCTCTCACGCAACGCCACCAGGTGACCGTACGCCGCCAGGTAGGGCTGGAGGTCGGTGACCGGCGCGCCGTTCCTGCTCACGGTCAACCGGACCGACGAGGCCTTGCCCGCGACCAGGTCACCGTCCAGGCGCACCTGGTAACCATCGACCTCCGCCACCCGCGACGGCGCGTAGGTGCGCGGCTCGAACGTGCCGGCCGCGGCGACGTCGACACCCAACGTCGTGCCCTCGCCACCGGTCGGTTTGAAGTCCGCGAACACCCGATAGGAGCCGGCCTCCGCGACATCCAACGGCACGCTCCACGTGCCGTCCGACGCCATCTCCGGATGCACGTGCCGGTACCCGGAAGTGTCACGCCGCACCACGATCAGGTGCATCCGCTTGTCGTGCTCGACGTCGAACGCCGTCACCGCCGCCCCGTCGGGGCCGAGGATGCGGAACGAGAAGGAGTTGGTGGTCCCCGCCGTCAGCGTCGTATCGGTGGGCGCGAGGGTGAAACCGCCCCTGGACGACGCCAACCCCGCGGGCTGGTCGATAGCGGCCTCCGCGACGGTGCCGCTGTGGTCGTCCCCCTGCTCGGTGCCCTCAGCACCGGACGTCCCGCCGTGACCACCGGAGGCGGCCTCGACGGACAGGGGACCGACAGCGCCACCGGCCACCCAGGCGCCACCGGCGACCAGGGCGAGCACCGCACCGTAGGCGGAGAGCTTCGCTGCTGTGTTCATTGATCAAGTCCTCAAGACTGGCGGAGCCCGCCGCACGGGCGGGCTCCGGATCGGCCGCAATGCCGTTCGTGCCTGTCCCGGCCTCCGACCGGTTACCCCGGTCGTGCCG
Source organism: Saccharothrix deserti (assembly GCF_009769385.1). GTDB lineage: Bacteria > Actinomycetota > Actinomycetes > Mycobacteriales > Pseudonocardiaceae > Actinosynnema > Actinosynnema deserti. Next base: position 154,003 of record NZ_VKAB01000018.1, read on the forward strand.
TTCAGCCGGCGAGCGCGTAGCCCGCTTCCTCGACCGCGGCGCGGACGTCCGCCTCCGCCACCGGCGCGGCACTGGTCACCTTGACCGCACCGGTCGGCAGGTCGACATCCACACCGGTCACGCCGTCGATCTTGGTGACCTCCTCGGTCACGGACGCCACGCAGTGGCCGCAGGTCATGCCGGTGACGGTGTAGGTGGACTCGGACATCGGGTACTCCTCGTTGTCGTGTCGGTTCAGGACCGCACCAGGCGCGCGATAGCCTCGCTCGCCTCGCGGACCTTCTCGTCGGCGCCTTCGCCGCCCTGTGCCAGCGCGTCGGAGACGCAGTGCTTCAAGTGCTCGTCGAGCAGGCCGAGGGAGACCGCCTGCAGGGCCTTCGTCGCCGCCGCGATCTGGGTCAGGACGTCGATGCAGTACTCGTCGTCCTCCACCATCCGCTGCACCCCGCGGACCTGCCCCTCGACCCGGCGCAAGCGCTTGAGGAAGGCTTCCTTGTCCGACGTGTAACCCCGCATGGCCCCACTCCCTTCGGCCACCCCCGCCGGTCCGATTGCGTTCCGACGGGATGCCCTTCAGGGACATTTATACCCCCAGGGGGTACCTGGGTCAAACCGACCCCGGCGGGAGTGACGGCGGTCACCCGCGAGCGGCTGCAACCTTACCCCCGTAGCGTATGGCGGCCGATCGCCGTGTCCGAAGAGGACGCCGAGCACGCACGACGTCCCCACCGGCGGTGTACCCGCGACGGCCACGAGGACCACACTGGGGCACGGCGAGCCGTGACAACGGGGTCACCCGCCGTGGGAGTGGAACCGATGAAGCCGAGCGACGAGCAGGCGAGCGCACTGCGCGAACTGGTGAACACCGGCGTCATCTCCGCCGAACAGGAGCAGGCGGTGCGTGCCGCGCTGGACGGCGCGGGCGGGCGATCGCCGGTCCCGGGAGCCGAACGCCTGCTGGAAGTCGTCGGTTTCGTCGGCGGCGGTCTGCTGCTCGGCGGAGCAGCGGCCATTGGACACTGGTCCGGTGCGCAAACGGGTGTTGTCAGTGCTCGCGGTGGTCGTCACCATCGTGGCCGTGGTGTTCGGAGGCGCCTTCGCGTTCCAGCGCAAGCTCATCTACCTGCCGTCCGGCGGGCCGTTGCCGGGCGCGGCCGAGATCATGCCCGGCGGACGGGACGTCACCCTCGTCACCGCGGACGACCTGCGCCTGGCGGCCTGGTACTTCCCGGTCGACCCGCCCGGCGCCACCGTGCTGGTCGCGCCGGGCAACGCCGGCAACCGCCACCTGCGCGTCCCGCTCGCCCGCGCCCTCACCGGGCGCGGCCTGTCGGTGCTGCTCCTCGACTACCGCGGGTACGGCGGCAACCCCGGCGACCCGACCGAGGACGGGTTGGCGCTGGACGTCCGCGCGGCCCGCGAGTTCCTGGTGCGCGATGCCGGCGTGCCGCCCGAGCGGTTGCTGTACTTCGGCGAGAGCCTGGGCGCGGCGGTGGTCGCCGAACTCGCCACCGAGCACCCGCCGGCCGGGCTGGTCCTGCGCTCGCCGTTCACCGACCTCGCCTCGGTCGGCGCGCGGCACTACCCGTTCCTGCCGGTCCGGTTGCTGCTGCTGGACACGTTCCCGACCGCGGAGCACGTGTCACGGGTCGACGCGCCGGTCACCGTCGTCTACGGCACGTCCGACTCGATCGTGCCGCCCGAGCAGAGCCGTGCGGTGGCGACAGCGGCAGGCGCCAGGACGGTCGAGGTGACGGGCGCCGACCACAACGACCGGGTGCTGCTGGACGGGCCCGAGCTGATCGAGGCGGTCACCGACCTGGCGAGGCCCTGACCGGCCACCAGGGCTCCGTCCCTACCAGGGCTCGTCCGCCGACTCGTCCGACAGGTCGTCCGGCAGGTCGTCCGGCAGCGGCACGACGCGCTGCTGGTCGGCGACGTCCGCCGGGTCGGCCTCGATCACCTCCGGCGGTTCCGGAGCGTCTTCCGCCTTCCCTACCGCGGCCTCTTCGTCAACGATCCCGGCCTCGGTTTCGGGCTCGACAGGGCGCAGTTGGTCGGCCACGTCGTTCCACGGCTTTTCCAGGCTCATCACGGTGATCCTCCACAGCGGCTGCGGACAGGGCGGTGCCCGCTGCGACCCAGGGTCGCAGCGGGCGGACGGATATGACGTTCAGGAACGGATTCACACTCCATCGGGGGACTCAAACCCGTGGTGCTCGCCTGATGCGTCACGAGACGCCGGCCGGGGCATTCCGATCACGACACGGCACCCGGCGATCCGGTGGGGCGAGCCACCTCGCCGAACGAGCCGGTCCCCCGCTTCCGCTCACCTCCTCGCGTCAACCATCAGCCACCGTCGATCCGACGCGGCGGAGGTGACCGCTCGCGGGGATCGACCCGGTGCGCCGCGCGAGTCCCGGGACTGGTTCGTGGTCCGGCCGACCTGTCGGGGCCGCGGAACCCTCCGGACGGTCCCCGCTGGGTGAACCACGGCCGGTACTCGGAGGCGGTGCCGAAATTGGCGGCGATGATCGCGTCGAACTCGGCGGTGAGCCAGCCCTGGTCCGCCAGGACCAGGTCGGCGAAACCGACCTGCCCGGTCTCCGGGACGCAACTCCTGCCGTTCACGTCGATCACTCCCAGGCCACGATCACCGGGTCACTGACCGATACACATTTGTTGTAGCGCTTGCTGTAGATTGTGTCAAGTACTCGCTCGGGTTTACCGTGCGCCGAGTAGGTCAGGGGATGGCCTGCGGTGGGAGGAGCTGTCCGTCGTGGGCCTGAACGAACTCGACGACGCCGACTTCCCGGCCTACACGATCGGGCAGGCGGCCGACCTGCTCGGTGTGCGGCAGGCGTTCCTGCGCAGCCTGGACACCGCCGACCTGGTCCGCCCGCACCGCTCCGAGGCCGGGCACCGCCGCTACAGCCGCAGGCAGCTCGAACTCGTCCAACGCGTGCGGGCGCTGTTCGACCAGGGTCATTCCCTCGCCGCGACCACGCGCATCCTGGAGCTGGAGGACACGCTGGCCGCCGCCCGCGCCGAGATCGCCGACCTCCGCGACCAGCTCGACGCGGCCCGGCCGGACGAACCGGCGTCAGGTGGTCCAGTCGGCTGACAGGCCGGACACGACGGCCTTCTCCCCGGTCGCGCTGACCTGCGCGGTCACATCGCCCAGCTTCAGCTCCGACAGGGTCAGCTCGCCCCACCGCTCGGGCAGGTGCGGTCTGGTGGTCAGCGTCCGGCGCGGCGCATGCGGCTCCAGCCCGAGGAACGCGCGGACCAGCAGCAACGGCGAGGCGCTCGCCCACGCCTGCGGTGAGCACGACGTCGGGTACGGCACGGGCGTGCTGAAATCGTCGCGGGAGAAGCCGCAGAACAGCTCCGGCAGCCGTCCGCCGAAGGCCGCGGCGGCGTCGAGCAGGCCGTCGGCCAACCGGTGCGCGAGGTCGACGGCGCCGGGCACGTGGGCGTAGCGCAGCAGCCCGGCCACCGCGATGGCCGTGTCGTGCGGCCACACGGACCCGTTGTGGTAGCTCATCGGGTTGTAGGCGCCCATCGACGAAGCGAGCGTCCGCAGGCCGTACCCGCTGTCCATGTCCGGCTCGGCCAGCCGCCGGATCAGCGTGGCGGCGTGCTCGTCGGTCGCGATGCCGGTCCACAGGCAGTGCGCGGTGTTGCTGGTCAACGCGTCCACCGGCTGCTTGCGCCCGTCGAGCGCGACGGCGTACCAGCCGCGGTCGGGCAGCCAGAACGCCTCGGCGAACCGTTGCCGCAGCTCCTCGGCACGTCCGCGCAGGCGTGCGGCGGTGGCCTCGTCGCCGAACCCCTCGGCCAACTCGGCCCGCGCCAGCCACGCCGCGTAGACGTATCCCTGGACCTCGCACAGCGCGATCGTCGGGATGGCCTGCCGCCCGGAGGCGTCGTTGATGCCGTCGAAGCTGTCCTTCCACCCCTGGTTGGCCAGGCCGCGGTCGGTGGCGCGCCGGTACTCCACGAACCCGTCGCCGTCGCGGTCGCCGTACCGGTCGACCCACGCGAGCGCGGCGTCGGCGGCGGGCAGCAACGAGCGCACCACCTCCTGGTCCGCGCCCCACCGCCAGCACTCGGCCAGGAGCATCACGAACAGCGGCGTGGCGTCGACCGTGCCGTAGTAGTGGTTGCCGCCCAACACCGCCGTGCTGTCCGGGCCCAGGCGCAGTTCGTGCAGGATGCGGCCCGGTTCCTCCTCCGTCAGCGGGTCGACCGCCGTGCCCTGGGTCTCGGCGAGGGTCTGCAACGTGCCCAGCGCGAGGCCGACGTCCAGCGGGAGCGCCATCCACGCGGTGAGCAGGCTGTCGCGACCGAACAGGGTCATGAACCACGGCGCGCCGGCGGCGACGAACGGGCGGCCGTCGCGCGCCGGGTCGTGGATCTGCAGCGCGCCCAGGTCGCTTTCCGTGCGGCGCAACACCCCCGTCAGCACCGGGTCGGTCGCGGTGACGAGGGTGCTGGCCGCGCGCCACGCCCGGATCTTGCGCGCCGGACCGCTGGTCTCGATCCGCTCGCCGCGGTCGAACTGCGGCTGGACCGGTCGGCCGCCGACGGTCGGCTGCACGACGACCTCGGTGGACCAACGCCCGCCGGCGGGCACCACGACGTGCCAGCTCAACGCCCCCGGCACCACGACCGGTTCGGCGGTGGCGGTGAACGACACGCCGCGCGTGCCGTCCTTGCGGTCGCGCAGCAGCAGTTCCGATCCGGCGGCCGTGGCGTCGGAGCCGCCGTGCACGGCACGCCCTTCCTTGACCGTGAACAGGTCGGCGAAATCGGCGTCCACGTGGAGGTCGAGCCGCACGGCGGTGGCCTCGCGGCCCAGGTTGTCGACCGTGATGGTCTCCCGCATGCCGTCGCCGACCAGCCGTTCCCGCACCAGCAGCAGGGTGCTGTCGGCCAGACCCGCCGCCGGTGGCCTGCGCAGCACGAACCGCGCCGCGAACGCCTCCGGGTGCGACACCGACAACGAGTGCGGCGTGCGGTCGTCCAGCCGCAGCTGCCACCGCGACAGCACCCGCGCGTCGCGGAAGAACAGCCCGTGCGGTGTGCCGGGTTCGATGTCGCCGGTGCCGCCGGACAGGCAGAACGTGCTGCCCTCGACCAGGGTCGTGGTGCCGCCGACGCCGCCGGTGAGCGCCGGTTCGCCCGCGTTGAGGGGTTCCGGTGGCAGGTCGGCGGTCACGCCCGGTCCCCGGAGGCGTGCAGGGCGGGTCCGCCATCGACGTCGTGTTCATCCACGCTGCGTTCGTCGGCATTTCGCTCGTCGACGTTTCGTTCGTAGACGCGGTCGAGCGCGGAGTCCAACGCGGCGTAGTCGCGGCGCAGCGCGGTCAGCGCGCCGTCGGGGGTGAGGACCTTGCGGTAGGCGGCTTCGTAGCCCGCGCCGAGGCCGTCGACGTCGAAGTGCTCGGCGACGTGCGCCCGGCAGGCGGCCGGGTCCAGGTCGCGCACGTCGTGGAGGGCGGCGACCAGCTCGTCGGGGTGGTCGCGGACCAACCCGGTCACGCCGTCCACCACCACTTCCGGCACCGCGCCCGCGCGCAACGCCACCACCGGCGTGCCGCAGGCCATCGCCTCGATCATCACCATGCCGAACGGCTCCTCCCACCGGATCGGGAACAACAGGCACCGCGCGGCGGCGAGCAGCTTGCGCTTCTCGGTCGCGTCGGCGACGCCGAAGACGTGGTCGCGCTCGGTCAGCCGGGGACGGACCTCGCGCTCGAAGTACTCCTTCTCGATCGGCTCCGCGCACTTGCCCGCGAGCACGAGCGGGACGCCGGCGGCGTGGGCGGCTTCCAGGGCCAGGTGCGGCGCCTTGTCGGGGTGGAAGCGGCCGAGGAACAGCGCGTAGTCCTCCTTCTGCGCCCGGAACGGCCAGTCGCGCAGCCGCAGTGCGTTGTGGACGGTGCCGACCCAGTTCAGCTCGGGCGCCGGCTCCCGCTGCCGGTCGCTGATGGCGACCAGGCCGACGTCGTCGCCGAGTTCCCGGTAGTAGCGGCGCATCTCGGTGTCAACGGGGCCGTGCACGGTGGCCACGGTCGGCAGTCCCATCGCGGCGAACGCGGGGGCGTTGAGCGGGCCGGCGAGGGTGTGGTCGTGCACGACGTCCACCCCTTCGGCGTCGGCCAGCCGTTCGATCTCGCGGCGGACGGCGGCGGCGTGGACGACTTCGGGGAACGGCTCGCCGAGGCGTTCGGGGACCGTGCGGTCCCAGACGGGCACGAACCGGGCTCTGGTGCCCGGTTCGCCCGCGCCCAGCAGGGTCACCGTGTGACCGCGGGCCACGAGCGAGTCGGCGAGGTCTGCCACGACGGCTTCCACGCCGCCGTAGGCCTTGGGTGGGACGTCGAAGTAGGGCGGGGCCACGAGCGCGACGCGCAACCGGTCGTTGGCGCGGATGGCGTGACGCGAGGACGTGACGGCGGAAGACAGGCTGCTCAAGACGTTCTCCTCAAGCGGGCTGACCACTGCTGGCACTCTTCGCCTTCGAGTGCTAACAAAGATCGGGGGTGGAGCGCAACATCCACCAGGACCAAGATGATGTCGATCACACATGCGGATTTCGGTACGGCCGGGGTCGACCGGCCGACGAGGAGAGGTGTTGCGGGTGATGGCGGTGGACGTGGACCTGGTGCCGTTGCGGGCGGATTTCGACGTGGTGTGGCGCGGTTACGACAAGGGGCAGGTGCGGCACTACGTGGAGGGCGTCGAAGCCGAACTGCGGTTGCTCGCGGTCGATCGCGACGCGGCCGTGGCGCGGGCCGACGACCTCGCCCGCCAACTGGAGGCCGCCCGGTCGGAGATCCGCGAACTGCGGGAGCACGTCGACCGGATCTGCCGCACGCCGATCGAGCCGGACGCGCTCACCGAACGCCTGCGGCGGATGGCGGAACTCGCGCACGACGAGGCCGCCGAGATCACCGCACGGGCGCAGGCCGTCGCCGAGCACCACTGGGCGACGGCGGAACGGGCCGCGACGCGGTTGCGGGAGCGTTCGGAACGGCTGGTGGCCGAGCTCGACGCGCGGCGGCGCGAGGCGGAGGCGGAGCACCGGGACCTGATGCGGCAGGCCGGTGAGCGGATCTCGGCGGAGACCCGGCGGGCCGAGCAGCGGCGGCGTGAGCTGGACGAGCGGGCGGCGGCGTTACGGGAGGAGGTCCGGGTCGACTTCGAGCTGGCGATGAGCGGTCGGCGGGCCGAGGCCATGGCGGCGATGGCCGAGGAGGAGGCCGCCGCTCGGGCGCGTGCCGATCAGCTGGTCAGCGAGGCGCGTGAACACGCCCGCCGCATCGTGGCCGAGGCCCGACAACGGGTGGACGAGCTGCGCGCACGACGTGACCGCATCGCGGCCGGGTTGCGCGGTGCGCGTGAGCTGCTGGCCGAGGCGGATCCGTTGCTGCACACGCCACCCGACGAGATCCCGACCCAACGGACGGAAGGGATCCTTGTCGCTACCGACGATACAGTTGAAGCTGTATAGTTCGGCGGGTGCTGACGTGTGAAACGCGCGAGACCGCGCTCGCCCGGCTCGGCCGCGCACTGGCCGACCCGACGCGGTGCCGCATCCTGGTCGCCCTGCTCGACGGTCCCGGCTACCCCGCGCAGTTGGCCGAGCGGTTGGAGCTGACCCGGTCCAACGCGTCCAACCACCTGTCCTGCCTGCGCGGCTGCGGACTCGTCGTCGCCACCTACGAGGGCCGCCAGGTGCGCTACGACATCGCCGACCCGCACCTGGCCCGTGCGATCAGCGAACTGCTCGCCGTGGTGCTGGCGGTCGACCCGACCGAGGACTGCGTGGACGAAGCGGCGGTGAGCACACGATGACCGCCGACCCGCGCCTGGAGCTCACGCCGACCGGCACTGGCTGCGCGGACGGCTGCTGTGCTGACGAGAAGCCGACCCCCGCCCCCGATCGCCGCCGCACGCTCACCCGTCGCGTCCGCCTGCTCGTCGCCGCCACGATCACCTACAACGTGGTCGAAGCCGTGATCGCCATCAGCGCCGGGACGATCGCCTCGTCCACCGCGTTGATCGGCTTCGGCCTGGACTCCGTGGTGGAGGTCGCCTCCGCCACCGCCGTGGCGTGGCAGTTCTCGGCCAAGGACCACGAGAGCCGGGAACGCGTCGCGCTGCGCGTGATCGCCTTGTCGTTCTTCGCGCTCGCCCTCTACGTCACGGTCGAATCGGTGCGGGCCCTGCTCGGCGCGCAGGCCGCCGACCACTCCACGGTGGGCATCGCCCTCGCCGCCGTCTCGCTGGCCGTGATGCCGGTCCTGTCCGCCGCACAACGCAAAGCCGGCCGTGAACTCGGCTCGACCAGCGCCGTAGCCGACTCCAAGCAGACCCTGCTGTGCACCTACCTCTCCGCCGTCCTCCTGGCCGGCCTACTCCTGAACAGCACCCTCGGCTGGTGGTGGGCCGACCCCGTCGCCGCCCTCGTCATCGCCGCCGTAGCCGTAAAGGAAGGCCGCGAAGCCTGGCGCGGCAACCACTGCTGCTAACCGAGAGTCGAACGCTCAGAACACGAGAGTCGAACCCCCAGAACGCGAGAGTCGAACGTTCAGGTACCCTGAGTTCAACACTCAGGTTCGCCGGCCGCTGTCCTGAACGTTGAACTCAGGTGTTCTGAGCGTTCGACTCTCGGGACCTGAGTGTTCGACTCTCGCGGGTGGGTCAGGCGTCCTCGCGGTCCGGGTTTTCCAGGCGGACCCTGCCGCTCGGGCTCCTCGTCGGTCGAGGTGACCTCCTGCGAGTACTTCAGGTTCTTCGACGAGGCCTTGCCACGGCGGACACCGCCACCGCTGGAGTCGTCGCTTCTGCGCGGTCGCGGCGCGCTCCGCTTGCCCATGGCTTCGGCAACGGCGTGCACGAGGTCGTCCTTGCGCAGGCCGTGGACACCGGTCACGCCCAGGTCGGACGCCTTGTCGCGCAGCTGCGCCACGGTCAGCTCCGCCAGTCCGCTCTCGCTGACCGGGACTTGGCGGTCTTCTGCTTGCCCTTTTCCTGCTGCTTGGTCATGTCGTCCTCCTTCCAGCCGTGGGCTACCCGCATACGCCTGTGCGATTCGCGCGGCGAATGCAGCCGTACGGCACGGAGGGCGAGTCCGGCCTTCGGGCCGTGCACCATCGCCACCGCGACGGCACGACTGGGGGTGACCAGCGGCCCCGGCGCGACCCGGTCCAGCACCTCGTAGAGCGCGGACCTGCAGCCAGTCGGTGTCGTCGGCGGTCGGGGCCTCGTCGTGCACGGCGGCGATCGCGGCCCGCACCTGGTACGGGCCGATCGGGCCGGTGCCCAGGGTGCGGGCGACCAGTTCCGGACATCCCGGCCCCGGATTGTTCCCGAGAGCCGCCGATCCGGACATCGATGGACAGACTGTCCAACTCTTGGACTTTATGTCTAGACTGTGGCGCATGACAGCGGACGCGATCCTCGGGGCGCTCAAGGGCGTGATGCCCGGACTGGCGGCGACGTTCGGCCGGTCGTGCGAGGTGGTGTTGCACGACTACCGGCAGCCGGACAACTCGGTGGTCGCGGTGGCGGGCGAGTTGACCGGGCGTCGGGTCGGCAGCGCGATGAGCGAGATCGGCCTGGCCGTGCTCGCCCGCGGCAACGAGGCGGTCGACGAGCTCAACTACCTGACCCGCACGCCCGCAGGCCGGTTGATCAAGTCGTCCACCATGCCGTTGCGGGACGAGCGCGGCGAGGTGTTCGGTGCGCTGTGCGTCAACCTGGACGTGACGGCGTTGCGGCAGGTCGGGGACCTGCTCGCGGACCTGGCCGGTGGCGATGTCACGCCCGCGACGACCACGTTCACCGACGACATCGAAGAGGTCGTCGACGCCGTGGTGCGGTCCGAGGAGCTGGCGCTCGCCAAACCCGCGGACGCCCTGAGCAAGCCGGAACGCCTGCGCCTGCTGCGGGCTCTCGACCAGCGCGGGGTGTTCCAGCTGCGTGGTGCGGCGCCACGGGTCGCCGCACGTCTGGGCATCTCGCGTGCCTCCCTCTACGCCGACCTGGCCGCGTGCCGGACCGATCCCACCGATACCGATCCCACCGATGAGGAACGATGACCCCTTACCTGCTCGTTGACGAGGCGAAGGTGCGGCGCAACATCGACCGCCTGCGCGCACACCTCGACGCGCACGGCACTCCCCTGCGCCCGCACGTGAAGACGGCCAAGTCGGTGGACGTGGCCAGGTTGCTGTTCGACGGCGGCACGGGCCCGATCACGGTGTCGACGTTGCGCGAGGCCGAGGCGTTCGCGGACGAGGGGTTCACCGACATCGTGTACGCGGTGGGCATCGCACCGTCCAAACTGGACCGTGTGGTGGCGTTGCGGCGGCGCGGGGTGGATCTGGTGGTGCTGCTGGACAGTGTCGTGCAGGCCCGCGCGGTGGCCGAGGCGTCCACCGCGTCCGGGATCGCGATCCCGGCGCTGATCGAGGTCGACTGCGACGGTCACCGCGGTGGCGTGTTGCCCGGTTCTCCGGAGGTCACGGCCATCGCCGCCGCGCTGGCCGGTGCGGAGCTGCGGGGCGTGCTGGCCCACGCCGGCGAGTCGTACTTCTGCTACACCCGTGACGCTCTGGTGAAGGCGGCGGAGGCCGAGCGTGCCGCCGCCGTCCGGGTGGCCGAAGACCTGCGTGCGGCGGGGTTCGCGTGCCCGGTGGTGAGCATCGGCTCGACGCCCACCGCGCACGCCGTCGCGGACCTGACCGGCGTGACGGAGGTGCGCGCGGGCAACTTCGTGTTCTTCGACCTGGTGATGGCGGGCATCGGCGTGTGCTCGGTGGACGACATCGCGCTGTCGGTGGTGGTGACGGTGATCGGCCACCGGCCCGAGAAGGGCTGGATCATGACCGACGGCGGCTGGATGGCCACCTCGCGCGACCGCGGCACGTCACGGCAGCCGACGGACCAGGGCTACGGCCTCGTCGCACCGCTCGACGGACCGCCGTTCCCCGATCTGCTGATGACCGATGCCAGCCAGGAACACGGCATCCTGTCGATGCGCCCCGGCAGCGACCGGCCACTGCCGGATCTTCCGATCGGCACACAGGTGCGCGTGCTGCCCAACCACGCCTGCGCCACCGCCGCGCAGCACGACAGCTACCGCCTCGCCGGTCACGCGGGCACGACGTGGACGCGGGTGAACGGCTGGTGATCTTCCTGTCCGAAGAGGAGTCGAGCGCGCTGGTCACCAGGGCGTTGGCCTATGACGCCGCCCGGTCGGCGCTGCTGGAGGCGGCGGGCTCCGGCCGTTCGTTCCCGGTCGTGGTGGGGCACGGTTCGTCGCCGAGCAACCGGTTCACGGTCAAGTCGGCCGCGGCGGCGGAGGGCGCCGGGGTGAAGATCGGCAGCTACTGGCCCGGCAACACCGAGCGCGGGTTGCCGCGGCACAACTCGGTGGTGCTGCTGTTCGACCAGGACACCGGCCGGATCGGGGCGGTGATCGAGGCGGGGTTGGCGAACGCGTTCCGCACCGCCGCGGCCGACGCCGTTGCCGCCGACGTGCTGGCCCGACCGGGTGCGAGGTCGCTGGCGGTCTTCGGCACGGGTCCGCAGGCGTGGCACGAGTGCTTGGCGCTGGCCGAGGTGCGTGATCTGGACGTGGTGCACGTGGTGGCGCGTGATGCCGATCGGGGTGCGCGGTTCGTGGCCGATCTGGCGGCGGAGGGGCTGAACGCGGTGCTCACCGGATCCGAGGAGGCGTGCCGGTCGGCCGACATCATCGTCACAGCAACGACTTCTCGCGCCCCGCTGTTCGAGGCGGCGTGGGTGCGGCCGGGGACGCACGTGGCCGGCATGGGTTCGGATGCCCAGGGCAAGCAGGAACTGCCGGTGGACCTGCTCGCGTCAGCACGGCTGTTCTGCGACTGGCCGGAGCAGTCCGTGACGATCGGGGAGTTCCAACACGCACCGGCGGACACCCGGCCGACCGCGTTGGGCGATGTCCTCGCGGGACGTGCACCGGGCCGTTCGTCACCCGACGACGTGACGGTGTTCGACAGCTCGGGCATCGCACTCCAGGACCTCCACCTGGGCATGGCCCTCCTGCGTGCCCGCGGTTGACCGCCTACCCGCCCTGTGGCACGACCAGCAGCGTGACCGTCCGGTTGCGCGTCTGGTCGGTCGGGTGCGGGACGTTCGACTGGTCGGCGCTGCCCACGACGAACGTCGTCAACGGCAGTCCACCGGCCGCCGCCAACACCTCCGCCGCTGCCCCGGCACGGGCCAAGGCCACCGGCGAACCACCCGCCGTCGGCCCGCCGGGCACGGTCGCCGTGTGGCCGAGGACCGTCACCCGCACGTCCCGGCCCGCCAACACGGCCGCCCAGCGCTCAAGGGTCTGCCTGCCCGCCGGGGTCAGGTCGGTGTCGTCCGGTCCGAACAGCCCTTCCCTGAACGTCACCCGCACATCGCTGTCACCGCGCTCGACCACGACATCGGGCGTGGTGAGCGAGCGGGCCAGATCGTCCAACCGCTGCGATCCGCGATCGGGTACGGGTTCAGGTTCAGGTTCGGGTACGGATTCCACGACGGCCGACCTGGGCAGTTCCAGGCCGTGCTCCACGGTCGACGTCACCGGCCACAGCAACGCCACCCCGAGCACAGCGGCACCGGCCGCCACACCGGTTATCGGCACCGGACGTCGAAGCCGCCTACCGGCCCTGATCCGGCTGATCAGCGCACAGCCGCGCAAGGCGGCGGCATCGTCCGGCCGAACCCGCAACACTTCCCGCCAAGCCGCCTCGGCGGCCGCGTAAGAGCCGCACTGGGCATGGATGCGGGCCACCAGGTCCAGCCGGTCCGGGTGGTCGGCAGGCAACAGATCAAGGGTGGCCAGGGCCTGCCGGTAGTCACCCGCCCGAGCCTGTTCCGCCGCTTCCGCGAGTCGAACATCGCACGCCAACGCCGCAACCGCGCCGGTCGACGGGCCGGTGAGTGCGGTCGTGCCGGTCATGCGGTGAACCCCCGTTGCCGTCGCACGCCGCCGGTGGTCGGGTCGGGCATGGTGGCGGGCAGCAGGACGCGCAGGCGTTGGTTCACCTCGGCCAGGGTTCCGGCGTCGCCGGTCATCAGGGCGTGCTCGCCACGGTTGATCAAGACCCTCGCCTGGTCCGGTGACGCCATCCGGTCCGCGTTGGCGCGGAAGTAGTGGAACACCGTGACGTCCAGGCTGCCGTCACGGCGCATCAGCACCACTTCGAGGTCCAGCGCACGGCCGCACACCCGTTCGGCGGCCTCCGCGTCCTCCGAAGCCCTCGCCTGCTCGGCCCGCCGCTCCAGGTCCGCCAGCTCGACCAGGTCGTCCGGTGTCCCGACCCGGTCGACCAACTCACGGCACGCCTCCACCGCCTCGCTCATGTCGGCGAGCAGCCTGGGCAGCCGCACGTCGGCCTCGATGTCGTCCAACACCGCCTGGATGTCCCGCAACCGCTGGTCGGCCGCCGCCGCGCCGGCACGGTCGCCGTCGGCGGCCCGGACCTCGTCGGCGGCCTGCCCCAGCATCCGCTCCTGGTCCAGCTGTGCGAACCGGGCCAGCGCACGTTCCGACAGCGCACGCTCCGCGGAACCACGCAGGTCGGCCGCACGTTGCTCGACCTCGGCGAGCGTCTTGCGCAGCGCGGCAGACGACGGCGCGGCGACCACGGACAGGTCGATCGTCGCCTCGAACTGCTCCTGCACCAACGGCACGTCGGCGATCACGCTCACCCGGCGCGACTCGTCCACCTCGAAGGTGATCTCCACCTCGGCGCCCTCCGGCAGGTCGATCCGCACGTCCCGAGGCCGGATCTCGATCACCGCCACTTCGAGGTTGCGGTCCGCGCGGTCCCGTTCGCCCTCCACGATCGGGATGCGGATCACCGCGTCGGCGTCCGTGCGCCGGAGCGGAACCGTGGTCCGGAACGTCTCCGTGGTCACGGCGGGCAGCCGCGCACCCTTGGCCAGCATCAACGCGAACGTGCCGTCCGCCTGCGCCAACCCCAACCCGTTGGTCAGCACCGACCCGCCCGGCTCGTTCGCCCAGTGCCTGATCGTGAACGTGTCCGGCACGACCCGTTCCCTGGCGCCACGCGGGCCGGTCAACAGCACCGTGAACGTGGAGGTGTCCAGCTCGGTCAACACCACTTCGGCGACGAACGCGCCGGTCTCGTCCAACGTGATCTTCGGGCTGCGGAACGGTGGCCGCGCCGTCGGGTTGTCCAGCTCCACCCGGTACGCGGTCCAGTCGACTGTGGACGATGTGCTGCCGAACCGGCCGCCGACCGCCACCCGGGACAGGCTGGTGGTGCGCGGATACCTCAACTCCACGCTGTATTCACCGGCCACGGGCACGTACGCGGGGCGTTCCAGCGGCACGGTGCCGGCGAACACAGCCGCTCCCCTGGCCACCACGGTGGACGGGTCCTGGCTGTGGTCCAACGTGATGCCGAGCCCGAGTTCGGGATCGGCCAGCCTGGCCCGCAGCCCCGGCGCCAACGTCGCCCCGCCGACCAGCAGCAGCCGGTCGATGTCCGCGGCGCCGAGGTTCGCCTTGGCCAGTGCCGCCCGGCACAGGTTGATCGCCCGCGCGTAGAACGGCTCGGCGAGCCCGTCGACCACCTCGCGGCGCAGGACGTGGTCGAACTCCACGTCCCGGCCGTCCGCCGTCCTGAGATCGACCGTCATGCTGACCTCCGCCTGCCGGGACAGGCCGATCTTCGCCTCCTCCGCGGCCCACTTCAGCTTGGCGAAGTTCGCCGCCCAAAGCCTGTTGCCCCGGCTGAAGTCGGCCAGGCCGAACTCACGCGCGGCGGCCGGGGCCAGCACGCGGTCCACGATGGCCCAGTCGATCAGCTTGCCGCCCATGTGCGGGTCACCGGCGTGGTCGAGGACGCGCAACTCGCCTTCGTACGTGCTGACGATCGCCGCGTCGAACGTGCCGCCGCCGAAGTCGAACACCATCCAGTACGCCTCGGTGCTCTGGTGTTGGAACCCGTAGGCGAAGGCGGCGGCGGTGGGTTCCTGGAGCAACGTGCACGCACCGAAGCCCGCGAGTGCGGCGGCTTCGCTGGTGGCGTTGTTCTGGTGCAGCCGGAACGCCGCCGGCACGGTGATGACCGCCGCCTCCGGAGGCGCTCCCAGGCTCTGCGTCACGTCGTCGCGCAGCGACTTCAACACCTCGGCGGACAGCTGCGGCGGGGTGAGCGTGGCGCCCGCCGCCGCGAACCTGCGGACCGCACCCTCCAGCCCCATCTCCAGCTTGAACTCCAGGTGCGCGTTGTCGACGTCCCGCATGGCCTGGTCACGAGCCGCGCGGCCGACCCTGACCTCGCCGCGTTTGTTGATCCACACCGCCGAGGGGGTGAACTCCCACTGGTCGTTGTTCTTGATCATCACCGTCCGGCCGTCCACGAACCGGGCGATCGCGCTGTTGGTCGTGCCGAGGTCGATGCCGAAGTCGACGGTGTCGCTCACGAGGTGCCTCCCCCTGCCGCGGGGCCGCCGATGATGACCTGCCCCATCTGAATGCGCCGGTCACCCAGGTAGACCGACGGTCGGATCGTTTCCACCACCACGTCCCTGGTCAGCGACGGGTCCTCGGTGACGGCCATCACCTCGATCAACAGGTCGGGGTGGAACTCCAGCCCGTCGTGGTCCTGGATCACCACGCCCGCCTGGTCCAACGCCTCCTGCGTGGCCCTGAGGTACCGCGCCACCTGCTTCCCGTCGCGCGACTCGGCCACACCGGACTTCGCGATCTTGCGCCGGGCCCGCCACAGGTTGGTCGCCGCCGCCGACAGCTCCCCCTCGGCCAACGACGGCACGCCGGCCGACTGCGCGCTCTCGGCCGCCGAAGAGTCCTCCCGCGAACTCTCGGCGCGTTCGGCGAGCACGCTCGCCACGGCGTCCACGAACACCGTGAGCCGGGCGCGATCCGAGGCGTCCCAGGCGGGTTCGGCGATCCGGAACGGCCGGTGGTGGCGGCGCTGCCGCGCGTCGGCCCGCCATCGGCTCCACACCGTCATCGCTCGTCCCACCAATCGGCGATCGTCCGGCTGGTCCTCCAGGTGATCACCCACGTGGCCAGGAAGGCCACCACGCTGATGACCACCGGCATGACCCCGACCACCAGGAACGCCCAGACCAGACCGCCGAGACCCGCCAGCACCGACAGCGCGCCGACTTCCTTGGGCCACTGCATCGGCCCGATCAGGAACCACCGCCGCTGGATCGTGACACAGGGCAAGAACGCCAGCACCGCGACCCCGATCGCCATCACGATCGGCGCCCACCCGTCCAGCGCGCCCACCAGCAGCGCCACCAGCGCCGTGTGGATCAGGCACAGAGCCGTACTCGCCAAGAACCCGGACCGCCCGGGCGACAGGTCGTACCTCGACCCACTGGACCGGATATCGCGGATCTCCCGCAGCAGCTCGTCGATCTCCCGCCTCTTCCGAGGATCACGGATGGTCTTGCGCGCCTGCCCCAGGAGACCGGCCACAGCCAGGAACTGCCCTCTGGCCAACATCTTCTTGATCGAACCGAGATCCACATCGGCCGAACCGTCTTCGAACGACTCGAAGTTGGCGCGCACCGTCGTCTTGGTGGACTCGTCCACGGCCAGCCGTTCGGCTTCGGCGAACAACGCCGTGATCCGCAGCCGATCGGGTCGGCGTTGGTCCATCATGGCGAGCGCGCAGTTGTTCATCAGGATCGCGGCCTGCTCACGCAGGCGCGCCGTCCCCGGGTGACGTCCGTACGGCAACGCCCGGTCCAGCCGCCGTGCCGCTTCGACCAACTCGGCGGGCGCGCGCCGCGCCATCACGTCGAGCTGCCGTTGGTCGAGCAGATCGCCGAACTCGCCGATCAACGCCTTCATCCGGTCGACCAACGGCTGCGCGGCGAGGGTCCGGGCGTCGGCCACGACATCGGCGTCGAACGGCCATTCACCGACCAGGTCCACCAGCGCGGCGTCACCGCGTACGGCGGCGAGGGCTACCTGGGGGCCGAGCAGGGCACGGGCGAAAGTCTTCCGCATACCATCTACAGTGGACTCGTCGAGCGTGCGATCGGCCAGCGCACGCACCCGGTGGTCGACGTGCGCCCAGAACGCCTTGTGCTCCAACGCCAAGCCCCACGCCCGCGCGGCCTCACGCCACAGCCGTTCGCGCACGCACTTCACGCGGTGACGCGTCGGTCGGCAACCCCGTGATCCGGAAGGGGTTGCGGCGGTACAGGTCCGGCCCCGCCACCTCCAGCAGCCGTGCGCGTGCGCGGTCGGCCCTGAGGGCGTCGCGTCCTGACATCAACCCTCCCACGCCGATTCCCCTTCCACCCGATGACCGGACCGACGCTAGTGACGCGCGGGGATCGCTCCGGGCGGTTGGCAGGTTCCGGCCGCAGCGCGGCGTGCGGCAGGTGATCTGCCACGCTGGATCGCATGACACCATCCACTGTGGACCGTCTGCTGATCACCGGTGGGCTGCTCGCCGCGATGGTCGCGGCGGGCTGCGGCACCGTGTCGGGCACGGCCGTTCCCGCGCCCACCACCACGACTACGACCACCACTCCCCCGGCGCCGACGGCCGCGGACGGCACCGACTACGCGGCGTGCGCCGACGGGACGTGCGAGGTGGCGGTGTCCGGCCCGGTCGACATCGCGCTCGGCGGATCGGCCGGACCGGGCACGTTCTCGGTGCGCACGATGCACGCCGACGGGATCGACTTCGAGGTGAGCCTGGCCCAGAGCGGAGGCCGGGGCACGCTCAAGGGGCACTGCACGCTGTCGTTCCACCCCGGTGGAGGCGGCAGCTCCTGCTCGAACAAGCCGGGCCCTCCACCCACGCCCAAGGCCGGGGTGCTCGCCGTGCAGATGGTCGGCGTCACGGCGGGCACGGCGGTCCTGCGGCTGGTCTCCGGGTGACGGCTAGGCCAGGCGGTACCCGACCTGCCGCACGGTGTGGATGAGCGGTGGTTGGCGCAGTTTGCGGCGCAGTTGCGCCATGAGCACGTCCAGCACGTTGGTCGCGGGCTGCGCCATCTCGTCCCACGCGTGGCGGATGAGGTCGGCCCGCGACACCGGCTGCCCCGCGTTGGCCAGCAGCAGCTCCAGCACCAGGTACTCACGGCGGGTCAACGTGAGCAGCACCCCGGCACGGCGCACCTGGCGCGTGCCGGAGTCCAGTTCCACGTCCGCGTGCCGCAGCACGGCGGGTCTGCTGATCTCCTGGCGGTGGCACAGCCGGCGCACCCGCACCACCAGCTCCTCCATCGCGAACGGTTTCACCAGGTAGTCGTCGCCGACCTCCAGGCCCTCCACCCGGTGACCGACGCCGTCCAACGCGGTGAGGAACAGCACCGGCACCCGGAGCCCGGTGTGGCGGCGGTGCCGGACGTACGCCAGCGAGTCGCCGCCCGGCACCATGCGGTCGAACACCGCGCAGTCGTACGAGTTGACCGCCAGCGCCTCGTCCGCGGTCGCCAGGTCCGCCGCCACGTCGACCGCGAAACCGGCGCCGCGCAACGTGACCGCCACGGCGAACAGCAGGTCTCGGTCGTCCTCGGTCACCAGGATGCGCACCACACCACCGTAGTCAACGCGCGCGGTGTCAGCCCGCCCTTTGCAACAGCCAGCCCCGGTCGGCGGCCTTCGCGCCCGCCTGGAACCTGCTGCGCGCGCCGAGCCGGTTCATGATGTCGGCGACCATCCGCCGCACCGTGCGCACCGACACGTCCAGCCGGGCCGCGGCGGCCTCGTCGGTGCTGCCGGCGAACAGCAGCGTCAGCAGCTCGCGTTCCCGCCGCGACAGCTCGCAGTCGTCGGACACGTCGTACGCGGCCACCGCCTCCGGCCAGATCCGCTCGAACAGCTCGACCGCCGCACGCACCACGCTGGGCAGCTTGAACACCGCGACGCCCTGTTCGGCGGGCAGCAGTGCCGCGACACCGTCCACGACCACCGCGTCCATCGGCACGTGCGGCAACGTCCGCACCTCGCAGGGCGCCAGGGTCAGCGCCGCGGGCCGGAGCGCGTCGGGCAGCAGGACCCGGTAGCGCACGCCGCGACGCAGGTTGGCCTGGTCGATCCGGCGCAATGTCATCCCGCGGGTGGCCATCACCACGACTTCGGTGTGGGCTTGGGCGAGCAGTGCGTCGATGCCGGTCGGCAACACCTTGATCACAGGACACCTCCGATGAGAAGCGAGGCGGCGACGCCCCGGGCGTGCAATCCATCAAGTCGTTCGAGCCGCACGTGTGCGGAGATCACGCCGACCGCCGCTTCGACCGCGGCTTCGGCGGCGCCGGCGATGCGCAGCACCGCGTCGGCTTCGGTGAGGGCGACGGTCACCGCGACGCCGGGCGCGGCGGTGAGCAGCCAGTCCACGGTGGTGCGGGCGGTCGCGCCCGGGAGCCGGAAGCACGCCTGCGCGACGGGCCCGCTGTGCCAGTACCGCCACTCCTCGCGCACTTCGCGCCGTCCGGTGACGTGGCCGAGCGCGGCGATCGTGGTGACCAGGTCGTCCTCGGCGAGCAGGTCGGTGGTGACGCCTTGACGGCGCAGTTCACGCCGTGTGCGCCGGGTCGAGTTGCCCAGCACGCGGACCACTTCGTCGTCGTGCCACAGCTCCGGTGTCCGGCGCGCCTGCACCGCCACCCACGCGCGGGGACGACGCACTTGACCACGCCCGACGTGCAGGACGACCCGCACGTCCGGCCCGGCGAGCCCGGCGAGGACACGCGGCACGGCCATCCGGGGCCGCAACACCGCCACCACCCCGCCCGGCCCGTGCAGGTGATCGCCTTCCACCCACGCGCCGGGCGCCACGACGTCGAGCAACGCCCCCCGCCGCCCCCGCCGCAACCGAAACCCCAGGTACCGCCCAACCCACTCCGACAACCAGCGCCGACGCCACCGCCCCACCGCGAGCACCAGCACAACGGCCGCGCCGGTCCACAAAGACGCCGAGACAGCCCAATGCGCCCCAACCCCCGCGATCACCGCCAGCACGGCCAACTGCACCCACACCAACCTGATCACCGCGAACCCACCCCCGAACGCCCCGAGTCACCCGCACCCGAGCCCGACTCGACACCCGGCCCGCACACCGCCCCGATCACGCCGCCACCTCCCGACGTGCCCGCACCAGCTCCGGCCCCGGCTCGACACCCAGCTCGGCAGCCAAGAAGTCGCACACCCGCTGGTACTCCGACAGCGCGCTCGCCCGCCGCCCCGCCGCGTGCAGGGCCCGCACCAGCCGCGCCCAAGTCCCCTCACGCAGCGGGTCCTCCGAGGTCAGCACGCGCAGCACCGCGATCGCCTCACCGTGCCTGCCCAACCGCGTGTAGGCGTCCGCCAACCGTTCCCGCAGCTCCCACCGCAGCTCCTGCAGCCACGCGGTGGCGGCCACCGCGGTCTCGGCCCGCAGCTCGGCGAACGGCGTCCCCCGCCACAACTCCAACGCGCTGTTCAGACAACCGACAGCTTCGTCAGCGGCCACCCGCTCAGACCGTTCCAGCAACGCCCGCGCGACGTCCGAGTCCACCTCACCCGGCGAGACGCGCAGCCGGTACGACCTGGGCCGGGCGTCGATGCGACCGGGCGGCAGCACCTGCCGCAACTGCCAGACGTACGTCCGCACGTTGCGGTCCGCCGACGCCGGGACGGCCTGTTCCTGCCAGATCTCGTCGATCAGCTCGTCTAGGCTGACCCACGCGTTAGCGTGCAGGAGCAACGCGGCCAGGAGGGTGGCGGGCTTGCGGGCACCGGCTTGCGGGCCGAGGACTCGGAAGATCACGCCGCCAACGATCCGTCACGACACATGAGGTTCTGATGACATGCGGGTGATGGTGGTGGAGGACGACGAGAACCTCCGGGTCGCGGTGGCGGCCGAGCTGCGCGGCGTCGAGCTGGGCGGCACCGCGCTGGACGTCGACACCGCGGCCGACATCGCCGCCGCCCACCGCGCGTTCAGCAGCAACGACTACGCCTGCGTCGTCTTCGACCGCATGCTGCCCGACGGCGACGCCATCGACTACGTCCAGGCCCAACGCGGACGCGGTTGGACGGTGCCGGTCCTCTTCCTCACCGCGCGCGACGCGGTCGGCGACAGGGTGGCGGGCTTCGCCCACGGCGGGGACGACTACCTGGTCAAACCGTTCGCCATCGAGGAGCTGACCGCGCGGGTGCTCAAGCTGTGCCGCCGCACCGGCGCCGGGAGACCGGCCGTGCTGCGCCACGCCGACCTGGAGGTGGACTGCATCCGGCACGAGGTGCGCCGCGCCGGCGTGCTGCTCTCGCTGTCCGGCAAGGAGTTCGCCGTGCTGGAGTACCTGGCCACGCACGCCGGGCAGGTGGTCAGCCGCACCGACCTGATCGAGCACTGCTGGGACGACGAGCCCATGGCGAACGTGGTCGAAGCCGTGGTCAAGAGGCTGCGACGCAAGCTGCACGCGCCGGAGCTGATCCACACCGTCCACGGACACGGCTACCGGTTGGGCAGCGCATGAGCGAGCTTGCGAGCGAATCGTCCAACACAGCGTGCGCCGCTCTTGCCACGCCGAGCCCTGGCGAGGTGTGCGCATGAGTGGGTCGGCGGCACGGCTGCGCGCGTTGCGGCGGCTGCTCACCGTGCTGTTCACCGCGATGAACACCGCCGGCCTGCTCGTGCTCGCCATCCTGGTGATCCGGGAGGACCAGGAGCAGGGCGTCGCCGAGCTCGACGCCGACCTGCACCGGGTCACCGCCGTGGCGAGGAGGCTGATCGACTTCGACGAGTCGCTGATCACCGCAGACCTCGTCCGCGACCCGATCAACCGCGAATGCCCGCAGTTCGCGATCCTGCCCGGCGGCGCGGGCCCCGAGTACCGCGGCCACATGAGCGCGCAGAACTGCGTGTCCGTCGACGCCGGCGTGCTCAGCGGCCTGGCCACCTCGGCGGTGAGCGAGGGCAAGACGGTGTGGGGCCCGAAGGACAACCTGCGGGTGCGTGCCGAGCCGTTGGAGAGAACCAGCGGCGAGGTGATCGGCGCGATCGTCGCCTACAGCGACATGGGCGAGGAACGGGCACGCCACCTCGGCGTGGTGTGGCGGGTCGTCGGCGGCTGCCTGGTGCTGGTGATCGCGCTCGGCCTCGCCGGGCACGTGCTGTCCGGCCGCGCGATCCGGCCCGCCGCGGCGGCGTTGGAGCAGCAGGAGGTGCTGCTCGCGGAAACCGCGCACGACCTGCGCACACCGGTGGCGGCACTGCGCGCGCTCGCCGAGACCGCGTTGCGCAACCCCGGCCAGCACGCCGAGCTGCTGCCGCGCACGGTCGGGCTGGCCGCGCGGATGGGCGGCATCATCGACGGCCTGCTGGTGCGGGCCCGGCTGGCGGCGGGCGTCGAGCAGCTGGCGATCCAACCGATCTGGCTGGACCAGCTGGTGGCCGTGGTGGTCGAGGAGACGCCCGCGCCGGACACCCGGGTCACCGTCACCGCCGCGCCGACCATGGTCAACGCCGACCCGAGCCTGCTGCAACGCGCGATCGGCAACCTGCTGACCAACGCGCTGCGGCACGGCCGCCGCCCGGACGGCGAGGCGATGGTGCACATCACCGTCGCCGGCGGCCGGGTGACGGTGGCCGACAACGGGCCGGGCATCGACCCGGCGGCGGCCGAGGGCGTGTTCGAGCGCTTCACCGGCTCCGGCGCGTCGTCCGGGCTCGGGCTGTCGATCGTGCGCTGGGTCGCCCTGGCGCACGGCGGCACGCTGCGGGTGTTCAACGCCGAGGAGGGCGGCGCGATCTTCGAGTTGATCCTGCCGGTCAGCGGACCGTGAACGTCTCCCACGGCTTCAGCCGCACCCAGTCGTCGTCCAACCGGTACGCGAGGAGATACGTGTATTCGCCGGGCGTGTTGAAGGCGCGTTGGAGGGTGATCTCCTGCGCGGTCGTGCCGATCGCGTGCTCGCGCAGCTCGGGGAAGTCGCGCGACTCGTTGGTCGAGTTCTGCACGACCTGCACGGTCAACGCGCGCACCGTGATCGGCCGATCGGCCGCGACTGTGGCGCGGACCACAACCTCCTCGCCGGCCTTGGGCACCCGGGGTTCCAGGCGCAGGGTGGCGAGGACGGTCGGTGTCGGCGGGAGGTCGGCCACGGGCACGTCCCGCTCACCGGTCAGCAGGACCGCGAGAACGAGCACCGCGACCAGCGCCGGCACGCCGAGGAGCAGCAGGAACCGGGAACGAGACAAGGGCTGGACCGTTTCTGTATCGGGTGTCATACGCTACGTGATTGCAGACTAGGGGGTCGGTGCCATGAGAATCTCAGTGAAGTGGCGGGGCCGCGTGCCGGTCGCCCTGCTGACCGCCGCGAGCCTCACCGTGGCCGGCCTGGCCATCGGCGGCGCGTCGGGCGTGCCGCAGCTGGAGTTCCTGCAATCCGGGCACTGGGTGCTGAACTCGGCGCTCGGCAAGGTGTTCCACGTCGACGGCGCGACCAAGCAGGTCAACGCCGAGGTCGCCATGCCGGACGCCGAGCAGGGCAGCCTGGTCGTGCAGAGCGACAGCAGCGGTTACGTCATCGGCAAGGGCAAGTACACCGAGTTCGGCAAGTCGACGCTGCGGGTCGAGGGCACGACCGCCGCGCCGACCGAGGCCGAGCTGCCGGTGGCGCTGGAAGGCGCGGGCGGCCCGTACCTGATCTACCGGGAGACCGGCCGCGTGGTGCGGCTCAGCGGTGACGAGCCCACACCGCCGATCGCGATCGGCGAGCGGCTGGGTCACCCGGTGGCCACCCCGGACGGCACGTTGTGGCTGCACAAGATCGAGAGCGGCCAGCTGTGCCACCTGTCCGCGGGCGCCACCGCGCCGTCCTGCCCGGCCGCGATCACCCCGGGACACACCGGCGGCCTGACCGTCGTCGGCGACCAGCCGGTGTTCGTCGACACGACCGCCGACACGATGCAGGTGGTGGAGGACAACGGCCTCGGCCGGCCGAAGGCCATCGGCAAGGACATGCCGGACACCACGAAGATCGGCCCCGGCGACGTCACCGGCCGCGTGCCGATGGTCGACCCCGCCGGCACCTTGTACCTGGTGGACACGGCGGACGTGGTCGGCGACCGGCCCCCCGCGCAGATCGTGACGGTGCCGCTGGGGCCGGGCGACTACGCCGTGCCGGAGGCCACCGGCTCCACCGTGGCGGTGCTCGACCAGCGCGGCGGCACCCTGCACACCTACGACGGCACCGGCGGCAAGCGCGGGTCGACCCCAGTGCCGGCGGAACGCGGCTCACCGCGGCTGACCAAGGGCGAGGACAAGCGGCTCTACGTCGAGAGCGGCGAGGGCAAGCACGTGCTGGTGGTCGACATCGAGGGCAAGGTGACCCCCGTGCCGGTGGACGGCACCGGGACCAGCGGTTCCCGCACGCCCGAGCCGCCACCGTCCGAGTCGACCACGACGCCCCCGATCACCACCACGCCACCACCGGCTGTCGGCACCCAGCAGCCCCCCGCGCAGCAGCAGCCGACGCAGCGTCGGCAGACGCCGCCACCGCCGCCGCCGATCCCGGCGAGCCCACCGGGTGCGCCTGGCGGGTTGAACGCGACGCCGGGCAACGGCTCCGTCGTGCTGGCGTGGGGCGCCGCCGCCGCCAACGGCGCGTCCGTCACCGCCTACCAGATCAGCTGGAACGGCGGCTCGGCCTCGGTCGGCGGTGGTGAACGCGGCTTCACCGCCTCGGGCCTGGCCAACGGCACCGCGTACACGTTCACCGTGGTCGCCCAGAACTCGGCCGGATCGGGTCCGCCCGCATCCGCGGCAGCCACACCACGGCAGCCGATGACGATCACGGTGTCGCGCGGCCCGGATTACGACGACGGCGATACCTGCCGGAACCCGGACTGCGCCTACATGCACATCGAGATGCGGGGCTTCGCCCCGAACACCGACTACCGCCTGGTGCCGTACTCCTCCAATCCGGACTACAGCAACGGTGGAGCCACGGTGCGCACCGACGCGCAGGGCAACAAGACGACCGATCGGTTCTACTACGGCAGCCCCGGCCGGACGGTGTGGGTGGTCGCGGGTGGCGTCGAGTCGAACCGTTTGTACTGGGAGGACCGATGACCGCGCCGAAGTCGACCATGGCGTACCAGGCGATCGCGGACAACGTGCAGCGCGTGGTGCGCGGCAAGCCCGAGGTGGTGCGGTACGCCGTGGCCGCGCTGCTGGCCGAGGGGCACTTGCTCGTCGAGGACGTGCCCGGCCTGGGCAAGACCACGCTGGCGCGGTGCCTGGCGCGCAGCGTCGGCGGCACGTGGAACCGCATCCAGTTCACCCCGGACCTGCTGCCCGGCGACGTGACCGGTGTGACCGTGTACCACCAGAAGACCGAGAAGTTCGAGTTCCACCCCGGCGGCGTGTTCGCCAACGTGGTGCTGGCCGACGAGGTCAACCGGGGCACGCCGAAGACGCAGTCGGCGCTGCTGGAGGTCATGTCGGAGCGGCGCGTGACGGTCGACTCGATCGCGCACGAGGTGCCGCACCCGTTCCTGGTGGTGGCCACCCAGAACCCGATCGAGATGGAGGGCACCTACCGGTTGCCCGAGGCGCAGCTGGACCGGTTCCTGATGCGCCTGTCCGTCGGCTACCCGGACCTGGCCGCCGAGGTGCTGGTGGTGATGAGCGACGCCGCGCGGGTCGGCCCGGACGATCTCCAACCGGTGATCGACATGCCGACGTTGCGCGCGGCGATCACCGAGGTCCGCGGCTCGCACATCGCGCCCGCGATCTGCGAGTACGCGGTCCGGGTCGCGGCGGCCACCCGTGAGCACACCGCCGTGCGCTGGGGCGCGAGCCCGCGCGGCAGCATCGCCCTGGTGCGGGCCGCGCAGGCGTTGGCGGCGACCGAGGGGCGGCTGTTCGTGACGCCGGACGACATCAAGGCCGTCGCCGAACCGGTGCTGTCGCACCGGCTGGTGCTGACCCCCGACGCGGAGCTGAACCAGCGGCGGCCCGCCGAGGTGGTCGCGGAGGTGCTGAGCACGGTCACCGCACCACTGTCGGCGGGCTGACCGGTGCGGTTGACCCGACGCGGCGTCGCCGTGCTCGTCGTGGCCGTGCTGTGCGGTGTGGGCGGTTTCCTGGCCGGCTACCCGTTGTTCCAGGCGTTGGCGGGGCTGTCGGTGGGCGCGGTGGTGGCGGCGTTCTTCGTCGCGGCCCGGCGTCCGCGCGTCGACGTGCGCCGCGACGTCTACCCCGACCGGGTCGAGCGGGGACGGCCCGCGTTGGCGCGGTTGGCGGTGCGGCACGCGGGCGGCGGCTTCACCGCGCGGGACCGGTGCGGGCCCCACGTGCGGGGCGTGGTCGTGCGGGCGGACGCGGTGTACCGGTACGAACTGCCGACGACTTCCCGTGGGAAGCACACCGTCGGCCCGTTGGCGATCGAACGCGCCGACCCGTTGGGGCTGGTGCGCAACCTCGTGGACACCGGTGACACGGTGACGCTGTGGGTGCACCCCCGGCTGCACCCGGCCCGGCCGTTCGCCGGCGGTTACCGGCGGCACCACCACGACGGCCCGACCACCGACCAGTCGCCGCGCGGTTCGCTGGACCTGCGCGAGGTGCGCGAGTACGTGCCCGGTGACGAGGTGCGGCTGGTGCACTGGAAGGCGACCGCGCGGACCGGTCGGCTGATGGTGCGCGACTACGCCGACCCGGACCAGCCCCGGTTCACGTTGCTGCTGGACACCAGGCACCCCAAGGGTTTCGAGGAGGCCGTGGAGATCGCCGCTTCCCTGCTGCACGCGGGTGTCGTCGCCGGTCGTCACGGACGGCTGCTGACGCCGTGCGGGGTGGACGTGACCGTGCGGGGCGGGGTGTTGGGGGCTCGGCGGTTGTTGGACGAGCTGTGCGTGTTGGGGGTGCGGTCCGATGCCGCGTTGCCGTCACGTCCGCCCGGCAGCCTGGTGGTGGTGACGGCGGGTCCGCTCGACGCGATCGCGCCGCTGCGGCCGGATGTCGTGTTCTCCCTCGGTGGTCCCGGTGACGTGGTCGGGGCGCGGGTGATCTGGGCGCCGGACGCCGAGCGTGCCGTGCGGCGCTGGAACGAGGCGGTGGGGTGAGCGTCCTGTTGGGTGTGCCCGCTGTGCGCGGGTCGGGGGTCGTGGCGGTTTTCGCGGCCGCTTCGGTGGCGGGTCTGCTGTTCGGGCCGGTGTTCGGGGTCGGCGCGTTGCTGCTGCCGGTCGGTGCGACCGTGCTGCCTTCTCTCGCGGTGACGTTGTGGCTGCGTTCGCGTGAGGCTTGGCGTGCGGTGGCGGCGGTCGTCGCGGGGCTGGCGGGTCTGCTGGTCGCGTTGCGTGCCAACCCCTCGGCCGTGCTCGCCGGGGTGACGGACTCGTGGCGGCTGGCGTTGCAGACGACGTGGCCCGCGCTCCCGGAACCCGAGGTCGTCGTCTTCGTGCCGCTGCTGGTGTTGGCCGCTTCGGTGTTCGGGGTCGAACTGCTGCTCCGGCTGCGGGCGCCGTTGGTTTCCCTCCTGCCCTCGCTGGGTGTGGTGGCGTTGAGCCAGGCTTACGCGGCGGCCAGTGGTGCGCCGGCGATCCTGGCCGCTGTCGTCTTCGCCGCCTGTGGTGCGGTGATCGTCGCGCGTGGGATTCCTTGGGCGGCGGTGGCGCTCGGGGTCGTCGGCGCGGTGGCGTTGGGTGCGGTGTCGTCCGGGCCGGCTTTGTCGTTGCGGACGGATGAGTTCGCGCCGTTGGCGACGCCGCGGGTGGCCAGTCCGCTGGACGAGTTGCCGTCGCGGCTGGCCGATCCTTCGAAGCCGGTGTTCGAGTACACGTCGTCCGCCCGGGTCGACCGGTGGCCGATCGCGGTGCTGGACGAGTTCGACGGGGTGAACTGGACGCCCGGTGGTGAGCTGCGGCGGATGGGCGCGGGACTGCCGCCCGTCGTCGAGTCGCCTTCGTCCCGGTCGGCCGAGGTGAGGTTGCTGGAGTCGTTGGGCAGGCCTTGGCTGCCGAGCCAGACCTGGCCTGCCACGGTGGAGGGCGTCGACGCGCTGGTGGATCCGGCGCGTGGCACTTTGCTGAGCGAGGCCGATGTTTCCTCGTACACGTTGACCTGGTGGGAGCCGCAGGTCGACCCCACATCGTTGATGGGGAAGGCGATCGACCCCTCGGCGCCGGGCGGGAAGGCCGGGGTCGGCACGGCGCCGGCTTCGGTCCACGCGTTGGCGAACGCGGCGGTGCAGGAGATGCGTTCGTCGTTCCGGACCGCGATGGTGCTGGAGAAGTACATGCGGGACAACTACGAGCTGGTGACCACCGGTGACCTGCCGGTCGGGCACGGGTGGCCGCAGTTGGAGCGGTTCCTCACCGTTGAGAAGCGCGGGACGCGCGAGCAGTTCGCGGCGGCGTACGTGGCCATGGCCCGGCTGCTCGGGATCCCGGCGCGGTTGGTGGTCGGGTTCGCCGGGCCGGACAGCGGTTCGGTGGTGCGCAACGGGGACGCGCTGGCGTGGCCCGAGGTGGCCGTGGCCGGTGTCGGGTGGGTTGCGTTGGACCCGACGGGGTCGGCGCGGGTGTCGTCGGCTTCGAACGGGCTGTCCGCGGTGACGGAGGAGGCCCGTTCCCAGTTGCCGCCGGTGGAGGACATGGTGTCACCCGATCTGCCGGCGGCCCCCGAGGACGTCGCTCCGACCACTCGGGTGCCGTGGGCGTTGGCGTTGTGGCTGCTGGTCGTGCCGGCGGTGGGTTGGCTGCCGGCGGTGCCGGTGCTGGTGGGTGTGCGGTCGTGGCGACGCCGGCGTTCCGGCACGGTGGCCGACGCGTGGGCCGAGGTGCGCGATCGTTTGCGCAGGCACGGGGTGGCGGTGACGCCCGCGATGACCGTCCGGGACGCCGCTACCGCCGCCCGACCCGTGGTCGACCCGCCGACTGCGGATGCCTTGTCGGGCCTGGCGACGGCCGTGGACGCCACGATGTGGTCCGGTGCACCGGTGGACGCGCGAGCGCAGGCGTGGGCGGCGGTGCGAGCGGTGCGAGCGGGTTTGGCGCGGCGTCCGTGGAAAGCCCGGCTACGAGCCGCGTTCCGCTACTGATCGTCACTTCGTCGTGCAGACCGCTCCACGGATGCCTTGGGGCTGACTGACGTAATTCTGGTCCCCGTCGGTGCCCCAGACTTCAAAGCAGTACTGCCGCTTCGGCTCGATCGGAACCCGCGTCGTCTTGCCGCGCAACTCCGGCGTCTTCCGGTTCGGCTGCCCCTCGGGAGCTACGACCACCACGTAACTCAGGTCGGCCGAGCTGCGCCACGCGAGATCAACGTGGTTGTCGGCCTCGGAGACCACCTCCAACTCGATCCGAGCCGCCGCTTCACCGCCCGGCGCACTCATGGTCGGCGGGATCGGCGCCGATGGCGGCGGATCTTCGCGGAGGAGGAGGAACGGCGCGGCGGCGAACAACCCCAACGCGCCCACAATGCCGACGACCAGCCCGAGACGTCCCCGCCGATCCCCCTTGTCCGAAGGCTTGACCTCGGCGATCGGCATCCGCACAGGCGGCGCGGGCGAGACGGAAAAATACCCCTCGGGCTCCGGCGGTGACGTCAATCCCCCGCTCGCCCACTCGTCTCCGGGCGCTCCCGGCGACGGCGGTGCTACCGGCCCCCCAGGCGGCTGGACCGGCAAAACTCGACCCGACGGCGGCGCAACCGACAGAGGCGCGAAAGGCGGCCCAGACGGCGGCCCCACCGAGACCTCGCTTTCCCCCGGCGCAACCTGCGGCGATGCAGGCTGAGCATCGCCCGGCGGCGGCGCGGCCTGACTCGACGATGGCGCTACCGGCGGCAGTGCGAATGGTGTCCCAGCCGGCGGCGTCGGCGAGGCTTGGCCCGGCGGCGGCACGACCGGCAGCGGCGCGGACGGCGTCCCAGCCGGCGGCGCTACCGGAGCCTGGCTTCCCTGCGGCACGACCGGCAACGGCGCAGGCGGACCCTCACCCGGCGGCGGCGCGACCGGTAGGAACACAGGTGGAACGCCGCCCTGCGGCGGCCCTGGCGGAGGCTGGCTGGGCGGTGGCGCGAACGGCGGCGGTGTGAGTGGCCGTGCGGTTGGTGGCGCGGTCGGTGGCGCGGTTGGCGGCGGGGCGAGCGGTGGGTGGATCGGGGGTGCGGGGGGCGTTCGGGCCGATGTGGTCGGGAAGTAGGTGGGCGGGGTGAGGTACGGGGTGTCGGCGAAGTCGTCGAAGCCCGAGCCGGCGATGGCCGCCAACTGGGCCGCCACGTCGAACGGACGGGTGTCGGGATCCCTCGCCATCAGTCCGCGGACCAGGTCGGCCAGGCCGGCGGGCAGGTCCGGTCGCGAGACCTCCGGCGCCGGGGCGCCCAGGACCCTCAGCAGGTGCTCTTCCGCCCGCTCACCCATCCGGCCCGGGTAGGGCACCTGGCCCGTGAGCGCCAGGTACAGCACGGCGCCCAGCCCGTACAGATCAGTGCGCGCATCACGCACGGCGTCGCGCACGGTCTCGGGTGCGGCGAAGTCGACCGGCGGGTCGGACGGGAAAGCGCGGCGCACCGCCAGGCCGCCGTCGGCCAGCACGGGCTCACCGGAAGCACGGAACAGGACGTTGGTCGCGGTCACCCCGCCGTGGACCAGCCCCGCGGCGTGGGCCGCGCCCAGTGCCTCGGCCAGCACCTGCCCCAGGTCCAGCACCTCGGCGACCGGCAGCGGTCCGTCGTGGCGCACTCTCGTCGCCAGCGAGTACCGGCACAGCTCCGAGACCACCGCGGTCACGCCGTCGGCCAGCTCCTCCACGCCGCGCACGACCGGTGTGAAGGGAACACGGCGCCACTTGGCGATCTCGCGTTCCACAGCGGCACGGGTGCGGCGGTCCAGTGAAATCGGGAACACCTTGTACGCGGTCCCGCCGCCCGCGTACACCGTCGCCACCGGGCCGACGCCCAGGGGGACGAGGTGGTTGCCAGGAGGATTCGCCATCGCGGTGCTCATTGTCCCCACGGTGCCGCAGCACGTCCAGCCGCCGACCGCCGTGTCCGGTAGCTGCCGCGCGGGTACCACGGACATCGCCGCCGGTCCATCGTGACGCGCATGAACACCACAGGGCTGGTGCGGGTGACGATCGCCGCACCCCACCGGCGCATCGATCTGGCGCTGCCCGAGCACTCGTCGGTCGCGGAAGTGCTGCCGGGGCTGCTGAAGCACGCGGGCGAGCCGCCCACCGACGACGGCTGGCTGCTGCGCAGGCCGGACGGCACCGCGTTGGAACTCGGCCGCACGCTCGCCGCACACCGGGTGCGCGACGGCGAAGTTCTGCACCTGGCGCACCGGCGGACCGAGTGGCCGGAGTTGGAGTACGACGACCTGGTCGACGTGATCGCGTCCGGTCTCGGCCGGACGTGGGGTCCCCGGCACACGCGGCGGGCCGGGCTGCTCGCGGGCGGGGCGCTGGTGCTGCTCGGCGTCGTGCCGATGGCCGCCCTGGCGTCTCCGTGGTGGTCGTGGGGGCTGGCGGCGGTCCTGCTGTCGGCGGGTGTGGCGTTGGCACGGGCGTTCGGTGACGCGGGGGCGGGTGCGGTCGTCGCCGCGTTGGCGCTGCCGTTCGCCGGGCTGGGTGGCGTGCTGCTGTTCGGCACCGGACACGGCCTGGGCGCGCCGCACGTGCTGTCGGCGTGCGCGGCGGTGCTGGTGGTGGCGGTGCTAGCGCTCATCGGGGTGGCGGAACAGGCGGTGTGGTTCACCGGCGCGATCACGGCCGCACTGCTCGGTGCGGCCGGCGCGTGGTTGGCGTCCGACGTGCTGAACGGCGTCGAAGCGGCAGCGGTGGTCGCGGGCGCGGTGCTGGTGTTCTCGCCGATGTGCGCGCCGTTGGCGATCCGGCTGGGCCGGGTGCCGTTGCCGACGTTGCCGCGCACGGCCGCGGACCTGATCGCCGACCCACCGCGGCCGGCGCGGGCGGCGGTGCGCGAGGCGGTGGTGCGGGCGGATCGTCTGCTGACCGGGATGCTCGCGGGGTGCGCGGTCGTGCTGGTGGCGTGCGCGGTGCTGTTGACGCGCGGTGACGTGTGGGCCTTGGTGCTGCTGGGAGTGCTCGGCGTGGGGCTGTTGCTGCGCGCCCGGCTGTACCCGGCGGTGCGACAACGTGGTCCGCTGCTCGCCGCCGGTATCGCGGTGCTGGCGTGTCTGCCGACCGGGCCGGCGGTGATCGGGATCGGGGCGTTGGTGATCAGCGCGGGACTGGCCCGTACGAAACGCGGTGCGCGGTTGTCGCGCTACGCGGAGCTGCTGGAGATCGCCGTGGTCGTCGCCGTCGTGCCGGTGGTGTGCGCGGTGCTGGGGCTGTACGGGTACCTGCGCGGGTTGGGGGGCTGACGGTGGCGTCGAACCGGGATCAGTTGCAGGCGCAGCAGTTCCTGCAGCAACGGGTGGTGTCGGCGCTCGTCACCGGCGAGACCGACCCCGAGCAGCCGCCGTTCCGCCGGGCGGTGGTGGCGGCGTTCGGCGGGATCGCGATCGCGGTGGTCGTGCTGGCGGCGTTCGGGGTGTACGGGATGGTGTCGCCGGGCGGGAGCAACGCTTGGCGTGGCGAGTTCGTGGTGGTGGAGAAGGAGACCGGCGCACGGCACGTGTACGTGGACGGTCGGCTGCACCCGGTGGCGAACTACGTGTCGGCGTTGCTGGCGTTGGGGAAGCACGCGGAGACGCGGACGGTGTCGCGCGAGTCGTTGGCGGGGGTGCCGCGCGGGCCGCGACTGGGGATCGCGGACGCGCCCGACTCGCTCCCGGACGTTTCCCGGCTGCTCACGGGTGGGTGGACGATGTGCTCCCAGCCCCGGCCGGACGTCACCGGTGCGACGGTGAACGACTCGGTGCTCGTCGTCGGTGGCGGTGTGCCGGGTGGGCGTCCGTTGGACGAACGCGCGCTGTTGGTGGACGTGCCCGAGACCGGTGACCAGTACCTGCTGTGGCGCGGCTTCCGGCACCGGATCCGGCAGGCCGACACGGTGGCGGTGGGCTTGGCGCTGCGGTCCGAGCCGCGGGCGCGGGTCGGTTCGGCGCTGGTCGACGTGCTGCCGGCCGGGGAGCCGATCGCGCCGATCGCGTTGCCGGACATCGGGGCCGCGTCCAAGGCGGCGCCCGGGGCGCGGATCGGACAGCTGTTCGTGGTCGAGACGTCCGGTGGCGAGGTGCAGCACTACCTCGTCGAGGCGGAGGTGCTGCGTCCCATCTCGGAGTTGCAGTACGACATCCAGCGCGCCTTCCAGCCGACCGCGCAGGCTTATGACGGCGGTCAGCCGGTCGGTATCCCGCTGGGTCTGGTCGCGGCGGGCCAGGCGCGGCAGGGGCCGCCGGTGGAGTCCGGGCCGGGCAAGCCTCCCACCGGGCGGCCGGAGTTCGCCTCGGTGGACGGTTCGGTGCTGTGCGCGTCTTTCGACAGCACCGGTTCGCCTCCCGCACTGGTCGTGGACCCCGACCTGCCGGACCCCGACCCGTTGATGACGGCGACGGCGCGGCGCACCGAGAACGGGACGCCGTTGGCGGATCGCGTGGTCGTGCCACCGGGCCGGGCCGCCGTGGTGGAGGTGATGCCGGGTCCCGACGCGCCCGTCGGCACGGTGGTGCTGGTGACCGACCAGGGCCGTGCGCACGCCTTGGCCAACCGCGAGGTCCTTGAAGTGCTCGGGTACGAAAACGTCACCCCCGTACGCCTACCGGTGAGCCTGGTCTCCCGCGTACCACACGGCTCCCCCCTCGACCCCGCCACCGCCCTCCGCCGCATCTGACGATCTCGCCACAACACCGCAACCGCCCCCTCACGCAACCACGGAGGGGGCGGTTGCTGCATACACAAGACACCGCAACCGCTCTCGCTCCGGCGGGACCGGGCTACCGCATACACCAGACAGCGCAACCGCCCCTCCCGTTGCTGCAGAGGGGCGGTTGCGGTGTGTGGGTGCCGGTTAGCGGCCGATCAGGGGTGACCTCGGTTCCCCGGTCTCCCACAGCTCCTCGTCCAGCGCGTCCGCCTCCGGGGGCCGACGTCGGTCCGCCCGCGTGGGCAGCACGCCGCCCGGATTCGCCCTACCTCGCAGGTGGTCGGGCACGCCCGGTGTGCCTGGCTGGCGACGGCCCTTGCCGGCGGGCTGGCGCTGGGCGTCGCCGGGCTTGGGCTTGCCCGAACCGGACTGCCCACCTGCCGCGCCCGCACCGGGCGGCATCATCGGTGGCACGCCGCTGCCGCCGGTCGTCGGCACCGATGTGGCACCTGCCGCCGTGGGCAGCGTGGGTGGCAACGGCGGGGTCAGCGCGGCGGCGGAGAGGGTGCCCGGCTTCGCGGCCTTGGCGATCGCGGGCACGCCCGATGCGCCGGTCAGGCCGGCTCCACCGATACCTCGCACACCACCTACGCCCCGGAGCGACGCCGGGCCCACGCCGGCACCACCCGGCACGCGCACAGGCGGTGCGACGGGCAACGGTGGCAGCGCCGGCGCCGGAGGGGCCTGCGGCAGGTTCACCGACGGCGGCACCACGGACGGCAGCTTCGGGGGTGCCGCGGCACCCCCGCCGGACAGCGCCGGGCCACCGGCCGGACCGCCTGCCGGGCCACCGGCCGGACCGCCGGCTGCACCACCGGCGGGACCGCCCGCAGCACCGCCTGCCGGGCCACCTGCAGCACCACCGGCTGGACCGCCCGCCGGACCGCCAGAAGGACCACCGGCAGGACCGCCCGAGGAGCCACCGGCCGCCATCGGCGCCTGCTCGCCCTCAGCCGCCGCACGAACCGCATCGGTCGCGGCCACGTACAGCTTGCCCAGGGCGTCCATCCGTTCCGCCGCCCGCCGCTGCAACTCCAGCAGCTGCGCCTCGATCGCCCCGAGCGCCCCCGCGTTGAGCCCCCTGGACCCCTCACTCGCGAACATCTGGGTCCTGGCCGCCAACAGCTTCGCCTGCGCCTCCAGGCACTGGTCGATGAACGCCTTCGTCACCGGGATGTCCTTGGCCACGGTCTCCAACGCCACCCACGGTTGCGCCGCGTCGATCCGCGCGACCCACGCCGCCATCCCTTGTGCCGCCGTCCGACCCCGCGCCGCGAACAGGTCACCGGCCTGGTCCGTCCACTGCGGAGCGAGGTTGCCGATCTCGCCGGTCAACGACGCGCCGGACTGGGTCAGCTCCTCCCTCGCCGCCAACCACATCCGGCCCGCCTGCTCCAGCCGGGGGAGGTGACCCACCTCCTGCCCGACCATCTTGGCCATCTGCTCCAACGTCATGCCCGCATAGCTCATGTCAGCGCCTCCAATTCCCCGCCGGGACCATGCCCGCGGCATCCATGGCCTGGATGTGCTCCGCGGCGAACACGGGCGCGGGCCCGAGCGGCGCGGCGTCGCGGACCTGGACGAGCGCCTGGGCACCCGTCCCGTCGGCCCGCTCGTAGTCGTCTGCGCACGCCACCGCGATCTCGCGGCACTGCGCCAACTCCTGGTCGACCGCGGTCAGGTAGGTGGTCAACGCGGTGGTCGACGCCTCGTCGGCCGCCTGGAACGGCCCGCACTCCAGCATCCCCCCGCCCGCGCACCCACCCGGCACCGCCTCCCGCGCCACTTTCGCCAGGTCCAGCGGTCGCGGCTTGAACGCCGCCATGTCCTCGGTGAATCCGTAGATCACTGATCGCTCCCTCGGTCCGGATCTGCCACTTGCACCAGCGACGGCGCACGCCGTCGGTCCACCAGCCGGCCGCGGCCCGGTGGCAGCGGCTCGGGTTTGAGGCCGCCCAACAACGGCCCCTCGTTCTTGTCGCCCGACAGCAGCAACCCCGGCGAGCCGACGTCACGCAGTCGGGCGATGAAGGTCTCGAACAACGCCCGCCCCGCACCACCGGTCCGCCGCGTGAGCACGACGTGCAGCCCGATGTCACGCCCCTGCGGCAGGTACGGCAGCAACGCCAACAACGGGTTGTCCATCCCGGTCGCCACCAAGTCGTAGTCGTCGACCAGCACGAACAACTCCGGCCCGGTCCACCAGCTCCGCGAACGCAACTGCTCCGCCGTCACGTCCGGACCCGGCAACCGACCCGCCATCGCCCGCGCCGCTTCCGACAACAAGTGTGCGGTGGTGGTTGTATCCGCGCCGTAACCGAGCAGGTGCGTGTCCGGCACGGCGCCGAGCAGACCACGCCGGTGGTCGATCACCAGCACCCTGGCCTGCGCGGGAGTCCGGTTGGCCACGATCCGCCGGGCCAGCAACCGCAGGAACGCCGTCTTGCCGGACTCCGCGTCGCCCAGCACCAGGAAGTGCGCGTCCGCCAGGAAGTCCAGGTGCACAGGCCCCAGATCGTGCTCCGCGATACCGATGGCGAAACTCAGATCTTCGTCAACCGCAGGCAAATCCGCCAAGGACACCCGACCGGGCAACAACCGCACCCGAGGCGCGTGGGCACCCGGCCACGCCCGCGAGACCGTGTCGACCAGAGCACCAAGAGCAGGCGTCGCACTATCCACATCGGACTCACCATCGATCCGTGGCAACGCCACCAGCAAGTGGTGCTTCCCCGAAGTGATCCCACGGCCGGGCGCACCCTCCGGCACCGCCGCCGCACTGCGCCGGTCCACCACGCTGTCCAGCGGGTCGCCCAACCGCAGCTCCAACCGGCTGCCGAACAGATCACGAATCCCCGGCCGCAGGTCGAACGGCCGCGCGCACGTCCCCACCACGTGCACACCGAACGACAACCCACGGGTCGCGATGTCGGAGACCACGTCCTCCAGGTCCTCGAACTCCTTGCGCAACGTCTGCCAGCCGTCGATCACCAGGAACACGTCACCGTGCGACTCGTCGGCGAACCGCCCCTCCCGGCGCATGGCCCGGAAACCCGCGATGCCGTCCACGTCGTGCTCGGCGAACAACCGCTCCCGCCGTTCCAACACGGTGAACACCTCGGCCACGGTCCGCCGCACGGCACTCGCCTGCTGCCGCCCCGCCACCCCACCGACGTGCGGCAACCCGCGCAACGCCCCGAGCAGCCCACCACCGAAGTCCAGGCAGTAGAACTGCACCTCCTGCGGCGTGTGGGTCAACGCCAGGCTCGTCACCACCGTCCGCAACGCCGTGCTGCGGCCACTGCGCGGCCCGCCGACCACCAGCACGTGCCCGGCCGCACCGGACAGGTCGAACTCCAGCAGATCACGCCGCTGCTCGAACGGCCGGTCCACCAACCCCACGACCGCACGCAGACCACCACTGCGCCGCGCGTCGACCGGACACAGCCCGCGCTCCGGATCCACACCCAACGGCCCGAGCAGTGAGTCCAAACTGGACGACTGACCCAAAGGGGGCAACCACACCTGGTGAGCGGGCGTGCCACGCCCGGCCAGCCGGTCGACCAGGATGTCCAACAAGCTCTCCCCCACGGCCTCCTCGTCCACCGGAGCCACCACGGGCAACGCCACCGGCGCCACGTAATCGGTGCTGTAGAGCGCCATACCGGGCAAGTCCACAGACCCCACCCCAACACCCGAACCAGGCCTGCGGTGCACGCCGGACACGTACGCGGACCGGAACCGCACCATCGGCTCGGTGCCGAACTTCAGGAACCCGTGGCCGGGCGCGCGAGGCAGGCTGAACGCGTCCGCCACCCCCAACACGGTGCGGCTCTCCAGCTCCGAGAACGTCCGCAACCCGATCCGGTAGGACAGGTGCGTGTCCAGCCCGCGCAACCGCCCCTCCTCCAACCGCTGGCTGGCCAGCAGCAGGTGCACCCCGAGCGACCGCCCCAACCGCCCGATCTGCACGAAGATGTCCACGAAATCGGGCTTGGCCGACAGCAGCTCGCTGAACTCGTCGCACACCACGAACAGCGTCGGCACCTCGGGCAACGGCGCGCCCGCCGCACGGGCCCGGTCGTAGTCGCGCAGCGAGGCGAAGTTCCCCGCCGCGCGCAGCAGTTCCTGCCGCCGCACCAGCTCGCCGTTCACCGCGTCGGCCATCCGGTCGACCAGCGGCAGCTCGTCCACCAGGTTGGTGATCACCGCGCTGGTGTGCGGCAGCCGGTCCAGCGTGGCGAACGTCGCGCCGCCCTTGAAGTCGATCAGCACGAAGTTCAGCGACTCGGGCGGGTGCGTCACGGCCAGCCCCAGCACCAGCGTGCGCAGCAACTCGCTCTTGCCCGACCCGGTCGCGCCGATGAGCAGACCGTGCGGCCCCATGCCGTCCTGTGCCGACTCCTTGAGGTCCACGTCGACCGGTGTGCCGTCCTCGCGGATGCCGAACGGGATGCGCAGCCGGTCCCGGTTGGGCCGCTGCTGCCAGTTCTCCGCCGGGTCGTACGCGTACGGGTCGCCCAGGTCCAGCAGGTCCGACAGGCCGGTGTCGCCCGACAACGGCTGCTCACCGCCCCCACCCGCGGTCAGCCGCAACGGCGCCAGCTGCCGGGCCAGGGCTTCGGCCGTCGGCAGGTCGAGCGCGTCGGCACGCCCCAGCTCCACGTCGCCGTCCACCGTCAACGCGGTCAGCACACCGTCGGCGGACACCTCCAGCGCCAACGCCGAACGCTCCGGCACGCGCGGCAGCGGCGAGGACAGGTCCAGCACGGTCACGCCCTCGACACCACCACCGGTCATCAGGTGGTCCGAGCCCGCGACCACGCCACCGTCCAACACCACCACCAGGTGCGGCCCGGACGTCCCGCGCGCACTGTCGGGATCGAACCGGGGCCGGTCGGCGAGCAGGTCGTCCAGCAACGCCTCCAGCGCGACCACCCCGGACGTCACCAGCCGCACCGGCCCCACCGCGTCGGTCCGGTCGGGGTGCAGGGCGTGCGGCAGCCACTTGACCCACTCCCACGACGGCCGCGCGCCGTCGTCCGCGCAGATCGCCACCCGCACGTCGTCCGGCGCCTGCAGCACGGCGAGCTGCGCCAACACCGCCCGGACCAGCGCGACCGCGCGTTGCCGGTCACCGCCGACGTGGATGACGCCGAACCCGGCCAGCGCCAACGCCAACGGCAGGTCGGCCACCGCCGCGTACGTGGTGAGGAACCTCCGCAACGCCAAGGCGGACAACGGTTCCAGCTGCTCCAACGGCTTGGTGTCCGGCGGCACGAGGTCCAGCGCCGGGCTCTGCGGGCCGAGTCCGACGCGCACGACGGCGAAGTCCGCGTCGGACCGGCGCCGCTCCCACCGCCGGTCGCCCGCGGCGAGCGACAGCAGCGCGTCCGGCTCCGGGTGCAGGTGCGCCAACGCGTCGCGCTGACGGCCGATCGACCGGGTGACGCGCACCCGGTGCTGGGCCAACTGCCGCAGGTAGGCGCGCCGCGCCTGACCCATCTCCCGCTTGCTCGGACCGCTGTTGTTGAGCAGCGACACCAGCACCATCGCCAGCATCGCCACACCGAACAGCCCGAACACGACGAACCGCAGCGCACCGGCCGTGCTGCCGCCGAACATCAGCAGCATCGCCGCCATGATCGCCACCATCGGCAGCACCACGACCAGCTGCGTCCACTGCCTGCCCGTCGGCTGCGGGATCTCCGGCGGCGCCTCCAGCACGAGTTCGCCCGACGGCATCTCCGGCGCGGGCCTGCGTTGAGGCCTCGTCACCACCACGGTCGCCACGCCGGCTCCCCCTCCTGTCGGTGTCGTGAACCGATCGTGGTGCCGCAGGGGTGCTCCGCGGGTGGTGATGGCAGGAACGTGCCGCGTGCCGCCGGCGCACGGTGCCGACGCGGTTCGCTGTGCATCGCCGACCGGCATACCAGCGGAAGGGAGAACCGGAGTGCAGGACCAACTTCACGGTGTTACCGAGACACTGGAGCGCGCCGCCGCCATGGCGGGGACCGTGTCCGGTGACATCGAGGGACACGTGGCGTCGCTGCGTCCGACCGTGGACGCTCTCAAGGGCGCGTGGGAGGGCACCGCGCGGCCCGCGTTCGACGCCGCGCACGCCCAGTGGGAGGCGGGCATCGCCCGGCTCACCACGGCGCTCAACAACCTCGGCGAGAACACCAGGTTCTCCTCGAACACCTACCTCACCGCCGACGAGATGTCGGCGACCGGGCTGAACGCCGTGCAGGGCGCCAGCCCGTTCGGCGGAGCGCTCGGGTAACGCCCCGGCCAGGACAAGGGAGAGACCGACATGCTCATCAAGGGCAACTTCGCCCAGCTCGAAGGGCTGGCCGGCCAGATCGCCTCGACGGTGGCCAGGGTCGAGCAGGAGATGGACACCTGGCGCACCACGTCCGGCGCCACCTCCGCCGACTGGCTGGACTCGGCCGGTGGCCAGT
Source organism: Saccharothrix deserti (assembly GCF_009769385.1). Classification (GTDB taxonomy): domain Bacteria; phylum Actinomycetota; class Actinomycetes; order Mycobacteriales; family Pseudonocardiaceae; genus Actinosynnema; species Actinosynnema deserti. The sequence goes on from NZ_VKAB01000018.1 coordinate 194,310, forward strand.
TCAGCGAGATCAGCGCCGCGTGGCACCAGGTGTCGACCGCGCAGCAGGCCATGCTGCAGGCGCTGCGCGGCGGGGTGGACAAGGCCAACGGCGAGCTCCAGCAGGCGCTCGGCGCGGCCGTGGCACGGATCGGCAGCACCTCGATCTGAGCTGAGCGACCGACGAAGGGCCCCGACGCCGTGGCGTCGGGGCCTTTCCGCGCTCCACCGGCTGGACGCGGCAATGGCCGAGATCACTCCAACGAGCTAATCGAACGTCAATGGGAAACTTTCAGCGCACCATTGACGTTGCCGGGATAAGAAGGAGGCAGCGGCGCGGCAGGCGAACCAGGCACACAGGCACAGGCGAACCAGGCACAGGCAGATGCACACGCACAGGCAGATGCACACAGGAAGGCAGGCGCACACGAGCGCGCTTCACCGACTGAACCGGAACACGCTTCACCGGAACACGCTTCACCGACTGAAGAGGAACACCTGGTCCGGCGGCTCCACCGGAGGAGGCCCGTCCGGCAGCCGGTCCAGCCTGGTCGGCGTCCACCGCCGGCGGCGACCGTTGACCAGGACCAGCGCGAGCACGCCCGCAGCGACCACCACCGCCACGGCGCCCACCACGTACACACGGGCGTTCGCCGCCGCGTTGTGCCACCACTGCCGTTCACGCACAACGTCCGGGTCCTCGACCGGCTTGACGACCACCGGCATGACGTCCGGCTTGGCGGCAGCCAGACCATCGGTGACCGCGCGGTACGGGTTGACCACACCGACCCCGTACGCGGCGGCCTCACCGCGTGCCGGACTCGCCGTGGCCAGCAGTCGGCGGGCGACTTCCGGCGCGGTCAGCTCCGGCCACGCCGCCCGCACCAGCGCCGCCGTGCCCGCGACGAACGGTGCGGCGAAGCTCGTGCCCTGCCAGTAGGCGTGCCCGCCCGCACGGGTCGCACCGGCCACCGCCGCACCCGGCGCGACCAGGTCGACGTAGTCGCCAACCTGCGAGCCGGACATCCGGTCACCCGCGATGTCGATCGCGCCGACGCCGAGCACACCGTCGTACGCGGCCGGGAACGAGGCGATCCGCGCGCCGCCGTCCTGCTGGCGGTTGCCGGCGGCGGCGACCACCAGCACGTCCTTGGCCACCGCGTGCGCCACCGCGTCCCGCACGTACTGGTTGTCCTCCTGCCCCGACATCGACAGGTTGAGCACCTTCGCGCCCTGGTCAGCGGCATACCAGATACCGCGCGCCAGCACGACCGGGTCGAGCGTGTTCACCGCGCCCGTGTCGTCGAGATCCCGCTCGGCAACCCGCACCGGCAGCACCCGCGCGCCGGGCGCGACACCGTGGAAACCCACGCCGTCCACCGGATCGGCGGCGACGATGCTCGCCACGGCGGTGCCGTGCGAACCGCAGTCGAAATCGCCGGGCAGGTCGCCGACCAGGTAGAAGTCCTCGCCGCGCACCACCTTGCCGGGCGCGCTCAACTGCGGGTGGTCGCGGTCGACCCCCGTGTCCACCACGGCGACGAGCACCCCGGCCCCGGTGCTGTGCGGCCAGGCCCGTGTCACGTCGAGCGCCTGTTGCGCCCACGGCAGTTCCTTGATCGGCGGGCGCGCGGGCTCGGGATCACGACAGGCGCCCGGCGGCGGTGCCGCCAGAGCGTCCGGTGTGGACAGTGCCACGAGCGCGACGGCCGCGAGCGCGGTGCTGAGTCGTCTCACGGGCACATCGTCGGCACTCGGGCGCGGGCCGACGGCGGGGTGGCCGGAAGCGGTCACGTGCCGCCGTGCGCGGGCAGCGGCGAGCCAGCATTCCGGCCATGGACTCAAGCGCCTACCGGCGACTCGCCGACGACCTGCGCGCCGTGCAACAGGGCGTGCAACAGGGGATGGCCGAGATCCGGGCGACCGCCGACTCGCCGGACGGCCTGATCACCGCCACCGTCGGCGGGCGCGGTGAACTCCTCGACCTTGAGCCGAACCCGCGCGTCTACCGCGACAGCGCCGCCGTCGGCCGGCAGTGCGTCCAGGACTACGTGCTCGCCGACCGCACGGGCGCCGGCGCGTTCGGGGGGTAGGACATGGCCGTCGCGCAGCCGTCCAGTGAGCTCGGCCTGTGGCCCAGGGTCGCGGAGGCCGTCGGCACGGGCGTCGCGTTGACCGGCAACGCCGTGCAGGCGATCCCCGACACCTTCGTCGCAGCCCTCAAGGGAATGTCATGACGCTGCCGTTCGTGTTCGACGTGCCGCCGCAGTTCACCCCGCTCGACCTGGCGGCCGAACCGGCGGACCAGGCGGACCGGGTGGACCGGACCCCGCGGATGATCGCCGACGTCTGGCCCGCCGCCACGGCCGCGCAACGTGCCGCCCTGACCTCCGCGCAGGAACTCGTGGTGGAGCAGCTGCGCCAGGGCGGTGTGCGTTACGCGGCAACGGTCCTGGAGCCGGCGCACCCGACCACGGGCCTGTTCACCGTTGCCCTTCACCCGACCAGCGACCACGACCCGCTGTCCGCGCTCGCCGCCGCCGTGCGACCTCTCGCGGCCAACGTGCGTGCCATCGACATCCCGCTGGGTCGGGCGTTGATCATCGCGCAGGACTCCGCGGTCGCGGGCCGGCGCGTCCGCCAGTTGCAGGTGGCGGTCCACCTCACAGCCGACGACGCGGTGGCGGTGTTCGGCATCGCGACCGAGCACCTGCACGAGTGGGAGACCTACGCCCTGCACCTGGCCCGGGTCGTGAACGGCGTGCGGTCGCGCCCAGGCTCACCTCTCCGAGCCACCCCCGGCCAAGGGCAGGGGTTGTAGCCGAGGGCATCCTTTGAGGGCGGTCCTTACCCGGCCAGCTTCCGCACGACGTACCGGGCGTCACGTCCGACGCCCCGCAACGTCGCCGACGACAGGCTGCGCTGCCACTCCAGCCCCACGAAACCGAGCCCGCGGTGGGTGGTCGACAGCCCGCCGTGGTGCCGGGCGAAACCGCCGGAGTCCAACGCGCCCGACGACTCCAGGTAACCCAGGTCCGGCCGGTAACCGGTGGCGAGCACGAGCGCGTCGACCCGTTCCCGGCTGCCGTCGGCCCACGTGACCGTGTCGCCGTCGAGACCGGTGAACATCGGCCGCCGGTCCGGCCGCCCCGCGTCGACCGCCGCCCGGTAGACCCCGACGTCCAGCACGGGCGTGGAGAACTGCTTCGGCAGCCACCGGCCGATCGGCACCACGTCCACCCCGGTCACCGCCCACCACCAGTGCACGTCCCGTCCCAGCGGGCGTTGGCGGGCGAACCGGATCGGCTTGCGCGTGGCCAACGTGACCCGTGCGTCGGCCGCCAGTTCGCACGCGATCTGCACCGCCGAGTTCCCCGCGCCGACGACCACGACCCGCTTTCCCCGGTACGCCAACGGGTTCACGTAGTCGGCGGCGTGGACCACCGACCCGGTAAACGTGTCCAACCCCGGCAACGCCGGGCGGTAGGGCCGGCCGAACCCACCGCTGGCCGCGATCACCCGCCGGGCACGCAACCGCTCGCCGTCGACCGACACCACCTCGAACCCGCCATCACCGGCGACGACCTTCTCCACCCGGAATCCCGTGCGCACGTCCACGTCGAGCCGGTCGGCATACCGGGCCAGGTAGTCCACCACCTCGTCCCGCCCCGGATAGCGTTCCGGGTCGCCGTCGAACGCCAACCCCGGCAGCGCGCTGTACCGGGCGGGCGAGAACAACGTCAGGCTCTCGTAGTACCGGGCCCACGACCCGGTCGACCGCTCCCCCGCCTCCAGCAGCACGGGCACGCCGCCCGCCGCCTTGACCGCGTGCGCGGCGGCCAGACCGGCCTGACCGGCGCCGATCACCAGCACCTCAACCATCGACATAGGTCGATAGTATCGGAGATTCGCGAAATGACGATACGTCTGGGATCGTAGGCACCGTGGTCGAACTGGGCGAGACCTCCCGCCGCTTCCTCAAAGCCCTGGCCGGCGAGACCAGGCAGCAGCTGATGCTGGAGTTCGCCGGCAACGCGGAACTCACCGTCGGCCAGGTGGCACAACGTGCGGGCATCGCCCAGTCCACCGCCTCCGAGCAGCTGTCACTGCTGCGCCAAGGCGGCCTGCTCACGTCCCGGCGCGACGGCAAGACCGTCTACTACCGCGCCGATCCGACCGGCATCACGGCCGCGCTCGGCGAACTGCAAGCCCACTTGACGACGTGCTGCCCGCCGAACAGCGGGTAGCCTTTGCACACGTGGGAGATCACGACAGGCCAGGGGTGGCGTTGTTCGAGGTGTCCGAGGCGCGAGAAGAGCTGGCCAGGCTTCGACCTGTGCTCGCCGAGATCGTCGCGGTCCGCGCCGACGCCGCCGAACTCGCCGCCTCCCTGCACGACGGCGGACCGCCCACCGACCTCGGCGGGTTGCCCGAGCTCAAGGCCGCGCAGGCCCGGCTCGACGACCTCATGACCACGGTGCAGGCGACCGGCGCCGAGCTGAAGGGGTTCGCTCCCCTGCTGATCGACTTCCCGTCCGAACTCGACGGCGTCCCCGTCCTGCTGTGCTGGCTCGAAGGCGACGAAGGCCTGGAGTGGTACCACCGCGCGGACCTGGGGTTCGCCGGACGACGTCCGCTGAAGTGACGATCCGCACGGGACGATGACGTCACGGCGAACAGAGGAACGCGGGTAACCGCAGCGCGCGCGTCAGTCGGTCGTCGGCCCGGTCCCACTCGCCCCGGTGCAGGAACACCCTGGCCAGACCGCGGCAACTGCGACGGCCGGTCGAGCGCGTGCCCGAGCAGCCGGCTCGTGGTGCGCCAGTCGACCGCTAGAAGGTGATGCTCCAGCCGTCGATCCTGCCGGTGTCGTACGTGAAGACGTCCTTCACCTGCAGCTTCCACGTGCCGTTCTTGTTCTCCGACGACGTGTCCACGGTGAACGTCTCGTGGATGCCGTCCGGGGAACTCACCCCATCGGGCTTGCGCAGCACGAACACCGCGCCGCTCGGACCCACCAGGTCCACCGCCAGGTCGGCGGTGTACGGGTGCACGATGTCCACCTTCACCGCGGTCGAGGCCGTGCCGCGACCGTCGCAACCGGACACGGCGATGCTCGACGTCACGGCCTGTCCGGCGTCCGGGATCGCCACGTCGTCGGTGCTCGAACCACCCTTGCAGGTCGGCGGGTTCGGGTCGCCGCCGCTGATGAACGCCGTGTGCAGCAACCTGTCCGGTGAGCCCGAACCCCCGTCCTCGACCACGCCGGTGGTGGCGTTGTCGGTCAAGGCCTTGGCCACGTCCGCCGGGGTGGCCGCGGTGTTGGCCGCCAGGTACAGCGCCGCCGCGCCCGCCACGTGCGGTGTCGCCATCGAGGTGCCGTTGAGCGGGCGGTTGCCGCCGTCGTTCCAGGTCGAGGTGATGTCCGAGCCCGGCGCGAAGATGTCGGTGCAGCTGCCGTAGTTGGAGAACGAGGACCGGTTGTCCGAGTTGTCGCTCGCGTTGACCGTGATCGCCTCGGGGGTGCGGGCGGGCGTGGTGTCGCACGCGTCGCGGTTGTCGTTGCCGGCGGCCACCGCGAAGGTGATGCCCGCCGCGATCGTCTTCTTGACCGCGTCGTCCACTGAGGACTTGCCCGGACCGCCGAGGCTCATGTTCGCCACGGCCGGTTTGACCGCGTTCTTCGCCACCCAGTCCAAGCCGCCGATGATCTGCGACCACTGGCCCGCGCCCATGCAGTTGAGCACCCGGACGCCGACCAGCTTCACGCCCTTGGCCACGCCGTAGGTGGTGGAGCCGAGGGTACCCGCGACGTGCGTGCCGTGACCGTGGCAGTCGTCCGCCACCGCGTCGTCGTCGATGAAGTCGTGGCCGTCGACGGCCCGGCCGCCGAAATCGGCGTGCGCCTTGTGGATCCCGGTGTCGATGACGTACGCGGTGACGTTGGCCGCACCGCCGGCGTAGGTGTACTTCGCGTCGAGCGGCAACTTCTTCTGGTCCACCCGGTCCAGGCCCCAGGTCGGGTTGTTCTGGGTGTCGGTGGCGTGCGCGGTGCCGTCCTGCTCCACGTACTCCACGGCCGGGTCGGCGGCGACCCTGCGCGCCTGCTCCTCGTTCATCGCGGCGGAGAAGCCGCGCAGCGTGGCGGTGTAGGTGAGCTTGACCCGACCGCCGTACCTGGCGGTCAGGTCGGCCGCGGCGGCTTCCGTCTGCGGTGCGCTGAACCCCTGGTCGCGCAGCACGACGATGTAGCTGTCCTTCACCGCGCCCGGCTGGTCGGCGCCGCGGATGTCGCCCCGCTTCCCCGCCGCGCCATCGTGGGCGGTGTGACCGTGGCCGACGGCGGTCAGCACCAGGGCCGCCGTGGCCAGGCAGGCGGTGATCACCGGTCGCCGGATCGCGCGATCACCTCGCATCGGTCGTACTCCGGCCGCGCTGATCTCCGGACCTCGACGGGCTCGCATGGCCTTCGGGCTACCCCGGCCCATGATCGGTCATGCGCCGGGGGCTGTCACTGGATCGGGGGAACGGCCACGCCGGCTGCCCCGGTAGGCCCGCTCCCGCGCCCTGGTGAGCACGGCGGGAACCAGGTCGAGTCCCGGCGGCCGGTTCCGGATCGGGTCGAGCGCGGGCAGGTCGCGGTCGACGTCCAGCGGCCGGGCGACGAGCCTGCCGACCGGCCGCCAGGGTCCGCCGACCTCCAGCGTGAACCCCAGTTCGTCCGGCAGGTCGGCCAACGCCGCCGAGCCGGTCCGGCCCGGATCGGGCACGGCGGCCAGCCACACCAGGCGACCGCGCCGGCGGAACGGGGCGATGCTGCCGTAACGGCCGCTCGACCACGTCCGGGCGGGCAGGGGCAGCACTCGGGCGAACGACGTGGACAGCAGCACGTCCCAAGGTCCCGGCAGCCGGAACGCCAACCCGAGCACGTCGGGCAGCCCGCCGGGCGTGCCCGCGCCCTTGGACAGCCGACCGATCACGTCGGTCTCCCCCAGCGGCAGCGGCAACGCGGGGTCGAAGGTCGCGGTCACCGTGCCCTCGAACCACCGGCCGCGCGGGTGGACCGCCCTGGCGTCCCGTGCGTCGGCCAGCGCGCGGAACGCGGTTTCGACGACGTCAGGCACTGCGGGCATTCGGGTTGCCCTTGAGCCCCGGACCCAGCATGAAGTTCGCCGCGCTCGCCTTGTCCACCAGCACCCCGTAGAACCACAGCACGGCGTACAGCTGCGTGGTCGAACTCATGCGGATCACCTCGCCTGTGAAGGTGGTTTCCGCTCGACTACCCCCTGATCACCACCCGAAACGGCCCGACCGTCGCCACCCGAAGCGACCCGACCGTCACCGTCCGGCATGGCCCGCCCATCGCCATCCGAACCAGCCCGCCCGTCACCACTCGGCACCGCCCGCCCGTCACCACCCGCCGCAACCCGACCATCGCCACCCGAAGCGGCGCGCCCGTCGACCCGCGAAGCAGTCCGCCCCTCACCACTCGGCACGGCCCGCCCGGTCGCCGCCGACGCCACGTCCGGGTAGCGTGGGAACAGCCGGTCAAGATCGGTGCGTTCGAACACCCGCCGCACGTGCGGCGGCACGGCGGCCAGCCGCAGCCAACCGCCCGAGCGCTGCGCCCGCGCCCTGGTGCGGACCAGCGCGCTCATGGCCTGGGCCCCGCAGAACGCCACCCCGGACATGTCCAGCACGATCCGGTCGCGCCCCTCGGTCACCAACCGGTCCATCCGGTCCAACACCCGACGCGCGCCCGCCAGGTCCAGCTCCCCGGTCGCCACCACCACCGCGCACCCCGTCCGGTGGGCCTCGACCGACAACGCCAGCATTCCGATCCCTTTCACGCCACCCGGCAGTACTCGTCGTCGCCCGCCCAGCTCAAGGTGAGCAGCAGCCCTTCCCTGGTGGACCAGGGACATATCCGCACCTCGTCCTGGCCGGTGGCCACCATCAGCGCCTCCGCGACCAGCGCGCCCGCCAGCGACTGCTCGGCCCGGTGCGGGGAGATGCCGGGCAGTCGCGCGCGTCTGGGCGCGGGCATCCGGGCCAGTCGGGGTATCCACGCGCGCAGGTCGGTCAGGCGCAGGAAACGCGGCACGAACGGCCCGTCGTGCTGCGGTCTGGCCCCGGCCAGCCGCGCCAGCTGCTGGAACACCTTCGAGCAGCCGACGGCCCGGTGGTCGGCGACGGAGGTGCCGTCCAGCGCCGCCACCACCTGGTCGTGCACCAGGACCTGCTCACGGGCCAGGCCGCGGTGGTCGCGCGGCGCGGTCCGGTCGAGAGCCGGCCGCCGGGTCAGCGTGCGGGCGCCGAACGGCAGCGAACGCACCAGCGACGGCTCGGCGTCGTCACCCGCCGCGAGTTCCACCGTGCCGCCGCCGACGTCGAGCACGAGCAGCGCGCCGACGTGCCAGCCGAACCAGTGCCGCGCGGCCACGTAGGCCAGGCGCGCCTCCTCCTGTCCGGGCAGCACGCGCAGCTGCGTGCCGGTGCGGCGGGCGATCTCGGCGATCACCTGATCGGCGTTGGTGGCATCGCGGATCACGGAAGTCGCGAACGGGACGACACCCACGACACCGGCCCGTTCCGCGATCCGGCGCGCGGTGCGGACAGCGGTCACAACCTGTTCCACGCCGTCCGGGCCGAGTCGGTTGTGCGGGTCGAGGGCCCGGTCGAGGCGGAGCCGGGTCTTGTGCGAGACGACGGGGTGCAGCGGGGAGCCCGACACGACGAGGAGGTGAGCGCTGAAGCAGCCGATGTCGAGCACCCCGACCTGACCTGGCCGTCTGGACATACGTCACCACCAACCGCGAGTGAGAGGTACCGGGGGGAGTGCCCACGAGCACATCGGGTGAAACCGGATTGGGTGATCCGACCGGGGGTAGTTCACCCACCATGAGTGCTTCTGAGAGGCCCTTGGCGGTGGTGACCGGCGCGTCGAGCGGGATCGGGTTGGAGCTGGCGAAGGTGTTCGTCGAACACGGCTTCGACCTGGTCGTGGCGGCGGAGAACGACGTGGTGGAGGACGTGGCGCGGGAGTTGGGCGAGGGTGGTGCGCGGGTCGACCCGGTGCGGGCGGACCTGGCCACGTTCGAGGGCAACGAAGACCTCGTCGCGGTGGTCGAGGGCGTCGGGCGACCGGTGGACGCGTTGGCGGTCAACGCCGGTGTCGGTGTCGGCGGTGACTTCGTCGACGACAGCGACCTGCGATCGCACTTGCGGGTGGTCGACCTGAACATCAAGTCGGCCGTGCACCTGGCGAAGCGGTTGGTGCCGGGGATGGTGGAACGCGGTGCCGGACGGGTGCTGTTCACCTCGTCGGTGGCCGCGACCGCACCCGGACCGTTCCACTCGGTCTACGCGGCGTCGAAGGCGTTCCTGGCGTCGTTCTCGCAGGCACTGCGGGAGGAGTTGCGGCACAGCGGGGTGACCGTGACGGCGTTGATGCCGGGACCGACGGACACCGACTTCTTCCGCCGGGCGGGTATGACGGACACGAAGGTCGCCACCGGGCCGAAGGACGATCCGGCCGACGTCGCGCGGGCCGGGTTCAACGCGCTGATGGCGGGCGACGACCACGTGGTGGCCGGGTCGCTGCGCACCAAGGCGCAGGCCGCCGCCGGCCGGGTCCTGCCCGACCCGCTGAAGGCGCGGGCCGTGCGCGGTATGACCGAACCCGGCTCGGCCGGCTCCGGCTGGTGACGCGGGAGGGCTCAGGACTCCGGGTTTCCGGCCTCTGGCCTCCCCGGTTCGACGCTGTCCGGTTCAAGGCTGTCCGGTTCAAGGCTGTCCGGCTCGACGCTTGCGGGTTCGGGACTTTCCCGCTCCGCCGGCACGTCCCCGATGAGCTCGCGGTACTCGTCCACTTCCCGCGGGGTCGGGTCGATGGGCGCCTCTTCGGCGATCTCGTCCGGGTCGACCGGCTCGCCCACCGGTTCCTCTGGTGCGCTCATGCCCGCCGGTTACCCGGTGTGCACCTGCTCGAACGGGGTAACCGGCACCGTGACCATCCACGCCAGACGAGATGTCCCAGCCCTGCCCGACCTTGTCTTCAACGCCGCCGCGGACCCGGCCCGGCTCGCCGCGTGGCTGCCCGCCCCGTACCAGGTCATCGGCCGTGCGGACGACGTGCTGATCCTCCGGCAGCACGACGACCCGTACCAGGTGAGCCTGGCCGCCGACTACGACCGGCTGCTGCTCACCTGGGAGCCGCTGGCCGATCACGGCTGCCGGGGCTCCCTCCGTGTCTCGCTGGCGGGCGTGGCGAGCAGCGTCGCCGAGCTCCGGGTGGACGGCTGCTCCGACGACCAGCTCCCGTCGCGCCTGCTCGAAGCGCTCGCAAATGAGGTTGAGCAGAACCTCACCGCGGGCTGATCATGCACCGGTGGACATCCGCCCCGCCCGGCCGGACGAGCTGCCGCTGCTCCCCCCGATCGAACGCGCCTCCGGTGAACCGTTCCGCGATTTCGGCATGCCGGAGATCGCCGACGACGACCCGATGCCGCTGAGCACCCTCGAACACCTGCACGTCTGGGTGGCCGCCGACCCCCGGCCGGTGGCCTGGGTCGCGGTCGAGGTGGTGGACGGCGCGGCGCACGTCGAGCAGATCAGCGTGCACCCCGACCACGCCCGGCGCGGTATCGGCGCGGCGCTGCTCGACCACGTCGAGGACTGGGCCGCGACGCGCGGTCTCGAAGCGTTGACCTTGACCACTTTCCGCGACATCCCGTGGAACGGCCCGTATTACCGGCGGCTCGGATTTCACGAGGTAGGGGACCTGTCGCCGGGCCTGCGAGCCGTCGTCGCGGCGGAAACCGCACGTGGTCTGGACCCGGCGACACGCGTTTGCCTGCGCAGACCGCTGCGCGGGGGCGTTTGAGCGAGATACTGAACGGGCAGACCTCCCGCCAGCAACCGTTCGGAGGGTCCCCCGGTGGTCGACTTCGTGCACGAGGCACTGCTCTACCGCGACGACGAGCAATATCTCGCGGGCACCGTGCCGTTCGTGCGCGACGGGCTCGCCGCGGGCGAGCCGGTGCTGGTGGCCGTGCCGCAACGGGGCATCGACCTGTTGCGCGGTGCGCTGGGCAGGCAGGCCGAGCAGGTCGAGTTCCTGGACATGAGACGAGCCGGGCGCAACCCCGGCCGCATCATCCCCGGTGTGCTGGCCGCGTTCACCGACAACGCGGCCGACACGGCGGCCTCGGGCCGGGTGCGGATCATCGGCGAGCCGCTCTGGCCGGAGCGCACCGAGCTGGAGTACCCGGCGTGCGTGCAGCACGAGGCGTTGATCAACACCGCGTTCGAGGACCGTCCGGCCTGGATCCTGTGCCCGTACGACACGGCGAACCTCGCGCCGGAGGCGCTGCGCGACGCGGAGGCCACCCACCCGATCATGGTCGAGGGCGAGCGGCGCAGGCGGAGCGACGGCTACCGCGAGCCGTTCCTGATCACCGAGGAGTTCAACCGGCCGCTGCCACCGCCGCCTGCCGACGTGCTCGTCCGCCGGTTCGACCTCGACAGCCTGGGCACCACCCGGCGGCTGGTGGCCGGGTTCGCCACCGACGCGTCCCTGACCGCGGACCACGTCGAGGACCTGGTGCTCGCGGTCAACGAGCTGACCACCAACAGCGTGGTGCACGCGGGCGGCTCCGGCACGCTGCTGCTGTGGCGCGAGGGTGGCGTGGTGGTGTGCGAGGTGCGTGACGCGGGCCGGCTCGCCAACCCCATGGTGGGCAGGCGCAACCCGGGCGCGAGCGGGCGCGGCGGGTACGGCGTGATGCTGGTGAACCTGTTGTGCGACTTGGTGCGCGTGCACACCGGCGAGGACGGCACCGCGATCCGCGTCTACGTCGGCTGATCTCCCGGCTGGACCACCCGGCTGGACCACTCGGCCGACCGCCCGGCTGGCGCTGTGATGAGGGCGTTGCCCGGCGTCACCCGGGTGCCACCGGCCCGTCACGCCCGCGTGGTTGCCTGGAAGGCGATGAGCACCGACCAGCTGAGCCCGTTGGACGTCGCCTTCCTCTGCCTGGAGGACGACCACAACCCGATGCACCTGGGCGCGGTGGCGACGTTCGCGCCGCACACCCCCGTGCACCCGGCGCGGATCGTGGCGCTGCTGTGCGAACGCGCGGCCGAGGTGCCCGCCCTGCGCCGGCACGTCCGCGCGTCCTGGCTGCCGCCCGGCGGAGCGTCGTGGGTCGACGACCCGTGCTTCACGCCCGAGGACCACATCCAGGGCCACCACCTGCGCGGTCGTGGTGACGAGGAGCGGTTCGCCGCGCTGGTGTCGCAGCTCATGGCCCGGCCGCTGGACCTGTCCCGCCCGCCGTGGGAGCTGCACGTGATCACCGGCCTGGTCGGCGGCCGGTTCGCGGTGGTGGTGAAGCTGCACCACGCGTTGTGCGACGGGATGAAGGCCGTCGGCCTCGGCCTGCGGCTGTTCGACGGCATGGACCGCGACCTGCCCGTCGCACCGGAACCCGAGGTGAAACCGGGGCTGGTCGGCTCGATCCGGGACATCGCCCGCACCGCCGGCATCGCGTCGGACGTGCTGCGCAGCACCCGCCCGCCGGTGCGGCACTCACCGGTGGTGACGCGGTCCGACCGGCCCCGTCGGGTGGTGATGGCGCGGCTGGGCGTGGACGAGGTGCACCGGGCGCGGCGCGTGCACGGCGGCACGCTGAACGACGTGCTGCTGGCGCTGGTCACGGGCGCGCTGCGGCAGTGGCTGCTGGCGCACGGCTGCGCGGAAGAGGGCTCGACGCTGCGCGCGTTGATCCCGGTGACCCGGCGCGGCGCCTCGACCGCGGGCAACCGGATCTCCGGGTTCCTGTGCGAACTCCCGGTCGGCGAGCCGGACGCGGCCGTGCGGCTGCGGGCCGTGCGCGAGGACATGGACCGGCACAAGGCGGCGGGCACCGAGCGGGGCGCGGGCGCGTTCCCCCTGTTGGCCGAACGCATACCGCCGGTGCTGCACCGGATCGCCGCGCCGTTAGCGGGCCTGTGCGCGCCACTGCTGTTCGACGCGCTGGTCACCAGCGTGCACCTGCCGTCGATCCCGCTGCGCCTGGACGGCGCCGAGCTGCGCGAGGTGTACCCGGTCGCGCCGGTGGCCGCCGGGCACGCGGTGGGCGTCGCGCTGTCGGCGTACCGAAGCGGTGTGCATGTGTGCTTGCACACCAACCAACCGTGGATGGCGGATTCGCGCTGGTTGCAGACCGCTCTTCGGACGGAACTCGCCGCGCTGCACCGGCGTCACCCGGCAGAATCGGCCAGGTGACTCCCGCACTTCTGCTCGCCCACGGGGCCGGTGGCACCGTCCGCGCGAACTTCAGCCCGCTCATCCCGAAGCTGTCGCGCAAACGCAAGGTGCACGCGGTGGACTTCCCCGGCTCCGGCACCACGCCACGTGCGACGGGGCCGCTGGAGTTGGACGACTTAGCCGACCGGCTGGTGGCCGCCGCCGACGGCGAGGAGCGGTTCGCGATCATCGGCTTCTCCTTGGGGTGCGCGGTCGCGGTGCGCGCGGCCCAGCGGCACCCCGAGCGGGTCACGGCCCTGGTGCTGACCGCCGGGTTCGCCCGCGTCGACGACGAGACCAGGGCGCGGATGCTGGAGTGGGGTCGGCTGCTGGGCGGCGACCGCACCACGTTGGCCCGCTACCTCATGTCGCTGGTGCTGGGCGAGCCGTTCCACCGGCGGATGACCGCCGAGCAGGCCGAGGGGTTCCTGGAGCTGATCGCGCTCACCATCCCGCCTGGCACGCCCGACCAGATCGACCTGGTGCAGCGCATCGACCTGCGCGACGAGCTGCCGTCGTTGGCGGTGCCGACGCTGGTGATCGGCACCAAGCACGACCGGCTGGTCGCGCCCGGCACCACGCGCGCGTTGGCCGACCTGATCCCCGGCGCGCGCTGGGCGGAACTGGACAGCGGCCACGCGCCCGCGATCGAGGCGCCCGCCGAGTGGTTCCGGCTGATCGAGGAGTTCCTGACCTCCCTACCCTGACCGACCCAACACACAACCACCACACAACCACGTGTGTCCTACCTCCAGCGCACGTGTGTCCTACGTTCAGAGCACCCGAGTTGAACGTTCAGAGCACCCGAGTCCTCGAACGGTTCGCGGGGGCGGCCGGTTTGCAGGTCGTCCGGTCGGGCTAACCAGGCCTCATGACCAACACGCTCGTCCTCGACGTGGACGGCACGCTGGTGGACACCAACTACCACCACGCGGTGGCTTGGTTCCGCGCGTTCCGCCGCTTCGACATCACCGTGCCGACCTGGCGGCTGCACCGGGCCATCGGAATGGGCGGCGACAAGCTCGTCGCCGCGGTCGCGGGTGAGCACGTGGAGCGCGAGCACGGCGACGACCTCCGCACCGCGTGGGAGGTGGCGTTCGAGCCGATGCTGGCCGAGATCCGGCCGTTGGAAGGCGCCCACCGCCTGATCGCCGCGGCACTGGGGCAGCAGTTCACCGTGGTGCTGGCGAGTTCCGGCAAACGCCACCACGTGGACCACTACCTGAAGCTGATCGACGCGTCCGGCATCACGTCGACGTCCTCGGACGACGTCGACGCGAGCAAACCCGCGCCGGACCTGATCGAGGTGGCGTTGCGGCGGGTCGACGGCAGCGGACGTGGCCGTGCCGTGGTCATCGGCGACTCCGTGTGGGACTGCGAGGCCGCGCGGCGGATCGGACTGCCCTCGGTGTGCCTTCGCACGGGTGGTTTCGGTGAAGCCGAGTTGCGGGAAGCCGGGGCGTCGGCAGTCTACGAAGAACTCGACGAATTGCGGGCGGACCTCACCGACCTGCCGATGGCGTAGGAGGAAGCGTGCGGATCGGCTACACCCTCATGACCGAGCAGGCCGGACCACGCGAGTTGGTGGAGCACGCGGCGCTGGCCGAGCAGGCCGGCTTCGACTTCGAGGTGATGAGCGACCACTACTCGCCGTGGCTGGACGAGCAGGGGCACGCGCCATATGCGTGGAGCGTGCTCGGCGCCGTCACGCAGGCGACGGATCGGGTCGAGCTGATGACTTACGTGACGTGCCCGACGGTGCGGTACCACCCGGCGGTGGTGGCGCAGAAGGCGGCGACCGTGCAGTTGTTGTCGGGTAACCGGTTCACCCTGGGCATCGGTGCCGGTGAGAACCTGAACGAGCACGTCGTCGGGCGCGGGTGGCCGCCGGTGAACGTGCGGCACGAGTTGCTGCGCGAAGCGGTGGAGATCATCTCGCAGCTGTTCGACGGCGGGTACGTCAACTACTCAGGTCAACACTTCCGGGTGGATTCGGCGAAGCTGTGGGACCTGCCCGAGCAACGCGTGCCGATCGCGGTCGCGGTGTCCGGTGGGCAGTCGGTGCGCACGTTCGCGCCCCTGGCCGACGCGATGGTGGCGACCGAGCCGGACGCGTCGTTGAGCCAGGAGTGGGACGTCTTCCAGGGCGGGCGGTCGCGCAAGATCGGGCAGCTGCCGATCTGCTGGGACCGGGACCGGGACAAGGCGGTCCAACGGGCGCACGAGCAGTTCCGGTGGTTCGCGGGCGGGTGGAAGGTCAACTCGGAGCTGCCGGGCACGGCCGGGTTCGCCGGTGCGACGCAGTTCGTGCGACCGGAGGACGTGGCCGCCCAGATCCCGTGCGGGCCGGAGGTCGGGCCGGTGGTGGAGGCGGTCGGCAAGTTCCGCGACGCCGGGTTCACCGATTTGGCGCTGGTGCAGATCGGCGGCGACCACCAGCCGGAGTTCCTGGACTTCGCCAAGGGCGAGCTCCTGCCGGCCCTGCGTTGACGCTCGCACCCAGTCGCTCTTCGGGATCCGGCCGCATCCGGCGGACCGGACTCCCACCGAATTGTCGGACCCCGCCGGCAGAATAAAGATCAGGGGACCCCCTGGCGGGGACTCCTGCGAAGCATTCCCACTGCGACCGGCGGCTCTACTGCGACCGGCGGCTCTGCGGATCAGGCCGGACGGGGCTTATCGGACCCCGACTCAGCGCCGGCCAACCTCGCCTCGGTCCTTCGACGGCGGTCCGACCACGGTCGGCGTGACCGGTGTCGGGATGTTCGTCGGGGCGGCGTTGACCGGCGTTTCCGGACGGGGCTTCGTGGTGGTCGTCGTGGTGGTGGTGCGCGTGCTGTCGTTCGCACCATCGTCGCCGCCGTCCCCGTCGGCGCCGCCGTCGTCGTCTCCACTGCCGGCCGGTGGGGGCTGCACCGGAGCGCCTTGCACCACGGTGACCGTGGAGGCCGACGGGACACCCGGCACCGCGACCCCCGTGCTCGGGGACTCCTCGGCGACCGGATCGGCCACCTCGCTCGTCGTGGTGCGCCCGGCCGGCTCACCGGCCCCCGGCTCAGTCGTGTCCCGGAACGTCACCAGGGTCACCAACGTCAACGCCGCAGCGGCAGCCACCGCCCCGCCCAGCAGCACCCGGCTGTTGGTCTTGCGCTTGGGCTCCGTCGCCTCCGGCCGCTCCACCACCGCCACCTCGACCAGCGGCGACAGCCCGACGCTCGCCCGCTGCGCCTCGTCGAGCAGCCGCTCGCACTCCGCCGCCGACGGCCGCCTGGCCGGGTCCGACGCGGTCATCGCGGTCAGCACCGCGGTCCACGGCTCGGGCAGGTTGGCCGGGATGCGCGGCTCCCGGTGCAGTCTGGACAGCGCCGCCTCCGTGTCACCGCCCGGGTACTCGGGCCGCCCGGTCAGGCACTCCAGCAGCACCAGGCCCAGCGCGTAGACATCGGCGGCGGGCAGCACGTCGCCGCCGCGCACCTGCTCGGGCGCGAGGTAACCGGCGGTGCCGACGAGTATCCCCGACTTGGTCAGGCGGGTGTCCTGGGCTTGCAGCGCCAGCCCGAAATCGGCCAGGTACGCGCGCCGCCCGGCGGTGTCGAGCAGGATGTTCGACGGCTTCACGTCCCGGTGCACCACGTCGTTCGCGTGCACGTGGGCCAGCACGCCGGCGATCTGCGACCCGATCGCGGCCACGACCTCGGGCGACATCGCGCCACGCATCCGCCGGCGCAGCGTGCCGCCGTCGATCGGCTGCATCACGAAGTACGGGCGACCGCGGTAGCTCCCGGTGTCGTACACCTCGACCAGGCCGGGGCAGCGCAT
This sequence comes from Saccharothrix deserti, assembly GCF_009769385.1. GTDB lineage: Bacteria > Actinomycetota > Actinomycetes > Mycobacteriales > Pseudonocardiaceae > Actinosynnema > Actinosynnema deserti. Next base: position 211,419 of record NZ_VKAB01000018.1, read on the forward strand.
CGCGCCCAGCACCTGCGCCTCGCGGTCCAGCCGGATCCGGTCCTCACCGGAGGCCGAGCCCTGGAAGAACTTGATCGCGACCTTCCGGTCGAGGCGGGTGTCGAACGCGCGGTACACCTCGGCCATGCCGCCGGACCCGTACAGGCCGCCCAGGGCGTACCTGCCGTCGACCACCTGTCCGGTCAGGTCACCGTCCCACATCCGGTTGAACCTCCGCTGTGTCGACGACGCCGGCCCGGACGCCGGAAGCTACCGGCCGCGAGGCCCTGCCAGCCACCCCGTTCGCCGTTCCGAACCCACTTACCCGTAGCGCCGGCACCACAAACCACCGATGTCTTCGGGTTCCCGAACCCGTGTCGGACCGCCGCCCGGTGGGTACCTCCGCGGCATGACCGAACGCGAGCGCGAGCCCACGATCAACGAGTTCATCGACGACCCGGCCGCGAAGGTCGACGCCCTCGGCGAGGTGAACGAGGTCAGGCCGGCGCAGTACGGCGACGACCCGGACGAAGAGTACGAGCACGGGCCCGCGGACGGCGGCGAGCCAACCGCCTGAACACCGAAGATCACCCAATCAGGCGATCTTCGGTGCACGAACGTTGGAACGTTTGCCACTTACGGTGCGGCGGTTGCGCAGGGCGTGGTGGGCGGGGTCGTGGTGGTCGTCGGCACGGTGGTCACCGGCGGGCCGGACGCGGCCGGCCGGGTGCCGCTGCACAGGTGCGACTCCACCCGGCGGTCGGCCGAGTCGCCGTGCGCGAACACGACGTACTCGGTGCCTGGGTACAGCCGGATACCGCACAGCCCGCCGCTGGTCGACGTGATGACGTTCACCCAGCGCGGCACGTCGCCCTTGTACTCGGTGTGGACGGCGACGGCGTACCGGTACTTGTCGTCGTGCGGCGACGCGGGGTCGCCCGCCTCCACCGCCTCGCTGATCACGACCCCGGAGAACACGTGCGCCGCCCGCTGGTAGCGCTCACCCTCCGTGCTGGGCACGCAGCTGCACGCGCTGGCCGGGCTGGTGAACACGGCGGTGAGCAGAGCGGCGGTGACGGTGACGACACCGGCCGCATGCACTAAGAATCGTAGGCGCGCCAAGGAATCCCCCTAGTGGACAGGGAACGGCGGCGGTGCCTGCCCAGCGTACGGTCGGACGTGCGGGGCCGGCCAGAGCGCGCACGCCTGCGGAATCCGACGAACGCCCAACGGCCAGCCCGGCGGCCAGGCCTTGGACATTGTGTACAACCTGCAAAAACCATTCGCCGGATTGGACACTGTCTTCCCCCTACCGCCCGGTCGATGCTCTGACCATGCCCGCCTTCACCGGCCACGTCGAGCCGGCCGAGGGCCGGGACGTGCCGGAAGGAGCGCCCAAGTGACGACGACGCCGTACTGGGTCGCGGGACAGCCCGCGACCAGCGAGGACCTGGTCGAGATCCGCACCCCGCACGACGGCGCCCTGGCCGGCCGCACGTCCAACGCCACCGCCGAGGACGTGGAACGGGCCGTCGCCGCCGCGCACGCCGTCGCCGGGGACTTCGCCGACCTGCCCGCACACGCCCGCGCAACGGCGCTGGACCACGTGTCACGGCGGCTGGCCGAACGGGCCGACGAGGTCGCCGCGCTCATCACGGCCGAGTCCGGCAAGCCGGTGAAGTGGTCGCGGATCGAGGTGACCCGCGCGGTGTCGACGTTCCGGTGGGCGGCCGAGGAGGCACGCCGGTTCTCCGGTGAACTCCAGCGGCTCGACACCGACCCGGCCGCGAACGGCAGGCTGGCGTTGGTGCGGCGGGCGCCACGCGGCCCGGTGCTGGGCATCGCGCCGTTCAACTTCCCGCTGAACCTGGTGGCGCACAAGGTCGCGCCCGCGTTGGCGGTCGGCGCGCCGATCGTGGTCAAGCCCGCGCCGGCGACACCGCTGGTGGCGCTGCTCCTGGGTGAGCTGCTCGCGGAAACCGACCTGCCCGCCGGGTCGTGGTCGGTGCTGCCGGTGCCGAACGAGGTGGCGGGCGGCCTGGCCGAGGACCCCCGGCTGCCGGTGGTGTCGTTCACCGGTTCGGGTCCGGTGGGCTACTCGATCCTGGACCGCGTGCCGCGCAAGCACGTCGTGCTGGAGCTGGGCGGCAACGCGGCGGCCGTCGTCTGTCCTGATTGGACGGACCTGGACCGGGCCGCGCAGCGGATCGCCACGTTCTCGATGTACCAGGGCGGGCAGTCGTGCATCTCGGTGCAACGCGTGTACGCCCACGAGGACGTGTACCCGGCGTTGGCCGAAGCCGTGGTGGCGCACGTGCGCAAGCTCGGCACCGGCGACCCGACCGACCCGGCCACCGACGTCGGCCCGCTGATCAACGAGGCCGCCGCGCGGCGCGTCGAGACGTGGGTGGACGAGGCCGTGGCGGCGGGCGCGCGGCTGCTGACCGGCGGCCGGCGCGAAGGCGCGACCTACGAGCCGACCGTGCTGGCCGACGTGCCCGCGGACTGCAAGGTGGTGGACGAGGAGGTGTTCGGCCCGGTCGTGGTGCTGGACTCCGTGCCGTCGGTCGAGGAGGCGTTCGACCGGGTCAACGCGTCCCGGTTCGGTTTGCAGGCGGGCCTGTTCACGCACGACGTCCGGTTGGCGTTCCGGGCCGCCAAGCGCCTGGCGGTCGGCGGGGTGATCGTGGGCGACGTGCCGAGCTTCCGCGCCGACCAGATGCCCTACGGCGGGGTCAAGGAGTCGGGCACCGGCCGCGAAGGGGTGCGCGCGGCCATGGAGGACCTGACCGAGCAGCGGGTTCTGGTCCTCACCGACCTGGAGCTGTAGATCTTGACGCCCGGCGGCGGCGTCCGCATCCTCGTGGCATGCCGGTCACGATCCGGGACGTCGCCCGCCGGGCGCGGGTGTCGGTCCTCAAGGTGCGTTCGACCACCGCACCGCCGGGATGACCGTGCACGCCGTCCTCGCGATCGCCGCCGACCCGGCCGCGGCCCTCGACGCCGCACGGCGGCTGGTGCGGGCCGCCCTGAACGATCCCGCCCTGAACGACCCTCAACTGGACGATCCGGCCCGCACCACCGACCACGACGCCGTGCTCCTGACGCACCCGCCGTCGCACCGCTTCCCCGTGCGGCTCACCGAAGCCGTCCACCGGCACAACGACTCGGTCGCGGCACCGATCCGGTTACGAGTGGTCATGGCCGGCGAGGTCGTCGAGGCCCTGGCCGTGCTCGACTCGGACGCCCTCCGCTCCGCGCACGCGGCGTCCAGCCGGCCGGTCACGATCGCGGTGACGGACAGCTACCTCCGCGATCAGCCGATCGCCGATCCCGACCGTCACCGGGCCGTCGGAGTGCCCGGCCTGGCGGAGCCGGTCTGGCTGCTCGACGCCCGCGTGCCGGACGTGGAAGCCCTGTTCCACGCGCTGATGGCGGTGCCGTCGATGCGGACCGAGGGCGACCGCCGACTGGTGCTGGGCCTGTTGCCGCCCGCCATCGCCGCCGCCGTGCCGCATCACCCGATCGCCGCACTGCACGTGAGCGGGCTGCTCCAGACGTGCATCGAGCACGAGCACGGCTTGAACGCCCTGCGGCACGCTTTGCACGTCGTGGAAGGTGAGGATTCCACACCAATGCGACGATTCGACACTCTTTTGAGCACGGAATCCAACCTCGAGGAGTGAGCGGAAATCCGTAACGTGGAGCCCGGAATAGAGCGATGCTGAAAGGAGTTGGACACTGGGCGCAGACCGCTCGAACGGGGGACCACCGATGGTCCATGCGGACGACAACGGCGGCCGAGGGTTGCTCATTCCCCTTGTCGACGTGTTGAGCCGCGTGCCGACCCTGACCGATCGCGCCGGTCGGAACCTGGTCATCCGGATGATGTCCGCAGAATTGCGGGAAACTCTCGTGGTCGAGGAGCACCCGACCACGACCGGACACCTGTTCAGCCTGGCCGAAGTGTGCCAGCAGAGCCCTGAACGATTATCGGCACTGGTCAGGATCGTGAGTCGGTTCGAGCAGGGCTCGCGGGCGATGGTTGAATTGCGCCGGGTCATCGCCGAACTGACGCCGTTGGACCTGTTCCCGACATCCGAACGAGCAAGGCTGTTCACGTTGCTGGCTGGCGTAGTCGTGCCCGACATCGCGGACATCTACCGCGTCGTCGCCGGCCCGACCGCTCCCGGCCTGTTCGGGCCGACCACCTACTTCGAGGTGTTCCGGGTGCTGGAGACGATGAACGCCAGGCCGGACGGCGTGCCGCGCCCGCTGGTGTTCGTGGAGCACATCGCGGCACGGGTGCGCACCGAGTTGGCCATCGAGCTGCACCGGTGGAACGAGGCGCAGGCCAGGTCGATGAACCTCCTGGACGAACTGGCCGCCATCCGGAAGGACCTGCGGCCGGAGACCGCGCAGCCGCTCACCCCGTCGCCGGGCTCGCCCGCCTACCTCGTGCTGCTGCTGCGCCGGGAAGGGCCGACCGGCGAGAAGTTCCGGCTGTCGCACTGGCGCCAGCTCGGCCACCCCCACCCCGTGGTCCCCGCTGCACGGCGAGGACGCGGTCGGCACGCTCGACGAGGTGAAGGAGCAGGTGGCCGCGCTCATCGAGAAGGTCGAGGACGACTGGGCGCGGTACAGCCCGGACATCCGGATCGAGTTCGTGCTCGACTACGAGAACCTGAACCTCGACGTCGACCAGTGGCCGTGGGAGAACGACGCGTTCCTGGCGCAGCCGATGGGCTGCCGGTACCCGGTGGTGGTGCGCAGCCTGGAGCGGATGACGATGCGCAAGTACCACCGCGAGTGGCTGCAGCGGTGGGACGCGATGACCGACCAGCTCGGCCGCGCGGGCGGCCTCGCGCACACGGCCGCCTGCCGCGCCACGAGCGGGACCGAACAGGGCCTGCGCGAGCTGCAGACGCGGTTCAACCGGGAACGCGGGCTGGTGTCGCTGGTGCTGAGCGCGCCGCCGCGGCCGGAGACCGCCGGGCGGGACGAGATCACGGCCGGGATGAAGGCCGGCGTTCCACTGATCGTGTGGCACCGGCACGACTGCGGCAGCACCGAGTTCACCGACGTGGTGGAGTCCGTGTTGCACGGTCAGGACGAGCTGCACCTGTTGGAGCGCGTCCGCATGGCCCGGACCACGGCGTTCGCGGAAGGCCCCGCGCGGCGCCACGTCGGCGAGGCGCTGACGATCCTCTACGACGACCCGACGCGGCTCGTCGTGCCCAGCCAACCGGGGCCCCCGGAAGGGATCGCGGTCTGATGAGCGACGGCCAAGTTCACTCCGGCAACGTCTACCACGGCACGGGCGACGTCGCGCAGACGTCCGTCGCGGACCTGCCCCCTCCCCCGCCGTGGCGGACGTTCACCGGTCGCGGGGCCACGTCCCGGCCCGCCGACGACGGCGGCGAGGGCGACCGGCGGGTGGGCGGTGTGCGCGCGGTCCGCCGGACACCGCACCCGAACGAGGTCGCGATGGTCAACGCGGCCATCCGGTTGCGCCGTCCGCTGCTGGTCACCGGCGCGCCCGGCACCGGGAAGTCGTCGTTGGCCTACCTGGTGGCGCGGGAACTCGGCCTGGGGCCGGTGCTGCGGTGGCCGATCACCAGCCGGACCACGCTCAAGGACGGCCTCTACCTGTACGACGCGATCGCGCGGGTGCAGGCGGTGGGCGCGAACGACCCCGATTCGGGTATCGGGGACTACATCCACCTCGGGCCGTTGGGCACCGCGTTGCTGCCCTACGACCTGCCGCGCGTGCTGCTGATCGACGAGTTGGACAAGGGTGACATCGACCTGCCCAACGACCTGCTGAACACGTTCGAGGAAGGCGAGTACGAGATACCGGAGCTGGTCCGGTACGCCAAGCACCGGGCCGAGGTCGAGGTGCTGACCGCCGACCGCGGCCACACCGCGACCGTGCAGCACGGGATCGTGCGGTGCCGCGAGTTCCCGGTCGTGATCATCACCAGCAACGGCGAGCGCGAGTTCCCGCCCGCGTTCCTGCGCCGCTGCCTGCGGCTGCACGTCCGGCAGCCGGGCCGGGAGCAGCTGGGCGAGATGGTGGCGGTGCACTTCGGCGACGCGCACGGCGTGGACGTGGCCCGGCTCATCGCGGACTTCCTGGCCCACCGGTCCGATGTCGGCACGGTGTCCGCCGACCAGTTGCTCAACGCGGTGCACCTGGCCACGTCCGGCGCGTACCAGCCGGACGAGGACTGGGCCGAACTGCTCAAGGCGATCTGGCACCCGCTGTCCGCGGAGGCCGGATGACCGGACCGCGGGCCGAGCCGCCGGCGGGCGAGGTGCTGCTGCAGCACCTCGACGCGACCGACAGCCGGGTGGAGGTGCTGCGCACGGCGGACCTGACCTTGCGCGAGGTCCGGGACTCGCTGTGGCTCGCCGGCGCACTGCGCCCACCCGCACCCGAGCCCGCGGCACCGGCACCCGAAGCGGAGGCCGGTGTCCCGCGTGACGTCGGAACACCTCCTCCGCCACCGGAAGAGCCGGTCGGGGAGGGAACCGGGAGCCTGGAACCGACGCCGGAGCCCGAACCCGAGCCGGACCCGGACTTCGACCCGGACCTGGCCGAGATCCAGCGGTGGACGCCGACCCCGACGACGATGGCGCGTGCCGATCCCGTGCTCGCCGTGAACGGCACGGTCAGCGCGGTGTCCGCGTGGCCGACCGTGCCCGCGCTGCCGGAACGGCGCGGGATCAGCCGCGCGCTGCGGCCGTTGGCGCGCAGGCAGCCTTCGCGCCGGCGCAAGGCGTTGGACGAGGAGGCGACCGCGGTGCGGGCCGCCCGGGACGGGCTGTGGCTGCCGGAGTGGCGGGCCGCGCCGTGGCGGCGGTTCGAGGTGGCGCTGGTGGTCGACACGACCGTGGCGGCCGAGATCTGGCAGCAGACCGTGCGCGAGTTCCGGGTGCTGCTGGAACGGCAGGGCGCGTTCCGGGACGTGCGGACCTACGTGCTGGACAGCTCCTGCCCGACCCCGGACGACGTGACGCTGCGGTCCGAGGGCGGTGCGGAGCACGAGTGGCGTTACCTGGTCGAGCCCGCGGGCACCCGGATCGTGCTGGTGCTCACCGACACCATCGGCCGGGCCTGGCACAGCGGCGCGGTCGGCCACGTGCTGCACCACTGGGGCCGTTCGATGCCCGTCGCCGTCGTGCAGACGCTGGCGCAGCGCCTGTGGTCGTGGGGCGGCCTGCCGGCCCGCCGGATGAGGCTGTCCGCGCCCACGCCGGGCGCGCCGAACCGGCAGCTGCGCGTCGCGGGCGCGACGGACGGGGACGGGATGGCCGTGCCCGTGCTGGGTCTGTCCGCCGAGTGGATGGCCGGCTGGGCCCGGCTGCTCACCGCGCCCGGCTCGGAGTGGGTGGAGACGACGGCCGCGCTCGTCACGCCCCAGAGCACGCCCCCGGCGCGACCGGCGGACGAGGAGCCGTTGACCGCGGCCGAACGCGTGCTGCGGTTCCGCACCTACGCGTCGGTGGACGGGTTCCAGCTCGCGGGCCTGCTCGCCGCGACACCGTTGAGCCCTCAGCTGATGGGCCTGGTGCAGCGGGTGCTGCTGCCCGGCTCGGACCTCTCGGCGTTGGCCGAGGTGATGCTCGGCGGCCTGATGACGCGGCTGCCCGGCGCGGACGGCGCGACCGACGCCGTGGCGTACGACTTCGACACCGGGATCAGGGAAGAGCTGCTGGCCACGTCCCGCCGTTCGGACACCGCGCGGGTGGCGCGCGTGCTGGACGAGTACGCGGGCGCGGACAACGAGGCGCTGCGGAACTTCCGGCTGGCGCTCGACGACCCCGACCGGACGGGCGAGCTCGACCCGTCCCCCGAGAACCTGCCCTACCTCAAGGTCCAGGAGGCCGTGTTCCGCGCCCTCTCCGGACCGTATTCCCGAAGGTCGCAGCGCATTCGACGCTCCCTCGGCCCGGACGACCGGACCCGCGTGCCCCTCGACGGCGGGAGTCCGGACGGCACACCGAAGGAGAACAGCGCTGTGACGAACACCGACACCCGACCCCGTGCGCCAGAGGTCGGGCCGCCGCCGCCCGAAGGAGACGAAGTGAACGCTCCCGGTATCCCCCTGTTCACCGGCGAGCGGCAGCCGGGTTCCACACAGCCGCTGGTGTGGGGCCACGTGCCGTTGCGCAACCCGGACTTCGTCGGCCGCGGCGAACTCCTGGAGCAGCTGCGCCTGCGGTTGAGCGAGGCGGGACCGACCGCCGTGCTCCCGGAGGCGCTGCACGGCATGGGCGGCGTCGGCAAGTCGCAGACCGTGGTCGAGTACATCCACCGGCACGCCTCCGAGTACGAGGTGGTGTGGTGGATCCCGGCCGAGCAGCCCGCGCAGATCAAGTCGAGTTTCGTGGAGCTGGCGAAGAAGATCGGCGTCGCCGCCGCGGGTTCCGCCGAGACCGCCGTGCCCGCCGTGCTCGAAGCGCTGCGCCGGGGTGAGCCCTACCAGCGGTGGATCCTGGTGTTCGACAACGCCGACCGCCCGCAGGACGTGCGGCAGTACTTCCCCGCCGGGCGCGGCCACATCGTCGTCACGTCCCGCAACTCCGAGTGGGGCGGTTTCGCCCGGCCGGTCGCGGTCGACCTGTTCACCCGCGAGGAGAGCATCGAGTTGCTGCACCGCCGTGGCGGCGACCTGGACGACGCCGAGGCCGACGCGTTGGCCGAAGCCCTGGGCGACCTGCCGCTGGCCGTCGAGCAGGCCGCCGCGTGGCGGGCGCAGACCGGTATGCAGGTGTCGGAGTACCTGCAACTGCTGGAGCAGAACCGCACCGAACTGCTGGAGGCGGGCACTTCCAGCGAGGACCAGCTGCCGGTGGCGGCGGCGTGGAACGTGCCGCTCAACCGGTTGAAGAACGACCACCGGGCGGCGCTCCAGCTGCTGCAGGTGTGCGCGTTCTTCGGGCCGGAGCCCATCTCGCAGAAGCTGTTCCGCGGTGTGCGGGACATGCCCGTGCCGGAAGCGCTGCGCGACGCGCTGAGCGACCCGATCAAGCTGAGCCGGGCGATCCGGGAGATCAGCCGGTACAGCCTCGCCAAGATCGACCACCGCAACAACGCGCTGCAACTGCACCGGTTGGTGCAGACGGTGCTGAAGAACCGGCTGGACCAGGAAGAGCAGGACCGGATGCGGCACGCGGTGCACGTGCTGCTGGTGAACGGCGACCCGGGCGATCCCGACGCGTCCGCGAACTGGTCGCACTACGCCGAACTGCTGCCGCACGCCCTGGTGTCGCGGGTGGTGGACTGCCAGGACCGGTGGGTGCGGGTGCTGGTCATGAACCTGGTGCGGTACCTGCTCAACGCGGGCGACTTCGGCGGCGCCCGCGACCTGGCGGCGCAGGCCTCGGAATCGTGGCGGAAGTCGTTGGGCGAACGGGATTTCGACACGTTGGAGGTCACCCGGCGGTACGGCATCTCCCTGCGCAGGCTGGGGCGCAGCGAAGAGGCGCAGAGCCTCAACGAACGGACCTACCAGCTGTTCCGGGAAGTGGTCGGCGAGAACCACGAGAGCATGTTGAACATGCTCGACACCCTCGCGCTGGACCGGCGCGCGCAGGGGCAGTTCGTCGAGGAGAACGAGATGCGCCAACAGGTGTACGACCGGGCGGTCGAGATCCTGGGCGACGACGACCCGGAAACCCTGCGGTACGCCAACAACCTGGCCGGGTCGTTGCGGCTGATGGGCGACTACCGCCGGGCGCACGCGATCGACGAGGAGACGTTGCGCAGGCGGAACGTGGTCCTCGGCGTGGACCACCCGCTCACCCTCGGCTCGAACAACAGCATCTGCATGGACATCCGGGAGATGGGGCACTACGCCGAGGCGGCGCGGCAGCAGGAGGAAGTGCTGATCCTGCAACGCGAACTGTTCGGCGACGACCACCCGCAGGTGATCGGCGCGACGCGGAACCTGTCGGTCGCGCTGCGCAAGGCGGGCGAGCACGTGCGGGCCAAGGAGCTGTCCGAGGACTGCATCGCGCGCTACCGCAGGCGGCACGGCGAGGAGCACACCGACACCATCACGTCGCGGATGAACCTGGCCACCGACCTGCGGCACCTCGGTGACCTGGACCGCTCCCTCGACCTCGCGCGGAGCAGTTACCAGACGTTCCTGCGCGTCGAGGGCGCCGACCACCCGTACACGCTCATCGCCGGGATCAACCTGGCGGTGACGCACCGGCTGCGCGACGAGGCCGACGCCGCGCTGGCGCTCGACCGCGAGCTGCACGCCAAGCTGACCGAGGTCTTCGACGCCGACCACCCGTTCACCCTGGTCGCGGCGACGAACCTGGCCAGCGACCTGGCGGCGACCGGTGACCACGCCGGGGCCAGGGCGTTGGACGAGGACACCCTCGAACGGTCGACCAGGGTGCTCGGGCCGGAGCACCCGTCGACGCTGGCGGTGGCCCTGAACCTCGCGATCGACCTGGGCGACGTCGGTGACGAGAACGCGTCGGCGGTGCTGCACGCCCGGACGGTGGCGAGTTTCCGCAAGGTCCTGGGCGACGAGCACCCGGCGACGATCGCGGCCACCCAGTTCGTGCGCGCGAACTGCGACACCGACACGATGCAGTTCTGACGCTGTGACGCTCTGACGCGGTCGGCGCCGTCTACCGGACGCCGGTGGAGTCGGCTCGGTCGAACCAGGCCACCAGCTCCACCGGCGGCGGCGCGACACCGGTCCGCGCCGCCACGCCGTGGTGCACCGCCCGCACCAGCTCGGGAACGCGCCGCATCACTGCGGAATCCAGCGCGAGCCCCAAGCCTGCCCACGCGGCGAGGTCGTGCGGCGCGTCGTGCAGCCTCGCGGCATAGCCATCGGCGGCCACCTCACGTTCGCCGCGCAGGTAGGCGAAGTCCGGCCCTTCCCGGTACGGCACCCGGTCGAACTCGCGCGGATCCAGCACGCGCAGCTTGAGCAGGGCCGCGAGCAGCGACTCACCCGAACCCGTCGTCGGCACCACCGAGCCGCGACCTCTTTCACCGGCGTCACCGGCGTACGGGTGCCGGTCCGGCCACGCCGCGACCACGTCCCCGACCACCCGCGGATCGGGGCGGACGTGCCGCAACCGCCAGGTGATCGCGTGTTCGGCGATGATCTCCTCGGCGGCGGAAGCCATTTCAGGTGCCACGTCAGCCGGGTCGCACGCCGCCAGCCGCACGGCCACCGACGCGACGAACTCGCGCCCCAGATCGGTGAGGTCGACCAGGCCGCGCACGCCGTCCACGGCGATACCGACCTGACGGGCCCGGTAGGCGAGGTTGAACTCGGCACGGCGGGCCAGGGCGGCGGGCACGAGACCGCGCTGGGCGTGCCAGAACTCCACCACGCTGACGAAGGCGTACACGCCGTGCAGCAGCCCGTCGACGGGCCGGGGGTCGTCCCGCCACGGCGCGTAGTGCCGCGGCTCGCCGTCAGCGGTGTGCAGGTCGACCAGGTCGAGCAGCGCGTTGACCTTGGAGTGCTGCAACTCGTGCACGAGCGCTTCGCCGAACTCCGTCGCGGACCGCTTCGGCGACATGGCGATCGCCCCGAACGCCGCCGCCGAGGACGCCGCGAACACATCGCGCCGCGCGTCCAACGGCACCACGGTCGACAACCCGGCCGACAGCTCCTCCGCCGGGCCGGGGTGCCGCGCGGTCAACAGCTCCCACGCCTCGTCGAGGAGTTTGCGCCACTCGTCCCACTCGCTGTCGCTCAGCGGATCCGGCGGCACCGGCCCGGTGAACTCGCGGTACGGCCCGAGGTCGTCCACCACCACGTCGACCGTCCGTCCCCGCGCCGAACCGCGGTGCCGCCGGACGGGCTGCCACTCGACGGGCCCCGGCACCTCGACCGTCGTCCCGGACGCCGAGTTGACCAGCCGCGCCTGCCCCACCGGGAAACGCCCGGACAACCGGTACGCGCCCACCGTCGGCAACGTCACCGCACCGTGCACGACCGGCACGGTGACCGCACACGGGTGTCCACTTCGGACTGCAGCCGCGGCGGCGACGGCGTGGAACCAGCCGACCTCCGACCACAACGGGGTGGCGTCGCCCGCGGTTCCCAGCACCTGGCGCAGCGCGCGGCTCAACCAGACGCCCACCGAGTGGTGCATCAGGACGTCTTCCACCACTTCCGGCGCGACCCGTTCCACTTCCGCCAACAATGTCCACGTCCGGTCCAGGTCCGCGAACGGACCGAGCCGTGCGGTGACCGGAGAAGCGGCCTCCAGGAAAGCGCGCAAGCGGAGCCTGCGGACGCTGTACTGGGTTCTCCGCAAAATTGCCATCCCGACTGCGGACACCGACCCCGAGCAGATCTCCTCGAACACGAAGCGCGGCAAGCGGTGCGTACGCAGCTCGAGCGCGTTCACCCCGGCTACCCGCTGTTCTGGGACTGGGTTTGGACCGAATCACCGAAGTCCCCCGACCGGAACCGGTCGAGCGTGCGGTGAACGGCCTGGTCCAGCACGGTGCTGCGCAGCGTTCTCATCTCGGACAACGACGTCGAGGTCAGATCCAACAAGTCCGAGGACAGTTCTTCCGGTGTTTCCACGGTCATAAGGCCGCCTCCCGATACCGCCCGATTCCATCATGCACGAACACGCACATGTCCGGGAGCGCCCAGCCGGATAATCCGCCAACGGCCGTCAGGTCTACGACGAACGGCCCCGCTTCCGCCGCCTCCCGCGGTAAACCCGTCCTGCAGCCGCACGGCGGACTCGCTGCGGCACACCTGCCCTTGCCGACCCGTGCGGGTATTCCCGGACGACGCCGGCCTGACCGCCGGGACACACCCTCGGCCGGGCAGCCGTCCGTTGCGGCTCGACACGAGGTCCTGCACGCTACGGTCGCCGTTCGTGGACATCGCGGACATCGTTGGGTTGGCAGTGTGCGGAGCGCAGTGAGGGTCACGTCGAAGGCGGAGCTGGGCGGAGCGGGTCTGCCGCTGGGCCGGCCGGTGCTGGTGCTGGTCGGCGGTGCCGACGGGATGGACCGGGCCGGCCTGGAGTCGTTGGAACTGGTGCTGCGCGACCTGGTGCCGCTGCTGGACGAGTGCGGCGCCGTGGTGGTCGACGGCGGCACGGACACCGGCGTGATGCGGGCCGTCGGGCGGGCGCGGGCGGCGGCGGGTGGTCGGTTCCCGTTGATCGGGGTGGCCGCCGAGGTCGCCGTCGACGTGGCCGCGTTCGAGCCGAACCACACGCACCTGGTGCTGGTGCCCGGTGGGACGTGGGGTGACGAGTCGCCGTGGCTCGCCGACGTGGCGGACGTGGTGGCCGGGTCGCAGCCCTCGCTGACCGTGCTGGTGAACGGGGGCGCGATCACGTTCGACGACGCCGAGCACAGCCTGGGCCGCAACCGGCCGCTGGTGGTGCTGCGCGGCAGCGGGCGCACCGCGGACGCCATCGCCGGGAGCGTCGACGAGCGGTCCACCGCGATCGCCGACTCGCCGCTGACCACCGTGCTGGGTGCCGAGGAGCTGCGTGCGCACGTCGAACGCGCGTTCCGGCCGGAAGGGGACGGATGACCGCGACCGGCCGGTTCAGGTGTTGTCACCGGGCAATCACGGAGAGTATGGTCTAGACCTGCCGCCGCGTTTGGGTGAACGCCTGTTTCCCCCACGCGCACTCGGGTTGGCGTTCGCCACAAGCGTTTCCGCCCATCCCGACCAGAGGAGTCCCCATGTCACTCCGCCGAAGGATCGCCGCGGTGGCGGCAGGCGTTCTCGCCGCGCCACTCGTGACGGTCGCCCTGCCATCGGCGCCCGCTTTCGCCCATGGGTACGTGTCGTCACCGCCCAGCCGCCAAGCCCAGTGCGCCCGCAACCAGGTGTCCTGCGGTGACATCAAGTACGAGCCGCAGAGCGTCGAGGGCCCGAAGGGCCTGCGCAGCTGCAACGGCGGCGTCGCCCGGTTCGCCGAGCTGAACAACAACAACAAGGGCTGGAAGGTCGCGAACACCGGCCGGACCGTCACGTTCAACTGGACCTTCACCGCACGGCACCGCACCGCCAACTACGAGTACTACGTGGGCGGCCGGCGGGTCGGCTTCTTCGACGGCGGCAACCAGCAGCCCCCGGCCACCGTGTCGCACACGGTGAACCTGGGCGCCTCCGGCCGCCAGACGGTGCTCGCCATCTGGAACATCGGCGACACGTCGAACGCGTTCTACGCCTGCATCGACGTGAACGCGAGCTGACCAAAAGCGGGGCGTGCCCACCGCACGCCCCACCCACCGCACGCGAGAGTCGAACCCTCAAGTCCCGAGAGTCGAACACTCAAACCGCGAGAGTCCTACGTTCAGGTTGCGTGAGTCCTACGTTCAGAACAGGTGAGTTCAACACTCAGAACGTGCGGACGCCCAGTCCGAGCGAACCTGAGCGTTGAACTCGGGGGCCCTGAACGTAGGACTCACGCGCTCTGAACGTAGGACTCTCGCGGTCTGAACGTAGGACTCTCGGGGTCTGGAGGTTCGACCTCGGGTGGGTCAGGCGGTGAAGCCGCCGTCTACGTGCAGCTGAGCGCCCGTCACGTACCGGGCCTCGTCCGACGCCAGGAACGCGACCGCCGCGGCGACCTCGTGAGGCTCCGCGTAACGCCCGACCGCCGTGAAGCCGCGCACCACGTCGGCGCCCGGCCCGTCCGCCGGGTTCAGGTCGGTGTCGGTCGCGCCGGGGTGCACGAGGTTCACCGTGATCCCCCGCGGCCCCAACTCCCGCGCCAACGCCTTCGTCAACCCCACCAACGCGGCCTTGCTCGCGGCGTACAGCGAAAACCCGGGGAACACCGCGCGCTCGGCGACGTTGCTGCCGATCCCGATGATCCGCCCACCGTCCCCGAGGTGCGGCAGCGCCGCCTTCACCGCCAGGAACGCCCCGCGCACGTTCACGTCGAACGTCCGGTCGAACTCCGCCACCCCCAGGTCCTCCACGGGCGCGATGATGAACGCCCCGGCGTTGTTGACCAGCACGTCCAACCGCCCCAACACCGCCACGGTCTCCTCGACCGCCGCGCCAACGGCCTCCGCGTCACCGCTGTCCGCCTGAACGGCGACCACCCGCCGCCCGAGCCCCTTCACCCGGTCGACCACGTCACCCGCACCGCTCTGGTACGTGATCGCGACATCCGCGCCCAACTCCGCCAACCGCACCGCGATCGCGGCCCCGATACCCCTGCTGCCACCCGTGACGAGGGCGACCTTGCCTTCGAGATCCATGCCACCGATCCTGCAGCGCGGAGGTGATCAAGTCCGGCGGGAAACGGACCTCACGTCCCCCGCCGCACGTGTGACCGGGCTCCCCCTGGACCGAACCGGAATTTCCGTTGCGAGGCCCGCCGCGGCTCGCATAGGTTCGAGGTACACGAGGAAGGAGGTGGTCCGAAGTTGAATAGCTATAGGACTCGTCGTGAGGTGGCTGTCCGCTAGGACCGACCTTTCCCAGGTGGTCTGGGCGAATCCCAGGCAGCCACCCGGCCCCCGTGACCCCGAGCCCAGTCCAGCTCGGCCCGCACCTGGTGCGGGAAGCGGTCAGGGGGCCGCTTCACGTTTCCAGCAGTCCCGGCAGTTCCAGCAGTCCCGGCAGTTCCAGCAGTCCCGGCAGTTCCAGCAGTCCCGGCAGTTCCAGCAGTCCCGGCAGTTCCAGCCGGTTCACTTCCCCAGATGCGACCGCACGACCCGCAGGTCGGCCAGGAAGCCCTGGTACGCCTCGTCCCGGTCCGGAGCGCGGAGCACCGCCGACGGGTGCACGGTGGCGATGACGTCGACGTCGTAGTCCTCGGCGTGCTCCACCTGCCCCCGGCGTTCACTGACCTTGAAGCTGTTCCCCAGCACGGCCTTGGCCGCCGTCGCACCCAGGCACACGACCAGCGCGGGCCGCACCTGCGCCAGCTCGGCCCGCAGCCACGGCAGGCAGGCCGCGATCTCACCACGCGCCGGTGTCTTGTGGATGCGCCGCTTCCCGCGCTCGGCGGGCACGAACTTGAAGTGCTTGACCGCGTTGGTCAGGTAGACGCCTTCCCTGGCCAGGTCGGCCTCGTCCAGCGCCTTGTCCAGCAGCCGACCGGCGGGCCCGACGAACGGCTCGCCCTGCCGGTCCTCGACGTCACCGGGCTGCTCGCCGACCAGCATCAGCCTGGCGTCCGCCGGTCCCGCGCCGAACACCGTCTGCGTGGCCGGTTTGTACAGCTCACAGCCACGGCACCCGGCGGCGGCACGCCGGAGCGCCGCCAGGTCCGCACCCTCGGGCACGAACGGGGCGGCGCTGGACGTGCGACTAGCGGTCGTCGCCACGGAAGGCGTCCTTGACCTTCTCCCCGGCCTGCTTCAGCGAGCCCTTGGCGCGCTCGGCGCGGCCCTCGGCCTGCCACTGCTCGTTGTCGGTGGCGTCGCCGACCGCTTCCTTGGCCTTGCCCTTGAGTTCTTCGGCCTTGTTGTTGACCTTGTCGTCGGTCCCCATGACCGGTCCTCTCGTCAGCTTCTCGTTCCTCCGAGGGGTACCCGGCGCCCGGACGGGGAAACTCCGACCACATGACCGCACACATCCTCGCCATCGCCGTCGACTGCCCATCGGACCAGGTCAGCGCCCTGGAGGAGTTCTGGTGCGAGGCCCTCGGCCACCGCGTCACGCGCCGCTGGAAGGACCCGAAGGGGGTCGAGTACAGCGCCCCACCCTGCGAGGTCGCGTCGGTCGCTCGCGACTCATTTCCCGGCGATCACGCTTTTCGATCGTCGGGAAATCAGGCGCGAGCGCCCGACTTCCAGGCGACCGAGCCCGCCGTCTGCGGAGCAGCGGCCATCAAACACCGCCCTGTGGGCAACGAGTTCTGCGTGCTCCCGCCGCGCTGAAACCCCTCCAGTTGCACCGGACGGCCCGTCCTCTACTACGGTGATCGTCTACGCGGTTGAAAAGCCAGCCGCAAGCCACCCGGCACCCGAGAGGGCACCAGGGTCAGCGAGAGCTGTGGGCTTGCCGGTGCTGGCACCCGCGTGTCCGGACGCTCTCGCACTGCTGGCCTGGCTGACCGGTACCGACGTGCGAGAGAGGAGCCCGACCGTGGTCGGGGACAACGGCCATGACGATTCGCTGACCGCGCGGATCGCCAGCCTCGAGGCCGAGATCGTGGGACTGCGCAAGGCGGTGCAGACCCGCACCGTGATCGGGCAGGCCACCGGACTGATATCCGCGGTGCAGGGCTGCACGCCCCAGGAGGGTTTCCAGCTGCTCGTGCGGATGTCGCAGCACCACAACGTGAAGCTGCACACGATCGCGCTGAAGCTGCTCGACCTCGCCGCGGAGCTGGGCCCGCGCCAGGCCGTGCGGGCCGTGCACTCGTCCACCGAGCCGGACGGCCGGGTCGCCGCCTCCGAGTGGCCCGGTGTGGAGGTGGTGCAGGCGGCGCGGCGGCTGGTCGCGGCCTACGACGCGGCCCAGGACTCCGGGGACGACCGGCCCGAGGTGCGAAGACAGCTGGCCGACCAGGTGACGCTGGCCGGTCAGCTGCTCGCCGAGAAGCTCACCGAGGTCGGCTGGCTCGCCCAGGAATCCGCGGAGTGACCGACGCGGACTCGAGGATCGCGAAGGAGTCGGCGGGCAGGTGCACCGCCTGCCCGTCCACCTTCACCTCCGCCGACGCGAGCAACACCTCGCCCGCCTCGACGTCGAGCCGCACCTCGGCGTCCTCCCCGAGGTTGCACACCACCCGCAGCGAACCCCGGTGCAGCACCAGCACCGAGCCCTCTTCCCGCACCACGAACCGGTCCAGCCGCGGATCGACGAGCTCCGGCCGTGACCGGCGCAGCGCGATCAACGCCCGGTACAGGTCGAACAGCTCGCGGTGGCCGGGCGTGGACACCTCGTCCCAGCGCAACGTGGACCGGCGCACGGTCTCCGGGTCGATCGGGTCGGGCACCTCAGACTCGCCCCACCCGTGCCGGCCGAACTCGCGCCGCCGCCCGGTGCGCACCGCCTCGGCCAGCTCCGGGTCCGGGAACGACGCGAAGAACTGCCACGGCGTGCTCGCCGCCCACTCCTCGCCCATGAAGATCATCGGCGTATACGGCATACAAAATACGATGGCCGCGCCCACCGCCTGCCGCTGCCACGGCACCGTCGCCGACAGCCGGTCGCCGGTGGCGCGGTTGCCGACCTGGTCGTGGTTCTGCAGGTAGGCGAGGAACCGGTAGCCGGGCAGCCGGTCGCGGTCCACCGGGCGGCCGTGGTGCCTGCCCCGGAACGACGACCACGTGCCCGCGTGGAAGAACACCTCGCGCAACGTCTCGGCCAGCCGGCCCTCGAAGTCGGGGTAGTAGCCGAACGTCTCACCGCTCAACGCCACGTGCAGCGCGTGGTGCAGGTCGTCGGACCACTGGGCGTGCAGGCCGTAGCCGCCGCCCTCCCGCGCGGTCACCAGCCGGGCGTCGTTGAGGTCCGATTCGGCGATCAACGTCAACGGGCGGCCAACGGCGGCCGACAACGCGTCCACCTCCACCGCCAACTGCTCCAGCACGTGCAGCGCGCTGCGGTCCACGAGCGCGTGCACGGCGTCCAGTCGCAGCCCGTCCACGTGGAAGTCCCGCAGCCAGCCCAACGCGTTGTCGACGACGTACCGGCGCACCTCGTCGGAGCCCGCGCCGTCGAGGTTCAGGCCGGGACCCCAGTCGTTGCTGCCCGCGAAGTACGGCCCGAACCGGTCCAGGTACGCGCCGGACGGCCCGAGGTGGTTGTAGACGACATCCAGCAGCACGGCCAGCCCACGCCCGTGGCACGCGTCCACGAACCGCTTGAACCCGTCCGGCCCGCCGTACGGCTCGTGCACCGCGCCCCACAGCACCCCGTCGTAACCCCAGCCCGCCGTGCCGTCGAACGAGTTGACCGGCATCACCTCGACGTGCGTGACACCCAGCTCCACCAGGTGGTCCAGCCGCTCCACCGCGCCGTCGAACGTCCCGGCGGACGTGAACGTGCCGATGTGCAGCTCGTATACCACCGCACCCGGCAACCCGCGACCCGTCCACGACCGGTCAGTCCACTCGAAAGTGTTGTGGTCGTACACCCGTGACGCTGCGTGCACCCCGTTCGGCTGCCACGACGACCGGGGGTCGGGCAGGGCGTCACCGGAGCCGTCGAGCACGAACGCGTAGTCGGTGCCCGGGACGCTCGGGACGTCCGAGTGCCACCACCCGCCTTCCCCGGCCGCCATCCCGTGGTCCCGACCGCCGACCCGAACCTGGACGCGCTCGTGCGACGGCGCCCACACCGAGAAACTCACAGATCTCCTCTGACCAGCAGTGCCACCGGGTAGTGGTCCAACAGATCCGCCAGCAGCGGGGTCGCGGGACGGGAGGTGAGCACGTCGGTCCACTCCCCCGGCGGCAGCGGCAGCACCGTGTCGCCCCAGCCGCCCGCGTTCGCCAACCCCACCGGAAGCCGCGTCGCCACCGCAACCAGACCGGTCCGCTCGAACGCGACTACGTGCGATCCCGCCGCACCCGACGCCGACAACGGCCGGTAGCCGCGGAACAGCTCCGGCCGGTCACGACGCAGCCGCAGCGTGCGCTGCACGACGAGAAGCTTCGCCGCGCCCGAGTCGTCCACGGCCGGCAGCCAGCCGTCCTCGATCCGGGCCAGCAGCCGCCGCCGCACGTCGTAGTCCACCGGGCGGCGGTTGTCCGGGTCGACCAGCGACAGGTCCCACAGCTCGGTGCCCTGGTAGACGTCCGGCACACCGGGCGCGGTCAGCTGCACCAGCTTCTGCCCCAGGGCGTTCGACCAGCCCGGCGCCACGACCCGGTCGACGAACGACGCCACCTCGGCGGCCACCGGACCGGCCAGCACCTGCTCCGGCCACGCCGCCACGGCCGCCTCGAACTCCTCGTCGTGGTCGACCCACGTGGTGCGGACCTTCGACTCCTTGGCCGCCTTGTCCAGGTAGGCGCGCATCCGCTCGGGGGTGATCGGCCACGCCCCGACCAGCGACTGCCACGCCAGCATGTTCAGCGACGGCTCGTCGATCGGGTGCGCGGCGGTCCACCGGCGCACCAGCTCGGCGAACTCCTCGGGCACCTCGGCCAGCACCGCGAGCCGTGCCCGCACGTCCTCCGACCGTTTGGTGTCGTGCGTGGACAACGCCGTCATCGAGGCGGGCGACCCGGCCTCGCGCAACGCCGCCCGCGCGTGGAACTCCGCCACCGGCATGCCGAACCGGTCCGGCGCGCCGCCGACCTCGTTGAGCGCCACGAACCGGGTGTACCGGTAGAACGCGGTGTCCTCGGTGCCCTTGGCGACGACCATGCCGGACGTCTGCTGGATGCGGGTGGCCAGCTCACCGCGCGGTTCGGCGCGCACCTGCCGGTCCAGCACCCGCGCCGCCGAGCACGTCGCCGCGCTCACCGCCGCCGTCCACGCGTCCAGCCCTTCGGGCAGGTAGGAGCGGTAGACCGGGAAGTGGACCATCACCTCGGCGACCGCCTGTTCGGCCAGCGCCCGGTCCGGGTGGCGCACCAGTGCCGCGATCCGGCGCACCTCGGCGCGCAGGATCGTGCGGGCCACCAGCTCGCGGCACTCCCGCTCGACCGCGCCGAAGTCCGTGGGCACGCCGAACTCCTCGGCCAGCGCGGTGAAGCCCGCCTCGCCCGCCGGGTCGACGAACAGCCCGCACACCTCGCGCAACGCGTCGTAGCCGGTGGTGCCGTCGACGGGCCAGCTCACGGGCACCGGCTCGTCCGCGCCGAGGATCTTCTCCACCACCAGCCACACGCCCGCGCGTTCCTTGAGCCGCCGCGCGTACCCGCCGGGGTCGGCCAGGCCGTCCGGGTGGTCCACCCGCAGCCCGGTGACCTCGCCCGCCGCCACCCACCGCAGCACCTCGCCGTGGGTCGCCTCGAACACCTCCGGGTCCTCGACCCGCACCGCCGCCAACGAGGTGATGTCGAAGAACCGCCGGTAGTTCAGCTCCGTGTTGCCGCGCCGCCAGTGGACGAGGCGGTAGTGCTCGTGGTCCTCCTCCGACGCCTCGTCGGCGGCGAACGGCAGCAGCAGCGGCCCGGAGTCCCAGTCGATGTCGAAGTACTTCGCGTACCGGGACTCGCGGCCGTGCCGCAGCACGTCCCACCACCACGCGTTGACGTCGTCGTGGCCGACCGCCATGTGGTTGGGCACGATGTCGAGCACGAACCCGAGGCCCGCCTGTTTGAGCGCCTTGTGCAGCGCCACCCGGCCCGCCTCGCCGCCCAGCTCCTCGCGGGCCCGCGTCGGGTCGACCACGTCGTAGCCGTGCGTGGAGCCGGGCACCGCCTCCAGCACCGGCGACGCGTACAGCGCGCCGACACCCAGCGCGTCCAGGTAGTCCACCACCGCCTCCGCGTGGGCGAAGGTGAAATCGGGCGTGAACTGGATGCGGTAGGTGGACGCGGGCGCCGACTCCCCGGCCGAACGGCTTCGCGGGCGTCCCCTCCAGGGGACCCCTGCTTTGATCTTACCGGCGGGGTCCGACAATTCCTGGGCCGATTCGCGGGCGCCCGTCGTTTCTGCCCCGCCCGTCGTGCCCGCCCCGCCCGTCGTCCCCGGCCCGCCCGTCATTCCTGACCCGTCCGCTGGAGCACCACCAAAGAGCGCGCGCTCAACGTGAGCGTGCCGCCCGACAGCACCGGTTCGCCCTGGTCCGGCGCGGTCACCGCGCCGGTCGCGGTGTCGACCACCACCGTCCACTGCAGACCGTAGCCGTCCTCGGGGAGGGTGATCCGGATGTCCTCGTGGTGGGCGTTGAACGCGAGCAGGAACGAGTCGTCCAGCACCCGCATACCGCGCTGGTCGAGGTCGGGGATGCCTTCGCCGTTGAGGAACACCACGACACAGCGGCCGAAGTCGTCACCCCAGTTCTGCTCCGTCATTTCTTCACCCGAAGGTGTGAACCAGGCGATATCGCGGAGCTCATCGTTCTTGCGGATCGGCTTGCCCTGGAAGAACCGGCGCCGCCGCAGCACGGGGTGCTGCCTGCGGAACGCGGTCAACGCCGAGGTGAACTCCAGCAGGTCGCGGTTCTTCTCGGCGAGCGTCCAGTCCACCCAGGACACCTCGTTGTCCTGGCAGTAGGCGTTGTTGTTGCCCATCTGGGTGCGGCCCAGCTCGTCGCCGTGCAGCAGCATCGGCACGCCCTGCGACAGCAGCATCGTGGCCAGCAGGTTCCGCCGCTGCCTGGCCCGCAGTTCGTTGATCTCCGGGTCGTCGGTCGGGCCCTCGACACCGCAGTTCCACGACCGGTTGTCGTCCGCGCCGTCCCGGCCGTTCTCGCCGTTGGCGTCGTTGTGCTTCTGGTTGTACGACACCAGGTCGTTGAGCGTGAAACCGTCGTGCGCGGTGACGAAGTTGATCGACGCGTGCGGGCGGCGGCCGTCGTCCTGGTAGAGGTCCGACGAGCCGGTGATGCGGGACGCGAACTCACCGAGCGTGGCCGGCTGGCCGCGCCAGAAGTCGCGCACCGTGTCCCGGTACTTGCCGTTCCACTCGGTCCACAACGGCGGGAAGTTGCCGACCTGGTAACCGCCGGGCCCGACGTCCCACGGCTCGGCGATCAGCTTGACCTGGCTCACCGTCGGGTCCTGCTGCACCAGGTCGAAGAACGTCGACAGCCGGTCCACGTCGTAGAACTCGCGGGCCAGGGTGGCGGCCAGGTCGAACCGGAACCCGTCCACCCTCATCTCGGTCACCCAGTACCGCAGCGAGTCCATGATCAGCTGGAGGGTGTGCGGGTTGCGCACGTTCAGCGAGTTCCCGGTGCCGGTGTAGTCGGTGTAGAACTTCGGCTCGTCGCCCAGCCGGTAGTAGGCCTGGTTGTCGATACCGCGCATGGACAACGTCGGGCCCAGGTGGTTGCCCTCGGCGGTGTGGTTGTAGACCACGTCGAGGATGACCTCGATGCCCGCCTCGTGCAGGGCGCGCACCATGCCCTTGAACTCCTGCACCTGGTTCGCCGACTCGGGTAGCGCCGCATAGCCGGCGTGCGGCGCGAAGAACCCGATCGTGTTGTAGCCCCAGTAGTTGCGCAGGCCCCTCTGGTCCAGCCTGTCGTCGGTGATGAACTGGTGCACCGGCATCAGCTCGACCGCCGTGACGCCGAGAGCCTTGAGGTGGTCGATCACCACCGGGTGCGCCAGACCCGCGTACGTGCCGCGCAGCCGCGGCGGCACCTCGGGGTGCAGCATGGTGAGGCCGCGCACGTGGGTCTCGTACACGACCGACTCGTTGTACGGCGTCTTCGGCGGCCGGTCGTTCGCCCAGTCGAAGAACGGGTTCACCACGACCGACAGCGGCACGTGGGCGGCCGAGTCCTGGTCGTTGCGGGTCTCCGGGTTGCCGAACCGGTAGCCGAACAGCGACTCGTGCCAGTCGACGTCGCCGGTGATCGCCTTCGCGTACGGGTCGATCAGCAGCTTGTTCGGGTTGCACCGCAACCCGCGGTCGGGGTCGTGCGGACCGTGCACGCGGTAGCCGTACTTCTGCCCCGGGCCGACGCCCAGGATGTAGCCGTGGTGGACGAAACCGTCCACCTCCGGCAGCCGCACACGGGTCTCGGTCCCGTCGTCGTCGAACAGGCACAGCTCGACGTAGTCCGCGACCTCGGAGAAGAGGGTGAAGTTGGTGCCGACGCCGTCATAGCTGGCGCCGAGCGGGTAGGGCGTTCCGGGCCAGGGCCGCACAGGATTATTCCTCCGGACGAGCTTGGACGATCCGACCCCTACCGTTCTAGATCATGTCCTGCCCGCGTGCGACCTGACGAGCTGCCCGCGCGCGGCGACCAGCAGCAGGCGTGCCTCCTGCAGCTCGCAGTAGCGCAGGTGTTCGCACGCGGCTTCGGCGCAGGCCACCGCCTGGGCCAGGGCGTCGTCAGAGCCGACATCGGTGCGCCGCAAGGCGTCCCGGAGGGACTCCTCGGCGCGGCGCGCGCCGGACAGCGGATCGGCCAGGTTCGACGGTCCGACGGCCACGAGAACCCGTTCGACGGTCGCTTCGAGGGCGTCGACGGGGTCGCTCTGGGGAATGATCTGGTCGGGCACCAGCCCGGTACGGGACACCAAGTCGGTGTTCACGGGTGAATGCCACCTCCAACCATGGCGCGGGTGACTGTTTGGACGATACTCCGCTGCTGGGCGGCGTGCGGTGACGTGGGTGTTTCGCTTCACGGTCCGCTCCCGTCGGCTACCGGCACACGCCCCTCGGCCAGCACGGCGGCGACGCGCCGCACCCTCGGGTCGCCGAACAGGTCGGCGAGCGCGACGGGTAGCGGGATGCGCCAGTTCGGGTACTGGTCGATGGTGCCGGGCAGGTTGGGCTGGCGGATTTCACCCAGCGCATCCTGTGGCGATGTCAGCACGAGCACGGAACGGGCCTTCGCGAGCAGGCTGTGGAACGCGGTAACCAAATCATCGGCACGCAGGCCTTCCTGCTTGAGCAGTTCGAGCAACTCTCCCCGCTCGCGCTCGGCCGACTGGAGTTCCCGCTCCACCGGCCCCTCGAACTGCCCCAGTTCGGCTCGCACCCGAACGTGTTCGGCGGCGAGGAACCCGGCCACTGTCGGTAGGTCGTGGGTGGAGATGCTGGCCATCGCCGACGCGGTCCACTTCTCCGGCGGGATCAGCGGGTGGTCCGGCAGGTCGTACTCGCGCTGGAACCACAGCACCGCGGAGCTGAGGACGCCGTGCTCGTGCAGCGCCTCGGTGACCTTCGGCTCGATCGTGCCCAGGTCCTCCCCCACGACGACCGCTCGGGCGCGGTGCGCCTCCAGGGTCAGCACGGCCAGCATCGCGTCCGGGTCGTAGTGCACGTACGTGCCGCGCTTGGGCGGTTCGCCCGGCGGGATCCACCACAGCCGCCACAGGCCCGCGACGTGGTCGACGCGGATGCCGTCCGCGTGCCGCAGCACGCTGCGCACCACCGCCCGGAACGGCTCGTAGCCCTGCTCGGCCAGCCGGTCCGGCCGCCACGGCGGCAGGCCCCAGTCCTGGCCCAGCCTGCTGAACGCGTCCGGCGGCGCGCCGACCGTGACGTCCGCGGCGAACGCGTCGCGCACGGCCCACGTGTCCGCGCCGCCGGGGTGCACGCCCACCGGCAGGTCGTGCACGACGCCCACGGGCATGCCGGCGTCGTGCGCGGCTCGGCGTGCGGCGGCCAACTGCTCCTCGCACAGCTCCTGGAGCCACGCGTGGAACGCCACCCGCTCGGGATCGGCGGTGGCCGTGGCCGGGTCCCGCTGCTCGGGCGGCCACTGCCGCCAGTCCGGGCCGTGCGCCTCGGCCAGCGCGCAGAACCGGGCGAAGTCGAGCAGGTCGCCTTCGGGCGCGTGGTGCTCCTGGTGCCGCCAGAGCAGTTCGAGCGCTCGCGCCTTGGCCGACCACACCGCGTCGTAGTCGATCAGCTCGGTGTCGTTGGGCGGGCGCAGCGCGTCGATCTCCGCGCGGGTCCGCGCGTCGGCGTCGCGGTAGGCCGGGATGTCGGAGATCCGCAGGTAGAGGGGGTTGGCGAAGCGGCGGCTGGACGGCGAGTACGGGGACCGCTCGACCGGCGAGGTCGGGCTGATCGCCTGCACCGGGTTGACCAGCAGCACGCCCGCGCCCAGTTCGGCGGCGCTGCGCCGGGCCAGGGTGGCGAGGTCGCCGTAGTCGCCCATGCCCCACGACTCGGCCGAGCGCATCGCGTAGAGCTGGAGCATCCAACCCCACGACCGGGGGACGGGCGCCAGCTTGCGCGGGGCCACGATCACCGTGCGTTCGCCGAGCCGGTGGTAGCCGAGCGGCAGCGCGGCGGGCAGTTCGACCCGGCCGCCTTCCTCCAGCTCCACCGTGCCGGTCTCGTCCAGGACGTCGCCCTCGCGCAGGACGAGTGTTCTCGGCGGTGCTTTGGGCGCGGCGAGGGCGCGGCGCACCGCCTCCGGTGTCGAGGCGTCCACGTCCAGCTGCGCGAGCACGGCCACCACCACATCGGGGTCGACGTCCGCCCGGCGTTGGGCGGCATCCTCGTAGTGGGTGGCCACGCCGTGGGCCTCGGCCAGTGCCGCGAGCTCGTCGTCCACGTCGGACAGCTTCGCCCCCCTCTCCGGTTTGAAGCCAGGCCGGTGACGTTTGGTCACCCGAAGGTTGCAGGAAGTTGCCCGTGGTTAATGCCCCAGCCGAGTGATCAGCACCGTCGGGCGATCAACGGTCCGTGCGCGACCCCGTCGAGTCGCGGACGACGAGCCGCACCGACGGCGGTTCGGTCTCGTCCTCCTCGCCGCGCAGACCGGCCAGCAACACGTCCACCGCGTGCTCGCCGCGTTCCCGCCAGGCGCCCTCGACCGCGGTGATGCCCACCGCGCGAGCCAGGTCCGGCCCCTCCAGGCTGACGATCGACACGTCACCGGGCACGTCCCGCCCGTCGCGGCGCAGCCGCAGGAACACGCCCAGCGCCACCTCGCCGCTGGAGCTGACGATGGCGGTCGGCAGGCGTTCGCCGTCCAGCAGCGCGTCCACCACCTGCTCGCCGCCCGCGACCGTCGAGGACGACCACAGCGTCCACTCCGGACGGACCGACAGGCCCTCCGCGATCAGCAACTCGTCGTAGGACTCGTCGATGTCCCCGGCCAGCACCAGCGCGACGTCCCGGTGCCCCAGCTCCATGAGGTGCCCGGCGGCCAGCCGCAGGGCCTCGCGCAGGTCGTCGTCCCACACCGCCACCACCGGCACGTCCAGGCTCCGCAGCGCGGCGTCCTCGGCGTCGGTGAGGTTGACCGCCAGCGCCAGCACACCGTCCACCCGCCGGCCCAGCGGCAACTCCTCGAAGAACCGCTTGCGCGCGTCGTCGTCCCGCAGCACGTAGAGCAGGACGTCGTACCCGGCCTGCCGCAACGCGCCCTCCGCGCCCGCGAGCAGGTCGCCCCGGCCCACGTCCGCGGTGAGGACCGCGATGGCGTACCGCCGCCCGCCCGCGAGGCTGGACGCGTCCCGCGCGATCGCGTACCGCATCCGCTTGGCGACCTCGGTGACGTACCGGCGGGTCGCCTCGGACACGCCGGGTTCGCCGCGCAGCGCCCGCGACACCGTCGCGGCGGACACCCCTGCGGCCCGCGCGACGTCGGACATGCTCGTCAACTCACACCTCCCGGCCTGGTACGAGCCTAGCGAGATCCGTACGGTGAACCCGGCCTGCACACCGTGCAAGATTCGATCGTGCGAGATTCGATCGGCACCCTGCGGAAGGACCCCCCATGAAGCCCGGCGACCCGGCACCCGACTTCACCCTGCCCGACCAGGACGGCAAGCCCCGGAGCCTGTCCGACCTGCTCACCGGCGGCCCCGTGGTGCTGTTCTTCTACCCGGCCGCGATGACCGCCGGCTGCACCGCGGAGAGCTGCCACTTCCGGGACCTCGCGGCGGAGTTCGCCGAGGTCGGGGCGCAGCGGGTGGGGATCAGCCCGGACTCGGTGGCCAAGCAGAACGAGTTCGCCGCGAAGCACGCCTTCGACTACCCCCTGCTGTCGGACGGTGACGGTTCGGTGGCGGCGGAGTTCGGCGTGAAGCGCCGGTTCGGGCCGCTGCCGGTGAAGCGGCACACGTTCGTGATCGACACCGACCGGACCGTGATCGAGGTCATCAAATCCGAGTTCGCCATGAACACCCACGCCGACAAGGCCCTCACCGTGCTCCGCGAACACGCCAACCGCACGACCTGACCGATCCGGACCTCAGGCTCGAACGTCGGGTCTTTCGGGCCTGAGGCCGGCGAGGATGAAGTCGGCGATCTCCTCCCCGAGCCGGGAAGGCGACTTGGGTCCGTCCGGCCGGTACCAGGTGGGCAGCTGGTTGACCACACCCAGCGCGATCAACACCGCCGTATCGGCCGGCACCGCGGAGCTGAACTCCCCCGCCTCCTGCGCCTGCTCGACCACCGCCCGGAACGTCTCGTGGTACCGCCGCCGCTCGGCCCGGAAACTCGCCATCCGATCGGCGTCCAGCCGGTGCATCTCGCGCACGAACACGGCGGTCTCGTCCACGCTCTCGGCGGTCGTCTCGACCAGGCTGACCAGGATGTGCCGCACCGTGGTGGCCGCGTCGTGCCCGGCCGCCACGATCCGGTCGAGGTCGGCCATCTGCCGCCCGATCAGCGACCGGTAGATCTCGAACAGCAGGTCGTCCTTGGACCCGAAGTAGTGGTAGAGCGCGCCTTTGGTGACCGAGGCGGCGTCGACGACTTCCTGCACCGTCGTGGCGTCGAACCCCTTGGCGGCGAACAACCGCACGGCCGCGCCCACGATCCGCTCGGACGTCGCCCCGGTCCGCCGCGCCACCGTCAGGCTCCCGGCGCCAGCGCGCGCACCAGGTCGAACTGGTCCGCGCCGGTCGGCAGGACGGCGATGACGGGCGTGTCGACACCGTTGGACGCGTACTTCGCCACCCGCGCCCGGCACTCGTCCACGCTGCCGTGCACGATCAACGCGTCCACCACCTCGTCCGGGATGAGCGCACCCGCGCCACGCCGGTCACCGGCCGCCCACGCCTCGTGCATCGGCCGCAACGCCTCACCGCGCCCGAGCCAGTCGTGGAACGCCGCGTAGGCGGGGACGGTCAGGTACGTGCTGATCAGCATCCGCCCCAACGCGCGGGCGGCGTCGGCGTCCTCGGTCGGGCACACGAAGATCCGCGCGGCCAACTCGCCCGCGCCCATCTCGGCACGCACCTTGGGCACGTCGTCGGCGCCGAGCCAGTTCGTGATGGCGCCGTCGGCCTCGCGGCCGGCCAGCCGCAACATGCCGGGGCGCAGCGCGGCGAGCATGATCGGCACCCGGTGCTCGGGCACGCGCTCCAACCGGAAGCCGCGCACCGAGAACGTCTCGTACTCCTCGGACACCTTCTCGCCCGCCAGCGCCGCCTTCAGGAACCGCAACGTGTCCCTCGTGCGCTTGAACGGCTCGGTGAAGGCGACCCCGTTCCACTTCTCCACGATCACCGGCGACGACGACCCGATGCCCAGCACGAACCGCCCGCCGGAGACCTCGGCCAGCGAAGCCGCCGTCATGGCGAGCGTCGCCGGGCCGCGCGTGTAGACGGGGGCGATCGCGGTGCCCAGCCGGACCCGGTCCGACCACTGCGCGGCGAGCGCGAGCGGGGTGAACGCGTCCGTGCCCGCGGTTTCGGCCGACCACACGTCGGTGTAGCCGAGATCGGCCAGTTCGCCCACCAGTGCGCGGTGGTCGAGCACCGGCACGCCGGTCAACGGCAGGGTGATTCCCCAACGACCCACAATCGCCTCCCTGAGCACTCAACCGCCACGGTACCTCAGGTACCGACCGGTCGGTATGCTCATTCGGCTTCGTGCGCCGCGCCGGGTGCCGTCAGAGCGAGATGCCCCGCTCGCCCAGCCAGCCGACCGGGTCGATCTTCTGGGAGCCGTTGACCCACACCTCGAAGTGCAGGTGGGGGCCGGTGGACTGGCCGCGGTTGCCCATGGTGGCGATCTGCTGGCCGGCCTGCACCTGCTGGCCCTGGGACACGAGGATCTCGTTCACGTGCCCGTAGATCGTGATCGTCCCGTCGGTGTGCTGCACGCGCACCCACAGGCCGAAACCGGACGCCGGACCCGCCTCGACCACGACGCCGTCCATCACGGACAGGATCGGGGTGCCGATGGAGTTCGCGATGTCCACGCCGTAGTGCGTCGTGCCCCACCGGCCGCCGAAACCGGACGTGAACGTGCCTTCGGCGGGCTTGACGGTCTTCGGACGCCTCTTGGCCTCTTCCTCGGCCGCGATGCGGGCCTTCTCCGCCTCCTCGGCGGCGATGCGGGCCTTCTCCGCGTCCTCGGCTTCCTTCTGCCGCGCCAGCTCGGCCTGCCGCGTGTTGTAGCCGTCCGAGGCGTACTTCAACGCCTGGTCGACGTGCTGCCGGGCGAGGAGCCCCTCGGACCGCGTGAGCTTCGCGGCTTCGAGGCCCGGGTCGACGGCGTGCACCGTCCGGATGGCGGGCGTTCCGGAATGCGAGGTCTGGAGGAACGCCGCCGCCAGGTCGGAGCCGGCGGCGAGCGGGAGGAGCTCGGTGTCGCCGCTGCCGAACCCGTTCGCCGCGCCGACGCCGGTGGTGAGGGTGCCCGCCGCGACCACGACGGCCGCGACCCTGCTGCTGACGGATTTCCGCTCGCACTCCGCTCGGTGCGAACGGCGGTTGGGGTTGCTGTTGGGGGGCGCGGTGAACGCGCGTCGACCGCTGGCCTTCGAGTGCCGTGCCAAGGTACTGCCTTCCTGCATCGGGGAGCACGGCCCGGCCGCGGGGACGCCTGGCGGGGGATCCAGGTTGGCGCCGCTTTCGGGGAGCGACGCCGTGTCCCTATGGTGACCGAACCGTGACATGCGGCCGGGACCGTAACCCGATGTGACGAGGAAGGGCAACCCCAAGCGAGGTTGCTGCGCCTTTTGGTGAGATAGCCCACTGATCGTTACACAGCGTGTTCAGATACTCGTGCGTTCCACATTCTGCCGTTATAAAAGCCCTGGTCAGAGGTGACGTAAGACGTGACGGAAGTGGGTAACCGAGGCGGTTACCGGTAGCGCGGGTCCACCGGGGGCAACGGGGCGGTCTCCTTGCCCTCGTGGATCACCTTCATGGCCTTGAACCACGTCGGCGCGGCCACCTGACCACCGAAAACACCGCCGGGGTCGTTGTTGCCGCACAGCCTCGGCGGGGTACCGCTGCAAATCACCTGAGGAGCCACCCCATCGGTGAACGTCATCACCGCGCCACCGAACTGGGGAGTGGCACCCATGAACGCGACCGACCAGTGGTTCTCGGTGGTGCCGGTCTTGCCGATCATCGGCCGGTTCCAGCCCGCGCTCGACGCCGCACCGGCGGCCGTGCCGTTCGGCTTGATGTCCGCGCTCATGCCGTTGGCCAACGCGTTCGCCACCTCGGGCGCGACGGCCTGGTCGCACGGCGCTTCCTTCAGCTGCACGGGCTGCCCGTTGCGGTCCACGACCTTCTCCACCGGCGTCGGCGGGCACCACTTGCCGCCGCTCATGATCGTGGCGGAGACGTTGGCCAACTCCAGCACGCTGGTCGGACCCGCGCCCAGGGTGAACGAGCCGCTGTTGTCCCGCTTGTAGGTGTCGCCCTGGGACGGGCCGTTGGAGCCGTCCGGCTTGAGCGGGAAGCCCTCGTTGTCCACGCCCTGCATCGACTCGCGCAGGCCGAGCCGGTAGGCCATGTCGACCACGTTGTTCAGGCCGGCCTTCTCCTCGAGGATGATGAACGCGGTGTTCGGCGACTGCGCCAACGCATCGGTCAGCGTCATCTTCTCCGGGTAGTTGCCCGCGTTCTTCACCGTGTACGGCTTGCTGCCGTCCTTGTAGACCTTCGACGTGTAGGTCTTCGGCACGTCGATCTGCTTGTCGATGCCCGTGACCCCGCGCTCCAGCGCCGAGGCGGCGGTGAACACCTTGTAGATGGAGCCCGCGCCGAACCTGGTCACCTCGGCCGGGATCGAGTAGGCGCTCTGCCCGGCGTCGGCGTTGTTGCCGAAGTCGCGGTTGGCGGCCAGTGCCCGCACCCGGTGCTTGTCCGGCCCCGGCTGCACCACGGCCATCGCGTTGGCGACACCCGGCTGGGTCTTGGGCACCTGCTGCTCGGCGGCGTCCTTCGCGGCACGGGTGGCGACCGGGTCCATGGTGGTGGTGATCGTGTAGCCGCCGCGCAGGATCTCCTCGGTCGGCAGGCCCGACTTCTCCAGGTAGTCGAGCAGGTAGCGGCAGAAGAAGCCGTACACCGGGCCGTCTCCCGAGCCCACGCACCCGTGGGGCAGCAGCTTCAGGTCGGGCACGACGCCGATGTCGGCGGCCTTGTACTCGTTCGCCTTCTCCTCGGCGATCTTCGCGTCCGGCCCGAACGCGCCGTTCTCGCGCATCCGGTCGATCACGGTGTTGCGGCGCTTGATCGCGGCGTCCACGTCGGAGCCCGGGTTGAGCCTGCTCGGCTCGTTGACCAGCCCGGCGAGCATCGCGGCCTGCGGCACGGTCAACTTGTCCGGGGTGGTGTCGAAGTAGGTGCGGGCCGCCGCGCCGACGCCGTACGCGCCGTTGCCGAAGGGGACGACGTTGAGGTACGCCGTCAGGATCTCGTCCTTCGACATCTTCTGCTCGAGCTGGGTGGCGATCCGGGCCTCGCTGATCTTGCGACCGATCGTGGCCTCGGTCGCCTTCTCGTACGCCTCGTCGGAGCCCTTGCCGACGACGAACGCCAGGTAGTTCTTCACGTACTGCTGGGTCAGCGTCGACGCGCCCTGCGTCGTCTCGCCGTCCACACCGGCCTTGGCGGCGGCACGGGCGATGCCCTGCCAGTCGACGCCCTTGTGCGTGTAGAACCGCTTGTCCTCGATCGCGATGATCGCGGCCTTCATGGTGTCCGAGATGTCCTCGGACGCGACCGGGATGCGGTACTGGTCGTAGAGGTAGGCGATCGGCTGGCCGTTCATGTCCAGCACGGTGCTCACCAGGGGCAGCTCCGCCTTGGTCAACTCACCTGAGGTCTGGTCCACGGTGTCCGCGGCCCGGTTGGAGGCCAGCCCGAGGCCGCCGACCACCGGGAACAGCACCGCCGCGACGAGCACCCCCGCCATCAGGCACAACCCCACCAACTTGACCAGACCTGTCGCGCGCGCGGCGAACACTGAACCAGCAACCCCTTCCGAGCACCGCGGGAATCCCCCACTGACTTAAGTCGCACGACGACCGCCGCGGGTTGCTCGATGGCGAGCAGAAGTTTTCGGCGTGATCTCCGACGACAGCCGTCGAAGTTACTCCTGCCCACCGGAGACCGTGGTCAAACCCTGCTGGGCCGGACGGAGGAGCCCGCCAGGCACGGGAGGGTGATCAGCCTCACGCCCGGCCGGCGGAGAGGCCGCCCCCTCGCCGCGAGGGTTCGGTCGGTACTGCGACACGTCAATGATCGAACACGTGTTCGCCCGCCGCAAGATCACGATCAGGTGATCTTGCCGGGGTGTCCGGCGTGTCGGCCGGTCCGAGGAGCGGTGATCAGTCGGAAGCGCGCAGCCGGATCGTCGCGCTGGCCCGCCGCACCTCCACCCCCGCGTGGTGCGGCAGCACGTCCTCCAGGAACCCGTACTCCTTCAACTCCTCGTCCGGCCGCCGCGACACCGTCCGCCACCACGTGGCGATGTCCACCCACCCCGGCGCCGACAGCGACCCGCCGAAGTGCTGCACCGACAGCGCGGCGCACAGGTTCGCGAACCGCACCCGGTGTGCCAACGGCCACCCGGACAACGTCCCCAGCACGAACCCGGCCCCGAACACGTCACCGGCCCCGGTCGAGTCCAACGCCGCGACGTTCAGCCCCGGCACGTCCACCACCTCGCCGGTGCCGGAGTCGACCGCCACCGCACCACCACCGCCGCGCGTCACCACCACCACGGGCACGTGCTCGGCCAACGCCCACGCAGCGCGCTCCGGCGTCTCCGACCGCGTGTACCGCTGGGCCTCCGCGTCGTTGGGCAGGAACACGTCGTACTGCTCCAGCCGCTTGAGCAGCTCGGGCGCCCACAGCCCGGTCCGGTCCCAGCCGATGTCGGCGAACAGCAGCGCGCCCTGCTCCTTGACCTTCGACACCCACAGCTCGTCCTCGCTGCCCACGTGCACGAAGCACGCACGCGTCCGGGGCGGCGGGTCGAGCATCTCGTCGGCCGACACCGGAGGCCGGTGGCCGTGCGTCACCATCGAACGGTCGCGGTCCATCGCCATGGACACGGTCACCGGGGAGTGCCAGCCGTAGAACCGGCGGCAGTAGGAGAGGTCGACGCCCTCCTGGTCGGACAGGACCTCCCAGCAGAAGTCGCCGTAGGCGTCCTCGCCGAACGCGGCGGACAGCGCGGTCCGCAGTTGCAGCCTGCTCAGCGCCACGGCGAGGTTGGCGATCCCACCCGGGCACGAGCCGAGGCCCTCGGCCCACACCTCGGTGCCCGGAGCGGGCGGACGGGGCAGGCCGGTGAAGATGATGTCCAGGAACACCGTGCCGGACAGCAGCACGTCGAAAACGGGCGAAGCCGGGCCGGACGGCGATGACGGGCCCGGCGAGGAGGACGAACTCGGCGGCGGCGGCACGGGCGGAGGCACGAACGGAGGCGTGGCGGCCATCCCCCAACGATGCCAGGCCAGGTCAGCCGTCGACAGCCGCGAACATTTCACGCATACGGGCCAGCGCACGGTGCTGCGCGACGCGCACCGCCCCGGCCGTGGAACCCACGGCCGCCGCCGTCTCCTCGGCCGACAGGCCCACCGCGACCCGCAGCACCAGGATCTCCCGCTGCCGGTCGGGCAGCCGCTGGAGCAGTTCGGTGACGTGCCCGATCAGCTCACCGGTCATGGCGCGCTGCTCCGGCCCGTCCTCCAGGGTCGGGGTGTCGGGCAGTTCGGGCACGACCTCGGCCCGGCTGCGCACCGCCCGTCTTCGCGCGTCGGCGACCTTGTGCGCGGCGATCCCGTACACGAACGCCAGGAACGAGCCGGGTTCGTACCGGTACTTGCCGAGCGCCGACACCACGGCCAGGCAGACCTCCTGGGCGATGTCCTCGGCCGAGACCAGCGTGCGCTCCCGCGAGCCGACCCGCGCCCGGCAGTAGCGCAGCACCAGCGGCTGGATGCGCGCCAGCAACTGCCCGACCGCGCGCTGGTCGCCCAGCAGCGCCTCGTCGACCACTTCGGACAGGTCGGCCTCGGCCAGCCACCGGGCGGTCACCCGGTGCGGGCCGCCGCCCACCACCAGCCTGACGTCGGGACGACCGGGCACGCCTGCGTCGTCGCGAACCGCGCCGACCTCGATCCCGACGTCGGCTCGCACGGATGCGTGCTGCACCATCCGGCGACCTCCTCACGCTCGTCAACCGCCCGGACATCCCGGTTCACTGATGAGGAGCGTGCTGCGGGACTCCTGATACGGGATAAGCGAAAGCTGACCACGATCGGGGTCCGCATGGTGGGAACAGCACCCTGCCGGGACCCCGGGATGAGCCGAACGGCCGAGTGGCCGTTCCCGATTACTTCACCTTGTCGAATTACGAAACACCCGAATAGACCAACCTGAACCCCGGTTCGGAGTAACCGAGGTAGAACCACGCGTCCTGCGGAACGTGTCTTCGGACCCGAGCACGGCGCTCGACGTGAGAATGTCCGCCGGAGCACGTGGACCGGACGAGGGATGGGATCGAAGATCACCGTGATCGAACAGCTGAGCGTGCGGACGGACGAGGGCGACTTCGACGCCATCGCGGCGGGTCCCGAGGACGGCCGGCCGGTGTTGCTGCTGCACGGCTTCCCGGAGGCGGCCGTCGAGTGGGAGCACCAGGTGGCGGTGCTGGGCCGCGAGGGCTTCCGGGCGGTGGCGTTCGACCAGCGCGGCTACTCCCCCGGCGTGCGGCCGGAGCGTGCCGCCGACTACGGCGTGGACGCGCTGGTCGGCGACGTGCTCGCGGTGGCGGACTCGTTCGGCTGGTCGGTGTTCGACCTGGTCGGCCACGACTGGGGCGGCGCGGTGGCGTGGTGGACCGCGTGCGACCACCCGGAACGGCTGCGGAAGCTCGCGGTGGTGTCCACGCCGCACCCCGGCGCGTACGCCGAGGCCCTGCGCACCGACGAGGACCAGCACATGCGGTCCGGGTACATGACCGAGTGGCGCAACAGCAACACCGAGAAGCGGATGCTCGCCGACGACGGCGCGGCGTTGCGGCAGATGTTCGAGTGGCGGGTGCCGCCGAGCCGGGTGGACGAGTACGTGCGGCGGATGTCCGAGCCGGGCGCGCTGACCGCCGCGCTGAACTGGTACCGCGCCGGTCGGCCGGGCGGGAAGGCCGAGAAGGTGTCCGTGCCGACGCTGTACGTGTGGAGCACGGAGGACGTGGCGTTCGGCTCGACGGCGGCGCTGAGCACCGGCGACTGGGTCGCCGGCCCGTACCGGTTCGAGATGCTGGAGGACGTGTCGCACTGGGTGCCGGAGGAGGCGCCGGAGTTGCTCACGTCACTCCTTTTGGAGCATCTCTCATCGTGATTGAACCGTTGCCGAGGTGCGGCACGTGTTCTCCCGTATGACGGAGTTGACCTACTCGGAGCGCAGGGTCGCGACCCTCGCCGCGTGTGGCCACAGCAACCGGGCGATCGCGATGCGGCTGCACATCACCGTGAGCACGGTGGAACAGCACCTCACCAGGGTCTACCGCAAACTCGCGGTGGGCAGCAGGACGGAGTTGAAGGGCCACCAAGCCCTAGTGTGACCCCATGCGGGTCGCGGGGTTGTTGCTCGCCGCGGGCGCCGGGAGGCGGTTCGGCGGGCCCAAGGCGCTGGTGTCGCGCGGCGGCGTGCTGTGGGTCGACCGGGCCGCGGCCGTGCTGCGCGACGCCGGGTGCTCGCCGGTCGTCGTGGTGCTCGGCGCCTCGGCGTCGTCGGTGCGCGCGCGGGCGGTGCTGGCGGGCTGCGTCGTGGTGGACAACCCCGACTGGGCCACCGGCATGGGGTCGTCGCTGCGCGCGGGACTGGACGCGCTGACGGGCGCGGACGTCGCCGCGGTCGTCGTGCTGCCGGTGGACACGCCGGGCGTCACGGCGGCGGCGGTCGAGCGGTTCCGCGCCCTGGCGTCACCCGCGGCGCTGGCGCGCGCCTCGTACGACGGCGCGCCCGGCCACCCCGTGCTGATCGGCTCCGAGCACTGGGCGGGCGTGTCCGCGTCGGCTGCCGGTGACGCCGGGGCGCGGGACTACCTGCGCGCGCACGGTGCGCTCGACGTGCCGTGCGCGGACGTGGCGGACGGCGCCGACGTGGACCACCCGAGGGACCTCGCCACCTGAGCGGCGACGGCGGTCGAGGACGGGCGGGCACGTCGGTGAGCCGTTCCCGCCCGCGGTCGAGGCGTGGTCGCGCCGACGGTCAGGCCGACGGGGACTGCTGCTGCTCCGCGTCCGGCTGCGCGGTCTGCTGCGCGGCCTGCTGCACGGTCTGCTGCACGACCGGCAGCGGGCCGGAGGTGATCCGGGGCACCGGCACGTCCAGCGGCGGCTCGGTCTCCGCGGTCCACCGGTCCGGCTCGTCCACGTGGCCGGCCAGCAGGGCGCGCGCCTCGGCCATCGCCTGCTGCACGATCTCCTGGGCGCGCTGCTCGGCCTCGGCGAGCCGGCGTTGCGTCTCCTGCTCGGTCTCGTCGAGCAGCACGGCCTGCTGCCGCGCCACCTCCTCGGCCCGCTTGAGCATCTGCTCGCTGCGTTCCCGCGCGTCGGTCTCGAACGCGTCCGCCTTCTGCCTGGCCACGTGCATCAGGTAGCGGATGCACCCGGACACGGCGTTGTCCTTCGAATAGCCCGCGTGCAGCACCCGGTACTCGGCGATCTCGCTGCGCGCGTCCTCCAGCTCCCGGATCAGGTCGTCGGCGGTGGCCGCCGCGGCGTCCCGGTCCAGCCGGACCACCTCCAGCTCGTGCCACAGGCCGTCCAGCTCCTCCTGGAGCCGGGCCAGTTCGTCCTCCACCTCACGCCGGTCGTAGCCCCGCCACCGCACGGAGAAGAGGTCGCCCTGGGGCTTGTCGTTGTGCATGGCTGCCGCCGTTCCGGACGACTCAGCCCCGGGCCAGCGCCACGAGGTCGTCCATGGTGCCGTTGAACAAATTCTGGTCGATCGGGGTGGACGTGTGCTGCCAGATGGCGTGCACCGCCCAGCGGTGCGGCAGCGGGCCGACGCTGTCGGCGTACCGCGCCACCCAGACCGGGTTGGTCTCGGTGAAGTCACCGACGCGGCCCGTGCACCTGTCCCACCACAGGGTGGACGTGTAGATCACCGGCCAGCGGCCGGTGCGGGCCCGGTAGGTCTCGCTGAACTGGCGGATCCACGTCACCATGGCGTCCGGCGCGAGGCCGTAGCACGTGTCGTCGCCGTAAGGGTTGTACTCGATGTCGAGGGTGCCGGGCAGCGTCCGGCCGTCGGGGGACCAGCCGCCGCCGTTGTCCACGAAGTAGTGCGCCTGCGCGGCGCCGTCGGAGCGGTCGGGCAGCGCGAAGTGGTACGCGCCGCGGACCATGCCGACCTGGTACGAGCCGTCGTACTGCTGACCGAACTTCGGGTTCCGGTAACCGGTGCCCTCGGTGGCCTTGACGTAGGCGAACCGCTTGCCCTGGCCCCACCAGTGCGGCCAGTCCACGTCACCCTGGTGGCTGCTGACGTCCATGCCCGGAATTGTGGACCCGTCGAGGACGAGTTGCGCCGGGTCGACCGGCGCCGCGCCCTCGTGCTTGGCGATCTGCGAACCCGCGTGGTGGTCGGCCGAGCCCTCGGGCGGCGGCGGGGTCGCGGTGGCCGGGGTGTGCAGGGCCGCGAGACACGCCAGCACGAACGCGGAAGCGGCCGTGCGGGACACCCACCTGTGGGATCGCGCCGACATTGGTCATTCCTCCCCTTCCCCGCCCGGGTCTTTCGGCGGAGCCGTACTTCCGGCGTGACTTCTGCCCGACCGGCTACCACCACTGACACCCAGGCAACCTGAAGATGTTTTTTCCACCTGAACGAATGACGCAAGGTGTCTTTCGCGGTACGCGACGTGACCGCTCAGCGTGGGCCGGTCACGATCAATTCCCACCAGGGGGAAAAGCCGGCATGAACCGACACTTCCGGGGGCACTCACAGCTAGGCGCGACGTGATGGGCGCGACGCCATGGAAGGTGAGAACGATGACCTCGACCAAAGTGGACTGCCCGACCTCGGCGGACTCGACCCGAGTGGACCACCCGACCGCGGCGGACGACCACCAGACCCGAGTGGACCGCGCGCCCGGAGTGGATCGCGCGCCCGGAGTGGACTGGGAGCCGTTCATCGAGTCGCTGCACGAGGCGGCCGGACTGTGGGACCGCGGCCTGGCGTGCCGGGCCAGCAAGCGTGATCTCGACGTGGAGGGCGGCGAGGACGACGACGCGCCGCGGGTCGTGCCGATCACCGAGGCCGAGGCCGAGCGGTTGATGAGGGCGGTGGCGTTCCTCGCGCGGCGGCTGAGCGTGGCCGCCGAGTCGGTCGTCTACGGGACGGCCGAGTCGCGACTGGAGCCCACCGAGGGCGACCCGGGCGCACAGGCCGACGCGCTGTCGCTGACCGCGCTGCACGCCGCCGCGATGCGGCAGGCGGCCGATCTTGCGAGCGCCGCCTTCAACCGTTCTGACGCAGCGTAAATAAGTCCACGATCGGGTGAACAATGCCGGGTTAAACGTCCGGGCACCATTTCCGTACGTTACAGTGAACCCGGTGCTGCGAGCATTTTTCGCCGCCCGTCCGAGCGTACGGTAAATATCATGCGAACCGCATCTCTCGCCAAACTCCTCGGCTTCTGCCTGGTGGCCGGTTTGCTGCTCGCCGGGATGGCACTTCCCGTCGTCGGCGCGGCCGGCCTCGTCTCGAACCGGATGAGCGACTACGTCGCCTCCACGTCGGTCAACATGATCGACACGCCGCCGCCGTTGATGACGACCATCACGGACAAGGACGGCGTCCCGTTCGCCTACCTCTACGACCAGTACCGCGTGCTGACCCCGCCGGACAGGATCGCGCAGACCATGAAGGACGCGCTGATCTCCGCCGAGGACCGCCGGTTCTACGAGCACAACGGCGTCGACTGGCTGGCCACCGCCCGCGCCGCGATGAGGAACCAGTCCGAGGGCACCGTCTCCCAGGGCGCGTCGACGATCACGCAGCAGTACGTCAAGAACCACCTGGTGCACGTGGCCTCGCGCGAGGACGTCGCCGGTCAGAAGGCGGCACAGGAGCAGACGATCGCCCGCAAGCTGCGCGAAGCGCGCATCGCGATGCACGTGGAGACCCAGCTGACCAAGGAGGAGATCCTGGCGCGGTACCTGGACGTGGTGCCGTTCGGCGGCACGATCTTCGGGATCGCGGCGGCGTCGCAGGCGTACTTCGAGACCACGCCGGACAAGTTGACCGTGCCGCAGGCGGCGATGCTCGCCGGCCTGGTCAACAGCCCGACGTTCCTGGACCCTGAGGCCCGGCCGGACAAGGCGATCGAGCGCCGGAACATGGTCATCGACCTCATGCTGGACAACGGCAAGCTGTCCCCTGAAGACGCCGAGGTGCACAAGCGCGCGCCGCTGGGCCTGAGCACGCCCGTGCGCCCGCTGCCGACCGGGTGCGTCGGCGCCGGGCCGGAGTTCGGGTTCTACTGCTCGTACGTGGTGAACTACCTGACCCGCAACGGTTACACGTTGAACGAGCTGAAGGTCGGCGGCTACACCATCCAGACCCCGATGGACCGGACGCTCACGGTCCAGGCGAAGCAGGCCGCCGACGCGCAGGTGCCGAAGACGACGCCGGGCATCGCGAACACGGCGGCGGTGGTGAAGCCGGGCAAGCAGCGGCACGACGTGGTGGCGCTGGCGGCGAACCGCGACTACGGGCTCAAGAAGGAGGAGTTCCAGACGCAGTTCGACCTGCCCAGCGGAGTGGAGAACAAGTTCGGCGCGGGGTCGGTGTACAAGGTGTTCACCGCCGCGGCGGCGTTGGAGAAGGGGTACGGGATCGAGACCATCGTCCAGTCGCCGACCTCGCACACGTCGAGCGTGTTCCGCGGTGGGGCACCGAACTGCCCGCCGACCGGAGAACCGTTCACGTACTGGTACTGCCTGAGCAACTTCGACGGTAGCTACCCGCCTCAGATGACGTTGAAGGAGGCGTTGGCGACCTCGCCCAACACCGCGTTCGTGATCCTGGAGGAGAAGGTCGGGTTGGACGCGGCGGTCGACATGGCGTACCGGCTCGGGATGCGGGAGACGATGGCGACGAACATCGCGGGCGTGCCGCCGGACCCGAAGGCGGAGCAGAAGGAGCTGCGGGTGTCGCAGTCGGATTTCTTCAAGGTGAACAAGAACGCGTCGTTCACGTTGAGTCCCGCGCCGACGAGCACGTTGGAGCTGGCGAACGTGGCGGCGACGGTGATGTCCGGTGGCACGTGGTGCCCGCCCACGCCGATCAGCAAGATCATCGACCGGTACGGCAAGCAGGTGGAGTTCCGCGAGACGCCGTGCGAGCAGGCGGTGGAGGAGCCGTTGGCGAACGCGCTGGTGGCCGGTTTGAGCGCGGACTTCGGGGGCCGCGGCACGGCCGCGGCCGCGGCGAGTCAGTACGGGTGGAAGCGTCCGGGGCTGGGGAAGACCGGGACGACGGAGGCGTACAAGTCGGCGGCGTTCCTCGGCGCCACGCCGGATTACGCGGGCGCCGTCCAGGTGTTCAACGACAGCACCTCGCCCAGCGGCATCTGCATCGGCGCCGGACCGCCCCGGTTGTGCGGGGAGGGGAACATCTTCGGCGGCACCCTGCCCGCGCGGACGTGGTTCGACTTCATGACCAAGGCGCACGCCGGCCTGCCGGAAAAGCCCTTGCCGCCGGTGGAGCCGCGCTACATCAGGCCCTGACCGGGTCGGGTGCGAGACCGGCCGAGCGACCGGGCGCCCAGGACCACGCCCAGGCACAGGACCGGGAGGATGGCCAGCGCCCAGCTCTGCGAGCTCGCGTGCGCCAGCAGGCCGATCAGCGGCGGCCCGAGCAGGAAGCCGGCCCAGCCCGCCGTGGCCACGCCCGCGATCGCCTGCGCGGCGTGGGCGTCGGACTGGGCCGCCGCCGCGCTGAACGCCACCGGGACGATGCACGCCAAGCCGAGGCCGAAGGCGCCGAAGCCGACGAGAGCCATCCAGAACTCGCCCACCACCAACGCCACCGCCATGCCGACCGCACCGACCGCGGCCAGGCCGCCGACGACCCGGGCCGCGCCGAAGCGCACCACCCACCGGTCGCCCATCACGCGCCCCAGGAACATCAGCGCGGCGAACACGGCGTACCCCCAGCCCGCGCGCTCCGCCGTCACCCCGACGGTTTCCCGCAGGTACAGCGCCGCCCAGTCGCCCACCGCGCCCTCGCACAGCAGGCCCGCGAACATGATCGCGCCCAGCAGCAGCACCCGCTTGTCGCGCCACGGCAGGCCGAGCTTGTGCTCGTCCACCGCGTGATCGTCACCCAGCATCGCCTTGGTCAACGGGAACGCCAGCAGCAGCACCAGACCGGTCACGACGAACATCTGCGTGGTCAGGTCCAGCCCCACCGCGATCGCCACCGCGCCCAGCCCGACACCGACGAACCCGCCGAAGCTCCACCACGCGTGGAAGCTCGACAGGATCGGCCGGCCGTACCCCGCCTCGACCGCGATGCCCTGCGAGTTCATCGCCACGTCCAGCGCACCCTGGAACCCGCCCCACAGCGCCAGCCCCACGAACAAAGCCCACGGCTCCCACGCCAACCCCAATAACGGCGACGCCACCCCGTAGGCGACGAACATCGCCAGCACGACCCGCCTGCTGCCCCACCGCGCCACCCAGCCGCCGACGAGCAGCATCGCGACCACCGAGCCCACCGGCGCGCCGAGCAGCGTCAACCCCAACGTGCCGTCGTTGAGCTCCAGCCGGTCCTTCACCGCCGGGACGTGGGGCGTCCACGCGGCGAACACGGCCGCGTGCACGGCGAAGACGATCGCCGTCGCCACCCGCGCGCGGCGGGGTGGTGAGTGCACCGCTGCCTCAGACAAGCCGAACCTCCACACCGGCCTCCCGCAGCCGGGACACCTCGTCCTCCGGGGCGTCCGAGTCGGTGACCAGGACGTCGATCCACTCCACCGGGCACACGCGGCCGAACGCGGTGCGCCCGAACTTCGAGCTGTCGATCGCCGCGACGACCCGCGCGGACGCCTCGACGCCCGCCTTCTTCACCGCGCTCTCGGCGAGGTCGTGCGCCGAGACGCCGTTGCGCGCGCTCAACCCGCAGCTGCTGAGCACCATCGTGTCGAACCTCATCACGGTGAACGCGTGCTCGGTGAGCGGCCCGACGAACGCCAGCTCACCGGGCCGGATGTCGCCGCCCGGCAGCACGAGCCGCACCTGCTCCGCACCCCGCAGCGCATCGGCCGAGTGCAGGGACAGGGTCAGCACGGTCATCCGCCGGTCGGTGAGCTTCCGCGCGACCTCCAACGTGGTGCTGCCGCTGTCGAGCACGACCGTCTCGCCGTCGTCCAGCAGTTCGGCGACCGCGCCGCCGATGCGCCGCTTGGCCTCCAGCCGCTGCCGGGACCGCGCCGCGTACGGCGTCTCCTCCCCCGTCAGCATGCTGACCGCCGCGCCGCGCACGCGCCGCAGCAGCCCTTCCCGCTCCAACGCGTCGAGATCGCGCCGCACCGTCATCTCCGAGGCGCCCACCAGCTCGGCCAGGGTGCCGACGGCCACCCGCTCGCCGCCCCGGAGTCGCTGGAGGATCTTCTCGTGTCGCCACGACACATCCATGGTGTTCATTTGAACATCACGCATGTTCGAACGTCAACACCCTGGCGGGTGGTGGGACGATCCGGTAGGACTTTCGAGCACAGGTTGGTATAGACCAAAGGTGGAGGACCGCATGACGACCGAGACCGTGACCGGCTCCGACTACGGCGACGTCGTGCGGACCCACCTCACCAGGGTGGAGCAGCAGAACGCGGCCGCGCTGGACGACGTGGCCGAACTGGTGCTGGCGAGCGTGCGCGCGGACGGCATGGTGCTCACGGCGGGCGCGGGCCACTCGCTCGCCGCGGTCGCCGAGACCTTCTACCGCGCGGGCGGCCTGGCCTGCGTCCGCCCCGTCTACCACCCGGAACTGCTGCCCATGCACGGCGCGGTCAGCAGCACCGCCGCCGAACGCCGCTCCGGCCTGGCCGCCGAGGTGCTGCGCGAAACCCGCCTGGCCGCGCACGACGTGCTGTTCGTCTTCTCCACCTCGGGCGTGAACCCGTACCCGGTGGAACTCGCGGTGCT
This sequence comes from Saccharothrix deserti, assembly GCF_009769385.1. Classification (GTDB taxonomy): domain Bacteria; phylum Actinomycetota; class Actinomycetes; order Mycobacteriales; family Pseudonocardiaceae; genus Actinosynnema; species Actinosynnema deserti. The sequence continues at coordinate 255,315 of NZ_VKAB01000018.1, forward strand.
CGCGGCGGACGCCGGCTGCCCCGTGGTCGCGGTGACGTCGGTCGCGGCGAGCGCCCTCGCACCGCGCCGCGCGGGCACGACGCTCGCCGAGAACGCCACCGTCGTGCTGGACAACATGGTCCCGCCGGGTGACGCCACCTACCCGGCCGACAACCCCGTCACCGCCGCCGTGTCCACGCTCGCCACCACGTTCCTGTGGAACCTGCTGATGGTGCGGCTGTTCGACAAGGCCGCCGAGGCGGGCGTGCCGCTGCCGTTGTGGCGGAGCGCGAACGTCGAGGGCGGCGACAAGGCCAACGCGGACCTGCTGCGCAAGTACCAGACGCGGGTGCCCCAGCTGGGATGAATCGTATTCACGAATTCTCCACACGGTCGGGTTAGCCTCCGACCCGTAAGGGGGGTTCTTCGTGAACAAGAGAACGAAGCGCTGGGTGTTGGCCGGTGGGGGCACCGCCGCGGTCGCGGTGATCGTCGCGGGCGTGATGGTGGTGTGGTCGGGCGGCGAGCCGGAGGCCGAGAGCAAGCCCGACAAGGTCGTGGCCGGGCCGGGGGTCGTCGCCCAGGAGTTCACCACCGCGCTGATGTCCGGCCAGGCGGGACAGGCGGCGGCGGTCACCGACGCGGCGGACGCGGCGGGCGCCGCGATCGCCCGGCTGCAGCAGGGCATGCCGGGCACGTCGTACCGCGCACAGCTCGGCCGCACGCCGCAGGTCCCGGACGGCACCACGACGACCACGATCGACGCGGACGTCGCCTGGACGCTGCCCGGCGGCGTGCCGTTGAAGTACCAGACCAAGCTCGAGATGCGCCTGGCGGACGACAAGTGGCGGGTGCACTGGTCGCCGACCGTGCTGCACCCGCAGCTCACCGAGGGCCAGAGCCTGGCCTACACCACGACGTCCGGTGACGGCGCGCTGGTCGACCGCACCGGGCAGCCGGTGCCGCCGGGTTTCGCGCCGACGGTGATGAACTCGGTGCGGCAGAGCGTCGGCTCGCTGACCGGGGTTCCCGGTTGGCAGGTCGCCATCGTGGACGCGGCCGGCACGCCGGTGACGGTGCTGCAGGAGCAGAAGGCGCAGACCAGGCAGTCGATGACGGTCACCCTCGACCCGAAGACGCAGGCCGCCGCGCAGACCGCGGTCGACCAGGTCGGGCAGGCGGCCGTGCTGGTGGCGATCCAGCCGTCCAACGGCGAGATCCTGGCGGTGGCGCAGAACGCGCTCGCCGACGGGCAGGGGCCGATCTCGCTCACCGGCTACTTCGAGCCTGGTTCGACGTTCAAGGTGGTGACCGCCACGGCGGCGTTGACCGGCGGCCTCGCGACGGCCGACACGCCGGTGGAATGTCCGGGCGAGGCGACCATCGGCACCCGGCAGATCACCAACGAGGACTCGTTCGAGCTGGGCACCGTGCCGCTGCGCCGGGCGTTCGCGGCGTCGTGCAACACCAGCTTCAGCCAGTTGGCGGCGACGCTGCCCGCTTCGGCGCTGCCGGACGCCGCCGCCTACTTCGGGCTGGCGTCGGACTTCACCGTCGCGGGCATCACCACGGTCACCGGCAAGGTCCCGCCCGCCGAGTCGGTGCCGGCCCGGGTGGAGGCGGGCATCGGGCAGGGCAAGGTGCAGACGACGCCGTTCGGCATGGCTCTGGTGGCGGCGACGGTGGCGAGCGGTCGCACGCCGGTGCCGCAGCTGATCCGGGAGATCCCCACCGAGGGCGATCGGCCGGCGGCGTTGCCGGGCGGCGTCACGGGGGCGCTGCGGTCGATGATGAGCGACGTCGTCACCGGCGGCACGGCGCGCGAGCTGGCGGCCTACGGCGGGGTGCGGGGCAAGACCGGCACCGCCCAGTTCGGTGACGGCACGCGGTCGCACGGGTGGTTCATCGGCTACCAGGGCGACCTGGCGTTCTCCGTGCTGGTGGTGGAGGGCGGCTCGTCCAAGGTCGCGGTGGCCGCCACCGGCACGTTCCTCAGCGGGATCTAGCCCGGCTTCAGACGGCCGCCGTCTCCAGGCTCGTGTCCGGACTCGCCTCCCGGCTCTCGGCGGGCGCTTCGTCGAACTGCGTGTGGTACAGCTCGGCGTAGCGCCCCTCGGCGGCCAGCAGTTCGGTGTGCGTGCCGCGTTCCACCACGCGTCCGTCCTCCACGACCAGGATCTGGTCGGCCGCGCGAACGGTGGACAGCCGGTGCGCGATGACCAACGCGGTCCGGCCGCGCAGCGCCTCGGTCAACGCGACCTGCACCGCGGCCTCCGACTCGGAGTCGAGGTGGGCGGTCGCCTCGTCCAGGATCACCACGCGCGGCCGGGCCAGCAGCAGGCGGGCGATGGTGAGCCGCTGACGTTCACCGCCGGAGAGCCGGTAGCCGCGCTCCCCCACCACCGTGTCGAGGCCGTCGGGCAGCGATTCGACCAGGTGGTCCAGGCGTGCCCGGCGCAGCGCGTCCCACAGGTCGTCCTCGCTCGCCTCCGGGCGCGGGTAGCTCAGGTTCGCGCGGATCGTGTCGTGGAACAGGTGGCCGTCCTGCGTGACCACGCCGACGGCGCCGCGCAGCGAGTCGAACGACAGCTCGCGCACGTCGACGTCGGACAGCCGGACCGCGCCGGAATCCACGTCGTACAGTCGCGGGACCAGCGAGGCGATGGTCGACTTGCCCGCCCCGGACGATCCGACGAGCGCCACCAACTGGCCGGGTTCGGCCCGGAAACTGATCCCGTGCAGCACCTCCTCGCCGCCGCGCGCGTCCAAGGTGGCCACCGACTCCAGTGAGGCGAGGGACACCTTGTCCGCGGCCGGGTAGGCGAACCGGACGTCGTCGAACTCGACCGACACCGGCCCGTCCGGCACCGCGCGCGGGCGGTCCGACTCGGCGATCACGGGCTTGAGGTCCAGCACTTCGAAGACCCGTTCGAACGAGACCAGCGCGGTCATCACGTCGACGCGCGCGTTGGCCAGTGCCGTGAGCGGCGAGTACAGGCGGGTGAGGAGCAGGGCGAGCGACACCACCGTGCCCGCGGCCAGGTGGCCGGTCAGCGCCAGGTACCCGCCGAGGCCGTAGACGAGGGCTTGGGCGAGTGCCGACACCAGGGTCAGGCCGGTCATGAACCAGCGGGTGGCCATCGCCGTGCGGACGCCGATGTCGCGGACGCGCGCGGCCCGTTCGGCGAACTCGGCCGCTTCGGCTTCCGGTCGGCCGAACAGCTTCACGAGCGTCGCGCCCGGTGCGGAGAACCGTTCGGTCATCTGGGTCGTCATGCCGGCGTTCAGGGTGGACGCCTCGCGCTGGAGGTCCGCCATCCGGCTGCCCATCCGGCGGGCGGGCAGCACGAACACCGGCAGCAGCACCAGGGCCAGAGCCGTCACCTGCCACGAAAGGGTGAACATCACGCCGAGGGAGAGGCCGAGCTGGATGACGTTGGTGACGACGCCCGACAGCGTCGAGGTGAACGCCCGCTGCGCGCCGATCACGTCGTTGTTCAGCCGGCTCACCAACGCGCCGGTGCGCGTTCGGGTGAAGAAGGCGACGGGCATGCGCTGCACGTGCTCGTAGACGGTGCGGCGCAGGTCGTGGATCAGCCCCTCCCCGATCCGCGAAGACTGCCACCTCTCGACCAGCCCGAGCGCCGCGTCCAGCACCGCGATACCCGCGATCACCACCGCCAGCCACACCACGACGGACACGTCACGCCCGCCGACAATGGCGTCCACCACCCGCCCCGCCAGCACCGGCGTGCTCACCGCGAGAACCGCGGACACCACCGTGAGCAGCAGGAATACGACCAACTTGGCCCGATGCGGCCGAGCGAACCCCAACACCCGCCGAAACGTGCCGCGCCGCACCCCCGTCGGCACGTCCGACGCCTGCATCGCACTGCGCATCAAGGCCCAGGAACCGTCCACGACAGACAGCAACGCCCGCGGGGCGCGTGACGTTCCCGTTTCGCACGCATGTCACGCACGGTGTTCGGGGAGGTGGGTGGTCCGGGTCCGTACACCTCCCAGGCCGATCTCACCCGGTCGTGTCCGGACGAGGGTCAGCTCTGGGCTGTGATCAGGGCCGTGAGTTCCGCCAGGCGGCGCAGCTGGGCCTCGCGCTCGGCCCGCAACTGCTGCTCCTCGGACGCACCGCCCGCCGCCGACGCCAGCAGCGCCAGCGTCTCACGCACCGCGCCCGGCATCGGGCGCAACACCTGTGCGACCAGGTCGTCCACCGCCGCGTCCAGACCGTCCGCGGGCACGACGGAATTCGCGAGGCCGATTCGCAACGCCTCGTCGGCGTCCACCCGACGTCCGGTCAGGCAGATCTCGGCCGCGCGCGAGTACCCGACCAGGCGCACCAGGGGCAACGTGCCGCCCAGGTCGGGCACCAGACCGAGGGAGGTCTCGGCCATGCAGAACTTGACGTCGTCGGCGGCCACGCGGAAGTCGCACGCGAGAGCGAGCTGGAAGCCCGCGCCGATCGCGTGCCCGCGGACCGCGGCGATCGTCACCCGAGCCGGGTCGCGCAGCCAGCGGAAGCCTTCTTGGAACTCCGCGATCAGCGCAGCACCGTCTTCGGGTCCACGCCGCGTGATCTCCGGCAGACCCGGTTCGCCCTCCACCGGGGCGCCAGTGAACATCCTCCGGTCGAGGCCGGCGGAGAAGGCACGACCGGAACCCCGGACGACCACCACGCGGACGTCCGGGCCCAGCTGTTCGCCGATCGTCCGCAACGCCACCCACATCGACGGCGTCTGCGCGTTGAGCACATCGGGACGGTCAAGCGTGATCGTCGCGCGTGGTCCGTCGACGACGAGCCGCACGCCTCCGCGTTTCAGCAGGTCGGCGTCGATGGTGGTCGGTGCCGACATGCGCGAACCTCCGGGTTTCGTCAGGCGCCGTCTCTCCCCGACGCCGTGTGGTTACCGGAGGGTAGCTTACTTCTTCTTCGTGCGGGTGGCGCCACCGCGACCGCGCAGCTGCACACCGGACTCGCTGAGCACCCGGTGCACGAAGCCATAGGAGCGTCCGGTGGACTCGGCCAGTGCCCGGATGCTCGCGCCCTTTTCGTACTTCTTCTTCAGGTCAGCGGCCAGCTTGTCCCGCGTGGCGCCGGTGATCCGGGCACCCTTCTTCAGGTCAGCCACCTTGTCCCGCCTTCCGTAGACAGCAGGTCGGGCCGTGAAAAGCCCCTGTCGACGCAATGATCGAACACGAAGACCAAGAACGCCAGGTGATCAAGCGAAATGATCTGCGAGCGGTCGTTAGATCACTGAGAGTCGATCAGTGCTCACGTTGGGGGACGAGCGGCGAAAACCGTTGGCTCAGGCCAACTGCACGAGTTCCAGGTACTCCTGCGACCAGTGGTCCTCGGTCCCGTCGGGCAGCAGGATCACCCGCTCGGGCTCAAGCGCCTCGACCGCGCCCGGGTCGTGCGTGACGAGGACGACCGCGCCCTCGTAGCGGCGCAGCGCGTCGAGCACCTGCTCGCGGCTGGCCGGGTCGAGGTTGTTGGTCGGCTCGTCCAGCAGCAGCACGTTCGCCGCACTCGACACCAGCCCGGCCAGCGCCAACCGGGTCTTCTCGCCACCCGACAGCGTGCCCGCGGGCTGTTCCAGCTGCTCACCGCTGAACAGGAACGTGCCGAGCAGCGAACGCAACTGCTGCTCCCCCACGTCCGGCGCGGCGTGGCGGATGTTCTGCCACACCGTGGCCTCGTGGTCCAACGTCTCGTGCTCCTGGGCGAAGTACCCGAGCTTGAGGCCGTGACCGGCGATCACCTCGCCGCTGTCCGGGCGCTCCATCGAGCCGATCAGCCGCAGCAGCGTGGTCTTGCCCGCGCCGTTCAGCCCGAGGATGACCACCCGCGAACCGCGGTCGATGGCCAGGTCGACACCGGTGAAGACCTCCAGCGAGCCGTACGACTTGCTCAGCCCCTCGGCGGTCAACGGCGTCTTGCCGCACGGGGCGGGCTGCGGGAAGCGGATCTTGGCGACCTTGTCCGCCTGGCGGGTGTCCTCCAGGCCGGACAGCAGCTTCTCGGCGCGGCGGGCCATGTTCTGCGCGGCAACGGCCTTGGTCGCCTTCGCGCGCATCTTGTCCGCCTGCGCCATGAGCGCGCCGGCCTTCTTCTCCGCGTTGGCGCGCTCACGACGGCGGCGCTTCTCGTCGGCGGCACGCGCCTCGAGGTACTTCTTCCAGCCCATGTTGTAGATGTCGACCTCGCCGCGCGTCGCGTCGAGGAACCACACCTTGTTGACCACGTCGTCGAGCAGTTCGACGTCGTGGCTGATCACGACCAGGCCGCCCTCGTGGGACTTGAGGAACCCGCGCAGCCACGCGATCGAGTCCGCGTCGAGGTGGTTGGTCGGCTCGTCGATCAGCAGGATCGTGCTGGACTTCGTGCCGACACCACCCTCGGAGGCGGCGAACAGGATGCGGGCCAGCTCGACGCGCCGGCGTTGACCACCGGACAGGGTGCGCAGCGGCTGGGCCAGCACGCGGTCGGCCAGGCCCAGGTTGGCGCAGATGCGGGCGGCTTCGCTCTCGGCCGCGTACCCGCCGAGGGCCGAGAACCGCTCTTCGAGCCGGCCGTACTTGCGCACGGCCTCCTGCAACTCGGCGTCGTCCACCAGCTCGGCCATCGCGGACTGCATCTTCTCCATGTCGCGGAGCAGCTGGTCCAGGCCTCGGGCGGACAGCACGCGGTCCTTGGCGATGACCGACAGGTCGCCTTCGCGCGGGTCCTGCGGCAGGTAGCCCAACTCGCCGGTGCGACGCACCTCGCCCGCGTACGGCTGGCCCTCGCCCGCGAGGACGCGCAGGGAGGTCGTCTTGCCGGCGCCGTTGCGGCCGACGAGGCCGATGCGGTCGCCGGGCTGGACGCGAAGGGTGGCGTCGGACAGCAGGATGCGCGAGCCCGCGCGCAACTCGAGATCGGTTGCGGTGATCAAGTTCTACTCCGGTGTGTGGTCATGCGAGGTCAACGGCGCAGCAGCTGGCGCGGGACCTACTCGATCAAGATGACCACGAACCCAGTCTACGGGGTGGACGCCACTTGATTATCACGGTGTGTCCACCGGCATAGATTGCGCGCTATGACTTCGGACTTCACGGGCAAGGTCGCCCTGGTCACGGGCGCGAGTCGGGGTATCGGGCGCGGCATCGCGTCGGAGCTGCTGTCGCGCGGGGCGTCGGTCACGATCACGGCGCGCAAGGCGGAGGCCGTCGAGGAGGCGGCTGCTTCGCTGGCGTCAACAGCGGGCGTGTCACCCGATCGGGTGTTTGCGGTGCCGGGGAACGCGGGCAGCGCCGACGACCGGGCGGAGGCCGTCGAGTCGACCGTGGAGCGGTTCGGGCGACTGGACGTGCTCGTGAACAACACCGGCATCAACCCCGTGTTCGGGGCTTTGGTGGATGCGGACCTCGATGCGGTGCGGAAGATCTTCGACGTGAACGTGGTGGCCGCGTTGGGGTTCGTGCAGCTGGCGTGGAAGGCGTGGATGCAGGAGCACGGCGGGGTCGTGGTGAACATCGCCTCGGTGAGTGGGCTGAGGTCGACCGGGGTGATCGGGGCGTACGGGGCGAGCAAGGCGGCGCTGATCCGGTTGACGGAGGAGTTGGCGTGGCAGCTCGGGCCGAAGGTGCGGGTGAACGCCGTCGCGCCGGCGGTGGTGAAGACGCGTTTCGCGGAGGCGCTGTACAGCGGGCGCGAGGAGGAGGCGGCGAACGGATACCCGATGAAGCGGCTCGGGGTGCCGGAGGACGTCGCGCGGTTGGTGGTGTTCCTGGCGTCGGACGCGGCGGAGTGGATAACCGGGGAGACCGTGCGCGTGGACGGCGGCCTGCTGGCCACCGGCACCTTGGGCTAGACCGGGCCCTTTGGGTAGACCAGCACGGTCGGCAGGCAAGAGGGCAGGCAGGCAGGACGACAGGACGGCAGATCCGCAGATCGGGGTTCGGGGTTCGGGGTTCGGGGTCAGCGGGTGGTGGTGATTTGTGGGGGGCGGCTGGTTTGTTGGATCTGGGTGGTTGATTCGGTGCGTGTGGTGTCGGTGTACGGGGGTGTGGTTCCGACGCTTGGGATCGTGGTCACGGTCGTCGTGGTTGTTGTTCTCGGGGTCGTCGTGCCGGTCGGCTGGAGTGGGGGGCGGGTCGTGGACGGCGGCGGGCCTTCGCTCGACGAGGTGGGGTCCTCCGGTTCGGTGCTGCCGGGGGTGGTGGTCTGGACGGGGGTGCTGGTGGCGCTTTCCGGCGCGGGCGGGCCGGCTGGGCTGTTGTCGTTCTGGCCCTGGGGCTGGTTGAGGGCGAAGGCGACCACCACGGCCACCATCGCGGCTGTGCCGATGCCCGTCGCACCTACCGCGTAGGCGCGACGGCGGCGTTTGACGCGGGTGCCCCGGTGGACGATGTCCACCGCGCTGAACGTGCGTGGCGGCGGCTGGATGTTCAGTTCTTCGAACGTCTTCTTCAGTTCATCCTCGAGCACCGCGCGACACCTCCTGCCACAACTCGCCGAACTCCGGTCCCAGCCTCTGCTTCAACGCCTTGAGGCCGCGGCTCGTGTTGCTCTTCACCGTGCCCACCGAGCAACCGAGCGCCGCGGCCGTCTCCTCCACCCCCAGGTCGTGCCAGTAGCGCAGCACCAGCGTCGCCCGCTGCTTGGCGGGCACGGCGGCCAGCGCGTGCCACACGACCAGCTTGTCCTCGCTCAACGACTCCGCCACCGGCATCTCCGGTAACGAGTCGGTGAGCTTCTCCCGTTTCCACCGCACCCGGCGGCGCTCGGCCAGGAACGTCCGCACCACGATCTGCCGGAGGTAGGCGTCCAGCCCCTCGCGCTGCGCCAGCTTCGGCCCCGCCAGGTAGAGCTTGAGGAACGCGGACTGCACCACGTCTTCGGCCTCGTGGTGATTGCCGCACAACAAGAACGCGGTGAAGCGCATCGAGTCGGCACACCGGTCGAAGTAGTGGGTGAATTCCGCGTCCCAGCTCACGCCGTCAGCGCCTCGTGGTCACCGTCGTCGTCGGCCACGCCGGCCGCGTCGTGGTGGTCTCCACCGGGTACGACGGCCCGGGCGACGTCTCGATCGTCGTCGTCGACGGCGGCTGCGACGAGGTTGGCTCGGGACGCGTGGTGGTCGTCGGCCACGGCGGCGTCGACTGCGGCCGCGACGTGGTCGGCTCCGGACGCGTCGTAGTCGGCCAGGGCCCGTTGCTCGGCGGCATGGTGGTGCTGATCGGCGGCCGGCTGGTGGTCGGCGGCTGGGTGACCGTCGACTGCGGCGAGGTGGTGGTCGTCACGGGACGGGACGTGGTCGGCGTGGGCTCCTCGTCACCGCCGCCGGACGCCAGCGCCGTCCCCGCCACGGCCAGACCGCCGACCACGACGGCCCCCGCCGCCACCAGTGCGACTCGTTTGCGCAGCAAGACTGCTCCTCGGGCTTGTGAGGTCACCGCTGTTCGGTGCCCCCTCACCCTTATGAATGCGGTTGGGACCGGCGGGGGTTGTCACGAGTTCCGGCGGGTTTCCCGGACGACGATCTCCACCGCACGGGCTCGGACGGCGGCCTCGTCCAGCACCGCCCGCCGGGGCTCCGGCACGTCCAACACCCGCGGTGACGCCAACGCGAACACCTCGTCCAGCCGGCGGTCACCCCGCAGCGCGTCCAACGCCTGACGGTCACCACCGAGCACGACGGCGTCCAGCTCGCCCAGCCGAGGCACCAGCACCCGCGCCGCGTCGTCCGCCGCGGCCTGGAGGGCGACCCGCGCCTGCCCCTCCCGACGCCGCGCGAACCGCTGCTGCGACCACCCGCCGGCCTTGTTGCGCCCGTGCACCTGACGACTGTCGGTAGTCGACACGAGCACCACACCGTCCTGCGCCACCCCGATGCTGTGCCCACCGAGCCGCACCAGCAGGAGCCCGATCCGACGCGAGGCAAGCGCATAAGCCATCAACGCGTCGAGCGCCAGACCATCAACCTCACCCGTAGGGGTGAATTCACCGAAGGCGGCCGACGCGGAAGCCGTAGTCCCGTCCACCGCCGTGACCACGCAACGACCAGGCGTCACCGAAGTGGAGACCACCCCGCCGTGCCGGGAGCCGAACCGGGAGAACCACCCTTCCAGGCGTTCCGGCGGGACCTCGACCGCCCGCCCGCCACCGGCGACCGGGCGCACCCTGCTCATGCACACGCCTCGCCGGCGCTCGGCGTGGCAAGAGCAGGGTGCGCTGTGTTGAACGATTCGCTCGCAAGCTCGCTCATGCCGACGCGACGCTCATGCCGGCGCGACCGCGACCCACACCGGCAGCGGGTGCCCGCACTCGGCGGGCGACAGCCGCTGCACCGCGCCGAACCCCGCGTCGCTCAGCGAGGCGGAGATCTGCTCGGGCGACAGCACCCGGTGCCGGGTCGACACGGTGTTCGCCACCTCCCACGTCTCCGCGCCGCGCACCAGCTGCACGACCTCGAGAGCGTAGGACTCGCCGTCGGCCGCCCAGTCCCACAGCTGCACGGTCACCTGCCGGTCCACCCCGCGCCCGGACACCTTCGGCGGCGGCGCGGTGGGCCGGAGCCGACCGAGTTTGTCCAGCTCGGGCACGGCGGCGAGGAACAGCCCACCGGGCCGCAGCGCCTGCCGGGCCAGCAGCAGCGCCTGGTCCAACGCGTTCTCGTGGGCCAACCGGGGCAGCAGGTCGTCACCGGCGCGGACCACGTCCACCGGCGGACCGCCGTGGTGGCGCACGACGTCGAGCAGGTCGATCACCACGTGGTGGCCGGCGCCGAGCACCGCGGCGGCGACCTCCGTCAGCGGGTCCTCCGGCACGGGCACGAGGTCCTGGGCGGCGGTCACCGGGCACACAGTAGGGCCAATGGATCAGTGACCGCCAACGGCCCGGGGCAGCCCCCGCGGTCCACCCGGACGATCACCACGACCTAGCAGTCCGAAGGCCCCGCCGGCACTCGTTCGAACCCACCGTTGCACAATGTTACCGACGGGTTTACAAAGGGAAGAGCCCGGATGTTCACCACTTGACAGAACGATGCCCATCCCATCAACTCGTAACCCGTATGGCCCAATCATTGACTCCACCTGGAAGGCACCAACGCCCTGCGTTGGCGGGTAGGGTCACTGGGGCGTGATCTCATGACAGCGGGGAGTCACAATGACCAACGCTGCCGGTCGACCCAACCTGTCCGTCGACGAACTCGACTCGGCGGGACACGGCAGTCTTGCGCAGCTTCTCACCACGGGACCGTTCCCCGAGGCGCTGAGAGCCGCGATCAAAGCCAGCAGGCTGAGTCTCGACCGCATCCAGCACCGGCTCGCGCTGCGCGGGGTCACCATCAGCGTCGCGACGCTGAGCTACTGGCAGTCCGGCCGACGCCGACCCGAGCGACCCGAGTCGCTGGAGGCGCTGCGCCACCTGGAGACCGTGCTCGGCGTGCCGCAGTCCGGCCTGTCGGCACTGCTCGGCCCGCCGCGCCCGCGCGGCAGGCGGTCGCGGCCGACGACGATGATGCCGATAGACGCGCTGTGGGCGCGTCGCGAGCGGGTGGCGAACCTGCTCACGAAGGTGGACACGTCCTCGGACGTGAAGCTGGGTCGGATCAGCCAGCACGACCGGATCGAGATCGCCGCGGACGGCGGTCAGCGTTCGGTGTGGGTGCGCCAGATCCTGCGCGCCGAGCAGGACGGCCCGGACCGGTGGGCGCTGGTCTTCGAGACCGAGCAGGCCAACGTGCTGCCGCAGGTGGTGAACCTGCGCAACTGCCACCTGGGACGGGTGGTCGAGGACACCGAGGCCAACATCATGGCCGCCGAGATGATGTTCGACCGGCCCCTGACCAGGGGCGAGACGATCATCATGGAGTACGAGCTGCTGTTCGCCGAGGGCCACTACCCGGCGGGCAACAACACCTTCGCCCGGAAGTTCCGGCTGCCGGTGCGCGAGTACGTGATCGAGGTGCGGTTCGACCAGTCGAACCTGCCCGCCCGCTGCCAGCAGTTCAGCGTGCCCGCCGGTGACGACACCCCGTCCCGGCGCCGCAACCTGGCCCTGGACGCCGCGGGCGGCGTGCACGCCGTGGCGCTCGGTTTCGGGCCCGGCGTGTTCGGCATCCGCTGGGAGTGGCCGAAGTAACAGGCGCGGTGGAAGGGCCCCGGGAGCGTGCTCCCGGGGCCCTTTTTCACAGGGAACCGGTCGTTAAACGTAACCGTTGATCTTCAGGGAGACCGCGCGGATCGAGCCGAGGTCGGACGAGGCGTTGTCCACCACCTTGAACGTCCACGTGCCGTCCACCGGTTCGGCGAGCAGCGCGCTCAGCGAGGTGGTGGGCCGCCAGGTGCCGGTGAACGGCGCCTGCGCGCTGGTCACCGACGAGAACGGCTGCGCCGCGGAGTCGTCGAACACGACCTGGCACAGGTTGTTGCCGGTGCTGCCGTTGCGCTGGAACACCGTGGCCGTCGCGCCGGACGGCGAGGTCAGCGTGCCGACCAGGTCACCGACGAACGTGTGGTCGATGCCGACCGTCGTCGCACCCGTGTTCGCGTTGCACGTGTCGCCGTCGATCGTGAACGCGATCTTCGCCCCGCGGCCGATCCCGCTGACCGGGATCGACACCGTCGCACCCGTGGCGTCGTTGTCCGGCACGGCCACTGCGGGCCCGCCGTACGCGAACGTCTTGGTGTCACGCGACGGCTCGCCGACGTTGAGCGAGAACACGCTCGTGGTCGGTGACGTCGAACCCGCGAAGGTCACCCGCGCGTCCAGCCGGATACCCGTGCCGACCTGCGCCGAGGCGGGCACGGTCACCTTGAACGTGTTGGTCACCGTCTGACCGACCTCGACGTTGCCGTAGTACTTCGACCGCGGCGCGATCGTCACGCCCGCGGTGGGCGTGGTGAGCACGAGGCTGGTCGACGCGGCGGTGCCGTCACCGGCGTTGAGCACCGGGACGGTGATCGTCGCGGTGGTGCCCGGCTTGAGGTACTGGCTGCCGTCGGCGTCGTTGACCACGGACGGCTTCTGCGCCTTCGCCAGCGGCTGCGGCGAGGCGCCGGTGTAGGCCAGGACCAGGTCGGCCCGCACGACGCCGGCGCCGGTGCGGTTGTCCACACCGGCCTCGACGATGTCGAGCGCGGTGGCGGTCATCGCCTCGCGCACCTCGGCCGGGGAGAGGCCGGGGTTGCCGGACAGGACCAGACCCGCGATGCCCGCGGCGTTCGGCGCGGCCGCCGAGGTGCCGAAGAACGGGTTGAAACCGGGCACGCTGGTCTGCACGCCGTCCGCCGCGGTCAGGTCGGGCTTCTGCCGGACCTCCTCGCTCGGGGTGCCGTCGGGCGCGAAGAAGATCCGGCGCGGACCGTCCGAAGTGAACCGCTCGGGCTTCTGCGTGCCGTCGTAGGCGTTCGGGAACGGGCCCTTCGGGTTGGCCGGGTCGCCCGGCTCCAGGGCGGACGGCAGCGCGTCGCGCGCCGGGGCCGCCGCGACGCTGATCGCGCCCTTGGCCGCGGAGTGGCCGCGGGTCACGCCGGGCGTCGCGAACTTCTTGAGCCCGTCGGAGGAGTCCTTGAAACGACCGCCCAGGGCGGACAGCGACAGGTACTTGTCCTCACCGCGGAACTTCACCACGGCCAGCCGCAGACCGGAGCCGCTGGTCGGCGTGTTCAGCCGCTCGTACGGGTCCTGCGTGCCGTCCTGCGTGCCCTGGCTGAACGTCACCACGTTGCCCTGCGAGTTCGCCAGGTACAGGTCGTAGTCGTTGAACGACGAGGCCAGCGGGTCGGACCAGAACAGCGTCACGGGCACGCCGGTCGAGCTCTCCGACAGCGGGTTGAACACCTGCTTGGCGTCGGGCGAGGGGTTGAAGTCGTGCGCGGTGCCCGCGAACTTGCCGACGCCCACACCGGAGTCGACGAACCGGCCCTCCCAGTGGCCCGAGGTGCCGTCCGCGACGTTGCCCTCGTTGCCCGCGGAGGAGAAGAACATCGCGCCGTCGGCGGTGACCGCGTCCACGGCGCGCGCGATCACACCGTCCTGGAACGGCGACTCGTTGAAGTAGAGGATGTCGTCGACGATGACGTCGCAGCCCATCTGGAACCGCAGGCTGCGGATGTTGTCGGCGAAGCTCGCGTCGCCGTTGATCGCGGTGGCGAAGCCGAGGCTGGCGTTGGGCGCGATGTCGTGCAGGATCTCCAGCATCGCGGTGCCCTCGTCGCCGTCGCCCTCCTGGTTGGGCAACACCTCCACGCCGGCGGGCAGTTCGCCGGCGGCCTGCGACGCGGCCAGGGAGTCGACGCCGTCGGACAGCGCGCAGAGCTTCACGCCGGTGCCGGTGACGTGGAAGTCGCCGCGGGCGGTGTCGGCGGCGTGCGCGCGGTCGCCCTCGTTGGTCTTGACCGCCTGCGCCGAGATCAGCGCCTCGCGGGTGCGGTCCTCGACCTGCTTGGCCTTCTCCTCCTTGGTGAGGGGAGCCTGGTCGGCCTTGCGGTCCTTCTTGTTGAACGTCTTGAACTCCACCGCGGTCTCGACGCGGCGGACGTCGCCGCGGGCCGAGAGCTTGGTGAGCGCGTTGAGGGGCAGCTGGGCCCGGACCGTCGCACCCTCGGTGGAGACCGAGCGGATGCCGCCACCCGCGGCGTGCACGGCGTTCACGAGGTCGTCGGTGACCTTGAAGGCGCGGATGTCCACCACGACGGTGTTTCCACTTTGGACCTTCACACCCGTCTGGAGCGCGGGGAGCTTGTTGAACGTGCCGGAGTTCGCGCGGCGGCGCTGCTCGACGATGAGCGCGCTGTCTACTTTGGACTCTGCGCCGGAAAGCGACTTCTTGATGTCCTGGAGCGCGGCGATCTGCGCGGCGGTCTTGTCCTCGACGCCCTTGGACGCCTTGGTCGGATCAGCGGAGGCGGGCGACACGACGCCCAGGGTCAGCAGTGCGGCGGTACCCGCCGCGAACAGGATGTCTCTTCGGAATCGACGTCTCGGTGAGCGCACAGGCGTCTCCCCCAGTTGGGCGTGCCCCCGACGCACGCGGCCCAGCGGTCGGATATTCCCGACCACGGGTCAACGTATTGCGCACGACCAAGTACCGTCTGCCACCGTTCGGCCTACTTCTCAGACGGTTTTTCCAATCACAGTTCACAGTACAAAAGCATCTGTCCACAGCTGACCGGTTCGTCCGGACAACGCGTCGAGCAGCGCCGCGGCCTGGTTGTCCGTGAGCGAGGCGATGAAGTCGACCACCGCCCGGCCTCGCGCCAGCGCCCGGACCGCGTCCGGTCCGGACGGTGTCTCACCCGTGGCGCCCACCAGCACCGACGGGTCCGTCCGGGCGAGTGCCGCGTACTCGGCGCCCGCCAACTCGACCAGGTCGTGCAGCCGGCGCGGCAACCGGTTCGCCTCGTGCCGGTCGGTCACCCACTGCTCCAACGCCTCCACCAACGCGGTCAGCAACCGGGCCTGGCCGCGTTGGTGCAGCGCGAGATCCGGGCGCAGCAGCACGAACCGGCGGTGCACGAACTTCAGCACCTGCACCTCGTGCCACTGCGGCACCGCCAGCACCACGTGCCCGGAACGGGTCGTCGGCTCCTCGACCACACCCACCGAGTCGACCAGCCGGCGCGTCCAGCGGGCGGAGAACCCCGCCACGGCCTGCTCCGCCTCCACCGAACCGTCGAACGGCACCGCCAGCAGACCGTCGACCAACTCGGCCCGCACCTTCGCCACGGCGTGCGCGAACGCGTCGTCGTGCACCGCCCACGAGTCCTTGGCGTGCAGCCGGCGGCGCAGCGCCTCCAGCGAACGGCCGGGTCGGCGTTCCTGGGCGGCGAGGTCGGCGGCGCTCAGACCGGCCAGCTCGACCGCGTGGTCCAGCCACGTGTTCAGCTCGGTGGACACGGCGGCGTGCTGGAGCACGCCCACGCGGTGGAAGTCCTCCAGGTCGTGGATGGCGTAGGCGATGTCGTCGGCGGTGTCCATGACCGACGCCTCGACCGTCTGCTGCCACGGCTCCAACCTGCCCACGTAGAACGCGCGGGACTGCTCGACGTCCTCGAGTTCGGTGACGTAGGCGGAGAACTTGCTGGAACCCGTGCCCGGCGCGTCGGCCGGTTCGGCGGCGCCACGCGGCGGTGCGGCGAGGTCCTTGGGGTGCGGCCGGGGGTACGACAGGCGCGTCCACGGGTACTTGAGCATCGCCGCGCGCACCGCCACCGTGAGGTCGAGCCCGACCGCCGCCGGGCCGCGCACGTCCGTGGTGGTGACGATGCGGAACGACTGCGCGTTGCCCTCGAACCCGTCGGACAGGCCGAACCGGTGCCGTGCCAACCGGTCGAGGACCTGCTCACCGAGGTGCCCGAACGGCGGGTGCCCCAGGTCGTGGGCCAGGGAGGCGGCCTCCACCACGTCCGGGTCGCAGCCGCCGAGCTTGTCGAGCAGGTTGACGAGGTCGGGACGGGCGTTGAGGCGTTCGGCGACGGCCCGTGCCGCCTGGGCGACCTTCAGGCTGTGCGTGAGGCGGTTGTGCACCAGCAGACCGGAGCCGGTCGAGCTGACGACCTGCGTCACGCCGCCGAGGCGCGCGAAGAACGGCGAGCTGGCGACCCGGTCCCGGTCGACCCGGAACGGGCTCGTCGCGAGATCGGCTTGGACGGAGGCGTTGCCACCGGATCGGCGCTGCGTCCGGGGGTCGACGGGCTCGTGGTGCATGGCAAGGAACGTAGTCGCACCGGCCCGCCCCGTCGCGTGACCGGTACCGGCCACCACACCGCCGCGTCCGGACGTCGTGCGCCACCGTGTGCCCATGTCAAACGGTGGTTTCGCGCACATGCAGATCGACGCGGTGGAACCCGCCCTGCACCGCATCACCGGCACCGGCGAGAACATGGCCGCCGCGTGGCGTGCCGGGCAGGCCGGGCTGTCCGCGGGCGAGGCGGGCATCGGCACGGACGTCCTGGGGCAGGCCTTCCACCACGTCTACGACGCCGACTCGGCGAAAGTGCGGCAGGTCGCGGACCTGGTGCCGGAGATGCTGCTGGCCGACGGCCGCACCGGCCACGACGCCGTGGTCGACTACGTCGCCGCCGACCAGCGGTCCAAGGCCGCCTTGGCGGGTGAGGGCTGACATGGCCATGCTCGAACCGGACACCGAACTGTGGGCGCGGGCGCGATCGATGGGCGCCACCTGGCCCCAGCCGAACGAGGACACCGTGCGCGCGCTGGCCGACAGCTGGCGCCGCGTCGGCACCGAGTACACCAACGCGGCCCAGCACAGCATGACCTCCATGGCCGCCGACTGGCCGGACGCGGCGGGCACGGTCTTCACCGGCATCGTCCAGCACCACCTCCGCCGCGCGGAGACCACCGGCGCGGACATGGCGGAGCTGGCACGGCGTGCCGAGGCGTTCGGCAACGAGGTGACCACCACCAAGAACTCGATCGTGGCACTACTGGACGCCAACGCCGACCGGTACGCGCGCATCACCGACGGCGGGCTCGGCCCCGAGGTGCTGGAACTGCAGCGGAACGCGTTCGCCCAGCAGCTCGCGGGCGAGGTGAACAAGCTGATCGGCGACGCCGCCGGGCGGGTCACCGGCGGGCCGCCGGTGGGGCAGACACCTCCCCCGCCGCCGGGGGCGAGCCCGCAGGAGGTCAACACCTGGTGGCGGTCGCTGAGCGAGGGCGAACGCGCGGACATCGTGAAGAACTCCCCCGACCTGGTCCGCAACCTCGACGGCATCCCCGCCACCGACCGGGACCAGGCCAACCGCAACGTGCTCGACCGCGAGATCGCCGCGCTGCGAGCGGAGCGGGACCGGCTCGCCGACGCGTTCACGCGCCAGCCGGAGCGGTGGGAGCAGGAGAACGGCCGCCTCACGCAGTTGGACCAGCAGATAACCGAGCTGGAGCGCCTGCGGGGCGTGTTCGCGATGGACAAGAACTACTACCTGCTCGGCCTCGACACCGCGGACGACGGCAAGATCATCGTGTCCTACGGCAACCCCGACACGGCGCAGAACGTCGCGACGTACGTGCCCGGAACCCTGGCCGAACTGCACCAGGCCGGTGGCGACATCGACCGGGCGAGGCTGCTGGCCGAAGCCGCCGGGAGGGCTGCGGAGGAGTCGACCGCCGTCATCACCTGGATCGGCTACGACGCACCCGACAACATCTTTCCCGCGGCGGCCAGCCCGGTCTACGCCGACAACGCCGAGGAGTCGCTCAACCGGTTCCAGGACGGTCTGCGCGCCACGAACCCCCAAGCGCACCTCACGGCGGTGGGCCACAGCTACGGCACGACGACGATCGGGCAGACCGCCCGCGATCACGGCCTAGCCGCCGACGACGTGGTCCTGGTGTCCAGTCCCGGCGCGGGCACTCAGCACGTCAGCGAACTCAGGCTGGACGGGGTCGACCCCGCCGAGGTGGGGCAGCGCGTGCACGCCACCACCGCCCCGGGCGACCCGATCAGCATCTCCAACCCGGAGTTCCCGGTGGAAAACCCGAACATCTTCGAACGCAGACCACCGACGGTAGACCCGTTCCACGGCCGCGACCCGGCCAACCCGGACTTCGGCGCCCGGGTCTTCGAGTCCCCGCCGGACTGGGTGAACGCAAGGGGCGAGACGCCGCACCCCCACAGCGCGCCGTTCGAGAAGGACCACCCCACGATCGACGAGATAGGGCAGATCATCGTCGACAACCGGTAGCACGCCGTCGGAGGAACGCAAAAAAGCCCTCAGGGGCACCCGACCGTATCGGGTGCCCCTGAGGGAAAGAATGTTCGGCGGCGTCCTACTCTCCCACACCCTCACGAGTGCAGTACCATCGGCGCTGGAAGGCTTAACTAC
>NZ_ML775963.1:0-173073 GCF_009769385.1 Saccharothrix deserti
CGGCCAGTGCGGCCGGGGGAACGCCGACGACGCAGCCAGCCCTTGCTTCATCGAACACACTAAGGAGTCAGTTTCATGTTGAAGAAGATTGGCGCAGCTTCCGCCATCACCGTGGCGATGCTGCTGTTCGCGTCGCCCGCCAACGCCCAAGACATTCTCCCGATTGACATCGACGACAGCAACGTCAACTTCTGCCACAACGACATCACCGCCGCCGGCGCCGCCATCACTACCACCGTCACTGGCCTCCTCCCCACGGAGGACGAGGCCACCGAGGGCGGCAGCTACGACTGCACGGTCTGGGAGGACGTGATCATCATCGTGGAGCAGGACGATGACGACCACGGCCACCACGGCCACCACGGCCACCACGGCTACAAGCCGCACGGCCACGGCCACGGCCACCACGACAACGACGACTGACAGGCTGACGGGTCACCACAGGACGCCTTCTTCAGCGAACCGGGGAACGGAACTCAGCCGTTAAGGTGATAGTTCCGATGGACGTGTCACACAATGGCGGCTGTCGATACCCCTGGTACCTGATTCCTGGGTGACCATTCCACTGCGGGCCTCGACGTCCGGGGATCACCGAAGACTCCGGAAGAGTCGGGATCGCGCAGAGGAGAGTGAGCGTGCCGGAGAGGCAGGCGGCGACGTCAACATCATCGACGACTGATCTCGACTTCACGTGAGTTTCGACCCGGGGGCCACCGGAACGCATTCCGGTGGCCCCCACTCGATTGTGTTCTCCATTCACACAACCGAGGTCGCAGTGTTCGCCGAACGTGAGCCACCGGTGATTCCGCGAGTCCCCCAGAAGAGTAAGAACGCTCAAGAAGGTGAGCGGCGCCTCCATCCCGCATTCGCCCAAGCTGCGGGCTCGAGTTCACCAACGGGCCGCTGGTGGGCGAGCAATGACCCTGAAGCGGTTGTCGGCCTGCGGAAACACTGTGGCCGTCCTCGACGCCGCGGTGTGACCGGGTCGACGGAGCGTTCATCACCCGTTGTGTCGATCAGGAACTGCACCGTAGGTCGTGTCGTCAACGGCGACGAGTCGACATCATCGACGAGGACTGCGACCTCCGGACTCGGTCCCCGTCGGGGCACCGCCGCTCGGCGGCGCCCCCCTATCGCGTGGTCAGGACCCGAAGCGGCGGTGGCGGATCGCGTAGTCGCGCAGGGCGCGCAGGAAGTCGGTGCGGCGGAACTCCGGCCAGTAGGCCTCGCAGAACCAGAACTCCGAGTGCGCCGACTGCCACAGCATGAAACCCGACAGCCGCTGCTCGCCCGAGGTGCGGATGAGCAGGTCCGGGTCGGGCTGACCGGACGTGTAGAGGTGTTCGGCGATGTGGTCGACGTCCAAGACCTCGGCCAGCTCCTCGATCGTGCCGCCGGACTCGGCGTGCTTCTGGAGCAGCTTGCGGACCGCGTCGGCGATCTCCTGGCGGCCGCCGTAGCCGACCGCGACGTTGACCTCCAGGCCGGTGCGGGCCTTGGTGCGCAGGGAGGCCGCGGACAGCCGGGCGGCGGTCTCGGTCGGCAGCATGTCCAGCGCGCCGACGTGCCGGATGCGCCACGGGTTACCGGGCTCGGCCAGCTCGTCGACAATGTCGGCGATGATGTCGAGCAGCGGGCCCAGCTCCTCGGCCGGCCGGTTGAGGTTGTCCGTGGACAGCAGCCACAGCGTCACCACCTCGACCTCGGCCTCGCGGCACCAGGTCAGCAGCTCGAGGATCTTGCGGGCGCCGGCGCGGTGGCCGTGCGCGACGTCGGTGAAGCCCGCCTCCTTGGCCCACCGGCGGTTGCCGTCAAGCACCACGCCGACGTGACGTGGTCGTTGCTTGCCGTCGAGCCATCGGTTGAGGCGGAACTCGTAACCCTTGAGCAGCACGCTCTTGACTCGTTCGCGAAGACCCACGCTCGAAGAGGGTACGCCGGGTGTGCGTGGTCACGCCCTCGTGTGCTGACCAGCCCACCTACGCTCCCGTAACCTCGGGGGCGTGACGACGCCGACGCATCCACAGTCGCCCGCGCCCGCGTTGCGGCCTCGCCTGCGGGGTTGGCTGCACCTCTGGTCCTTCGTCGTTTCGGTGGCGACCGGTGCGACGCTGATCGCCCTGGCGGCGGCCACCGTGTCGGCCAAGGCCGCGCTGGCCACGTCCGTGTACGGGGCGACGGTGCTCGGCCTGTTCGGCGTGAGTGCGCTGTACCACCGGGTGAACTGGGTCAGCGTGCGTGCGCGGACGTGGATGAAACGCCTCGACCACTCGATGATCTTCGTGTTCATCGCGGGCACCTACACGCCGTTCGCGCTGCTGGCGATGGACCCGGGTACCGGCAACGTCGTGCTGCTGGTGGTGTGGGCGGGCGCGCTGGGCGGCGTGACGCTGAAACTGGCCTGGCCGCACGCCCCGAGGTGGCTCGGCGTGCCGATCTACATCGCCCTGGGCTGGGTGGCGGTGTTCGTCCTACCCGACCTCCTGCACCACGTGGGCGTGGCGGCACTGGTCCTGCTCCTGGTAGGCGGCCTGCTCTACACGGTCGGCGCCGTGTTCTACGCGACCCGCTGGCCCAACCCCTGGCCACACGTCTTCGGCTACCACGAGTTCTTCCACGCGGCCACCGTGCTGGCGGCACTGTGCCACTACATCGCCATCTGGTTCGCGATCTACTCCTGACCTGCGGTTAGGTGGGCCAGTGGGTGGCGAAGTCGGCTTCGGTCGCGTTGTGGTGGGCCAGGTTGGTCATCAGGGTTCGCAGGCCGTGGAGGACGGCGGGGCGGCCGATGCGGGACTCGACGGCCAGGACTCGTGCCAGGTGGGGCGCGTACGGGCGGTCGGGTAGGGGGTGGTCCGGTAGGTCGTCCCACGGGCGGCTGCCGGGTAGTGCCTGTTCTACGAAGAGCCTGCTCAGGTACACCGCCAGGCCCTCTACCAGCCACGACGACGTGCCCAGCAGGTTGCCTGCCCACACGTGCGCGACCTCGTGGCTCACCACTGTCATGAGGTAGCGCGGTTCGTCCAGGCGGTCCAGCACGGCCTGGTCGAACAGGATCAGGCCCGCTACCGACAGCGCCAGTGACGGCAGGCCGTGGACGAACACCGCGTCGCACTTCGGGTACGGGTACGGGTACGGGACCAGCAGGCCCTCGTAGAACGCGATCGACCTGGCGATCAGGTCACCGACGGCCGCACCGTCCACCGAGGCGCGCGACCTCGGCACGTACACCGATTCGTGCACCCGGACGAACGGGCCGGCTGCCGCCGTTGCCGCGAACGACGCGATCGGGGCCGTCGGGGTGAACGTGCGGATCTCGCCGGCGTCGATCACCGCCGGGCCGTTCGACAGGCACGTCCACGACGGCGGCACGGTGACCGTGAGCGCGACCGGTGCGCGGAGCCACGGGTCGTCCGAGTGCCACCTGGCGTGCGGCGGCACGTCCGGGTAGTTCGCCGCGTACAGGTAGACCTGGCCGTCCACCGGGTCGGTGACGCGGCGGAACCCGCGCTCGGCGAACGGGAACGCGGCCTCGACCCGCAGTTCGTCGAGCCCGTCCGACCGGACGTTCAGCGAGGCACTGAGAATTTCCGGAACGGTCAGGTCGACGTGCTCGGGCGAACCGCGGAACCGGACGGTCGTGCGTGTCTTGACGTCCGGCGCCGACGGGTCCAAGTGCCAGGCCAGGTCGTACGAATCCACTGCGATCATGGCGAATCCCCCGTCCCCAAAGTAACGGGGAACGGGGGATCCGTCACGCGAGATCGGGGCCCTGCGCGCGCAGGTCGTCCACCCGCGTCATCGCGTCACGCAGTTCGGTCAGCCACGTGTCGGCGTGCTCGCCGACCAGCCGCACGGCCCACGCCAGCGCCTCCGACCGGGACCGCGCCACGCCCGCCGCGACCAGGGTGTCCAGCACCTTGCGCTCGGGCTGCCGCAGCCGCGTCATCACGGGCACCGACAGCGTGGTGAACAGCTCTTCCGTGCCACCGAGCCGGGCACCCCAGGCGACCTTCCGCCGGTAGCGGTGCTCGGCCTGGCGGGCGATCTCGATCCGCTCGTCCCTGGTCTGCTCGCGGAACCGGCTGATCCGGCCCGACTCGGCCGCCGACCGCTCGGCGTCGTCGGCGAACTCGCCGTCCAGCGCGGGCAGCGTGCCCACGACCAGGATCTCCTCCCGGTCCACCGTCACCACCGGTGCCTCGGTGAACCAGCCGTCGGGCAGCCTGCCGCTGAACCAGGCCGCCGCGTCGTCCGCCGGGGGTTGGTCGGCCTGCTGCCAACCGCCTCGGCCTCCCCATCCACGTCGCATCTCCACCACCTCGATTACATGATTACGACGATGCAGACGCTACGCCTGCAACACCCGTCGAACAGGTCGGTTCGCTACCGGTGGACAGCCAGGGCCTGGGACAACTCCGCCACCGACGTCACCGGCCGGTCGCACACGTACCCGTGGCACACGTACGCCGCCGCGGCGCCGTCCACCAACGGCCGGTCGACCAGCAACGGCGCGGAGCCCGGCGCGCCCGCCACCACCACACCGCCGCCGTGCACACCGGTCCACGCGGCGCTGACCAGGTCGGACGCGTCACCGACCACGGCGACCTGCACCGGTCCCAGCGCCAACGCCTCGGCCACGCTCAGCCAGTGCCCGGCGAACCGGGGCTCACGGGCGGCCAGCAGCCCGGCCCGCGCGACGGCGGCCTCGGCGGCGTCGCGGTAGGTCGACGGCCCGCCCAGCACGGACGCCGTCACCAGCGCCGAGGCCAACGACGACGCGCCGGACGGGCTCGCGTTGTCCGACGGGTCCGACGGCCGCTGCACCAACGCCTCGGCGTCGTCCGCCGTGTCGTAGTAGACGCCCGGCTCGGCGCCCGCGAACCGGGCCAGCGCGGTGTCCAGCAGTCCACAGGCGACGGTGAACCACTTGACGTCACCGGTCGCCTGGTGCAACGCCAGCAGGCCGTCGGCGAAGCAGCCGTAGTCCTCCAGCACACCCGCCGCCGTGCCCGGCACACCGTTGCGCGACGTCCGCAACAGCCGCCCGTCGACCATGTGCACGTCCAGGATCAACTGCGCGGCCCGCGCCGCCGCCTCCACCCACCGCGGCTCCCCGAACACCGCGCCCGCCTCGGCCAGCGCCACGATCGCCAACCCGTTCCACGCCGTCACGACCTTGTCGTCACGTCCCGGCTGCGGCCGGCGGTCGCGCACCTCCAGCAGCTTGGCCGCGATCTCCGGGTCGGGTTCGCCGAGCATCCGCAACGTCGACGTGCCGTGCTCGAACGTGCCCTCGTCCGTCACGCCGTACAGCGCCGCAGCGCGCGCTCCGGTCGCCAACCCCAACGCCTCGACCAACTGCGCGGGCGTCCACACGTACGTCGAACCCTCGACGCCCTCGGTGTCCGCGTCGAGCGACGCCGCGAACCCGCCCTCCGGCGTGCCGAGGTCGCGGAGCAGGAACTCCGCCGTCTCCCGCGCCACCGCCCGGTACCGCGGGTTGTCGTCACGGCGACTCAGGTGCGTGTAGACGCGCAGCAGCAAAGCGTTGTCGTACAACATCTTCTCGAAGTGCGGCACCACCCACGCCGCGTCCACGCTGTACCGCGCGAACCCGCCCGCCAGCTGGTCGTACAGCCCGCCGTTCGCCATCGCGTCGCACGTCGCCCGCGCCATGGACAACGCCTCGACCGACCCGGTCCGCTCGTAGTGGCGCAACAGGAACTCCAGCACCATCGACGGCGGGAACTTCGGCGCGCCACCGAACCCGGCGTTGGTCCGGTCGAAGTGCCCGAGCAACGACACCACCGCACCCGACAGCACGTCGGCGTCCACAGTGGACTGGGGCAGTGGCTTGAAGGCCAACTGCCGCACGATCCCCGCCGCCGACTCGCGCACCTCGTCGCGCTGCTCGCGCCACGCGTGCGTGATGGCCTCCAGCACCTGCCCGAACGACGGCATGCCCGGACGCGGCGACGGCGGGTAGTACGTGCCCGCGTAGAACGGCTCGCCGTCGGGCGTGAGGAAGCACGTCATCGGCCACCCGCCGTGCCCGCTGAGCGCCTGCGTGACCGCCATGTAGACCGCGTCCACGTCCGGCCGCTCCTCGCGGTCCACCTTCACGTTCACGAAGTGCTCGTTCATGTACGCCGCGGTGGCCTCGTCCTCGAACGACTCGTGTGCCATGACGTGACACCAGTGGCACGCGGCGTAACCGACGGAGAGCAGGACCGGCACACCCCGTTTCCCGGCCTCTTCGAACGCCTCCGGCGACCAGGGCCACCAGTCCACCGGGTTGTCGGCGTGCTGGAGCAGGTAGGGGCTGGTCGAGGACGCGAGCCGGTTCGTCATGGCTCCACAGTAATTCGCGGACAATCCCGGGACCGGTCGATCAGACTGTGCCGATGGAGCCCTCGGACGAGCCCCTTCCCCACGACCTGCGCCACGAGACCGGCCCGTTCGACGTGATCGGCGACGTGCACGGGTGCCGCGTGGAACTGGTCCACCTGCTGCGCGAACTGGGCTATTCCAGCGACGGCGTCCACCCGGAGGGGCGCAAGGTGGCGTTCCTGGGCGACCTCGTGGACCGCGGCCCCGACACGCCGGGCGTGCTGCGGCTCGTGATGGCCATGGTGGCGGCGGGCGACGCCATCTCGGTGCGCGGCAACCACGAGGAGAAGCTGGTGCGGGCGTTGAAGGGCCACGACGTCCGGGCCGACCACGGCCTGGGCCAGTCGTTGGACCAACTGGCCCGCGAGACGCCGGGGTTCCGCGCCGAGGTCCTGGCGTTCTGCGACTCGCTGGTGCCGCACTACGTGCTGGACGGCGGCAAGCTCGTCATCGCCCACGCCGGCCTCCCCGAGCGCTACCACGGCCGCGAGTCGGCGCGGATGCGGTCGTTGGCGTTGTGGGGCGTCAGCACGGGCGAGTACGACTCCCGCGGGTTCCCCGTCCGCCACCCGTGGGCGGAGGACTACCGGGGCGCCGCGATGGTCCTCTACGGACACACACCGGTCGAGGAACCGGAATGGGTCAACGGAACCCTGTGCCTGGACACGGGCTGCGTGTTCGGCGGCAGGCTGACCGCCCTGCGGTACCCGGAACGGGAGATCGTGTCCGTACCGGCCCGCCGCGTCTGGTACCGGCAGTAGGCTCGCGGACTGCGCGCCAGCTACCGGTCACGCTGGTCCACCTCGGGGTGACGGTCGCCGCGTCGGGCGAGTCCAGGGGCCCGGTGGATGCCGGTGACCTGGCCGTTTTACGCCTGGCGTCTCCGGTTTCCGGGGCTGTCCCGGTCGAGGAGATCGTCCGCCTGTGGCCGCAGGCCGCCTAGTCGTTCTTGCCGTTGCCGTTGGCCTTGGCTTCCGGCTTGGCCTCGGTGGCTTCCGGCGCGGCGTCCGGCTGGTCGAAGGACGCGGGCACCTTCTTCAGGTGCTTGTTCATCGACCTGACCAGGAAGAACACGGCGATGAAGAACAGCACGAGGATGAGCAGGCCGAGCGGGGACGACTTGCCGAAGTCCTCCTGCTGGCCGCCCGGGTCCTTGTCCGTGGACGGCACGGACGGCTGTTGGGCCAGCACGGTCGCCGTGGTCTGCTCCCAGGGGATCGGGGCGAACATCGGGTCGAGCGAGGTCACGCGGTCACCCTCTCCCGGACGCCCGCGAACAGGTCGTCCTCGGGCACGGTGCTGTCGACCAGCGACCGGGCCAATTCGTACTCCTCCGTCGGCCACACCTCGCGCTGCATCTCCAGCGGCACGGCGAACCAGCGGCTCTCGGGGTCGATCTGGGTGGCGTGGGCCTTGAGGGCCTCATCGCGCACCGGGAAGTAGTCGGCGCACTCGACGCGGGTGGTGACCCGTTCGATGACGTCCGGCCTGTCCTTGTCCCAGCCCGCCAGCCACTCGGCGTACGGGGACTCCTGGCCCTGGGCGATCAGGGCCTCGTGGAACGCCATCAGCTTCGCGCGGGAGAAGCCGTGCGAGTAGTACAGCTTCAGCGGCTGCCAGGGCTCACCCAGCTCGGGGTAGCGCTCCGGGTCGCCGGCCGCGTCGAACGCGGCGACCGAGACCTCGTGGCAGCGGATGTGGTCGGGGTGCGGGTAGCCGCCGTTCTCGTCGTAGGTGACGATCACGTGCGGGCGGAAGTCGCGGATCACCTCGACCAGGGGCGGCGTGGACTCCTCCAGCGGGACGAGGGCGAAGCAGCCCTCGGGCAGCGGCGGCAGCGGGTCGCCCTCGGGCAGGCCCGAGTCGACGAAACCGAGCCAGCGGTGCTGCACACCGAGGATCTCGGCGGCCTCGGCCATCTCGCCGCGCCGGATCTCGGCCATGTTCTCCAGCACGTCGGGGCGGTCCATGGCGGGGTTCAGGATGCTGCCCGCCTCGCCGCCGGTGCAGGTCACGACCATCACCTCGTGGCCCTCGGCCACGTAGCGCGCCATCGTCGCGGCACCCTTGCTCGACTCGTCGTCGGGGTGCGCGTGCACCGCCATCAGGCGCAGCTTCTCAACCATGACGGTGGTGCTCCTCCTTGGGCCCTGCCGAACGGGACCGCTCCAGCCCCTGCGACACTCAACGCGGTGGTCGATGGCCATTGTTCCCCACGGGCAGGAAGGCGTTGGCAAGTGGCACTGCCCGAGGGTCGGTACGGCAAACCCCGGAGGCCCCTGCCCAAGTGGGCCCGTTGGTCACTCCCCGTGATCGCCGTGCTGGTCGGCGCGGTCGTCGCCTGGGTCGGCTACCGCAATCTCGGCACGATGCCCGTCGAGGCCAAGCAGACCGCGTTCGAGGTGCTGGACGACAGCTCCGTCGAAATCACGTTCGAAGTGGTCAGGCAGACACCGGAGCAGCCGGTCGTGTGCATCGTGCGGGCGCGTTCCCAGGACGGCGACGAGGCGGGTCGGCGTGAGGTGCTGGTCGAGCCGGGTGCCGACACGGTGCGCGCGACGACGGTGCTGAAGACGTCCAAACCCCCGGTCACCGGAGAGGTCTTCGGCTGCACCTACCAGGTTCCGGCTTACCTGTCCACGAGGTAGCGGCCAAGCGGGTGATCTGCAGGTTTAGTGGCGGGTCCGGGAACAAAACACCGTCGCTGAGCGTTGTACGCGTGTTACTCTGGCCTTTCAGCACGGCCCCGACGCGGGCCGTGTTTTTCCGTTCCGGGCTGGTGCGCCCGGGAACTGCCAGCCCACGCCGTGGGCCGGAGCAAGACAAGGAGTTGGTGACCGTGAGCGACACTGAGGTGACCTGGCTGACCCAGGAGGCCTACGACCGGCTCAAGGGAGAGCTGGACGAGATGATCGAGAATCGCCCGGTCATTGCTGCGGAGATCAACGCGCGTCGCGAAGAGGGTGACCTCCGCGAGAACGGCGGGTACCACGCGGCCCGCGAGGAGCAGGGCAAGCAGGAGGCCCGAATCCGCCAGCTGCAGGAGCTGTTGAGGGTCGCCAAGGTCGGCGAGGCACCCACGGTCACGGGCGTCGCGGCGCCCGGCATGGTGCTCACCGTCCGCTATGACGGGGATGACGAGACCGAGGAGTTCCTGCTCGCGACCCGTGAGGAGGGCGCGCACGGCGCTCTGGAGGTCTACTCCCCCTCGTCCCCGCTGGGCAAGGCTCTGCTCGGTGCCAAGGAGGGCGAGACACGCGAGTACGAACTGCCCAACGGCAGCACGATGAAGGTCACTCTCATCAAGGCCGTGCCGTACGCCGGCTGACCCCAAGACATCGGAGGGGCGGCCACCACGCGGGGTGGCCGCCCTTCTGCTGTCCCCCACGTCAAACCCCCAGCTCCCGCGCGAGTCGAACACTCAAGCCGCGTGTGTCCTACGTTCAGGACGCGTGTGTCCCACGTTCGCGTCGGGTGTGTCCTACGTTCAGAACGCGTGTGTCCTACGTTCAGGACCCCCGAATTCAACGCTCGGAACACGCGACCTCAGACGATGTCCTCCAACAACGGGCGCACGCGAGGCGGGACCGGGGTCGAGAGCGCGATCGACGTGGACAGGCGCTGCACGCCCGGCACGTCCACGATCGAGTCGATCACCCGCTGCAAGTCGGCGTTCGACCGGGCCACGACCCGCACGAACAGGTCACCCGGCCCGGTGGTGGCGTGCACCTCGCACACCTCGTTGATCGCGGCCAGCCCGTCGGACACCTCGTGCCGCCGTCCCTGCGCGATCTCCAGCACGGCGAACGCGGTCAGCCCGTAGCCCATCGCGGCCAGGTCGAGCGCCGGCGGGAAGCCGGTCAGCACGCCGCGCGCCACCAGCCGGTCCAACCGGGCCTGCACCGTGCCGCGCGCCACGCCGAGCCGTCGTGAGCACTCCAACACGCCCAGTCGCGGCTCGTCCGTGAGCAGCAGCAACAGCCGTGCGTCCAAAGCGTCGACAACCTGGTCAGAGTGCTCAGTTTGCTCGTCAAAAGGCATGAATCACTGTACAAAACGACCAGCTAAACAAGCGACTGTTGCTCATCCTGCCCAGGCACGCACATCCTGTGAGGTATGACGCAGCAGCTTGACGACGTGAGCTACGACCAGCTCCGCCAACTCGTGGGCCTGGTCGACTACGACGGGACGCGCGACCCTTTCCCCGTCCGCTCGATGGACGCCGTGGTCTTCGTGGTCGGCAACGCGACCCAGACCGCGTGGTTCTACCAGGTCGCCTTCGGGATGCGGCTCGTCGCGTACTCCGGGCCGGAGACCGGGCAGCGGGACCACAAGTCCTTCGTGCTCAAGTCCGGCTCGGCGCGGTTCGTGATCAACGGCGGCGTCCGGCCGGACAGCCCGCTGCTCGACCACCACCGCAAGCACGGCGACGGCGTCGTGGACCTCGCGCTGGAGGTCGTCGACGTCGACAGGTGCGTCGAGCACGCGCGGGCCCGGGGCGCGACCGTCCTCGAAGAGCCGCACGACCTCACCGACGAGCACGGCACCGTCCGGGTCGCCGCCATCGCGACCTACGGCGAGACCCGCCACAGCCTGGTCGACCGGTCCCGCTACACCGGCCCCTACCTGCCGGGGTACGTGGTCAAGGAGAGCACGGTCGTGCGGCCGGAAGGTGCGCCGAAGCGGTTGTTCCAGGCGGTCGACCACTGCGTGGGCAACGTCGAGTTGGGCCGGATGGACTACTGGGTCGAGTTCTACAACCGGGTCATGGGCTTCGTGAACATGGCGGAGTTCATCGGCGACGACATCGCCACGGACTACTCGGCGCTGATGAGCAAGGTCGTCTCCAACGGCAACCACCGGGTGAAGTTCCCGCTCAACGAGCCGGCCGTGGCGAAGCGGAAGTCGCAGATCGACGAGTACTTGGAGTTCTACGAGGGCGCCGGCGTGCAGCACATCGCGCTCGCGACCAACGACATCGTCGCCACGTTGACCGCGATGCGCGCGGCCGGCGTCGAGTTCCTGGAGACGCCCGACTCGTACTACGACGACCCGGAGCTGCGGGCGCGCATCGGTGAGGTGCGCGTGCCGATCGAGGTGCTGAAGGAGCACCGCATCCTGGTCGACCGGGACGAGGACGGCTACCTGCTCCAGATCTTCACCAAGCCCATCGGCGACCGGCCGACCGTGTTCTACGAGCTGATCGAGCGGCACGGGTCGCTCGGCTTCGGCAAGGGCAACTTCAAGGCCCTGTTCGAGGCGATCGAGCGTGAGCAGGAACGTCGGGGCAACCTCTGACGTTGTATGTCGACAAGGGGCCGGTCCGGACGAACCCCCGGGCCGGCCTTTTCCTGTCGGAACGCTGACGATGCCCTACCGGGTGCGCCGAGACCGGTACTCTCGGTGCGGGGATATCTCACACAGCATTCACCTGGAGGGTGGCATGGCGCTCGCGGTACGGGTCACCGCGGTGCTCCCGCTCGTCGGAGCGGTGGCCACGGCCGTGGCGTTGACCGGCGCGGCCTTCTTCACCGTGGCCCACGCGGGATGCGCGGAGACCGGCCGGTTCGTGGATCGCGACGGCGTGGTGGAGTTCGTCGGCGGGTGCGTGGACGGTCAGGACCTGCCCGCCGTGCCGCGGGTGGAGAACGCGCGGTACGACTTCCAGCCCTGACGTTTTGGGCGATAGTGGAGCCATGTGTCGCAACATCAGGGTGCTCCACAACTTCGAACCGCCCGCCACGGAGGACGAGATCCGTGCGGCGGCCGTGCAGTACGTGCGCAAGGTGAGCGGCTCGACCCACCCGTCGGCGGTGAACCAGGAGGCGTTCGACGCCGCCGTCGAGGCGGTCGCCGAGGCCACCCGCGTCCTCCTCGACTCCCTGGTCACCAAGGCCCCGCCCCGTGACCGCGAGGTGGAGGCCGCCAAGGCGAAGGAACGCTCCGCCGCCCGCTACGGCTCCAGCTGACCCGAGAGTCCTACGTTCAGCGCACGTGAGTCCTACGTTCAGGCCGCGTGTGTCCTACGTTCAGAACAGGTGTGTCCTACGTTCGGAACACCCGAGTTGAACACTCGGAACACCCCGAACCCCGCGCTCGTGATGGCTGAGCGCGGGGTTCGGGTGTTCTGAACGTAGGACTCACGCATCGCGAACGTAGGACACTCGCGTCGCGAACGTAGGACACACGTGGTTAGTCGAGGGCGGACAGGAGGTCGGCGATCAGGTCGTCGGCCGATTCGATGCCCACGGAGATGCGGATCAGGTCGTCGGGGACCTGGAGGAGCGAGCCGGCGGTGCTGGCGTGCGTCATCCGGCCCGGGTGCTCGATCAGGGATTCGACGCCGCCCAGCGACTCGGCCAGGGTGAACAGCTTGGTGCGGGAGCAGACGCGCAGGGCTGCTTCCTCGCCGCCGGCGACCGTGAACGAGATCATCCCGCCGAACCGGCGCATCTGCTTCGCCGCGACCTCGTGACCGGGGTGCTCGGGCAGGCCCGGGTAGAGCACGCGGGTCACCTTCGGGTGCCGGACGAGGGCCTCGGCGACCTTCTCGGCGTTGTCCGAGTGCTTCTCCATGCGCACTTCGAGCGTCTTGATGCCGCGCAACGTCAACCAAGCGTCGAACGGCCCCGGCACCGCGCCCGCACCGTTCTGCAGGAACCCGAACTGCGCGTCGAGGTCGTCGTCCGAGGTGATCAGAGCGCCGCCGACGACGTCCGAGTGCCCGCCCACGTACTTGGTGGTCGAGTGCAGCACCACGTCCGCACCCAGCTCCAACGGGCTCTGGAGGTACGGCGAGGCGAACGTGTTGTCGACCACCAGCCGCGCCCCCGCCGAGTGCGCGACCTGCGCGAGCAGCGCGATGTCGGCGATGTTGAGCAGCGGGTTGGTCGGCGTCTCGACCCAGATCACCTTGGTGTTCGGGCGGACGGCCGCGCGCACCGCGTCGACGTCGGACAGCGGCACCGGCGTGTGCTCGACACCCCACTGGCTGAGCACCTTGTCGATCAGCCGGAACGTGCCGCCGTACGCGTCGTTCGGGATGACGACGTGGTCGCCCGGACGGCACATCGCGCGCAGGGCGGTGTCCGTCGCGCCCATGCCGGAGGCGAACGCGCGCCCGTGCCGTCCGCCTTCGAGCGCCGCCAGGCACTCCTCCAGCGCGGCACGGGTCGGGTTGCCGGTGCGCGAGTACTCGAACCCGCCGCGCAGGCCGCCGACGCCGTCCTGGGCGTAGGTGGAGGTGGCGTGGATCGGCACGATGACCGAGCCCGTCGTCGGGTCGGGGTCCTGCCCGGCGTGGATAGCCCTGGTCGCGAACCCGTAGTGGCCGGTATCCGTCATGCCTTTAGGGTACGGCGACCGAAAAAACAACCGCCCGTCGGCTGGACGGCCGACGGGCGGTTGGGTGAAATCGCCGGAAATTCTCCGGATGAACCCGGTGAATCAGATAAACCAGTCACCACTGCTGGGGCGGCTGCTGACCGTACGGGTTCGGCTGCTGCGGCTGCCCGTACGGGTTCGACGCGGGCTGCTGGCCGTAGGGGTTCGGCTGCTGCTGGCCGTACCCGCCACCACCGCCACCACCGGGGTAACCGCCGGGGGCCGCGGCCTCCGGGGCGTTCACCACGACGGTGCCCATGATCTTGTCGGCCCACGTCTGCTTCTTGGCCTCCCACAGCGGCGCGAACCAGCCCGCGTAGCAGGCGATCGAGTCCACGAAGTGGCACAGGTGCCGGACGAAGGCGTTGCCGAAGCCGATCGGCTGCCCCGTCTCCTCCTTGATGAGCTTGATCTTGGCCATCTTCTTGCCCATCGACTGGCCGGTGGTGCCCGCCAGGTAAAACGAGTTGTAGATGATGAAACCGAGGAGGCCCAGGTAGGCGACACCGCTGATGATGATCGAGATCGTCGGGTCACCGCTGGTCGCGGTGACCGTGCCGATGCCCGCCAGGATGCCGACGATGAGACCGGGCGCGAAGTAGTCGATCAGGAAGCCGAGCGCGCGGCTGCCCCACTCCGCGTACCCGCCGGCGGGCGCCGGAGCGGCGTACGCGGGCTGGCCGTAGCCGGGCTGCGCGCCCCACGCCTGCTGCTGCGGCTGCCCGTACGGGTTCGACGGGGCCTGCTGGCCGTAGGGGTTCGACGACGGCGGCTGGCCGTACGGGTTCGCCTGGGGCTGAGCCTGGGGCTGGGCCTGAGGCTGGCCGTACGGGTTGGCCGGCTGCTGCTGTCCGTACGGCTGCTGCCCGTACGGCTGCTGGCCGTACTGGGCGGGCTGCTGCTGACCGTAGGCGGGCTGCTGCTGGGCCGGGAACGCGCCCGAGCCCGGCTGCTGCGCCTGCTGGCCGTAGGGGTTCGACGGGGGCTGCTGCTGGGTCGCGCCCGGAGGAACGACCTGCGTCGCGTCCGGGTTCGACGCGGGCTGCTGGCCGGAGGACACGACCTGGGTCGCCTCCGGCGGCGGGAAGGCAGGGGGCTGACCACCGCTCGGCACGACCTGGGTCGCGTCGGCGTTCGAGGGCTGGGCACCCTGCCCCTGCTCCTGCGGATGTTGACCGCCGAACTGCTGGTTCTCTGGCGGCTGCGGAGCGTTCATCGGAGTTTCCAACCCCCTTGGCACGGGCCGTAGGCGTATGAGTCGGTGGCCAACGCTAGCGGATGCCGCCGCGCCGGCCACCAGCAACCGGTCAACACGTCCGAATCAGCGACCGGCGAGGAAACCCAGGATGTCCTGCCGGGTGACCACACCGGCGGGCTTTCCGTCCTCCAGCACCAGCGCACCGTCTGCTGAGGACAGTGCCTGCATGGCCGAGCTGATCGACTCGCCCGCGCCGATCGTGGGCAGTTTCAACGACATGTGCCTGTCCAGCCGGTCGGTCAGCTGCGCCTTGCCGGTGAACAGCGCGTCGAGCAGGTCCCGCTCGTTGACCGCGCCCGCGACCTCGGCGGCCATCACCGGCGGCTCGGCGTTGACGACCGGCATCTGGGAAACGCCGTACTCGCGCATGATCGCGACCGCCTCGGCGACCGTCTCATTGGGATGGCCGTGCACGAGGTCCGGCATCGTGCCGTCCTTGCGCCGCAACACGTCCCCGACCGTCGCACCGGACGTGTCGGGCGACAGGAAGCCGTACTGCGCCATCCACTTGTCGTTGAACACACTCGACAGGTAGCCGCGTCCGCCGTCGGGCAGCAGCACGACGATCACGTCGTCCGGGCCCGCGCTCTCGGCCACCCGCAGCGCCGCCGCGACGGCCATGCCGCACGAGCCGCCGACGAGCAGGCCCTCCTCGCGGGCCAGCCGCCGGGTGATCTCGAACGAGTCGGCGTCGGTGATCGCCACGATCTCGTCGCACACGGTGCGGTCGTAGGCGTCCGGCCAGAAGTCCTCGCCGACGCCCTCCACCAGGTACGGCCTGCCGGTGCCGCCGGAGTAGACCGAGCCCTCCGGGTCCGCGCCGATGACCTTGACCCGGCCCTCGGAGACCTCCTTGAGGTACTTGCCGGTGCCCGAGATGGTGCCGCCGGTGCCGACGCCCGCGACGAAGTGCGTGATCCTGCCCTCAGTCTGCCGCCACACCTCGGGGCCGGTGCCGTGGTAGTGGCTGGCCGGGTTCTCCGGGTTGGCGTACTGGTTGGGCTTCCACGCGCCGGGGATCTCGGCGACCAGGCGGTCGGAGACGTTGTAGTACGAGTCGGGGTGCTCCGGCGCGACCGCGGTCGGGCACACCACGACCTCGGCGCCGTACGCCTTGAGCACGTTGCGCTTGTCCACGCTGACCTTGTCCGGGCAGACGAAGACGCACTTGTAGCCCTTCTGCTGGGCCACGAGCGCGAGGCCGACGCCGGTGTTGCCGGACGTGGGCTCGACGATCGTGCCGCCGGGCTCGAGCTCGCCGCTGCGCTCGGCCGCCTCGACCATCCGCAACGCGATGCGGTCCTTCACGCTGCCGCCGGGGTTGAGGTACTCGACCTTGGCCAGGATGAGCGGCTGGAGGCCTTCGGCCACCGCGTTCAGCTTCACCAGCGGCGTGTTGCCGACCAGGTCTACGACGCTCTCGACGTACTCCACGACGGACCTTCCACTTCTTGAGATGACGCGCTGAGCGTATATGGGTGTAGCGGCGTTCGGCCCGATGGACGATTTCGCCCGGATGACGACTCCGCCCAGATGATGAGTCGCGCGGTGGACGATAGGGACCGGGAGAGGAGTGGTCGCTATGCGGGGGTTCCGGCTCGTCGCGGTGGTCGCGGGGGCGTTGGGCGGGTTGACCGGGGTGGCGTACGGGCTGTTCACCGAGCAGTCGCGGCGGGCGCGGGTGGTGATCGGGGTGCCGGACGCGCCGCCGTTGCGCGCGGACGGGGTGTACGGCGTGTTCAGCGGTGCGCCCAGCGGGATGGAGCCCAGCGGGATGAGGCACAGCGGGATGAGGCCGGACGGCGGTGACGGGCCGGGTTCGCCGGTGCGGTTCGCCGTGCTCGGCGACTCGATGGCGGCCGGGCTGGGGGTGGACGACCCGGCCGAGTTACCGGGTGTGGTGCTGGCGACCGGGTTGGCCGACGAGATCGGGTCGCCGGTGCGGCTGGAGACGTACGCGATCTCCGGTTCCACGACCCGGGACCTGTCGGCCCAGGTGGACCGGGTGGTGGCCGACCCGCCCGACCTGGCGCTGGTGATCATCGGGGCGAACGACGTGACCACGCGCCTGTCGATCCCGGTGTCGGCGGCGTTGCTGGGCGCGGAGGTGCGGCGACTGCGTGCGGCCGGGATCGGGGTGGTCGTTGGCACGTGCCCGGACCTGGGGACGGTGCGGCCGATCGCCGAGCCGCTGCGGTCGGTGGCGCGTGCCTGGTCACGGCGGTTGGCGCGGGCCCAGCGGGTCGAGGTGGAACGGGCGGGCGGGGTGGCGGTGGCGTTGGGCGACCTGTTGGCGGCGGAGTTCCACGCGCGGTACTTGCACTACTTCAGCCGTGACCGGTTCCACCCGAGCGCGGCCGGGTACGAGGCGGCGACGTCGATCCTGCTGGCGCCGTTGTGCGGCGTCCTTCGTCACGAGTGGTGGCCGCGCTGAACAGGCGTTAACTAGGCTTCTCGCCACACGTTACGGCGAAACAAAGGAGTTCCGTAATGCCTGAGGCCGTGATCGTCTCCGCCGCCCGGTCGCCCATCGGGCGCGCGGGCAAGGGCTCGCTCAAGGACATGCGCGCCGACGACCTGACCGTGCAGGTCCTCAAGGCCGCGCTGGCGAAGGTGCCGCAGCTCGACCCGAACGACATCGACGACCTCATGCTGGGTTGCGGTCTGCCCGGCGGCGAGCAGGGTTTCAACATGGGCCGCGTGGTGTCCGTGCTGGCGGGGTACGACAACCTGCCCGGCACCACGGTCACGCGCTACTGCGCGTCCAGCGTGCAGACGACCCGGATGGCGCTGCACGCCATCAAGGCGGGCGAGGGTGACGTGTTCATCAGCGCCGGCGTGGAGACGGTGTCGAGCTTCGCGCGCGGGTCGTCCGACTCGTGGCCGGGCACGCACAACCCGGTGTTCGCCGACGCCGAGGCGCGGACGGCGGAGGTGGCCCAGTCCGGCGCGTCGGAGTGGGTCGACCCCCGGGTGAACGGGCAGCTGCCGGACATCTACATCGCCATGGGGCAGACGGCGGAGAACCTGGCGCTGACCAAGGGGATCTCGCGCGAGGAGATGGACCGGTTCGGCGTGCGGTCGCAGAACCTCGCCGAGAAGGCCATCGCCAACGGCTTCTGGGCGCGCGAGATCACCCCGATCACGCTGCCGGACGGCACGGTCGTGTCGACCGACGACGGCCCGCGTGCCGGCGTGACGCTCGAGGGCGTGTCGGGGCTGAAGCCGGTGTTCCGGCCGGACGGGCGGGTCACCGCGGGTAACTGCTGCCCGCTGAACGACGGCGCGGCGGCGTTGGTGATCATGAGCGACGTGAAGGCGCGTGAGTTGGGCATCACACCGCTGGCGCGGATCGTGTCGACCGGTGTGTCCGGTTTGTCGCCGGAGATCATGGGGCTCGGGCCGGTCGAGGCGTCGCGGCGGGCGTTGGCGCTGGCGGGGATGTCGGTGTCGGACATCGACCTGGTGGAGATCAACGAGGCGTTCGCGGCGCAGGTCATCCCGTCGTACCAGGACCTGGGGATCGATCTCGACCGGCTGAACGTCAACGGCGGCGCGATCGCCGTCGGTCACCCGTTCGGGATGACCGGGGCGCGGATCACCACGACGTTGATCAACTCGCTGCAGTTCCACGACAAGCAGTTCGGGCTGGAGACG
Organism: Saccharothrix deserti; assembly: GCF_009769385.1. Taxonomy (GTDB): domain Bacteria; phylum Actinomycetota; class Actinomycetes; order Mycobacteriales; family Pseudonocardiaceae; genus Actinosynnema; species Actinosynnema deserti. The sequence goes on from NZ_ML775963.1 coordinate 18,692, forward strand.
ATGTGCGTCGGCGGCGGTCAGGGCATGGCGATGGTCATCGAACGACTGAGCTGACCATCGTCACGTTTTACTGTTACCAGACGTCCTACTCTTGAGTAGGGAGGTCGGGGGTGACGATGCCGTACGTGTGGTGGCACAGCGGGTACGACCGGCTGTGCCACGCATTTTCGGTGGAACAGGCCTCGGAGGCCTACTTCGAGGCGGCGTGCACCCATTCGGTGCCGCCGGAGTTCGTGGTCCGGTCGCCGGGTGGGGCGCTGTGCGTACTGTGCCTCGTCGAGGTGGGGTCGGCCATCGAGGACGACCACGGGTGGCGCGACTGACGCGCGTTCCGAACGTTGAATTCAGTGGTCCTGAACGTAGGACTCTCGCGGTCTGAACGTAGGACTCTCGCGGTCTGAAGGTAGGACACACGGGTGGGTGGGATGAGGAAGGGCGTCCCGGCTGTGCCGGGACGCCCTTCGGTCGTGCTGGGTGGTGCTAGTCGTTCTGGAAGTAGGACAGCAGGCGCAGGATCTCCAGGTACAGCCAGACGAGAGTGGTCATCAGGCCGAACGCGGCCAGCCAGGCGTACTTCGCCGGCAGCGCGCTGCGGATCATCTCGTTGGCGGCCTCGAAGTCCAGCAGGAAGCTGAACGCCGCGATACCGATCACGACCAGGCTGAAGATGATCGCCAGGGTCCCGCCGTCACGCAGGCCCATGTTCACGCCGAACATACCCATCACCAGGTTGCCCAGCATGAGCACGACCACGCCGACGGTGGCACCGATGATCCACTTGGTCAGGCGCGGGGTGACCCGGATCGCACCCGTCTTGTAGACCACGAGCATCGCGCCGAACACGCCGAACGTGCCGAGGATCGCCTGCCACGCGATACCGGGGAAGATCGCCTCGAACACACCGGTGATCGCACCGAGGAACACACCTTCCGCCGCCGCGTAGGTGAGCACCAGCGGCGCACTCGGGGTGCGCTTGAAGATGATGACCAACGCGATGACCAGGCCGATGATCATGCCCGGGAGCATCAGCGCGAACGGCGCGATCTGGCCGGAGAGCACCAGCCACGCCGAGATGAAACCGGTGACGATGGCGAGACCGAGCGTCGCCGCGGTCTTGGTGACCACGTCGTCGATCGTGATGGGGCGCTCGCCGGTGGTCGGCGGAGCACCCTGGTAACCGCCGTACTGCTGCGCGTCGTAGGGCTGGCCGAAGCCTGCGTAGTTACCGCTACCGCCGCCGGTCGGCAGGTTGCGGAACGCGGGGTTGCTGGTGGTACGCACCTCGTCCTCCTGTGGCGTGCTGACGCCGTCACGGGGTTCAACGACCACACGAGTCGATCGGTTCCCGTCGGGTAAAAGCGACTTTACTCGGGCTGTCGATCTCGGATCCACACCCCGCGCTGCGGAGCGTAGTCGGCGTTCCACCCCGCTGGTGGCTTGTCGAAGTGATCTCGGACCCGTAAGGCTCTCCTCCGGCAGTTCTCACCGACCGGCCGCTCCTGACGGAGACGTGCCCGAGGGGTTCATGATGGGTTGGAGACGACTCGCCGGCGCGGTGCTCGCGGCCGGTGTGACCCTGCTCGCCGTGCCCGCCGCAGCCGGGGCCCAGGTGCAGCAAGGCATCGGGCACGAGACCGAGGCGCAGGGGTACAACGGCAAGCCCCCGGGCACCGGAGACTGGCTCGGTTCCTACATCTGGCGCGGCCAACAGGTGTGGTGCGTGCAGTACTCGTTGCTCGCGCCGGACAGCTCGGTGGAGTACAAGGAGGGCGACGAACTGCTCTCCAAGGGTGGTGCGAGGCTGCCGGACGACATCGCGGCCAACATCTCGTACCTCCTTTTGAGGTACGCCACCACCCAGTCGGCCGACGAGTCGGCGGCGCTGGCGCACCTGCTGCACTCGTGGACGGCGTACGAGGACCCGGCCAACGGGATCTCCCTCGACCCGAACAGTGACTACAAGCACATCGCCTACAACATCGACTTCCACTACAACCAGCTCGCCCGCTTCGGCGAGGCGCAGAAGACGGTGGACCGGCTGCTGGCCGACGCGGTGGCCAACCGCGGGCCGTGGGCGGCCAAGGTGAGCGCGCCGGCGAAGGAACAGGTCATCGGCTCGCCCGACACGTGGGTGGTGGACATCACCAAGACCGACGGCGGCCAGGTGGCCGGTGTCCCGGTGACGATCGAGCTCGCCGACGCGACGCTGGAGTCCGGTGCGCCCGCCGGCGAGGTGACCACGCCGGCCGACGGCAAGGCGCTCGCGGTGAAGGTGGTGCCGACCGGGCCGAACCCGTCGTTCACGGTGAAGCTGGACAGCCCGGCCGACCGGCCGAGGGTGCACATCCCGGCGAACGAGAACATGCAGCGGATCGTCACCACGGGCGGCGAGAAGAAGCTGACCGCGAACGCCTCGACGACCGCGAAGACGGCGCCGGGTGTGGTGAAGGTCGCCAAGACCGACGCGGAGACCGGCAAGGCGATCGCGGGCGTGCCGCTGCGGGTGACCGCGGCCGACGGCACGTCGCCCGCGAGGCGGCAGGACGACACCGCGTTGACCGGTCCCGAGGGTCAGCCGATCGTGTTGCAGACCGCCGCCGACGGCACCGCGGTGGTGCCGGACCTGCGCACACCGCAGGAGATCTGCGTGATCGAGGTGGCACCGGTCAAGGGCTACGAGGAGTTCTTCGACCCGAACGCGCCGCCCAAGGTGTGCGGGAACGTCGAGCCGGGGCAGACGTTGGCGCTGGCGTTGACCAACAAACCGGACAAACCGGTCGTGCCCATCACGATCCCGGCGGGCTCTGAAGGCGCCGGGGTGGTGGCGACGGCGTCGTTCACCACCGAGGTGTCGACCGGCGCGCTGGTCGGGTTCGGCGGCGTGGTGCTGGTCGGCGCGACGCTGCTCGGCCTGCTGGTCCGGCGACGGGCGACCGCACGATCGTGAAGGCTCTGCTGACGGGTGCGGCGGTGGCGGCTCTGCTCGCCTCCGCCGCGCTCGTGTTCACCCAGTCGTCGGACGTCGTGCTGGCGGGTCGGTCGGTGCCCGGTGACGCCGCGGTGCCGCACCCGTTGGGCGACAGCGCGCGCTCCGGGCGTGGCGTCGACCTGGCCGGGATGCCGGCCGGTGCGAACGCGCCCGCGTCACCGCCGCCGACGACCGCCGACACCACCACTCCTCCCCCGCCACCGCCCGCACCTCCGCCGCAGCAGCAGCAGCAGCAGCCGGGGACGGTGCGGCTGCCCGAAGGCGGGTTGGCGACGCTGGTGCGCGAGGAGGTCACCGCCGACGGCGTGCTGCCGATCCCGGAGGGCGTCGGCGAGGCGACGTGGTGGGGCGTGGACCTGGGCGCGGCCGAGGGCGCGACGGTGCTGGCCGGGCACGTGAACTGGAAGGGCGTGACCGGGCCGTTCGACGAGCTGTGGCGGTCGGCGGTCGGGCAGGACGTGACCGTGGTCGACACGGCGGGCAAGACGTTCCGGTTCAAGGTCAGCCGGGTCGAGGCGGTCCGGAAGGACGCCCTGCCGTCGCGCGCGGTCGAGCTGTTCGGGCCGCGCGGCGAGCACCGACTGGTGCTGGTGACGTGCGGCGGCCGGTGGGTCGGCGGTAACACGGGGTATGAGGAGAACCAGGTCGTGATCGCCACGCCCGTCCCCTGATCGGGTTTGCCTTCGGCAACCCGGAGTAATTTCGGTGCTCAAGGTAACCATCAGGCAACCTTGAGCTACCAATCTTCGTCTTCCTGGCGTGAAACGATGGGGCTGGCTCAGCACTGGCGTCGCGCTGGCACTCACCCTCGTGGTGCTCGCCGTGCTCGGGGCCCGTGAACCCGGACCGGGTCACGACGTGGGCGACCTGGCCGCGCCGCTGCCGATGGCGCCGCGCACGACGAGCAGCAGCGCCTCGCCGCCGCCGACCGTGCCCGCCGCGGCCTCGCCACCGGCGTGGATGCGGCGGATGCAGCCGGGCGAGAAGCCGCCGCAGTTCGTGCTGTTCTCGTTCGACGGCGCGGCGTCCAAACCGCACTGGGACCGGATCATGCCGCTGGCCAAGGCGGCGAACGCGCACGTCACCGGGCTGCTGTCGGGCGTGTACCTGGTGCCCGACCAGGACGCCTCCACCTACACCGGACCGGGGCACCCGCGGGGCCTGTCGTCCATCGGCTTCGGCGGCAGCCGCGCGGACGTCGCCCTGCGGATCGAGTACCTGAACGCGGCCATCGACGCCGGGCACGAGATCGGCACCCACTACAACGGGCACTTCTGCGTCGGCGACGAGCCGAACGTCGGCACCTGGAACACCGACCAGTGGAACAACGAGCTGGAGCAGTTCTTCGCGATCGTGGAGAAGGCCAGGCAACAGGGGTTCAAGCTGGACCCGGCGGCGGTGCGCGGCGGGCGGACGCCGTGCCTGGAGGGCAAGTGGGACCAGGCGTTCCCGGCGATGCGCGGACGCGGCCTGGCCTACGACACCAGCCACGTGAGCCTCGGCGTGGTGTGGCCGTCCGTGCAGAACGGGATGTGGGAGTTCCCGATGCCGGAGGTGCGCGTGCCCGCCCTCGGCAAGCAGGTCGTGATGATGGACTTCAACCTCTGGTACGCGCTCAACGGCGCCAAGGACGAACCCGAGAAGGCCGCCGAGTACACGCAGATCGTGCTGGACACGTACCGCTCGGTGTACCAGGCGGCGTTCAACGGCAACCGCGCCCCGATGGTGATCGGCAACCACTTCAACGACTGGGCGGGCGGCGCGTTCAGCGACGCGGTGGTGGGGTTCCTGAGCGAGGCGTGCGTGCGTCCGGAGACGGTGTGCGCCACCTACACCGAGGTCATCCAGTGGATGCAGCTGCAGGATCCGGTGGTGCTCGAACAGTTGAGGCGGATGCCGGCCGCCCGGAACTGACACCCGAGCCGACACCGGGACCGACACCGCGCAGCCAAACAAGATGGGAAAGGTTCTTGACTATCTAGCGCGGTGGCCGTTCGAGGCTCTACGGTGGGTTACCGCCGCCCCACGGAAAGCACTCGCATCCGAGGAGTAGCGCATGACCACCGAGCCCGAGAAGCGCACCTGGGTCAAGCCCGATTTCCGGGACGTCGACACCCCGATGGAAGTCACCGCTTACGCAGCTCGCAGCTGACCGATCCGCCGTGCCCCTCCGGCCGCGGTGTCGGAGGGGCACGGCGCCTGCGGACCGAGAGGTGCCTGCCGCCGTGCTCACCCCTGTGGAGTTGGACCCCGACGAGTTCCTGGACCCCGACGAGTTCGTCGCGCGCCTGCGCGCCCTGTCACCCCGCTACTGGGACCGCCACCCGTTCCACCTCCGGCTGCACGAGGGCCGGTTGACCAAGCACGAACTCCAGCTGTGGGCGGCCAACCGCTGGTACTACCAGCGCGCGATCCCGCAGAAGGACGCCGCGATCCTGGCCAACTGCCCGGACGTCGAGGTCCGCCGCGTGTGGCGCGAGCGGATCGTGTGGCACGACGGCAGCGCGCCGGGCGAGGGCGGCGCGGAGAACTGGCTCCGCCTGGCCGAGGCCGTCGGGCTGACCCGGGAGGAGGTGCTGGACGAGCGGCACGTGCTGCCGGGCACGCGGTTCGCCGTGGACGCCTACGTGACGTTCGCCCGCACCCGGCCGTGGGTGGAGGCGGTGGCGTCCGGGCTCACCGAGATGTTCTCGCGCGGCCTGATGGCGCGCCGGCTCGTCGACATGCGCGAGCACTACCCGTGGATCGCCGAGGAGGGCTTCACCTACTTCACCACCAGGCTCCAGGTGATCGCCGACGAAGGGAAGTCCACTTTGGACATCGTGGTGCGCAACTGCCGCACGCGCGAGCAGCAGGAGGCGGCGGTCGCCGCGCTGGCCTTCAAGTGCGACGTGCTGCGGGCGGTTCTGGACGCCGTGGACTACTACTCATGACCGCGCTCAGCGCGGTGCCGCGCCTGAGGCGTGGCGTGAAGGCCGCCTACGACGAGACCCGGGACAGCCACGTGGTGCTGTTCCCGGAAGGCGTGCTGGTGCTCAACGAGACCGCGGCGGCGGTGATCGGGCTGTGCGACGGGCGGACGTCCGTCGAGGGCATCGCGCGCAGGCTGGCCGAGGACTTCGACGGGGTGGAGGTGGACGACGTGGCCGAACTCGTCGCCCGGCTCGTGGCGCGCCGGGTGGTGGACGTCGATGGCTGACGCGCCGTTCGGCCTGCTCGCCGAGCTGACCCACCGGTGCCCGCTCAAGTGCGGGTACTGCTCCAACCCCCTGGAACTGATCGGGCGCGCGGACGAGCTGGACACGGCGCAGTGGCGGGCGGTGTTCGACCAGGCCCGCGCGTTGGGCGTGTTGCAGGTCCACTTGTCCGGCGGGGAGCCGTTGGCGCGCAAGGACTTGCCGGAACTGGTCCGCCACGCGTCCGGGCTCGGCTGCTACGTGAACCTGGTGACCAGCGGGCTGGGGCTGACGCCGGAGCGGTTGGCGGACCTGCGCGGGGTCGACCACGTGCAGCTGTCCGTGCAGGACGCGGAGTCGGCCTCCGCGAACCGGATCGCCGGGGTGAGGGCGTTCGACCACAAGATCAAGGCCGCCGAGGTGATCCGGGACGCGGGGCTGCCGCTGACCGTGAACGTGGTGCTGCACCGGCTCAACCTCGACCACGTCGGCGAGATCGTCGCGTTGGCGGAGCGCATGGGCGCGGACCGGTTGGAGTTGGCCAACACGCAGTACTACGGCTGGGCGTTGCGCAACCGTGCCGCGTTGCTGCCCACGCGGGAGCAGTTGGCGCGGGCGGGTGAGGTGGTGGCCGCCGCGCAGGCGCGTTCGGCGATGGAGATCGTGTACGTGATCGCCGACTACCACGAGGCGCACCCGAAGCCGTGCATGCACGGGTGGGGCGCGCGGCAGCTGACCGTGGCGCCGAACGGCGATGTGCTGCCGTGCCCGGCGGCTGGGGTGATCGAGGGGTTGGGCGTCGAGAACGTCAAGGACCGGGCGTTGGCCGACATCTGGCACTCCTCGCCCGCGTTCAACGCCTTCCGCGGGTTCGACTGGATGCAGGAGCCGTGCCGCACGTGCGCGCGCCGTGAGCTGGACTTCGGTGGGTGCCGGTGTCAGGCGTTCCAGCTGACGGGGGACGCGGCGGCGACCGACCCGGTGTGCTCGCTGTCGCCGCACCGGGGCGTGGTCGACCTGATCCTGGCGGGCGGTCCGGCCTCGGTCGAGCACCGGGCGGTCGTCCGGTGAAGGTGGTCGTCCGGTGAAGGCGGTCCTCCGGTGAAGGCGGTCGTGCTCGGGACTGCGGCCGGTGGCGGTGTGCCGCAGTGGAACTGCGCGTGCGGGCCGTGCACGGCGGTGCGGGCGGGTTCGCTTCCGACCCGGACGCAGGACGCGTTGGCGGTGAGCGGGGACGGTGTGGGGTGGTGGTTGGTCAACACGTCGCCGGACATCGGCGCGCAGCTCACCGCCACGCCCGCGCTCGCGCCTGGTCCCGGCCCGCGGGACACGCCGGTCCGCGGTGTGCTGTTCACCGACGCCGAGTTGGACCACACGTTGGGCTTGGCGGTGTTGCGCGGTGCGGCCGGGTTGCGGGTGCACGCGCCGGCGACCGTGCTGCACGCGCTCGCGCCGACGCGGGACGTGCTGGCGACGTACGGCGAGTGGTCGTGGCGGCAGGTGGAGCCGGAGCAGACGTTCGCGCTCGCGGGTGGGCTGGAGGTCACCGCGTTCCCGGTGAGCGGCAAGCGGCCCCGGTACGCCGCCGACTCGCCGGTGGCCGGCCACTGGGTCGTGGCGTACCGGTTCTCCGACCCGGCGACCGGCGGTGTGCTGCTCTACGCGCCGTGCCTCGCGTCCTGGCCCCCGGGCTTCGACGCCCTGGTAGCGGAGGCCGACGTGGTCCTGCTGGACGGCACGTTCTACGCGCCGTCGGAGATGGGCGCGGCCACCGGCAAGCCGAGCGGCCAGGCCGCGATGGGCCACCTACCGATGATCCACAGCCTGCCGGAACTCCGCCGCCACCCCACCACCCGCCGCGTCTACACCCACCTGAACAACACCAACCCGGTCCTGTCCCCCGACTCCCCCGAGCACTCCAAGATCACCGAGTCCGGCGCGGAGATCGTCCCCGACGGCACCACCTTCACCCTCTGAACGTAGGACACACCCTTCGCGAACGTAGGACACACCGGCCGCGAACGTAGGACACACCGCACGCGAAGGTTCGACTCTCGGGACCTGAGTGTTCGACTCTCGCGAGAGTCGAACGTTCGCGTGCCGAGAGTCGAACACTCAAGTGCGGTGTGTCCTACGTTCAGGATGCGTGTGTCCTACGTTCGGGAGGGGTGAGTTGAACGTTCGGGACAGGTTGGGGGGTTAAGCCCACCGCGTGGCGTGGAGGTAGCCGCAACAATCGGTGCATGACCGACCACGACCTGGTGCGCGGTGCGCGCGAGCGGTTGACGCAGGCCGCGACGGGGCTGGCGCGGACGCCGCTGAGCCTGCTCGGGTTGCCGCTGATCCCGCTCCAACTCGTCACGTACCCGCTGATCCTGGTGACCGTCGGCGTGCCGCTGCTGCTGCTGTTCACCGCGCTGGCCCGCCGCTACACCGGCTTCTTCCGCCGTTGGGCGGCGGGCGTGCTGGGGGTGGAGATCCCGCCGCCGTACCGACTGCCCGAGAACCGGGGCCCGATGACCAGGGTCCGCACCGTCGCCACCGATCCGGCGACGTGGCGCGACCTGGCGTTCCTGCCGGTCAACGCGATCACCGGCGTGTTCTGCGGCGTGGTGCCGATGGCGCTGTGGTTGGGCGGCGCGTTCGGGTTCATGGTGCCGTTGCTGTGGCTGACCAACGCGAACAGCATCGAGTACACCCTGGTCGACATCGACACCCCGGGCGGCTTCGTGCTCGCGCCGATGATCGGCACCGCCTACCTGGCGCTGGCGTGGTGGGCCACCCCGCGAATCCCCCGGCTGCACGCCAGGGTCGTCAAGTGGCTGCTCGCGCCGAGCGCCAACGCCACTCTCACGGACCGGGTGCGGGTGCTGGCCGACTCACGGGCCGACACGGTCGACGCCCAGGCCGCCGAACTGCGCCGCATCGAACGGGACCTGCACGACGGCGCGCAGGCCCGGCTGGTCGCGCTCGGCATGAGCCTCGGCATGGCCGAGGAACTGCTGGCCCGCGACCCCCGAGCGGCGCAGGAGCTGCTGGCCGAGGCACGCCAGTCGTCCACCCTGGCGTTGGCCGAGCTGCGGAACCTGGTGCGCGGCATCCACCCGCCGGTGCTGGCGGACCGCGGGCTGGACGGCGCGCTGCGCGCGTTGGCGCTGGCGCACCCGTTGCCGGTGGAGGTGGACCTGGAGCTGTCCGGGCGGCCGGAGGCGCCGGTCGAGTCGGCCGCCTACTTCGCGGTGGCCGAGACGTTGACGAACGTGGCCAAGCACAGCGGCGCCACCGGCGCGTGGGTGCGGGTCCGGCACGAGCACGGCAGGCTCTCGCTGATGATCGGCGACGACGGGCGCGGCGGCGCGGCGGCGTCCGAGGGCGGTGGGTTGCGCGGAATCGAGCGCCGGCTGGCCGCGTTCGACGGCACACTCGGCATCGCGAGCCCGGTGGGCGGGCCGACCATCGTGACCATGGAGCTGCCGTGCGAGTTGTCCTCGGTGAAGACCTCGTCCTCCTCCGGGACGGCCTGATCCGGCTGCTCCAGGCCTACGACTTCGACGTGGTGGAGGCGGTCGACTCCGGACCCGCCCTCCTCAAGGCCCTGGTCGACCACCGCCCGGACGTGGCGGTGGTCGACGTGCGCCTGCCGCCGACGTTCACCGACGAGGGCCTGCGGGCCGCCATCGAGGCCCGCAAACGGGTGCCGGGCCTGCCGGTCCTGGTGCTGTCGCAGTACGTCGAGCAGCTGTACGCGCGGGAACTGCTGTCCGACCGGGGCGGCGCGGTCGGCTACCTGCTCAAGGACCGGGTCTCCGACGTCAAGCAGTTCGTGGACGCCATTCGCCGGGTCGCCGCCGGTGGCACCGCGATGGACCCCGAGGTCATCACCCAACTGCTCGCCCGCGGCGCGCGGGACCAGCCGCTGACCACGTTGACGCCGCGCGAGCGCGAAGTGCTCTCGCTGATGGCCGAAGGTCGTTCCAACGGCGCGATCGCCGGGCGGCTGTTCGTCACCGAGAAAGCCGTCGGCAAACACATCGCGAACATCTTCGGCAAGCTGGACCTGCCGTTGTCCGAGGACGACAACCGGCGGGTGCTCGCCGTGCTCGCGTATTTGGACCGGGTGTAGTCGTTTGTCAGGCTAAGTACCATCGGGTTTTCACGACGACCCGGGGGTGGCACATGGGCACGACGGCGGAGTTGGCCGACGAACTGCTCGACTTGATGTTCTCGCAGACGCCGTTGGGCGCGACGATCTACGGCGTGCCCGGATACGACCACCTGCTCACCGATCACCGGGCCGTGACCGAGGAATCGGCGCGGGCACGGGCGCTGGACATCGCCGACCGGGCGCGCGCCCTGCCGGCGGACGACGACCCGGTGACGCGTGCGGTGATCGTGCAGCAGGCCGAGGCGCTCGTGGACCAGATCGACGCGCTCGGCGTCGAGTACACGATCACCGACTCGTTCTTCGCGCCGGCGGGCGAGGTGCTGTCGATCATGCCGACGACCGTGCTGTCCGGGCCGGAGTCCGAGCGGGCGTACCTGGACCGGCTCGCCGCCATCCCCGAGTTCCTGCGCCGGGTCGCCGAACGGCAGCTCACGGGCGCCGCGTCGGGCCGCACGCCGGTCCAGCACCTCGTCGACGCCGCCGTGGCGCACATCGACCGCTACCTGGCCGCCGACGAGGACCCGCTGGCGCGGCCGGAGGGCGGCGAGGCGTTCACCGCCGAACGGGAACGGCTGCTGGCCGAGGTGGTGCGGCCCGCGTTCGCCGCCTACCGGGACGCGATCGCGGGCATCGGGGGACGCCCCACCGACCAGGTGGGCCTGAGCTGGCTGTCCGACGGCGAGGCGGTGTACACGGCGCTGGCGCGCGTCCAGACGACGACCAACCGAACGCCCAAGGAACTGCACCAGACCGGCCTGGACATCATGGCCGAGCTGGCCCGCGAGTACGCCGAACTGGGCGAACGGGTGTTCGGCACGTCCGACGTGGCCGAGATCTTCGAGCGGATGCGCACCGACCCGGCGTTGCGCTGGAACAGCGAGGACGAGCTGATCACCGCTGCCCGCGAGGCCGTGACCAGGGCGGAGGAGGCCGCGCCGCGCTGGTTCGGCCGGCTGCCCGAGCAGCGCTGCCGGGTGGAGCCGGTGCCGGCGGCCGACGCGCCGGGCGCGCCGCTCGCGTACTACACGCCGCCGTCGCCGGACGGGGTGCGGCCCGGCACGTACTCCGCGAACACCCACCGGGTGCGGGAGCGGTTCCGGTACCAGGCCGAGGCGACCGCGTTCCACGAGGCCGTGCCGGGGCACCACTTCCAGATCACGCTGGCCCAGCAGCTGACCGGGCTGCCGATGCTGCGCCGGGTCGCCCAGGTGACCGCGTACCTGGAGGGCTGGGGCCTCTACACCGAGCGGCTGGCCGACGAGATGGGCCTGTACACGGACGACGTGGCGCGGCTCGGGATGCTGGCGCTGGACTCGATGCGCGCCGGGCGGCTCGTGGTGGACACCGGTCTGCACGCGTACGGGTGGAGCCGCGCGCGGGCCATCGAGTACCTGCGCGAGAACACGCCGCTGGCCTCGGTGGAGATCGAGAACGAGGTCGACCGGTACATCGCCGCGCCCGGCCAGGCGCTGGCGTACATGGTCGGCCGGCTGGAGATCCAGCGGATCCGTGCGGCGGCCGAGGAGGCGCTGGGCGACCGCTTCGACATCCGCGCGTTCCACGACGTGGTGCTGGGCGGCGGACCGCTCCCGTTGGCCGTGTTGGACGAGGTCGTCGCGGAATGGGTGCGCACCCATCGGGTGACGCAGTAGGTGATGCAGTAGCCGACGCAGTAGCCGACCCGGTGGGTGACTGACACGGTGCGCGCGTTCGTGATCACCCAGCAGACGGGTGAAGCCAAGCGGCACCTAACGTGCCCCCGACGGGATTCGAACCCGTACTGTGACTCTTTTAAGGAGCCTGCCTCTACCGATTGGGCTACGGGGGCAGCGGGGAGCCTAAGCCGTTACCGAGCGTTCGTGGGGCTGGTTCGCAAGAAGTCCCCCGCACGGCTCAATGCGATCCACTATTGCGCTCATTCGGGTAATGGCCCCAGCGCACTCAGTCCAAGTACAACTTCGTGATAAGCGTCACAGCCAAGTGCTTGTTCGACCAGCTCATCCCGCAATGCTGCGGTGAAGCCGATACCAAAACCCATAGCCGTAGCAACCAAATAAGCCGTTTGGGACAGATGCCCTACATCCATTTGCACAACACGGTAGGCACGTGACGTGTCGTAACGCCATCTAGTCCGTTCGAGTACTCCCGTGTACGCGAGGACCAACGGCGCCTGCCCGACCCACTCCTGGTCGCCCGCCGCCGCGGTCATCTCGTCCTGCCCCCACACCACCCCGATGGGCTCCAGCGCGTGCGCGAGCCCGTCGTAGTGGTACCAACCCGGCTCCAACGCCTCGACCGCGCGCACGTGCGCGTACACCTCCACCGGGTGCCGCCCGCCGCCCGACGGGCTGGTCTTGAACACCGTCCCGGACCGCCCGATCCGCGACCGCACGGGCGACGGCCCGGCCAACACCCCCAGCAGCTCACCGACCCGCGTCAACGACAGGGGTCCCGCACCGAACTCCCGGGTGGTGCGCCGGGCCAGCAGCACGTCGAGCAAGCCCGCCGCGGCCCACTTCGGGGTGGCATCCGGGGTGGGCACCTCCAGCGGGGGCAGCAGCACCGCGGTGCGGCCGAGGCTGCGGAACGGCGCGGGCGGCGGTGCGGCGGCGAGCTTGGCATCCAGCACGGCGTCGTGCTCGTCGGACTGCTGGAACGGTGCGTCGGCGAGGGTGCGGCTGGCGAAGTGGAAGTGCCGGGCGGACGGGCCCCAGGCGCTCCAGCCGGCCAGCAGGCGGCGTTCCTCGTCGTGCCGGGGCGAGCCCTCGACGATCAGCACACCGGCGTCGACCAGCTCGTCCAGCACCTTGCGCAGCGCCGCCCGGTCCGCCTCGCCGAGCGGCGCGAACAGCGCCTCGACATCGGTGAACTCGGCGAACTTGCGGCACAGCAGCTCGGCGGTCTCACTGATGGCGAACTGCCGGTGGTGGAGGTAGTCGTCCCAGATCACGGCGCCGTCCTGGTAGAACAGCGTCGCGTGCTCAGCGACCTTTACCCGCACCCAGGAGCTCCTTGAAGCGCGCCGCCACCCACTCGTGCACGGCCTCGGACACCGGCGCGTCCCCGGCCCGGTACTCGAACCACCGCCAGTCGCAGTTGACGTTGACCTCCAGGAACACGTGGTCGCCGCCGGAGACCAGCAGGTCGAACGCGGCCACCTGGAGCCGCCAGTGCCTGGCCAGCGCGAGCAGCCGGTCGCTCAACCCGCTCGGCACGTCGACGGGCGTGACCCGGACCGCCTCGGGGTCGACCCACAGCTGCGCCGGGTCCAGCTTGTCCACCTGGAACGCCATGCACCGCTCGCCGACCACGAACACGCGCAGCTCGGTGTCCGAAGGCACGTACTCCTGCACGATCACCGGCGCGGATTCGGGCACGTCACCGGCCCGGCTGGTCTCCAGCGGGCGCGGGAACAGGCCGTGCTGCATGCCGGGACGCGGTTCCAGCAGGTGACGGCCGGAGGTCTTGACGATGCACCGCCCGCCGCCCGGCCTGGTGCGGCCGGGTCGGGTGGTGACCGTGGTGCGCGGCACGCGCAGGCCGAACGCGGAGGCGTCCGCGAGCTGCGTGAGCCGGTTCAGGTGGGAGGTGTTGCGGCTCGGGTTGACGTGCGCCCAGTCGCCCCGGCTGGACAGCCAGTCGGCGACCGCGCCCCACTGGTCGACGGCGTACGCGCCGGCCAGGGTGCCGGGCTCGACGGGCAGCGAGGACAGCTCGAAGTGCCTGCGCCACACCAGCAGCGGGCGCAGCAGCCAGCGGTCCAGTTCCAGCAGCGGCTGGTCGGTGTAGACGGTCAGCGGCAGGTCCACGGAGCGGTCGGCGTCGATGCGGGCCATCCGGATGCCGCGTTCGGCCAGTGCGATGGAGAGCTCGTTCATCTCCATGTCGGCGGCGCGGGCGAGGACCAGCACGCAGGGCACGGGGCTGCCGTCGCCCTCGTCGACCATGCCGAGGCGGTGCACCTGCTCCTGGAAGTCCAGGCACTTCGGCTGCGACCGGAACAGGTAGTCCTGGCCTTGGAGCAACAGCGGGGTGGGTTTCGCCGGTCTGGCGGCCTCGGGTGGAGGAACGACCTCGTTCCCCCACCCGGAGACGGTCATGACTCAGTCGTCTTTCTTGCTGCAAAAACGCTTTTCGGCGGTGGCGTACTCCGCGGAGTACTCTGCCAGCGCACGATCCTCGATCTCACCGCGGCGAAGCTGTGCGGCCAGCTCCTCGAGAGACATCGCGGTCACCTCTCTCCCCACTGATGCATCACACATTCAGGCGATACACCAGCTGTATTCTCTGGTTCACGTTACGCAATGTCAAGGCGACGCGCTGTACGTTAGCCCGTATGGGGGCTCAAGTGAGAACGATGCGCCAAACGGCCCCTTGAGCGTCACGCCCGAACGGCGCAGCACGCAAGGGGCCGTTCCGCTCAGCTCTTGGTGGCGCGGTCGAACTCGGCCTTCGGCTCGTGGATCTGACCGAGGGCGACGACCTCGCGGCCCGAGAACAGCGCTTGCGTCCAGTCCACGAACACCCGGAACTTGCGGTTCACCGTGGGCATGAACATGACGTGGTAGCTGCGGTGCATGAACCAGGCGACGACGCCCTTGAAGCGCAGGCCGAACACGTCCGCCACGCCCTTGTACAGGCCGAGGCCCGCGACCGAGCCCAGGTACTTGTGGAAGTACTCCTTGGGCTGCTTGCCGCGCAGGGTGGCCACGATGTTCTTGGTCAGCAGCTTCGACTGGCGGATGGCGTGCTGCGCGTTGGGCACGCAGGTCGCCGTCGGGTCCTCCTCGGTGCGCGACAGGTCCGGCACGGCCGAGCAGTCACCCGCCGCCCACACGCCCGGCAGGCCGACGACCTGCATCGCCGCCGTGCACCGCACCCGACCGCGCTCGTCCAGCGGCAGGTCGGTGTTGCGGAGCATCGGGTTGGCCTTCATGCCCGCGGTCCAGATGATGGTGTCCGAGTCGAACTCGGTGCCGTCGTCGAGGACGACGTGGCCGCCCTCCATGCTCTTGACGCGCGTGTCGAGGTAGCACTTGATGCCGCGCTTCTCCAGCTGCTCGACGGTGTAGACGCCGAGCCGCGCGCTCACCTCGGGCATGATCCGGCCGGTGGCCTCGACCAGGACCCAGTGCATGTCGTCCTGCTTGAGGCCCTCGTAGTAGCGCAGCGCGTAGCGGGCCATGTCCTCCAGCTCCGCCAGCGTCTCGATGCCCGCGAAGCCGCCGCCGATGACGACGAAGCTCAGCAGCCGCTTGCGCAGCTCGGCGTCGTTGGTGCTGGCGGCCTGGTCGAGCCGCGACAGCACGTGGTTGCGCAGGTAGATCGCCTCGCCGATGGTCTTCATGCCGATGCCGACCTCGGGCAGGCCGGGGATGGGCAGGGTGCGCGAGATGGCACCCAGCGCGGAGACCAGCACGTCGTACTCGAACTCCTCGACGTGGCCGTCGGCGAGCTCGACCGTGACGGCCTTGCGCGAGTGCTCGATCCGGGTGGCGCGGCCGGTGACGACGTGGCAGCGCTTGAGGACGCGGCGCAGCGGCACCACGACGTGGCGGGGCTCGATGGAGCCGGCCGCCGCCTCGGGGAGGAACGGCTGGTAGGTCATGTGCGGCTGGGGGTCGATCACCGTGACGGACGCCTCGCCGGAACGCAGCTTCTTCTGCAATCCCAGCGCGGTGTACATGCCGACGTACCCACCGCCGACAATCACGATCCGTGTGGGTTGCGACTTCACAGCAGCCATACACCTATGGTCGCACCGCGTAGGGCGTTCCTGCGCATCGACGGGGCCCGTTGTGACCACAGTCGCCGGGTGATGACGGACACGCCGCCGCTGACCAGCGCAAGGGCACGAACCCGCTGAGAGGAACGATCCAGACGTTCAGCTCGCGCTGAGCGCGGAGAAGTGATTCCTCAGCCTTTGCGGCGCATCAGGAGAACCGCTCCGACGACCAGTCCGACCGCGCCCGCGAGCCCGATCACCTCGACCGCTTCGTCCGTTCGGCCGCCGGGCAACAGTAGGACGACGGCGGCGAGGACGAGCACGGAGAGTTGAACAGCGGCGAACCTCTTCGCGGGTGCCTTTAGTGCTTCCGGGTGAACGCGCGACGAGAGCGGGATGATCGCCGCGTAAGCGGACAAAACGTGCAAGAGGTGCAGGAGCACGACCAGCGCGAGCACGCCGGGCCACGACGGCTCGTCGCCCGCGAACACCATCGCCGCCGCCGGGTAGCCGATGATCAACGCGACCGCGGCGGACGCCGGGATCGCCATCGCGGCCACCGCCAGCACCCCGTACAGCGCGAGCGCCGGCCACTCGACCCCGTTGGCCGCCAGCACACCGGCCACGCCGGCCGCCACGACCCCGATCGCCGCCCGCAACACCCAACCGGGCAGCCCGACCCCCAACTCGGCCCTCACCGCGTCCACCTGCGGCGCACGTCCTGAACGTTGAACTCAGGGGTCGCGAACGTTCGACTCTCGCACTCCGAGCGTTCGACTCTCGCGTGAGTCCTACGTTCAGGCCTCGAGAGTCGAACGCTCAGGGGGCCTGAGTTCAACGTTCGCGTCGACGTTCGCGCCACCGTTGGCGTCGACGTTCGCGTCATCGTTCGCGTCATCGGAACACCCTCCTGCCGGTCCGGGCCTCCCGCAGCACGCCCGCGATCGGCGCGCCCCACGGCAGCACGGCCACACCGTGCTGCCGCATCGCCTCCAGCCGCACGTCGTGCTCCAACCTGATCACCTTCAACGCGCTCTCACCCCACGGCGTCTCGGGATCGGCCCGCAACGGCTGCGGCAGCACGTCCAGCGCCAGCACGACGTTCCCGCGCCGCGCGGCGTGCACGGCCAGCTCCACCACCTCGGCGTCCAGGAACGGCGACAGCACCACCACCAGCGCACCGTGCGGCACCTGTTCGGGCCGCAGCACGGGCCGCTGCGCCCACCCCGCCGACCGCGCGCACACCACGAGCTGGTTGCGCAGCCGCAACAACTGCCGCCGCCCCGCACCGGGACGCGCGCCGAGCTGCGGCCGACCGAGATCCACCAGGCTCACCCGGTCGCCCTGCCGCAGGTACCCGGCCGCCAACGACGCCGCCGCCCGCACCGCCAGGTCCAGGCTGCCTCCTGGGCGGACCGTCGTCCCGCGCGACGCCAACGACCACTCCCCGAGCGACATGCCGAGCGGGCGGGCCGACGTCGCGCGCGCCCGCGCCGCCCATTCCCCCAGCTCCGCGCCGACGTCCTGCCGCGTGTCCAACGCCAGCACCACGTCCGCGTCCGCCTCCGCGTGGTGCTCCCGGACGTGCAGGTTCGCGCCCTCGGCGGATCCCGCCATCGCACTGCTGCGCAACGACACCCGCCAGTCGATCCGCCGCAGCCGGTCGCCCGGCTGGAACGCCCGGATGTCCCGCAGCTCCACCGAGTCACCCGGCCGCCGAGCCCGGTGCGCGCCGACCAGACCCACGGCCCGCGCGGGCAGCAGACCGGCGGGCAACGCCTCCACCGGCGGCAGGATCACCCGGCCGCGTTCGGCGGCGGTGATCGGACCGTGCACGAACAACGCGTCCGGCCCCGCGACCAGGTGGTCCGGCCGCAGGTCGACGCCCTCGCCCCACGCGTCACGGCGCAGCACGACCTCGATCTCCCGTGCCGACGCGGGCACCAGGTGCACCGGGCCGATGCCCTCGCCGACGCCCGGCAGCCGGATCGCCATCACCTCGGCGCCCAACCCCGGCTCGACCTCCACCACCGACTTGGCCGCGCCGATCTCACCGGTTCGAGGCAGCCCGCGCACACGCACGGTCGGCGTGCCCACGACCGGCGTGACCAGCGCCAACAGCGTCGAGATCAGCAGCGGCGCGCCGAACAGGACCAGCGCCACCTCGTGCACCAGCACGCCGAGCACCACCATCCCGACGCCCAGCACCAGACCGCGCACCATCGCGTCGGTGGGGTGCCAGTGCGCGCCGCGTCCGCTGGTGAACGCCTCGCGGAGCCGCTCCGCCCTGTTCATGACGGGCACCTGTTCACGAGCGGGTGCTCGCCGGACCGGCCACGCGGCCCAGCAGCTCGGTCACGACCTCCACACCGGTGACGCCGGACGTCCACGTCTCCGGGCGCAACGTGATCCGGTGCGCGAGCGCCGCGACGGCGCACTCCTTCACGTCCTCCGGCAGCACGAAGTCCCGCCCGTCCAGCACCGCCAACGCCCGCGCCACCAGCACCAACGCCTGCGCGCCACGCGGCGACGCCCCGACCTCCACGGCGGCGTGCGCGCGGCTCGCGGACGCCAGGTCCACGCAGTACCGCAGCACGTCGTCGTCCACCGACACCTGCTCCACGCCGTGCTGGAGCTGCCGGAGCCGGGCGGCGTCCAGCACGGGCTCGACCTCGGTCTCCTCGCGCTGCCGGGAAAGCCTGCGGCGCAGCACCTCGACCTCCTCGGCGGGCGGCGGGTAGCCGATGTCCAGCCGCAGCAGGAACCGGTCGAGCTGCGCCTCCGGCAGCGGGTAGGTGCCCTCGTACTCCACCGGGTTCGCGGTCGCCAGAACGTGGAACGGGCGCGGCAGCGCGAACGTGCGGCCCTCGACCGTGACCTGCCGTTCCTGCATGGCCTCCAGCAGTGCGGACTGCGTCTTCGGCGGGGTGCGGTTGATCTCGTCGGCCAGCAGCAGGCCGGTGAACAGCGGGCCTTCGCGGAAGGTGAACTCGCGGTCGCCGGGGTTGTAGAGGAACGAGCCGGTGACGTCGGCGGGCAGCAGGTCGGGCGTGCACTGGAGCCGCTTGAAGTCCAGCTTCAACGCCTGCGCCAGCGACCGCGCCATCAGCGTCTTGCCCAGGCCCGGCACGTCCTCCAGCAGCACGTGCCCGCCCGCGAGGATCGCCGCCAACGCCAGCCGCAGCGACCGTTCCCGACCCACGACGACGGTGCCGACGGCGGCGAGGACCGCCTTGGCCTCGGCGGCGATCGTCTCGACGCCCGTCTTGTCCTGATCGGGGTCCGGTGAGGTCACAGGTTCTCCAAGAGGTCGGCGAGCTTCGACGGCTCGGGCAGCGGGGCTTTCGGGTCGGTGAGCAGGCGGTGCAGGTCCGCGCCGAGCAGTTCGCGCGCCCTGGGATCGTGGATGTCGTAGACACCATGCACTTGCCGCAGCCGTGCCTCCGCCAGCCGCCGCAGCCGTGGCTGGACGCGACCGACGAACCGGTCCTGGTCGACGGCGGCCTCGGCGAGCCGGCCCGCCAACGCGCTGGCCTGCGAGGACGTGGCGGTGGCGATGTTGGCGGGCCGCGGCGCCCACACGATGTCCGTCGCGCGCGGCAGACGTGAGACGAGCAGGGCCAACGCGCCGACGGGCAACGCGATCAGCGCCGCCCACAACCACGGCGCGCCGACGCGGACCAGGACGAACGCGGTGACCGCGGCGATGACCACCGCCAGCACCACCGCGCGCGCCATGCTGCCGATCAACGGGCTCATCCGAGGTCCCGCACGATGTGCTCCAACGCCTCGGTCGCCGTCCGCGCGTCCGCCGCCGTCACCTCGGCCGTGCCGAACCGGGCCCGCTGGTAGACGCGCTTGAGCGTGCCGGCCGCGTTCTCGTCCACCCGGTAGCGGCGCAGCAGGTCACCGGTGAACTCGGTCGCCGTCTGGTGGCCCTGACGTGGCACACCACTGTCCTCGGCGGCACGTTCCAGGCTGAGCCAGGCCGCGATCACCGCGTCACCGGGCGGACGTCGCTCGTGGTCGCGCAGCTCTTCGAGCGCTTCCGTCGCACGCCTGACGAGGATCGCCGGCGGATCCGCGTTCCCCTCGGGCAGATCGGGCGCATCGGCCGCGGGCCCCGCGCCACGCCGCCGTTTACGCCGGAACCCGCCGAACGAGACGAGCAACGCGATCACCCCGATCACCGCCACCACGATCATCACGATCAGCAGGACGAGCAGCGACCCGGCCGCCGCCGACCCGTCGAGCTCGCTGTCCAGCACGTCGACCGACGCGGTGGGCGGTGCGGTCGTCTCCTCCACGGCGGCAGGCCGTTCCCCGTACCGGACCGGCGAAGTCCCCCTCGCGGCGAGGGCGATCAACACGAGCACGGCCCCCACCGCGAGGACGAGCGCGAGCCGGGGCTTCATGAACCAAGGATGCCCGCCGCCCCGCCTCCGCGTTCGCGCTTCCCGACAAGACGATCGTCGAGATCACAACCGAAGCCGCCCGGCCGGGGGTGAAGACGGATCCGTCTTCACCCTCGCAGCCGGCGTCCTCAACCGGTTTCAGGGCGTTGCCACGGCTTCCAGCTCACGCAGCAGGTCCTCCACGAGCGCCACCGTGGACATCTTGATCACATCGGTGTCCTCGAAACCCTGTTCCGCGGCAGCCGCCAGAACCGGCAACACACCCTCCGGGTCCGTTCCGTGGACCCGCATCGCCTCAAGGGCGTTCACGACCACCGCTCCCGCCAAGTCGTCCGACGCGAGGTCGTGGAGTGTCCCGGCCAGCCCCGCCGGATCGGCTGTCCGCAGCAACCTGAGGATGTCGAGCCCGTCCTTCGGTTTCAACCGACCCGGTTGATCCCGCCGTTCGACGATCTTGATCATCTTCGACACGACCAAGGCCGCAGGCCCGGCCACCTTGATCGGGAACGACCTCGTGTCCTGGTCCTCAAGAGCGCTGATCAGGTGGACGTCGTTGTCCACGATCGCGGCTTCGAGCCCCGAGGTCCTCCGGGCGACGCGATTCCCGTGTCCGGGAAGCCGCGCCCCTCGTCTTCCACCGGCACCGCTGAGCGCCTCGGGCACCATGAGGTCGACCGCGACCAGACCACGTCCCAGCCAAGTACCCGGCTGCCCGCCCGGCACGAAACCGGCCCCGCCCATGGCCGCCGCGATCAGCGGCTCGTCGGCCAGCCGGTCAGGCGAAAGCGCCAGGTCGGCATCCGTCGTGGTCGGTGCGGTCGACAGGTCCGCGTCGCCGCTGTGCAGGTAAACCGCCTGCGCACCCACCAGGACGGCGGCATCGCGATGCGGCCCCAACGCGTCGAGGGCGTCGAGCAGCACGGATCGGGCCATCACGTATTCGACCGGGATCACGACAACCACCCGGGGTCCGTCACCGCGAGCGCGGCCATCAACTGCTCCGCTTCTTCACCTGATCGACCAGGCCCGGTCAAGAGATCCGCCACGACCTGCGCAGGGGCGGCACACCTCAGTCCGCCGACCAGTCGCGCCTTCGCGTGCACGACCTCGTCGTACGGCTGCATCACCAGCACGTTCATCCCTCGTTCGACTTTCTTGAGCCCCAACTGTCGCAACAGGCCCATCGGGTCTTCGGCGTAAAGACTCAGTGAGACCAGTGGCGACACCGGCGTCACGCCTTCCGGCAGGTAAGCCCTGGCAGCTGCCGAGCCGGTCACCGTGATGCGCGCCTTCGCGGTCGACAACGCGTTCATCGCATGACTCACCCCACGCGGGTCGAGCGTGGTCATGACCTCGTTGTGCTTCATGACGCTGTAGTCGGCTGTCCACCGATCGACCAGTGCGCGTTTCCGGACCGTGGTGACCGACCCGTCGTCACTCCGGACGATGGCCGCGTCCCGGTCCAGCAACTCCAGCACCCTGGCACTCGTCGCCGGACCGACTCGAGCTCGGCCGGCCAGTTCGCGCACACCGACGGGAAGGGCGGTCTCCAGGAGTTCGAGCACCACCTTTGCGGCGGCCGAACCACGAAGGGACTTGAGCAATCGCTCGGCGGGGTCGCGCGTCCCGCCTCGATCTGCCCCCGCACGGTCGATGAACACCGCCGGCTTGTCCAGCCTCAACCGCATGTTCCCGGTTGGGTCGAACCACCCCATCCCGACCTGGTCGAGGTACGCGCGGGTGGCGGGGGACACGAATTCCGCCACCAGCATCCTCCCCCCGGCCGGATAGGCGAGAGCGTTGAGCCGGGCAGCCACGTTGGCGACGTCTCTTGGCACTGCGGTGCGTTTGACCTCGATCAGCACCTCGGATCCGGTCCCGTCGGGCGCGGTGATGGCGACGATCAGATCGGGCCGGACGATGCCCCTCGGCGTTTCGACCCGCACTTCACGCCTGCTGTGGACCCGCCACCCGGAAGGCAAGGCCGATTGGAGCGCCTGCTCGACCAGCTCCATGAGTTCCGAGCTGGTCGTTCCATGTTCAGCGCTGTTCCGTGACACATGGAACAGTATGTTTTGCGGAACACCGGTTGTCGACCGTACCCGTGTCACTCGTTGGTGAGGAGCCCGCTCGCGTGCGCCGCCGCGCGCAGGACGTCCTGGAGCATCGGTTGGGTGAGCTTGCCGGTGAACGTGTTCTGCTGGCTCACGTGGTACGCGCCGAACAGGTGCAGTGGCGCGCCGCCGTCCTGCGCGGCCAGTGTGTAGCGCACCCCGTGGCCGAAGACGGGACGCGGGCGGGGCACCTGCCAGCACGCGGCCAGCACCGGCAGCACCGCCTGCCAGCCGAACGCGCCCAGCGCGAGCACCGCGCGCAACGTCGGGCGGAGCAGTTCGAGTTCCCGAATCAACCACGGACGGCAGTTGTCGCGTTCCTCCGGGGTCGGCTTGTTCTCCGGCGGCGCGCACTTCACCGGGGCCGTGATCCGGGTGCCGATCAGCTGGAGGCCGTCGTCGACGTGGGTCGACGTCGGCTGGGTCGCCAGGCCGACCGCGTGCATCGCGGCGTACAGGAAGTCACCGGAACGGTCCCCGGTGAACATGCGGCCCGTGCGGTTGGCTCCGTGCGCGGCCGGGGCCAGGCCGATGATCGCGAGGGAGGCGTCGGCCGGTCCGAAACCCGGCACCGGACGTCCCCAGTACTCCTGATCCCGGAACGCCGCCCGCTTGACCCGCGCCACCTCCTCGCGCCACGCCACCAACCGCGGGCATGCCCGGCAACTGGTAACCCGTTCGTCAAGAGCGGAAAGCGGGAGCACCGACCGCGACTCCGATCGTAGAGTTCGACCATGACCGACAAGGACAACGGCGACGAGAAGACCGCCAAGGACGATCTCGGCGACGAGAAGGACCTCCCGGCCGACGACCTCGTCACCACCCAGCACAGCATCACCGTCAAGCGGCGCAAGTTGAACTACACCACGACCACCGGCCGGGTGGTGTTGCGCCAGGAGGTGCTGACCGAGGGCAAGTTCGACGGGCACCAGCCGAAGGCGGAGGTCTTCGTCACCGCGTACACGTTGGACGGGGCCGACCCGGGGAAGCGGCCGGTGACGTTCGCGTTCAACGGCGGGCCCGGTTCGTCCAGCGTGTGGCTGCACCTCGGGCTGCTCGGGCCGCGCCGGGTGGTGTCCGGTGACGTCGGTTCCCTCACGCCGCCGCCGTACGAGGTGGTCGACAACGCCGAGACGCTGCTCGCGCACAGCGACCTCGTGTTCATCGACCCGGTGTCCACCGGGTACTCACGGGCGGTGAAGGGCGAGAAGCCCGACCAGTACCACGGGTTCCAGGGCGATCTGGAGTCGGTCGGCGAGGTCATCCGGTTGTGGACGTCGCGCAACGGGCGGTGGATGTCGCCGAAGTTCCTGGCCGGCGAGTCGTACGGCACGACGCGGGCGGCCGGGTTGGCCGAGTACCTGCAATCGCGGTACGGGATGTACCTCAACGGGTTGATGCTCATCTCGTCGGTGCTGGACTTCGCGACGTTGGACTTCAGCGAGGGCAACGACCTGCCGCACACGTTGTTCATGCCGACTTACGCGGCGATCGCGCACTACCACGGGCTGCACGGGTCGCGTCCTCTGGAGGAGGTGCTGGCCGAGGCGGAGGACTTCGCGTCGCGCGATTACCCGTGGGCGCTGGCGCGTGGCAGCCGACTGTCCACAGAGGAGCGTGCGGACGTGGTGGCGCGGCTGGCGCGGCTCACCGGTCTCAGCGAGGACTACGTGGACCGGGTGAACCTGCGGATCGAGCACGTGCGGTTCTTCACCGAGTTGCTGCGGTCGGAGCGCAAGGTCGTCGGGCGGTTGGACTCGCGGTTCACCGGGCCGGACGGGGATTACGGTCGGGAGCACTTCAGCGAGGACCCCTCGTACTCGGCGATCCTCGGGCCGTACACGGCGGCGTTGAACCACTACGTGCGGGCGGAGTTGGAGTACGAGAACGACTTGCCGTACGAGATCTTGACGATGAACGTGCGGCCCTGGTCGTTCAAGGAGTTCGAGGGGGTGCACGTGACGGTGGCGAACAAGCTGTCGTCGGCGATGCGCGCCAACCCCCACCTGCGGGTGCACATCGCATACGGGTACCTGGATGGTGCGACGCCTTACTACGCGGCCGAGCACGTGGTGGCGCACTTGCAGATCCCGGAGGAACTGCACACCAACATCGAGGCCGCCTACTACCCCGCCGGACATATGATGTACGTGCACGAGCCGTCACGGGTGCAGCAGTCGAAGGACTTGGCCGAGTTCGTCCAATCCGCCTCGAACCGCTAGGTCTGCGGTGGGGTCCAGGATGTGAATGGACTTCACCAAGATCACCTGGACGTGCTAACCGGCCGTCGAACGGGATCAATGTCATCGCCGGATTCGTTGCCGGAAATATGGAGGCGGCGCACACGGCGGGACCCGTAGGCAGAGACACCCGAGCCCATCGACCCCCGGTTCGACACCCGGGGTTCGACACCTGGGTTCGACACTCGGGTTCGACACTCGGTTGCCTCCGACCACCCGCCAGCCCTGGCCACCCGCGCACACCCACCCTGTCCCGCCGCAGGCCAAGAGGAACGGCTCGCGGCGGGACAGGCGCGGATGATGGATAGCGGTGAGGAGCCGGACGTCGCGGATGTCAAGCGGTTCTGTGCGGAAGCTCGGCGGGTGTTCGCGGCATTCGCTAGTGCGGCGGATCGCGCGGCGGGGGTGAGGTCGGCGCGGCATGGGTGCGGTCGACGAGGTGCGGCCGGCGCGACGGGGGTGCGACCAGTGGACCGGCGCGGTGGGGTGCGGCGCGGTGGGGTGTTGTCAGGCGATGGCGAACGCGATGCCGTCGAGAATGTCGTGCTCGCTGGCGACCAGTTCGGTCACGCCCTGCGATTCCAGGTGGTCGGCCAGTGTGCGGACGATCAGTGCGCCGCCGCAGATCACGTCCACGCGACCTGGGTGCATGGGGCCCAGTGCGGCGCGCTCGTCGTGACTCATGGTGAGCAGCTTGGCGGTGGTCTCGCGGATCTGGTCGATGCTCACGCGGGCGAGGTGGATCACTTCCGGGTCGTACCGGGGTAGTTCCTTGGTCAGGGCGACGAGGGTCGTGACGGTACCGGCCACGCCGATCCACGTCTTGGTCTTGGCGGTGGGCACGGCGGCGAACGCCTCGGCCAGGACGTCCCTGGTCACCCGGACCGCGTCCTCGACCTCGGCTTCGGTCGGCGGATCTGTGTGCAGGCAGCGTTCGGTGAGCCGGACGCAGCCGATGTCGACGGAACGTGCGGCCTCGACTTCGCCGCGTACGCCGTCCCACGTGCCCAGGACCAGTTCAGTGGACCCGCCTCCGATGTCGGAGACCAGGAACGGGCCTTCGTCGGCGTCCAGATCGGACACCGCGCCGGTGAACGAGAGGCGGGCTTCCTCGTCGCCGGTGATGACCTCGGCTTCGACGCCGAGGACTTCACGGGTCATGTCGAAGAAGGCGGCTTTGTTGGCGGCGTCCCGGGTGGCGGAGGTCGCCACCATGCGGACGCGTTCGGTTCCCTTGCGGCGCAACACGTTCGTGTAGTCGATGAGCGCGGCGCGGGTGCGGGCGATGGCGTCGGGGTGCAGTTCGCCGGTGGCGTCGACGCCTTGTCCGAGCCGGACTACGCGCATCTCGCGGTGCACGTCGCGCAGCCACCGTTCACCAGTGTCCGAAGTGGTCACGTCGGCGACCAGCAGGCGGATCGAGTTGGTCCCGCAATCGATCGCGGCCACGCGTGCCATGCCCGGTTTCCTTCCCTGCCGGTTGGTGCTGCTCCCAGCAGACTAGTCGCCGCACCACCCTGGCCCCGGCCACGTCCGCCACCGCTCCGAACCGGCGCCACCGCCCTGAGTCGGCGCCGCCGCCGTCCACGAACAGCGCCGACGTGGTGTGCGGTCGTGCTTCGCAGGGGTCCTCGCCAAGGGGACCCCTGCTTTTATCTTGCCAGAGAGGTCCGACAATTTCGGGCGGTCGCGCCGGGGGTGCGGCAGGCTCAGCGGCCCGAACGAGGGGTTCGAGCTGGGGCGTGCCGGGCTCAGACGGCCTTCATGGACGACGTCATCGACGACGACCGGGCGGAGAAGGACGACAACGAGGAACCGCCGGAACTCCCACCCGACGTGCTACCAGGCACAGTGGTCTGCGCCGGGGACGTCTGCGCCGGAGTCGTCTCGGCCGGGCTGCTGGCGGCCTCGGTCGTCGTAGTCGTCGTAGTCGTGGTGGTGGTGGTGGTCGGCGTTGTCGTAGTCGTAGTCGTCGTGGTCGTAGTCGTGGTGGTGGTCGGCGTCGTCGTAGTCGTCGTAGACGACGTCATCGACGACTCCCCGGAGGAGAAGGACGACAACGAGGAACCGTCGGAACTCCCACCCGACGTGCTACCGGGCACGGTGGTCTGCGCCGGAGTCGTCTGGGCCGGAGTCGTCTGGGCCGGAGTCGTCTGGGCCGGAGTCGTCTCGGCCGGGCTGCTGGCGGCCTCGGTCGTCGTAGTCGTCGTAGTCGTCGTGGTGGTAGTGGTGGTAGTGGTCGGCGTCGGGCAGCCCGGCGGGATCGAGGGCGTCGTGGTGGGCGCCGTCGTGCTCGTGCTGGTCGTCGTGCTCGTCGGCGGCGTGGGGCACACCGGCGGTGTCGTGGTGCTCGTCGGCGCGGTCGGCACCACGGTGATCGTCACGCCGGGACGGCTCGTGGTGGTCGTGGTCGGCGGGTTCGACGTGCCCTGCGACGGCGGCGGCGTCGTACCAGGCGGGGTGGTACCGGGAGGCGTGGTGCCAGGCGGGGTGCCGTTGTTCAGGCCCTGCCCGAAGTCGTCGTCCGAGCCGACCAGGTCGGGCAGCGGGGTCACGCCGTTCGCGTACACGTCCGCCCAGTACAACACCGTCCGTACGTACTCTTCGGACTGGTTGTAGCGGAACACCGAACGCGCGCGCTGCACCGGATCGCCCAGATTCGCCCCGTACGCGCACAGGTAGTTGCCCGCGCCGACGGTGGCGTCGTAGATGTTGTTCGGGTTCCGCTCGCCGTCCTCGTTGCCGTCGGCGGCATAACCGGCCCACGTGGTCGGGATGAACTGCATCGGGCCGACAGCCCGGTCCCACGTGGAGTCGCCGTCGTACCGGCCGTCGTCCGAGTCGGGGATCGCCGCGACGCCCTGACCGCCGTTGAGCACGGGACCGACGATCGGGTCGACCGTGGTGCCGTCCTCGGTCACCCGACCGCCGCGGGCGTGGCCGGATTCGATGCGGCCGATGCTCGCCAGCAACGGCCAGTCCAGGTTGCACCCGGGCGTGGTCTGGGCGAGCCGGTCCGCCGCCCGCATGTACGCGTCGAGCACGACACCGGGGATGCCGTGCTGGCCCTCGCGCAGGAACCCGCCCTCCAACGGGGGCAGGTCGTCCTCGAACTCCGACGGGTCGTCGGCGTCGGAGAGCAGTTCCGCGCTCAGTTCGTCGGTCTCGGGCAGCTTGCCGGTCGCGCCGAGCTTCCCGCTGTCCTTGAGGGCGAGCGTGCCGAGCACGTCACCGGGGCCGGGCGGGATGGCCTCGACCTCGGACGGGTTGGCGAGGTTGACCCAGTCGATCGGGCTCACGCCGTGCAGCAGCGCGGGGACCAGCATCGCGGCCGTGGCCGTGGCGGCGAAGCCCCATTGCCGTGGCGTCATCGTGCCCGGATGGACCTCGGTCCGCTTCCGCCCCCGACGCTTCGACTTCGGCACAGCCACGAACTCCCCAATAGTCGTCACCCGGCCCGTAACCCAGCCTGCCTGATAAGAACGGCCGTGTCACGGGCGTGCGCCGGCTTTATGTCCAAAGAACTGCCCGTACGGTCAGTTATTCACCGTTGACGCGCATTCCCCGCTAGGCCACCACTGCGCGAGCAGGTCCAGGGCCTCGTCGCCGAACGGGTTCACGCCCCGGCCGACGGCCAGCGAGTGCGCCACGTGGACGTGCAGGCACTTGACCCGGCTGGGCATGCCGCCCGCGGTGACGGTCGTGCCGAGCGGTTCGATCGCGTCCCGTTCGGCCAGGTAGGACTCGTGGGCGTGGCGGTAGCGCTCCGCCAGCTCTTCGTCCACGGCCAACCGGTCGGTCATCTCCTTCATCAGCCCGGCCCCTTCGAGCCTGCTGACGTAGGAGTTCAACCGCGAGCAGGTCAGGTAGTACAGGGTGGGGAACGGGGTGCCGTCCTCCAACCGGGGGCTGGTCTGCACGACCGCCGGGTGCCCGCTGGGGCACCGCGCGGCGACCTCCCGCATGCCACGGGGCGCGCGGCCCAACTGCGCCGCGACCGCCGCCCGGTCCTCGTCGCTCACCGTCATCGTGCCGCCACCGAATCCCACAACTGCTCGTACCACGCCTTGTCCTCGGCCGGTTTGGTGGCCGGTCGCTGTTCGTCCAGTTCGCGCTCCGCGTCACCGGGGAGCTGCACGATGTAGGGCGTCTCACCGGGTCGCACGTAGTGCAGCCGGCGTCGTGCCTCGGCCTCCACGTGGGCCGGGTCGGCCAGTTCCTGCTTGCGCTGCTCCAGTTGGGAGACCTCGGCGCGCAGGGTCTCCTGCGAGGCGTTGACCTCGCGCAGTTCCTCGCGTTGCGCCAGGTACGTCTGCAGCGGCACGGCGATGCTCAACGCCAGCGCGCACACCACCATCGCCAGCAACGCGGCGCGGCGGGTGCCGGTCATGCCGAACGCGCCGCCGGTGCCCGCGCCCGCCCTGGTCCGGGCCCTGGACTGCGGCTTGCGGGTGGCCGGGCGCGTGCGGGGCGGTGCCTCGCTCCTGCTCGCCGACTGCGTCCCCGGCTTCCGAGACCCCGCCTTGCGCGGCTCGCCCTTGCGCGGCTCGCCTCGACGCGGCTCGGCCTTCCGCGGCTCACCCTTTCGGGGTTCACCGTCGCGGGCCTGTGCCCGCGCAGGGCGGGCCCTCGGCGTGCCGTCGCGGCCACGCCGAGGGTCCCGTTCCCGTCGAGCCATCAGCTCTCCGGCGTGTACCGCGGGAAGGCCAGGTCACCGGCGTAGCGCGCGGCGTCGCCCAGGGCCTCCTCGATGCGCAGGAGCTGGTTGTACTTCGCGGTGCGCTCACCGCGGGCGGGGGCGCCGGTCTTGATCTGGCCCGCGCCGACGGCCACCGCGAGGTCGGCGATCGTGGTGTCCTCGGTCTCGCCGGACCGGTGCGACATCATCGACTTGTAGCCGTAGGACGTGGCCAGCGCGACCGCGTCCAGCGTCTCGGACAGCGTGCCGATCTGGTTGACCTTCACCAGCAGCGCGTTCGCCGCGCGGCGGGAGATGCCCTCCTCCAGCCGCTCCGGGTTGGTCACGAACAGGTCGTCGCCGACGATCTGCACGCGCTCGCCCAGCTCGGCGGTCATCTGCACCCAGCCGTCCCAGTCGTCCTCGGACAGCGGGTCCTCGATCGACACCATCGGGTAGGCATTGACCAGCTCGGTGTAGTAGCCGGTCATCTGCTCGGCGCTGCGCTTGGTCTTCTCGAACGTGTAGGCGCCGTCGGAGTAGAACTCGGTGGCGGCCACGTCCAGGGCGAGCGCGATGTCGCGGCCCGGCGTGAAGCCGGCCTTCTCGATCGCGACCAGGATCAGGTCGAGCGCGTCGCGGTTGCTCGACAGGGACGGCGCGAAGCCGCCCTCGTCGCCCAGGCCGGTGCCCAGGCCCTTCGACTTCAGCACGGACTTCAGCGCGTGGTACGTCTCGGCGCCCCAGCGCAGGGCCTCGCGGAAGCTCTCCGCGCCGATCGGCGCGATCATGAACTCCTGGATGTCCACATCGGTGTCGGCGTGCGCGCCACCGTTGAGGATGTTGAGCATCGGCACCGGCAGGACGTGCGCGTTCGGGCCGCCGACGTACCGGAACAGCTCCAGGCCGCTGGACGCCGCCGCCGCCTTCGCCACGGCGAGCGACACGCCGAGGATGGCGTTCGCGCCCAGGCGGGACTTGTCCGGGGTGCCGTCCAGGTCGACCAGCTTCTGGTCCACCACGCGCTGCTCGACGGCCTCGATGCCGACCAGCTCGGGACCGATCTCGTCGAGCACCGCCGTGACCGCGCGCTCGACGCCCTTGCCCAGGTAGCGCTTGGGGTCGCCGTCCCGCAGCTCGACCGCCTCGTGCTCGCCGGTCGACGCGCCGGACGGGACCGCGGCGCGCTCCAGCGTGCCGTCGTCCAACGCCACCTCTACCTCGACGGTCGGGTTGCCTCGCGAGTCCAGGATCTCGCGGGCGCCGACCTGCTCGATGACCGCCACGTGCGCTCCCTCGTCAGACCATCTGTGTATCGGTGTCGAGCCTAGTTGGTGCAAGGTGTGGGACGGCCCCGGCTCGGTTGTTGGGGCGCCGGTCGGAAGGGATTCACGCGTGGTTCACGTGACGCGGGGTGGGGACGGGCCGCTGCTGGTGCTGCTGCACGGGCTGGGTGCGACCGGGTCGGTGTGGCGTGGAGCTGCGGATTCGTGGCCCGGGTCGTGGTTGGCGGTGGATCTGCCGGGGCACGGTCGGTCTCCGGTTCCGGAGCGGTACTCGTTCGGGTCGTTGGCGGCTTCGGTGGCGTCGGCGATCGGTTCGGGGCCGGTGGCGGTGCTGGGGCACTCGTTGGGTGGCGTGGTGGCGTTGACGCTGGCCAGCGGGTGGTTCGGGGTGGACGTGCGGGCCGCGGGCGGGTTGGGGATCAAGCTCCGGTGGACGTCGGAGGAGCTCGGGCGGGCGGCGTCGCTGGCCGCGAAGCCCGCTCGGGTGTTCGGAACGCGCGAGGAGGCGTCGGCGTGGGCGTCCCGGCTGGCCGGTGTGCCGTTGGAGGACGGCGTGGTCGAGGTGGACGGCGGCTGGCGGGCGGCGTTGGACCCGGCGGCGTTCGGGGTGGGCGAGCCGGACGTGGCGGGGTTGCTGGCGGTGGCGAAGGCGCCGGTGGTGCTGGCGGCCGGCGAGTCGGACGACATGTGCCCGCCGGAGCACCTGAGAGCGGCGCAGCCGGGTGGAATAGTCCTGCCAGGGGTCGGTCACAACGCCCATGTGGAGCAACCCGCGTCGGTCAAGCCCGTGCTGGACCGGCTGCACGGCGCTCTCGTGATGTGACACGCCCGTCCCTTCATCCGGTCGGCTGTCGTACTGCGACCGGATGCGCGGGTAGCGTTGATCGAACCATGACGGACAGCACCTTCGAGGCGTTCCGCCGAGCCGAGGAGCTGCTCGCGAAACGCCGACCGCTGGAGGCGTTGCGCGAGCTGCGGGTCGTGCTCGAAGCGGCGCCGAACCGGGCGAGCGTGCAGCTGCTCGCGGGACGGGCCTACCTGGGTTCGGCCCAGTTCGTCCGCGCCGAGGCGGCGTTCCGGAAGGTCGTGGAGATCGATCCGAGCGACCACTACGCGCGGTTCGCGCTGGGTCGGACGTTGCAGCGGCAGAGCCGGTTGACCGAGGCGTTGACGCAGCTGCGGATCGCGGCGGCGATGAACCCGTCACCGGAGTACCAAGAGGCGTTGGGCGAGGTCAGCGCCCGCCTCGCGGTCGAACGCGACCGCTGACGCCCACCGGGTCGGCCCCCGACGCCATCCCCGCAACGCCATCCCCGCAACGCCATCCCCGCAACGCCATGTCCGCAACGCCATCCCCGCAGCACCACGCCCGCAACGCCGTCCCCGCCAACGCTTTCCGCGCACTGGTCGGCGTTAAGAATCCGTATAAGCTGGAACGCGTTTCCGGGCATCACGCGAATTCCCCGGCATAGCCCTCAAAACGGAAACCCCTCCCGGCGTACCGTCCGAATGCGAAAGGCATTCGTCGGCTCGTCGCGAGGGAGCGAAGCAGTGAAATCGGACGATTCCTCCAAGCCGCCCCAAGTCCACCTCATCGTCGGCGCCACCGGAACCGGCAAAACGGAAGTGGCGGTCGAATTGGCCACCAAGCGGAAAGCGCCGGTGGTGGTCGCCGACCGGATCCAGTGCTACGTGGACCTGCCCGTCACCAGCGCGCGGTTCACCGACCCGGACGGACCCCGCCGCTACCACCTCGGCGCCCGG
The DNA here is from genome assembly GCF_009769385.1 of Saccharothrix deserti. Taxonomy (GTDB): domain Bacteria; phylum Actinomycetota; class Actinomycetes; order Mycobacteriales; family Pseudonocardiaceae; genus Actinosynnema; species Actinosynnema deserti. The sequence goes on from NZ_ML775963.1 coordinate 51,244, forward strand.
ACGGTGTCGGACGGCGATTACCCGTCCCACCTGGCGGCACAGGCGCTGCTGCTCCGGGTCGAGGCGTTGACCAGGCACCACCCGCTCGTCGTGGTCGAGGGCGGCTCGATGTCGCTGCTGCGCCGGTTCGCCGACTGCCGCGGCCGGTTCCCGTTCCACCTGACCGCCCAGGTGCTCGGCGTGCGGGACGAATCGGCTCATTTCACCCAATTGCGCACCCGGGCGTTGCAAATGTTCGCCGACGGGATGCTGACCGAATTCGCGAAAGCCTGGCAGCACCGGGAACAGCGGCCGTTCGTCGCCTCCGTCAACGGACTGGAAGCGCTGGCGCGGTGGTGTGCGGACAAGAACATGACACCGGACGACCTGGCCGGGCTCGACCACGACGAACGGGTGACGTCCGAACTGGCCGACCGGGTCGCGGAAGTGCACCTGGAACACAGCCTCGAACAGGACGCGTTGTTCACCCGGCTGTTCGGCTGGAATCACGCCTGACCGCGGAACGGTCAGCCGAGGCTGGCGCGGGCGTAGGCGTCGGCTCCGCTGAAGACGTTCTGACCGTATTCGGTCGAGTTGTTGTAATCGAGGACCGCGGCCCACCAGCCCGCGCCGGTGGCCAGGTCCCGGGTGCCCGAGCAGAGGTAGCGGGCGGCGGTGAGGGCGGCGTCGTCGATGTTGTGCGGGTCCGGGGCCTGGCCGTCGCCGTTGGCGCGGACCGCGTAGCGGGCCCAGGTGGTCGGGATGAACTGCATCGGGCCGACCGCGCGGTCCCAGGTGGTGTCGCCGTCCAGGGTGCCGCCGTCGCTGTCGGGGATCGCCTTCACACCCGGTGAGCCGTCGAGCGGGACGCCGGTGATCGGGCGCGACGGTCTGCCGTCCTCGCCGAGGCTCCGGCCGCCGATGGTGCCGTGCCGCGACTCGACCCTGCCGATGCCCGCCAGCGTCGCCCACGACACCCGGCAGGCGGGCTTCTGGGCGCGCATCAGCAGGTCGGCGATGGCGTAGGCGCGCAGGGCGCGGGGCGGGATGTCGGTTTTCTCGGCTAAAGCAGCCGCCCACGCGGTGAGGGGTTCGGCGGTGCCCGTGACGGCGGGTGACGCCTGTGGTTGACCGGCCGGCAGCTCACCCGCCGAGCCCGGCGCGGCGACGCCCGGTTCGACCGCCTGGAACGGGATCGGGAACGGCGGGTCGACGGCGGTCCTCGGACCGAGTCGGTTGAACGTGCCCAGGGCCCACGCGCCACCGGCCACGAAGGCCAGCAGGAGCAGCACCAGCGCCAGGCGTCCGACGAAGTTGCCCGCACCGCCGCGGGCGGGAGGGCGCGGCTGGGACTTCGACGTCGGCGGGACAACCACCACCCCAGGCTACGGGTTTGTGGCCCGGCCGGGCCCGGATCACACCGCGATACGTCCCCGATGACCGTTTTCGCAGGTTGAGCCCCCGTTTGAACCTCTAGACGGACAGCCTAGCCTTGCCTAAGTTCGACGGGCCTTGGTAGTCAACTCCCGTGAGGACGACGCCCGGCCGCCGTCGTCACCCTGGCGTTCCTCGCGGTCGGGCGTGAAGGCCTGGAGACCGCCGTCTTCTTCTACTCCAGCGTGCAGAGCGCGGGCAGCACGACCCAGCCGATGATCGGGTTCCTGATCGGCATCGGCACCGCGATCGCGCTCGCCTACCTGCTCTACCGGGGTGCGATCCGCTTAGACCTCGGCAAGTTCTTCACCTGGACCGGCGCGCTGCTGGTGTTCGTCGCGGCGGTCGTGCTCGCCTACGGCCTGCACGACCTCCAGGAAGCCGCGATCCTGCCCGGCCTCGACACGCTCGCGTTCGACCTGAGCGAGACCATCCCCGAGGACTCCTGGTACGGGGCGCTGCTCAAGGGCATCTTCAACTACTCGCAGCGCACCACCGTGCTCCAAGCCACCGCCTGGACCGCGTACGTCGTGATCGTCCTGCCGCTGTTCCTGATCCGCCCGCGCGTCGCGGCGAAGAGCTGAAACCGGAGACCCACCCGTGTCCGTTCCCACTGCGGTCCGCAACTCGGCCGTCCGCGCCACTGCCCTCGGCTCACTGCTCCTGCTCGCCGCTCCTGCTCGCCGCCTGCGGCAACCAGGCCGCGCCCGCCGGGGCCGACGGTCCCATCGCCGTCGAGGCATCCGACGACGCCTGCAAGGTCGCCCGCAACACCGCGAACACCGGCAACGTGACGTTCGAGGTGACCAACAAGGGCACCAAGGTCACCGAGTTCTACCTGTACGCCGAGGGCGACCGGATCCTCGGCGAGGTGGAGAACATCGGCCCCGGCCTGACCAGACGGCTGATCGTGGAGGTCACCGAGGCGGGCAGGCTCCAGACCGCGTGCAAGCCCGGCATGAAGGGCGACGGCATCCGCGGCGAGTTCACCGTTTCGGGTGACGGCAAGAAGTCCACCGACACGAACGCCAAGCTCGCCGAGGCCACCAAGAGCTACCAGCGGTACGTGAACTCGCAGCTGGAGACGCACCGCGCCGGTGACGGTTTCAAGCTCTACACCGAGCTGACCGAGGACGAGGTCAAGGCGCTGGCCGCGGCGGTGGACGCGCTCGGTGAGCCGATCAGCAAGGTCGCCGAGGTGGTGTCGCAGTGACCGGGGTCCCTCGACGGAGGCTCCTCGGGTTCGCCGGGGCGGGTGTCGCGCTGGCGGGCGCGGGTGCGGCGGCGGGCGCGTTGTCGGCGTCCGGGTCGGGTGGCTCTGGTGGCTCGGGTGGCTCGGGTGACGAGGTGCGGCTGACCGGTGCGGAGGCGGTGCCGTTCCACGGGGAGCACCAGGCCGGGATCGTCACGCCCGCGCAGGACCGGATGCACTTCGTGGCGCTGGACGTGACCACGACCAAGCGTGCCGAGCTGGTCTCGTTGCTGAAGGAGTGGACCGAGGCGGCGCGTCGGATGACGGCGGGGCTGGAGGCGGCCGAGGGCGGTGCGGTCGGCGGCAACGTGCAGGCGCCGCCGAAGGACACCGGTGAGGCGTTGGACCTGCCGGCGTCCGCGTTGACGTTGACCATCGGGTTCGGGCCGTCGCTGTTCGACGACCGGTTCGGGTTGAGCTCGCTCAAGCCGGCGAAGCTGATCGACCTGCCGAGGTTCCCCGGTGACGACCTGGACCCGCGGCGGACCGGTGGCGACCTGTGCGTCCAGGCGTGCGCGAACGACCCGCAGGTGGCCGTGCACGCGATCCGCAACCTCGTCCGGATCGGGTTCGGGCGGGTGGCGGTGCGCTGGTCGCAGCTCGGGTTCGGCCGCACGTCGTCCACGTCGACGTCGCAGGTCACACCGCGCAACCTGTTCGGGTTCAAGGACGGAACGAACAACGTCAAGGCCGAGGACGGCGACGCGCTGCGCACGCACGTGTGGGTCGCGCCCGGCGACGGGCCGGACTGGCTCGTCGGCGGCACGCACCTGGTGGCACGGCGGATCCGGATGCACGTCGAGATCTGGGACCGGACGTCGTTGGCCGAGCAGGAGGCGATCGTCGGGCGCACCAAGGGCGTCGGCGAGGTGGCGCACGTGCGGCTCGCGTCGGCCGAGCACTTGGGCGGCGTGCGCATCCTGCGGCGTGGCTACAACTTCACCGACGGGTCGGACGGGCTCGGGCACCTCGACGCGGGGCTGTTCTTCATCTGCTTCAACCGGGACACGGGCGCGCAGTTCGTGCCGATGCAGACGGCGCTGGCCACCAAGGACGAGATGATGGAGTACCTGGAGCACAACGGCTCCGGCCACTTCGCCGTCCCGCCCGGCGTGCGCGAGGGCGGCCACTGGGGCGACACCCCTTTCCCCTGACCAACCCGAGAGTCCTACGTTCAGGCGCCGAGAGTCGAACCTCCAGAACGCGTGTGTCCTACGTTCGCGTAGCGAGAGTCCTACGTTCAGAGCACCTGAGTTCAACACTCAGGTGCGTCGGTCCCTGTCCCGAATGTAGGACACACGTGTTGCGAAGGTAGGACACACGCGTTCTGAACGTAGGACTCACGGCACCTGAGTGTTCGACTCACGGCACGTGAGCGTTCGACTCTCGGGACTTGAGCGTTCGACTCTCGGGGGCGGAGGGTTCGGCGCTTGGGGTTAGGGGGTTGGTGGGGTGGGAGTTGGGGTGGGGGTGGGTTCGGTGGTCGGGGGGCTCGTGCCGGGGGACGTGGGTGCGGTGGAGTGGTCGGGCTGGGTCGGGTCCAGGGGCGGTTGTGAGGGCGTGGTGGTGGCCGGCGGTTGGGTGGTGGTGGGAACGGTTGTGGTGGTGGGCGTCGGCTTGGGGCTCAACGTCCACGAAGACGGCTCCGGTGGCAGGAGTGTCGCGAACGGCGGTGGCACGCCCGGTACGCCCGGTACACCTGGGACAGGCGGGAAGGCGGGGTGCGGCGTGCCGTCCGGTGTGGACGGTTTGCCGGACGGCGGTGTCTTGCCCTTGTGGATCTCCCGGCGGTCCGGTGGTTGGCCCGGCTGGGACGGTTGGCCCGCCTGGGGCACCGGGACGGGCGGCACGCTGGTGCGGACGCTCACCAGCGTCTGGCGGCCCGTCACGTCCACCTGACTACCCGACTCGTGCGGTGGCGACTCGGGTTGACCGACGGTCAACACCAGCGCCGCCACCCCGCCCACGGCGACCAACGGCAACACGACGACTGCCGAAAAACACCCGCGCCCACTGCGCGGAAACTCGCGATGACTCACCGAACCCCCGACCACGATCCTGCGTGCTACTCATTGATCGGGATCGGGCCACCAGCCGCAACCACCTCGGCGTCACACGCCCGGGTGGTCTTGCTCAGGTGAGGGGCGGGAGCTGCGGCGGAGTGGCCGCCGGACGCGACGCCAACGCCTCCAGGGCCAGCCGCACCGCCGTGTCCAACTGCGGGTCACGACCGGCCACCCGGTCCTGCGGCGTGATCACCACCTCGACGTCCGGGTCGACGCCGTGGTTCTCCACGCCCCACCCCGGCCCGGCGAACCACGTCGCGTACCGGGGCTGCGTCACCAACGTCCCGTCGACCAGGTGGTACTGCATGTCGATACCGATCACGCCACCCCACGTGCGGGTGCCGACGACCGGCCCGATGCCCATCTCCTTGATCGCCACGTTCACGATGTCCCCGTCGGACCCGGCGAACTCGTCCGCGATCGCCACCACCGGCCCGCGCGGCGCGTCACCGGGGTAGCTGTCCGCGGTCGTGTACCCGCGGGCCACCGACCAGCCGATGATCTTGCGCCCCAGCTTCTCCACCACCAGCTCGGACGTGTGCCCGCCGCCGTTCTCCCGCACGTCCAGCACGACCGCCTCACGCGCCAGCTCCACCCGCAGGTCGCGGTGCAGCTGCGCCCAGCCGGCGCCCATCATGTCCGGCACGTGCAGGTACCCGACCCGCCCCTCGGACAGCGAGTGCACGCGCGCCCGCCGGTCGGCCACCCAGGCGTGGTACCGCAACGGCTCGTCGTCCTCCAGCGGCACGACCACCACTCGTCGCGGCTCACCACCGCCACGCGGCCGCACCGTCAGCTCCACCGGCTTGCCCGCCGTGCCGACCAGCAGCGGCGCGGGACCGGTCAGCGGGTCGACCTGCCGCCCGTCGACGGCCGCGATCGCGTCACCGGCCCGCACCGCGACCCCCGGAGCCGCCAACGGCGACCGCGCCGCCGGGTCCGACGTCTCACCCGGGATCACCCGCACGACCCGCCACGCGCCCGCCTCGTCCCGTTCGAGGTCCGCGCCGAGCAACCCGACCACACGCCCCCGCGACCCGCCGGACGGGATCACGTACGCGTGGGACGTCCCCAGCTCGCCCTGCACCTCCCACAGCAGGTCCACCAGGTCGTTGTAGCTGCCGAGCCGGTCCACCAGCGGCCGGTAGCGCTCCAGCACGCCCGCCCAGTCCACGCCGCCCATGTCGGTGCGCCAGAAGTGGTCCCGCATCAGCCGCCCGGCCTCGGCGTACGCCTGCCGCCACTCGGCGGCCCGGTCCACCACCACCCGGATGCGCGACAGGTCGACGTCCACCGAGTCGTTGTCGTCCGAGTCGACCTTCCGGTCGGTCGGCACCACCCGCAGGTCGCCGCCGTCCTGCACGACCATCCGCTGCCCGTCACCGGTCACGTCGAACGAGTCCACGCCGTCCACCAGCGTCTCGGTGCGCGACTTCGCCAGGTCGAACCGCTCCAGCACGGCCCGCGGCGGACGGGCGGTCGGGTCGGCGAGGTTGTCGCCCAGCACCCCGCGCAACGGCGACCGCAGCCACAGCAGCCCGCCCTTCGCGGCGGTCAGCCCGGAGTAGCTGGCGGCGGCGACCGGCACCGTCACCACCCGGTCGGCCAAGCCCTCCAGGTCGACGACCGTGATCGGGTTCTCGTCGTCCTTCTCCTTGTCCTTGTCGGACGAGTCGTCGCCGACCGGCCGGCCCAGGCGCAGCGGGTCGAACGGCGACGGGGTGGTCGCGGCGAGCGGCAGCAGGTAGGGGCGGCAGCCGGTCGGGAACGACAGGTCGAACACGTGCGCGTCGTACACCGGGTCGAAGCTGCGGACCGACAGGAACGCCAGGTAGCGGCCGTCCTCGGTGAACGTCGGCGAGAAGTCGGAGAACCGCAGCGGCGTCACGTCCACCACGGACAGGTCGGTGGTGTTGGTCATCCGGATGTGCTGGAGCGGGCGCGGTCCGGGGTGCGACCAGGCCAGCCAGTTCGAGTCCGGCGCGAACGCCAAGTCGCTGACGTGCGGGTTCGCGCCCTTCAGGACTTCGCGCACCTCGCCGGACTCGACGTCGACCAGCAGCAGACGCCCGTCGTGCGTGGCGATCGCGAGGCGGCGGGCGTCCGGCGAGACGGCCAGTTCCAGCACCCGGCCGAGCTTGCCGACCGCGACGCGGCGCGGCTCGTTGCCCGGTTCGACGCCGCCGACCGGGGAGAACTCCAGGCCCTCCTCGCCGTCCGCGTCGGTCACCCACACGACGTTGTCGCCGACGACGCGCGGCAGCCGTGCCCGGACGCCGGGCTGTTCGGCCAACGCCCGCACCGGACCGTCCCGGTGGGTCACCCAGTGCACGGTGCCGCGCACCTCGACCACGCTGGCGCGGCCGGTCTTGTCCGGGTGGTAGTCGTCCGGCCGGGAGGGGACGGGGCGCGGCCTGCGGCCGGTGCGGGGGCCGCCCAGCGCGATCTCCAGCCGGCGCGGCTCGGCATCTTGCAGGTTGTCCACGATCCACAGCTCGCCCGCGTGCTGCCAGACGATCCGCTCACCGTCGCTCGACGCGACCCGCGCGTAGAACTCCTGCTCGGTGTGCCGCCGCAGGTCCGACCCGTCCGGGGATACCGAGTACAAACTACCGACGCCCTCGTGGTCGGACAGGAACGCGATCCGGTCCCCGATCCACATCGGCGAGGTCAACGAGGACGTCAGCTCGGGCAGGATCCGCACGAACTCGCCGTCACCGGCGGTGTCGACCCACAACTTGCCCGCCGCGCCACCGCGGTAGCGCTTCCACCAGGCGGGGTCGTGGCGGTAGACGGAGGTGACGACCACCTGCCCGGACGGCCCGAACGACACGTCGTCCACCCAGCCGAAGGGCAGCCGGCGCGGCGGGCCGCCGTCGGTCGGGAGCGCGTGCGCCCACTGCCGGTTGGTGGACGCCTGGCCGGTGGACGTGACCGCGACGACCTCGCCGGCGGACGTCCAGGCGCGGACGGTGGTCGAGTAGTCGCCCCAGTAGGTGAGCCGGGTGGCCTCGCCGCCCTCCACCGGCGCCAGGTGCACCTCGGGCGCGCCGTCACGACGACTGGTCCAGGCGATCCGGGTGCCGGTCGGGTCGAAGCGGGGGAACGACACCGGCACCTGGTCGGCGGTCACCCGCCAGGCCCGGCCGCCGTCGACGGGGGCGAGCCACACATCGTCCTCGGCCACGAACGTCACGAGGTTGCCGTGCAGGTGCGGGAAGCGGAGGTAGGCCTCGGTCACCCTCTCGACGTTAGCGTCCCGTTCACCCGGGCCTGTGCCACCCCGTGCAGCTTGCCGCAACATCGATACCAAAGGTCGACACCGGGTCGTCCCCGCTCAACGCTTGATCACCGCTCGACCGCCGCTTGATCACCGCTCGACAGCCGATCGACCGCCGCTTGATCACCGGACCGCGGCCGGCTCAGGCGGGCCAGTGGGCGCGCCAGCCCTCGGCGGTCAGGGTGGTGAGGCCGGCCGCGCGGGCGGCCCGTTCGGCGGCGCGCACGTTCGCCTCGAACCGGCGGGCCACGGCGCGCAGTTCCGTCTCCGGGTCCTCGCCGGCCAGCTTCGCCAGCGCGGCCACCGCGAACAACGTCGTGCCGGTGTCGTCGCCCTCCGGCAGCAGGTCCACCGGGAACCCGGCCCGCGCGACCCGCTGCGCCAGCTTCCCGGCCAACGCCACCGCGGGCTGACCGGTCGCGACACCGTCCACACTGGACTCGCGCTGCTTCTCCACCTGCTTCAGCTCTTCCCAGCGGTGCTGCTGGGACGTCGCGTCGTGCACGGCCGGGTCGTTGCCCTCGAACACGTGCGGGTGCCGTCCGACCAGCTTGGCGACCAGGTCACCGGCCACCTCGTCGATGCCGAACGGGTCCTCGGCGTCCTCCGCGGCGATCCGGGCGTGGAACAGGACCTGCAGCAGCACGTCGCCGAGTTCCTCCCGCAACGCCGCGCGGTCGCCGTCCTCGATGGCCTCCAGCAGCTCGTACGTCTCCTCGACGAGGTACTGGCGGAGCGACTTGTGGTCCTGTTCGGCGTCCCAAGGGCACCCGCCGGGCGAACGCAGCCGGTCCATCACGGCCGCCGCGTCCAGCAGCGGCACGGCCGGGGTGCGGATCACCGGAGAACCCGCCGAGATCAGGGACAGCGCGGCCGGTTCGTTCAGGTTCGTCGTGAGGAGGACGACCGACGGCCCCGGCGTGAAGGCGGAAACCGGCTCGGCCGACCACAGGAGCGCATCAACACCCTCCCCCGCGTACACCGCCGCCGCGCCCCGCAGAGCGGGTAGCGCGGCGGCGGGCAGGACCGGCGTGGTGCCGACGAGGACAACGGTCACGGGGACGTCTGCCGCGCGGTCGCCTGGTAGCCGCTCATCTCACCCTCGCTGGGCGCCAGCGAGATCGCGGTGCCGTCCCACAGGCCGTAGCGGGGGTTGACCTGGATCTCCGGGTCGCCGGCGAGCGTCTGCACGAGCCGCAGCCCGATCTGCTCCAGCAGCTGCGGCGTCAACTGCTCGGTGGACGACTCGCCGGACGTCCGCACGTCGGTCTTGCGGTCCGTCACGTACGCGACGATCCACTGCGCGCTGCCCGGGTCCGGCGCGAACGCCACGACCGTGCCCGGCGCGACGCCGAACAGCGGCGACTGGGCGGCCTGCGGCGACTCGGCCGACCGCACCCGCTGCCCCTGCTTCGACAGCGTCTGGCCCTCCACGCTCTGCGGCGCGTCGGCGACGAACTCGGCCATCTTGTCCGGGTCCGCCGCCACCTGCTTGGCCTTCTCGACGGCCTCGGTGTTGTCCTTGGCGAAGAAGTAGTCGAACGTGACTTCCATCCGGTCCACGTACTTGCGCGCCAGCTCGACCAGCAGCAGCTGGTCCTTGGCCCGCTCCCGGAACGTCGTCGCGTCGTACACGGTGTTCTGCGAGGCCAGCTCGGCGCCGCCGGCCTGGTCGACCGACTCGGTCACCGCCTCCTCGGACACCGTGATGCCCTCGCGCTGCGCGGCCCGCTCGATCAGCTCGTGCTGCACGCCCAGGGTCACCAGCTGACGCGCGACCTGGTCGAGTTTGCGCTGGTCGTGCAGCTTCTGGGCCTCGGGCTCCTTCTTGAGCACGACGTCCAGCCGCTGCTGGACCCGCTCCAGCGGCAGCACGGTGTCTCCGACGATCGCGGCCGAGCCGACGTGGCTGGGGCCGGTGCCGCAGCCCGCCACCAGCAGTGCCACTGTCGCGACAGCCGCGCCGATCAGGGTGAAGCGCCTCTGCACAGTCCTCACGACCAGTACCTTCTCACGACCTCGTGACGCCGCTCACGGGAGTCCCCGCCAACGACTCCAGGAAGTGCGCGCACCAATCCAGCAGCTCCTGGTCGCGCAACTGGGGTGCGCCCATCCGGCCGCCGGCCGCGCCCTCGGTCGGCCTAGGGACGCTCACCGTGCCGTTGGCCTGCTTGTAGACCGCCTTGGGGAACAGCCGGCGCATGCGCACCAGCTGGCTGTCCTTCAGCTCCAGCGGCGCGAACCGGATCGTCGCGCCCTGGGTGGCGACCTCGGTGACGCCGTGCGCCCGGCACGTCTGCCGGAACCGGGCCACCGCCAGCAGCCGTTCGACGGGCAGCGGCGGGGTGCCGTAGCGGTCCTTCAGCTCGTCCCAGACGGCCTGCAGGGCGTCGGCGTCCCCGGCGGCGGCGATCTTGCGGTACGCCTCCAGCCGGAGCCGTTCGCCCGGCACGTAGTCGTGCGGGATGTGCGCGTCCACCGGCAGGTCGACGCGGACCTCGGCCAGCTCCTCCTCCACCTCGCCGTCCGCGCCCGCGTGCCGCCGGAACGCCTCCACGGCCTCGCCGACGAGCCGGACGTAGAGGTCGAAGCCGACGCCCGCGATGTGGCCGGACTGCTCGGCGCCGAGGATGTTGCCCGCGCCGCGGATCTCCAGGTCCTTCATGGCCACCGCCATGCCCGCGCCCAGCTCGGTGTTCTGCGCGATCGTGGCCAGCCGGTCGTGCGCGGTCTCGGTCAGCGTGGCCTCGGGCGGGTAGAGGAAGTAGGCGTAGCCGCGTTCCCGGCCGCGGCCGACGCGTCCGCGCAGCTGGTGCAGCTGGGCGAGGCCGAGCATGTCGCCGCGTTCCACGATGAGGGTGTTGGCGTTGGAGATGTCCAGGCCGGTCTCGACGATCGTGGTGCACACGAGCACGTCGTACTCGTTCTCCCAGAACCCCTGGATGATCTTCTCCAGCTTGTCCTCGTTCATCTGGCCGTGCGCGGTGATCACGCGGGCCTCGGGGACCAGCTCGCGGATGTGCCGGGCGGCGCGCTCGATCGAGGACACGCGGTTGTGCACGTAGAAGACCTGGCCGTCGCGCAGCAGCTCGCGGCGGATGGCCGCGCCGACCTGCTTGTCGTCGTACGCGCCGACGTAGGTGAGGATCGGGTGCCGCTCCTCGGGCGGGGTGAGGATGGTGGACATCTCGCGGATGCCCGCCAGCGACATCTCCAGGGTGCGCGGGATCGGGGTCGCGGACATCGTGAGCACGTCGACGTGCGTGCGGAGCGCCTTGATGTGCTCCTTGTGCTCGACGCCGAAGCGCTGCTCCTCGTCCACGATGACCAGGCCGAGGTCCTTGTAGCGCAGGCCCTTCTGGAGCAGCCGGTGCGTGCCGATGACGATGTCCACGTCACCCTCGGCCAGGCCGGTGATCGTCTGCTCGGCCTCCATCTGGTCGGTGAACCGGGACAGGCCCTTGATGTTCACCGGGAACGCGCGCATGCGTTCGGTGAACGTGTTCAGGTGCTGCTGGGCGAGCAGCGTCGTCGGCACGAGCACGACGACCTGCTTGCCGTCCTGCACCGCCTTGAACGCCGCCCGCACCGCGATCTCGGTCTTGCCGTAGCCGACGTCGCCGCAGATCACCCGGTCCATCGGGACCGTGCGCTCCATGTCGGACTTGACCTCGTCGATCGCCGCCATCTGGTCGATCGTCTCGGTGAACGGGAAGGCGTCCTCCAGCTCGCGCTGCCACGGCGTGTCGGACGCGAAGGCGTGACCGGGCGCGGCCTGGCGGGCGGCGTAGAGCTGGACCAGCTCGGCGGCGATCTGCTTGACCGCCTTCTTCGCCTTGGCCTTGGTGTTCTTCCAGTCGCTGCCGCCCAGCTTGTTCAGCGTGGGCAGCTCGCCGCCGACGTAGCGGGACACCTCGTCCAGCTGGTCGGTCGGCACGAACAGCCGGTCGCCGGGCTGGCCGCGTTTGCTGGAGCCGTACTCGAGGACCAGGTACTCGCGGGTCGCGGTGTTGCCGGCGGTGTCCTTGGTCGTGCGCTGCACCATCTCGACGTACTTGCCGATGCCGTGCTGCTCGTGCACGACGTAGTCGCCGGCTTTGAGGGCGAGCGGGTCCACCGCGTTGCGGCGGCGGCTGGGCATGCGGCGCATGTCCTTGGTGCTGGTGCCGTGCCTGCCGCCGGTGAGGTCGGTCTCGGTGAGCACGACCAGGGCCAGTTCGGGCAGCGAGAAGCCGTCCTCCAGCGCGCCCCGGACGACGGTGACCGCACCGGGCTTGGGCGCGGTGTCGAGGGTGTCCCGGAGGACGACGTTGACGTCGGCTTCGCGCAGCTGCTCGGTGGCGCGCTGGGCGGTGCCCGCGCCGGGGACGACGAGGACCGCCGTGCCGCCGGAGACGGTGTGCGCGCGCAGGTCGGCGAACGCCCGGTCGATGTCGCCCTGGTAGGCCTCGACGTGCTTGAGCTCCATGCGGACGACGTCCGCGCCCTCGGTGGTGAGCTGGCTGAGCGTCCACCAGGGGCGGTTCTTCTCCTTCGCGGCGCGGGCGACGTCGGCGAGGCTGTGGTAGGCGCTGGAGTCCAGGTCGATGGGGCTCTGGCCGCCGCCGGCCGCGGCCATCCAGGACGCCTCCAGGAACTCCTGGCCGGTGCGCACGAGGTCCTGGGCGCGCGCCCGGATCTTCTCCGGGTCGTTGAGGATGACGTGCGTGCCCTCGGGGACGACGTCGGTGAGCAGTTGGAGGTCGCCTTCGCAGAGCGCCGGGATGAGGGCTTCCATGCCCTCGGCCGGGATGCCGTTGGCGATCTTCTCCAGCAACTCGTGCAGGTGGGCGTCGGCCGCGTGCTCTCGGGCCAGGGCGGCGGCCTTGCCCTTGACCGACTCGGTCAGCAGCAGTTCGCGGCACGGCGGCGCGATGAACGCGTCCACCTCCTGCGGCAGCGAGCGCTGGTCGGCGACGGCGAAGGGCCGGATCTCGCTGACCTCGTCACCCCAGAACTCGACCCGCATCGGGTGCTCGGCGGTCGGCGGGAACACGTCGAGGATGCCGCCGCGGACCGCGAACTCGCCGCGCTTCTCGACCATGTCGACGCGGGTGTAGGCGATCTCGGTGAGGTTGGCCAGGAGCTCTTCGAAATCGTGCTCGCCGCCCACGGCCAGGCGCACCGGCTTGAGGTCGCCGAGGCCGGGTGCCATCGGCTGGATCAGGCTGCGGACCGTGGTGATGACGACCTTGAGCGGGTTGCCGTCGGGGTGGGCCAGGCGGCGCAGCACCTCCAGGCGCGCGCCGACCGTGTCGGCCCTCGGGGACAGCCGCTCGTGCGGCAGCGTCTCCCAGGACGGGAACAGCGCGACCTGCTCGGCGCCGATGAGGTCGCACAGGACGGACTTCAGGTCGTCGGCCTCACGGCCGGTCGCGGTGACCGCGAGCACGGGTGCGCTGTTCGCGAGGGCCGCCGCGACCAGCGGTCGGGCCGCCGGCGGGCCTTCGAGTTCGAGGTCGGGCACGCCGACCGAGTCGGCGAGGGCGCGCAGCGCCTTGTCGGGCAGGACAGCGGTCAGCAGGCCGGACAACGGGCCGGGCTGGGGCATTGCGATGGCTCCCCGGGGTCAACGCGGACAGACCCCTGCCCGGGACTGAACGTCCACCGGAGGGGTTCTCGGTTGCCAGCCTACGGCTCTCCGCGACGGGGTGCCCCTGATTACCGGTTGACCGGTGGGTGACGCTGGGTACGTGGAGCAGAAGGAGATCAGGGCCGACTACGACGATCGGCACATCACCGTGTACCAGGCGTACTCGCCGCTCATCGCCGTTCCCGCGCTGGCCGCGGGCGGGTTCGTGCCGCCGTTCAAGCCGGGGAGGATGACGTGGATCAAGCCGTCGTTCCTCTGGATGATGTACCGGTCGGGGTGGGGGACGAAGCCCGACCAGGAGTGCGTGCTGGCGGTGCGGATCACCCGTTCGGGGTTCGACTGGGCGGTGCGGGCGGCCGTGCCGAGCAGTGAGACCGGCGTGCGGAAGCCGGACGTGCGGGTGCAGTGGGACCCGGAACGGGACCTGCGGCTGGGCGAGCTGCCGTACCGGTCGTTGCAGCTGGGGCTGGCGGGTGAGGCGTCGCGCCGGTACGTGGACGAGTGGGTCGTGGGACTGACCGACGTGACGCCGCTGGCCCACCGGATCCGCGACCTGGTGCGGGCCGGTGACCTGGACGGCGCGCGGGCGTTGCTGCCGGTGGAACGTCCCTATCCGTCGCCTGTCGCGTCGACCACCTCGTGAACGGTGAGCACACATGGGTGTTGGCATGCTGAGGGGTATGCGTCGGGTTGTCGGGTTGGCCGCCGTGGCGGTGTTGGCCGGGTGTTCGGCGGAGGGCGCCGGGGGTAGCGCGCCCGGCACGACCGCACCCGAGGGTCTGCGGGTCGAGGTGGTGGTGGCCGGGTTGAGCCACCCGTGGGACGTGGGGTTCCTGCCCGACGGGCGGATGCTCGTGCCGCAGCGGCCGGGGAAGATCGCGTTGGTCTCGGATGGGCGGGCGACCGACGTCGAGGCCGATCTCGGTGACGTCGAGGCGCGCGGCGAGGGCGGGTTGATGAGCCTGGTCGTGCACCCGGACTTCGCCACCAGCAAGCGGTTCACCACGTGCTTCAACACCGCGCAGGACGTGCGGCTGGTGACGTGGCAGCTCGACGGCGCCAAGGCGACCAGGGTGAAGGACCCGCTGGTGTCGGGCCTGCCGACCAACCCGAGCGGCCGGCACTCGGGGTGCCGGATGGCGCTCGACCGGGACGGCAACCTGCTCGTCGGCACCGGGGACACCGCGCGGGGCAACGTCGCGCAGGACAAGTCCAGCCTCGGCGGCAAGGTGCTGCGGATCGACCTCGCCACCGGTGAGGGCGTGGCCGGCAACCCGTTCGGGGACCGGATCTACACCTACGGCCACCGCAACATCCAGGGCGTCGCGGTCCGCCAGGACGGCATGGTGTTCACCGCCGAGCACGGCCCGAGCACCGACGACGAGGTCAACGTCCTCAAAGCGGGCGGCAACTACGGCTGGGACCCGTCGCAGGGCGGCACGGTCGGCGGCTACGACGAGGACGTGCCGATGACCGACCTCGAACGGTTCCCGGACGCCGTGCCCGCCGTGTGGTCCTCCGGCAGGCCGACCGAGGCGATCTGCGACGCCGCGTTCCTCGTCGGCGAGCAGTGGGGCAACCTGAACGGCGTGCTGGCCGTGACCGCCCTGAAGGGCGCGAAGGTGCTGCTGTTCACCGTCACCCAGGAGGGCGGCGTGCACTCGGTCGCCATCCCACCGGAACTGGACGGCACCCACGGCCGTCTCCGCGGCGCCGAACCGGGCCCCGACGGCGCCCTCTACGTAACCACCTCGAACGGCACCGACGACAAAATCCTCAAAGTAACCGCGTCCTAACCCACCCCACGCGAGAGTCGAACGTCCAGGACACGAGAGTCGAACGTTCGGGTACCCCGAGTTCAACACTCAGGTTCGGCGGCCGCTGCCCTGAGCGTTGAACTCACGCAACCTGAGCGTTCGACTCTCGGGACCTGAAGGTTCGACTCACGAGGCCTGAGCGTTCGACTCTCGGGTTAGCGGGTGCGTAGGCGGGGTTTGTGGTCCATGTGGGAGAGGCCCTTCCAGGCCAGGTTGACCAGGTGGGCGGCTACCTCGTCCTTCTTCGGTTTGCGCACCTCCAGCCACCACTGGCCGGTGAGGGCCACCATGCCCACCAGGGCCTGGGAGTAGAGGGCCGCGAGCTTGCGGTCGTAGCCCTGGCGGGAGAAGTGCAGGCCCAGGATCGACTCCACCTGCGACGCGATGTCGTTCAACAACGACGAGAACGTGCCGGTGGACGACGCCACGGGCGAATCGCGCACGAGGATCCGGAAACCGTCCGTCGACCCCTCGATGTAGTCCAGCAGCGCACAAGCCGCCTGTTCCAGCAGCTCACGCGGGTGCCCGCCGGACAGCGCGTTGACGATGTGGTCCATCAGGTACTGCATCTCGCGGTCCACCACGACCGCGTAGATGCCTTCCTTGCCCCCGAAGTGCTCGTACACCACCGGCTTGGACACCCCCGCCCGGTGCGCGATCTCCTCGATCGAGGTGACCTCGAAGCCCTTCTCGGCGAACAGCGCCCGAGCCACGTCGAGCAGTTGCTCGCGCCGCTCCTTGCCGGTCATCCGCACGCGCGGCACCGGTGTGTCCTGGTCGCGCCGTCTCCCCGCCATCCAAACCACCCTAAACACCTGCCCCCCGCGGTGACCGCGAGGGGCAGGTGGACGGTTGCCTCTCGGCTACCTCTCGACTACTGCTTCTTGGCGCTGATGCGGGCCAGGCGCTGCTCGTTCGGCCAGCGCACGTTGGTCGCCCAGCCGAACTTCTCGAACATCCAGATCACCCTGGCCGAGGTGTCGATCTGACCGCGCTTGACGCCGTGCCGCGCGCACGTCGGGTCGGCGTGGTGCAGGTTGTGCCACGACTCGCCGAAGCTCAGGATCGCCAGCGCCCAGACGTTGGCGGAACGGTCGCGGGCGGCGAACGGGCGGTCGCCCACCATGTGGCAGATCGAGTTGACCGACCACGTCACGTGGTGCAGGAACGCCACCCGGACGAAACCGGCCCAGAAGAACGCGCTGAGCGCGCCCATCCACGACATGGTGATCAGACCGCCGAGCACGGCGGGCGCGAGCAGGCTGATCGCGGTCCACAGCGGGAACAGCTTGTCGACGCGGACCAGGTCCTCGTCGGCCAGCAGGTCGGGGGCGAAGCGCTGCGCGTTGGTCTTGTCGCGTTCGAACAGCCAGCCCATGTGCGCGTGCCAGAAGCCCTTGGCGAGCGCGACGGGGCCGCTGCCGAACAGCCACGGCGAGTGCGGGTCGCCCTCGCGGTCGGAGAAGGCGTGGTGACGGCGGTGGTCGGCGACCCAGACGATCACCGGACCCTGCAGCGCCATCATGCCCGCGATGGCCAGGCCGATCTTGAGCGCTCGGTTGGCCTTGAAGGAGCCGTGCGTGAAGTACCGGTGGAAGCCGACCGTCACGCCGAGGCCGGCCACGTAGTAGAACGCCACGAACAGCGCGACGTCCACCCAGCCCAGCCCCCAGCCCCAGGCGAGCGGAACGGCCGCGAGCAGAGCCAGGAACGGCACGATGACGAACACGTAGACGCCGAACTGCTCAGCGTGCCCGCGCCGTCCTTCGATCATCGGCTTGGGTCCGCGATCCTCGGGACCTTGCGGCGTGGACCTGCTCTCCAGGGTGCTGGTCATACATGTACCTCGTTGTGTGTTCGGGGCTACCTACGGGACCGTAACTTACGGCAGCGTAAGTTAGGTGAACCTTGTCCCGCCAGAGCCGGCGCCAAAGTCATGGCGTGTTCTCAGGAAATCGGGCGTGTCGATCAACGCGGGTGCATCATTCGGTGATGGGGTCACCGAACGTCCGCAAGCGCCATCGACCGAGGACTGCCCTCATCACGTTCGCGGTGGTGTTGTTGCTGATCAGCGGCGGTCTGCTGGCGTTCGGCTGGTACTACAGCGGCGAACTCCTCGAACCCGAGAACGCCCGTCCGGGCTACCGCGACACCGTCACTTCGTCCGCCTCGGGGACCGTCACGCTGGCGGAGTCCAGGGTCACAGTGCTGCCGGGCACATGGGGTCTCGTGTGGCCGGGCGGCGGCGCGAAAGTCGGCCCGGTGACCCAGCGGTCCGAGGGCATGGTGGTCCGCGAGTTGCAGGGCGTGGCGCCCGCGCCCGGCACGCCGGTGCGGATGGAGACTTCGGTGTGGAGCACCGATCCCGACACCGCGCACGACCTGGACTTCACGGAAGTGCGAATTCCCACCGAATTGGGTGACGCGCCGGCGTGGCTGGTCCCCGCGACCTCGTCCACGTGGGTGGTCGCGGTGCACGGCCGGGGCGGCACCAGGGCCGAGGCGCTGCGGGTCATGCCTGCGCTGCACCAACTCGGGCTACCCGTTCTCGCCATCACTTATCGCAACGACGAAGGCGCGCCGCGCTCCCCGGACGGCCTCTACCACCTGGGCGACACGGAGTGGCGGGACGTGGAGTCGGCCGTGCGGTACGCCGAGGAGCACGGCGCGCGCAACGTCGTGCTGTACGGCTGGTCGATGGGCGGTGCGATCGTCGGCCAGTTCCTGGCGCGCTCGGCGGAGGCGGACGGCGTGACCGCCGTCGTGCTCGACGCGCCCGTGGTGGACTGGACGGAAACGCTGGAGCTGCAGTCGCGCAACCGGGGCGTGCCCGAGCAGCTGGTGCCGATCGCGGAGCTGGTCTCCGATTGGCGGGTCGACCTGGAGTTCGACCGCTTCGACCTGGTCGAGAACCCGCCCGCGCGCAAGCCGCCGACGCTGCTGTTCCACGGCGGCGCGGACGGCACCGTGCCGGTGCGGGCGTCACGGGAGCTGGCCGAGGCGGCGAACCGGCTCGCCTGGCCCGTCCAGTACGTCGAGGTGCCCACCGCGGAGCACACGGCGGCGTGGAACGTCGACCCGGAGGCCTACGAGCGCAGGCTCACCGATTTCCTCGACTCGATCGAGGACATCCGGTAGTGCCCGATCGACTACAGCATGTAGTTAAGCGGGTGATTATTTCGCACGAAATCGTGGCTGATCACCATCCCGACACCCGCCGCAGGAGCCACAGAGCGTCGACGTGCGGCCGTGCAGGCTTCACCCAACCGTGACGTGGGCGATCTCACGCACTCATTTGACCTGCGCCAACACGTAGTGTCATGATCGAATTACCCAGGGGTTGCCGCCACTTGAGTGGTGGTGCTGACCTTCCTGGGAGACTCGTGACAACATGTGTTCGCGCGGTCGGGGCGAGCCCCGACCGTTCCGCCATGGTGTAAAGGCAGCACCTCGGATTTTGGTTCCGATGGTCCAGGTTCGAATCCTGGTGGCGGAGCGAGAAGGCCGGGCCACGAAGGTCCCGGCCGCCCTGCGTCTGCATGGGGGTGTGAGTCGCTGCACGAGGAAGCGGTCGACGAGCAGGACAACGTGGCGCCAGGGCTCCACGAGATGTCCGACGCGTGGCTGGTCGGCCGCGCGAGTGAGCTCGTGGCCGTGGCCCAGAGCAGCCACCTGTCGGACCAGCTCGACGCGGCGCACGAGGTCGACGAGATCCTGGACGAGGCCCAGGGCCGCGGCGAGCCGCGGATCGTCGGCCAGCTCCTGCGCGCGGCGGCGGTGGTCCGGATCGTCACACCCGGTCTGGTCGACCTGTCCGATTCGGTCCTGGACGAGATGCTGGCGCACTGCCGCCGGCACGGCCTGCTGGTGCTGGAGGCCGAGGCGCACGCCCTGCGCGGTCGCCGCTACCTGCTCGGCGGGATGGAGGACAAGGCGTTGACCGAGGTCGCCAGCGGCCTGGCGATGCTCGAGGAGGACCTCACCCCGGACCCGATGCTGGACAAGCGCACGTGGGACCGGCTGCTCGCCTCCGCGTTGCAGTCGACCGGGCTCGTGCTCACCCAGCTGGGCGTCTACGAGATGGCGGACGAGGTGCTGGCACGGGCGCACAACGCGATCCGGGACAGCGCCAACCCGCACCAGATCTACGTCCACCTGGTCAACCGGGCCCGGATGCTCATCGGCTGGGGCCTGCGGCTGGAGCGGGTGGACAACTTCGAGGAGGCCACCGAGCGGTTCGCCACCGCGTCCGCCATCGCCACCGCCGTCGAGGGCCCGTTCCGCGAGTCGCTGCACCCCGGCAGGCGGGACCGCACCGCCGCCGAGCAGGTGCCGGTGATCGGTGCCGCGCACGCGCTGGCCAAACCCGGCGCGGAGCACATCGCGCGGCTGTGGACGCTGCGCGAGCTGTCCATGTACGCCCGCGAGCTGATCATCGTGTCGATCGCGCTGGCCCGCTGCCTGGAGATGGAGGAACTGCCGCAGCAGGCGTTGCAGGTGCTGCACGACGCCCGTGACCGGCTGGAGCACGACTCCTCCGAGCCCACCCTGATGCTGTGCCTGACCCGCGAGTACGCCCGCCTGTCCGGCCCGCACGGCGAGCGCACGATCTCCGCGCTGCAGACCTACGCCAACGCGTTGGAGGTGGAGCTGTGGATGATGCAGGAGGCCCGCACCGCCACCCTGCTCACCCGGCGCGACCACGAACGGCTGACGCGGGCGCACGGCGCGATCGCGCAGCAGGCGTTGCAGGACCCGCTGACCGGGCTGCCGAACCGGCGCGCGCTGGACGACCGGCTGGCCACGCTGATCAACGCGCAGACCCACCCGATGGCCGTTGCCCTGGTGGACCTCGACGGGTTCAAAGTGGTCAACGACAAGCACTCGCACGCCGAGGGCGACGACGTCCTGCGCGTGATTGCGAGCACACTCCGGCAGGCGCTGCGGGGTGACGACCTGGTCGCCAGGTACGGCGGCGACGAGTTCGTGGTGCTGCTGCCCGGCGCACCCCTGCACGCCGCCGAGGCGGCCCTCGGCCGGGCCGTGGAAGCAGTCGCTGGCCTGCCTTCCGACCTGTCCCGGGGGGTCACCCTGTCGGTCGGCGTGATCTCGGTGCGGCCGCGCGAGGCGGCGCACGCCGCGCTGGCCCGTGCCGACTCGGCGATGTACGTGGCGAAGCGCCGAGGTGGCTGCCAGGTTGCGGCGGTGGAAGTCGAGCCCTCGTCGGAGGCTTAGTATCGGCACCTGGCGGGAAGCCAGGCCCCTCCCGCTGGAACACGCACTCAGCTAGGGAGAGCGCTGATGCTCGAGGGTGTACCCGCCCCAGTCAGCACGATCGTCCTCGCAGCGGGTGAAGGCACCCGCATGCGCTCAGCCACTCCGAAGGTGTTGCACCGCATCGCCGGCCGTTCCCTGGTGGAGCACGCCGTGCGCGCCGCCGCCGGCACCGGCCCGGACCACCTCGCGGTCGTGGTCGGCCACGGCCGCGCCGCGGTCGCCGCACATCTCGACAGCCTGTCCACCACGCTGGACCGCAAGGTCACCGTCGCGGTGCAGGAGGAGCAGAAGGGCACCGGCCACGCGGTCGGCTGCGGGCTGGCGGAACTGCCCGCCGACCTGGGCGGCACGGTGGTGGTGACCTACGGCGACGTGCCGCTGCTGGACGCCGACACGTTGCGCGGGCTGCTGGCCGAGCACGGCGAGCGGGGCAACGCGGTGACCGTGCTGACCGCCGTGGTGTCCGACCCCACCGGGTACGGGCGGATCGTGCGGTCCGCGGACGGCTCGGTCGAGGCGATCGTCGAGCAGAAGGACGCCACGCCCGAGCAGCTGGCCATCGCCGAGATCAACTCCGGGGTGTACGCGTTCGACGCGGGCGTGCTGCGCGACGGGCTCTCCCGGCTGTCCACCGACAACGCGCAGGGCGAGCTGTACCTCACCGACGTGCTGACCATCGCGCGCGGTGACGGACGGCGCGTGGGCGCGCTGGTCACGTCCGACCAGTGGCTGGTCGAGGGCGTGAACGACCGCGTGCAGTTGGCCCGGCTGGGCGCGGAGCTGAACCGCCGGCTCGTGGAGCAGGCGATGCGCGCGGGCGTGACCGTGGTCGACCCTGCCACCACGTGGCTGGACGCCGACGTGCGGCTCGGGCGGGACGTGCTGATCGAGCCGAACGTGCAGCTGCGCGCCGGCACCACCGTGGGCGAGGGCGCGTCCGTCGGCCCGGACACCACGCTGTCGGCGTGCGCGATCGGCGCGGGCGCGACCGTGGTCCGCACGCACGGCACCGGCGCGGAGATCGGCGAGGGCGCCTCCGTCGGCCCGTTCGCCTACCTGCGGCCGGGCACCCGGCTCGGCGAGCACGGCAAGATCGGCACGTTCGTGGAGGTCAAGAACTCGGAGATCGGCACCGGCAGCAAGGTGCCGCACCTGAGCTACGTCGGTGACACCACCATCGGCGAGCACTCCAACATCGGCGCGGCCAGCGTCACGGTGAACTACGACGGTGTGAACAAGCACCGGACCGTGATCGGCTCCTACTGCCGCACCGGCTCGGACAACATGTTCGTCGCGCCCGTCACCGTGGGGGACGGCGCGTACACCGGCGCCGGCACCGTGGTGCGGCGCGACGTGCCGCCCGGCGCGCTTGCCGTGTCCGGCGGGCCGCAGCGGAACCTCGAAGGCTGGGTGGTCTCGCGGAGGCCGGGCACGGCCTCCGCCGAGGCGGCGGAACGCGCCCAGAAAGCCGGGAATGCCCAGAAGGCCGGGAACACCCGGACGCCCGGGAATGCAGGCACAACCGAAGAAGGGCGCTGACCGTGAACCCCACGATGTCCGGGACACCCAAGAAGAACCTGATGCTCTTCGGCGGGCGCGCGTATCCCGAGCTGACCGAGCAGGTGGCCAAGCACCTGAACGTCTCGGTCACCCCGCAGTCGGCGTACGACTTCGCCAACGGTGAGATCTTCGTGCGATTCGAGGAGAGCGTGCGCGGCTGCGACGCGTTCGTCATCCAGTCGCACTGCGCGCCCATCAACCAGTGGCTGATGGAGCAGCTGATCATGGTGGACGCGCTGAAGCGCGCGTCCGCGAAGCGGATCACCGTGATCATGCCGTTCTACCCGTACGCGCGGCAGGACAAGAAGCACCGCGGCCGTGAGCCGATCTCGGCGCGCCTGGTGGCGGACCTGTTCAAGACCGCGGGCGCGGACCGGCTGGTGGCCGTGGACCTGCACACCGCGCAGATCCAGGGCTTCTTCGACGGCCCGGTGGACCACCTGTGGGCCATGCCGCTGTTGGCCGAGCACATCCGGGACAAGTACGCGGGCCGTGAGCTGACGGTCGTGTCGCCGGACGCCGGGCGCACCAAGCTGGCCGAGAAGTGGGCGGACACGCTGGGCGGCACGCCGATCGCGTTCATCCACAAGACCCGCGACCCGCTGCGGCCGAACGAGGTCGTCGCCAACCGGGTGGTCGGCCAGGTCGAGGGACGGCTGTGCGTCGTCATCGACGACATGATCGACACCGGCGGCACCATCACCAAGGCCGTGGAGCAGCTGCTCGCCGAGGGCGCGTCGGACGTGGTCATCGCGGCCACCCACCCGGTGCTGTCCGGCCCGGCCGTGGAGCGCCTCCAGTCCTGCGGCGCCCGTGAGGTCGTGTTCACCGACACGCTCCCCATCCCGGCCGAGAAGCGCTTCGACGCGATGACCGTCCTCCCCATCGCCCCCCTCCTGGCCCGCGTGATCCAGGAAGTCTTCGAGGACGGCTCGGTGACCTCCCTGTTCGACGGCAACGCCTGACCCCGGACGTAGAACACACCCACCCTGGGTGTTCGACTCTCGCGACCCGAACGTTCGACTCACGCGAGAGTCGAACACCCAGAGCGCGAGAGTCGAACACCCAGGACCCCTGAATTCAACCGTTCGGGGCGCTCGAGTTCTTCGTTCAGGTGCCCCGATTAGGCCCTGTCCAGCGGGTCGGCCTACACTGTTCAGGTTGCCTCGGCGAGGGCGAGCATCACGCTCGGCGTGATCGACGCGGCGGTTGTGTGATGCCGCGCGTGTTCACCCTCCGCGCCGCCCGACCGCCGCAGGCCAACCCCCGCTTCGCCCCGCCCGACGTACCCGCCGACGTTTACTCAGGCCAGACCGTTAGGAGAGCCCCACCGTGTCCGAGGTCCGTCTCGCCGCAGAGCAGCGCACCGAGTTCGGCAAGGGCGCCGCCCGCCGCACCCGGCGCGCCGGCAAGATCCCCGCGGTGCTCTACGGCCACGGTTCCGACCCGAAGCACCTGGCCCTGCCGGCGCTCGAGTTCGCCCGTGTTGTCCGCGAGCACGGTCAGAACGCAGTTCTCACGCTGGACATCGAGTCCTCCACCGAGCTGGCGCTGACCAAGACCGTCACCACGCACCCCATCAAGAACTACATCGAGCACGTCGACCTGCTGCTGGTGCAGCGGGGCGAGAAGGTCACCGTCGAGGTGCCGCTGGTCCTGACCGGCGACGCCGCCGCGGCGACCCTGCTCACGCAGGACCTCACCACCGTCCAGGTGGAGGCCGACGCGCTCAGCATCCCCGAGCAGGTCGAGTTCTCCATCGCCGGTCTCGGCGCGGGCACCCAGGTGCACGCGTCCGACCTCGTGCTGCCCGCCGGCACCACCCTGGTGACCGACGGCGACGCGATGGTCCTCGCGATCAACGCCGCGCCGACCGCCGCCGAGGTGGCCGGCGACACCGGCGAGGCCATCGAGGCCGAGGCCTCCGAAGAAGGCTGAGCCCATCACGTCGGGCAACTCGAACGGCACGCCGCCCCAGCCGCACGGCTGGGGCGGCGTGCCGTTCCCGTTTCTGAGCCCGGCGCAGGTGCGGGCCACCACGTTCCCCCGCAAAAGAGGCAAGGGTTACGACCCGGCGCAGGTGGACGCGTTCCTGCTGCGCATCGCCGACGCGCTCGCCGGACGCACCGGCCTGCACCCCGATCAGGTCCGCACGATCGTGTTCACCGAGATCGCGGGCGGGTACGACCAGCGCACCGTGGACGACTTCCTGGCCGCCCTGGAGCACCAGCTCCGGTCCGGGCACGTGCCGCCGACCACCCTCCAGACCGGTGACGCGCTGCTGGCGGTGAAGCTGCCGCGATCGCCGAACGGCTACGATCGCAACGAAGTCGACGCGTTCCTCGGCCGGGCCGCCGCGGCGCTGGACGGCCAGGGGCGGATGACCGCGAGCGAGGTCCGCCACACCAGGTTCAGCACCACGTCGGGTCTGCGGCGCGGGTACCAGGTGCGCGCGGTGGACGCCCTGTTGGACGAGCTTGAGCAGGAGTTGCGGTTCCGTGGTCGATGACGTGAGCCTGGTCGTCGGGCTGGGCAACTCCGGCCCCAAGTACGAGGGCAACCGGCACAACGTCGGCTTCCTCGTGCTGGACGTGCTCGCCGCGCGGGTCGGCGGGAAGTTCAAGGCGCACAAGGCCGGCGCGGAGGTGCTGGAAGGCCGGTTGGCCGGGCGCCGGGTCGTGCTGGCGAAGCCGCGCGGCTACATGAACACCTCCGGCGGGCCGGTGGCGGGCACCGCGAACTTCTACAAGGTGCCGCCGGCGTCGATCATCGTCGTGCACGACGAGCTGGACCTGCCGTTCGGGACGGTGCGGCTCAAGCTCGGCGGCGGCGAGAACGGGCACAACGGGCTGCGGTCGATCACGAAGTCGTTGGGCGTCAAGGACTACCACCGGGTGCGGTTCGGCGTGGACCGGCCGCCGGGCCGGATGGACGCCGCCGACTACGTGCTGCGCGACTTCTCGCTGGTGGAGCGCAAGGAACTGGCCTTCGAGCTGGACCGGACGGCGGACGCCGTGGAGGCGTTGCTGGAACTGGGTCTGGAAGCCGCCCAGAACAAATTCCACTGAGAACAAGTTCCACTGAGTGCCCTGGGCTTGAGTGCCCTGGGCTTCAGGGGCGGCCGAAGCGGGCCAGCAGGTGCCAGACCTTCTTCAGGTCCTGTTGGTCGTAGCGGTCCCGGACGTCGCCGATGATCTTCGGGGTGAGGATGCCGTCCACGGCGATCTCCAGGCCCAGGTCGACGTACCGCGGCCCGCGGAAGTCGGGGTGGCGGCGCAGTTCGTCCACCGACAGCCGGTATCCGGGGTGCCACTCGACCGCGCAAGGCAGGCGTGACGCCGCCTCCTCCACCTCCGTGCCCCGGTAGCTCGGGTCGAGCACCAGCGCCTCCGCGTCCGCCTCCACCGACACCGGACCGTGGACGTGTGCCTCGATGTAGTCGTCCAGCAGGTCCCGGTCGTCGGCGAGCGCGATCCCGATCAACGCCATGCGGTCCGCCGTGCCGAAGTGCTCGGGCTCCAGCACGCTGTCCGGGTAGCAGAACGTGGTGCGCGACAGGGTGTCCGCGGTCAGCCTGAGGTGCGCCGAACCGAACCGCGGCGACGCGCCGTACGGGCTGAGGCGGAAGTTCAGGCCACCGTAGACCGGCCTTTCGTGTGCAAGAGCCTGGTCGTAGACGCCGCCGAACATCCGGCTCTCCCACCGCCACCGGTCACCCTCGGCGAACGCGGTCAGCCCGCCGTTGCTGGTCCCGGTGACGAACTGCGACACGTAACGCCCCGTGTCGACGAGGGCGGCGACCACCCGTTCGGGGTGGAAGTTGAGGGTGACGCGCCAGGCGCGGTCGAGCGGCCCACCCGTCGACCGCGCCTGGACGTGCCGGAGCGCCCGCTCGGCAGCGGGCACATCAGCCGGGGACATCTCAGCCCATCGGCACCAGGGACGCGGCGGCGGAGCGGCGGAGCTTGCCGGACGGCGTCTTGGGCAGGCTGCCGGGCTTCAACACGACCACCGAGAACGGCCGCAGGCCGACCGCGTCCACGACCCGCGCGCTGATCTCCTTGCTCAACGCCCGCACCGCGTCGTCCTCACCGGCCAGCTTCGACTCGACCACCACGGCGAACCGCTCGCGCCGCGTGCCCGCGTCCAGCCGCACGGCCACCGCGTTGCCCGCACGCACGCCCTCGACGGCCGTCGCCGCCCGCTCGATGTCCGTGGGGTAGATGTTGCGCCCGCCCATGATGATCACGTCCTTGCGCCGCCCGCACACGACGACCTGGCCGTCCACCACGTACCCCTCGTCGCCGGTGTCCAGCCAGCCCTCGGCGTCCTGGGTGGCCAGCGGGCCGTCCACGGTGAGGTAGCCGGGCGTCACGGCCTCGCCGCGCACCCGCAGCTGCCCGACCTCGCGTTCACCGCGCACCGCGCCCGACTCGTCCACGACCTGCACCTCAAGTCCCGGCAGCGGCGGTCCGAGCAGCGGGAACGCCCGCGCGTTGGGGTTGTCCGGCGACACGGGCACGGCGCGGTGGCCCGCCTCCAGCTCGTCGGGGTCGACCACGTCCACCGCGATACCGGTGAACACCGGCGCGAACGCCACCCCCAGCGTTGTTTCCGCCATACCGTATGCACAAAGCACGCACTCCGGCCTCAGCCCGAACCGCTCCCCCGCGTCGGTGAACGACTTCACCGCGGCCGGGTCGATGGGCTCGGCGCCGTTCAGCGCGATCCGCAGCGTCGAGAGGTCGAACGCCCCGTCGTCCACGCCCTTCATCCGGCGGGCGGCGATGGCGTAGGCGAAGTTCGGCGCGGCGGTGATCGTGCCCCGGTAGCGGCTGATCAGGTCCGGCCACAGGGTGGGCCGGCCGAGGAAGTCGACCGGGGTGACCTTCACCAGGTCGATGCCGAACAGCATGGGCACGGTCAGGAAGCCGACCATCCCCATGTCGTGGAACAGCGGCAGCCAGGAGACCATCCGGTCGGTCTCCGGGTCGAGTTCGGCGGCGATCTCCATGGCCTTGGCGTTGGACCACAGGTTGCCGTGCGTGATGCGGACGGCCTTCGGGTCCGCGGTGGAACCGCTGGTGAGCTGGAGCAGCGCGGGCATGTCCTCGTCGACCTCGACGGGGGCCTCCAGCGGCTCACCGGACAGCTCGTCCAGCTTGCGGTAGGCGACGCCGTGCTCGTCCAGCACGCCCGACAGCGCGTCGAACGGCGCGCCCAGCAGCACGAGCTTCGCGCCGATCATGGTGAGCACGCGGAGGGTGTCCTCGGCCCACTCGGCGAGGTCCGTGCGGGCCGTCGGCTGGTGCAGCATGGTCGTGCTGCCGCCGGCCAGCCACACCGCCTGCACGGCGGGCGCGATCGTGGCCGGGTCGCCCGCGAGGACCGCGACCGACTCGCCCCTGGCCACCCCTCCGGCAACGAGTGCGCCGGCCATGCGGGTGGCCTCCTCGTGCACCTCCGCCCACGACCGGCGGGTCGGAGCGTCGGGCTCCCCCGTGGTCATGCCCCGCGCCCGTCCCCCGGCACCCGAAGCGGTTGCCACCATCGTGTCCACGAACCGGCTCATGAAAGCAAGGGTAGAGCGATCATCTGACGCATTGAGCCAATAGGGCGAAACAACCCGACCACCGTCCGGCGATACTCCCCGGTACACCACACGAAGGAGGTATTGCGTGGCCGGGTTCGACGCGCGCCAGCACATGCCGGCACATCCGGCGCCGCTGTTGGGCGCGCAGGATCTGCGGCAGGTCGCCTTCCACCGCCCTCCGGCCGGTCAGCCGGGGTACGACGAGGGCCAGGTGGACGCTTTCCTCGACCGCATCGAGGAGACCTTGCTCGGCCGGGACGACGTGACCGAGCAGGACGTGCGCCGGGTGCGGTTCAGACCCGGGCGGCCGGGTTACTACGCGGTCGAGGTCGACGCGTTCATGGACCTCGTCGCCGAAACGCTCGGTTCCACGCCGCAACGGCACCAGGCCGCCGCACCCGCCCAGGGCGCGCACGCCACGTCGACCGGGATGCGGCCCGCCGCCGGGCTGACACCGCAGGACGTGCGGGGTGTGCGGTTCCACAAGCCCAGACCGGGGAACCGGGGCTACCACGAGGGCGAGATCGACGCGTTCCTCGGCCGGATCGAGAACACCCTGGCGGGGCGGGACGACCTGACCGCGCAGGAAGTGCAGGACTTCGAGTTCAGCTACGCCCCACCGGGGCAGGTGGGTTACGACGAGGACGACGTGGACACGTTCCTCGACCTGGTCGTGGTGACGTTGGAACGCATGCCCGCTTTGCCTTCCCCGGTCACCTCGCTCGCCCCGGTCACCCCGGTCACCCCGCTCGGGCCGCCTTCCCCGGTCACCCCGCTCGCCCCGCCGGCCTCGCCTCCTCCCGTCCGACCGCGTCCGGGCCCCGGCACCCGCCCGTTGACCGCCCGTGACGTCCGCACCGCCGCCTTCGGGAAACCACCACGCGGCCGTCGCGGCTACCAGGAGTCGCAGGTCGACAAGTTCCTGGACCGGATCGAGAACACGCTGCTCGGGCAGGACGACCTGACCGCCCGCGAGGTGCGCGAGGTCCGCTTCAGCCGGCCCATGTTCGGTCGGCGCGGGTACGACGAGACCGAGGTGGACGCGTTCCTGGCGCGGATCGAGAAGCAGTTGGGCGACGGACCGCTGCGGCCGAGCGCGCTCCCACCGATCACGTCGTGGAAGCAGCTGCGCTTGATCAAGATCCCGTTGGCGGGGCCGGCGCAGCGCGGTTACCGGTCGTCCCAGGTGGACCGGGTGTTGGAGGAGATCGGCATCGCCCTCGACGGGATGATCGGCGCGTCGTCGGAGGAGGTGGCCAAGACGAAGTTCGCCACGTCGTTGAGCGCGGGACAGGGGTACGACTGTTCGTTCGTGGACGAGCTGATGCCGCTGCTGGTGGCCGAACTCCGTCGACGGGGCCGTTAGGCCATCTGGCCGTTACGGTTCACGGGCGGGGCTCCGATCGTGTCACCTGGAGGAAAGATGGCCGAGGTGCTGCTGTTCCACCACGCACACGGACTGACGTCCGGGGTGCGTGATTTCGCCGGGCAGCTGCGGGAAGCCGGTCACACCGTCCACGTCCCGGACCTGTTCGAGGGCCGGATCTTCGACAAGCTCGAAGACGGCATGGGGTACGCGCGGGAAGTCGGCTTCGGCACGATCATCGAACGCGGCCGCGCCGCCGCCGAACCTCTGCCGAACGACGTCGTCTACGCGGGCTTCTCACTGGGCGTCCTACCAGCCCAGATGCTGGCCCAGACCCGACCAGGCGCGAGGGGCGCCCTGCTGTTCAGCGCCTGCGTCCCGGTGACCGAGTTCGGCGAGGCGTGGCCCGACGGCGTGCCGGTCCAGGTGCACGGCATGGACGCCGACGGGTTGTTCGTGGACGAAGGCGACCTGGACGCGGCCCGCGCCCTGGTCACGTCGACCCCGCACGCCGAACTGTTCCTCTACCCCGGCGCCCAACACCTGTTCGCCGACAACAGCCTGCCGTCCTACGACACGACAGCCGCCAACACCCTCACCACCCGCGTCCTGACCTTCCTGACCACCCTCCCCTAACCCGTGTGTCCTACCTCCAGACCGCGTGTGTCCTACGTTCAGAACGCGAGAGTCCTACGTTCAGGTACCCCGAGTTCAACACTCAGGTTCGTCGGCCGGTGTTCTGAGCGTTGAATTCAGGTGTTCTGAACGTAGGACTCTCGCGGCGCGAACGTAGGACTCTCGCGGCGCGAACGTAGGACACACGCGGTGAGGTGGGGTTTTAGCCTTCGGCGGTTTCGGCGGCAGTGAGCCACTGGGACTCGACGTCCTCGGCTTCCGTCAGGACGGCCTTCAGTTCGGCGTCCAGGGCCATCAGGCGCTCGGGGTCGGTGGCTGCCTCGGCCAACGCCGCGTGCAGTTGGGCTTCCTTCTTCTGCAAGGTTTCGAGGCGACGTTCCAGGCGGGCCAGTTCCTTGCGCGCCGCACGCTGGTCCGCGGCCGACGAGGGAGCGGACGTCGGCTTGGCGACCGGCACGGCGTCGGCTTCCTTCTGCCTGTCCCGCCGCCGCAGGTACTCCTCGATACCGCCGGGCAGGTCGGTCAGCCCACCGTCGCCGAACAACGCCACCACCTGGTCGCACACCCGCTCCACCAGGTACCGGTCGTGCGAGATCACCACCAGCGTCCCCGGCCACGAGTCGAGCAGGTCCTCCAGCTGCTGCAACGTGTCGATGTCCAGGTCGTTGGTCGGCTCGTCCAGCAGCAGCACGTTCGGCTCGGCCATCAGCAACCGGCACAGCTGCAACCGCCGCCGCTCACCACCGGACAGATCGCCCACCGGCGTCCACTGCTTCTGCGACGAGAACCCGAACCGCTCGGCCAGCTGCGACGCGGACATCTCCTGCTTGCCCAGCACGACCCGCCGCGCGATCTCCTCCACGGCCTCCAGCACCCGCATCGACCCGTCCAGGTCGTGCAGCTCCTGGCTGAGGTGCGCGAGCTTCACCGTCTGCCCCTGGATGCGCTTGCCGCTCTCCAGCTCACGCTCACCGGCCAGCGCCCTCAGCAGGGTCGTCTTGCCCGAACCGTTCACGCCGACGATCCCGACCCGGTCACCCGGCCCGATCCGCCACGTCAGGTCGCGCACCAGCACCCGGTCGGGCACGGTCAGCGTCACGTCCTCCAGTTCCAGCACCGTGCGCCCGAGCCGTCGCTTGGCGAACGCCAGCAGCTCGACCGAGTCGCGCGGCGGCGGCACGTCGGAGATCAACGCCTCGGCGGCGTCGATGCGGTAGCGGGGCTTGGACGTGCGGGCGGGCGCGCCTCGGCGCAGCCACGCCAGCTCCTTGCGCGCCAGGTTGCGGCGCTTCTCCTCGATCGTGTCGGCCAGCCGGGCGCGTTCGGCGCGGGCGAAGATCCAGTCCGCGTAGCCGCCCTCGTACTGCTCGACGCGACCGCCGACGACCTCCCAGGTGCGGCTGCACACGGTATCCAAAAACCAACGGTCGTGCGTCACCACGACGAGTGCCGTGCGGCGGGCCAGCAAGTGCTCGGCCAGCCACCGCACACCCTCGACGTCGAGGTGGTTGGTCGGCTCGTCCAGCACGACCAGGTCCAGGTCCTGCACGAGAGCCGCCGCCAACGCCACCCGGCGCCGCTCGCCACCGGACATCGTGCCCACCGGCGAGTCCAGCCCGAACCCGGTGATGCCCAGGCCGTCGAGGATCGACCGCACCCGCGAGTCGGCGGCCCACTCGTGCTCGGCGTCGAACCCGAGCGGGTCGATCACGGCGTTGCGCACGGTCGAGCCCTCGGCCAGTTCGGTGCGCTGCGTGACCACCGCCATGCGCAACCCGCGGTTCTGGCTGACCCGTCCCTCGTCCGGTTCGGCGAGACCGGCCAAGACCTCCAGCAGCGTCGTCTTGCCGCCGCCGTTGAGCCCGACGACGCCGATGCGGTCGCCTTCGCCGACGCCGAGGGACACGCCGTCGAGCAGCGGACGCACGCCGAACGACTTGGAGACGCTCTCCAAGTTGACCAAGTTGGCCATGTACCAGCACCTTCATCGAGATTGTGTGACAACACGCCGGCCGAGCCGGCAGTGGGAACGACCGTGGCGAAGCCCGACGACCGCCACCGCAGTACGCCAGCCTAGCTACCGCACCGGTAACAACGGAGCGCTCCACATCGACCTACAGGCTGTAACCGATCCTGGAGAGTCCGATGTCACAGCCCAAGTGGGTCTGGGTGGTGGGCGTGGTCGCGGCCGTGGTGGTCGTGGGCGCCCTCGCCGACGGTGGTGACGGCGGTGACGGGACCGCGCCGCCGGCCGCCACCGACACCACGCAGATGATCGGTGACGCGACCTACACCACGTCCGTCGCGCCGAAGCCGCAGACCGACGTCGCGAAGACGTGCACCGTCCCGGACGTCGTCGGCATGATCCACCAGAGCGCGCAGGACACCATGCAGGCCGCGGGCCTCTACCGGCTGCGTGAAGAGGACGCGACCGGTCAGGGACGGGTGCTCGTGGTCGACCGGAACTGGACCACCACGGCGCAGGACGTCGCCGCGGGTCAGGTCGTGCCCTGCGACACCGAGATCACGCTGTTGGCGAAGAAGACCGGCGAGTAGCTCACGCGTGGACCTCGGGCGGGATCGGCCGGGGAGACTCCTCGGTGCCGACGACGCGCGCGCCGTGCACCGGCCCCTGCGCCACCCGCACCGTCCGGCACACGCCCGCGCCCGCCAGTTCGGCCGCCACGCGCACCGCCGAGTCACCGTCCGTGCAGAGGAACGCGCAGGTCGGCCCCGATCCGGACACCATGCCGGCCAACGCGCCCGCGTTCACGCCCGCGCGCAACGTGCGGCGCAGGTTCGGCCGCAGGGAGACGGCGGCGGCCTGGAGGTCGTTGCCGAGCAGCAGGGCGAGCTGACGCGGGTCGCCGGACGCCAGGCCCTCCAGCACGGCCTCCGCCTCGCCGACGCGGGGCGGGTCGCCGTCCGCGCGCAGCCGGTCCAGCTCGTCGAACACCTCGGGCGTGGACAGGCCGCGCCGGTCGAACGCCAGCACCCAGTGGAACGTGTGCCGCGCCAGCACCGGCACGATCCGGTCACCCCGGTCGGTGCCCAGCGCCGTGCCGCCGTAGATGGCGAACGGGACGTCCGCGCCGATCTTGCCCGCGAGGCCCGCCAGCTCGTCCCGGCTGATCTCCAGCCGCCACAGCGACGCCAGGCCGACGAGCGTCGCCGCCGCGTCCGCGCTGCCGCCCGCCATGCCGCCGGCGACCGGGATGGCCTTGCGGATCGCCACCCGGACCTTCGGGTCGTCCGGGTCGCGGCCGACGTGCTGGGCCAACACCCGCACCGCCCGCCAGGCCAGGTTGGACGCGCCGGTGGGCACCGAGTCGGCGCCCTCGCCGTGCACCTCGACTCCGGGGTCGTCGGCGATGGCGACGGTGACCTCGTCGGTCAGCGACAAGGCCTGGAATATCGTCACCAGGTCGTGGTAGCCGTCCGCGCGTGGATCGCCTACGGCCAGGTGGAGGTTGACCTTGGCCGGGACGCGGACGGTGACCGGGGGCGGGACGACAGCGAGCACGCCATGAAGCGTACGGGCGTTTCCGGGTTGCTCGCTCCTACCGACCGCTGACCTGCGTCGGAATGTGACTCGTGAACGGCGTTCCCGAGTTGTCCACAGCCGGAGTTGTCCACAGGCCGGGGCGAGCGGCCCGGCATTGTCGGGGTCGGCCGGCAAGATCAAAGCAGGGGTCCCCTTGGCGGGGACCCCTGCGAAGCGTTCTCGCTTGCCCGCACCCGGGCAGGTGGGTGGCGAGGCGTTGGCGATCAGACGGGTCAGACGGGTCAGACGGCGAGCACGGAGCCCGAGAAGGTCTCCTTGATGTAGTCCTTGACCTGCTGCGACTGGAGCAGGGCGAGCAGGTCCTTGATGCGCTGGTCGTCCTTCAGCTCGGCCCTGGTGACGAGGCCGTTGGCGTTCGGGTTGCCCTCGGCCTTCTCCAGCGCCAGCGCGTCGGACGCGGGCTTGAGGCCGGCGTCGATGGCGTAGTTGCCGTTCACCACGGACGCGTCCGTGTCGTCCAGCGACCGGGGCAGCTGGGCGGCCTCCAGCTCGACGAACTCCAGGTTCTTCGGGTTCTCCGCGATGTCCCGGATGGTCGCCGTCCCCTCCGCGCCCGGCTTGACCTTGATCAGCCCGTTGTCCTGGAGCAGCTTCAGGCCGCGTGCCTCGTTCGTGGCGTCGTTGGCGACGGCCACGCGCGCGCCGGACGGCAGGTCGGCCAGCGACTTGTGCTTCTTCGAGTACACGCCCAGCGGCTCGATGTGCACCGGGCCGATCCACTCCAGCCGCGCGCCGCTCTCCGCCTTGAACGTGTCCAGGTACGGCACGGTCTGGAAGTAGTTCGCGTCCAGCGACCCGTCCACCAGCGCGGTGTTCGGCTGCACGTAGTCGGTGAACTCCACGACCTCGATCTTCAGCCCCTTCTCGGCGGCCAGGTTGTCCGCCACGTACCGCAGCACCTGGGCGTGCGGGACGGGGCTCACGCCCACCTTGAGCGGCGCGTCCGGGTCGGAGGCGGCGCCGGTGTCGCCACTACCGCAGCCCACTGCGGTCAGCAGCACGGCGAGCAGGGCAGCACGAATACGCATGTCATTCCTTCTGGGAACTGGGAAAGGGTCGTACTTGGAAAGGATGCTTCTGGAAACACCCGTCAGGCGGACGTGGTGCGGCGGCGGTCGACGCCGCGGGCCACGCGGTTGGTGATGAGCTGGATCGCGGTGGCGATGACGGCCAGCACGACGACCGTGCTCCACAGGAAGCGGTCGTTGAACCGCTGGTAGCCCATGCGCACGGCGAGGTCGCCGAGACCGCCGCCGCCGACCACCCCGGCCATCGCCGAGTAGCCCAGCAGGGCGATCGCGGTCACGCCGACGGCGTTGACCAGCGCGGGCAGCGACTCGCGGAGCAGCACGCTGCGCACGATCCGCAACGTGGACGAACCGGTCGTGACGGCGGCCTCCACCACCGACACGTGCACCTCGGACAGCACGTTCTGGACCAGCCTGCCGACGAACGGGATCGCGCCGACCGACAGCGGCACGATCGCCGCCGTGGGGCCGATGGTGCTGCTGAGCAGCAGCCTGGTCAGCGAGGTGAGCACCACCAGCAGGACCAGGAACGGCATGGAACGGCCGAGGTCCACCACGAACCCGAGGACCTTGTGGAGCACCGGGCGGGGCCTCAGCCCACCGGGAGCGGTGAGCTGAAGCCAGATGCCGACGGGTGTGCCGAGCAGAACCGCGATGAGGGTCGAGACCACCACCATGTACAACGTCTCACCGGTGGCGACGAGCAGCTGGTCGAAGACCTCCGACCAGGGTGTAGCAGTCCTCACGCAGCTACTCCCTGGGGACCCGCGAGGGTCCGGCGCACCGAGCCGCCTGCCTCCGAGATCCACTCCAACGCCGAGTCCGCGCGCTCACCCTTCAGGCCGACGCGGAACCGCGCGACCGGGGTCTCCCCCAGCCTGGTCAGGCCGCCGCCCAGCAGGTTCAGCTCGACGCCGAACCGGCTGGTGGCCTCGGGCAGCAGCGCGCCCACGGCGGCGAAACCGATCAGCACGATGTCCGCGACCCGGTCGAACGAGCCTTCCGCGGCCGGGTTCTGGTCCACGGCGGGCAGCAGCGACGCGGCCGTGCGGCTGGCGGCGTCGGACACCAGGTCGAGCACCTTGCCGTGCTCCACGACCCGGCCGTCCTCCAGCACCGCGACGTCGTCGCAGATCTTCCGGACCACGCCCATGTCGTGCGTGACCACGAGAACCGTCACGCCCAGCTCGGCACGCGCCCGGTCCAGCACGGTGAGCACGGAGCCGGTGGTGTCGGGGTCGAGCGCGGACGTCGGCTCGTCCGCCAGCAGCACCGACGGCGACGCGGCGAGCGCCCGCGCGACCGCGATCCGCTGGCGCTGGCCACCGGACAGCTGGTCGGGGTAGGAGCCCGCCTTGTCGGTCAGGCCGACCAGGTCGAGGAGTTCGGCGACGCGGTTGCGGCGCTGCGGACCGGCCACGCCCGCGGCCTCCAGCGGCAGCGCGACGTTGCCCGCGGCGGTGCGCTGGCGCAGCAGGGAATCCCCTTGCGGCACGACGCCGATCTGCCGGCGGGCGGCGCGCAGCGCGGTGCCGTCGAGGGAGACGAGGTCGGTGCCGTCGACGCGGATCGAACCGCTGTCGGGGCGCTCCAGGAGCGCGACGCACCGGGCCAGGGTGGACTTGCCCGCTCCGCTGGGGCCGACGACGCCGAGGACGGTGCCCGCGGCGACGTCCAGGTTCACGCCGTCCAGCGCGCGAACCTGTCCGGTACTCCCGGGGAAGGTCTTGGTGAGGTTCTCGACAGTGATCACGTTTTCGCTCCACGACTGCGTGCGGCGGCGCACGCTCGTGGCGTGTGCGACCGGCGGTTCAGCTCAGAAAGGTGTCCCGGATGAAGAGGACGCGAGGATTCGAAGGCGCCCAGGAGGCACGCTTGGGGCTTCAGAAGCTGCGACAGGCCGAAGACGTGCGGCGGCCGTGGTCGACGACCCGCCGGCGGGTGAGCATTCGCATCCTGGGCACGTGATCCTCCATCGATCCTGGCTGAAGCACCTGCCCCTGTGGAGGGGTGGTTGCTGCGGCGTCGTAGAGCCAGGTCTCTCAGCCGCTCGGGATGGCAATACGAGTACACCTGACATGACCCGGCTGACGCAAGCCGGAAACAGGATCGTTCGGCAAATCACACGTTCGGCCGAAAGATCATCGACTAACGAGTGGACGCGACCTCGGCTATCCGGACGAAGTCACTGACGCCCAGTTGTTCGCCGCGCACGGCCGGGTCCACGCCGGCGGCGACGAGCAGGCGTTCCGCCTCGGCCGCCGAACCCGCCCAACCGGACAGCGCGCCGCGCAGCATCTTGCGGCGTTGGGCGAAAGCGGCGTCCACCAAGGAGAACAGCCGTTTGTGGTCCACAGTGGAGAGCGGCGGGTGCCGTTCGAACGCGACCAGCGCCGAATCGACGTTCGGCACCGGCCAGAAGACGGAACGGGGCACCGGGCCGGCCCGGCGGGCGTCCGCGTACCAGGCGAGTTTCACGCTGGGGACGCCATAGACCTTGCTGCCCGGTCCGGCGGCCATCCGGTCGGCCACCTCGGACTGGACCATCACCAGGCCGGTGCGCAGCGACGGCAGTTCGGCCAGCAGGTGCAGGACGACGGGCACGGCCACGTTGTAGGGGAGGTTCGCCACCAGGGCGGTGGGTTCCACCGGCATCTGGGCGGCGGTGACCCGCATGGCGTCGGCGTGGACGACGGAGAGGCGGTCCGCCAGGTCGGGGGCGCGTTCGGTGACGGTCAGCGGGAGGCGGTCGGCGAGGACCTCGTCGATCTCTACGGCCACGAGGGCTCGGCACGATGGCAGTAGCGCCAATGTGAGCGAACCCAGGCCGGGGCCTACTTCGAGGACTACGTCGTCGGGGCGCAGGGCGGCTGCTGTGACGATGCGGCGGACCGTGTTGGGGTCGTGCACGAAGTTCTGGCCGAGCTTCTTGGTGGGGCGGATGTCCAGCTCGGCGGCTAGCCGACGGACGTCGGCTGGGCCCAGGAGCTGGCTCCCCGGTCCGGCCGGCGTCGAATCCTCAGTCACGTGGACATTCTCCAACACCGCTTGTGGACGACGGTGGCGGTGGTGGGCGGGGGTGAGCTGTTGGTCTCCGTGCACGCCGCGGGTTGGGTCCGGCTCGATTTGACATGGGACCCTTACGGGCACCGGAGGCAGGTCGGAGCCATGTCAAATCGAGCCTCGTCGGCCACCACCGGGTCCGTCGTGGTCCCGTGGGACTGACCGGCCTCGTCGGCCACCACCGGGTCCGTCGTGGTCCCGTGGGACTGACCGGCCTCGTCGGCCACCACCGGTTCGGCGGTTTGACCGTTCGGCTGGGCGTCGACCACCACGCGAGGCCACCGTCGGTCGTTCGCGACTCATTTTCCGGCGATCACGCTTTTCGATCGTCGGAAAATCAGGCGCGAGCGGCCGACCTCCCGGGCGGCCGAGCCGCCGTCTGCGGAGCAGCGGCCATTAAACACAGTTAGGGGAGTCCTAGCTTCTGCTGGCAGTGGGGCCATGCGGAGTAGCCGCCGCGGGCGTCGCGGAGCTTGGTCGCGATTGCGATCTGCTGCTCGCGGGTTGCCTGGTGCGGGTATGCGGCGTACTGGCCGCCGCCGTAGGCGTCCCAGGTGCCCTTGTTGAACTGGAGGCCGCCGTAGTAGCCGTTGCCGGTGTTGATGGCCCAGTTGCCGGTTGCCTCGCACTGCGCGAGGGCGTCCCAGACCGCGCCGTCCGGCGGGAGCTTGGTGCCGACCTTGAGCTTCTTGACCTTCGGTTCCTTGGTGACCTTCGCGCCGAGCTTCTCGCGGCCGATCTCGGCGCCGTTCTTCACCGTGACGCGGTAGGTGACGATCTGCTCGCCGGGCTCACCCGGCTCCAGGACCTCTTTCTGGCCCTTCATCATCGTGTCGTCGGGGATCTCCTCGACGGGCGGCGGGACGGCCTCCGTCGCGTTGATCACCGAGACGCCGGTGCGGGTGATGTGCACCTCGGCGCCGTTGGTGACCCGGAGGTCCAGCGCCGTCTCGAGCTTGTCCTCGGGGCCGAGCGCGAGGTTCTCGCTCTTCAGCAGCTCGTCGACGGTGACCGCCGTCGTCTGGATCTGCCGGGGCGCGTTGCCGCCGTCGTAGAGCGTGATGGTCTTGAGGCTCTTGACCTCGAGCGAGAGGCCGTTGAGGGGCACGTCCATGCCGCGGTCGTGGGAGAGCCAGGCGCCCTCGTCGTTGACCTGCAACTGGTCCAGGGCCTCGTCAACGGTGACCGAGCGGACCCAGCCCTCGCGCTGTTCGCCGTCGACCGTCATCTTCACCAGCCGGCCGCGGTCCAGCGAGATCTTCCCGCCGTCGCTGACCTTCGCCTGGGGTGACGGGCTGAGGGCGTCGTGATCGCCGACCGTGATGCCCTCGTCGGCCAGGATCTCGCCGACGGTGGACTCGTAGGTGCGGACGGTCTTGGCTTCGCCGTCGACGTCGACCGTGACGGACTTGTCCATCGCGATCGCGGTGGCGCCGCCACCGGAGATGGTCACCAGCACGGTGGCGACCGCGGCCTTCAGGAAGCGCCGCTTCCACTTCCCCGCGGCTTCGACCAGTGCGGCGGGCGGGGCGCTCGGCTGCTCTGCGGCCAGGGTGCCCGCGATCCGGTCCTGGGAGACCTCGTCGGGGATGATGATCGGCGGGAGGAGCGTGGTCTCGGCGTTGATGAGCCGGATCAGCTCGTCGACGTCGACGTTCGCGCCGGCCAGCAGTTCGTCGGCGTCCGGGCCGAGTACTTCAAGGACGTCGTCCGGCGTGATGGTGAACACCGTGGTGTCCCATTCGGACGGTGGCCCGGGTCTGTCCAGGACGTCGACGCCGGTCATCGGTGTCGACTGCACGGGCGTAAACCAGTCGGTGTCCTCGTTGAACGAGTTCACGGGGTGCGATACCTCCTGAAGGCGCGAAGTCCGGCGACGCGCACGTTCGGTGTCGGTGGTCAGCTAGTGATCTCCGGCAACTCCTGTGCGTCCGCTCGTCTTCTCGCTTCTGGCGTCTACGTAACCCGCCCCGACTGCGGGTGCGCCCCGGTCTTAAACATGGGGCACGGTCACGGGACCGTAACGGGTACACGGGGGTTGTGCAAACACCCCTGCAGAGCTTGTGAGTTCAGTCACTCCGTCAGGGGAGCAAGGGTGTCCGCCGTTCGTCGTAAAGAGCATTACGACTGCGTGCGGTCACCAAGATCGAAGATTCGTTCGGCGTTTCGGGTGATCTTCGATGCCAACGCGGCCAGATCGGCGTCACGCAACGTCGCTATGTCACGGAGTGTGTAGTTCGCGCAATATGGCTCGTTCGGGCGACCCCGGTACGGGTGGGGGGTCAGGAACGGCGCGTCCGTCTCGACCAACATGTGGTCCTCCGGCACCCACTGCGCGGCTTCCCGCAGGGCGTGGGCGTTGCGGAACGTCGTGGTGCCCGCGAAGGACAGCACGAACCCGCGTTCCACGCACGCACGCGCGAAGGCGAGGTCACCGGAGAAGCAGTGGAAGACCACTGTGGACGGCGCGCCCTCGGTGTCGAGGACCTCGAGGATGTCGTCGTGCGCATCCCGGTCGTGGATCATCAACGGCTTGCCGGTCTTCTTGGCGAGGTCGATGTGCCACCGGAACGCCTCGTGCTGGGCGTTCTTCGGGGCGTAGTCCCAGTAGTAGTCCAGCCCCGTCTCGCCGATCGCGACGACCCTGGGCTGCTCGGCGAGCTTCGCCAGTTCGGTCTGCTCCGCCTCGCCGAACGTCGACGTGCGGGTGGGGTGCAGGGCGACGGCGGCGAACACGCGGTCGTCCCAATTGGCGGCTTCGGCGGCCCAGCGGGCGGCTTTGAGGTCGTCGGCGACCGTGATCACCCGGTCGACGCCCGCTTGTGTTGCCCTGTCGAGCATCTCGCGGACCTGTTCGGGCGTCTCGGCGCCGCACGCGTCCAGGTGGGTGTGGGCGTCGACCACCGGCGCCGGAAGGGTTTCCGGGACCGGTGGCCGTTCGCCTCGGCGTTTGCTCACTTGAGGATGGGCGCCCACGCGGGGCCGGTCTCACCCAGCTCCGGGTCGAGCTTCGCGAACAGCGGTGCGGGCTTGGCCAGCGGACGGCCCACCTCGATCGGCGTGGACGCCCACGTCGCCTGCTCGGCCGCGTAGTCGCCGGTCAGCACCGGGTACTCGCGGTCCGGCACGTCCAGGTCCGCGACGTCGGTCAGCTGCGGCTGGGCCGCCCACACGCCCGTGCCGCCCAACGCCTCGTGCACCTTCTGCGCCGAGTGCGGCAGGAACGGCGTCAGCAGGGCGTTCGCGTCCTGCACGACCTGCAACGCGGTGTGCAGCACGGTGTCGCGGCGCTCCGGGTCGTCCTTGAGCTTCCACGGCTCCTGGTCGGACAGGTAGCGGTTGGCCGCGCCGACCACCTTCATCGCCTCACCCGACGCCTGCTTGAAGCGGGAGCGGCGCAGGTTCGCGCCCACCACGTCGAACGCCTTGCGGCTCAGTTCGAGCAGGTCGTGATCGGCCTGGGTGGGACTGGTCGGCTTCGGCACGGCGCCCACGTTCTTGTGCGCCATCGAGATCGACCGGTTGACCAGGTTGCCCCACTCGTTGGCCAGCTCGAAGTTCGTCCGGCGGACGAACTCCTCCCAGGTGAAGTCGGTGTCCTGGTTCTCCGGGCCGGCGACCGAGATGAAGTAGCGCAGGGCGTCCGGGCCGAACTCCTTGAGGAAGTCCGTCACGTAGATGACCGTGCCGCGCGAGGTGGAGAACTTCGACCCGCTCATGGTCAGGAACTCGCTGGAGACCACTTCGGTGGGCAGGTTCAGCGGGCCGAACGCGCCGGGCTCGCCGCCCTTCGCGCCCTGGCCGTTCTGGCCCAGGAGCAGGGAAGGCCAGATCAGCGAGTGGAAGACGATGTTGTCCTTGCCCATGAAGTAGTAGCCCTGGGCGTCGCCGGTCCAGAACTCCTTCCAGGCGTCCTTGTCGCCGCTGCGGCGGGCCCACTCGACGCTCGCGCTGAGGTAGCCGATCACCGCGTCGAACCAGACGTAGAAGCGCTTCATCGGCTGCTCGCGCCAGCCGTCGAGCGGGATCGGGATGCCCCAGTCCAGGTCGCGGGTGATCGCGCGCGGGCGCAGGTCGCCGATGAGGTTCTGGCTGAACTTGAGCACGTTCGGCCGCCACTCGGTGCGGGTCTGCAGCCAGCCGCCGAGCGCGTCGATGAACTGCGGGAGGTCCAGGAACAGGTGCTCGGTCTCGACGAACTTCGGCACCTCGCCGTTGATGCGGGAGCGCGGGTTCTTCAGGTCGATCGGGTCGAGCTGGTTGCCGCAGTTGTCGCACTGGTCGCCGCGGGCGCCGTCGTAGCCGCAGATCGGGCAGGTGCCCTCGATGTAGCGGTCGGGCAGGGTGCGGCCGGTGGACGGGCTGATCGCGCCCATCTCGGTCTTCGGGACGACGTAGCCGTTGCGCCAGAGGGACAGGAACAGCTCCTGGACCACCTGGTAGTGGTTGCCGGTGGTGGTCCGGGTGAACAGGTCGTAGGACAGGCCGAGGCCGTGCAGGTCGTTCGCGATCACCCGGTGGTACTTGTCCACCAGCTCGCGGGTGGACAGGCCCTCCTTCTCGGCCTGCACCGAGATCGGCGTGCCGTGCTCGTCCGAGCCGGAGACCATCAGCACCCGGTTGCCCGACATGCGCATGTAGCGGGAGAACACGTCGGAGGGGACACCGAAACCGGAGACGTGACCGATGTGGCGGGGGCCGTTGGCGTAGGGCCACGCCACCGCGGTCAGCACGGAGGCACTCATGGGGCAAGCCTACGGAGGTGCTTCCAGCGGGTTTTGGCGGGATGGGCAGGTCAGCCTCGGGCTACTCCCCGGCGACCCATTCGAAGTCACCCTCCCAGATGGGGTGCAACGGGGGCACCTCGCCTTCCAACGCCGCGTCGACGATCGCCGCCGTGCTCGGCTTCAGCCGGGCTGACCGCCGTTCGTGCGCCAACCGGTCGCGGAGGAGGGGGATGGACAGCGCGGCAGCCGCGAGCTCCACCAACTTCGGTCTGCGGCTCTTCAGGCAGGCGACCAGCGCGTCGGCCACCGAGTCCACTGCCTCGGGGGCCACGGCGCCGTCCCGGGCGAGCCGTCGGATCGAGGTGGTGGCGTTTGCGCGGATCCGCCAACTCCTGTCCCGCAGTGCCTTCACCAGGAGCGGCACCGCGGCGGGATCCGCCGTGTCACCGAGGGACCACACCGCCTTGAACCGGCGGATCGACGTCCAACTCGCCAGGTATCGGCGGTAGTGCTCGACCGGCGACGCGCGACGAAGCCTCGGAATCCCGTAGCCGATGCCCAGAATGCCGTAGGCCTGCCGGCGCATCCACGCGTCGACCACCCCCGGTTTTCCACTCCGCCGCGCGAAGAAGTCGAGCGCGTACGAGGGATCCCGATCCGGGTTCCGCTCCGCCAGGATGCGGCACAGCACCGACGCCGCGGTGGGCGGCCGGTCGGCGAGCAGGGCCAGGATCCTGTCGTCCAGCCCTTCCTCCGTGCTGTCGATCAGAGACCGGATGCGGGCACGCCGATCCGGCGAGTCCACGTCCAGGACGGCGGCAAGAGCGGCATCGGTCGACATCGACTCCCCCCTTCACTTGAACAGTCGAGACCAATCACCTTGCCGGTGCCGTTCCGCGTCGACGAGGCCACGCTCGGTCATGGTCATCCGCAACGGGATGATCAACAGCATCATGCCGACCGGGGTGGCGCCGTGACGAGCACCGCCGAGGTCGCGAAGACGCCACCGGCCGTGTCCGAGCACGCCGTCGCGGCGAGCAGGACGCCGAACCCCCGCCCGTAAAGGCTCCGCCTCAACGCCCGCTGATCACGGCGTCGTACAGGGCCTTCTTGCTCACGCCCGCCGCCTCGGCGACCTCGGCCGCCGCCGACTTCATCCGCTCGCCGTCGGCCACCCGCTGCTTCACCTCGGCGACCAGCGCCTCCAACGGCGGCGCTTCGCGAGCCTCGGCGGGCGCCAACACGACGGTGATCTCTCCCCGGACCCCCTCGGCGGCCCATTCCGCCAGCTCACCGAGGCCACCCCGCTTGACCTCCTCGTACGTCTTGGTCAACTCACGGCACACGGCGGCGCGGCGGTCACGACCCAATACCGAAGC
This sequence comes from Saccharothrix deserti, assembly GCF_009769385.1. Taxonomy (GTDB): domain Bacteria; phylum Actinomycetota; class Actinomycetes; order Mycobacteriales; family Pseudonocardiaceae; genus Actinosynnema; species Actinosynnema deserti. Next base: position 94,898 of record NZ_ML775963.1, read on the forward strand.
GGCGTCGGCGAGGGTGTCCGCCAGCCGATGGGGTGATTCGAAGAAGACACACGTCCGGGGTTCCTCGGCCAACGCCGCGAACCACCGCTGCCGCTCCCCCTGCTTGCGCGGCGGGAAGCCGTCGAAGCAGAACCGGTCCGAAGGCAGCCCCGACACGGCCAGCGCGGTCGTCACCGCCGACGGTCCGGGCAGGCACGTGACCTGGATGTCCTCCTCCACGCACGCCGCCACCAGGCGGTACCCGGGGTCGGACACGCTCGGCATCCCGGCGTCCGTCACCAGCACCACCGTCTGCCCCTCGCGCAGGGCCTCCAGCAGCCTCGGCAGCCGGGCCGTCTCGACCTGGTCGTAGAAGCTGACGACCCGTCCGGACGGTGTCACGTCCAGGGCCGACGCGAGGGACCGAAGTCTCCTGGTGTCCTCCGCCGCGATCACCTCTGCCGTGCCCAGTGCCTCGACCAGGCGCGGTGAAGCGTCCCGGACGTCACCGAGCGGAGTAGCCGCCAGCACCAAACGGCCTGATCCAGATACAGGTCTCACGGCTCTCACCCTACGATCGGCCCCGTGAGCCTGATCGCACCGCAGTCCGCAGACGACGTGGTCGAGGCCGGCGAAGTCCCGCCGGCCAGCCCGCCACCGGGCAACGACCGCGAGGAGCGGGCCCGCCAGCTCGAACCCGGCCCGATGAGCACCGCCCTGCGGGGCTGGCTCGTCACGCTGACCGTGGCGCTGATCGGCGGCGTGGTGCGGTTCTGGAACCTCGGGTTCCCGACCGACAAGGGCACGCCGATCTTCGACGAGAAGCACTACGTGCCGCAGGGCGCGCAGGTGCTGCGCAACGGCGGGTACGAGGACAACCCCGGCTATGAACTGATCGTCCACCCGCCGCTGGGCAAGCAGCTCATCGCGATCGGCGAGTGGCTGTTCGGCTACGACGGCGTGGGCTGGCGGTTCGCGTCGGCGGTGGCGGGGACGTTGACGATCCTGCTGGTGGTGCGGATCGCCCGGCGGATGACGCGGTCCGACCTGATCGGCGCGATCGCCGGTGTGCTGCTGATCGCGGACGGCGTGAGCCACGTGCAGTCGCGGATGGGGATGCTGGACATCTTCCTGGCGTTCTTCGTGGTGGTGGCGTTCGCCTGCCTGGTGGTGGACCGGGACCAGGTGCGCGCACGGCTGGCCGTCGCGGTGCGCGAGGGCTGGGTGAACAACTCGCCGTTCGGCCCGTGGCTGGGTTTCCGCTGGTGGCGGTTCGCCGGTGGGATCGCGCTGGGGCTCGCGTGCGGCGTGAAGTGGTCCGGGCTCTGGTACATCGCGTTCTTCGGCGTGCTGTCGGTGTTCTGGAGCGCGACCGCGCGCCGTGCCGCCGGGGTGGAGCGGCCGTGGCTGGGTTCGATCGCGAAGGACGTGCTGCCGTCGCTGTTCGCGCTGCTGGTGATCCCGATGCTGGCGTACCTGGCGACGTGGTGGGCGTGGTTCGCGTCGGAGACGGCCATCGACCGGCACGTGGCGGGTGTGAAGATCCCGGAGGACGGCTGGATCCCGGCGCCGCTGCGCGCGCTCTGGTACTACAGCGGGAACGTGCTGGACTTCCACACCAAGCTGGTGACGTCGGAGACGAACCAGCACCCGTGGGAGTCGAAGCCGTGGACGTGGCCGATGGGTCTGCGCCCGATGCTCTACTACTTCGAGGGCTCGGTGCAGGGCTGCGGCGCGGCGTCGTGCGTGGGCGCGATCATGCTGATCGGGACGCCCGCCATGTGGTGGCTGGCGTTCCCGGTGCTGGCGTGGGCGATGTGGCAGTCGATCGCCAAGCTGGACTGGCGGTACGCGGCGGTGCTGGTCGGGTACGGCGCGGGCTTCCTGCCGTGGTTCCTCAACGTCGACCGGCAGATGTACTTCTTCTACGTGACGCCGATGGCGCCGTTCCTGGTGTTGGGCATCGCGCTGGCGCTGGGCGAGGTCCTCGGGCGGCGGACGGACGGCAAGGAACGCCGAGGCACCGGTCTGCTGGCCGTGGCCCTGTACGTGGGCCTGGTGGTGGCCAACTTCGTGTGGCTGTGGCCGATCCTCAACGGCATACCGATCACCCCGGAGATGTGGGACGCCCAGAAGTGGCTCCCGTCCTGGAACTGATCCCGCGGGTCAGCGCGGCAGCTCGGTGAGCACGGGGTTGCGGATGCTTTCGTAGATCACCGAACTGCGGAAGCTGATGACTTCCCGGCGTTGGCTCAGGCGGTCGATGAGGAATGCGTGCAGGTGTTCCAGGTCCTGCACGGCGAGGTGGATGAGGAAGTCGTCGTCGCCCGTGACGACGTACATCGCGGTCACCTCGGGCAGGACGCCGATCGCCGCCTTGAAGTTGTCGATCACGACGCGGCTGGTGGGGCGCAGGCGTGCGGCGACGAAGGCCTGGACGGGGCGGTTGAGGGCGCCCAGGTCCACGTCCGCGTGGTAGCCCTTGATCACGCCGCGTTCGCGTAGGGCGCGCACGCGTTCCAGACACGTCGACGGGGCCACGCCCAGACGCCTGGCCAGTTCGCGGTTGGTCAACCGCGCATCCAGTTGCAGATTCCTGATGATCGCCGAATCTAGTTCGTCCACGGGCCGATCATGCCAAACGTTGCCGAATGAAGTTCGGAAGAGGTGGACAAGACCGTTCAGGTGGACGACTTTGATCTCAACCCACCGAACGAACGGACCGACAGTGCTGCCCACCAAACTCGCCCTGATCCTGCGCGACGACCTGCCGCCCAACCTCGCCGCCAACGCCGCCGTCGTCCTCGGCCTCACCCTCGGCGCCCGCCTCCCCGACCTGCTCGGCGACGACGCCAAGGACGCCGACGGCACCGTCCACCTGGGCCTCAACACCCACCCGGTGCCGGTGCTGACCGCCTCCGCCGACCACCTCAAGACCCTGCACCGCGCCGAAGGTGTGCTGAAGATCGGCTTCACGGAGGTCGCCCGCCGGTCCCGCGCCTACACCGAGTACCTCGAAGCCCTCGCCCGGACCGAGGACCCGGAATTCGTCGCCGTCGCCCTCTACGGCCCGCGCGCCGAGGTCACCCGGTTGACCCGCAAGCTGCCCCTGATGACATGAGGCTCACCGCGATGTACGTGGGCGCGGTCCTCGGCCCCGGCGTGCTGGTGCTGCCCGCACTGGCCGACGAGGCCGCCGGACCCGCCTCGGTCCTGGCCTGGGTCGCCCTGCTGGCGCTCAGCGTCCCGATCGCGGTGTCGTTCGCCAGGCTCGGTGAACGGCACCGCGGCGGGGTCACGGGGTTCGTCGGGACGGCGTTCGGCGCGCGGGCGGCACGGCCGGTCGCGTGGTGGTTCTACCTGGCCGGGGTGCCGTTCGGGGTGCTCGGCGGTGCGCTGGTCGGCGGCCGGTACATCGCCCACGCGCTCGGCGGCGGCGATCCCGCGTTGATCGGCATCCTGCTGCTGGCCGCCGCGTTCGCCGCGAACTACGCCGGGCTGCGGGTCTCCGCCGGCGTGCAGGTCCTGCTGGTCGGGCTGCTCGCGGTGCTCCTGGCAGTGGCTATTGCATACAACGTACCGAGCGTGTCGCGGGACGACTTCCAGCCCTTCGCGCCGCACGGGTGGCTCGCCGTCGGGCACGCCGCCGTGGTGCTGTTCTTCGCGTTCTCCGGCTGGGAGGCGGCGAGCAACCTCGCCGACGAGTTCACCGACCCGCGCCGGGCGACCCGCCGCACGCTGGTCGTCGTCGCCGTCCTCTACCTGGGGCTGGCGGTCACGACGGCGGGCACGACGAGCGACGTCCCGCTCGCCGACCTGCTGGAACGCGCGTTCGGGCCGTCCGCCCGGCTGGTCACGGCGGTGGCCGCGACGCTGCTGACGTTCGGCGCGATCAACACCTACCTGGCGGGCGGCGCGCGCCTGGGCGGACGGCACGGGCTGACCGGCCTGCTGGTGCTGTGCGCGGTGCTCACGGCCGTCACCCTGCGCCTGGACGTCGAGCTGGACACGTTGATGCGCGTCGCCTCGACCACGTTGGCCGCGGTGACGGCGGCGGGGCTGGCCGCCGCCGTCAAACTCCTCCGCAGCCGCACCGCCGCGTTCGCCCTCGGCTGCACCGCGCTGGTGTTGGCGTTCTCCGGCGCGCTGCTCGCCGTGCCGCTGGTGATCGGGGTCGCGGCCCTGGTCAGCGCACGGGTCGGGTCGGCGGTTCCGGCCGGTCGATCATCTTCGTGACCGGGCCTTCCTTGCTCAGCCCCGCCTGCGACAGCCACGTGCTCAGCTCGGACCGGATGGCCGACAGCGACGGTCGCCGGGCCGGGTCGGCGTCGAGGGCGTTGGTGAGCAGCCGGTGGTGCGCGCTGCGCTGGGGCAGCTTCACGCACGGCTCGCCCTGCGCGGCGGCCATCAGCGACGAGATCGGGTTCTCCCGCGACCCGCGCGGCGGGTGGCCGGTGAGCGCGTAGCTGACCGTCGCGGCCAGCTGCCAGGCGTCCGACGCGGGGCTGGCGGCCTCACCGCGGGCGGTCTCCGGGGCGAGGAAGTCGGGCGTGCCGACCATCATCCCGGTGGCGGTGAGCGTGCTGTCGCCCTTCGACCGGGCGATGCCGAAGTCGATCAGGTGCGCGGTGCCCTGGGTGTCCACGATGACGTTGGACGGCTTCACGTCCCGGTGCAGCACGCCCTGCTCGTGCGCGGCGGCCAGCGCGTCCGCCATGTTCACCCAGAGGCGGGCGGCGAGCGTGTCGGCGAGCAGACCGCTCTTGAGCACGACGTCGGACAGCGGCTGGCCGTCGATGTACTCCATGATGATCGCCAGGCCGTCCGGGTCCTGGACGATGTCGAACACGCGCACGCAGTTCGGGTGCCGCACGGCGGCCAGAGCGCGCGCTTCACGCACCATGCGCTGCTCGGTGTCGTTGTCCGGGGCGTGCGCGAGCTTCACCGCGACCGTGCGGGCCAGCTGCTCGTCCACGGCCAGCCACACCGTGCCGAACCCGCCGCGGCCGAGCTGGCGGATGCGGCGGAACCGGCCGCCGGCCGGGTTCCACACCTTGCCGGAGTCCGGCGCGGCCTTGGGTGCGCTGCTCGCGCTGCTGCTGCCGGGGCCGAACGGGAGCGGACCGGGCGTGTCGGCGAGCTGCGCCGGCTGCTCCACCCGGGTCGGCTTCGGCGGCTCGGCGACGGGCCCGGCGGGCACGACCGGCACGTCGGCGACCCGCGTCGGCGGGTAGTGCCGCTGCGGCGGGGTCGGCCGGTAGGGCGGCACCGGCTGGTACGGCGGGATCTGCGCGGGCTGGTAGGGCGGAGGCTTCTCCACCTGGTAGGGCGGCGGTTTCTGGGACGGCTGGTTCTGGTGCGGCCCTTGGTGCTTCTGGGCCGGCTGGTTCTGGGACGGCCCCTTCGGCTGCTGGGGCTGCGGCGGTGGCGTTCTCGACACCGCGGGTTGCGGGCTCGGGTTCCCGCGATCGCGACCGGGGCGGTTCAGCATGGCGGTAGTCAACCCGAAAACCCGCACCACGAGGGAGCCCAACAGCGCAATCGGGAAGAACCCGAGCAGCAGGTGGCCGACCAGCGTGACCGGCAGGGCGGACGTGGACAGCAGCAGGACCAGGAACGGAGGCCAGAACACCCGGCGCGGCCAGTTCGGGCCGAGCCGGAACGCCGAGCCCGCCTGGAGCATCACGAACAGCAGGCACAGCAGCGCCAGGACCGCCGTCGCACCGGCCGCGATCAGGTACGTCACGCCGCTGCGGCCGTTGATCGACTCGAGGAACGCGGGCGCTTCCAGCAGGTACTCGGACTGGGTGAACGCCACGCACGGCTTCTCGCGCAGCGAGTCCGTGCCCGGCAGCGCGCGGTCGCTCAGGAGCTTGAAGGTGGCCGAGAACGCCATCCACGGCAGCACCAGCGTGCTGACCACGCCGAGCACGGCGAAGATCGCGCCGGTGACCGGGCCGTACGAGTTGCCGACGATGCGTCGGACGGTGATCGCCAGGAGTGCGGCGATCGTCGGCAGCACGCCGATCAGCGCGCCGAACGCGGTGGCGGTCCAGGCCCAGTCACCGGGGCAGACAGGCACACCGGACCAGCCGTGCAGCCATGCCAGCAGCGACTCGGCCAGCTCCACGACCAGCACCACCCCTTCTCGTCGCCTCTCAGGGTACGGGTGCGGGCCGCGCCGACAGCGCCGTCCGGCCAACGTCGTGCCGTTCCGCCCTGGTGGCGCCGTCTCTGGCCAGGGACGACATCCCCCGAACGGTGGGCGCGACAGAAAGCAGGCGCCTGTCGCGTCAGCTCGGGTGAACGCGCCCGCGACGGGGTCCGTAACCGCACGTGTACGGAGCTTCCGCCACCGACCTGCGGTTAGGTGACCTGACACGCCGAGGAGGACCCCGTTGGCCGGCACACCCGAGCTCCGCCAGGCCGGTGCGGCGACCGGTGGTGCCTCGATCACCCAGGCCGGGCGGGACGTCAACATCACCGTGGCCGGACCGCGTGGACCGGGGTTGAGTTCGGTCGCGGTTCCCGTCGGTCGGCTCGACCACGAGGTGCACGGCCGTGCCGCGCTGCTCGACGACCTGTCGCGAGCGGTCGTGACCGGCGGGCAGGTCGTGGTCCTGCACGCGGCGGGCGGCTACGGCAAGACCACCGTCGCGGCGGCGTTCGCCCATCGCGAGCAGGACCTGGCCCGGGTGTGGTGGGTCGACGCGACCAGCGGCGAGAGCCTGAGCGAAGGCCTGCGGGAGGTCGCCGTCCAGGCGGGTGCGCCACACGAACGGGCTCCAAGCCGACCTCCAGGACGACGGCGGCGACTACCGGGCGGCGCGACTCGCCCTGTTGTGGCAGGCCACCGCCGGGTTGGACTGCGAGAACACGGACAACTGGCCGTTGTGGACCGCGCTGCTGCCCCACTGCACCGGGTCGCTGGACCACGAGGACGACGAGCAGGCGGTGACCATAGCTGCATCCGGCAGCGCGCGGCCGACTTCTGCGACGAAATGGGCATGTGGCGAGAAGCGGAACGGCTGTACCAGGAAGCGCTGGACACCCAGACCCTGCTGCTCGGGCCCGAGCACGCCACGACGTTGACCACTCGCGGCAACCTCGCGTTGGCCCTGCGCAACAGAGTCGCCCTCGCGGCTGCCGAGGCCGAGTGCCGGAAGATGCTCGCCATCCGCGAGCGGGTACTGGGCATCGAGCACAAGTCCACGCTCACCACGCGGAACAACCTCGCCGCCGTGCACCGCGAACGCGGGGACCACGCCGCCGCCGAGGCCGAGTACCGGGTGCTGCTCGCCATCCTGCGCCGGGTCCTGGGCGACGACCACCCGGACACCGTGCAGGCGCGTGAGCACGTGGAGGGCATCGTGCGCGAACACTTCCAGGCCGTCCACGGGGCGTGAACACGGCGAGGGCTGCCCGGGTGGACGTCGACGACGGGCACAGCGACGTCCACCCGGACACCCGCGGAACCAGGACTCGGACTACGCGACCCGCCGCTCCGGACTGGCGTCGGGCCGGAAGAGCCACCCGAAGTGCCGGAAGTCCTTGACCTCGAACTCGACCCGGTCGAACACCAGCCGGTCGAGGCCGCGCTCGCCGCCCGTCACGACGTCCTGGTAGAACCGGTCGGAGATGATCAACCCGAGGTTCTGCGCGGGGTTCTGCTCGACGAACTCGCGCAGCGGCCGGGCGTCGACCAGTCGCGCCGTGGCGACCACCGCCGGACCGCCCAGGTGGGGTGCGTTGACCGTGGTCTCGCCGTGGTCGAGAGCGCCCCGCAGCTGCAGCCGGTGCTTGTCGTCGGCGCGGCGGTTGACGTCGTGCAAGGCGATGGGGAACTCGTGGAGCAGGAAATCCGCCAACAGCCAGGCTTTCGGCACCTCCGGTCCGATGAGCACGGTCATGCTGTCGCCGTCCGGGCGGATGTGCACGTCCGTCTTGGGGAACAACCGGTGCAGCGCGGTCCCGACCGCGCGTTCCACGACGGACTTCAGCTGCCCGTCCAGAAAGGTCTGCCGATCCGGCCCGTTGGCACTGGAGCGGACGATGTCCACCCGCAGGACGCTGCGGGGAAGTGGAAGTGAGTCCACGTGCGTCTCCGACGTCATGTCTCGGTGTGCGGCTTGTTGCCACTCACCTTTGGGGACAGACGCCCGTGCCACCACATCCAATGATGATTTGTCCGTAGATTTGCGTTGACATCGCCGTGTCCGCTGCTACGCGGAGGCACCGGACGCACGGCACCACCACCTTGCCGTGCTGGGAGAACGCCAGCTTCCACGCCTTCAGGTCGGCCAGCACGCGCTGCGCGGTCACCGGCGACACGTGGGCGAAGCCGGCGATCATGTCCTGGGTGCCGGGGACGACCGCGCCACGGGTGCCGTTGGCGTAGCGGTCCGTCAGCGTGGCCACGGCGCGCACCACGCGGATCTTCTTCTTGTCCGACTGCCCCTCGGCCGCGCGCAGCAACCCGGTCACACGGCGCACGATGCCGAGCCACAAGGCCGGGTGATCGTGGAGGAATGCGACGAACGCCTCCTTGGCGATCCTGATCGCCGCCACGGAGCTCTGGGCGATCACGGAGGCGGACCGCCGCCCGTTTTCCTCGACGCAGGCGATCTCCCCGACCAGTTCGCCCGTGCCGCAGATGTTGAGCAGGTGTTCCTTCCCGTCGACGCCTCTCTTCACGATCTTGACGTCACCGGAGTCGATCACCAACACGTGGTTGCCGTACTCGCCCTCCCACATGAGCGTTTCACCACTTCGGTAGGTGACTTTCGTTCCGGACCGGATCAGCTTGTCCCGTTCAGCGCTGCTCAGTTGTGCCATGAAGCTGGTCATGCCCCGCCGACTCCCTGACATTCCAATCGGGACAGGAAACCCGCCCGACCACCCTCGGCCATGAAAGTTCTTCGAATTCCACCCGACGTGGATCTGATCGAGTGTCGTCCGATGGGGTGACACTTTGCCTCGTGAATCATGGAATTTCCAGTCATCGGGACGGATGGTCGCGGCGTGTCGCCGAACGGCTTCCGACGTGCGGTGAGCTGGGCTAACCGGCGTTCACCTGAACAACAATCCACAACTGAACGCGCAAGCCAACGATTGTCGGAATACGCCGTTCGGTCGAACGCCGGCAGCCTCGGGTCCGCCGAGTCAGAGCAGGCTGAGTTGGGTGCCCTTGCGTTTGCGGCGCGGTTGGGGGTCGCCCAGTTGGTCGTATGACTGGAGTGCCGCGAGGAACGGGGACTTGGGGCGACCGGTCGTGTGGCTGAGGAACAGGTGTCGTTGTGCCCTGGTCATCCCCACGAACAGCAGGCGGCGTTCCTCGTCCACGGCCTCCTGGTCGTCCGTGCCCGGCCAGCGCATCGGCAGCAGACCGTCCTCGCACCCGACGATGAACACCACCGGGAACTCCAGGCCCTTCGACGCGTGCAGGGTGAGGAGGGCGATGCGGTCTGCCCGTGGGTCCCACGTGTCGACCTCGACACCCAGCGCGAGGGTGGTGTGGAAGCGTTCGAAGTCCGCGTCACAGTCGATGGCCAGGGGTTTCAGGAGTTCGTAAGCGGTGTGGTCTTCGCCGGCCACGGCACGCACGCGGTCCAGGACGGTGGCGCCCGCGGCGTATTCGAGGTCGTTCGCGATCCGCGCCACGCCGGGACGGTCGGCCAAGCGGTCGTGGGAGCGTTTCTGGAACGGCAGACCGGACTGGGTCAGGGCCTCGACCAGCGCCCGCGACTGCCGGTCCGTCCGGTACAGCACGGCGAAGTCGGAGAAGCCCAGGTTCTGCGTGCCGTCGGACACCACCCGGCCGCTGTCGAACGCGTGGAACGACGCCCCGCCCAGCACCTGCTCGATCGTCCGCGCCACGAACGCCGCCTCGGCCGCCTCCGACGACGCGTGGTGCACACCGATGGGCGCGGAACCGTGGTCCACCATCGGGCGCAGTTCCCGACCGGGCACGAGGGACGACGGCGCGATCACCTCCAGAGCACCCGTCACGACCGCCGTCGAAGACCGGTAGTTCCTGGTCAGGTGCACGGTCCGGGCCGTCGGGAAGTCCTCCTGGAACCGCAGGAAGAAGCCGACGTCGGCACCGCGGAACCGGTAGATCGCCTGGTCCGGGTCACCGATCGCGGTCAGGTTGCCGTCGGGCGGCGCCAGCAGCCTCAGCAGCCGGTACTGCTGCTCGTCGACGTCCTGGTACTCGTCCACCGACACCCACCGCCACCGCGCCCGGTAGGCGGCGACGAGGGAGGGCGAGTCCTCCAGCAACGACAGCGGCAGCGAGATCAGGTCGTCGAAGTCCACCAGGTCCTGCGCCCGCAACGCCTTCTTGTACCCATCGTCACCCGCGGCGATGAGCCCCCGCGCTTCCTTCTCGTCCGCGACGACGGACAGCGCCACCGCCAACTGCCGCTCCGGGTCCGCGACCTCGAACGACCCGGACAACCCCACCGACGCGTAGTGCTCGCGCAGGATCAGCACACCGAGCGCGTGGAACGTCGCAACCGTCACCGCCGACGCGTGCGAGGGCGCGAGGACGGCCAGGCGTTCGGCCATCTCCTCCGCCGCACGCCGCGTGAACGTGATCGCCAGGCACTCGGAGGCCGGCACACCGCGTGACGTCACCAGGTCCGCGATCCGGTGCGTCAACGTCCGCGTCTTCCCCGTCCCCGGCCCGGCGATGATCAGCAACGGCCCGCCGTCCACCTCGGCCGCCGCCCGCTGCTCCGGGTCGAGACCGTCCAGCAGGGAAGACCCGACCGGCCCCGGAGGCACAGCGACGGGAGCAGCAGCGGGAGCGACCGCAACCGGAAGAGGACGCTCCACAGTGGACGGAGCAGGCGCGGCGTAGTCGAACAGGGCGAACGCCGAACGCCGCCGCTCCAACTCCCCCGGCTCGAACACCCGGATCACGCCGTACTCGCCGTCGTACCCCGAGTCGCGCACCACCTCACCGCGCCGCAGCCGGGTCACCGCTTCGGCCAGCAACGTCGAGTGCACGGCGATGTCGTCCACCGGGACGTCCTGCAGGATCACCAGCTCCGGCCCCAACGCCGCCGTCAGCTTGTCGATCTCACCGAGCACCTTCTTGCTCTTCGGCCCGGTGCCCACGATCTCGCTCATGATCTCCGGCAACGGCACCAGGCTGGTGAACCCGGCCGCGCCCTCGGGCCGCGAACCGGACGGCCGGTCGGCCAGCTCCTCCACCCGGCTGAGCACCCCGACCGTCAACGGCTTGCCGCACTCGGGACAGATCCCGTTGTGCGCCGACGTCTCCTCTGGCTCCATCCGCACACCGCACTTGCGGTGCCCGTCGACGTGGTACTTCCCCTCCTCCGGGAAGAACTCCAGCGACCCGGCGAACCCGTCACCGGTCTCCAACGCCGCCCGCACCGAGTAGTAGTCCAGCTCCGTGTCGAACACCGTCGCCTCGCGCCCCAGCACCGGCGGCGAGTGCGCGTCCGAGTTGCTGACCAGCCGATACCGGTCCAGTCCGGACACCCGCCAGTTCATCTCGGGGTCCGAAGACAACCCGGTCTCCACCGCGAAGATGTGGGACGCGAGGTCGACGTAGCAGTCCTCGATCGCGTCGAACCCGGACTTCGACCCGAGCACCGCGAACCACGGCGTCCACACGTGCGCGGGCACCAGGTAGCCGCCGCACTCCAGCGTGATCTCCAGCAGGTCGCGCGAGTCCAGCCCGAGGATCGGCCGCCCGTCCGACCCCAGGTTGCCGATCTTGGCCAACCGGGCGTTGAACCGCGCCGCCGACGACAGGTCCGGCATGTAGACGAGGTGGTGCACCTTGCGCGTGCGGTCACCGCGCTTGTAGATCGTGGAGATCTCCACCGACAGCATGAACCGCACCGGTGACGTCGCCAGCGACGGCGGCAGCGTGCGGTCGATGTCGCGGTCCAGGTCGTCGCGCAGCCGGAACAGGCCGGGCGAGGCCTCGACCAGGTTCTCGGTCAGGTGGTCGTACCAGGCGGGGTGGGTGAAATCGCCGGTGCCGACCAGCGAGATCCCCTTGCGCCGGGCCCACCAGGTCAGGTGTTCGAGATCGCAGTCGCGGCTGCAGGCCCGCGAGTACTTGGAGTGGATGTGGAGATCCGCCACAAAGCGCACCGGCCCGATCGTAGTGACCGATCAGCACACCCCGGTGGAAGGGCTGTTCTCAACGGCCGCGCCCGACCGACAACCGGGCGGTGCCCGGTGGACCCCTCGAACCACCGGGCACCGCCCTCCTCACGCGGCGGGTTCGGTCACCCTCCCCTCACCGCGGAACTGGGTCGCGAGCCGTTCGATCTCGTCGTCCACCTCGCGTTCGCGCTGGTACTGCGCTTGCCGGCGGGCTTCCTCCTCCCGCGCGACCCGGGCCAGGCGGTGCCGCTCCAGCCGTTCGACGCGCGCTTCGACCACCGCCCCGACCACCGCCCCGCGTCACGCCGTTCGGACAGGTCGACGGGGAGCTGCTCAGACCTCATCCTCTTCCCTCACGTCGTCCACCGGCTCGTCGGCGGGCAGTCCCGGCGGCAGCGGTCCGGCCGTCAGCTGGTCCAGCAGCCCGTCGACGCCGACGTTCGCGGTGTCCAGGTGGCCGCGCCGGGCCAGCTCCCGGACCAGGGCGAGCTTGGTGTCGAGCATCCGGCGCCGGTCCTCGCGGCTCGCCTTCTCCCGGCGCTGCTCGTCGTCCCGCTTCCACCGCAGCAGGCGCAACTGGTCGTCGCGTTCCCACTGCCGACGGCGCAGTTCGTCGTGCTGCCGTGCGGTCAGCAGCGCCTGGTGCAGCTGGGTTTCCACCTCCAGGTCGTGCCGGTGGTGCTGCCGGGTCTGCTCCACGGTCCGGTCCAAGGTCTGGTCGCGGACCTGGCCGCGTCTGCGCTTCTCGAACTCCACCAGCTCGTCCGGGGTCAGCACCTCGACGCTCGCCAGTCGCACCGCCACACCGCGCACCACGACCGGCCGGACCTCGGTGAACGCCCGCACCTGCGCGGCCACCACCCGGCGCACCTCGTTGATCTCGGACAGCCTGTGCTCCAAGCCCAGCTCGAACGTCCGGTGGTGGCCCGTCAGGTAGCTGGTCAGCAGCGTCTCGGCGTGCTCCAACCCGTCCCGCACGACGGCGACCGGGTCCAGCACGGTGCAGGTGAACGTGACCCGCACGGTGAAGTCGGCGGCCTCGGCGGACGGGATGCGCAGCGACACCACGACCGGCACGTCCCGGCCCAGGTCGACCACGCTGACGTGGGCAGCGCGCACGACCTGCTCGTCGGCGAGCCCGAGCCGGCCCGCGTCCACGAAGTAGTCGCCGTCCACCCGGAACACCATCACCTCGTGCGCGGCGGGCTTGGGCAGCTCGGCGAGATCACGGCGGCGTCTGCCCACCCGCAACGGCCCGCGCCCCGCCGTCGGGTCCAGCGTGCGGTGCTCCACGATGGGGTACTGCCTGGTCATCGATCCGGTTCCTCTTCCGATCGTGGGTTCGGCTTGTCCAGCGCGGTGAGCAGCACGTCGACCAGCGGTTCCCGGTCGGTGCGCGCCGCAGATCTCGCGTTCCTCAGTCGCGGTCATCGGACCTCGACAGGCCGAACACGGAGTTCTGCGCGTGCACCGCCGCGTTGAACTGGAGGATCGTGTCCGCGAGCTTCGCGGGCGACGGCGCCGGCCCGTGCGGCACGGCGCCCGACCGCGGCACGGCGTCCCGCCGGGGCACCTCATCGGCGGGCACGTAGACCCAGCCGGTCTGCCGGAAGTCCTTGACCTCCACCTCGATCGGCCGGAACTCCAACCGCCCGAGCCCGCGCTCGCCGTCGACCACCACGTCCGAGTGGAACCGGTCGGAGACGATCAGCCCGAAGTCCTGCCCCGGCGCGGCGGCCACGGCCTGCCGGAACGCGGGCGCGTCGATCAGCCGCGCCGTGGTCGCCACCGCCCGGCCGCCGATGTTCGGCGGGTTGACCACCGTCTCCCCGTGGTCCAACGCCATCCGCACGCGCAGGCGGTGGTCCTCGTTGACCGGCTTGTTCACCTCGCCGAGCGCGATGGCCGTCTCGCGCAGCACGAAGTCCGCCAGCAGCCAGGCCTTCGCCACGGCGGCCCCGACCAGGAGAGTCGCGCTGTCGCCGTCCACCCTGAGGTAGGACGACTCGGCGACCGGGTAGGCGGCCGAGTGCTCGATCGCGCGGTCCACGACGGCCCGTAACGCGCGGTCCAGGTAAACCTGCCGATCCCGACCGCCGGCGCTGGAACCCACGATGTCCAACCGCAGCACGCTGCGGTCCAGTGCAAGTGATGAACGTGTCACGATGTCTCTCCGGGAGCGTGGAGTCTGGTGGCTCATCCCGTGATGGGTTTTCCGTAGTTCTGCGGTGAATCGGGCCGAATTCCACTCGAACGGGAAAGCCTGTCCGCCGCCAGACGTGAAGAACTGTTCGAATTCCACTCGGCCAGACGTGCGCGCACGCTACGCAGACCGACACCAGTGCCGATCCCCGCACTTCAGCCAAGCCGGGTTTCACTCGATTGGGTGACACCTTGCCGTGCGAACGACACAATTTCCAGTTACCGGGGCGTAAGGCTCCCACGTGTCGACGAACGGCATCCGGAATTCAGCCGGCACGAACTGCCGGGCAGTACACCCGAACCACAACCCACAACGAGAAACAAAAGCCCACAACCGCAATTCGGCACACGACAAGCCCTCACAAAAGCCGAACACGAGGGATTCTTCGGGTTATTCCGAGCACCATCACCCGCGCGGGGGATTTGCGCCAAACGCAACCGCATACGGATGGGGGTCCGGGGACGAAGCCCGCCGGGCGGGGCGTGGGGGTTGCACCCCCGGAAACACAACGGAGCGAGCCGGTTCGCGCTTTCCGCGAACACAACTCGCCCCGAGTGGAGTGGAGCTGAGGGGAATCGAACCCCTGACCTACTCGATGCGAACGAGTCGCGCTACCAACTGCGCTACAGCCCCATGTTCAGTTGTCCGTGCTTCCGTCTTGCGGGAGGAAGCATATCAGTAGCCGGGGGGTGGTTTTGCCACCCCCCTCTACTCGCCTACCGCCCGTCGGTACGGGAGCGCCTCGGGGCCGTCGAGCTCCACGAACACCGGGTCTTCGTCGTCGGCGTCCACCACGACGGTGCCGGGGCGGACGTGGTGCTGGAACCTCGGCTGCGGCGCCAAGCCGCCCTGGTCACGGGCCGTCTCACCCTCGTGCGAGGACACGGACGGCGGCGCGACGACGGCGTGCGGCTGCGCCTCGCCCGCCTGCCGCACGGGGCGGCGTCGGGTCTGGCCGAGCCGGGACAGCCGGCGCGCGCGGATGTCCTCCTCGATCCGCACCTGGCGGCGCAGGTACCCGAGGTAGGAGACGAGCGTCACGTCGACGGCCGCGTGGCCCCACCACGCCAACGGGTAGAGCACGCCCGCGACGACACCGGTGACGAGGGCCGCCAGCAGCAGCATCCCGACGACGCGGCGGCGGAACGCGTACTTCGCCTGGGCGACGATCGCCGCGGTCTCCGGGTCGTAGCCACCGCGTCCCGGGCGGAACGGCCGGGGCCGGACGAACACGTCGTCCACGTCCGGCTCGTCGTAGTCGTCGTACTCCTCGAACTCCGCGTCGACCTCGGGCATGGCGTCGTACTCCTCCTCCATGCTGCCGCGCGACGTGTCGGCGCGCTTGCGCGCGACCAACGGCACGAGGACGACCAACCAGGCCACGACCAGTCCCACGACGATCAGCGAGCTCGGCATCCCCGTCACCTCCCCCTAACCCCGCGGCGCGCTCGGTGCACACGCCACGCTAGTCACAACAGTCACACCTGTGTCGGAGGCACGCCGACTGGCGTACGTACCAAAGTGTGGTGTATCACCCACTTTCGGGTGACCCGATTAAGCCACACAGCCCGAGGATCAGGCTGTTCGGGCGTATCCCTGTGCGACCAGTCGGCGTACCAATCCCTCCGGAGAAGCCTCTTCGGCCGTCATCGCGAAGCACAGGTGGTCACGCCAGTCGCCCGCCACGTCGAGGTACCGGAGGAACAGCCCTTCCTCGCGGAAACCGGCCTTGGCGAGCACCCGGAGGCTGGCCAGGTTCTCCGGCCGGACGGTCGCCTCCAGCCGGTGCAGGCCGCCCTCGCCGAAGCAGTGGTCGACCACGAGGGCGAGCGCCGCCGTGGCCACGCCGCCGCGCGCCCGGTCGGCCGCCACCCAGTAGCCGACCCACGCCGAGCGCAGCGAGCCGCGCACGATGTTGCCCACGGTGATCTGCCCGGCCAGCGCGCCGTCCACGGTGATCACGAACGGCAGCGCGTGGCCGCGCCGGGCCAGGGACTTGAGCGACGACCACTGCGCGGGCCAGGCCAGCGCCGCGTTGCGCTCGTGCCAGCCCTCGACCGCGGTGGGTTCCCAGTCCTCCAGGTACGCCCGGTCACGCAGCCTGGTCCGCGACCACGCGGACGCGTCGAGCAGCTTCGGCGGGCGCAGCGCCACCAGACCGGCGGCGACCCGCAGCGGTCCGAGCCGCGCGGGCCAGCCGGGGTGTCGACCGCCTTCCCACGCGAGACTCATCCAACCCCACCGAGTTCCGATCCTTCTTGGGTCTTCATCCTCTTTGGGCGAGGAAGCTGACCATGACCTCTTCGCCGACCGACACGTCCGTCACGTCCTCGTCGACCATGATCAGGCAGTTCGCCTCGGCCAACGACGCCAGCAAGTGCGACCCGGAAGTACCCAGCGGCTGCACCAGGTACTCGCCGTTGTCCGCGTCGCGCAGCAGCTGGCCGCGCAGGTAGCCGCGCCGCCCCTTGGTCGAGGTCAGCGGCGACAGCAGCCGCGCGCTGACCGCCCGCCGGTACGGGTTGCGCTTGCCCAGCGCGGCCCGGATCAGCGGGCGCACCAGCACTTCGAAAACGACGAGCGCGCTCATCGGGTTCGCGGGCAGCAGGAACGTCGGCACGGCGTCCGGCCCGAGCCGGCCGAAGCCCTGCACCGAGCCGGGGTGCATGGCCACGCGGGTCACGTCGACGTCGCCGAGATCGGCCAGCGCGGCACGCACCTCGTCGCCGATGACGCCCCCGACGCCACCCGCGACGACCACGATCTCCGACAGCAGGAGCCTGCCCTCGACGACCTCGCGCATCCGGCGCGGGTCCGACGACTGGATGCCGACCCGGCTGACCTCGGCGCCCGCGTCCCGCGCGGCGGCGGCCAGCGCGTAGGAGTTGACGTCGTAGACCTGCCCCTGGCCGGGGGTGCGGTCGACGTCGACCAGCTCCTCGCCGATCGAGATCACCGACACCCGCGGCCGGGGGTGGACCAGCACCTTGTTCCGGCCGACCGCGGCGAGCAGGCCGACCTGGGCGGCGCCGATGGACGCGCCGCGGCGCACCGCGACGTCACCGGTCTGCACGTCCTCGCCGGTGCGCCGCACGTACGCCGCGGACGGCACGGAACGCTGGACGGTCACCTTCGCCGGGTGCCCGTCGCTGTCGCCCCGGTCGGTGTAGGCCAAGGGCACCACGGCGTCGGCCAGGGTGGGCAGCGGCGCGCCGGTCGCGACCCGGACCGCCTGACCGGGCTGCAACCGTCTCGGCTGGCGCGATCCGGCGGGGATCTCGCCGACCACGGGGAGCGTGACCGGTTCCTCGTTGGCGGCCTGCACGTCGACGCTGCGCACGGCGTAGCCGTCGACCGCCGCCTGGTCGAAACCGGGCAACGCGCGCTCGGCGACGACCTCCTCGGCGCAGAGCAGGCCCTGCGACTCGGAGATCGCCACCCGCACGGGGGCGGGCCGCACGGCGGCGGCGACCACCCTGGCGAGCTGCTCGTCCACTGACCTCATGTGTTGACCCTCGTTCAGGCGTTGCCGAGGCGTTCCCGCAACCACTCCCGCAGCTCGGGCCCGTAGTCCGGGTGCTCGAGTGCGAAGTCAACCGCAGCTTTGAGGAATCCACCCGGATTCCCCAGGTCGTGTCGCCCACCGCGGTGGACGACGACGTGCACCGGGTGGCCCTCCTTGATCAGCAGCGCGATGGCGTCGGTGAGCTGGAGCTCGCCGCCCGCGCCCAGCGTGATGCGCTTGAGGGCGTCGAAGATCGCCCGGTCGAGGAGGTAGCGGCCGGCCGCGGCGAACGTGGACGGCGCGTCCTCGGGCTTCGGCTTCTCGACCATGCCGACGACCCGCTTGACGTCGTCGTCACCGGTGTCCCTGACGTCGAAGACGCCGTAGGCGGAGATCTGGTCCCTGGGGATGTCGAACGCGCACAGCACGCTGCCGCCGTGCTTCTCGCGGACCGCGGCCATCGTCTTGAGCACGCCGGTGGGCAGCACGAGGTCGTCCGGCAGGAGGACGGCGACGGCCTCGTCCGCGCCGGTCAGGTTGCCCTCGGCGCAGCCGACCGCGTGGCCCAGGCCCAGGGCCTTGTCCTGGATGGCGGTCTCCACGGTGAGCAGGTTCTGGGCGCGGCGGACCTTGGCGACCAGGTCGGTCTTGCCGCGTCCTTCGAGCGTCGCCTCCAGCTCCGGCTGCGGGCGGAAGTACTCGGCCACCGCGTCCTTGCCGGGCGAGGTCACGATCACGAGCCTCGTCGCGCCCGCTTCGGCGGCTTCGGTCGCGACGAGTTCGATGCCAGGGGTGTCGACGACCGGCAACAGCTCCTTGGGCACCGCTTTGGTGGTCGGGAGGAAGCGCGTGCCCAGGCCTGCCGCCGGCACGATTGCTGTCTGGAAGGCGCTCATGGGCTGCGAGCGTAACGGCGCGCTTAGGGTGACCAGCCATGACGTCCGGTGAACGTAATCGGAAGACAACGCTGCGCACACGGTTGCGGGCCGCGCGGCGCGGCGGCGTCGTGCCGGGGATGTCGGCCGAAGTGCTGCTCGCCGTTGCGGCTTTCGGCGTTTCGCCTGGTGACACCGTGTGCGCGTACGTCGCGTCGGCATCGGAGCCGGGGTCGTTGGAGATGCTGGAGGCGCTGCGGTCGCACGGGTTGCGGGTGCTGCTGCCGGTGGTCGTCGGGGACGAGTTGGACTGGGCGGTGTACGAGGGGGAGTTGCGGCCGGGCGCGTTCGGGCTGCGGGAGCCGGTGGGGCCGTTGCTGGGTGCGGCGGCGGTCGGGTCGGCGGCGTTGGTGCTGGTGCCGGCGTTGGCGGTCGATCACGCCGGGGTGCGGCTGGGCAAGGGCGGCGGCTACTACGACCGCGCGTTGAGGTTGTCCACAGGTCCGCTGGTGGCCCTTGTGCGGGATGAGGAGTTCGTGCCGTCTTTGCCGGCCGAACCGCACGATGTCCGGATGGATGCGGTGTTGACGCCCGGATCGGGCTTGGTTCGCCTGCCGTTGTGACGTTGACCTGTGATGTTTGCGCCACGTATGCCAGGTGGCGCATCATCGTTGTTGGCACTCGTGACGGCGGAGTGCCAACCAGGACTCGTGGAGGGCCCACCGTGCCGACCTACCAGTACGCCTGCACCGAGTGCGACCACCGGTTCGACGCGGTGCAGTCCTTCTCGGACTCCGCGCTGACGGAGTGCCCCGAGTGCTCCGGCAAGCTGCGCAAGCTCTACGGCGCGGTCGGCGTCGTGTTCAAGGGCAGCGGCTTCTACCGCACCGACAGCCGTTCCTCGTCCACGAAGAGCGAGTCTTCGTCTTCTTCCACCAAGAAGAGCGAGTCGACGTCTGCCGCGTCGTCCTCGTCTTCCACCTCTTCTTCCACTCCGGCCGCCGCCGCGTCCTGAGTCGTAGTTGTCCACAGCCCCCGAGTTGTCCACAGCTCGGGGGTTGGTGCTGTCCCGAGGCCGGGCCGGTCCCTAGCGTCGAGATCATGCTCCTCCACCTCAGAAGGATCCTGGCGGCCCTGCTGGCCCTCGCGGCGCTGGCGCTGGCCGTGCTGCCGGGCAGCCCGACGGTCGACGTACTCGTAGCCGCCCACGACCTGGCACCGGGCGTACCGCTGACCGCGGAAGACGTCCGCGTGGTCGCCGTGCCGCCTTCTCTGTCACCCGCCGGGACGGTGTCGGAGGCCGACGCGTTGGGCCGCGGGTTGGTGGGCGCGGCGAGAGCGGGCGAGCCACTGACCGACGCCCGCTTGGCCCCGATCGACCCCGGGTTGTCGTCGGTGGCCGTGCGACTGGCCGACGCCGGGGTCGTCGGGTTGCTGCGGCCGGGGAGCCGGGTGGACGTCGTGGGTGCGGAGTCGCACGTCCTGGCGGCGAACGCCTCGGTGGTCGCGGTCCGGGAGGGCGAGGTGGTGGTGATCTCCGCGGACCGCGCGGCGGCCCACCGGATAGCCGCCGAGTCCTTGGCCAACCCCGTGGCCGTGACCCTGCACTGACCGCTTCACCCACACCCGGGCAATCCGCGCGGCGCCCCTTCCCGCTCCCGGCCCGATGACCGCGTCGGCCGTGCCGAGTGTCCGGTCAGGGGCCCGGTGGGTCGCTCGGTCGCGGGCCGGGATCGGGTGCCGGCGAGTTGCGCGCCAACAGGTGATCGGGGCTGTTTGGCGTCGTGAGCTGGGGGAATGAGGTTGTCATCGGTTGACCGATGAGTTTTCGGCGCGCCTGTCGTTCCACCGGGTACAAGGCACTGCAGGGTGGGCCTCGAGCCCTGAATCCAGGAGAGCACCGTGGACTGGAAGCTGGAAGTCGTCATCGTCCCCGTGTCCGACGTCGACCGCGCCAAGGCCTTCTACGCCGACACCCTCGGCTTCAACGTCGACGTCGACCACCGCGCGGGCGACTCGTTCCGCGTCGTCCAGGTCACGCCGCCCGGCTCGGCGTGCTCACTCACCTTCGGCACGGGGCTGGGCAACAGCGGTGCGCCGGGCACGCTGAAGGGCTGCCACTTCGTCGTCCCCGACATCAAGGCCGCCCACGCCCACCTCGAAGCGAACGGCGTCGCCAACAGTGGTCCGCAGCACTTCCAGGACGGCGTGATGACGCCCGGCCCCGACCCGGAGGACCGCGACTACGGCTCCTACATCTTCTTCGACGACCCGGACGGCAACTCGTGGGCCGTCCAGCAGGTCAAGCAGTCCGTCCGATGATGTTCGAGCAGGCCACCGAGCAGCACCGCCGTGAACTGCACGTCCACTGCTACCGCATGCTCGCCTCCTACGAAGAGGCCGAGGACGCGGTGCAGGAGGTGTTCCTCCGGGCCTGGCGCGCCCGCGACAAGTTCGACGGCACGAACGTCCGCGCCTGGCTCTACAAGATCGCCACGAACACCTGCGTCGACCTGATCCGGGCCAAAGCCCGAGCGCCGAAGGCCCAGCCCGAGATCAGCTGGCTCACCCCCTACCCGGACCGCCTGCTGGACCAGGTCGCGCCGACCGACGACGAGCCGGACGTGGTCGCGGTCGCGCGGGAGACCGTGGAGCTCGCCTTCCTGACCGCCCTCCAGGTCCTCCCCGCGCGACAGCGCGCCGCACTGCTCGCCCGCGAGGTGCTGGGCATGACGGCGCAGGAGACCGCCGACCTGCTCGACATCAGCGTGCCCGCGGCCAACAGCGCCCTCCAGCGCGCCCGCGCCACGATGAGGCAGCACCTGCCGTCCCACCGCAACGACTGGACCACCCGGGAACCGAGCCCGCGGGAACGCGAGCTGCTGAGCCGGTTCATCGACGCCCACCAGCGGTGTGACGCGGCGGCGGCCGTCTCGATCGCCGCCGAGGACCTGCGGATCACCATGCCGCCCATGCCGATGTGCTTCGACGGGCTGGACCAGCTCACGCCGCTGCTGGAACGCGCCTTCGGGCCGGACCGGGACGGCGACTGGCTGCTCGTCCCGACCTGGGCCAACCGGATGCCCACCGCCGCCAGCTACCTGCGCCGCCCCGGCGACACGGTGTTCCGCGCGTTCAAGTTCGACGTCCTCCGCGTCGAGGGCGACCGGATCGCCGAGATCACCACGTTCGGACCGGAGATGTTCCACCTGTTCGGCCTACCCCCGACACAGCTACCCGCAGCGTCACCAGCGCAATCCTGAGCCGTTACCCTCCGCAAGCCCCCAATACCCCCGAACGGAGGAGCCAACGTGATCAAGGGCTTCAAGGACTTCCTGATGCGCGGGAACGTGATCGACCTCGCCGTGGCCGTGGTCATCGGCGCCGCGTTCACCGCCATCGTCACCGCGTTCACCACGAGCGTCATCAAGCCGTTGATCAACGCCCTCGGCGGCACGGAGACCCAGGGCCTGGGCTTCGAGGTCGTGCCCGGCAAGGAGTCGACCTTCGTCGACCTCAGCACGCTGTTCAACGCGATCATCAGCTTCGTGATCACCGCGGCCGTCGTCTACTTCCTGTTCGTGCTGCCGATGAACAAGCTGAAGGAGCGTCGCAAGCGCGGCGAGGAGGCCGGTCCGGCCGAGCCCACCGACGTCGAGCTGCTGAAAGAGATCCGCGACCTGCTCGCGGCCCAGAAGAGCCGCGGCTGAGCCGCCACGACCATCGCCGAATGGGTGTTCAAAAGCTCTCGAACACCCATTCGCGCCGGTCAGCCGCCGTGGTGCGGTGGCCGGTTCTCCTCGTACCACCGGTCGTCGCGCCCGGACGGGCGCGGTTCGTCCGATGAGGTCTCCGGCAGGACGTCGCCGAACACCTCGGCCAGCCGACGACGCCGCGCCGCCTCCTCCGCGGCAGCGGCGGAGGCGCGGGCGTCGGCGTCGTCAGCGGGCTCAGTCACGACTCATCGAGCCCCGACAACTGCTCGATCACGTACGGCACCAGCGCAGACAGCGTCGCCATGCCGTCACGCACCGCCGACCGCGACCCGGCCAGGTTCACCACGAGGGTGCTGCCGGACACGCCGACCAGCCCCCGCGAGATACCCGCGTCGACGGCGCCCGCCGCCAACCCCGAGGCCCGGAGCGCCTCGGCGATACCGCTGATCGGCCGGTCGAGCACGCCCTGTGTGGCGTCCGGCGTGACGTCGCGCGGCGACACACCCGTGCCGCCGACGGTGACGACCAGGTCGACGCCACCGATGACCGCGGTGTTCAGTGCGGCGCGGATGCCCACGACCTCACCCTCCACCGCGACGGTGCCGTCGACGATGAACCCTGCTTCCTCCAGCAACTCGGTGACCAGCGGTCCCGTGCTGTCGTCGTGCTCACCGTGCGCCACCCGGTCATCCACGATCACGACAAGGGCGCGTCCCAGGCGCTGCGCGCTGCGTTCCATGAGCGTCACCGTAGCCAATCGGAGATCTGACGGTTCCGTGACGTCACGCTGTCGCGGCGGCCGATCCCGCCGAACCGCCCCTAACTTCGGTGACGTGCGCGTTCTCCTCACCGGCGGAGCCGGGTTCATCGGCTCCCACATCGCCGACCAGCTGGCCGGGCAAGGCCACGACGTCGTCGTGCTCGACGCCTACCTCCCCCAGGCCCACCGGACCCGCCCCGACGGGGTCCACGACGTCACCGACCTCGACACGGTCAAGGCCCTCCTCGACGGCGTGGACGTGGTCTGCCACCAGGCGGCGGTCGTCGGCCACGGCCTCGACCCGTCCGACGCACCCCTGTACGCCCGCAACAACGACCTCGGCACCGCCGTCCTCCTCGCCGCGATGCACGAGAAGAAAGTGAAACACCTGGTCATGGCCTCCTCGATGGTCGTGTACGGCGAAGGCCGGTACGAGTGCGCCGAGCACGGGCTCACGCGGGCCGCGCCACGCCGCCAGGCCGACATCGACCGGGGCCGCTACGAACCGCCCTGCCCGCACTGCGGCGAGCCCCTGGAGCCGCGCCTGGTCCCCGAAGACGCCCCGCTGGACCCCCGGAGCACCTACGCGGCCAGCAAGCTCGCCCAGGAGCACTACGCGGCGGCCTGGGCCCGCCAGACGGGCGGCGACGTGTGGGCGCTCAGGTACCACAACGTGTACGGCCCGAGGATGCCCAAGAACACCCCTTACGCGGGCGTGGCGAGCCTGTTCCGCAGCGCCCTCGAACGCGGCGAGGCGCCCACCGTCCTCGAAGACGGCCGCCAGCGCCGCGACTTCGTGCACGTCACCGACGTGGCGCGGGCGAACGTCCTGGCGATCCACCAGCCGGGCACCCCCGGCACGCTCACCGCGCTCAACATCTGCTCCGGCGAGCCGCACACCGTCGGCGACCTCGCCACCCACCTCGCGGAGGCCTGCGGCGGCCCCCGGCCGCGCGTCGTCGGCGGCGCGCGGTCAGCGGACGTCCGGCACGTCGTCGCCGACCCCGCCCGAGCGCGTGACCTCCTCGGCTTCCGCGCGGAAACGTCGTTCGCGGCGGGTGTCAAGCAGTTCGCAACGGACCCGCTGCGCTGAGCGGCAGCCGCACCTCGAACCGGCAGCCGCGCCCGTGGTTGTGCGCGTCGATCGTGCCCTGGTGCGCCTCCACGAGGCCGCGCGCGATCGCCAACCCCAGCCCGCCGCCGACCGGCTGCCGGTGCGGCGTGCCCCGGAACGCCACGTCGAACACCCTGGGCAGGTCGGCCTCCGGGATCCCGCCGCACCCGTCGTCCACGCGCAGCAGCGCCGACGAGCCCTCCACGTCCACCTGCACGGCCACCGTCCCGTCCGGCGGCGTGTGGCGGATCGCGTTGGACAGCAGGTTCCGCACCACCCGCGCCAGCTCCGGGTCGCTGCCCAGCACCACCGGCCAGGTCGCGGCGTCCGCCCGCAACCGGACGCCCTTGCGCGAGGCCACCGGGCTCTCCGCCGCCACGACCTCGCTCACCACGTCCGCCAGCGGCACCTCGGACAACGTCAGCCGCAACGCGCCCGCGGTGATCCGGGACAGCTCGAACAGGTCGTCCACCATCCCGGACAGCGACTCCGCCTCGGCCGAGATCCGCCCCGCGTACTGGGCGACCTCGTCCCGCCGCGCCACCACGCCGTCCGCCAGCGCCTCGGCCATCGCCCGGATACCGGCCAACGGCGTGCGCAGGTCGTGGCTGATCCACGCCACCAGCTCACGCCGGGACGCCTCGGCCGCACGTTCCCGCGCCCGCGCCTCGCTCTCCCACACACTGCGCCGCGCCAACGCCCGCCCCAGCAGCACCGCCGTCGGCACCGTCACCAACGCCACCAGCAGGCACACCAGCAAGGTCGTGGTCAGGATCGGGGTGAACATGAACCCGCTCACCGCCAGCACCCCGCCGATGGTCGCCACCACAGGCACGATCGCCAGCACGGTCAGCGCGGTGGTCAGCGACCCGCTCGACAGCCGCCGCAGCACCAATGCCCCGAGCAGCGCCAACGGCAGCGAGAACAGCACCGCGTACGGGAGGATGTGGGAGATCTCGACCAACATCAGGCACCACCGCCGTCGTACCGGTAGCCGACGCCCCACACGGTCGCGATCCGCACCGGCCGGGCCGAGTCGACCTCCACCTTCTCCCGCAACCGTCGCACGTGGACGGTCACGGTGGACTGGTCGCCGAACTCCCAGCCCCACACCCGCGACAGCAGCTCGGCCCGGCTGAACGCGGTGCCCCGGTGGGTCAGGAAGAACACCAGCAGGTCGAACTCCCGCGTGGTCAACGACAGCTCGCGCCCGTCCAGCGACGCCGCCCGCGCGCCCACGTCCACCCGCAGCCCGCCGTCCTCCAGCACCGACACCGGCCGGGCAGACGCCGCCACCCGCGACCGGCGCAGCACCGACGACACCCGCAACGCCAGCTCACGCGGGCTGAACGGCTTGGTCACGTAGTCGTCCGCACCGAGCTGGAGCCCGGCGATCCGGTCCTCCTCCTCGCCCAACGCGGTCAGCATCACCACCGGCACCGCGCTGCGCGTCCGCAGCCGGCGGCACACCTCCAGCCCGTCCACGCCGGGCAGCATCAGGTCCAGCACCACCACGTCCGGCTCGCGCTCGGCGAACCGGCGCAACGCGCTCTCGCCGTCACCGACCAGCTCGACCTCGTGCCCGGCCAACTCCAGGTACCGGCGCACCACATCGCGCACGGTCACGTCGTCGTCCACGACGAGGACCCGCCCGGTCACGCCGGGGCCGGCTTGATCGTCGACTGTCACAACACCCTCACCAGTTGGTCAGCAGGAGGTGGTTGACCGCGAGTGCGGTCACCGCTTGCGCCGCCAGCCATGGTCGTCGCCGCTCCGGCACGAGCACCACCAGCCACACGGTGAACGGCAGCCAGATCCGCTCCACCTCGGCCTTGCTCAAGCCGGAGACGTCGGCCACCAGGATGGCCACCGCCGCCGCTGCGGCCAGTGTGACCGCTGGTCCGCGCCACCGTGCGGCGAACGGCGCGAACCCGCACGCGAGCACGGCGGCGGCCAGGTTCGCCCACACCCAGTAGCCGTAGGAACGGGACGACGCGATGCCCTGGTAGTACCGCTCGACCACCAGGTGGTAGCCGTCCAGCCACCAGAACCCGAGCGCCGCGAACACCGCCACCACCCCCACCGCGCCCAGGACGGCCACGCCGATCCGCCGCCGGTCCGGCCACAGCACGGCCAGCGCGAGCACACCGATCAACACCAGCCCGTACGACAGGAACACGCCGAACCCCAGCACCACGCCACCGGCCAGTGCACGCCGAGTGGCCAGCAACGCGATCCCGCACGCCGTCACGCCCGCGAACAGCCCGTCCGCCGACACCCCGATCCACACCGCGCCGGGGAACAGCGCCACGAACGGCAGCACGGCCCGCGCGTGCTCCTCGGACCCGAGCGCCCGCACCGTCACCGGCACCGCGACCGCCGTCAACGCGCCGATCAGCACCACGAACGCCGACGCCCACGCGCCGCCGGACAGCCCGATCCGGTCCAGCCCGACGAACACCAGCAGCGCGCCCGGCGGGTGCCCGGACACGTGCGTGGTCCACGAGTCGGGCTGGAAGTCGAGGATGCGCGACGAGAACTCCCGCAGCACCACGCCCACGTCCGTCACGCCCGGCACCTCGTGCAGGTACTCGTCGGTCGTGGTCAGCCGCCCGGCGAACCCGCGCTCCCACCCGTCCACCAGGGCCAGCGAGAAGATCCACGCCACGGCGGTCGCGTAACCCGCGCCCAA
This sequence comes from Saccharothrix deserti, assembly GCF_009769385.1. Taxonomy (GTDB): domain Bacteria; phylum Actinomycetota; class Actinomycetes; order Mycobacteriales; family Pseudonocardiaceae; genus Actinosynnema; species Actinosynnema deserti. The sequence continues at coordinate 121,895 of NZ_ML775963.1, forward strand.
CGCCGCCCGCCACGACAGCCGCCCGGCCAGGCTCGGCCCCCACACGACCACCAGTAACGCCACCAGCACGGCCAACGGCGTGCCGATGCCGACGTGCGGGAACCACCCGGCGAACAGCGGCGGCGCGCCCGCGAACGTGCGCTCGCCGCCCAGGACCGCGCCGACCACGGCGGCCGAGGCGACCAGGGCCACGGCGGCCAGGACACGGAGCACATGCCCACCGTAGGGCCCGCCGACCCCGCGCCACCCCTTCACGACGGCATCCGTCAGCAGTCCGTAAGAAGTGGGGAACACGTCAGGATTCGGTAAGCGGCACAACGGTTTCCCGCCGTCCACGGCGGACCCATGCTGTGGATCGTGGATGAAATCGACGTGGTGCTCCCCTGCTTGGACGAGGCGGCGGCCCTACCGGGTGTGCTGCGGGCCATGCCCGCCGGCTACCGGGCGCTGGTGGTGGACAACGGATCGCGTGACGGCTCGCCGGACATCGCCCGCTCGCTGGGCGCGGAGGTGGTGCACGAGCCCCGGCCGGGGTACGGCGCGGCGGTGCACACGGGCGTCGAGCACGCGCGCTCCGAGGTGGTGTGCGTGCTCGACGCGGACGGCTCGCTCGATCCGGGTGAACTGCCCGAGCTGGTGGCGTTGCTCGCGCGGGCGGACCTGGCGGTCGGGCGCCGGGTGCCGGAGGCGGGCAGCTGGCCGTGGCACGCGCGGGCGGGGAACGCGGTGCTGGCCGCGTTGCTGCGGCACAAGGGGCTGCCGGTGCGGGACATCGCGCCGATGCGCGCGTTCCGCCGGCAGGACCTGCTGGACCTGGCCGTTCAGGACCGCGCGTTCGGCTACCCGCTCGAACTGCTGCTGCGCGCGGCGGCGGCCGGGTGGCGGGTGGTCGAGCGGGACGTCCGCTACGGGCCCCGTGCGGCGGGCACGAAGTCCAAGGTGTCCGGCTCGGTGCGCGGCACCGTGCGCGCGGTGCGGGACATGACGGCGGTGCTGCGATGACCGACCGGCCCCCGGCTCACCTGCCCCCGACTGCCCTGCCTCAGATGGCCGACCGGCTCAAGGCGAGCCTGCTGGTGGTGGCCAAGGCCCCGGTGCCGGGACTGGCGAAGACCCGGCTCTGCCCGCCCGCGACGCCCGAGGAGGCTGCCGACGTCGCCGCCGCCGCGCTGCTGGACACCCTCGACGCCGTCCTGCGCACCCCGCACGTGCGGCCGGTCGTGGCGTTGACCGGCGCGCTGCGCGAAGCCCGCCGTTCGGCCGAGATCCGTGACGCGCTGCGGCACTTCACCGTCATCGCGCAGCGCGGCGCGTCCTTCGCCGACCGCCTCGCCAACGCGCACACCGACACCCATCGCGCGCACGGCCTGCCGGTGTTCCAGATCGGCATGGACACCCCGCAGGTCACCCCGCTCCTGCTGGCCGACTCCGTCGAACGGCTGACCGCGCACGACGCCGTGCTGGGCCCGGCGGCCGACGGCGGCTGGTGGGCGCTCGGCCTGAACGAGCCGTCGCTCGCCCGGAACCTCCGGATCGTGCCGATGTCCCAGCCCGACACCGGCACGTACACGTTGCTGGCGTTGGGTGAACGCGATATCGGCACCCTGCCAGTTCTGTCCGATGTGGACGACATGGCCACCGCACGGCAGGTCGCCGCGACCGTGCCGCACACCCGGTTCGCCGCCGCCCTCGCCAACCTCGGCGTGCTGCGGTGACCGCGTTCGACGTCGGCCTCGGCGGCTCGGAGTGCCGGCTCGAACTGGACGGCGGCGACCACGTGCCACTGCCGGTCGACCGGTGGCACGAGGACGCGAACGACGCCGACCACGTCCTGCTCGACGCGTGCCACGGCCCGACCATCGACCTCGGCTGCGGCCCCGGTCGGCTGGTCGCGGCACTGGTCCGGCGCGGTGTCGTGGCCCTGGGCGTGGACAACTCGCCGCTGGCCGTCGCCCTCACCCGCACCCGCGGCGGCCCGGCCCTGCACCGCGACGTGTTCGGCCGGCTCCCCGGCGCGGGCCGGTGGGCGCACGTGCTGCTCGCCGACGGCAACATCGGCATCGGCGGCGACCCGGTCGTGCTGCTCCGCCGGGCCCGAGGGCTGCTGCACCGGCGCGGGAGCGTGCTGGTGGAGGTCGAGCCGCCGGGCTGCGGGCTGCGCCGGGAACGGGCGCGGGTGGGTGGCGGCGCGTGGTTCGACTGGGCTCGCGTCGACGCGCGGGCGATCACGCCCACCGCCGCACGGGCCGGCCTCAAGCCTCGGTGGCTGGTCGAACGCGACGGCCGCTGGTTCGCGGAACTGGTGCGGTCGTGAAAGTCCCGGCGCTGAAAGTCCCGGCGCGCGAGTCCAGCCCGCACACGGCCACCAGGATCGGCCTGTGGCTGGGCATCGCGTTCGGCCTGTGCTTCGTCACCGGGCTGCTCAGCCACTACGTCCAGCACCCGCCGGGGTGGTTCGCCTGGCCGACCCGCCCGGTCGGCCTCTACCGGATCACGCAGGGCGTGCACGTCACGTCGGGCGTGGCCGCGATCCCGTTGCTGCTGGCGAAGCTGTGGACGGTGTACCCGAAGCTGTTCGCACGCCCGCTGGTGAAGTCCGTGCCGCACGCGCTGGAACGCGGTTCGATCCTGGTGCTGCTCGGCGCGTCGTTCTTCGAGCTGGTCACAGGCCTGTTCAACGCCACGCAGAACTACCCGTGGCAGTTCTTCTTCCCGCCCGCGCACCACGCGGTGGCGTGGATCGCGGTCGGCGCGCTGCTCGTGCACATCGCGGTCAAGCTGCCGCTCATGCGCACACCCGCCGAAGAGGTGCGGCTGAGCTCGTCGCATCCGGGCAAGCTCAGCCGACGGGGTTTCCTGCTCACCACGGGCGGTGCGGCGGCGGTCGCGGTGCTCGCCACGGCGGGCGGCACGGTGCCGTGGCTGCGGACCGTCTCGGTGCTGGGCACGCGTTCGGCCGCACTTCCGGTCAACCGCACCGCCGCTGCCGCTGGTGTGTCTACTGTGGACTCGGACTGGCGACTGACCGTCGGATCCCGGCAGTTCTCCCGCCCTGAACTCGAAGCGCTGCCGCAGACCACGGCCGAACTGCCGATCGCGTGCGTGGAGGGCTGGAGCGCGTCGGCGCGGTGGACCGGGGTGCCGGTGCGCGATCTGCTGGCGTTGGCGGGTGTCGAGCCGGGGGACGTCCGGGTGGAATCACTGGAACGTGACGGCCTCTACCGGGCGAGCACGTTGCCCGCCGCACACGCCCGCGACCCGTTGACCCTGCTGGCGCTGGAGGTCGACGGGGAGACCCTGTCCCTGGACCACGGCTACCCGTGCCGGTTGATCGCGCCGAGCCGACCGGGCGTGACGCAGACCAAGTGGGTCACCCGCCTGGAGGTCGTCCGATGAGGTGGGTGATCGGTGCGCTGGGTGTGGTCATGGGCGCGTGGGGCGCGTTCCTCCTGTTGCCGCTGGTCGACGTGAACCTGGGGTTGTGGTTCGCAGGAGGCCCGGTCGTACATGATGTATTACTCGCCCCTTTCCTCGGAGGACTAGGCCTCCTCATCGCCCGGTGGGTGCCGGAGCCGTGGCGCGCCCCCGTGCAGGTCGGCGGAATCCTCACCGGAGTGCTCGGCCTACTGGCCGTCCCGCTCCTGTGGCGCCCGTTCGCCGGCCCGCCCAACCCCGGCCTGAACGACCGGGACTACCTGGTCGGACTGCTGGTGGCGGTCGGCGTGATCTGGCTGGGCGTGTCGGCCGCCGCCCTGACCGGGCAAGCCCGGCGACGGCGGACCGGAGCCGGAGGACCGACGGAACAGAACAAGAGGCCGCACGCCGACAGGTGAGGGGAGCCTGTCGGCCTGCGGCCTCCACAACCGGCTCGGGGCACGTGAGCCGGGGTCTTCGGGTCTAGCGGGGCTCGACGGTCTGGCTGCCGAGCGTCACCTCGACCGTGCGGTCCTCACCGATGGTGAGCTGCACCTTCTCGCCCGGCGCGCGGGACCGGACGGCGGCGACCAGGGTGTCCGAGCTGTCCACGGGCCGGTCGCCGAACTTGGTGATCACGTCACCGGTCTTGATGCCGGCCGCCTCGGCGGCGCCGCCGGCGGTCACGTCGCGGACCAACGCGCCACCGTCCGGCGCGTCACCGACCTGGACGCCGAGCACGGTCTGGGTGGCCTTGCCGGTCTCGGACAGCTCCTTGGCCGTGCGGCGGGCCTGGTCGATCGGGATGGCGAAGCCGATGCCGACCGAGCCGCCCTGCGCGGACTGGCTGGAGTTCGGGCTGTAGATCGCCGAGTTGATGCCGACCACCTGGCCGCGCATGTTCACCAGCGGGCCGCCCGAGTTGCCGGGGTTGATCGCGGCGTCGGTCTGGATGGCGTTGAGCACGGTGTCCACGGCGCCCTGCTCGCCGCCGGCGCGCACCGGGCGGTTCAGCGAGCTGACGATGCCGGACGTGACCGTGCCGTTGAGGTCGAACGGCGAGCCGACCGCGACGACCTGCTGGCCGATCTTCAGGTCACCGGAGTTGCCGAGTTCGGCGGTGGGCAGGCCGGAGACGTCCTCCATCTTGATCACGGCCAGGTCGGACGACGGGTCGCGGCCGACGATCTTGGCGTCGAACGAGCGGCCGTCCTGGAGCTGCACCTTGATGGGGCCGCCGTTCGCGGCGGACTCGACCACGTGGTTGTTGGTCAGCACCAGTCCGTCGGAGCTGAGCGTGAAGCCGGACCCGGCACCGCCGCTGACCTGCACCTGGACCACGGTCGGCAGCACCTTCTGGGCGACCTGCTCGATGGAGCCCTCCGGCGCGTCGGCGGTCTGCTGTGCGGGCGGGGCCTGGTTGAGCGCGTTGGTCACCGGCCCGGAACCCTCGGCCGCCTGGTAGCCCAGGTAGCCGCCGACTCCGCCCGAGACGCCGCCGACGGCGAGCACGAGCGCGGCCACACCGGCGACGATCTTGCCGCGTCCCCGTTGCCGTTGCCGGGGAGGTGCGGCGACCGATCCGGGCGGCGCGTAGTAGGGGCCCGAGACCCCCGGCTGCGCCGACCCCGAAGGGGGTGGGGTCGGCGAGCCGGAGTGGTCCGCAGCGGCGCCGGTCCGCGGCGCGCCGTACGGACCCGTGTGCTCCGGGTGCTGGAAGCCTCCATGCCAGGCTCCCGACCCGGTTCCCGGCAGTCCGGCGCCGCCCTGCACGGCGCCGAACCCGCCGGTTCCGGTCTGACCGGCGCCGCCCTGCACAGCGCCCGTTCGACCGGTTTCCGGCTGGCCGGCGGCACCCTGCGTGGCGGCCGGCGAGCCGAAGTCCTCCGGGTGGCCGGCGCTTGTCCGCGCGGCCGGCGACCCGGGTCCGGGCTGGCCGGCGCTCGTCTGAGGAGCGGCCGGCGAGCCGAAGTTCGACGAGTGACCGGCAGCGGCCGGTGTCGAGGTGATGCTGTCCGGGTGGAGGGCGCTGTCCTGGGACGCGCCCACCGCACCCGAAGCCGGCCGGCCGGCGCCCTGCGGGGCGCCCTGCGAGCCGAAGTCGGCCGGGCGGCCGGTGCTCCCCTGCGGAGCACCCGCCGACCCGGCGTCCGACCGATCGGCCCCTGCCGCCGATCCGTCGGTCACGTCCTCCGCCCGCGCCGGGCCTCCCTGCCAGGCACCCCGCGCTCCGGAGGACTCCGGCGCGTCGGTGCCGCCCTGCACAGCACCCGCCGCGTCGGTGTCCGGCTGACCAGCACCCTGCTGCTGGAAACCGGCGTCGTCATGACCGGGCCCGGCGCCACGCGCCCACGGGCTCTGCTGCTGCTGAGGCGGCGGAGACTGCTGCGGCTGCTTCGGCTGCTCGTTCTCGGTCATGTCCACAACTGTGCGGTGCCCGCCTGAGAGCAGCCTTAAACGAAACTGGGCATCAGTTGTGAGTCCACCGGAGGTGAGACGGCGACGTTGCCGACTCGGGGCCGGCTCAGCCGGAGATCGACGTGCGCAGCCGCTCCGCGATCTGCTCGGGCGTCGCGTCGTTCACCCACACGCCCATGCCCGACTCGGAGCCGGCCAGGTACTTGAGCTTGTCGGGGGCACGCAGCACGGAGAACACCTCCAGGTGCAGCCAGGCCAGGTCACGGCCGGTGCGCACGGGCGCCTGGTGCCACGCCGCGATGTACGGCAGCGGACGCTGGTAGAGGGCGTCCAGCCGGTGCAGCACGGACAGGTAGAGGACCGCGAAGTCGTCCCGTTCGGCGTCCGTGAGCGCGGGCAGGTCCGGCACCTGGCGGTGCGGGACGAGGTGCACCTCGACCGGCCAACGCGCCGCGGCGGGCACGAACGCCGTCCAGTGCTCGCTCTCCGCGATGATCCGGGTACCGACGGCTCGCTCGGCCGCGAGAATGTCACCCATCAGTGGACGACCGTGTGACGCTTGGTAGTCCGCCGCGACGGCCAGCATCCGCTCGGTCTTCGGGGTCACGAAGGGGTAGCCGTAGATCTGCCCGTGCGGGTGGGACAGCGTCACGCCGATCTCTTCGCCCCGGTTCTCGAACGGGAAGACCTGCTCGACGCCCGGCACCGCGTTCAGCGCCGCCGTGCGGTCCGCCCACGCGTCCACGACCGTGCGCACCCGTGACGCGGGCAGCGAGCCGAACGACGTGTCGTGGTCGGACGTGAAGCACATGACCTCGCACCGCCCGCGCCCACCGGCCCGCGCCACCATCGGCATACCGTCCACAGTGGACGGCAGCTCGGGCACGCCCTGGGCGAACGACGGGAACCGGTTCTCGAACACCACGACGTCGTACGACGACTCGGGGACCTCGGTCGGCTTGCCCGGCGTCGACGGGCACAGCGGGCACAGGTCGGCAGGCGGCTTGTAGGTGCGGGTCTGCCGGTGCGCGGCCATCGCCACCCACTCGCCGGTCAACGGGTCCCGGCGTACCTCGGACAACGGCTGCGTGCGCGGCAGGTCGCGGGTGTCCACCGCGTCCCGCGGCGGCGGGTCGGGGGTGTCGTCGAAGTAGATGATCTCGCGACCATCGGCAAGTTTCCCCGCCGTACGCCTCACGCCAGTTCCTCTCCGCGTCCCGGCACGTGCGCCAGGACCAGTTCACCCACTTGCTCGCCGAGCACCGTCCGCGCGGGCTCGGTCAGTCCCTCGTCGGTCACCAGCACGTCCGCCTCGTCCAGCGCGGCGATGGTGGAGATGCCGACGGTGCCCCACTTGGTGTGGTCCGCGACCACGACGACCCGACCGGCCGCGTCGACCAGCGCGCGATCGGTCTCGCTCTCGTTCAGGTTCGGGGTGGTGAAGCCGGAGCGCTCGGCCATGCCGTGCACGCCCAGGAACACCACGTCCAGGTGCAGCGACCGCAGCGCCTGCACGGCGACCGGCCCGACCAGCGCGTCCGACGGCGTCCGCACCCCGCCGGTGAGCACCACCGTGCGGTCGGTGCGCCCGCTCTGCTGGAGCACGTCGGCGACCCGGATCGAGTTGGTCACCACGGTCAGGTCCGGGATGTCGTCGAGGAACCGGGCCAGCGTCCACGTGGTCGTGCCCGCGGACAGGCCGATGGCGGTGCCGGGGCGCACCAGGCCGGCGGCGAACGCGGCGATGGCCTCCTTCTCCGGCAGCTGGCGCACCGACTTGGCCTCGAAACCCGGCTCGTCGGTGCTGCGGCCGACCACGGACGTGGCCCCGCCGTACACCTTCTCCACCAGGCCGCGGGCGGCCAGCACGTCCAGGTCGCGGCGCACCGTCATGTCCGAGACGCCCAGCCGGACGACCAGGTCGCTCACCCGCACCGCGCCGGTGCGGCGGACCTCTTCCAGGATCACCGCTTGTCGTTGACGTGCCAGCACGTCACACCTCTTCTTCCCTGACCACCACAACGCCGCCGGCGGGCACGACCACGCTGCCGGACGCACGCGCGCCGGACAGCAGCTCGACACCCACCGCGGACAGCTCCACGTCGCCGTCCCCGTGGTTGACGGCGACCAGCCACGATACGGCGGAGCCGCCCACCTGCCCGCTGCGACGCACCACCTCGACGCCCTCCTGGCCGACATCCGCGTGGTGGACGCCCGCCTGGTCGAGCGTCGTCCGCACCAGCCGGTCCAGCCCGTCGCCGGTCAAGCCGCAGGCCAGGTACCAGGCGACGCCGTCGCCGTGTTCGTTGCGGGTGACGGCCGGCACACCGGGCAGCGGGCCGTCGGCGTAGGAGGCCATCACCTTCGCGCTGTCGGCGTGCAGGTGCTCGGTCCAGACGGTGGCCGACGAGCCGTCGTCCAGCGTCACCGCCTCACCGGAACGCAGCGGGTGGAACTCCTCGGTCCGCACGCCGAGCAGCTCGCGGAACGCGCCGGGGTAGCCGCCGAGGTGCACGTGGCCGCGCGTGTCCGTGATGCCGGACAGGTACGTGACCAGCAGGTGGCCGCCGCCGGCGACGTACTCCTCGTACGGCGTGGCGTCGTCCACCGTGTACAGCGCCGGCACCACGACCAGCTCGTACGCCGACAGAGCCGACGGATCGGCGACGGGCGGCACGAAGTCGACCGTCACGCCGGCCCGCCACAACGCGCGGTAGAGCGCGAAGACGTGTTCCTGGTAGGCGAAGTCGGAGGTCGGGTGCGCGGGCTGGCTCAGCGCCCACCACGACTGCCAGTCGTAGACCACCGCCACCGACGCGTCCACGGTCGAGCCGACGATCTCGGCGATCCGCTGGTACTCCGCACCGACCAGCTCGACCTCGCGGAACACCTTCGTGTCGGTGCCCGCGTGCGGCACCATCGCCGAGTGGTAGCGCTCCGCGCCCGCCCGTGACTGCCGCCACTGGAAGAACAGCGTGCCGTCCGCGCCGTGCGCGACGTGCGCGTACGAGTTGCGCCGCAGCTCACCGGGCAGCTTGGCGATGTTGCGCACCTGCCAGTTCACCGCCGAGGTGGAGTGCTCCATCAGCAGCCACGGCTTGCCGCCGGCCAACCCGCGCATGACGTCGGCGGAGAACGACAGGTCGATGTGCCGCTCGGGGTGCTCGGCGCGGGTGTAGTGGTCGTTGGAGAGGAAGTCGACCTCGGCGGCCCACTTCCAGTAGTCCAGCGCGGAGAAGTTCCACGTGACCATGAAGTTCGTGGTCACCGGCACGCCGGGCGTCACCTCGTGCAGCACGTCCCGCTCGGCCTTGTACAGCTCCAGCAGGGCGTCGGAGGAGAACCGGTCGAAGTCCAGCAGCTGGCCGGGGTTGTTCTGCGCCGGCGTCACGCGCGGCGGCACGATCTGCTCCCACGCGGTGTAGTGCTGGCTCCAGAACGCCGTGCCCCACGCCTCGTTCAGGGCGTCCAGGCTCCCGTGGCGGGCCTGCAGCCAGGTCCGGAACGCCGCCGCGCACCGGTCGCAGTAGCAGCGCGGGACGTGGCAGCCGTACTCGTTGCCGACGTGCCACGCGGACAGCGCCGGGTGGTCGCGGTACCGCTCGGCCAACGCGCGCGCGAGCGCGACGGCCTTGGTCCGGTAGATCGGCGAGCTCGGGCAGTAGGACTGGCGCGAGCCGTGCGAGAGCCGGACGCCGTCGGCGGTCTCCGGCAGCACCTCGGGGTGGGCGGTGGTCAGCCACGGCGGCGGCGCGGCGGTCGCGGTGGCCAGGTCGACCCGGACGCCGCCCGCGTGCAGCTGGTCGAGCACGCGGTCGAGCCAGTCGAACTCGTAGCGGCCTTCCTCGACCTCCAGCAGCGCCCAGGAGAAGATCCCCACGCTGACCAGGTTCACCCCGGCCCGCCGCATCAGCTCCACGTCCTCGGCCCAGACCGGCTCCGGCCACTGTTCAGGGTTGTAGTCGGCGCCCCAAGCCAGGCCGGGCACACCCGTGGGCCAAGTCGTCATGCGCGCAAGAGTGGCCGAAGGCCGACCCGAACGTCAACACACTTCAACAAAGTCGCCCGTTTAGCTGTGTCCACCGACACAAGATCGAAACATGTCACACCACCCCTGTTCACGTCGATTCAGCAGCGATCACCTGGGTTAACGGCTCGATAACGGCGCTTGACAGTGGGTGTGTTGCAGACCACATTGTGCGCAATCTTGTTTGACTCCGTGTTCGGTGTTCGGTTGATTCCCGGTCAAGTGTCACCCGTAGGAGCGACGATGACGAGCTTCTCCGCCAGCCCCCACCCGCTCATGGGCCGTCGAGCCCTCTTGAAAGCCATCATCGCCGGAGCGGGCATCGCGGCGGTCCCCGGTCTGGCCGCGTGCGGCTCCGACAGCGGCGGCACCGCCACCGACACGGTGTCGTTCGGCAACAACCTGTCCGACCAGGTGCCCAAGGACGCGATCACCGCGGTGATCAACGCCTTCCAGAGCGAGTCGGGCCTCAAGGTCGCGATCAACACCAAGCAGCACGAGCAGTACCAGGAGCAGATCAACAACTACCTCCAGGGCAAGCCGGACGACGTGCTGGCCTGGTTCGCGGGCTACCGGATGCGGTTCTTCGCCGAGAAGGGCCTGACCGGCGACCTGAGCGAGGTGTGGTCGAAGGTCTCCGGCGGCTACGAGCCCGCGCTGAAGGAGGCGTCCACCGCCTCGGACGGCAAGCAGTACCTGATCCCGTTCACCCAGTACCCGTGGGGCGTGTTCTACCGCAAGAGCGTGTGGCAGCAGCGCGGCTACGCGGTGCCGAAGACGTTGGACGAGCTCGTCGGGCTGTCCACGAAGATGCAGGCCGACGGGCTGGTGCCGATCGCGTTCGCGCAGAAGCAGGGCTGGCCCGGCATGGGCACGTTCGACCAGCTGAACTTCCGCATCAACGGCTACCAGTTCCACGTCGACCTGATGGCGGGCAAGGAGGACTGGCAGAGCCCCAAGGTGAAGGAGGTGTTCGACACCTGGAAGCGGCTGCTGCCGTTCCACCAGGAGAACGCGCTCGGCCGGGAGTGGCAGGAGGCCGCGCAGAGCCTCCAGCAGGGCAAGGCGGGCATGTTCCTGCTCGGCTCGTTCGTCGCCCAGCAGTTCAAGGCCGACGAGCGGGAGGACCTGGACTTCTTCCCGTACCCGGAGATCAACCCCGAGCACGGCCAGGACACCGTGGAAGCCCCGATCGACGGCTACATGATGTCCAAGAAGCCGGCCAACGCCGCCGGCGCGGCCAAGCTGCTGGAGTACCTGTCCACGCCCGCCGCGCAGGCCACGTACCTCAAGTCGGACCCGACCGCGGTCGCGACGTCGAACAAGGCCGACACCTCCGGCTACAACTCGCTGCAGAAGAAGGCCGCGCAGGTCATCAAGGAAGCCGCGCACATCACCCAGTTCCTGGACCGCGACACCGACCCGCGGTTCGCCAGCGACGCGGCGACCAACGGGCTCAACGCGTTCATCCAGAACCCCGACGACATCGACTCGATCCTCAAGGGCATGGCCGACCAGGCGAAGACGATCTTCACGGAGTGACGTCGTGACCGCGCTGCAGTCTCCCCCGGAGCCCGCCGGGACGACGGAGCCCTCCTCGTCGTCCCGGCGCACCAAGCGCCGCGCCACCGCGCTCGCGCCCCGCGACAAGCTCATCCTCGGCCTGATGCTCGGCATACCGGCGCTGGTGCACATCGCGCTGGTGTGGGTACCCGCGTTCGGGTCCGTCGTCCTGTCCTTCAGCTCGTGGGACGGCATCGGCGGGTTCGAGGACATCGAGTGGGTCGGCTTCCAGAACTACGTCGACATCTTCACCCGCTACCCGCGGTTCTGGCCCGCGTTCCAGCACAACCTGATCTGGCTGCTGTTCCTCCTCGTGATCCCGACCGTCGCCGGGCTGCTGCTGGCCGTGCTGCTGGACCGGCAGCTGCGGTTCGGCCGGCTCTACCAGAGCGCGCTGTACCTGCCGATGGTGCTGTCGCTGGCGCTGGTCGGGTTCATCTGGCAGCTCATCTACCAGCCCGAGCAGGGTCTGCTGAACAACGTGCTCGGCACGGCGTCCACGGATCCGGTGAACTGGCTGGGCGATCCGGACATCAACCTGTACGCGGTGCTGGTCGCCGCCGGTTGGCGGCACACCGGGTACATCATGCTGCTGTACTTGGCCGGGTTGAAGTCGGTGGACCCGGCGTTGAAGGAAGCCGCGGCGCTGGACGGCGCGAACGCGTGGCAGACGTTCTTCCGGGTCACGTTCCCGGTGCTCAAGCCGGTGAACGTGGTGGTGCTCGTGGTCACCGTGATCGAGGGCCTGCGGGCGTTCGACATCGTCTACGTGATCAACAAGGGCCGCAACGGGCTGGAGCTGCTGTCCGTGCTGGTGACCGACAACATCATCGGCGAGTCGAGCCGGATCGGCTGGGGTTCCGCGCTGGCGGTGATCCTGCTGCTGATCGCGCTCGGGGTCATCATCCCGCGCCTGTTCCAGGTGTTCCGCGAGGAGGGGCGCTCATGACGTTCCGACCTGGTCGCATCCTCCTGCACGTGTTCCTCGTGCTGACGTGCCTGGCTACGTTGGCGCCGCTGCTGTGGGCTTTGTACGCGTCGCTGCGCACGTACGACGACACCGCGCGCAACGGCTACTTCTCGATCGCCGAGAGCCTGACGTTCGACAACTTCAGCACCGCGTGGACCCAGGCCGACCTGCCGCACTACTACCTGAACACGCTGATCGTGACGCTGCCCGCGTTGGTGCTGGTGCTGCTGCTCAGCTCGATGGTGGCGTACGGGGTGTCGCGGTTCAGCTTCAAGTTCAACCTGGCCCTGCTGATGCTGTTCACGGCGGGCAACCTGCTGCCGCAGCAGGTGATCGTCACGCCGCTGTACCGGCTGTACCTGCTCACGCCGGTGCCCGGGTGGTTGAGCGACAGCGAGTTGCTGCTGGACTCGCAGTTCGGCCTGGTGCTGATCCACGTGGCGTTCCAGTCCGGGTTCTGCGTGTTCGTGCTGAGCAACTACATGAAGACGATCCCGCACGAACTGAGCGAGGCGGCCCGGGTCGACGGCGCGGGTGTGTTCCGGCAGTACTGGCAGGTGATCCTGCCGCTGTGCCGGCCCGCGCTGGCGGCGTTGGCGACGCTGGAGTTCACCTGGATCTACAACGACTTCCTGTGGGCGCTGGTGCTGATCCAGACCGGCGACAAGATGCCGATCACGTCGGCGTTGCAGAACCTCAAGGGCACGTTCTTCGTGGACAACAACCTGGTCGCGGCCGGGTCACTGCTCGTCGCGCTGCCCACCCTGGTCGTGTTCTTCGTGCTGCAACGCCAGTTCATCGGCGGCCTCACCCTGGGTGCGACGAAAGGCTGAGCACCAACGAGGCGACCGCCGGCGCGAGGTAGGCACCAGGACCTTGCACGACGTTGTGCAACACCTTGGCCCGCACGTGCACGACGATCGCACCGACGAAGAACACCACCAACCCGACCGCGGCCACGACCCCGACGACCTCAGCTCCGAGCAGACCGAGGAGGAGACCAACCGCCCCGGCCGCCTTCAGCGAGGCCGGCATCGGCAACCACGATGGCGGCACGCCGACTTCAGCCGAGTTGGCCGGCACGAACTCCGCCTTCACGAAGTCGGCAACGGCCATCCCGGCGTTGGCCAGGACCGTGACGACCGTGACGACGACGTACGCGATGAACATGACTCCTCCGAACGTCCGACAGTGAGCAGGGACCGAATCCGGCCCCTGCTCACTGGGACGAACGGCCGGCGTCAAAGGTGACACCGGTAGTCCCGTCGAACCGCTATGTGATCGTCGCGGCTTCATCCAGCCACACCACGTGCGCCCGTCCGCCTGACGACCGCGAGCTGATGTCGAACAGCGTGCGTGCGGTCTCGGCGCTCTGGGCGGTCAGGTGGAAACCGCCTTCGACCGAGTTGACCTCCGCACGGTCCTCGAAGGCCAGGCCGTAGCCGGCGACTCGGGCGTCGTCGTGTTCGCCGTACTCCTCGATGATGGCGAACAGTCTCGGAGCCTCGTCGGCCGCGAGCCGGCGCATGACCGTGGTGAACTCCTTGTCGTTCACGCGCTCTTCCTGCTCAGGCTGCGGATGAGGTCGGCGAGTTCGTCGCCGATGAGCAACACGTTGCCCGCTTGCTCCGGGGAGACCAGCCAGGTGGCCGACCTGCTGCCGATCGTGCTCGGTGGCAGGGGCAGCGTCGTGCCTTCGGCGAGCACTCGTGCCTCGTCGGACGGCAACGTGATCGGGATCGGCGGCCTGACGAGGAAGTACGCCAACGGCATCCCGGGGATGGCGAGCACCGGCGTGGGCCTGGTGCTGAACCACCGGTGATCCACGATGGCGTCGACCAGCGACTCGTACACCGACACCGCGCCCAAGCCCGGCCCGGTCATGGTGAGCACGTTGGGCGCGTGCAACCCGGGTGCCGACCACCACTCCCGCACCAGCGCCGGATCCGTGGTCGCAGCGTCGATGGGCCGCAGGAAAGGACTGGTGACGGGCTGCTCGTCGGCGGGATCGGCGAAGCGCCCGTCGTGCCAGACAGCTCCGGGGATGACGGGCCAGCCGAGAGCGGCGTACTCCAACGCCGCTTGCAACGGGGTGGTCGGTTGGGTTTCCGGCGTGCTGCCTGACACTGCCTTGCCTCCTGCCGAGGGATTACCGAGACAGGATCAAGGGTGGAATCCAGCGGGGGCGACCAACAGAGCCGGGGCTGACCCGGCAAGATGCCAGGGTGGCGCAGCGGTACGGTCGACCTGCGAGAACGTGTGCCGAGCAATGCGCATGCCAACGCCAGGAGGTCACCCGATGGCAGTACGGCGAACCGGCCTGGCCCGTGCTCGGAAGGCAGCCGGCTTCACGCAGGAGTCCTTCGCCGAAGCCGCCCACGTCGAACGCTCCACGGTCGTGCGCTGGGAAGCAGGCGCCCGCGAGCCGCTTCCGTACCAGCGTCCGAAGCTCGCCCGGCTCCTGCGGGTATCGCTTGAGAAGTTGGACGAACTGCTCACCACCGACGCCCGTGATGAAGCCGAATCGGACGATCGTCCGGCGCACTCGCTACGGCATCCGGGCTCGGTCGATCTCTTGGCTGTGGCGCAGCTGCGCCAGCACGTTCACGAGCTCGATGAACGCTACGACCGGGCACCGTCGACCTCGCTGCTCGCGGAAACCGGCAAAGTCCTCGGCCAGATCACTCTCTTCACCGCGCACGCCAGGACACATCGCGTCAGGCGGGAGTTGAGCGCCGTCGAGGCCGAGAGCGCCATCCTGATGGGGCAGCTCGTCTGGGACGCCTCGCAACGTCGTGATCACCGGACCGCGCACCGCTACTTCGACCAGGCCTGTGCGGCGGCAAAGCGGGCCCGAGACTTCGCGGCCGAAGGACTCGCCCTGCTCCGCAAGAGCTTCGTGGCCCTCTACGGCGAGAACGATCCCGAGGCCGGCCTCGTGCTGACGATGCAGGCGGCCGAGATGACCACGGGGACCAGTCATGTGCTCAGCGGTCTCGCGATGCTTCACGCCGCCGAAGCGCACGCCATGCTCGGCCGGCTCGGCGACTGCGAACGAGCGCTCGGCGACGCCGAAGCCCGCTTCGGACAGATCGACGAGGATGACACCGCGCTCCACCTGTTCTCACCGACGCAGTACGGCCGGCTGGCGGGATCGTGCTACCTGTTCCTGGGCCGGGCCGAGCAGGCTGCCCCCATCCTCGAAACCGCCGCCGCCGAACTGCGCGACCGCTCGAAGTCCGAGGCCATCGTGCTCGGCAACCTCAGCCTGGCCTACCTGCGGCAAGGCAAGGTGGACGAGGCCGCCGGGGCGCTGCACAAGGCGATGGACGCGATCGAGCTGACCTGGGGCGGCGGCGGGCTCAACATCCTGTTCGACGCCTGTCGGGAAATGCGGCCGTGGCGGCACGACGCCGACGTGCAGGATGTGCACGACCGCGTGATGACGTTGATGGCGACGAAGTAGGAGGCACCGGGGTGGCGGACGTCGACCAGGCGAAACAGGCCGCCCGCGAGCGCGTGTGGGCGCTGCTGGAACGCGAGAACGCCGTTCCGCCCGGTGTCCACGGCCGCATCCCGTCGTTCTTCGGCGCACGGGAGGCCGCCGACCGCTTGGCCGAACTCCCGGAGTGGAAGACCGCGAGAGTGATCAAGGCGGTGCCGGACACCGCCCAGGAGCCGGTACGCGCCCGCGCCCTGCGCGAAGGCAAGCTCGTCTACATGGCGGTGCCGAAGCTGGCCGAGGCGCTGCCGTTCTACCTGCTCGACCCCGCGACGCTGTCGGTAGCGCCTGAGGAAGCCGCAGTCCGGCACACTGCTGCCCGAGTCGGACGTCAGGTCGATGTCGACGCCATGCCGCCCGTCGACCTGATCGTCTGCGGCAGCGTGGCGGTGAACCGGCGCGGCGTGCGGCTGGGCAAGGGCGCCGGGTACTCGGACATCGAGGTGGCACTGCTCCAGGAAGCCGGGCTCATCGGGCCGAGGACGACCATCGTGACGACCGTTCACGCGCTCCAGGTCGTGGACGACGAACTGCCCGAAACCGAACACGACTTCAGCGTGGACGTGATCGTGACGCCCGATGCTGTCACCCGATGCGGTGAGCCCCGACGACCTCGTGGGCTCCTGTGGGACGACCTCCCGGCAGAGAAGATCGCGGCGATTCCCGTGTTGGCGGCACGACGGAGGTCGGTGCGGTAACGAGTGGAGCGGACGTGCGGTGACTAGTGCGACACCTGGTCGGCGTTGGCCGAGTGGTTCGGGACCGGGGTGGGGCGGCCGGGGAGGCGGAGGGTGAACATCGCGCCGCCTTCCGGGGCCTTGCCCACGTAGGCCATGCCGCCGTGGCGTTCGGCCACCTGTTTGACGATTGCCAGGCCCAGGCCTGAGCCGGGCAGTGTGCGGGCCTCGGAGGAGCGGTAGAAGCGTTCGAAGACGTGGGGCAGGTCGGCGTCGGCGATGCCCGGACCGGAGTCCGCGACCTCGACCACCGCGCTGCCGTCGCCCAACTGCTTGAGGGTCAGTCGGACCACGCCGCCCGTCGGGCTGAACTTCACCGCGTTGTCCAGGAGGTTGAGCACCGCGCGTTCCAAGGCGCTGGAATCACCCAGCAGCGACCACTGCTCGACCTCGACCGCGAAATGCACGTCGCTCGCCCGCCGCTTCGCGCGGTCCAGGGCTCGTTCCACGACCTCGACCAGGTCGACCGGTTCGTGCACGACCTGCGGCGCGTCCTCGCGGGCCAGCTCGACCAGGTCTCCGATCAACGTGGTCAGCTCGTCCAGCTGGGCCCGGACGTCGGCGTTGATCTCCGCCTTGTCCTCGTCGGACAGGGTCGGCGCGTCCGGGCGTTCCGAGGCCAGCAGCAGTTCCAGGTTGGTGCGCATGGACGTCAACGGCGTGCGAAGCTCGTGGCCCGCGTCGGCGACCAGTCGGCGCTGCCGCTCCTGCGACTCCGCCACCGCGCCGAGCATCGCGTTGAACCGCTGCGACAACACCGCCAGCTCGTCGTCACCGGACACCGGGATGGGCCGCAGGTCACCGGTCATCGCGACCCGTTCGGTGGCCTCGGTCAACCGCTGCACGGGTCGCAGCCCGGTGCGCGCGACCGCCGTGCCCGCCGCCGCCGCGACCAGCACGCCCAACCCGCTGATCACGAACAACACCACGGACAGCTTGCCCAGGGTGGTGTTCAGCGGCTTGGTGGACTGGGCGATCAGCATCGCCTGACCGTCGCCGTAGGGCACCGCGAGCACCCGGAAGTCGGTGCGCGTGTCGGTCCAGATGTTCTCCAGCTTCGACCCGCGCGCCACGTCCAGGTCGGCGGGCTGGGTCGGCGGCGCGACCGTGCCCTTCGGGTACTGGATCAGCCCGCTCACGTCCAGCACGCCGATCCGGATGTCACCGGCGGCCAGGAAGGCGCCGGGGATCTCGGAGACGTTGTTGTTGACCTTGGGTGCGTTGACCGCGGCCTCGGAGCGCTGCCGCAGGTTCTCGTCCAGCTGGTCGTGCAGGTTCTGGCTCACCGTCATGTACGCGCCGAGCGACACGACGGCGACGGCTCCGGCGACGCAGAAGGCGGCGAGCAGGGTGACCCGCGCCCGCAACGACACCCGCTGGAGTCGCCCGTTGGCGGCACCGATCACGGAGGGGTCTCCCGCATCACGTAGCCGACGCCGCGCACCGTGTGCAGCAGCCGGGGCTCGCCCTCGGCCTCGGTCTTGCGGCGCAGGTAGCCGACGTAGACCTCCAGCGCGTTGCCCGAGGTCGGGAAGTCGTAGCCCCAGACGTCCTCCAGGATCCGGCCGCGGGTCAGCACCTGCTTGGGGTGCGCCAGGAACAGCTCCAGCAGGGCGAACTCGGTCCGGGTGAGGCTGATCGGCCGGTCACCGCGCCGCACGTCCCGGGTGCTCGGGTCGAGCTCCAGGTCCGCGAACCTCAGCACCGCGCCCGCCGGCTCCTCCGCCTCCGAGACGGCCCGCCGCAGCAGCGCGCGGAGCCGGGCCAGCAGCTCCTCCAGCGCGAACGGCTTGGGCAGGTAGTCGTCCGCGCCGGCGTCCAGCCCGGACACCCGGTCGGACACCGCGTCACGGGCGGTGAGCACGAGGATCGGCAGGTCGTCGCCGGTGCTGCGCAGCCGGCGGCACACCTCCAACCCGTCGAGCCTGGGCATCATCACGTCCAGCACCATGGCGTCGGGGCGCTGGGACACGACGGACTCGAGAGCCTGCTGGCCGTCGCCGGCCAGGTCGACCTGGTAGCCGTTGAACTGCAGTGAGCGACGGAGCGACTCACGCACGGCCCTGTCGTCGTCGACAACGAGGATGCGCATGGGACTCAGTCTTGCTCGCGGTCCTGAGAGCTGCCTGAGAAGGGGGTGTGAGCTACCCGTCAAGTTTTGACTGTGTTGAATTGCCGCTGCTCCGCAGACGGCGGGCTCGGTCGCCTTGGAGGTCGATCACTCGCGTGGTGGTCCTGGAGGCGGCGAGAAGTGAGGGCGGTCGGGTTAAAAGAAGTCAGCCAGTCGTGGGACGCCCGGTGCGCCGACCAGCCGGTCGAGCAACGCGGCGTCACCGTCCAGCAGCCCGGCGCGGCGCAGCGCGTGGCTGTCCTGCATGCCGCTGAACCACGGTCCGAGCGCACGCGCGTGCAGCCGCACGGCACCGCTCCCACCAGGCTCGACGCGCACCCGACCGTCCTCGACCACCAACCGGTGCCGTCCCGCGTGCCACGGCGCGTGCTCGTCGACGACGTCGAGGTCCACGGACGCGGGCTTCAGCCACTCCGCCGCCGGCCAGCCCCGTGCCGCCACCGCCGCCGGCAGGTCCACGACGCGCAGCAGCCAGGTCGACGTGGTGATGGTGTGCTCGATCGCCTGGTTGGTCAGCAAACCGGTGACGGCGGGATCGGTGACCCGGACCAGGGCCTTGTCCAGCACACCGGCCCAGCTGCCCAACTCGCGCAGCAACCCGAGTTGGGTCGCGACATCCCGCCCGACCAGGTCGAACACCCGCAACCCGTGGGTGCCGCGTTCGGCCGTGAGGTATCCGCGCACCTCGCCGTCGTGACCCGGCACCACCGACACGACGTCGAGCTTGAGCACGTCGGCCACGTCGATGGTGGGCGGGCTGCGGTCGATGAGCCCGTTCACCGTGGACGCGAGGTCGGTGTAGCAGGCGTGCAGGGCCTGGAGGTCGCCCTCGCCGGCGGGCCGCGCGAGCACCCGTTCGCCGGCGGGCATCCGGTCCAGCGGGAACTCCAGGTACTCGAACACCCCGGCCCGCTCCCACCCGCGCGACCGGTAGAGCGCGGGCACGGTCGCGTAGAGCACGGACAGCGGCTGGCCGCGTTCCCGCATGTCCCGCAACGCCGCGTCGAGCAGCGCGCTCGCCAGCCCACGTCCCCGCGCGTGGGGCGCGACGGCCAACCCGATGCCGCCCATGGGCACCGTCGACCCGCCGTAGAACTGGTGGAAGTCCTTGACCGTGAGCACGCCCACCAGCCGACCGCCCAGTTCGGCGGCCAACCCCCGCCGGCCGGGGCACAACGACGGATCGCCGATGCTCCCGTAGGCGACCCGGCGCAGCCGGTCGGCCTCCTCGACGTCGTCCGGCGTCAGTTCGCGGATCAGCACGCCGTCCTGCTTACCAGTCACCAGGTGAAGAAACCCCGGCCGGTCTTCCGCCCGAGCTGACCGGCGGCGACCTTGTCCCGCAGCAGCCGCGGCGGTTCGAAGCGCGGACCCAGCTCGGCGGCCAGGTGCTCGGCGATGGCCAGCCGGACGTCCAGCCCGACCAGGTCGGTCAGCCGCAGCGGACCCATCGGCCAGCCGTAGCCGAGCCTCATGCCGGTGTCGATGTCCTCGGCGCTCGCCACGCCCTCTTCGAGCATCCGGATCGCCTCCATGCCGACCGCGACACCGAGCCGCGAGGTGGCGAAACCGGGCGCGTCCCGGACCTCGATGACGGTCTTGCCCAGCTCCTCGGCCCAGCCGCGGACGCGGGCGACGACGTCGGCCGACACACCGTCGTGGTGGACCAGCTCGACCAGCTGCTGGACCGGCACGGGGTTGAAGAAGTGCATGCCCAGCACCCGTTCGCCGGGCAGGCCCTCGGCGATCGCCGAGATCGACAGCGACGACGTGTTGGACGCCAGCACCGCGTTCGGGCAAGCGTTTGCGGCGGCCTTGAGCACCTGCCGCTTCAGCTCGACGTCCTCGGGCACCGCCTCCACCACCAGCGAGGCGCCGGCGGCGACGTCGTCCAGCCGTTCGACCACGGTGAGGTTCTTCAGCAGCTCGTGCGGGACGGCGTCCAGCTTGCCGCGCTCGGCGGCCTTGGCCAGCGACGCCTCGACCGCCCGCCGTGCGGCCAACGCCCGGTCGGCGCCCGCCTCGACCAGCACCACCTCGTGCCCGCCGGCGAGGAAGAGGTGCGCGACACCGGCGCCCATCGTGCCGCCGCCGATCACCACGGAGATCATCGCGCGCCGACCTCGGTGACGTCCTCGGCGACATCGTCGGCGACGACTTCGGCGGCGAACATGGCGACCAGCTCGACGCCGCCGATCTCGGCGAGGTTCGCCCCGGCGGCCTGCCACTCGGGCGACCCGAAGGCGGTCTTCATCGCCGCGGCGGACTCGAAGTACATCTCGGCCACGAGGTGCGGCTCGTGCTCGCCGAGGAAACCGGGCACGAAGACCCGTGAGACCTTCGCCACCTCGGCCCGCAGCAGCCCCGGCGTTCGTTCGACCAACGGGAGGTGGGAGGCGAAGTAGGCCTCGTCGAACGCCTCGACGTCGGCGGGCTTCCGGTACAGGGCGACGTACTTGATCATGTGACACCTTCCGTCCGGTTTCGCCAGCGAATGTAACACCGGCACCATGGACCGGTGCGGATCATCCTGCTGCGCCATGGACAGAGCCTGGGCAACGTCGACGAGCTGGCGTACTGCCGCGTCCCCGACCACGCCCTCCCGTTGACCGAACTGGGGGAACAGGAGGCCAAGGACACCGGCCCGCGGATCAAGGAGCTGCTGAACGGCGACCCGGCGGCCGTCTACGTCAGCCCGTACGTGCGGACCAGGGCCACCCTCCGCAACCTGGACCTCGGTGACCAGGTGGAACGCACGGTGGCCGAGCCCCGGTTGCGCGAACAGGACTGGGGCAACCTCCAGGACCCGGTCCGGCAGGAGGTGCTGAAGCACCAGCGCCACGCGTTCGGCCACTTCTTCTTCCGGCTGCCGAACGGCGAGTCGGGCGCGGACGTGGACGACCGCCTGGCCGCGTTCCTGACCGACCTGGAGACCCGGATGCGGGACCCGGCCCACCCGACCACGGCGCTGGTGGTGTCGCACGGCCTCACCATCCGCCTGCTGTGCCGCCGCCTGTTCGGGTGGAGCATCGAGCTGTTCGAGTCGCTGTCGAACCTGGAGACGTGCGAATACCGGGTACTCACCCACGACGGCAAGGCGTGGCACCTGGACCGGCCGTTCGACCAGTGGCGGGTCTCGCCGGACGGCGAGGTCCAGGGCCCGCTCGCACCCGCGTCCTAGGACTACGACCAGGACCGGGCGCTAGGCCGGGATCACGTCCGCGACCACGCACACCACGTTGTCCGGGCCGCCGTTGCCGTTGGCCAGCTCGACCAGCCGCCGCGTCGCCTCCTCCGGGTCCACCGCGGACTCCAGCACCTCCAGCACGTCGGCTTGCGGCACGACGGTGTGCAGGCCGTCCGAGCACAGCAGGTACCGGTCGCCCGGCAGGGCGTCGTGCAGGGCCAGATCAGGCTCCACCGCCTTGCCGTGCAGGGCCCGCACCAGCATCGACCGCTGCGGGTGGCTGACCGCCTCCTCCTCGGTCAGCCTGCCCTCGGCGATCATCGACTGCACCACCGTGTGGTCGTGCGTGATGCGGAACAGCTCGCCGCCGCGCAGCAGGTACACCCGCGCGTCGCCGACGTGCACCAGGCCCAACCGCGACCCGGACAGCACCAGCGCGGTCAACGTGGTCCCGCTGCACTCGTCGGCCGGGTGGGCCGACAGGTAGTCGCCGACCGCCGTCCCGGCGCGGTGCACGGCGTCCGCCAGGGTGTTGAGCAGCTCCCCCGCCGGGATGGCGGTGTCCAGCGGGGCGAGCGTGTCGATGGCCATCGAGCTGAGGGGTTCGCCGCGGGCGCCGAACCCGTCGGCCACCGCGAGCAGCCGCTCGCCCGCGTAGCCGAAGTCCTGGTTCGAGTCCCTGACGAGCCCGCGGTCGGTGCGCAGGGCGTACCGGAGTGCGACGGTCATGGTGGTGTCCTTCCCGGAGAGTTGCTCCACGAGGAAGGTGGCGAGGTTCCGCCGGGCCGCGGTGTCGGCCTCGACCTGCGCCCAGTAGGCGCGCACCTCGACGGCGGCGTCCGCCGGGTCGAGCGCGCACACCCGCCGGATGCGGGCCAACGGCATGCCCAGTCGGCGCAGCCACGCCACCAGGCGGGCCCGGTCGAGCTGGTCCGGCGCGTAGAACCGGTAGCCCGAGACCGGGTCGACCCGGGCCGGCGTGAGCAGGCCCAGCTCGTCGTAGAGCCGCAGCGCCTTCGGCGACAGGCGGGAGGCCCGCGCGAACGCCCCGATGGTCAGCAGCTCCACGTCCCCACCCCTTCCTCGGCCGGGTCTGCGGCCCGGCGAACTCCACCGTGCGGCTTCACCCAGGGTGAAGGTCAACCACAGGTCAGGGCAGCAACCCCCGTCGGTAGGCGGGGACCAACCGCCGGGGCACCATGAGCCGCCGCCCGTCCAGCGTCACCACCGGAACCAGGTCGGGCACCGACGCCTTCCACTGCGCCCGCCGCGACCGCGTGTTGCTCCGCGACATCTTCCGCTTCGGAACGGCCATCAGCGACCCCTCCGCCCGTAGCGGCGGTTGAACTTCTCGACCCGCCCGGCGGTGTCCATGACCCGCTGCGCGCCGGTCCAGAACGGGTGCGAATCCGACGTCACGTCCACCGTGATCAGCGGGTACACCTGCCCCTCCCACTCGATCGTCCGCGCGGACGTCGCGGTCGACCGGGTCAGGAACGTCATCCCGGTCGAAGAGTCCTGGAACACCACGGGGTGGTAGTCCGGGTGGATACCGCGCTTCACAGCTCCTCCATCTCGTGCCATTCGGAGAACGGGTCCACGAACTCCAGTTCGGGCCCCATGGCCAACTCCTCGTCCGTGACCAACGCCCCTTCCAGGGCCGCGAGCACGGACTCACCGGAGGCGTGCAGGCACACCACGACCACCTCCTGGCCCCGGTCGCCGAACTCCGGGTCCCAGTCCAGCGAAGCGAACGCCCGTCGTTCCGAGTCCACAGTGGACCAGTCGTCCTGCGCGGCGAGCCAGGTGCCGACCGCGCCGACGCTCAAGCCGCCGCCTGCCGACTCCAGCCACATGACCCGGGACGGCTGGCTGATCACCCAGACCCGGCCGCGGGCGCGCACCACGCCGTCCAGCAGCACGTCCAGCGCGTCGTGCAGCCGCATGGGGTGGAACGGCCGCCGTGCCGTGAACCGCACGACCGACACACCGGCGGCGGGCTCCAACGGCACACCGCGCAGCAACGGTCCGAACGCCGGGGTGAACCGACGCCCGACCGGCACCGCCAACAGCGCGTCGACGTCCAAAGAGGACAGTTCGAACCGCGGCGTGCCGGGCGCGACGCGGTCCAGCACCGCCGTCAGCACGTCGTCGCCGGCGGGTCCGGTCAGCACCAGCGCGTCGGCGAACTCCACCTGCCCGACCACGACCTGCGCCACGGTCCGCTCGTCGGACGGCAGCCCGATGCCCCGCTCACCCAGCGTCGCGTCACCCGTCGCGTCGACCGACCAGGTCGCCCGGTCCACCACGGACACCACCGTCTCGACCCGCACCGGCTCGTCGACCAACGCCAGGCACACCGCCTCCGGCTCCAACGCCGGGTCGAGGTCGAGCACCACCCGTCCGCCCAGCGACGCGAGCAGCGGCAGCAGGTCTTCCCGCAGCGTGCAGGACACGCAGCCGTGGGCCAGGGTCAGCTCGGTCGGCACGCCGTCGACCCACCGCCGCACCAGCCCGGACGACAGCGCCGACAGGTCGTGCCGCACGAGCACGGATCCCGGTGAGGCGCGCCAGACCTCCTCGGCGACGCCGTGCGCACCCATCCCGGCCACCATAACGACAACGGTTTCCACATGGGCTACCCTAAACGACAACGATTGTCGTTTCAAACGAGGAGGGTCATGTCCCGCAGGCACTGCCAGCTGACCGGCCGCAAGCCGGGCTTCGGCAAACAGGTCTCGCACTCGCACCGGCGCACGTCACGGCGTTGGCTGCCCAACACCCAGACCCGCCGCTACTGGGTGCCGGGCGAGAACCGCTACGTGACCCTGACCCTGTCCACCAAGGCGATGAAGACCATCGACCGCCGCGGCATCGAGTCCGTGCTCGCCGAGATCCGGAAGGGTGAGGGCCGATGAGCAAGGCGAGCGACGTCCGCCCGATCATCAAGCTCCGCTCCACCGCGGGCACCGGCTACACGTACGTGACCCGCAAGAACCGGCGCAACGACCCGGACCGCCTGGTGCTGCGCAAGTTCGACCCGGTCGTGCGCAGGCACGTGGACTTCCGCGAGGAGCGATAAGTGGCCAAGAAGTCGAAGATCGCCCGCGACCAGCAGCGCAGGCAGGTCGTCGCCCGGTACGCGGAACGGCGGCGCGAGCTGAAGGAGATCATCCGCGTCCACCCCGACCAGGACCGCCGCGACGAGGCGCTCAAGGCGCTGCAGAAGCTACCCCGCGACGCCAGCCCCACCAGGCTCCGCAACCGGGACGCGGTGGACGGCCGCCCCCGCGCGCACTACCGCGCGTTCGGCCTGTCCCGCATCCGGCTGCGCGAGATGGCGCACCGCGGCGAACTGCCCGGCGTGACGAAGTCGAGCTGGTAGGACGGACTGCCCAGAAAAATGCGGAACAGAACCGAACCGAAACGCCGGGCGAACCTCCTCCGCAAGGAGGGCGTGGCCACTGTGGACTGGAAGGACGCGACCCTGCTGCGGAAGTTCATCTCCGACCGCGGCAAGATCCGCTCCCGCCGGGTCACCGGCCTGACGCCGCAGCAGCAGCGCCAGGTCGCCACCGCGATCAAGAACGCGCGGGAGATGGCGTTGCTGCCCTACCCCTCGCAAGGCCGCTGAGCGACGCGGTGCTGGCCACCGCCAGCACCGCCAACGCGGGCCAGTCCGGCACCAGGCGCCCTTCGTCGCCGACGACGAAGCTCGCGTACAGGCCCCAGCACTGCACGGCGGTCAGCACCGCGCCGAGCACGGTCGTCCACCACGAGACGACCACCACGACCACCACGAGCAGGAGCAGGGCGAACACCGGCCAGTTCGCGGCGAGGGCGGTCGCCCCGACGCCGCCCGCGAAGCCGAGCGCGGACCCGTGCACTGTTCCGACCATGACCGGCCATTCAACGCCCGGTTGAGACGCACGCCACCCTCCCGCGGTCGGGTTCACCGAATCGTGTGAGGCACGATCGTTCGAATGAGCTTCTACGACGTCCTGCACCGCCGGAGGGACACCAGGGGTGAGTTCACCGGCGCCCCGATCCCACCCGAGGTGCTGCGCCGGGTGCTCACCGCCGCGCACGCCGCGCCCAGCGTGGGCCTGTCCCAGCCGTGGGACTTCATCGTCGTGCGCGACGAGCACACCCGCCGCGCGTTCCGCGACCACGTCCAGGCCGAGCGCAGCGTCTTCGCGGCCGAACTGGAGGTTCGGCAGGCCGAACTCTTCGCGAAGATCAAAGTCGAGGGCATTCTGGAGTCGACGGTCGGTGTGGTCGTCACCTACGACCCCGATCGCGGCTCGCCCGCCGTGCTGGGCAGGCACGCCATCGCCGACGCCGGCCTCTACTCGGTGTGCCTGGCCATCCAGAACCTGTGGCTGGCCGCGACCGCCGAAGGCCTGGGTGTCGGCTGGGTGAGCTTCTACCGCGAGGACGAATTGCGACGGTTGCTCGACATCCCGCAGCGGCTGCGGCCGGTGGCGTGGCTGTGCGTCGGTCCCGTCGACAAGCTTCCCGAGACGCCCGATCTGGAGCGGCACGGCTGGCGCAACCGGATGCCGCTCGAGGACGTACTCCACCAGGAGCGGTACACACGGCGTTCGGGCCGGTAGCCTGTGATGGCCGTGCCGTCGGCGAGCGGGCCCGCGTACCGACTCGCCGAGTCGGAATGGAGTGTCAGCACGAGTGGAGCAGCGAGATCCGCTGGTAGCGGGGCAGGTGCCGCAACTCGACCTCGAGGTCAAGGAGCTGCTGAACGCTGGGCGCCTGCCGGAGGCCAACACCCTGTTCGACCAGGTGGTGGGCCGGGTGCCGCCCGGCGCCGACCGCTTGCAGCGTGCCGCGGTGCTGATCAACCAGGGCAAGTTGGCGTGGCGGCTCGGTCGCATCCCGCTGGCGTTGGAGCTGGCCGCGGAGGGGTGGACGGACCTCGACGGCGAGCACAGCGACAACCCGGCCGCCGCACTGGCCATGCACGCGCTGGCCTACCTGCTGGAGGGCATCGGCAACCGCCGTGCGGCCATCGACATGCTGCGGTTGTCCGCGCAGGTCGCCCGCCGGGCGATGGACAGCCACGAGACCGCGGCCGAGGTGCTGAGCCAGTGCCTCCAGGGCCTCGGCGGCCTGTTGAACTTCCGCGCCATCTCGTCGCCGCCGGACCAGGCGCCGGCGATCTTCGAGGAGGCGCGCGGGTACCTCAAAGAGGGTTTGGAGCTGGTCAAGGCCGAGCAGACGCGGCTGGCGCTGATGTCCGCGTACGGCTGCGCGCTGGCCGGTGTGGGCGAGTTCGAACAGGCCGAGGAGACCGCGCGGGAGACGTTGCGGCAGGCGCGCGACGCCCACAACAACTGGGCTTTGGCGGGGGCCAACTGGGTGTTGGCGGGGGTCCGGCGCGAGCAGGGCAGGCTGGTGGAGGCCCGCACGCTGGCCAGCCGGGCGGTCGCCGCGGCGGAGGCCATCAACGACGCGTCGCTGCTGCTGCGGTTCTCATTGGACCTGGCGGACATCTGCGCGGAGCTGGACGACCACGTCGGCGAGGCGGCGGCGTTGCGCTGTTCGGTCGCGGCGAGCAAGACGTCCATGGTGACCCTCCAAGAGGGACTGGGGCAGGCGTTGGAGCAGCGCCGGGTGGCCGTGCAGGCGCAGCGGTTGGCCGTGGCGGCGCAGGAGGCGGCGGCCCGCGACCCGTTGACGGGGCTGGCGAACCGCCTCGGGCTGGAACGCGCGGCGGCCGGTCTGCTGGAGGGCACGGCGGCGCGCGGCCGGGTGCCGTGGCTGGTGCTGGTGGACGTGGACCGGTTCAAGGGTGTGAACGACGACGCCGGCCACGCGGCGGGTGACGCGACGTTGCGCGAGATCGCGCAGTTGCTGCGGCGCGAGTGCCGGGCCGCCGACCTGGTCGCCCGGTGGGCCGGTGACGAGTTCGTGGTGCTGCTCGGCGACACGGGCGGCAGCCCGCTCGACGTCGGCCCGGTGGTCGCCGAACGCATCCGGGCGGCGGTGGACGGCCACGACTGGACCATGCTCGGCACCACCCAGCGGCCGACGGTGAGCATCGGGGTGGCAGCCGGACCGGCCAAACTGGACAAGTTGTTCGCGGCCGCGGACATGGCGCTGTACCGCGCCAAGCGCCACGGCCGCAACCGCGTAGAAGTAGAACCCCACGTAGAGATCCCCG
Source organism: Saccharothrix deserti (assembly GCF_009769385.1). Lineage (GTDB taxonomy): Bacteria > Actinomycetota > Actinomycetes > Mycobacteriales > Pseudonocardiaceae > Actinosynnema > Actinosynnema deserti. The sequence continues at coordinate 150,025 of NZ_ML775963.1, forward strand.
AAATCGTCTCCGGGAATTAGCGCGCAGACTGGGCAACCAGCCCGCGGGTCCTTCGGCGTCTCACACCGCCATCCCGACCACCACGCGAGGTCGCCGTCGGTCGTTCGCGACTCATTTTCCGGCGATCACGCTTTTCGATCGTCGGAAAATCAGGCGCGAACGACCGACCTCCCGGGCGACCGAGCCCGCCGTCTGCGGAGCAGCGGCAATCAAACACAGTCAAGCGATCAAACCGCCGCGGAACGCGACCAGTGCCGCCTGGACCCGGTTCACCGCGCCGATCTTGCCCAGCACCGACGAGACGTAGCCCTTCACGGTGGCCTCGGACAGGTGCAGGGTCCCGCCGATCTCGGCGTTGGACATGCCCTGCCCGATCAGCACCAGCACCTCGCGCTCGCGTTCGGACAGCGAGGCCAGCAGCCGGCGCGCGGGCTCGGCGGCCCGTTCACCGTCGGCGACCGCGGCCAGCACCCTGGCCGCCACGCCGGGGTCGAGCACGGCGCCGCCCAGCGCGAGGTCGCGCACCGCCCGGACCAGCTGCTCGGGTTCGGTGTCCTTGAGCAGGAAGCCCGAGGCGCCCAGCCGCAGCGCCTCCGACACGTACTCGTCCACGTCGAACGTGGTGAGCATGGCGATCTTCGGCGGGTCGGGAATGGCGCGCAGCCTGCGCAGCGCCATCAACCCGTCGGACGACCGCATCCGGATGTCCAGCAGCACGACGTGCGGGCGGTGCCGGCGCGCCAGGTCGGCCACCAGGTGCCCGTCGTCGCACTCGGCCACGACTTCGATGTCGCCGGCGCTGCTGAGGATCATGCGAAGGCCGGACCGGACGAGGTCTTCGTCGTCGGCCAGCATCACCTTGATCACGACGCCTCCCCGCGTTGGCGTTTCGTGTTCGTACTCGCCCAGCATCGCGCACGAACACGCAAGCTGACGTTAATTCACCGTTATCTCACCATGGAAAGACACAGGATCCGCCTGTTCACAGTTGCCAGGAAATATCCGAGGCCGGCTCGGGACCCGCGCGACTTCCTCGCGCCGACGCGACAACCGGCCGCAGGGCTTGTGGTCCGGATAGACCGCACCCCGTAGTCCCTATGGCCCCGCATGGGCGGACGACGGGCTGCCGTACTGCTCATACGTGCACACGCGCGTGACACGCAGGTCGACGGCCCACAGGGGGCAAACGCGAAGGTCTTTCGCGAATGCCTACTTCACAGTAACGTGCGTCACACGATCCCTGCCTGGAAGGAGCTTCGCGCCATGCGGAGAGCCACCCGATCGTTCGCCGTGGTCGCCCTCCTCACGGCGACCGCCCTCACCGTCCCCACGACCTCCCAAGCCGAGGTCAGGACCACCGCGTTCACCCCGGACGACCACTGCCTCGGCCAGTGCCACGACGTGCTGCCGCCCGGTCAGAACGGCAACGCCACGCTCGCCGAGATCCTGTCCCACCAGGCGTTCGGCACCCGTCCGGCGCACTCCGCCGACCAGCTCGGCCGCTACGACTCCCTCGTCTCCGGCTACAGCGGCCTGACCAACGAGCAGCTGGGCACGTTCTTCAACGACGCGTCGTTCGGCGTCCCGGCGGACCAGGTCGAGAGCACGATCAAGCCGCGCGCCGACGTCACGATCGTGCGCGACAAGGCCATCGGGATGCCGCACATCTACGGGACCACGCGGTCGGGCACGGAGTTCGGCGCGGGTTACGCCGCCGCGCAGGACCGGTTGTGGCTGATGGACCTGTTCCGGCACCTCGGCCGCGGCCAGCTGTCCGGGTTCGCGGGCGGCGCCGAGGGCAACCGGGTGCTGGAGCAGAGCTTCTACAACCAGATCCCGTACACCGAGGCCGACCTCCAGGCGCAGATCGACCAGGTGGCGTCCCAGGGACCGCGCGGCGCGCAGGCGTTGCAGGACGTGAAGGACTACATCGCGGGCATCAACGCCTACCTCACCGAGTCGGTGAACGGCCGGTACTTCCCCGGCGAGTACGTGCTGACCGGGCACGCCGACTCGGTCACCAACTGGAACGACATCAAGCCGTTCCAGCCGACCGACCTGGTCGCGATCGCGGCCGTGGTGGGCGGGCTGTTCGGCGCGGGCGGCGGCGGCGAGGTGCAGAACGCGCTGGTGAAGCTGGCCGCGCAGAACCGGTACGGCGCCGCGGTGGGCGATCAGGTGTGGCGGTCGTTCCGCGAGCAGAACGACCCCGAGTCGGTGCTCACCCTGCACAACGGCCAGCGCTTCCCGTACGGGACGACGCCCGCCAACCCGCAGGGCGTGGCGCTGCCCGACGGCGGCGTGGTGACGCCGGAGCCGATGGTCTACGACCAGACCTCAGCCGCTCAGTCCACTGTGGACGTGCCGGCGGATCTCAAGGCGGCGGAAGGGCTTTTCGCGGACGGCGTGCTGCCGCGCGACCTGCTGAACAAGAAGCAGGGCATGTCCAACGCGCTGGCCGTGTCCGGCGCGCACACCGACACCGGCAACCCGATCGCCGTGTGGGGACCGCAGACCGGGTACTTCGCGCCGCAGCTGCTGATGCTGCAGGAGCTGAACGGTCCGGGCCTGCGGGCGCGCGGCGTGTCGTTCGCGGGTGTGTCGATGTACGTGCAGCTCGGGCGTGGTGTCGACTACTCGTGGAGCGCGACGTCCGCCGGGCAGGACATCACCGACACGTACGCCGTGGAGCTGTGCGAGCCCGATAACGGCACGCCCACCGCGTCGTCGCTGCACTACCGGTACCACGGGCAGTGCCTGCCGATGGAGCGGTTGGAGCGCAAGAACGCCTGGAAGCCGACGGTGGCCGACCCGACGCCCGCCGGCTCGTACACGCTGGTCATGTACCGCACGAAGTACGGGCTGGTGCAGAGCCGGGCGAAGGTGGGCGGGAAGTTCGTCGCGTACACGTCGTTGCGGTCGACCTACCTGCACGAGGTGGACTCGATCGTCGGGTTCCAGGAGTTCAACGACCCCGACGCGATCAAGTCGGCCGCCGACTTCCAGCGCGCCGCCGAGGACGTCGGGTACGCCTTCAACTGGTTCTACGTGGACTCGCGGGACACCGCGTACTTCAACTCCGGCGCGAACCCGGTGCGCAAGGCGACCGTCGACCCGCACCTGCCGGTGAAGGCCGAGGCCGCGTACGAGTGGGAAGGCTGGAACGCCGACCGCAACACGGCGACGTACACGCCGTTCGCGCAGCACCCGAACTCGATCAACCAGGACTACTACATCAGCTGGAACAACAAGCAGGCGCTGGACTACTCGGCGTCGGGCTACGGCAACGGCTCCGTGCACCGCGGCGACCTGCTGGACGACCGGGTGCGGGCGCTGATCGCGCGCGGTCCCGTCACGCGGGCGTCGTTGACCCGGGCGATGGCCGAGGCGGGGGTGGCCGACCTGCGTGCCGAGCAGGTGCTGCCGGACCTGCTGCGGGTGATCGACACGGCGGCGGTGACCGATCCGACGTTGGCCGCGGCGGTCGGGAAGCTGCGGGAGTGGCAGCGGTCCGGTTCGCTGCGCAAGGAGACCTCGCGCGGCAGCAAGGCGTACGGGCACGCCGAGGCGATCCGGCTGCTCGACGCGTGGTGGCCGCTGCTGGTGGAGGCGCAGTTCAAGCCGGGGCTCGGTGACGGGCTGTACGGGCAGCTGACGCGTGCGCTCCAGGTCGACGAGGCGCCGTCGGACACGCACGGCGCCGCGCCGCACAAGGGCTCCTCGTTCCAGTACGGCTGGTGGAGCTACGTCGACAAGGACCTGCGGGCCGTGCTCGGCGATCGGGTGGACGGCGCCCTGGGCGCCCGTTACTGCGGTGGCGGTGCGGTGGCGGCGTGCCGGCAGGTGCTGCTGGACAGCCTGCGTGCGGCGGCGGCCAAGCCCGCCACGGCGGTGTACCCCGGTGACGACTCGTGCGCCGCCGGTGATCAGTGGTGCGCGGACACGATCATCCACCGGGCCATGGGCGGCATCAACCAGGACAAGGTGAACTGGCAGAACCGACCCACGTACCAGCAGGTCGTGCAGTTCCCGTCCCGCCGCGGCGCCAACGTGGCGAACCTGGCGGCCGGCACCACGGCCACCGCCAGCAGCCACGAAACCGGCTGGTACAACTCACCGCCCTCCAACGCCGTGGACGGCAAGCCGGACACCCGGTGGGCCAGCGACTGGTCCGACCAGCAGTGGGTGCAGGTGGACCTGGGCGCGGCGCGCACCGTCGGCCGGGTCGTGCTGTCGTGGGAAGCGTCTTATGCCAAGGGGTATCGCATAGAGCTGTCGTCCGACGGCAGCACGTGGCGCACGGTGTACACGACGTCCGCAGGCGATGGTGGCCGGGATGTTGCGTCGTTCCCGCCCGGTACGGCACGATTCGTACGAATGACGGGTATCCAACGGGCGACAGAATACGGATACTCGGTTTACGAACTTGAGGTCTACGTCACGTAGACCGGTCCGCAGGAAGACCCCGGTCCACCCCCAGGGACCGGGGTCTTCCGCCTTTTCAGGCTCTGATCAGGGTCTTCTCACGCTTTGAACAGGTAGTTCCGCACCCGGCCGTCGATCCGGTCGACCTGCCGCCAGGCGTTGCGGTGCCAGGCGTGCATGCGGTAGCCGCGTTCGGCGAGCCAGTCCTGGACGTCCCGGGCCCGGTAGCCGAAGCGCAGCACGTGCCGTTCCTCGATCTCGAGAAGAAGTTTCGGTCGAAACCTCTCGATCGTCTCCGAACCGCCTTGCAGCACGCGGAGTTCCGCACCCTCGACGTCGGCCTTGACGAAGTCCAGCCGGTCGATGGCGTTGGCCGCGACGAACCGGTCCAGGGTGTCGGTGCGGACGAGGACTTCGAGGTGGTCGGTGAACTCGGCGTTGGAGCCCAGCCCGTCCGCGCCCGAGGTGAGGAACGAGCGGCCGGTGACCGGTGTGCCGTGGCGCACCGGGACGCTCATCACGTCACGGCCTTCGGCGACGCCCAACGCCACGGAGTGCCGCACGACGTTCCGGCCTTCGCGGGGTCGGAGCAGGTAGGACAGCGCGGGGTGCGCGAACACCAGCGGCTCGATGCTGTGCACTGTCCCTTGTGGACCGACGAGGCGGGACAGCGAGACGGTGTAGAGGCCGAGCGCGGCGCCGATGTCGACGCACACGTCTCCGGGTCGCACCACGTCGCGCAGGCCGATCAACTCGGGTTCGACGAACGGCGTCAGCCGGGCGAGGACGCGCAACGCGCCCGCCACGGCCGCGCCGCGCACCTCGGTCAGGTTCTGGGTCACGGTGACCACATTAGGGACTGCGTCGGATTTTTTGGCTAAGTCAGCGGCTTGGCGCCGTTCTGGTGGTGGGGGAGGCCGACCTGCTCGGCGAACTCCGCGGCGACGGTGGAGCCGCCGTAGATGCCGAGGGCCTTGGCCAGGTGGAGGCGGACGTCGGCGCGGTGCCCGTCGTCCAGGCGCGGGAGAGCGCTTTCGAACGAGGTGACCAGCGTGTCGGCCCAGTGCTGGTCGCGGCGCTGGGAGGCGATGCCGACGAGTTCGGCCAGGTGCCGGCTGAGGGCGACGGCCTGCTCGACCTGGTAGCCGTTGCGGACGAGCCACCAGATGGTGGCGGTGGAGAGGTCGGTCAGGACCTCGTCGCGCAGGTACTTGATCTCGGCGCGTTCGGCGTCCCGTTCGGCCTGGCGCATGGTGGTGGTCTGGAGGAGCTCGATGTGCTTGCGCGCCATCTCCAGGTCGTGGTCGTCGGCGGTCAGCTCGATGCCGTCCGCACGCGCCCACACGTGCGTGCCCTCGACCTGCCGTTCGGCGGCGAGTTCGGCCCCGAGCTGGTGCTGCAGCGGGGCGTGGTGGACGAGCATCGCCCGTTCGGTCAGCGCCTTGGCCCGGTGGATGATGTCGTTGACGGCGGCGCTGCGCGGTGCGGTGTGCCGCACACCGGTCGTCAGGTCGACCCGCCAGTGGATCGTCATCCGGGCCTGGAAGTCCAGCCCGTAGACGGCGCTCGGGAGCGGCGTCTCGAACGGGTGCTGGTGGGAGGTCGAGGCGGGGACGAACGTGTACTGCTCGGCGTCGACGGGGCGGGCGCGGAGCCGACGCCACCAGGCGCCGACGGAGCCGAGGGGGCCGGGACGGAAGTCAGGCCAGGGTCTACTGCTCATGGGATGGCTTTCGTCGGAGGGCGATATGCCCCTTCTGTACCTCACTTGACCGATGCGGAACAGATGAGGTCGCCCACTTCCCCCAGACAGCCGAGGGGTCGCAGGCCCCACCTAACCCAAGGTGCACACTCCTAGGCCCACCGAGTGACAACCCCTCCACCCAAAGCCCTACCCACCACCCGGTAGGCTGCACCACGCGCCCTCGTAGCTCAGGGGATAGAGCATCGGTTTCCTAAACCGTGTGTCGCAGGTTCGAATCCTGCCGGGGGCACTCACCTTTCGCCGGGTGAATCAGGCCCTGGCCAGCGGAAACGCGGCCGGGGCTTGATCTTTTAGGCTGAGCTGTCCCGCCTTCACGCTGGGCTGGAAGCCGCATCGCCTGCCGCCTGCGGGCCGATGTCTGCCGGCTCGTCAGTCTTCGTCCGGCACTACCTTGCCGATCGCGATGGTGGCCAGTGCCGTCGCCCCGCCCTTGACGTTCGCACCATCGGTCTGGTTGGCGTACACGACGGAGTAGACGACGTTGTGGTAGCGGACGACGAGCTCCACCGTCCAGTCGACCTTCCTCTGCTCCACGAGCAGAGCGTCGTCGGCGCCTTTCACGTTCACCGCGACCCCAGTGCGCACGCGGCGCTCCAGGTGCTCCTTCGCCCTGTCCACGCCGGACATCGTCATGTTGGCATGGTAGACGTAGCTGGTCACGATCACGTGTGACGGGCGGACCTTCTCCTTGATGAAGTCGGGGTTGTTCCACATGCACTGCCCCTGGTCGTACGACTCCCCGACACCCGGGTTGGCCGAGCCCTCCTCGTAGTCCATGCGGCCGGGGATGTGGGGAGCCACCTCCGCCTCGTCGAACATCGCGCAGCCGATCGGCGCCTTCTCCAGGTCCTGGGAGGCGTCCACGGCCGGCCGCGCGTCGGCGGAGTCGTCCATTTCGAAGAACACCCAGTACCCGGCGAATGCCAGGCCGAGCACGAGGACGACGGCCAGCACCCCGATCACCACGCCGGCCTTGTTGCCGCGCCGCGGTGGTGGTCCCCCTAAATACTGTTGCGGGTAGTGCTGACCCTGCTGCGGATGCCCGTACTGCTGCCCTTGCTGCGGGAACTGCGGCTGATGCTGCGGGTACTGCCCGGGCTGCGGGTAGTGCTGTGGCGCACCGGGGTGCGTCATCGGACCTCCTCGACAAGGGCCTTCGTGTGACACATCCAGACAGAGCACCCCGCGTTTCAACGGCGATTCCGCAACGTCCGCCGCGGGTTCTCCGGCCACGCCCCGCACCTACCCCTCGAAGGCACGGGCGAGCTGGATCCACGACCAATGCAACGCGCTCGGTGGAGAGCGTACGGGCGCGGCGGTTTCCCCGGTGTCCGGTGAACGCCCTACAGCGCGGTATCGGTTTGGTTGAGTTCCGCGAGCGTGATGAGCCCGTCGTCGAGCGCCCGGCTCACGAGTTCGCTCTTGGTGCGGGCCGTCCGTCCGGCGTTCGCGTACTTCACCCGCACGCGCGCGATGTGCGTGTCGACGGTCTTCACCGTGATGTTGAGCTTGGCGGCGACGAGTTCCTTGGACGACGAGGTGAACCACGCCCGCAGGACTTCCGCCTCACGCGGTGACAGGCGTGGCCGGTCGGGTGCGTCGTCGGCGACGAGCGCGCCCGACAAGGACGGCGCGGTGTAGGGCATGCCCTGTGCGGCGGCCCGGACGGCGGGGATCAGGTGCTCCAGGCCTTCCCGCTTGGTCAGGTAGGCCAGCGCACCGAGGTCGACGCACTTGAGCGCGGTGGCGGCGTCGGCGTGTTGGGAGTAGACGACGACGCGGCGGCCACTGTCCACCAGCCTGCGCAGCTCGGTGAAGTCCGGTCGGCCCGGCACCAGCTCCAGGTCGAAGATCACCACGTCGGCGGTGGCACCCGGGCCGGTCCAGACGTCGGCGAGCCGGTCACCGGCGTCGACCAGGCGGATCGCCGGGGAAGCCTGCTCGCACCAGTAGCGGACGCCCGCGCTGATCGCCGCGTGATCGTCGACGATCACCGCGGTGATCACGTCGTCGGCTGCCATCGGGCCTCCATCCAGACCGTCTCGCCGTTGCCGAGCACCTCGACCCGCACACCGGGCGTCGCCGGGCGCGGCGGCTCGACCTCGCCGCAGTCCGCGACGACGTTGACCGACACCAGCTCGTGGTCGCCGACCACGGTGACCCGCGCCCACGAGGCGGCCGTGGCGAGAGCGGTCAGCGCGGCGTCGGTGAGGTCCCGCCGGACGGTGACGGGCGGTGTCGGCCAGTGGCCGCGTGCTTCCAGCTCCACCACGACGCCCTTGCGGTCGGCGACGTCGGCGCAGTGGCGCAGCTCGTGCAGCAACGGGTTCGTCACCACGTCCGTCTCCGCGCACAGCCGCCGCATCCGGGCCGCCTCGATCGCGCTGCGTCGCTGGACCGAGGCGTCCTCGGGGTTGAGCGAGCCGTCGGCGAGCCCGGCCAACAGCGGGATCGTGCCGTCGGCGAGCTCGGCGAACCGCTGCTGCCTGCGCCGGTGCGACTCCGCCGTGACGGCCTCCTCGGTGCGCACCCGCTCGATCTCGGCGCCGGCCGCCGCCGCTTCCGCGGCGAGCCGGTTCAGCACCGCGGCCACCACCGCCACGCACAGCGGGAAGCCGATCACGTTGACCGAGCCCGTGGCGAGCCGCGCCAGGTCGCCCTTGTCGACGTCGTCGAACAGGACCAGGTTCAGCGCGGCGATCAGCTCGTGCGCCGACAGGAACGCCACCACGGTCCGCAGTGGACGGTCCAGCAGCACGACGAGCCCGACCCAGTTGGCCGCGCCGAAGACCCAGTCCACGCCGGACGCCGTGCGACCGTCGGGCAGGGTCGCGGCGGACAGCACCGACGCGGCCAGCACGACGGCGACGGCCGGCAGGCGCAGCCGGCCCCACGGTCGGCGCCGGACGAGCAGCACGGCTTCGACGGCGAGCACAGCGGCCAGCGCCGCGAACGCGCCCACCTGCGCGAGCGGGAATTCGTGGGATCCGAGGTGGCGCACCAGGTTGGCGAGGCCGAGCCCGCAGACGACGGCCACGCTCACGAGCAGGATCGCGGTCCGCAGGGCGAGCAGCAGCTGTGCCCGCGTCTGCCCGCCGACGGCGTCACTCACCGCGGGCACCCCAGGCCAACCGCACGGCGGTGCCCGCACCGACGCTGGAGCTGACCGCCGCCGTGCCGCCGATACGGCTCAACCGGCCGCGCACCGACTCCCGCAACCCGCGTCGGGTGGCCGGGACGTCGTCGACCTGGAACCCGTTCCCCTCGTCGACGATGTCGAGTCGCACCCACTGCTCGTCCGCGCCGAGCCGGATGACCGCCCGTCCGGTGCCGGCGTGCCGGCGGACGTTGTTGAGCGCCTCCCTGGTGGCGTCGGCCAACGCCGTCGCCACCTCGGACGGCAGCGGAAGCCGGTCGGGGGCGTCGAACTCGACGTCCAGGTGCACGGCCTCGATCTCGGCGTCCAGCAACCGGACGAGGTCGGTGTGCCGGGCTGCCCGGGTGTGGTCGGTGCGCAGCCTTTCCAGGTCACGGCGCGCCTGCGGCGCCAGCCAGGCGGTGTCCCCGCGAACCTGCCCGCTGCCGACCATCAGCAGCGTCGCGGCGGCGGTGTCGTGCAGGGCGGCGGCGAATTCCCGTTCTCCGGCGCGCACGGCCGCCGCCACCAGCGAGTCCCGACGGGCCTGTGCGGCCTCGGCGGCCATCCGGTCGGCCCGCGCCGCGGCACGCCGGACGAGCAGCCACGCCGCTCTGGACAACGTGGCCGCCACCAGCACCCACGCCTGCCCGACCAGCAGGTCGGGGTCCGCTCCGGCGGCGCTGGTGGTGATCATCAGCCCGCCGTCGACCGCGAGTGCCGCGACACCGCCCGCCAACGGCGAGGTGTGCCACTGGTAGGTCACGCAGGCGAACGTGACGAGGAGCCTGATCCAGCCGATGTTGGTGTGCTCGACGGCGTCGGTCACGAAGATGCTCAGGCACACGCCGAGCAGCACCACCACGTCCACCGCGACCGGCAGCGGGCCGTCGGTCCTCTGCAGCCACCACCCGTACCCGCACGTCCACACCACGGCGGCACCGACGACGAAGACGATGGCCGGCAACTGCGACGGCGTCGCCCTGAGCAGGGCGACCGCGGCGATGGGCAGCAACGTCGCCAGGCGGACCACCACCGCGTACCGACGGCCGAACCGCCGCAGCCGACGTTCGGCCTGCCCCGCCATCCCCCACCCCGCCTCGCACTCGCCCCACTACCCACGCGGCGGCGACGTGGCGACTTTACCGGCAACACGGTCCGAATAGGACAGCTCGGCAAGGGGTTTCCGCCGGCGGAGCGGCTGCTCGACGGGCCGCGACCGGGGTTCGGTCTTCCCCACCTCGTTGTCGGCGCGTCGCCGACCTACTCGCAGGTCTTGGTCTCCACGGCGCAGAACTTCACCTCGGGGTAGCGCGGCGACGGGGTGTCCAGCAGGGGTTGGGGCCTGTTGCCCAGGTGCAGGTCGAAGAACGCCCGGGTGTACCGGCGGGTGATCTCCGTGGCGCGGGCAGCGGGCAGCTCGGCTCCGCCGTCGAGGCCGAGTTGCTCCCCCAGCAGGCCGACGTCGGTGAAGGAGGCGTGTGTGACGCCGGACACCACGAGCCACCGCTTCCACCCGGTCAGGTGCGGCCAGTCACGTTCCCAGGAGAACGCGTTAGGGGTTCCCGGGGTGTAAGCGGATTCCCTGCCCATGAACAGGAACGGCCGCGACAGCCCGGTGTCCGGGATCGGCGTGTGCGTGACGCCGTCGACGTCGATCCCGGCGCGCAACCGGGAGTCGGCCAGCATGGCGGTCATGGCGCTCGCGCCGCCGACGGAGTGGCCCGCCATCGCGATCCTGGCCGGGTCGATCAGCCGGGCCCACTTCTGTTGCGCCCCGGTCAGTTCGTCGAGCACGAACGAGATGTCGACGGCCCGGCCCGCCTCCAGCTTGTCCCAGAACGTCGGGTCGTGCGGGATCTCGCACGAGGCGCAGGTGGCGACCCGGCCGTCCGGGAACGTGGTGGCGGGGTTCTCGTAGGTGTGATCGACCGCGGCCACCACGTAGCCGTGGCTCGCCAGGTCTTCGGCCAGGCCGGTGAGCGTCTTGCGGGACTTGGTGTAGCCGGGCGACAGCACGACCAGGGGCAGGCCGCGCGTGCGCCCGGTCGGCGTGGCGTCCTTGACCGCGTTGGTTCGCGTCGTGCTGAGCACGTCGTACGGCAGCCCGGTGATGCCCCCGTGCTTCAGCATGAGTTCCGACTCCGTCGGCGTCATGTACTGCGCCCGCGGCCCGCCCGAAGGCTTCGCCGGGTACCACAGGGAGACCATGAGCTCCCTTTCCTCTTCAGGAACCCACGGGTCGGGGCGCGAGGTGTCCGTCAGGTGCAGGGACGTGGTTCCGATCGAGTGCGGACCGGTGGGTTTGGACAGGTGCGGCGTGCCTCCCGAGGCCGCGGCAGGCACGGACAAGGCGGACGCCGCCACGGCGAGGAGCCCGGCAACGGCCGTCATGCGGCCACCCGGGACCGGCGGCTTCCCGTGTCGGGGACTCGCGTCGCGCGGTTCGATCGCCGGTGTGGTCATGATCGGACTCCCTCGGTCGTCGCATCTGGTCCGGTGGACGCTAGAAGCGCTCCCGGTCCGGGCGCGTCGGTCGACGGAGGCATTTCCGGTACCGCACGAGGATGAGGCCGGCCGACGTCATCCCTGCGATGTAGGCGACCGGTGTACCAGGGGGTTCAACGGTCGGCGCGGCGTTCGGCGACCCACGTGGCGATCTGGGTGCGCGAGGTGAAGCCCAGCTTGGTCAGCACGTTCTCGACGTGGGTCTCCGCCGTCCGCAGGGCGATCACCAGCCGGGCCGCGATCTCCTTGTTGCTCAGGCCCTCGGCGACCAGGTGGGCGATCTCCAGCTGCCGGCGGGTCAGGCCGGGACCCGTGTCGAGCGATTCGTCGGGCGATGCCGGCTTCGCGGTCTTCTCCTCCAGGGCGTACGCGATCACGTCTTCCAGACCGAGCGCCTTGCCCTCCTCGAACGCCGTCCGGAACGCCTCCGCGCCGATCTCGCCGGTGGCCCGTGCCGCGATCTGCTCGTCGACGGCGGCGTAGGGCGGGGCCTCGTAGGTCTTCGCCCCGCTCAGCCGCCACACCGCGGTGGCCGCGCCGAGCAACCGCGCCGCCCGCTCCGGCCGGCCCGCTCCCTCCGTGCACCAGGCCAGCGCCTCCAGCAGGTAGGCCAGGCCCGTCCAGTCCCGGGCCGCCCGTTGCAGCCGGATGGCGTCCTGGCTCAGCCGCTCGGCGTCGCGGTGGTCGCCGGCACGCCACTTGTGGACCGCCACCGCCCACAGCCCGTAAGCCCTCGTCCACGTGGCGTCATGGGTCTCGCACAGCTCCAAGGCCTCTGCCGCCGCGTCGGCGCCGCGTGGGTCGTCGCTGAACAGGGTCGCCGCGGCCAGCAGGATCAACGAGTCCGCGAGCCCGAGCAGATCTCCGACCTCCCGGTGTCCGACGACCGCCTGTTCCAGCAGCGCGCACGCCGCCGGCACCTCACCGCGGTGCAGTGCGGCGAGGCCTGCGGCCTCGGCGTGGTGGGCGCGCAGCGGGTCGTCGTCCAGTTGCTCGGCGAGGACCTCGCACTCGGCGAGCATCCGCCGGGCCGAGTCGGCCTCGCCGAGGTGGACGGAGATGAAAGCGCAGGTCCACAGCGCCTCGGCACGTGAGCGGGTCGGCTCGGGGTCCGCTTCGAGCGCCCTGGTCAGCCAGCGGTGGCCTTCCCGCAGGAAGCCGCCGGAGAACCAGAAGTTCCACAGGCGGGAGGCGATGTCCGTGGCGGCGCGGACCCGCCCGGCTCCGGTGAGGGCGAACTCGATCGCGATCCGCAGGTTCGGGTGCTCGCGGATCATCCGCTGGACCCAGTCGAGCTGGTGCGGGCCGAAGGACTCGGACCGGTACCGCTCGGCCAGGCGCACGTAGTGCTCCAGGTGACGGGCCCGTACGGCATCCTCGTCGCCCGAGCCCGAGCCCGAATCCGACGACGCGAGCCGCGCCCGCCCGTACTGGCGGATCGTCTCCAACATCCGGTACCGCGCCGTCCGGCCGTGCGTGTCCGGGTCGCGGATCAGGATCGACTTGTCCACCAGGCCCGCCACGAGGCCGATCACGTCCGCTACGGCGATGTCACCGCCCGAGCCGACGGCCTCGGCCGCGTCCAGGTCGAACCCGCCCGCGAACACCGACAGCCGGGCCCACAGCGCCCGCTCCTCGGGCAGGCACAGGTCGTGGCTCCAGTCGATCGCGCCCGCGAGCGTCTGCTGACGTGACGGCGCGGTGCGGCTGCCCCGGTTGAGCAGCTTGAGGCAGTCGTCCAGCCGGTCGTGGATGTCGGCGAGCGACAGCGTGCGCACCCACGCGGCGGCCAGCTCGATGGCCAGCGGGATGCCGTCCAGCCGACGGCAGATGCGCACGACCAGGTGCCGGTTGCGCTCGTCGACGGTGAAGCCGGGCAGCACCGCCGCCGCGCGGTCGGCGAACAGGTCGACCGCCTCACAGCCCGTGGTCCGGTCCGTGTCGTCGGGCACCGGGAGCGGCGGGACCACCATCGTCTGCTCGCCCGCGATGCCCAGCACGTGCCTGCTGGTGGCGAGCACGCGCAGGCCGGGCGCGGCGCCGAGCAGCTTGCCGACCAGAATCGCGCACGCGTCCACGAGGTGTTCGCAGTTGTCGAGCACCAGCAGCAGCCGCTTGTCCTCGAGGTGCTCGGCGAGCCGTTCCGCGGGCTCGACCGACGCGTCACGCAGCCCGAACCTCGTCGCCACGCTCTGCGCCAGCAGGGAGGGGTCGTGCAACGCGTCGAGTTCCACCCGGTAGACGCCGTCCGGGAAGGTCCGCCGCGCCTGGTCGGCGATCCGGAGCGACAGCCGGGTCTTGCCCACGCCGCCCGCACCGGTCAGGGTCAGCAGACGGTTGGCGGACAGCAACCGCCTGGCCTGCTCCAGCTCACGTCGGCGGCCGATGAAGCTGGTCAGCTCGGCCGGCAGCCCGACCGTCGGATGAGGCACCTCCGCGACGACCACGGTTCGACTCCCGTCTCCCCCGTCAAGGGCCAAGCGTACGGACTTGAGCAGTGGATACGTAGTTCTCCCGATGACCGGCGGGCGCGACGAGCGCAGTCTTTAGTCACGTGGTCCAGAACACAGAGGTCGGTTGAAGGATTGGCCGTTGGACCGTCAGGAGCGTCAATCATGTGCCAGCACGAACCCCGGTGCCCGTCAGGGACGGACTCGAACGGCCAGTGGGCGCGGATCACCACCTCCCACCCGGAGCAGGGCTGGTACCTGCTGTGCAACGGCGTGGTGCTGTTCGACGACGGTGGCCTGATGCTGTCCGACCACCGCGTCGTCGCCGCCACCTACGCCGCCGCCGCCTGAACCAAGGCGGAACCACGATCTCGGCCGCCGAGCGTCCCGACCGCTCGGCGGCCGGCTTTCTGGGGGTGTCCAGCACGGCATCCCCTCGTGCCGCTAGCGCGCCGCCTGGCCGCGCTTTCATGTCTTGCGAGCTCTTTCGCGTCTCCTAGCTACCGAGCTCATAAAAAGCGACGAACCTGACGGGGTCGGTCCCCGTCAGGTTCGTCGTGTGTGTGCCCCTCAGGCCGTCTGCTTTTCCGCATCCTGCTCGTCGATGGTGCCGACGACGCGGTCACACCGCAGCCGCCACGTGCCGACGTGCAGCCACTGCCTGCCGACGCGGTTCGTGACGAGCACCGTGTCGCGCAGGCAGCGCGGGCAGGGCTGCGGGAGCGAGTCGATGGTCATGGCGAACTCCTCGTGGTTCCGACCACGGTCGTGGTGCGGTTGGCTACCACGATGTCGGCCGAGGGGTCGGTGACACATCGCCAGACCTACGTAGGTGACTACGTATCACTCGGGGACGAGCGCTTGAGGCGGCGGCTCAGTTCGGCCACCAGCTGCTGGTCGGTCAGCGCCCCCGGGTCGGGACTGCGCATCCCCTTCATGCCCGCTTCCTCGGGGAAGATCAGCTGCGCCTCCACCATGACTTCCAGCGGGCTGATGCCGAACGCCTTGGCCACCAGCCGGGCGGTGTCGAGGGTGGGGCGCTCGCCCCTGCGCCATCGGGTGAAGGCGCTGCGGTCCAACCCGGTCAGCTCGCTCAGCCGCGCCGTGGTCATCCCGTGGTCGTCCAGTTGGCGCTGGACCCAGTCCCACCAGGGCGAGTCCGCACTCTCGTCTGTGGTCACCCGCCCATGGTAGCCGCGCGCACGCAACGCTCGTTGCGCAGTCCCCCCAGGTGGGCCCTGACCTGCACGTTGTGTGCACACAACATTAGTTGCGCATACACCACACACTGCTAGCGTTGTGCGCACACACCACACGTTGGGTGCGCACAACACGAGGCGGACCATGCCGAACACGATCAAGCTCCGCACCGATGTCTTCACCAAGGCCGCGCGGCTCGCGGGCTTCGAGTCGGACTACTCCCTGGCCAAGGCGATGGACGTGAACCGGTCCACGGTCGCGCGCGTCCTCAGCGGCGAGCTCCAGCCCGGTCCGGCGTTCATCGGCGGCGCGTTGACGGCGCTCGCGCCGATGCAGTTCGACGACCTCTTCGAAGTCGTCTCGACCCGGCAGTGAGGCCGGTCCCGGTGTCCCGGTCGAGCGCATGTGCGACCGGTTTCGCCGAGAGTCCGCCACTTCAGCGGTGTGCGCATTCACCCGAAGGGGCGAGACTCGTGATCATGTGACGTCGCAGAGCGATGAGACCAGTGGTCCACCCCCTACACGTCGGTCCACCAACACGGGGACCCGGAAGGATGACACCAGGTGAGCGACGCCCCACGGCACGCGGCCTCGCGGTTGCGCCAAGACCTGCTGGTCGCCCGGCAGACCCCTGGACGTGCCTGGTTCGACGCACACCGCGACCACGTCCTGGCCACCCTCCGCGACACGATCGGTGAACCCGAGACCGCCGTGGCGCTGTTCGCCGACGTGTGGCCGGCGGTCCCGACCGACGTGGACGAAACGTGGTCGCGCGAGTTACTCGACATCGGTGCCGCACTCGCCGCCGCACTGCCCACGTCCCTCCTGCTCGCCACGGCCTTCCGCCGTGCCGCCGAATCGCTGCGCGCGCAGGGGGCGCTCCGGCTCGCCACCGTCGCGGGCATGCGCGAGCTGGCGATCCACCGCCTCCGCGACGACGACCCGGACGCCGCTTCCGCCGCGTTGCACGACCTGGCGGCGACCTACCGGGCCCAAGGCCGGATGCACAAGGTCGTCGAGTGCGCCGACGAGGCGCTGGAGCTGTACCTCCTGCACGGTGACCAGCCCGGAGTGGCACGGGCGCTGGTGCACCTCGGCTCGTTGATGATCGAGGTCGGCCGGTTCGACTCGGCGGTCAACTACCTGTCCCGCGCGGACAAGGTGTTCGAGGAGCTGCCGGGGACCGCCGAACGGGCCGGGTGCCTGACCCTGCTCGGCCGGGCGCTGTGGCTGTCCGGCGACCGGGCCGTGGCCCACCGGCGGTTCAACCGCGCGCTCGCACTGCTCATCGGGACCGACGACGTGGCGGCGCAGCGGGTCCGTGACCTGGTGGCCGAGCTGGAGTCAGTCCCGGAACAGGTGGACCAGGGCCACGCCGACCTGGATCAGCAGGCCGACGACGACGCGGACTCCCGGCATGATCCTTGACCGGTGACGTCGGCGGCAGTCCTTCCTGCGGCAGCCGGCACGGCGGCACTGCGGGGACGGGTGGTCGGGGGATGCGCTCATCGGTGTTGTCGCGTTCTTCCAGGTAGTGACGGGGTAGTGGCAGGTCGGGGTCAGGTCAGGCGGTGGTGTCGGGGTTGCCGGCCAGCAGGCGCAGCACGTCCCGGCACAGGAACACCCGGCGGTAGCCGCGGAACTCCCACGGGACGAGGATGCCCAGCTCGACCAGGCGTGCGGTGATGTCGGTGGCGGCCTTCGCGGTGAGGCCGTACCGCGTGCGCAGCGACCGGTTGTCCACGGCGGGGAAGCCGATCAGCTCGGCGGCGACCCGGGGCAGCGTCCCCTTCTTGGGCAGCCGCGCGGCGTAGTCGGCGGCCAACGCCTCCAGGTGACCGATCAGCCGCAGCTGGGCGACGGCCTGGTCGCGCACGGCGGCGGCGAAGAAGTCCACCCAGCGGTCGATCCGGCCGGTGTCGACCACCGCGCGGATCTGCCGCTGGTACTCGGCCAGGGCGTTGTCCAGCCACACCGACAGCGGCAGGACCTGGTCGCGCACCAGCCCGCACCGCACCATCTCCAGCGTGGAGAACGCGCGCGCGACGTGCCCGTTGGCGGTCGGGAACGGCTGCAGCACCTCCAGCTGGTAGTGCGCGAGCGCGATCTTGGCGATCCTCGGCTGCTCGTCCTCCTCTCGCACCCACGTGGACCACTGCTCCAGCAGCGCCACGAGGTGCGCGCCGGTCGCGGTCAGCAGGTAAGCGCGCTCGTCGCTGACACCCAGTCGTCCCGGCGCACGGCGCAGCACGTCACCGATGTGGTGGTGGCCGGGGGCACGGCCGGTCATGATCGCGGCCACCTCGCCCACCAGTTCGGCGTCGACCGCCGCGCCGGCGCGGACGCGGGCGAGACCGTGGTCGAAGGCCCGCAGGAACGGCGCGACCAGCTGGGACGGCGCGGCGCTGTCCGCGGGCGGCGTGCCGTCCTGGGAGGCCAGCAGGTCCGCCGCGAACGTCTCGCGCAGGCCGACCGCCACCCCGGACAGCCCGGCCGAGCTGTTCGCGTCACGTGCCTGCGTCGCCCGGCCGAGGGCGGACCGCAGGCCCAACCGGTCGGCCGCCTCGTCCAGCCGACCGAGCGCGTGCTCCGCCTCGGCGCACCCGCGGTAGGTCGCGACGGGCAGCGCCAGGTCCGACGGCAGCGGCGGCGGCAGGTAGGCGCCTTCGCGCCGGAGAGCTTCGGGGATGCCGGGGAGGTGCGGAACCGGCGACCACTGCCCGGTGGACAGAGGGCGGAAATTCATGGGCGAAAGGCTTGCACGACGGCTGACGCCTTGGCAAGGCGTTCAAGAGCCAAAGTGAAGTGGCGATCGACTTCACTACACATCCGCCAAGATCAGTTCGCTAGGCCGTTCGAGTTAAAGTTCGACCGGGGTCCGCAAATCTGCGGACAACAACTGCCGGCAAGCGTATATACGCAGCTCAGCACGGGCGCTGCGAGCGCACACCCAACACGCCGGAGGATTCCAACCAGTTCCGCACGAGCTGCATTATTCCAACCGAGGTGAACGGCCCGAACCCCGCCCAAAGCGCCGCACCACGTTCCAAAATGGACCACCGGTCTCATTGAAGGGCATTTTCACTCGAACGAGTGACGACTACGCCCGAAACCCGGTCGCAACCCCCGCCGCCGGCCGTGACGCCACACGGGCTTGCAGTGGTGCCACACTGATGCCATAGTGGTGCCATGGACTTGACGCCGTACGTCGACAACCTTCGTCGGGCGCTCGCCACCGCCGCGGAGGCCGGTGGCGCGGATGCACGGGCACTGGCCGAACAACTCGTCGCGCCGCTGGAGTACGCGGTGCGGTTGACGCTGCTAGAGGCACTGTCGGCCGCCGTCGACGAGATCACGCGGGACTTGGCGCCGGGGTCCGTCGACGTGCGGTTGCGGGGCCGGGACCCGGAGTTCGTCGTCTCGGTGCCCGATGGTGCCACAGAGGGCCAGGGTGATGCCATGGAGGTGCCACCGGTGGTTTCCGAGGAGGGCGCGGTCGCGCGGATCAACCTGCGGCTGCCCGAGCACCTGAAGGCGCGGGTCGAAGACGCCGCGAGCCGGGAAGGCGTCTCCGTCAACGCCTGGCTGGTGCGCGCCGCCGCGGCCGGACTCGGGCACGGCGGCCGGACGTCCGGCCGCACCGCGGCCGGCCAGCGCTACACCGGCTGGGTCCGCTAGCTGCGCAAACGCTGATCAGACTCGTTCACAGGGGACAGCCATGCCTTCTTTCAGCACGCCCGAACCCATCACGCTCACCCTCGACGTCGCCGTGGGCGACGCCCGGATCGTCGCTGGCGAGCGCGACGACACCGTGGTCGAGGTCAACCCCGGCGACCCGGACAACGGCAACGACGTCAAAGCGGCCGAGGGCACGACGGTCGACTTCACCGCCGGCCGCCTCACCGTCAAGACACCCAAATCCCGCAGCATCTTCGGCCGGCCGGGCTCGGTCACCGTCATCGTGCACCTGCCCACCGGCTCGCAGGTCGTCGCCAACGGCTCGCTCGCCGACTTCCACGCCGAGGGCACGTTGGGCGAGTGCCGCTTCACCACCTCCGCCGGCCACATCCGGCTCCAGGGCACGGCCGCCCTCAAAGTCGACACGTCCTACGGCGACGTGCTGGTCGACCAGATCACCGGCCGCGCCGAGCTGACGACCGGCAACGGTGAGCTGCGCGTGGGTCGCCTCGACGGCCCCGGCACGGTCAAGAACACCAACGGCGCGACCCGGATCGGCGAGGTCACCGGCGACGTGCGGGTGAGCGGGGCCAACGGCGACATCCTCGTCGGCCACGCCGGCGGCGACGTGCACGCCAAGACCGCCAACGGCCACATCCGCCTCAACGAGGTCGTGCGCGGCACGGTCGTCATGGAGACCGCGGCCGGCGGGCTGGAGGTCGGCATCCGCGAGGGCACCGCCGCCTGGCTGGACGTGCGGTCGACAGCCGGTCACTTCCGCAACGAGCTGTCGAGCACGGACGCGCCGACCGAGTCCGACGAGCGGGTCGAGGTGCGCGCCCGCACCCAGTTGGGCGACATCGTCATCCACCGCGCGTAAACCACAACACCATTGGGGGACAACAACAATGTGGGACACCCACCCGCAGCAGTTCTGGCTGCGCGGAAAACGACCCGACCACGTCGTGGAGTACGACGAGAACCTGGGCTTCTGGAACGTCTACGGCTACCCGGAGGCCGTCGAGATCCTGGGTGACTGGGGCCGGTTCTCGTCCAACATCTCCCGGCTGTTCCCGGCGGCCGAGTCGCTGTCCGAGGGCGACCTCCTCAAGATGGACCCGCCGACCCACCGCAAGCTGCGCCGCCTGGTCAGCCACGCGTTCACGCCGAAGGTCGTGGCCGACCTCGAACCGCGCATCGCCGAGCTGACCCGCGAACTGCTCGACACGGTCACCGACAACGAGTTCGAGCTGGTCCGCGACCTCGCCTACCCGCTGCCGGTGATCGTGATCGCCGAACTGCTCGGCCTGCCGAGCAGCGACCGCGACCTGTTCAAGCAGTGGGTCGACAAGATCTTCGAGGACACCAACCAGTTCTCGCTCAAGGACTTCGAGGACGACGGCGAGGCCAAGCAGCAGGAAGAGCTGCGCAAGCAGCTCGACGACATCGCGCCGATGACGGACTACCTGCTCGAACACGCCGCGGAACGCCGCCGCAGCCCGCGTCCCGGCCTGCTCAGCGACCTGGTCCACGCCGAAGTGGACGGTGAACGCCTCTCCGACACCGAGGTGGTCAACTTCACCACCCTCCTGCTGGTGGCGGGCCACATCACCACCACCATGCTGCTCGGCAACACCGTGCTGTGCCTGGACGCGAACCCGGACCAGTCCGCGAAGGTCCGCGAGAACCGCGGCACCATCCCGTCCGCCATCGAGGAGTCCCTGAGGTTCCTCAGCCCGTTCCCGGCGGTCGCGCGGATCACGAACAAGCCGGAGACTGTCGCCGGCGTCGAGATCCCCGCCGACCAGCTGCTCATGGTGTGGGTCGGCGCGGCCAACCGGGACGCCCGCCAGTTCTCCGACCCGGACACCTTCGACATCGCCCGCGCTCCCGCGCACCTGGGCTTCGGCCGCGGCGTGCACTTCTGCCTCGGCGCGCCGCTGGCCCGGCTGGAGGGCCGGATCGCGCTGGACATCCTGCTGGACCGCTTCCCTCGCCTGCGCACGGACCCGGACCGGCGCCCCACGTTCATGCCCTCACCGAACCTCACCGGCGTGCAGACCCTGCCGCTGCTCACCGACTGACTGCGGTCATCAACCAGAGGGGAACGACCATGGCCATCACGGCCACCGGACTGCGCAAGTCCTACGGCGACCACGTCGTGCTCGACGGTCTCGACCTGCGGGTGGAGCCCGGCACCGTGTTCGCCCTGCTCGGCCCCAACGGCGCGGGCAAGACCACGACCGTGCAGATCCTGTCCACGCTCATCTCCGCCGATCGCGGCGAGGCGAAGGTCGCGGGCCACGACGTGGTCCGCAACCCGGCCGGCGTGCGCAAGGCGATCGGCGTCACCGGCCAGTTCTCCGCCGTGGACAACCTGCTCACCGGCGAGGAGAACCTCATGCTGATGGCCGACCTCAACCACCTGGACCGCCGGGAGGGACGCCACCGCACGGCGGAGCTGTTGGCCCGGTTCGACCTCGTGGACGCCGCGAAGAAGCCCGCCGCCACCTACTCCGGCGGTATGCGCCGACGCCTGGACCTGGCGATGACGCTGGTCGGCGAGCCGAGGCTGATCTTCCTGGACGAGCCGACCACCGGCCTGGACCCGCGCAGCAGGCACGCCATGTGGGAGGTCATCCGCGGCCTGGTCGCGGGCGGCGTCACGATCTTCCTGACCACCCAGTACCTGGAGGAGGCCGACGAACTGGCCGACCGGATCGCCGTGCTCAACGGCGGCCGGCTGGTCGCCGAGGGCACCGCGGCCGAGCTGAAGCGGCTGATCCCGGGCGGGCACGTGCGGCTGCGGTTCGCCGACGCGCACACGCTGGACCTCGCCGCCAAAGCCCTCGACACGGCGTCCCGCGACGACGAGGCGCTGACCCTGGACGTGCCGGGCGACGGCGGCGTGCACCAGTTGCGCGCCCTGCTCGACCGGCTCGACGACGCCGCGATCGACGTGCAGGACCTGTCCGTGCACACCCCCGACCTGGACGACGTCTTCTTCGCCCTGACCACCGAGAGGACCACGCGGCGATGAGCACCCTGGCCATCCGCGACACGACCACCCTGTTGCGCCGCAACCTGCGGCACATGCAGCGCTTCCCGATGATGTCGATCGGCTCGCTGCTGATGCCGGTGCTGATGATGCTGCTGTTCGTGCACGTGTTCGGCGGCTCGCTCGGATCGACCCTCGGCGGCGGCGCGTCCTATGTGGACTACCTGGTTCCGGGCATCCTGGTGATGACGGTCGGTGCGAGCGCGGCCTGGACCGCGGTGAACATCAACAGCGACATGAGCGAGGGCATCATCGCCCGGTTCCGCACCATGGCGATCTCCCGGTACTCGGTGCTGACCGGGCAGGCGCTGTGCAGCCTGATCAACACGGTCGGCAGCCTCGCACTGGTGATCGGGGTGGCCGTGCTGACCGGGTTCCGCCCGGCGGCCGACTTCACCGACTGGCTCGCCGCGGCCGGTCTGCTGGTGCTGCTCACGCTGGCGTTCACCTGGCTCGGCATCGCCTTCGGCCTGGCCGCGAAGACGCCGGGGGGCGCGAACAGCTCGTCGCTGCCGTTGCAGTTCCTGCCGTTCATCAGCAGCGCGTTCGTGCCGACCGACTCGATGTCGAGCGGGTTGAAGTGGGTCGCCGAGAACCAGCCGTTCACGCCGATCATCGACACCCTGCGCGGGCTGCTCATCGGCACGCCGATCGGCGACAGCGGGTACTGGGCGGTCGGCTGGTGCCTGGTGCTCACGGCCGTCGGCTACACCTGGGCGCGGTCCCTGTTCAACCGCGATCCGTCACGCTGAACCGCCGAGGCGTGGGGGGGGGGGGGCGGGGGGGGCCGGAGCACACGCCGGGGCGGAGCCACCACAACGGCCAACAC
>NZ_ML775963.1:173083-233548 GCF_009769385.1 Saccharothrix deserti
GGCCCCCCCGCCCCCCCCCCGCCCCCCACCCCCCCCCGGCCCCCGCCCCCCCGCCCCCCCCCCCCCCCCCCCCCCACGCCTGTTCGATCAGTCCACAACTGGGGACAATCCTGTGGACAACTCAGTCTTTGCTGGTCAGAGCCTGTGCGTGAGCGAGCAGTTCGTCCACCGACCACTGGTCGTACGCGTGTTGTCCCCGCTTCTCGGCGACGACCAGGCCGTTCGGCGCGATGAGGAAGTCGGCGGGCAGGCCGAGCCGCCCGCCTTCCACCTTGGGCAGCGGACGACGGCCGCGCAGCACCGGGCCGAGGTCGCGGGCCAGGCCGCGCACGATCGCACCCCACGCACGCGGGTCGAGCACGGAGCGCGGCGCGGATTCCACGCCGAACTCCACGTACAGCTTCTTCTCCGGGTCCCCGATGACGGCAAACGGGAAGTCGGCGGTGTGCGGGCGCAACTCCGCGGGCGACGAGTGGAACACCACCACCTCGACGATGCCGTGCGCCGCGATCTCGTCGCGCCGCTCCACGATCGACCGCAGGTGCAGGTTGCACACCGGGCAGCCGGCGAAGCGGCGGAACTGGAGGTGCACCAGGCGTTCCGGGTCGGGCACGCGCACCGTTCCGCCCGACACCGCTTCCCATTCACGTGCGCCGACCTTCACGTTCTCCCCCTCGCGACGTAGGCGTTCACTGTACGCTTACCCACGTTATGCGCGTATCTTGTACGCTGTCAAGGCGATGCCACGCCCGAAGTCACTGACCACGCCCGCGCTCGCCGCGGCCACGCTCGCCGTGCTCGACCGCGACGGGCTGGCCGGCTTGTCCATGCGCGCCGTCGCCGCGGAACTCGGCATGGGCACCATGTCCCTGTACCGGTACGTCGCCGACCGCGACGAGCTGGAGGCCATGGCGGTCGAGCAGATGCTGTCCGAAGTGGACGTGCAGCCGCCAAGGGCGTTGTGGGACAAGCAGATCGCGATCCTGGTCGAACGCGTCCGCGCGGCGATCGCCAAGCACCCCAACGCGGTGCCGCTCACCATGGCGCACCGGCACCGGTGCCCGAGCGTGCTGCGCTGGTCCGAGGCGGTGCTGGCGGTGCTGACCAAGGCCGGGTTCACCGGCGAGGAACGCGTGATCGCGCTGCGGACGTTGCTCGGCTACCTGATCGGCGCGACCGAGATGGAACACCGGGGTCCGCTGGCGGGACTGGGCACCGACGCGATGTCCGACATGGGCGAGGAGTACCCGCTGCTGGCCGAAACCGCCGCCGCGGCAAGGGGGATCACCGCGGACATCGAGTTCCGCCGGGGCTTGGACGTCGTGCTGAGCGGCCTGCGGCGACCCTAGTCAACGGGCCACAGTCACCTGGCCATTCGAGGGGGTGGCCGACGCGGAGGCCGAAGCCGACCTCGACCTCCGCGCCGAACGCGACGAACACGGAGTTGCGCTCCGAGCGTGGTGTCGACAACCGGCGCGGAGCCGACGCCCGCTGCGTCTCCAGGTCAGGTTCGCCGATGAGGGGCGTGGCCCCCCAACCCGTCCGCCACCGCGGAACGCGGACGGGAAGTCCTCAGGGCGTGCGATCGTCGTCCGGCAGTTCGAGCAGTTCTTCGAGCACGTGCGTGGCCGGGCCCCGGCGGCGCCACGAGAAACGGCTGGGCGACAGGACGTTCACCTCGTCGGCGGGCATCCGCATCGCGACCGCGTCGTCCTCGGTGTGCAGGCGCACGACGTCGATGACGGCGTCGTGCGCCCGTACCCCTACCACCGCGGCCAGCTCTCCCCTGGCGTCCCGCGGGTGGAGGAACTGGAAGCCGCGCGCGATCAACTCGCGCAGCTGGAAAGTCGTCCGCGACGGGTGGTCAGTCGACGAGGTCATCGAACTCCCCGTCCCTGGCCCCGGCCACGAAGGCCGCGATCTCCGCTCGCGTGTAGACGAGGGCGGGGCCGTCGGGGAACCGGGAGTTGCGCATCGCGATGTCCCCGCCACCGAGGACGGCGAGTTCCACGCAGTTGCCGATCGCGTCGCTGTGGGCGCTCTTGCGCCACGTGACGCCGGACAACTCGGCTGCTGACATGCCGTTGTGGACCTTGATGGCCATCGACATCACCCTCCAAGCCAAGTGATGCATCTGCACGTGCATCTGGTTGTGCACGGACCGTAGCACCGGGTGGTGCACGGGTAAATGCACGTGCAGATGCAGACGCCGAATCTCCCCCAGACGGAGGAGACCTATAGCTCCGCTCGCCGTTTCATGAGCATCTGTCGGGTGCGATCGGGCGTCTCGGCGTCGACCGTCAGCCGGTCGAAAACCCGGCTGTAGATCTCCAGTTCTTCGAGTTTGTCCAGGTAGAGCGCGCCGGCCAGGTGTTCGAGGTACACGATGTCCGGCAGGTCGGCCTCGCTGAACCGCAACATTGTGAATGGACCTTTCGCTGCGTAACCGCCCAACGGATAGGGAACTATCTGAAGAGTGACGGGTCCGCTTTTGGTGACGCTGAGCAAGTAGTCGATCTGGGTGCGCAGGACTTCACGACCCCCGACAGGCCTAAACAGCACCGATTCGTCCATCACCGCCCACACCCGCGGCGCGCCCGGACGGGCCAGCACCTTCTGCCGCTGCATCCGCAACGACACCCGCCGCCTGACTTCCGGCGTCACCAGCTCCGGCCGTCCGTGGCTCGCGATCGCCAACGCGTACTCCTCGGTCTGGAGCAGACCGGGCACCCACTGGGTCTCGTAGATCAGGATCCGGGCCGCCGCCTCCTCCAGGCCGACGTAGTCCTGGAACCAGTCCGGCATCAGGTCGGTGTACCGGTTCCACCACCCGGGCGAGTTCGACCGGCGGACCATCTCCAGGAACTTCTCCCTGGCGTCCTCGTCGTCCACCCCGTACATCGTCAGCAGGTCCCGGACGTCGCGTTCCTTCAGGCCGACGCGACCCAGCTCCATGCGGCTGATCTTCGACTCCGAGCCCCGGATCGAGTAGCCCGCGTCCGCGCGGCTGATCTCGGCGGCCTCGCGCAACCGGCGCAACTGCGAGCCGAGAACGATGCGCAACGCGGTGGGACCGCTCTCCCTCTCCGGCGTGGACCCGCCAGTCGCCATCGCCGATCCTCCCCACCGTCCATGCCGTCCACCCGAACAGCGGTTGCGCCTGACCAGGGCGAACTCGCATCGTCACTGAACGTACACCCACGATCTTGCCCGGTCAGCCGCACGCAGCTCACTCACGCGTCGAGCCCATACCCTTACGCTAAGCGGACTGTGACGCGGTGCACAGAACACCACTCCTTCTTCCCCCGTAATGCGAGGTCACCACAATGCCGGGTACGTCCTCGGACGCCGCCGCCCCCGTCTACATCGACACCACAAAGGCCAGCATCGCCAGGGTTTACGACGCGTTCCTCAACGGCAAGGACAACTACGAGATCGACCGCGAAGTGCTGCGGCGGGTTCAGCAGGTGGCGCCCGAAGCGGCCACGCTCGCCGTGGACAACCGCAGCTTCCTGATCCGGGCCACCCGATTCGTCGCGAGCCAGACGGGTATCAACCAGTTCCTGGACTGCGGGTCCGGGCTGCCCACCGCGGAGAACACCCACCAGGTGGCGCAACGAATTAACCCGGATGCACGAGTCGTGTACGTCGACAACGACCCAGTGGTACTGGCACACGGCCGGGCGCTGCTGGAGGAGAACGACCAGACGCACTTCTCGGCGGCCGACATCTTCAACCCGCGGGAGATCCTGAACGACGAGGTCGTGCGCAAGCACATCGACTTCGACGAACCGATGGCGCTGTTCCAGTTGGGGACGCTGCACCACTACAACGGCGAATCGCCGACGACGGCCGAGATCATGGCCGAGTACATCGAGGCGCTGCCGTCCGGTTCGTACGTGGCGATCTCGCACTTCCTCGACCCGGAAACCGAGGAGCACTCGGCAATTGCGCGTCGAATGGAGCACACGTTCCTGCACTCACCGATGGGCAGCGGGAAGTTCGCCACGATGGGCGAGTTGCACGAGCTGTTCAACGGCTTGGAGCTGGTCGAGCCGGGATTGGCGATCTGCGCGGACTGGTGGCCGGACGGTCCGCGGCTCAAGGAGCTGGACTCGGTGAGCTACTGCATCGCCGGTGCGGTGGGTCGCAAACCATAGGGACGGGCTTCGTCGTGGTTCGTCGGGGGAACCACTCGCAAGTGCACCGTCCGGTGCGGACACAGCGGTGGTGGGCGAGGAATTCCCCGTCCACCACCGCATTCGCCGTGCTCAACGCTTGAAGAACTCGACCAGCACCGGCGCCGTCGCCTTGGGCTTGACCATGTGGGTCTGGCCGGGGAGCACGGTCAGCTCGGCCTGAGGCAGGGCCGAGGCCAGGTACTGCTGCGCGTTGCGCATGTACTCCGGGCTCTTGCCGCCGGCGATCACCAGCGCGGGCACGTCCGCACCGGACCACCGGTCCGCGGGCGGCTTCGTGCCGTGCTGGAACTCGCCGGTCAGCGAGAAGTCGTACGGCAGGGTGTGCGCGACGCTCTTCAGCTTCTTCCACGGCGGCATGACCTGGAGCACCACGATGAAGTAGCCGGGCGTGCCGACGTAACGCATGAACAGCTTGATCGCGTCGCCCCGGCGTCCCTCCGCGACCGCGCGCTCCACCCGTTCCGGGAGGTCGGGCGCCATCGGGGGGTGCGTGCCGTCGACGATCATCGGCGACTCGTAGATCGCGATCCGGTCGGCGTCGACGCCCCGGTGCGCCGCCTCGGCGACCAGCGTGCCGCCGGAGGACATGCCGAACAGGTGCGCCGACCCGCCGGCCTCCTCGATCAGCGCGGCGATGTCCTCGACCTCGCGTTCGACGTCGTACGGGGTGCCTGCGCCGCTCTCACCCCGGCCGCGCCGGTCGTAGGTGTAGACGGTGAAGTGCTCGGACAGCGCTTCGGCCAGGGCCGTCGCCGGCCCGAAGGCGCGGTAGCACATCGCGCCGTCCACGATGATCAACGCCGGTCCGGAGCCGATGCGCGTGTAGGCGATCGCGGTGCCGTCCTTGGAGACAACCTGTCCCATGGTGTTCCACTCCCTCAGATCTCGGAACGCAGCTTCGCCGCGACGACGGACGCCCACAGCCAGGCCACGACGGCCGCGCCGTACAGCAGGACCACACCGAACCCGGTGCCCATGAAGGGCAGCGGCACGAGCGACAGCACACCCGCGACCGCACTCGCCCGCGCCCACGGACCGGTCAACTTGCGGGCGAGCACGAAGAACGACGCCACCAGCGCGGGGAAGCAGAGGAAGAACGCGACACCGTGCAGCACGCCGTGCCAGGACAGCACCGGCGCCTGGCCTTCCGGTGCGCCGGCCGGGAAGCCGAACGCCGGGTCGGCCACGAACACGCCGCCGCCGATCATGCCGACGGCGAAGACGCCGATCAGTATCGGCGCCCACCTGCCCACTCTGCCGGTGCGGTGCAAGCCGACCGCGGCGGCCAGGAACAACAGTCCACTGAGGACGAAGTTCACGATCTGCACCCAGCCGCCCTCGCCCAGGGACAGGAAGCTGAACGGGTGGCGGGTCAGGTCGAAGCCCTCGCGGGTGAACGCCTGGGCGAAGCCGGTGACCAGGTAGAGCGGGCCGGCCAGGACACCGCAGCCCAGCAGCAGCTTCGTGGTGTCGGTGTGCGTGCGGTTGGTGTGCAGGGTGGTCATGACAGGTCTCCCATCCAGGTCGACCAGGTCCGCTCGTCGCGGTGGTCGTCGGTGAACACGTGGTGCATGGCGATCAGGACGCCGGGAAGTCCTTGGAAGAAGCGGTACATCGCGTTCTCGGTGCGGATGCCGACGGTCTGCGAGTTGGCGAAGTAGACGACGCCGCTCTCGCCGTCGAGGGTGACGTGGTCACCGGTCTTCGGTGCGGCGTCGAGGCCGAGCTTGCGGCCGAGCTCCGGCCACATCGCGGGCCAGTCGGTGATCGGCGGGCCGAAGACGGTGACCGGTCGCGCGGTGCGGCCGGCGAAGTGGCGGAGGTAGGTGACGAGGGTGTTCCAGAACATCTCGCCGCCCGCCGTCATGGCCTCGAACTCGTCCTCCCAGTCGTCGCCGGGCAGGAAGCCGCTCGCGACCATGCGGAGGACCGTGCTGCCCCGGTCGCGGCCCTCGACCAGGAACTCGTAGGCGATGAACCGGCCGTCGGGTGCCTTCTCGCCGCCGTAGGCCAGGCGCTTGCCGGGTTCCCAGGCGGTGATCGGGTAGTCGGGCTGGTAGCCGCCGAAGGCCTGCTTCACGACCGCGCCGGGCTCGACCTCGGTGGAGCCCATGAACCACGAGTCGATGCCGGGACCGGTGGCGATGGCCTCCCAGACCTGTTCCGGCGTCACGCCGTCCAGCTCGACCTCGTTGACGCCTTCGAACGCGTGACCCATCGTCACTCCTTCGGGATGCTGGGGTGGACGGCGACGACGACGCGGTGCGCCCGGCCGCCGGCCGCCGATTCGTCGTGGTACTTGGCGACCAGGCTCGTCACGGCGGTGGCGAGCTCTTCGGCGAACGCGGCGCGGTCGGCCGCGGAGGCGAAGCGGACCTCGCCGTCGAGCGCGAAGGTGGCCACCTTCTTGCCGGCTTTCGAGGCGCCGGTGAGGAGGTTGCCGACGTCGCGGACCAGGCGTGCGGCGACGGCGAGGAGCCAGCGGGCCGACAGGCGGTCGGGTGCGCGCTCGGGGTCCGGTTGGACGGCGGCGAGCGCGGTCGGCGAGATGACGTAGGACGCGGCGGTGGCGCGCATGACGCGTTCGGTCATGTTGCCCTTGCGGCGCTCCTCGGCCAGCTCGACCAGCCCGTGCTGCTCCAGCGTGCGCAGGTGGTAGTTGACCTTCTGCCGGGGCAGCCCGATCTTGGCCGCCAGCATGGTCGCCGAGCTCGGCTCGGCCAACTCGGCCAACAACCTCGCCCGCACCGGGTCCAACGAAACCTCGGCTGTCGCCGGGTCCTCGATCACTGCCACGTCAAGCATGGGACAACCATCCCACCGACAACTTCCCTCGTCAAGACAAAAAAACTTGTCGGCTCCGAGAGTCGAACCTCCAGACCCCGAGAGTCGAACGCCCAAGTGCCGAGAGTCCTACGTTCGCGCGGGGTGTGTCCTACGTTCAGGTGCCCTGAGTTCAACGTTCGGAACGTTGAACTCAGGGCACCTGGACGTTCGACTCTCGAGGTCTGAGCGTTCGACTCTCGCGGTTGCGTTTGCAAAAGTCGGGCGGTGCGCGGTTGGTGCGTGGGCCGTCAGCGGGGAACATCGTCCTCACGCCGCGGTACGGCACCACGTTCGGCGGCAGTGAGGTCGCGTTGTTGCACGGCCGTGTGGCCGGGTCGGGTGATCCCGCTGCTGATCGCCGAGTGGTGGTTGGAGCGGGGCGACGCGAAGAGGCGCCGCACCCGCCACACCTCAGAGCGCGAGCGGCAGCCGGTCGGCGTGTGAGCCCCGCTCGAAGTCGAGCAGGTGCCGCTTGCGCGCCAGCCCACCGCCGTACCCGGTCAGGTCACCGGTCGACCCCACCACCCGGTGGCACGGCACGATGATCCCGATCGGGTTGCGGCCGTTCGCCAGCCCGACCGCCCGCGCGGCCGACGGCTTGCCCAACCGCTGGGCCAACTCCCCGTACGACACGGTCTCGCCGTACGGGATCTCGCACAGCTCCCGCCACACGGCCCGCTGGAACGGCGTGCCGATCAGGGCCAACGGCAGGTCGAACGTCGTCCGCGTGCCGTCGAAGTACTCCGCCAGCTGCGCGATCACGTCCCCGAAGGGCGAGGGGTCCTCGCGGCCGAACGTCTCGGCCGCCGGCCGGTGCCGCTGCTCCGTCATGTACAGACCGGACAGCACGCCGTCGTGCGCGACCAGCGTGAGCGGTCCGACGGGGCTGTCGACCGTGGTGTGGCTGACCGTGGTGTGGCTGACGGTGGTGTGGCTCATCGACAAAACAGTCCTTTCAGGCGGGCAGCCGGTTGACCGCGTGGTCACCGGTGGCCCAGAGGTATTGGACGGCGTACGCCCGCCACGGGCGCCACGCCTGGGCCCGCCGCACGAGGGCGGCGGGCGTGTCGGGCAGGCCGAGGGCGCGGGCCGCGATCCGGATGCCCAGGTCGGTGGGGGTGAACGCGTCGGGATCGCCCAACGCCCGCATCGCGATCACCTCCACCGTCCACGGCCCGAACCCCGGCAGCGCCAGCAGGTCGGCCCGCGCCTTCTCCCAGTCCGCGCCGACACCGAGGTCGAGCGACCCGTCGGCCAGCGCCTCCACCAACGCGCGGAACGCGATCTTGCGGGACTCGGGCATCGCGAGCAGAGCCGGGTCGAGGGCCGCCAACGCCGACGGCGTCGGGAACAGGTGGGTCAGGCCGGCGTCGTCGACCGGCTCGCCGACCGCCTCCACCAGCCGTCGGGCGTGGGTGCGGGCGGCGGCCGTGGACACCTGCTGCCCCAGCACCGCGCGCACCGCGAACTCGGCGGCGTCCACCGTGCCGGGCACGCGCCGT
Organism: Saccharothrix deserti; assembly: GCF_009769385.1. Taxonomy (GTDB): domain Bacteria; phylum Actinomycetota; class Actinomycetes; order Mycobacteriales; family Pseudonocardiaceae; genus Actinosynnema; species Actinosynnema deserti. The sequence goes on from NZ_ML775963.1 coordinate 181,614, forward strand.
CCGGGACCCGCGTCGACCACGGGCGCGAGCAGCGGGTCCGACCGCAGCTGCTCGTCCACCGCGACCGGGTCGGCGTCGAGGTCGAGCAGCCGGCGGCACCGGGCGATGGCGATCGACAGGTCACGCAGGTCGCTCAACGCCAGCTTGCACGCCACGTGATCGGCCTGCGGGCTCAACGACACGACCGCGTGCCCGTGCGGCAGCCGCAGGGTCCGCCGGTACGCGCCGTCACGCCACTCCTCCACCCCCGGCACACCGGTCGCCGCGAGGTGCCCGAACAGGTTGTCCGGCCGCAACGGCGCGCGGAACGGCAGCCGCAGCGACAGCACGCCGGGCGTGTGCGGCGCCGGGCGCTGCCGGGTGCGCAGGTCGGTCGGCGACAGCGCGAACACCTCGCGCACGGTCTCGTTGAACGCCCGCACGCTGGCGAACCCGGCGGCCGACGCGACCTCCGCCATCGGCAGCGTGGTGGTCTCGATGAGCAGCCGCGCGGTCTGCGCGCGCTGCGCCCTGGCCAACGCCAACGGTCCCGCGCCGAGTTCGGCGAGGAGCAGCCGTTCGACCTGCCGCACGCTGTACCCGAGTCGGGCGGCCAGTCCGGGCACGCCGTCGCGGTCCACCACGCCGTCCGCGATCAACCGCATCGCCTTCGCCACGGAGTCCGCGCGGTGATTCCACAACGGCGATCCGGGTGAAGCGTCGGGACGACATCTCTTGCACGCCCGGAATCCGGCTTGTTGCGCCGCCGCCGCACTCGGGTAGAACCGCATGTTCTCGACCTTGGGCGGCGCGACCGGACAACTCGGCCGGCAATAGATCCGGGTGGTCAGGACGGCGGTGAAGAACCACCCGTCGAACCGGGCGTCTTTCGACCGCACGGCCCGGACACAACGTTCCGCGTCTTCGTGCACCGCACCAGCATCGGTCAAAGGTCCAGCCGATGGCCGGCGGAAATGCGACATGGAGGAAAACTTCGCCCGGCGGGTTGCGCCGCACCGCGCTGTGCGGCACTTCCCGGGGACGGGTGGTCCCCTCGGACGGACACCGGCCTAGCCGAGCGCCGGAACGGCCAGTGGAGCGGCGAGCCGGGCCAACAGGTCCAGTCCCACCTCGGCACGATCGCGGTCGTGCGCGTCGAGCACGGTCCGCACGATCGGGCAGACCCGTGCTTCACCGGGGACGTCCCGGTCCTCACGGGCCGTGACCGGCATCAGGCCGGCCCGCCGGCCGTCAACCCCGGCCGGCATGGCAGGTCGCCGCACCGTTCCACCGACCGGGTCGGTTCGGTGCGCACCGCTGAGAAGACCCCCAGGACTCCTCAGCGACGAACTCGCTGCCACTCGCGGTAGTTGCCTGCGAAACCACTTTGACCGGTCCCTTCGCACAACTTGACGACGTCACCGGAACGTCCTGGGCAGCTTGGCAGCGCAAGTCGTTAGGGTGGACTTAACAGAGCTTCACCGGTCGGCAAACGACCTGTTCACGCGCTCACATCCGGTTTTCCGGTCCGGAAACCGGATCTCTAGGAGGCACGCCGCGGATGGCTGGTTCCGGTCACGGGTCTGGTCCCCGTGCCGTGTTCGCGGAGCGGTTCGCGCTGCTCTACGCGGAGGCGGGCGACCCACCGCTGAAACGGGTGACCGAGTCGGTCAGCCGCGCCCGGCGCACCGACGAGCGGGGTCGGCCGGTGCGCGCGACCGCGCAGCGGGTCAGCGACTGGCGTCGCGGGCGCAACGTGCCGGCCCGGTTCTCGGCACTCTCGGTAGTCCTCGAGGTCCTCATCGGCGAGGCGCGCAAGGCACGTCCGCAGCCGCCGGCGGCCGGGTTGTACGACCTGGACGCGTGGCGGGCGCTGTGGGAGGAGGCGCTGGCGAGCCCGGCGTCGTCGCCGGAGGACGAGGAGCCGCCGAGCTCGGACGAGATCGGCGTGTGCCCGTACCGGGGACTGGCCGCGTTCCAGCCGGAGGATTCCAGTTGGTTCTTCGGCCGGGAACGCAGCACCGCCGCCCTGGTGTCCCGTTTGGGCAGTGCCGCGGAAACCGGCGGAATCGTCATGCTGGTCGGCGCCTCGGGCGCCGGTAAATCGTCATTGGTGCGCGCGGGCGTCATTCCGTCCATTCGCGACGGCGCGTTGACGGTGGCCGGTTCGACGAATTGGCCTTCGGTGGTCATCACGCCGGGCGCGGATCCGGTGAAGGAATTGGTCCGGCAAATCCCGGAATTAGCCGACATCCTGGACATGGCGCTCACCCTGGACGGGATGGACCAAGACCTGACGGCCTCCGGGCACGGTCCTGAGACGTTCCTGGGGCAGACGCTGATGGGCGTGCTGCGGTTCGCCGCGCAGATCCGGGCGGCGTTCGCGGCGTACGCCGAGCGGCACGGCGGCGACCGGGTGGTGGTCGTGGTGGACCAGTTCGAGGAGGCGTTCACGCTGTCCTCGGACGAGAGCCGGGCGCAGGTGTTCGTGCAGGCGCTGCACGTGGCGTGCACACCGGCGGTCCCGGGCGGCACCGCGCCCGCGTTGGTGCTGGTGGGCGTGCGGGCCGACTTCTACGGCCGCTGCCTGGCGTTCCCGGAGCTGGCCGACGCGCTGCAGGACCGGCAGATGGTGCTGGGGCCGATGACGTCGGCCGAGTTGCGGGAGGCGGTGTCGCGGCCGGCGAAGGCGGCGGGCCTGCAACTGGAGCCGGGCCTGATCGAACTGATGCTGCGCGACCTGGGCGTGCGCAGCGGTCGGGCGCAGGCCAGGGCCGGTCAGGGCGCGTACGACGCGGGCGCGTTGCCGCTGCTCTCGCACGCCCTGCTGGCGACCTGGCAACGCCGCCAGGCGGGCAAGTTGACCATCGCGGGCTACCGCTCGGCGGGCGGTATCCAGGGCGCGATCGCGGCCACGGCCGAACGGGCGTGGGCCGATCTCGCGCCGGACGCCCAGCAGGCCGCGCGCCCGTTGCTGCTGCGCCTGGTGCGCGTCGGCGAGGACACCCAGGACACGCGTCGCCGCTCGACCAGGAACGAGCTGGTCGATCAGGCCGCGAACCGGGCCGCGGGCGAGGAGGCGCTGGAGGTGCTGGCGCGGGCCCGGCTGGTGACGCTCGACGCGGGTTCGGTGGAGATCACGCACGAGGCGCTGCTCCAGGCGTGGCCGCGGCTGCGCAGCTGGATCGACCAGGACCGGGAAGGCCAGCTGCTGCGGCAGCGGCTGGAAGAGGACGCGGCGACGTGGGCCGGTCAGGACCGCGACTCGTCCCTGCTCTACCGGGGCGCCCGGCTGGAGACCGCGCGGCACTGGGCGGACGCGGCCGGCCGCCAGGGTCTGACCGGCACCGCCCAGGACTTCCTCGCCGTGTCGATGCAGTACCGCAGGCGCGCCGCCTGGGGCAGACGTGCGGCTGTGGCGTGCGTGGTCGTGCTCGCGCTGATCGCCGCCACCGCCGCGGTGGTGGCCGTGCGGCAACGCGACGACGCGGTGTTCCGGCAGGTCGTGGCGGAGGCGGACCGGTTGCAGGACTCCGACCCGTCGCTGTCCGCGCAGCTGGCGCTGGTCGCGCACCGGATGCGCCCCGAGGACCGCGACGTGCGGACCAGGCTGCTGTCCACGCAGGCCTCGCCGTTGGCGATACCGCTGATCGGGCACACCGGGCCGGTGTACCTGACCTCGTTCTCCCCGAACGGCAAGATCCTGGCCACCGCGAGCTACGACAACACCGTGCGGCTGTGGGACCTGAGCGACCAGGGCAACCCCAAGCCGCTCGGCTCGCCGTTGACGGGCCACGCCGGCTGGGTGTCGTCGGCGGTGTTCAGCCCGGACGGCAGGACGCTGGCCACGGCGGGCGACGACCGGACCGTGCGGCTGTGGGACGTCAGCGACCCGGAACGCACGCGTGCGCTCGGCGAGCCCCTGGACGGCGGCAACGGCACGATCTACCTGCTCGCGTTCACCCCGGACTCCAAGACGCTGGCCACCGCCAACGCCGACCACACGGCACGGCTGTGGGACGTGACCGACCCGACCGCGCCGCAGCCGCTGGGCGCCCCGCTCGGCCTGCACAACGGGCAGGTGCGGTCGGTGGCGTTCAACCACGACGGCACGCTGCTCGCCACCGGCGGTGACGACCGGACCGTGGTGGTGTTCGACGTGCGGGACCGGCGCAACCCCAAGCCGCTGGGCGAGCCGATCACCGGGTTCGACGGCACGGTGCGCTCGCTGGCGTTCAGCCCGGACGACAAGGTGCTGGCCGCCGGCAGCGAGGACCACACCGTGCGGCTGTTCGCCATGTCGGACCCGGCCGCGCCGCAACCGCTCGGCCGCCCGATGAACGACCACACCGAGGGCGTGTGGTCGGTGGCGTTCAGCCCGGACGGCCGGGTGCTCGTGTCGGGCAGCGCGGACGGCACCGCCCGGCTGTGGAACCTCACCGACCCGGCGCACCCCCTGCCGCTCGGCCACCCGTTGGCCGGGCGCAACGGCATCGTGTACGCGGTGGCGTTCAGCCCCGACGGCTCCTCCCTGGTCACCGGCAGCCACGATTCCGTGGTGCGGCTGTGGTCGCTGCCGCACGGGCTGCTCGTCGGGCACTCGGCACGCACCATCGGCCCCCGCTTCACGCCCGACAACCGGTGGGTGGTGTCGGCGAGCGAGGACCGGTCGATCCGGGTGTGGGACACCAGCGACCCGAACAGACCGAAGTCGACCGCCGTGCTCGACCACGGCGCGGGCGTGTGGTCGCTCGCGCTGAGCGACGACGGCCGCACGCTGGCCAGCGTGAGCGACAAGATGGTGCGGCTGTGGGACTTCGCCGACCCCGGCAACCCCAAGCCGCTGGGGAAGCCGATCGAGCTGGGCACCCGGTACAGCTCGCCGGAGGCGTTCCGGCCCGACGGCAAGGTGCTGGTCACCGGCTACGACGACAAGTCCGTGCAGCTGTGGGACATCAGCGACCGCGAGAACCCCACGCCGCTCGGGGGCGCGCTCGTCGGGCACACCGGGTACGTGCACTTCGTCGGGTTCACCCCGGACGGCAAGACGCTGATCACGGCCAGCGCGGACAAGACCGTGCGGCTGTGGGACGTCACCGACCCGGCCGCCGCCCGGCCGCTCGGGCAGCCGTTGGAGGGGCACACCGCGGCGGTCCGGTCGGGCGACATCAGCCCCGACGGCCGCACCCTGGCCACCGCCTCCGACGACCGGACGGTCCGGCTGTGGGACCTGACCACGCCGAACCGGGTCAAGCCCATCGGCGCACCGCTCACCGGACACGTCGAGAGCGCGGTGACGGTGGCGTTCAGCCCGGACGGCAGGACGCTGGCCAGCGGCGGCGAGGACAGCACCATCCGCCTGTGGGACGTGCACGACCTCAACCGCCCCGTCCCGCTCGGGGAGGCGTTGACCGGGCACGACGGCGGGCTGCGGGACATCTCGTTCGGCCCGGACGGCCGGCTGTTGGCGTCGACCAGCTCCGACAACACGGTGCGGCTGTGGGACCTCGACCTCGATCACGTCATCGAGCGGATCTGCACCACGACCAAGGGCGTGCTGCCGGAGGAGCGGTGGCGCGAACACCTGCCGCAGCTGGACTACGAGCCGCCTTGCCCCTGATCGGGAGCCTCGGGTGCGGCGCCGACGACGTCACCCCGAACCCCCGTGCGGTCCGGACCGCACACAGCCGCTCGCGTCCACTTGGGCCGCCGTGGCGGTTTCGTCGTGCGCGGGCACGAGCACCGTCACCGCCGCTGACCTGCGGCTCGGCGTGCGCACCCAGGTCAGGTTCAGGCCCGGTGCCGGGTTGGCGAAATGCCAGTCATGTGATTTCCCCTCGTGGACTTCCGGTGGATCGTGACTAGGTTCTACAGATCATGCGTTCACTTGCCCGGGTGGGGAGCCCGCAGGCGGCGATCACGGCGCTGACCGGGATCACCGCGCTCTACATGGGTCTCGTGGTGTTCGGGAACATCACCGACTACGAGACCAACCACGCGTTCGTCCAGCACGTGTTCGCGATGGACACCACGTTCGGGTCGCCCAACACGGCCTGGCGCGCGATCACCAGCCCGACGGTCGTGACCATCGCGTACGTGCTGATCATCCTGTGGGAGGCGGTCACCGCGCTGGTGATGCTGGCCGGGCTGGTGGCCTGGCTGCGGCGCCGCGAGGAGACCGCGCGGCGGCTGTCGTCCACGGGCTGGGTGATGCAGGTGCTGCTGTTCGGGGGCGGGTTCATCGCGATCGGCGGTGAGTGGTTCGTCATGTGGCAGTCGAAGGACTGGAACGGGCTGTCGGCCGCGTTCCAGAACTTCGTGATCGCCGCCCTCGGACTCATCCTGCTGCACGTGGGCAAACGCGACTGATCCCTCTCTTCCCCTTCCTCGTCCGTGTCGAACCGGAGGCCGCCCCCCTCGCAGCGGCCTCCGGTTCTCGTCTTACTCGTCGGCTTGGAACTACTCGTCGGCTTGGAACTACTTGTCGGCCCAGAACTCCAGCCGGTGCTCCGCCCGGTAGTCGACGCCGGTGATCGCCCCCGGCGCCAGCGACTGCACGTGCCGGTCGGCGGCGAACGCGGGCCACTCCGGCAGGCCGTCACCGTTCGGGTCGCCGTGGTGGGCGAAGTTGGCCCAGTACCGGATCATCACGTCCGACAGCTCGCGCTGCCCGCCGGTCAACTCCTCCTCCGGGAACAGGTAGCCGATGTCCGAGCTGTGGCTCGCGCCCTGCTCGGAGGCCGCCGGGTCGGCGAACTCGAACGCGAACGTCGGCGTGTGCGCGGACAGCAGTTCGTGCTGCCGGAACGTCGCCCGCGCCCACACCCGGTCCGTCAACACGGCCGCCCACGCCCGGCCGGCGTCGGGGAACGCGCCGAGCGGGTACTCCCGTTCGACCTCGGCGGCCCGGTCCCCGAACGCCGCCGCGAGCAGGACCGGGTAGTCCTCGGCGGCGACCGGTCCGCGGAAGATCTCCACGATGCCGCGGTGCTCGTCACGGGTGTTGCCCGCCAGCACCGGGACCTTCGCGAACTCGCCCCCGGCGAGGGCGTCGGCGGGCACCCGCGGCAGGTCGGCGTTGCCGTAGCCGAAGGGTTGGAAGATGTTCATCACCTGGGGGTGATCCAGCAGCTTCTCCGCCGGGAGGGCGCGCAGGCAGGCGATGTCCGGGCAGCCCAGTTCGGCGGCGACGGTCCGGCCGCTGCCCTCGATCTCGGCCGTGTCCCGCCAGGCGAGCCACGGCAGCGCGCCCAGACCGGGGTACCAGGCCTCCGCCGGCAGGTCGACCAGCGCGAACCCGCTGTGCATGATCGCCTTGTCGAACAGGCCGCGTGACTTCGGCGAGACCAGGTGCGCCGCCGTCGAGGACGCGCCGTAGGAGACGCCGAACAGCGTGACGTTCTCCGGGTCGCCGCCGAAGCTCCGGGCGTTGCGGCGGACCCACTCCAGCGCGGCGCGCTGGTCCTGCAGGCCGAACGTGCCGGAGCCGTCCAGTCCGGGCAGGCCGAAGCCGCCGAACACGCCCAGCCGGTAGTTGATGGTCACGACCACCACGTCACCCTTGGTGGCGAGCGCGGTGGCGTCGAAGTGGTGGCCCGCGCCGATCGCGCCGTCACCGTGCACCCACACCATGACCGGCTTGCGGCCCGTGGTGGACGGTGTGGTGACGTTGAGGAACAGGCAGTCCTCATCGGTCGCTCTGGTGTCCGAATAGGACGAACCGATCTGCGGGCACGGGTTGCCCGGCGCGGTGGCGTCCCTGATCCCGTCCCAGTCGTCGACCTTGCGCGGCGCTTGCCAGCGCAGGTCGCCCTTGGGTGGTGCCGCGTACGGGATGCCTTGGAAGAGGGCGTGGTCGGCGCGCACGGTGCCGCGCACTTCACCGCTCTCCACCCGCACGGTGTCCTGGCTGATGTCCTTGTTGATGTCCTTGTTGGTGTCCTGCACTGTGTTCTCCCCGCATGCCGTCACGAGCAGTGCTGTCGCGATCGCCACCGCTCCGATCAGTGCCGGCGTCCCCCGACGCATGTGCCTATCCCCTCTTCGTGGCGAGCTCCACCGCGGTGATCAGCTCGCGTTCGCAGAGGTCGAGGTCGACCTCCGCGTGATCGGCCGCCCTGGCCAGGACGCCGTTGCGCAGGGCCAGGACGAAGATCGCCATCGCGTCCGCGTCGAAATCGCGGAACTCCTGTCGCTGTTGCCCCTCCCTGAGCAGGTCGGCCATCTTGCGGTGGTCGTCGTCCGCGGTGTCCGCGGTCGACACGTACGGGCGGACCTGGAGCAGCGCCACCATGTGCGAGCGGTGGGCCCGCATGAAGCGCAGGTTGGCGCTCAGGAACGCCCGCAGCTCGCCGGCGGCGGTGGCGCTCCGGTCCATCCGGTCCAGGACGAACTCGGCGAACTTGCCGCGGACCTCCGCGTAGACCTCGTCCACCAGCTCCTGCTTGCCCTTGAAGTGGTACGAGATCAGGCCCGTGCTGCTCAGGCCGGCGCGGGCGGCGATCTGCTTGAACGAGGTCGCCCCGTAGCCGAGGTCGGCCAGGGTCTCGATCGCCGCGGAGACGATCTGCGCCCGTCGTGCCTGCTCGGTGAGAGACTTTGCTCGCATGAGCAAAATTTAGCACGCGCGAGCAAGAACTTCACCCGTCGGAGAGTGCCCACCTCGACCGACGATGGGGGTGTGAGCTCACCGGAGGCCCGTCCCGACCCGGCGTTCGCGCTGCTGGAGATCTACGACGCAGCGCTGCCGCAGGTGTACGGGTACCTGCTGGCCAGGTGCGGCAGCCGGGTGCAGGCGGAGGAGCTGACGTCGGAGACGTTCCTGGCGGCGGTCCAGTCGGCACGCACCTCGGGTGGCCCGGTCAGCCCGGCGTGGCTGATCGGGATAGCGAGGCACAAGCTGGTCGACCACTGGCGGCGGCGGGAGCGGGAGGAACGGGGCCTGAGACTGATCCACGACGAGCCCCCGGTCGAGGACCCGTGGGATGTCGAGATAGACGCCATGCAGGCCCGGCAGGTCCTGGAGTCGCTGGGCGCCCACCACCGTTGCGCTCTGACCCTGCGGTACCTCGACGGCCTGCCGGTGCCCGAAGTCGCCCACCTCCTGGGACGGACGGTGCACGCGACGGAGGCCCTGCTGGTCCGGGCACGGACCGCCTTTCGTCGCGCGTGGACCGGGGGTTGCGATGACTGACCCGTTCGAAGGGCTTCGGCTGCCCGTTCGAGCTGTTGATCCGGATCCCGGGTTCGCCGCTCGGTTGCGCGAGCGGTTGGAGCGGGAAGTGTTGGTTGGAGGAGATGTGACTGCTGTCGGTGAGACGTACGGGACTGTGGTGCCTTACCTGGCCGTTCGGGACACCCGGGCCGCCATCGACTACTACGTCGAGGTGTTCGGGGCCGTTCGGCGCGGCGAGGTGATCGTCATGGACGACGGGTCCGTCGGGCACGCGGAGATCGTCATCGGGGACTCCGTGTTGATGCTCGCGGACGAGTCCGTCGAGTACCGGCACATCGCACCCGAACAGGGTGGTGTCCAGCCCATGCACCGGGTCGAGGTGTCCGATGTGGACGCGGCGGTGCGGCGGGCCGTGGAGCTGGGCGGCACGGTGTTGCGAGCCGCCGCCGACACCGGGCACGGGTACGGCGGGACCGTGCTCGACCCCTTCGGGTACCGGTGGATGGTGGCCGCGCGGACCGGCGCACCTGCCGGTACGGCTCGAGGTGCGGCTCGATCGGACAAGATCCGGCACGGCGAAGTCGGGTACTACACGCTCACCGTGCCGGACGACGAGGCCGCCAAGCGGTTCTACGGCGCCGTGTTGGGGTGGCGGTTCCCGGCCGGAGGTGTGGAGCGCGGTTGGGGGATCGAGGGCGCGGGCCTGCCCATGTCCGGGTTGTGGGGCGGACAGCGGTGGGCCGGGTGGAAGTTGATGTACGCCGTGGACGACCTGCGATCGGCCATGGACCGGGTCCGCGAACAGGGCGGCACGGCCAAGGAGCCCGAGCGGCAGTCGTACGGGCTCTCCAGCGAGTGCGTGGACAACCAGGGCGTCGAGTTCTGGCTTTGGCAGCAGTGAAGGCATGGCTCCATGTTCGAACTCGCGTTCGAAGATGGCAAGATCACTATCAGGTGAAAGTGATCAGCCGACGATCTGGCGGAGCTGGTCCAGCAGTTCCGCCCGGCTCGAGCAGCCCAACCGCTGCCTGATCCGGGCCATGTGGTGCTCGACCGTCTTCGCGGAGATGAACAGCCGGTCGCCCACCTGCTTGTACGTCAACCCACCGACGACCAGCTCCGCCACCTCGCGCTCACGGTCGCTGAGCTTCCCGGCATCGGCCTCCACCACCGGCTCGGGCTGCTTCCGCGCCGTCGCCGTCGTCCGCCCCTGGAGCAGCCGCGCGCAGTCCAGCAACCGCACCATCGCCTGGCGGTCCGACGTGCGGATAGCGGCCTGACCGGCCAACCGGGCCGCGTCCCACCACTGGCCGACCGCGTGCAACCCCCGCGCGGACTCCTCCACCTGGTCGGCGTCCACCTTGCCCGCCAACACGTCCAGCCAGCTCTCCGCCGCCACCGACACTATCCCCGCGTACCGGCTCCGATCCCGGTAAGCCGCCAACGACGCCGCGTGCTCCTCGGCAACGGACGTCTCCTCCGCGATGATCGCCGCGTGCAGCGCGCTCCAGTGCAACGGCACGGCCCAAAGACAAGGATCACCCAAGTCCCGCAACAGGTTCCGCGCCGCCGTGAGGTGCGGCGCCAACCGGTGCTGGTCGCGCAGCCGCGCGGCGGCGGTGGCGAACTCGCCCAACGGCAGGAATGTGAACAGGTCGACGGGATGCCTCAGCACCGCCTCGCACGCCTGCTCCCACGTCCGCTTCAACGTCGCCAGATCGCTGTTGCGCCGGGCGATCCCGATCTCCAGCGCCACCGCGAACAGCCAGTCCCGCGGCTCCAGCGGCCGCCCGACCTTCCGCAGCGCCAGCAACGTCTCCCGCGCCTGCGCGAGGTTGCCCCGCTGCATCGCGATCCACCCCCGCAACAGCCGGTGCCGCACGGCCATCAGCGCACCACCGGACGACGTCGCCACGGCCCGGTCCAGCACCGACTCGGCAACCCCCGGCTCACCGCTGTGCAACGCCACCAGCGCGGCCAACGCGGCGGGCGTGTCCGGCAGCAGCACGGCCTTCCCGGCGGGCTCCAACAACCCCGCCGCACGCATCAAAGTGGACAGTGACGTGGTCGCGGACGACGTGACCGACTCCACCACCCCCTGCGCCATCAGCGAAGCGCCACCGTCGAGCATGGTCGGCGGCGCAACCGGCAACGCCGCCGTGGGCAGCCGCCCGGTCCCGACCTGCCCGATCACCGCGAACGCCGAAGACGTGGCGCTCGGCGACCACCGGTGCAGCTCGGTGCCGCGCGCCAACTGCCCCCGGTGCGCCAACGCGATCGCGGCCACCTCCGCCGCCGCACCCCGGTGCGCCTGGTCGCCGCTGGAGATCACCTGGTCCGCCAGCCGCATCGCCGCGTCCAGATCACCCGCCATCGCCGACGCCACCGCCCGCCGCACCGCCACCTCGGCGCCGGCCGTGCCGATGGCCGCCAACAACCGCGCCGCCAACGCCGGATCGGTGGCCAGCGCCTCGTCCGCCGCCGCCCGGAACGCCGCCGCCATCTCCGGCCCGGCGACCCCGATCAGCGGGCGCACCAGCTCCAGCACCGGCCCACCGGACCGCAGTTGCAGCTCGGCGAGCTTCTGCCGCACGGCGATCCGCCGATCGGTCCGGCTCAACGCCGCCACCGCCACCCGCGCGATGGGCAGCAACGTCCCGTCGGCCGCCACCAGACCGGTCGCCCGAGCCGCCTCGATCACGTCGCCGACCGCGTCGACGTCACCCCCGAGCAGCCCGCCGAGCAGGTCGAGCCGCAACGCCGCACCGGCCTCGGCGGCGAGCAGGTACTTCTGCACGTCGGCGTCCAGCCAGTCCAGGTCGGCCCGGAACGACGCCACGACCTCCGAGGGCAGCTCGGCCGTGCTCAACCCGGCCAGCCGCTGCACGAACCGCGGCACGCCGCCGGTCTGCTGGTGCACGTAGTCCACCAGCCCCCGCGCGGACGCGGGCAGCACCGCCCGCACCTGCTCCCGCGTGAACGGCTCCAGCATCAACGCCGGCCGCGCCCGTCCCAGCGATTCGGCCAACGCCGCCAGCGCACGCGACCGCGGCCAGGGCCGATAAGCGACGACAACGTTCTCGTCCCCCTGTTCCACCAGGGACCGGAGGGCCAACAGCTCGGTGTCCGGCAACAGGTGCGCGTCGTCCACCACCGAAGCGGTCACGCCGGCGTCCTCGAACGCACGCCTGATCTCCCGCAGCACGGTGGTCTTCCCGTACCCGCCGGGCGAGACGACCCCGAGCCGCACGGACGCGCCGGAAGCGATGACCTCCAAGACCTGCGTGAGCTGCGGGGACAACATCGGGTGCGCGGTCATGCTCGGGCTCAACGGCCATCCTTGGAGTCACGGGCACGGCGCTGCCCACCGGTCATCGCCAGCCCGCGCACGACGCGCTTCACCGAGCGGCGTTCCGGCAGTTCCAGCGGTGTGATGTCGACGGGCGGTCGGGGCGGCGGCGCGGTGAACTCCGCGTCCGCCACCTCGAGACCACCCACGGGGAACCTCAGCAGCGGGTCTTCGTCCCGCACCATGACCGACGTCTCGCGCGGCTCGGGTTCCGCGTCGGGCCCGATCACGAGCCGACGGGCCGCCAGCGCCGCGCCCTTCACCACCGACGTCTCGGGCGCGGCCTCCAGCACCACCCGGCCCGGCACCGACGCCGCGACCAGCGGTATCCGGGCGCTGCCGCCGACGAGCACGGTCATCTCGACACCGGTCGCGACCCGGCTGAACGCGCTCACGGCCTGCTCCACGGCGGGCCGGATCAGCTCCTCGAACTGCGCCCGGGTGATCGGCACGTCCACCCGCCCGGACGGCAGGTGCACCGCGATCGACGTCTCCACGGTGCCGGACAGCATCCGCTTGGCCGCCTCGCAGTCGCGCCGCAGCCGACCGAACAGGCCGCGGGTGCGGGGGTCGTCGGCGTCCAGTTCGGCCAACGCCCGCCCGAGTGACGCCTGGACGTGCGCGAACACCGCGTCGTCGAAGTCGACACCGGCGTCCTGGTCGACCCCCTCGACGGAGTTGACCAGCTCGAACCCCCGCCCGACGACGGACGCGCTGAACGCGTGACTGCCCAGGCTGAACACGCCCAACGACCCGGCGGACGACCGGCTGAACGCGTGGTTCTCGGCCGCCGCGACGGGCTCGGGCACCAGGGACGCCTCCACCCCCACCGCTCGCAACGCCCGGTGCATGAGCCCCTTGGCGTGTGCCCCCCATCCAGGGGGGTGCGCGAGCACGATGTGCGCGGGCCGTTCACCTTCGCGGGCGGCCACCTGATCGGCCACCCACATCACCATGAGCGCGGTCAGCTCCTCGGCCGGGCACCGCTCGGCGCCCCCCGAGTCCGGGCCGAACACGATCGGCACGGTGTCGCCGACCCGGCGGCTGAAGCCGGTGGCGGTCCACCGGGGGTCACCCGGCTCGCCGACCGCGAACGCGCCGTCGGACGTGAGTTGCAGCGTCGACGCCACCCCGCCGCCCGGACCGCCCAAGCCGACCAGCTCGGGTTCGGTCCGCCCGACCCCGCCCAGCCTGCACACGGCCGCGGCGGTACGGGTGGTGCCCACGTCGACCCCGAGGACATACGGCAACCGGATGCCTCCTCACTCACCTGATCGAAGTACGGCAGTACCTACACGGGTTACGAGAGGGTCACAAGGTGATCCCCTAATCCCCTAGGGAGTGAACGAGAGACACCCCATATGGGTTGCGGCATCTACTGGGAGTAATCCCCGATGGCTGGTGATCCCCCCGCCCATACGTTGATCACCACGGCCGGACCTCACCCCTGCCGGTCCAGGTCACCGCGTCCGACTTACCCAGGAGATAGCCATCATGGGCTCCAGCCCCAACACGCTGCACGACTTCGTTCTCGACCTGCTCAGCGACCCGACCGCGCTGGCCGACTTCCAGGCCGACGCCGAGGGCACCCTGGCCGCGGCGGGCCTGAGCGACATCACCGCTCTGGACGTGCAGGAAGTCATCCCGCTGGTCCTCGACATGGTGCCGACCGGGAGCCTGCCCGCTCTCGACGGCCTGCCCCTCGAGGACCTGCCGCTCGACCTGTCCGGCCTCGGCCAGGCTGGTGCGATCTTCCAGCTCAAGGCCGTGACCGACCAGCTCGCCGTGTCGGGTGCCACCGGCCTCGGCGACGTGAAGGCCGCTGTGGCGGGCACGCTGAGCGCGGACGCCGAGGGCCTCTCCGTCTTCAGCGGTGTGTCGAGCTGGGACCTGCTCGACGTCACCGGCTCGGCCGAGCTGACCGTCGCGGGTGACTTCTCCGCGGTGGGCGACGTGACCGACACCCTGGACGGCACGTTGAACACCGTTTCCGGTCCGGTCGATGGCTTGACCGGCACGGCGACCGGCACGCTGGACGGTGCCCTCGCCACCGCGGGTGGGGTCACCGGCACGGTGACGGACGTGGACGGCCTGACCAGCACCGCGTTCGGCACGGTCGACTCGCTGACCGGCGTGCTCGGCAACGTGACCGGTGGCCTCACCGGCAACCTGCCCGTCGACCTGGGTGGCGTGACCGGCACCCTGGGCGGCGTCACCGACATCGCGAACGTCGGCGGCCTGACCGACTCCCTGGGCGTCTCGGGCTCCGCGCACGGCTCGGCCGAGTTCGACGTCCAGGGCGCCCCCGCCCTGTCCGGCGTCACCGACACCGTCACGACGGTGGCCGACACCGCCGGCGTGGGCGGCGTGGTGAGCAACGTCACCGGCACCGTCGACGGTCTCGACCTGCCGGTCGTGGACTCGCTCGACCTCGGTGGCCTGCTCTGAGCTGATCTACCGACCTGAAGACCGGGTCCTGTCCACTGGACAGGACCCGGTCTTCATTTGTGATCGGACTTTCACCCGAACGGGTTTTACCGGCACACTCTTCCGGGTGATGTCCGCGCCTTGGCTCGACGTGCTCGATGACACGATCCGGGCTTGCGCTGCGCACAACCGGCCCGACCTGGCCGAACGGTTGCGCGACAAGCGCGCCCGCCAGCTGGACCCCAAGCTCCGCGTGCTCGTGATCGGCGAGCCCAAGCAGGGCAAGAGCCAGCTGGTGAACGCGATGGTGAACGCCCCGGTCTGCGCGGTGGGTGACGACGTCACCACCACCGTTCCCACTTTCGTGCAGCACGCGGAGACCCCGTCCGCGGCACTGGTGCGCGGCGCGTCCATCGCCAACACCCCCACCGAACGCATACCGGTGCCGATCGACCAGCTCGCCAGCCAGGTGAGCGCGAACCAGGGCGGCCACGGCGGCGAGCTGGTGCGCGCCGAGGTCGGCATCCCGCGCGCCCTGCTCGACTCGGGCCTGGTGCTGATCGACACACCGGGCGTGGGCGACCTGCGGCCCGCGCACACCGCGAGCACGTTCGCCGCGCTGCTCCAAGCCGACGCGGTGTTGATGGTCTCCGACGCGACGGCCGAGTTGACCAAGTCCGAGTTGGAGCTGTTGAAGCAGGTCATGACGTCCTGCCCGAACGTGGTCGTGGTGCTCACCAAGATCGACATCGCGGCGCAGTGGCGGCGGGTGCTCGAACGCAACCGGGCGCACCTGGCCCGCGCGGGCGTGACCGCGAAGCTGATCCCGGTGTCCGCCGCGCTGCGGCTGCGCGCGGCCAAGACCGGGGACAAGGCGCTCAACGCCGAGTCCGGCTTCCCCGAGCTGCTGGCCTGCGTGCAGCAGGACATCGTGGCCGCCTCCGACGTGCTGGCCCGCCGCACGGTCGCGGTCGCCGCCGCGTCGGCGATCAAGCAGCTGGTCGCGCCGGTGCGCGAGGAGCTGTCCGCGCGCGCCACGGAGGGCCCCGGGAACACCATCGCCACGCTCAACGAGGCGCAGCGCCGCATCGACGAGCTGCGCCGCCGTTCCGCGCGCTGGCAGACCGTGCTGGCCGACGAGATGGCCGACCTGGTCTCCGACATCGAGTACGACCTGCGCGACCGGACCCGCAAGATCCTGCGCGAGGTGGACAAGACGTTCGAGACCGCCGACCCGGCGCTGGGCTGGGACAAGTTCGAGGCCTGGCTGGAGGACAACCTCACCGAGGCCGCCACCACGAACTTCGCCTGGCTGCTCGACCGGTCGGAGTGGGTGGCGGAGAAGGTCGCGAAGAGCTTCCCGGTGGCCCGCGACGACCTGCTGCCCGAGTCGATCTTCCCGGACGACGTGCTGGACCGGGTCGCGCCGATGGACAAACCGGTCATAGAGAAGTTCAGCCTGGTGCAGAAGGCGTTCACCGGTCTGAAGGGCTCCTACGGCGGCGTGCTGATGTTCGGCCTGGCCACCAGCCTCGCCGGGATGCCGCTGATCAACGCCATCTCGCTGGGCGCGGGCGCGCTGTTCGGCGGCAAGACGATCATGGACGAGAGCGACATGCGGCTGCGCCGCAGGCAGGCCGCGGCCAAGGCCGCCGCGTCACGGCACGTGGACGACTTCTTCATCAAGTTCAGCAAGGACTGCCGCGACGCCGCCCGGCACATCCAGCGCAGCCTGCGCAACCACTTCTCCACGCTGGCCGAGGAGTTGCAGGAGACGCTGCTGGAATCGGCCCGCAGCGCGCGCCGCGCCGTGCAGGACGACAACTCCGAACGGGAGCGCCGCAACCGGGACGCCAAGCGCGAACTCGACCACCTCGTCGGCCTCTACCAGCGGGTCCAGGCGCTCGCGGGAGGTCAGACGCCGCCGTTGGGGATCAGTGCATGATGTCTTCCGGCCAGATGTCTTCGGGCCAGATGATCGCGGGCGAGACGTTGGAGCAAGAGGTCTGGGCGCTGCTCGAGGACGCCCTGACGGTCTACCGGGACAGCCCGCGCGCGGTCGCGTGGCTGCGCGGGCACCAGGCCCGGTTCGGCGAACCGGTGCGCGTCGCCGTGGCGGGCGCGCCGCGGTCGGGCAAGTCGACCGTGGTCAGCGCGTTGATCGGCGAGGAGTTCGTGCCGACCGGCGCCACCACCTGGTACCAGGACGGGCCGCAGCCGAAGGCGCACGTCGGCCAGTACGAGGTGCCGGTGGCGCGCCGCGACGGCAAGGCGTTCGTGGACGCGCCGGACGCCGAACGCGTGGTCGTGGAGTGGCCGTCCCGGTCGTTGCGCGACCTCACCCTGATCGACACGCCGGCGGGCACGCCGGTCGAGCACGTCTACGGCGAGGCCGACGCGGTGCTGTACCTGACCAGGCACATGCACACCACGGACCTGCAGTTCCTCCAGACCGCGCACGACCACCCGGTGGCACGGGTCGCGCCGGTGAACACGGTGCTGGTGCTGGCGCGGGCCGACGAGATCGGCGGCGGCCGGATCGACGCGCTGTCCTCGGCCAAGCAGATCGCCCGCCGCTACCGGCGCGAGGCGACCGTGACACCGTTGTGCCAGAACGCGATCGCGGTGGCCGGGCTGCTCGCGGTGGCCGCGCGCACGGTGCGGCAGGACGAGTTCGCCGCGCTCGCCGCGCTGGCGTCGTTGGCGCGCACCGAGTTGGAGGACCACCTGTTGTCCGCCGACCGGTTCGTGGGCGAGGACTTCCCGGTGCGGCTGGACCCGGCGGTGCGCCGCGGCCTGGTCGACCGGTTCGGCATCTTCGGCGTGCGGCTGACCACCACGTTGATCCGGCAGGGCTTCGACACCCAGGTGAAGCTGACCGGTCAACTGGTGCAGCGCAGCGGGTTGGGCGAGCTGCGCGACTCGATCGGCATCTACTTCACCGAACGCCGCGAGGTGCTCAAGGCGCGGGCCGCGCTGCTCGGTCTGGACGTGGTGCTGCGCGCCGAACCCCGCCCCGGCTCGGCGGGTCTGGCCACCGCGCTGGAGCGGATCCTGGCCTCCGCGCACGACTTCCGGGAACTGCGGCTGCTGGCGGCGTTGCAGGGCGGGCGCACCCGGCTGCCCGGTGAGCTGGACGCCGAGGCGTCCCGGCTGGTCGGCGGCCTGGGCACGGACCCGTTGGTGCGGTTGGGCATGGACTACGAGCCGACCGAGAGCGAACTGCGGCACGCCGTGCTGGACACCCTGGCCCGGTGGCGCGACCACGCGATGGACCCGGCGCTGGACCACGGGCAGCGGCGGGCCGCGTCGGTGGTCGTGCGCAGCTGCGAGGGGATGCTCACCCAGCTGGTCGGGTGACCCGCCGCGGTCGGTTGAGCGGTCAGTTGAGCGCCGCCGCCACCGCCCGCACCGCCGCGGACGGCGTCCGGCGCGGGTCGGTGATCAGGAACAACGTGCTGTCGGGCAGTTCGCGCACGCGCTGGAGCGTGCCCGCGTCCAACTGCTCGGCGACCGCGACGCGCGGCAGCACCGTCCACCCCAGACCCGCCACCACGCAAGACCGGACGGCCTCGATGCTGCCGAACCGGGTGATGCTCGGCGTCGCGGAGAGCTCCCGCACGAACCGGTCGCTGTACGAACAGCCCTCCTCCAGCAGGAAGTACCGCTCGTCCAGCACCACGCCGGGCGCGGACACCAACTCGATCGGCTCGACCCCGATGGCGGTGACCTTCAGGCCCGGCGCGACCACCGCGTCCTCCAACACCAGCGCCAGGTCCAGCGTGCCGTTGCGGACACCGGCGAGCGCCTGCCTGGTCCCGGCGGGCGACAGGTGCACGGTGATGCCCGGCCAGCGCATGGCCACGTCCGCGACCCGCTGCGGCAGCCGGTAGGCGCAGACCGACTCGGGTGCGGCTATCCGAACGTCGCCCTCGACGGCCGTGCTGCCGCGCACCGCGTCACGCAGGCGCTGTTCGGAGGACAGCACCTCCCTGGCGTGCTCGACGGCCTGACGGCCCGCCTCGGTCAGCCGGGCGCCGCTGGGCAGCCGGTCGAACAGGCGGGCTCCGAGGTGCCGTTCCAGGGCTTTGACCTGGCTCGTCACCGTGGATTGCACGAGGTGCAGCTCCGCCGCGGTGGCGGTGAAGCTGCCCGTGCGCGCGAGCACCAGCAGGGTGCGCAGGAGACGGGTGTCCACCGGATCGACAATACCGATCGGAAACATCGCAGGGAATCGTTGGACTCGATGTGGCGTGGTGGGGGACGCTGTCGGCATGACCGAAGTGCTCCGCTACACCGCTTTCACCACCGACCCGGCGGGCGGCAACCCGGCCGGTGTCGTGCTCGACGCTACCGGGCTCGACGACAACCGCATGTTGGAGATCGCCGCCGGGATCGGCTACTCCGAGACCGCGTTCGTCTTCCCCCGCGGCGCCGGGCCCGAGGCCGACGCGCGGGAGTTCGACGTGCGGTACTTCAGCCCGCTGGTGGAGGTGCCGTTCTGCGGTCACGCCACCGTGGCGGCGGCCGTCGCACTGGAACGGCCGGGCGCGCTGCGGTTCCACACCCGCGCGGGGCTGGTGGAGATCGCCACGTCACCCGGCACGGCGACCTTGACCAGCGTGCCGACCTCGTCCACGCCCGCGTCCGACGAGGACGTCGCCGAGGCGTTGCGGGCGCTGGGGTGGTCGGCCGACGACCTCGACCCGCGCTACCCCGTGCACTGGGCGTTCGGCGGTGGGCGGCACCTCGTGCTGGCCGCGCGGACGCGGGAACGGTTGGCGTCGTTGGACTACGACTTCGACGCGCTGGGCAACCTGTTGCGGGCCAACGACGGGATCACCGCGCAACTGGTGCACCAGCGCTCCGAGGACGTCTTCGACGCGCGCGACCCGTTCCCGATCGGCGGCATCGTCGAGGACCCGGCGACGGGCGCCGCCGCGCTGGCGTTCGGCGGCTACCTGCGGGCCATCGGCGAGGTCACCCGACCGCGGGTGATCACCATCCACCAGGGCGTGGACATGGGACGTCCCAGCCTGCTGACGATCGAGGTCTCACCCGACGACCCGCAGGTCACCGTGACCGGTGCGGCAGTGCGGATCTAGACGCGCGGACGCGCGGATCTAGACGCGTTCCAGCACCACCACGGGGATCTCGCGGTCGGTCTTCGTCGCGTAGCTGTCGTAGTCCGGCCACACCTCGGTCATCAGCTTCCACAGCTCCGCGCGCTCGTCACCCGACGCGGTGCGGGCCTTGGCGTTGAACACGTCCGAGCCCACCTGCACCTCGGCCCGGTTCTCCGCGGCGAGGTTGAGGTACCAGGCGGGGTGTTCGACCGCGCCGCCGTTGGAGGCGATGACCACGTACGCGTCGCCGTAGGGCTGGTAGATCAACGCGGTCCGGCGCGGTTGGCCCGATTTGCGGCCGATGGTGGTCAGCAGGAGCGTGAAGACGCCCGGCTGCCACTCGTGGCCTTCGGCACCGTCCGACTCGATGTACTTGCGGATGTGCTGCTTCACCCAGCCGACAGGGCTGTCCACTACTGACATGTCCCCGAAGCTACCGAGCAGACGCCGGGGCCGCTGATCACTACTCCGCACGCGCGGTCGGCAGCATCCGAACAGCCGCAGGGGGATTCCGCCTATCGGCCCCGGCTCGTCACCTGCCCTCGGCGACCAGCACCGCACGGGACTACTTCCTCGACCCGGAGGGAACCCCCGGGCCGGTCGCACACCGGGAACGTGTGACAGATCACGTCGATACCTCCGATCTGCATCGATCAGGTCAGGCCAGTCGGCGGCGTTCACCCCGCGTTTTAAGGGTAGAGGTCGGATCTTTGACGCTCTCCCGAACCCAACAACGGGTGAATTCCAGGTGAGGTTTGCCAGAATGGGGTCCATGACACAGCCCTTCACGGACGATAGTCACCCGGCCGAGCCCTATCCGGGAGCTCGGCCGGGACACTGCTTCGTGCACCTCGACGGCGCCGGCTGGCCGGTCACGCCCGATCCCGGTGCCGATTCCGGATGGCGGGTCGCCCCCGACGGGCAGGACCTGGACGACTGGCTCGCCGAGCACGGCGAGCCGCCGCTCTCGGGCCGGATGCCGGTGCTGGCCTACGGCTCCAACGCCAACCCCGCCAAGGTGACGTGGCTGCGGGAAGAACTCGGATTGACCGGCCCGGCCGTGGTGCTGCGGGCCCGCTGCGACGGGCTCGCCGCCGTCTGGGCCGCCGGACTGCGCAAGACCGACGGCCAGCGGCCGGCCACCCTCGCGGCCGCGCCCGGCGTCGAAGAAGAGCACGCGGTGTGGTTCGCCACCGCGGAGCAGTTGCGGGTGCTCGACCGCTGCGAGGGCCGGGGCCTGCGCTACCGGCTCGTCCGCGTGCACACCGGCCGGGTGACGCTGTTCGACGGCGGCGTGGTCGACTCCGTGCTCGCGTACACCGGTGCGGGCACCAGGCGGATGCCCCTCCTGGTCAACGGCAGGCCGGTGCGCTGCGCCGACGTGGACCAGCGAGGCGCGCGCCGCCTGGGCGGACGCCCGGCCGACGGCGACGGCCTGGACGTGACGCCGGTGCACGGCGAACCGTCGCCGGACGACTGGCCCGACCGCCTCTTCACCTACGGCACCCTCCAGCCGGGGATGGCGGCGTGGCACCTCGTGGAACCGTTCGTGGACGGCGACCCGGAGCCCGCCGCGCTGCCCGGCACCCTGCACGACACCGGCCGGGGCTACCCGGCGCTGCGGCCCGGCGAAGGACCCGGCGTGCCGGGGCACGTGCTGCGCCTGGAGAACCCCGAGGACGCCCTGCCGGTGCTGGACGAGTACGAGGGCGACGAGTACCGCCGCGTGCGCGTCACGCTGCCCGACGGGCAGGTCTGCTGGACCTACCTGTGGACGGCCGAGGTGGGCGACATGCCGGTGCTCCCCGACGGCTGGGTAGAGAACCGTCCATAATGCGCCCGATCCGGTGAATTGTTCGCCTATGGAACCAACCGCCCGGCGGGTGGGTACGTCCTCCTGGTAAGGACCACGTATCCGACCAGGAGGTGGACATGAGGCGGCTCGTGGCGTTCGGCGCTCTCGCGGTCGCGCTCACCGCGTGCGGCAGCCGCCAGCAGGCGGCCGACCAGTCGGCCCTCGTGGTCGAACCGTCCTCGTCCTCGTCCTCCCGGATCGCGCCGGTGCCGCCGTCGTCGCCCACGGCGGCCACCCCGGCGTCGAACAGGTGCACCGCCGCCGTGCTCGTGGCCTCGGTCCAGCCCGGCGACGCGGGCGCGGGCAACCGCTACGGCAAGCTCGTGGTGACCAACAACGGCGCGGCGCCGTGCACGCTCAACGGGTACAGCGGCCTGCAACTGCTCGACAGCGCCGGCAACCCGGTGCCGACCGACCTCGAGCGCACCGCCGACCCCGGACCGTCGCCGGTGACCCTGGCACCCGGCACGGCGGCCGCGGCGAACCTGCACTGGACCGTCGTGCCGGCCGGTGACGAGCCGGTGGACGAGCCGTGCCAGACCGAGGCCGCGACCGCCGCGGCGATCCCGCCGGACGAGACGCGGCCGATGAGCCTCGAGTGGGGCCTGGGTCCGGTGTGCGGCGGCGGGAAGATCCAGATCAGCGCGTTCTACGCTGCCTAGGTGATCGAGTCCAACGTCCCCGGCCACGCCGGTGACCTCGCGGTGCGCACCTGGCCCAACCTGGACGCCTCCTGGCTGGCCGTCCTCGTGCACGGCTACGGCGAGCACAGCGGCAGATACCGGCACGTCGCCGAGGCGTTGGTCGAGGCGGGCGCGCTGGTGCTGGCGGCCGACCACGTCGGGCACGGCCTGTCCGACGGTGAGCGGGCGGTGATCGCCGACTTCGACGGCGTGGTGGCCGATGTCGGCGCGACGATCGTCTCGGCGTCGTCCGACCTGCCGACCGTGTTGATCGGGCACGGCGAGGGCGGGCTGGTCGCGGCCCGGTACGCCCAGCTGAACCCGTTGTCGGCGCTGGTGCTGTCCGCGCCGGTGCTCGGCACCTGGCAGGGGCTGGACGTGCTGGGGCTGCCGGAGATCCCGGACGTGCCGCTCGACCCGGGCCTGCTGTCGCGCGACCCGGAGGTCGGCAAGCACTACGCCTCCGACCCGTTGGTGTGGCACGGGCCGTACAAGCGGGAGACCTTGGAGGCGTTGGAGCGCGCGCTGGACGAGGTCAACTACGGGCCGTCGCTGGAGCACCTGCCGACGTTGTGGCTGCACGGCGACGCCGACGAACTCGTGCCGCTGGCCGACACCCGCACCGGCACGGACCGGCTGCGCGGCCTGCTGTTCGAGGAACGCGTCTACCGCGGCGCGCGGCACGAGGTGTTCAACGAGACCAACTCCGCCGAAGTGCTGGCCGACGTGGTCGAGTTCGTCCGCCGCGTCCTCGATCTGCGCTGAGCCGTCGGGCGGAGCGGTCGTCCGGGTGGCCCACGCCGGTAGTAGGGTGCGCGGGCATGATCGACCCTGTGGACCCGGTGGAGCAGACCGTCACGGACTTCGGTCGATGGGCGGAGCAGCACGGCCGTGAGGAGACGGACTTCAGCGCGGCGCTGATCGCGCTGACCATGCTCGGCTTCGAGGACCACGCCGACCTGGAACCGGGTGATCTGGCGGAGTTCCTGCTCGACGCGTACCCGGAGGCGATGGCGGCGTTCGGGCAGGCGCCCAGCGAGGCCATGCCCGACACGTTGCGAGACTTGCTCGCGTTTTTCCGTGACCGCGGACGGCTGCCCGCCGACCGGGTGCGCCGGCTACTGGACGAGTTGGACGAGGTCGAACCCGAGTTCCTGGATCTGGTCGAGGACTTCGCCGGCCCGGTGCCTGATCTGGCGAGCGTCCTGGGTGTGCCGGACCGGCTGCCGCCGATCCGACTGCCTTCGCCCGACGTCCTGGCGGCCGACGCCCGAACCGCCCGACTGGTCGCGGACGCGCGGGCGCTGGCGGTGTGGGTCGGCGAGCAGCGGCCCACGTCGCCGGACGACACCGAGCTGACCGACGCGGACGCCGAGCGGGCCGAGCGGGACCTCGGCATCACCTCGATCGACCGCGTCCAACTGTGGGAACTCGCCGACGTGTTGGGGTTCCTCGACTTCTCCGAGGACGAACCGACCGTTTCGACCAGCGCGGACGCCCACGCGTGGCCCGACGTGGACGACGAGGTGGCACTCGCGCTGTGGGAGCGGGCACTGGGCCACGTGCTGCTGCACTCGGCGGCCATCGACGCCTTCGCGCACCGCGCCGAACACCTCACCATGGCGGAGGTGGGCGGCCCGCTGCTGCCGTTGCTGTTCCTCCGTCAGGGCCGCGGAATGGAAACCACCGGCGTCAGCGATGCGGTCCGGATCGCCGCGGACCTGGAACTGGAACACCTGTCCCCCAAGGCCGCCGACCGGGTGTGGCAGGCGTGGGTCGCCGAGCACGGCGATCCCGGCCAGGCGTTGCTCGACCGGCTCACCAGGCTCGGCGCGGTCGAGGTCCGCGACGACGTCGTCACCCTCACGCCGGTGGCGCGGCACGTGGCACGCATCAAGTTGGTGGAGGGCGGCATCGAGATCCCGTTGCTACCGCCCAGCGCGGAAATGACCGCCCGACAGCTGGTCGATGCCGCGCCGGGCTTCACCGAGGAGGAACTGGCGGCCGAGGTGCGGGCGTGGCTCACGAGCCGGGACGCCGCCGACGCGGCCCGCGAACTGCTCGACCTCGCCGCGCAGGGCGACGGCGGCGAGCGGAAGTGGGCCGTGGTCGTCGCGAAACAGCTGGGCGGAACCGTGGCGGAACAATGGCGGGCGGCACTCGACGTGCCGGCGCTGCGCGCCTACGCGAAGTCCGCACTCGGCGAGCCACCGGACGACTCGGACCGCGCGTGGATGCTCATCGACGCCGTCACGTCGTCGAACGGGACGCCGGAGCCGATCGCGGCGGCCGTCGCGGAGGTCGTGCCGGCGGGCCGGGAACAGGCGCTGTTCGAGGTGGCATGGCGACTCCCGCACCCGCAGGCGGGCGACGCGCTCGCGGACATCGGCGAGGCGCACCCCGACAAGAAGATCGCCAAAGCCGCCCGCAAGGCGGCGTTCAAGGCGTCTTCCCGCCCGCGGGCCTGACGTCGGAACCACTGTTCCCCCGGCAGGTTCAGCGGCGCCGGGCCGAGCACTTGGTCTCGGGCTTGCCCGATACCTGATCGCGCCTCACCAGGGCTGGTCGGTCGGCCGCACCAGGATCTCGTTGACCGCCACGTGGTCGGGCTGGGTCACCGCGTACCGCACCGCGCCGGCGACGTCGTCCGGCTGGAGTTGGCGCATCGAGTCCGCCAGCCTGGTGATGCCGTCCTTGGCCGCCTGGTTGGTGATGTGCTCGCGCAGCTCGGTCTCCACGATGCCGGGCTCGACCACGACCACCCGCACGCCGCGCTGGGTCACCTCTTGGCGCAGCGACTCGCTGAACGCGTTGAGGCCGAACTTCGTCGCGTTGTAGACCGCCGTGCCGCTGCGCACGACGCGCCCCGCCGTGGACGACACCTGCACCACCGCGCCCTTGCTCGCCAACAGGTGCGGCAGGGCGGCGTGGGTGAGGAACATGACCCCCAGCAGGTTCGTCGACACCATCCGGGTCCAGTCCGTGGTGTCCGCGCCCTCGACCGGACCGAGCAGCATCACGCCCGCGTTGTTGACCAGCACGTCGAGCCCGCCGAACGCCTCGACGGCCTGCGCCACCGCGTCCCGGCACGCCGCCTCGTCGGTGACGTCCAGCTCGACCGACAGGACCCTGGCCCCGTCCTCGACCAGCCGGTCCTCCAACGCCTTCAGCCGTTCCACGCGCCGTGCGGCGATCACCACGGCCGCGCCCTCCCGCGCCAACGCGACCGCGGTCGCCTCCCCGATGCCCGACGAGGCTCCGGTGACCAGCGCGACCTTGCCTTGCAGGTGCTTCGTCATGGGCCCACCCAACATGCTGGAGCGCACTCCAGGTCAAGCCGGGCGGCGACCCGGGTGGGGCGGCCGACGTGGTGCCGCCCCACCCCCATCACGGATCAGCCCTTGTGGCCGCCGACGTGGTGGTCGCCATGGTCGTGGTCGTCATCGTCGTCGTGGTGGTCATCGTCATCGTCGTGGTTGTGGTCATGGTCGACGTTGTCGAAGTGATCGCCGGTCACCACGCTGCTGTCCTCGAAGCCGGTGCCCGCGCCGTAGGGGCCCGAGAACGAGAAGTCGCTCTCGAAGAACGCGTCACCGTCCTCCGTGAACGCTTCGACCTCGAAAGCGCCCGCGCCCTCGTCCCCGGCAGTCAGGAACAGCTCGTGGAAGGACGTGTCACCGTTTTCGTTGGCGGTGGCGTGGAGGGCGTGCAAGAACGCACCGTGCTCGCCCACGAACGCAAAGCCGTGGGCGTGGTTGACCTCGGCCTCGGAGTCCGTGTCGGCGGAGGCGATGCCCGCCGAGCCGATGATGATGGGGAACGCGACCGCGCCTGCGGCGACGAGTCGGATGAGGCTGCGCATGGTGGAACCTCCTGGGTGTTAGACGGCCATGCGTTCACATCGTTACCTCGCAGGTCGAGCCCTCGACCGTCGCCGACCGCATCGTGTGAACCGGGGTTTGAAGCAGCGAAAACGGCCTGATCAGCGGACATCACGAGGGGTGGGCGCAAGCCCCTGCTTATGGGTGACATCAGTGCACTCTCACGCGTCCAAGGCGTGTCGTGGACAATTCCGGTGCGATGGTGGAAGAGGACCTTGAGCTGCTGATCACCGCGGTGGTGGCGGCCGACGACGAGCAGCAGGCGCGCGCCGCCTGCGCCGGACTGCTGAGCCAGGTCGGCGGGCGGGTCGTGCGGGCCTTCGACTGCTCCGACGAGGAACCCGGCTGCTGGTCGGTGACGATCAGCCTGGTCAGCGGCGAACGCGCGACGCAGAACGTGGCCGGCGCGCTGGCCAGGGCGGTCCGCACGTTCGTCCGCCGGCTCGGCGACGAGTTCCCCACGCCGCGGGTGGCCTGCGAGCCGCCGACCGCGTGGACGGTGCTGGAGGACCCAGCGCTGCTCGACGGTCTGGTGCCGGGCGCGGAGCGGCTCCTGGTGGAGGCGTGGGCGGGCGGCGACCCCGGACACCAAGGCCCCGAACACCACGACCCGAAGCACAACGACCCGGAGCAACGCCGTCCGGAGCGGGGTGGTCCGGAGCAGGACGAGCGGGAAGGGCAGGACGGGCTGGACCAACCGGACGAGTCGGAGCCGGAGCAGGCGGCCGACGCCGAGCCGGAGCCCGGCACGCGGCTGTCGTTGCGCGTCGACGTGGCCACGGATCGGACCGCCGGCGCCGAGTGGCAAGCGCGGGCGGTAGCGAGCCGGGTCGCCCGGAGTGGCAAGATCACTCGGGTGGCTCCACATGGGCACCTACTGAGCGTGCACATCGACCTCGGTGCGAACGTTAATTCGCCCACGGTGGCGCTACACGACGCCGTCGCGTCACTGGGCCGTTCGGGGTGGTCGGCGGTGGAGTGGTCCGGCGGTTCGGCGTCGATCCGCTGGTCGGCGACACCGGTGCCGCCCGCGGGTATCGCCGCGCTGGAACTGACAGCGACACCGGCCTCGGCATTCGTGTGGACGGTGCCCGACTGAGATCGACATCGCTGACCCGAACGAGTGGATCTGAATGCCACCCGGTCAGCCGATCTTGCTTGTGAATCGTGAAAATTTAGGTACTACTTTCAACTATAGGAACTCAAGCAGCTTTGCAGGAGGGATCGGGATCCGACATGGCCAGCATCGAAGAGGTCCGCACCGCGATCGCTCAGGCCGTCGAGAAGGCGGGTCAGAGCGTCAACGCCCTGCAACAGGCCGCCGACCTGGCCGAGGACGCGCAAGCCCTGCTCAGCACAGCCACCCAGGGCAGCGTCCAGGCCGACGTGGAGCAGGCGAACGCGCGGTTCGCCGAGGTGGTCAGCGGCGTTTCCGACTTGCAGAAGCACCTCGGCGCCGGGATCTCCCAGGCCGAGAGCATCAATTCCAGGTTGTGACGTGACCTCGGTAGGCGAGATCAAGCTCGCGCTCGAGCAGAGCTGTGAGTTCCTCCGCGACGCCTACCGCAGCGTCCGAGAGGCCCAGAACGCGTTGGACGAAGCGGTCGACATCCTGGTCGCGGCGAGCGCCAACCACCACGAGTCCCTGGTTCCCGCCGGGTTCGTGAAGGCCGGCGAGAAGTTCGCCGAGGAGCTGGAGTTGATCGTCGGCAGCCTGGAACTGGTCCAACGCCTAGCCGTGGAGCTGTGACGTGAACAGGCGTGACGAGCGCCGGAAGAGGATCGAGAGCTCCTTCGAGGAGTTCCGCCGGGCGGTGGCCGCCGCGTTGGGCAACGCCTCGCGCGAACACCGCCTGCTCGCCGACGAACGCGCACGCGACATGTTCGAGGTGATGTTGCGCGGCGACGGGGTCGACCGGGCGCTGGCCGACCACACGTTGGCCGAGGCGCTGGAGAACCCGCTGTTCACGCAGCAGGTGGCGAAGGCGCTGATCGACCGGATCGACGCGTTCCGCGACTGGTCGGAACGCGGGCCGGACCAGTTGACCGCGCTGGTCAACGCGGTGGCGCAGGGCCCGGCGTCGTGGCCGCACGAGTCGTGGCTCGGCACACCGGGCACGTCCGACGGCAGCGAGGGCGTGCCCGAGCTGTGGCGCATCGGCACGGGTGTGGTGCGCAGCGCGCCGGAGCCGCAGCGGTTCCCGGTGGCCGTGCCGCTGCTCGACCAGGCGCACCTGCACATCGCCTCCACCCACGAGAGCCGGGCCGCGGCCGAGGGCCTGGTGGAGAGCCTGCTGCTGCGGGTGCTGAGCCACTTCCAGCCCGGTCTGGTGCACGTCCACGTGTGGGACGTCAACCAGCTCACCGGCGCGCTGCCCGGCCTGTACCCGCTGACCCGGGCGGGTCTGCTGACCGTGCACGACCCGGCCCGGCTGCACGAGCTGCTGGACGAGCTGTCCGACCACATCCGCCGGGTGCACACCGGTGTGCTGGTCGAGGGCCACCAGTCGGTGAAGGCGGCGGGCGGGCGGCGGACCGAGCCGTGGCGGGTGGCGGTGCTGTTCGGCAACCGGCAGGCGTTGAAGGAAGAGCACCAGCAGCAGCTGCAACGGGTGGCGCGCAACGGTCTGGCGGCCGGCATCCAGCTGTTCATCGTCGACATCCCGATCACGGTCAACTCGCCGGTCGAGACCGTCACCATCGCCGCCGACCAGACGGCGACGTGCACGATGACCGGCAAGCACGTGGCCGTCGCGCTCGACCCGCCGTTCCCCCGCGCGTCGGTGCCCCGCGCGTGCGCGGCGATCGCGGACAAGCGGGAGGAGCGCCGCACCCGGCTCGGCACGTTCGCCGACCTGCTGCCGGAGCAGCTGTGGCAGGAGAGCTCGGCGGCGGGCGTGATCGCGCCGGTCGGCTACCACGAGGGCGAGCCGGTGCACGTGGCGCTGGGCGACACGTCGCCGCACGCGTTGATCGGCGGGCCCAGCGGCTCGGGCAAGACGAACTTCCTCTACGCCATGCTCGGCAGCCTCGCCGCCCGGTACCGGCCGGAGGAGCTGGAGCTGTACCTGCTGGACTTCAAGGAAGGCGTGTCGTTCGCGCAGTTCGCGCCGGGTCGCAAGGACCCGACGTGGCTGCCGCACGCGCGGCTGGTCGGCGTGAACGTCAACACCGACCGCGAGTTCGGCGTGGCGCTGCTGGCGTTCCTGGCCGACGAGATGCGCAGGCGCGCGGACGCGGCCAAGCGGCACGAGGTCACCAAGCTGGAACAGCTGCGCGACGAGGACCCGCACGGCCACTGGCCGCGGATCGTGGCGGTGATCGACGAGTTCCAGTACCTGTTCGGCGAACGCGACCAGGTCACCGCGCAGGCGACCCAGCTGCTGGAGGACGTGGCCAGGCGCGGCCGGTCCCAGGGCATCCACCTGGTGCTGTCCAGCCAGGACGTGTCCGGTATCGAGGGTTTCTGGGGCAAGTCGGCGATCTTCGAGCAGTTCACCGTGCGCATCGCGCTGCCGAAGGCGCGCCGGGTGCTGGCCGAGCCGCAGAACGACGCCGCGGTGGAGCTGCCGCGCTGGCACGCGGTGGTCAACCACGAGTCGGGCGTGCGGCCGGGCAACGAGATCGCGCGCATCCCGGACGCCACCACCAAGGGCACGTTCGACGTGCTGCAGGCCGAGCTGCACGGGCTCCGACCGCCCGACCTGGCGGAGCCGATCCTGTTCGACGGCAGCAAGGTGCCCGCGTTGCACCCCCTCCCGGACTTCCGGGCGCTGCGGCCGGGCGAGGGCAACCCCACCGTGCTGATGGGCCAGGTGATCGACGTGGCGGGCAGCGCGGCCAAGGTGCGCTTCGCCCGCACCCCCGGCCGCAACATCGCGGTGCTCGGATCGCTCGCCGAGGACGCGGCGGACGTGCTGGGCGGCGCGGCGCTGTCGCTGGCCCGCCAGCACGAGCCGAACGACGCCCAGTTCACCCTGGCGTGCCTGGCCGAGGACGCCTGGCCGCACGCGGAGAAGCTGGCCAAGCAGCTGCGCGGCGCGGGCCACGCGGTGAACCTGTTCGGCCTCGACGGCATCAGGGCGCTGGTCGACGACACCGCGAGCCGGATCACCGCCAGCATGACCGGTGAGACGGGCGCGCCACTGCAACCTCACTACTTGGTGGTTTACGCGGTGGACGCGGCGCACACCCTGTTGGAAGCCAAGAACCCGACGACGCGGGTCTCCGGGGTGGAGAACCTGCGGACCGTGCTCAAGCACGGCCCGGAGAACCGGACCCACGTGCTGGGCTGGTGGCGGGGCGTGCAGCGGCTGAAGAACAGCCTGTCGCCGGGCGTCTACGACGACATCGGCGCGTGGGTCGCGTTCGACATCCAGGGCAAGGAGCTGCTGTCGTTCGGACCGGAGCAGGTCATGGCGTGGTCACCGCGACCGCGGCGCGGCCTGTTCTTCGACCGGTTCGAGCACTCGCGGCCCCAGGTCGTCATCCCGTTCGACACCGGGGAGGAACCATGATCAGCCACGCCTCAGTCGTGCCCGCTCAGCGCACCAGCGGGGACGCCGCGCCGGAGGTCGAGGCGGTCTCGGCGGTCGAGCGGTACCGCGAGATCATCGCGCTGGCCGGCGACTCGGTGGACCGGATGCGCGCGGCCGACCGGGCCCGGGTGCGGCAGCTGCTGGAGCGGCTGGCCGCGTCCCAGGACCGGATGGCCGAGGTCATCGACCAGGAGAAGCTCGTCAAGCAGGTCGTCGCCGAGCACTGGGAGGGCGTCGTCAGGCTGCTGTGGGACGAGCGGTGGTTCACGATGACGACGGTGCCCGGCCCGGACGAGTCGGTGCCGCCGCGTGACCAGAGCGAGTACAACACCGCGCTGGACCTGGCCTACCGGGCGTTGGAGGACGCGGCGCAGAAACGCAACCTGTTGCGCCGCAAGGGTTCTTAGGGTTTCAGAAGCCCCAGGAGACGGCGACCGTGTCGAAGTCTAGTTCGGCCTCGGCACGGCGGTAGGTGGCCAGGGCCGCGGTGTTGTCCTTCTCGGTGCCGGTCCACACACCGGTGCAGCCGCGTTCCCTGGCCAGCCCGATCAGGCTCTCGATGAGGGCGGTGCCGATGCCCCGGCGCCGGTAGGCCTCGTCCACGCCCAGTTCGTAGAGGAACATCTCCACGCCCTTGTCGGGGTGGATGGTCTCCACCCCGGACACGAACCCGGCCGGCTCGCCGTCGACGTAGGCGATGAACAGGTGGTGCCGGTCGTCGGCGAGGAACGCGCGGGTCGCGTCCTCGATCGGAGGGTCGTCGAACAGGTGGCCCGCGGCCACCACGGCGTCGAACGACGTGATGCGGCGGATGTCCATGCTGTCGTCGCTCCTCGGGTGGGCGGGAGATGTGTCGCGGTGCGACGGATCGCGTCAGTCGCCCTTCACGTTGACGATCTGCCGCAGGGTGTGCCGGACCTCGACGAGATCGGCGGCGTCCGCCATGACGATGTCGATGTCCTTGTACGCCGCGGGGATCTCGTCGATGAACGCGTTGGTGTCGCGGTACTCGATGCCGACCATCGCCTTGCGCAGGTCCTCGTGGCTGAAGGTCCGGCGCGCGGCCGAGCGGGAGTAGTTGCGGCCGGCGCCGTGCGGTGACGAGTTCAGCGCGAGCTTGTTGCCCTTGCCGACCACGACGTACGACGCGGTGCCCATCGACCCGGGGATGAGGCCGGGCCGGCCCTCCTCGGCGTTGATGGCGCCCTTCCGCGACAGCCACACCTCCTTGCCGAAGTGGGTCTCCTGCTCGGTGTAGTTGTGGTGGCAGTTCGTAGTCTCCTGCCGTTCCACGTCCGTGCCGATCCAGTCGGACACGCACGCCACGACCCGGTCCATCATCTCCTCGCGGTTCAGCCACGCGAACTCCTGGGCCCACCGCATCTCGCGGATGTAGGCCCAGAACTCGGCCTCGCCCTCCACGAGGTAGGCCAGGTCGGGGTCGGGCAGGCTGATCCACCGGCGTTCGCACTGCGCCCGCGCGACGTCGATGTGGTGCTGCGCGATCTTGTTGCCCACCCCGCGCGATCCGGAGTGCAGGAACAGCCACACCCGGCCCGTCTCGTCCACCGTGATCTCGATGAAGTGGTTGCCGGAGCCGAGGCTGCCCAACTGGAACTTCCAGTTGGCGGCGTAGCGGGCCGGGTCGAACCCGGACTTCTCCGCCCGCTCGCCCAACGCGTGGACCCGCTCGGCCGCCGTGGCGGTGAGGCCCTTGTTGTACTTCCCCGCGGACAGCGGCACCGCGGCTTCGACCGCCTCCCGCAGCGGCGCGAGCGGCCGGGAGCGGAAGTCGTCCTCGGTGAACTGGGTGCGGACCGCGATCATGCCGCAGCCGATGTCCACCCCGACCGCGGCCGGGATGATCGCGCCGAGGGTGGGGATGACGCTGCCGACGGTCGCGCCCTTGCCGAGGTGTGCGTCGGGCATCAGTGCCACGTGCGGGAAGACGAACGGCATCAGCGCGGTCTTCTCGGCCTGTTCGCGGGTCTTCGGCTCCAGGATCGACGCCCAGTTCAGGAGGCTCTTGCTGATCTTCTCCACGGTGATGCCTTTCCAGTGGCGGATTCGCCGCCGGCTGTTCTGAATCTTTTCGGTGACTTCGGGGAGTGGGTCGAGGCGGGGAAGCCGCGCCGGGACCACGCCAGGACGGTACGCCTCGGCGATGACGCGGTCATGCGCGTTTTGCCCCACTGCGGGACGACTGCGGGACGACTGCGGGACACAGCTCACAGCCGAACGGCGGAACAGCGCCGAGACTTCGTGCTGTTGCACTTCGTATGACCTTGCCGAGCACCGCGCGGGAGATCCGTCTCGCATCCCGCCCAGAAGGCTTCCCGACCGTCGAG
Organism: Saccharothrix deserti; assembly: GCF_009769385.1. GTDB lineage: Bacteria > Actinomycetota > Actinomycetes > Mycobacteriales > Pseudonocardiaceae > Actinosynnema > Actinosynnema deserti. The sequence continues at coordinate 214,975 of NZ_ML775963.1, forward strand.
AACTTCGAACTGGCCGAGGCACCCGTGCCGACCATCGGTGACGGGCAGTTGCTGGTCCGCAACCTCGTGATGAGCGTCGACCCGTACATGCGGGGCCGGATGAACGAGGGCAAGTCGTACGTGGCGCCGTTCGAGATCGGCAAGGCCCTCGACGGCGGCGCGGTGGGCGAGGTCGTGGCGTCCAACGCTCCCGGTTTCGAGGTCGGCGACACCGTGCTGCACTTCCTGGGCTGGCGTGAGTACGGCGCGGTGGAGGCGGCCGACGCGGTGAAGGTCGACCCGCGGCAGGCGCCGATCGGCGCGTACCTGGGTGTGTTGGGCATGCCCGGCATGACCGCCTACGCGGGCCTGCTGGACGTGGCCGCGTTCAAGGAAGGCGACGTGGTGTTCGTGTCCGGCGCGGCGGGCGCGGTCGGCCAGGTCGCCGGTCAGGTCGCCCGGCTGCGCGGCGCGAAGCGCGTCATCGGCAGCGCCGGCAGCGACGAGAAGGTGAAGTACCTGGTCGAGGAGCTGGGCTTCGACGTGGCGTTCAACTACAAGAACGGCCCGGTCGCCGACCAGCTCGCGGAGGCGGCGCCGGACGGCGTCGACGTGTACTTCGACAACGTCGGCGGCGACCACCTGGAAGCGGCGATCGACGCGCTCAACCCGTACGGCCGCGTCGCCCTGTGCGGCGCGATCTCGAACTACAACACCAGGACCCCGGCGGGTGTGCGCAACTTCGGCCTGGCCGTGGGCAAGCGGCTGAACCTGCGCGGCTTCCTGGTCCACGACCACGAGCACCTGCGCGACCAGTTCGTGGGCGAGGTCGGCGGCTGGATCGCCGAGGGCAAGCTGCGCTACCAGGAGACCGTGACCGAGGGCCTGGACCGCGCGCCGGAGGCGTTCATCGGGATGCTGCGCGGCGAGAACACCGGCAAGGCCCTGGTCACCCTGTAGTTGTTCCGTGCACGAAAGTTGTCTCGTGCACGAAAATCGGTTGTCGGACACCGCCGGCGATGCGCTAGCGTCGCCGGCATGTGCGCCGCCTCGGCATTGACCCGGTTGCGCCGCGTCTAGCGGCGGCATCCTTCGGGTAGAAGCTCCGCCGCTCCAGCGAGTCCACGCCGGGCGGTCTCTTCCGTGCTGCCCGGCTCGCTTCCCAGCAGCCGCGGAGCTCCACCAGTGCGCACGCACCACAACGGCCGGCACGAGAACGGCCAGAACTTCCTCACCGACCGCACCGTCGTCACCGCCGTGGTCGACCTCGTCGCCCGCACCCGCGGGCCGATCCTCGAGATCGGCTCCGGGGCAGGCGCGCTGACCCTGCCCCTGCAGGCCCTCGGCCGACCGTTGACGGGTGTGGAGATCGACCCCGACCGGGTCCGTGACCTGCGTAAACGGGTCGGGCCGGGCACGTCGGTCGTCCACGCGGACTTCCTCCGGCACCGCCTGCCCTCCACGCCGCACGTGCTGGTCGGCAACCTGCCGTTCCACCTGACCACGGCGATGCTGCGGCGCATCGTCCACGCCGACCACTGGACGGACGCCGTGCTGCTGGTCCAGTGGGAGGTCGCTCGGCGCCGGGCGGGCGTCGGCGGGGCGACGATGATGACCGCGCAGTGGTGGCCCTGGTACTCGTTCGACCTGGCACGGCGGGTTCCGGCCGCGGCATTCCACCCACGACCGAGCGTGGACGGCGGCCTGATGACCGTGACACGCCGAGCCGACCCTCTCGTGGACGTCCGCAGCCGACGTCGGTACCAGACGTTCGTGCACCGCATCTTCACCGGACGCGGGCGCGGCGTGCCGCAGGTCGTGCGTGCCGCCTACCCGTCGTCCCGCGTCACCGCGTGGGCCCGACGGCACGGCATCACCGACCGCACTCTGCCGCGCGACCTCACCGCCGAGCAGTGGGCGCAACTGTTCGACCTGTGCTGCTAGCCCTGGGGAATTCCGGATATCAGGACAGTAGCTGTCCTGATATGGCGGCATGCTGGTCAGCATGAACCGCAACTCACTGCTCCGCCCCGACGGACTCGTCCGGTCGCCCGCCTTCACCCACGTCGCCGTGGTGCCGCCGGGTTCGACGACGGTCTACATCGGCGGCCAGAACGCCGTCGACGGCGATGGCAGGCTCGTCGGCGGCGATGACGTGGCCGCCCAGACCCAGCAGGTGATGAAGAACCTGCACGTCGCGCTGGCCGCGGCGGGCGCGACCGTCCACGACCTGGTGATGGTGACGATCCTGCTGGTCGAGGGCGTCGACCTCAACGCGGCCTACCCGGTGGCGGCCGCCGAGTTGGCGGGCGCCGCGCCGCCGGTCGTAGCCGCGCGGGTGGCCGGGTTGGGCGTGCCCGGAGCGCTGCTCGAAGTCAGCGCGGTCGCGGCCGTGACGTCATGAGCACCCGGCCGTCCGAAGTCTGAACTAGACGATCTCGCCGTCGGCGGCGACGACGCGTCCCGCGTGCACGACCAGTGTGCGCGGGGCGTGGTCCATCACCGCGGCGGTCACCGTGTCGCCCGGCACCACCACCAGGTCCGCCGGCGAGCCCTCCGTCAAGCCCAGAGTCCGTCCCATCACGGCCGCGCCGCCGCGCGTGGCGATGTCGACGCACATCTCCACCAGGTCGTCCCGCCGGAACCCGTTGCGGTAGGCCAACTGCCAGGTCCGCTCCAGCATGTCGCCGTTGCCGTAGGGCGACCAGTAGTCGCGGATGCCGTCCTGCCCGAGCCCCGACCGCACCCCCGCCCACCGCAGTTGCCGCAACGGCAACGGTTCCCGCACGCCGGGCGCGACGGTGGTCACCGCGACGTCGTGCTCCGCCAGCAGCTCCACCAGTTCCCGCTGCCGCTCGTCGTCCACAGTGGACAAGGCGAACGCGTGGCTGATCGTCACCTGCCCCTGCATGCCGAGCGCGTTCACGCGTTCGCAGATCAACTCCACCTGGAACGCACCGAGCGACCCGGCGTCGTGCAGGTGCACGTCCACGCCGCACTGGTGCTTCTCCGCCAACCCGAACACCACGTCGAGGTGCCGCACCGGATCACGGTCGCAACCGGCCGGGTCGAGCCCGCCGACCAGGTCCGCGCCCGCGCGCAACGCCGCGTCCAGCAGCTCGGCGGTCCCCTTCTCCCGCAGGATGCCGCACTGCGGGAACGCCACCACCTCGACGTGCGCCCGCCCGGAGTGCTCCTCGCGCGCCGCGAGCACGCCTTCCAGCTTGTCCAACCCGGAGTCGACGTCCACCTGCGCGTGGCTGCGCACGTGCGTCGCACCGGACGCGATCGTGCGCCCGAGCGTGTGAGTGGCCCGTTGCGCGACGGACACCTCGGCGGAACGCCAGTTGCGCCGGTCGTTGTCGATCAGCTCGGCCAGGCCCTCGCCCGCGCTGTGCGGCCGGAACGGCAGGCCGAGCCGGGTGGAGTCGAGGTGCGCGTGCGCGTCGGTGAACGCCGGCAGCAGCACACCGCCCCGGCCGTCGACCACCGGCACGGCGGGCGGCGGGTCGAGGTCCGGGGCGAACGCGGCGACGTGCCCGCCCTCGCAGAGCACGTCGACCAGGGGCGCGTCCGGGCTGTTCGGCCACGGCCGCACGGAACGGATCAGCAGGTCACCGGTCACCAGGCGACGCTAGCCCCGTCGGGATGAGCTTTCCAGGGTTGAGCACACCGGTCGGGTCGAGTGTCCGCTTCACGGCCGCCAGCACGTCCACCCCGAGCGCGCCGATCTCGGCTTCGAGGTACGGCACGTGGTCCGCACCGACCGCGTGGTGGTGGCTGATCGTGCCGAGCCCGGTGATGGCCTCGCTCGCGGCGGCCTTGGCGACCTGCCACTGCCCGATCGGATCGGCGACGTCCCGTGCCGCCAGCGCGGTGAAGTACAGCGACGCGCCGGTCTCGTAGGCGTGCGAGATGTGGCACATGACCACGCACTCACCGAGCGCGTCCACCAGCGCCTCGCGCACGGCGGTGCGCAGCTCGGACACCTTCGACCAGTGCGTGGCGGTCTCCAACGTCTCCACGCACACACCGACCTCCATCAACGCGTCCCGCTGACGCGGACCGTTGAACCGGCCGTGCCGCCACGCCTCACCTAGCGCCGTGCCGAGGGACACCAGCTTCAGGCCCCGCAACGTCTCCGCGCGCTTGCGCTTGACCTCGGCCTCGCTCGCGCCGTGCCAACCGAGGATCAGCAGGCACGGCCGCCGCACGCCACGCGCCTTCAGGTACGCCTTGAGCGCGTTGATCTTCCAGCCCCCGGTCATCGCCAGGGACACCCCGGTCTCGTCCACATCGGACAGACGGGTCACGTCGGCCAGGACGCGCCGCTGCGCCAGCCCGCGCACCACGGCCGAGCCGCGCGCCCAGCCGTCCACCACGAAACCCTCGTAGCGCTCGACCTCCGGACGCGGCCGGACGCGAAGCGTGACTTCGGTGATGACGCCGAACGCGCCCTCACTGCCCACCACCAGCTGTTTCAGGTCCGGCCCGGCGGCCGACGCGGGCGCGCCGCCCAGCCGCCACTCGCCCACCGGCGTGGCCAGCCGCACGCCCTCCACCACGTCCTCGAACCGGCCGTAACCGGAGGACGCCTGACCGGCCGAGCGGGTCGCGGCGAACCCGCCGACGGTGGCGCGCTCGTAGGACTGCGGGACGTGCCCGATGGTCAGGCCGTGGGCGGCGAGCGCCCGTTCGGCCTGCGGGGCGGGCAGACCGGCCTGGAGCACGGCCAGGCGTGACACGGGGTCGACCGAGACCAGCTCGTCCAGCCGGTTCAGGTCCAGCGCGATCACCGCCGCCTTGTCGCCGCGCAGGGCGTTCACGCCGCCGACGACGGACGTGCCACCGCCGAACGGCACCACCGCCACGTCGTGCTCGACGCACGTCTTCAGCACTTCGACGACCTGCCCGGGTGACGCGGGCAGCACCACCGCGTCCGGCACGGCCAGGTCACCGTCACCACGTTGCCTCAACAGGTCCACATAGGACAATCCGCCCGCGCGTCCCAGCCGTGAATCGCGGTCCACCCGGACGTACCCGGGGCCGACGACGGCGTCCAACGCGGCGTGCGCGGCACCCGACAGCGCCGACTCCGGCACGACCGGCGCACGCGGCGGAGTGCGGACGTCCGCCAGGCCGGTGCGCCCGCGGAGCCACCTGAGGGCGTGCGGCGGGAGCTCGCCCGTGGTTGAGGTCCAACTGCCCCGGAGGGTGTGGTCGGTGCGCTCGGTCACCGCTACAGTGTGACACATGACGTCTCAACGTCACAGTGATGACGCGCTCCTCGACGCGGCCCGCGACTGCGTGGTCGAGGTCGGGGTCCGCCGCACCACGCTGACGGACATCGCCAAACGCGCCGGGGTGAGCCGGATGACCCTCTACCGCCGGTTCCCGGACGTCGGGACGCTGGTCAGGGCCTTGATGACCAGGGAGTTCACCGCGCTCTTGCAGCGCATCGCGGTGACCGGCGACAACGCCCGGCAGCGGCTGGTGGCGCAGGCCATCGCCGGTATCCGGCTGCTCGCCGCCGACCCGTTGATGCGGCGGGTGCTCGACCTGGACGCCGAGTTGATGCTGCCGTACCTCGTGCGGCGGCTGGGCAGCACGCAGAAGCTGGTCGAGGCGTTCCTGGTGGCGCAGATCGAGGCCGGTCACGCCGACGGCTCGATCCGTCCCGGTTCCCCTGCCGCCCAGGCCCGACTGGTGCTGCTGACCACGCAGTCGTTGGTCCTGTCGATCCGGCCCGCGACCACGGACCTGGACTTCGACGAACTGCTGGCCGAACTGGCGGCCTACCTGGACGCGGCCCTGTCATGAGCACATCACTGTCGTGAGCACCTCGACTGTCATGAGCACCTCGCTGAACGCCGCCCGCCGCCGCGCGGACCTGGACCACGTGTCCTCGTCGCCGGTCGACCTGCTGGTCGTCGGTGGCGGGGTGACGGGTGCCGGTGTCGCCCTCGACGCCGCCTCGCGCGGCCTGTCGGTGTGCCTGGTGGAGGCGCACGACCTGGCGTTCGGCACGTCCCGCTGGTCGAGCAAGCTCATCCACGGCGGCCTGCGGTACCTCGCGCAGGGCGAGGTGGGACTGGCGTACGAGAGCGCGGTCGAGCGGGGCATCCTGATGACCCGCACGGCGCCGCACCTGGTCCGGGCGCTGCCGCAGTTGGTGCCGCTGCACGGCAAGTCGCACGACCCGGTCGTCATGGCCGGTCTGCGTGCCGGTGACGTGCTGCGCCGCCTGGCCCGCACCCCGTCCCGCGTGCTGCCCGGTCCGCGGCACGTGCCCGCCGTGGAGGCCCTGGCCCTGGCTCCCGGCCTGCGCCGTGCCGACCTGCGCGGCGGCCTCCTGAGCTTCGACGGCCAACTGGTCGACGACGCCCGCCTGGTCGTCGCCCTCGCCCGCACCGCCGCCGGCTTCGGCGCACGCGTCATCACCCGCGCCCGCGTCACGTCCCTGACCGACAACGGCGCCCACGTGACCGACACCCTCACCAACACGTCTCTGCACATCAAGGCGCGGGCGGTGGTGAACGCCACCGGCGTGTGGGCAGGCGACTTGGTGGACGTGAAACTCCGCCCGTCCCGCGGCTCGCACCTGGTCCTGTCAGCCTCCGCCCTGGGCCTGACCAACACCGCCCTGACCGTTCCGGTCCCCGGTGCCCGCAACCGCTTCGCCCTACTGCTCCCCCAACGCGACGGCCGCGTCTACATAGGCCTGACCGACGAACCGTTCGACGGCCCCATCCCCGACGTGCCAACGGTTCCCCAGTCCGATGTGGACTTCCTCCTGACCGTGGCGTCCTCAGTACTCGAACGCCCACTCACCCAAGCCGACGTCCTGGGCACGTTCGCCGGCCTGCGCCCCCTCCTGGACACCGGCGACGGCCCCAGCGCCGACCTCTCCCGCCGCCACGCGGTACTGACCCAAGACGGAGTGACAACAGTCGTGGGCGGCAAACTCACCACCTACCGCCGCATGGCCGCCGACGCCGTGAACGCCACCGCCCTGACAACAGCCCCCTCCCGCACCGCCCACCTCCCACTGGTAGGCGCAGGCCCGGCCACCGGCCCACCCCACCTGATCCCCCGCTACGGCACCGAGGCCCCCCGCGTGGCCGAGATCGGCGAGGTCGCCTGGGCAGTCCGCCACGAAGGCGCCCTGACCGCCGCCGACGTCCTGGACCGCCGAACCCGCACCGGCCTGATCCCCACCGACCGCGCCCACGCCGAACCCACCATCACCCACCAAGTAGCCGAAGAACTGGCCGCCCAAGCGACCTGAACGCAGAACTCACCCCACCTGAACGTTCGACACACCCAACGCGAACGTAGGACTCACGCGTGTGTCCTACGTTCACGCCAGGTGTGTCCTACCTCCAGACCGCGAGAGTCCTACCTCCAGACCGCGAGAGTCGAACGTTCAGGTGCCGTGAGTCGAACGTTCAGGGGGTCTGAGTTCTACGTTCAGGACGAGCGAAGGTGCTGTTGGGTAAGCAAAGGGGGGACCTCCGTGTGGAGGTCCCCCCTTGGCGTTCGGGTCACTCGCCGATGATCGGCTTCGCCGCCTTCGGCGGCTCCTCGATCAGGGGCTCACCTTCAAGCCGCACCTTGCGCTGGTGGTCCTTGCCGTCGCCGCCCTGGCCAGGGGGCGGCATCATCGGCATCATCCCGCCGGCCATGCCCGCGGCACCGGGACGGCCGCCACCGGCACCGCCGGGCACGCCGCCTGCCGCGCCACCGGCCGGACTGCCCGCGGCACCGAGCACGCCGGACGAGCCGCCGGACTGGAGGGTCGAGCCGCCGCCACCGGCACCACCACCGCCTGCGCCGCCCGCGAAGCCACCGCCACCACCGGCGAAGCCACCACCACCGCCACCGCCCGAACCACCGCCGGTCGGCATGGTAGGCAGGTCAGCAGCCACCGGACGCACCGGCGGCACAGTGGGCACGCCCGGCACGGTCGGCGCGCCGGACCCACTCGTCGTGTGGGTCGTGCCGCCCAGCGAAGGCAGCGACGTCATCCGGTCACCACCGGCCGAACCGTTGCCCGCCACCCAACGCCCCGGCTCCCAGTGGCCGCCGGCACCCGCGCCACCACCGGAACCACGACCGGAACCGCCACCGGTGCCGACCGTCGGCGGACGGCTCACCACCGGCCCGCTCGGACCACCGGGGTAGACACGCCCGTCCGGGTCGGAGCCCGGCCCGTAACCCACGCCCACCGTCGGCGGACGGCTCACCACGGGACCACCCGTGCCGCCGCCACCCGAGCCGGACGTGTTCGTCCCATCGTTCCCCGGAGACGTGTAGCGCTGGTCCGCGCCGCGGTCCATGTTGTTCAACTGGTCTTCGGTCAGCCCGACACCGCCCCGCGTCAGCCGCGGCCCCGAGCCGCCACCGCCGCCCGAACCCCTGTTGGACGACGTCATCGCGGTGATCGCCTGGAGGATCTGCTTGGCGGTCTGGGCGATCTGCGCGACCGACTTGATCAGGTCGATCAGCTTCTTGAGCGAGTTGGCGAGCTTCTGCAGGAAGTCGGCGAGCTTCTTGGCGTAGTTGCACGCCATCTGCACGATGTCCGCGATCGCCGCGCCGATGGCCGCGCCGAACGTCAGGAACGACGCCGCGAGCCACTGGATGATCTTCATGACCATCTCGGACACGGCCTGGCTGATCAGGTCCATGATGGTCTTGCGCACGGTCGCGACGAGCTCGCCCGCGCCCTTGGCCGCGCCGGAGATGCCCTTCGTGGCCTTGGCCAGGGTTTCCAGGCCGGCGGCGTGCTTCTTGCTCGCCGCCCGGTAACCGTCGGCGGAACGACCGTGCCAGCCCTTGGTCTCCTGCTCGGACGTGCGCCGGTAGTCGGCGACGATGCCCTCGATCTGCTTGGCCGCGGACGCCCAGCTGTCGGACATCTTCTGGATCGCCTGCGGGTCGCCGAGCAGCGCGTCGAACGGCTCGCGCAGGAAGTCGACGTGCTGCATGGCCCAGCTGAACCCGGCGGACAGGAAGCCCGACAGCGGGTTGCTCGCCATGCCGACGATGCCCATGGCGGTGTTCGCCATGCCGAGACCGGCCTGCACCCAGTCACCGCGCTCGACCGCCGCGACGGTGCCCTGCACGTCGCTGATCAGGTACGACGGGTCACGGCCCTGACCGGTGGAATTCCCTGTCGTGGCTTGCGCGCTCATCCCCGTGCCTTTCCGGTGAAGCCGAACGCGTTGTCGAGGTCGACGTTCTCGTAGAGGTCGGCGACCTCCTTGAGGCCCTGGCACATGTCGGCGATGGTCTCCGTGGCCTGGCCGAGGATGTCCTGGGACGAACCGGCCGTCTTGAGCAGGAACTGGGCCAGGAACGAGCCGAACACGCCGAAGGCTTCGGTCGACAGCGACGGGTCAGCGGTGTTGGTGGCCGAGAGCATCCGCTGCGTCAGCTGGTCGACCGTGCCAGCGTGCGCCCGGATCTGCTCCGGGCTCACGTTGAACGAGTCGAACATGGTCATCTACCCCCTGCTCAGGCCATGACATCGGGTGGGTTGGTGAAGTAGTCGTCATCGGGCCTGACGTCTCGACGCTGGATCTCCGGCGCCGGTTCCACGGCATCCGTGCCGTCACCCGAATAGCCGTTCGGCATCTTCGCCTTGACGAACTCCAGCGCCGGGCTGTCGCCGACGAACTCGGTCATGATCTCGACGACCTTGCCCGCGGCGGCGCGCTGCGCCTGCGCGACGGCGGTCATGATCGCGCCGGAGATCCGCTCCGGGTCCTCGCCCCGCAGTTGCGGGCGCAGGATCAGGTCGGTCAACGCGCCCGAGGCGTTGACAGTGACCGTGATCAGGCCGTCCGGTGACGTCGCGCTGCCGCCGACACCCCCGAGCTGCGTCTCGACCTGGGCGGCGTTCCGCTTGGCCTGGTCGATCTTCTCTCCGTACTGCGCGAGCCACTGGTCCGGCTCCATGTTCACCCCTCACGGCAACGGGGCTTGCGGCCCTACTGCGCATTCGACCCGTCGACAGACGATTCGGTTCCCGGCGACGTATCGTTTCACCGAATCGTGATTTACGGGCACGACACCGGCGGATACCACCATTCGGTCTATTCTGTGAATTGTTTACTTGCCGATCTGTTGGGTTTTCGCAACACTTCGTAGCATGAGTCCGGTGCGCCGAGGCCCCGGGCAGCCGATCCACAACCGGATCGGGGTGCTCAGGGTCGAGCGGGGTATGACGAGGGCGGTGCTGGCCAAGGCGGTGGAGGTCAATCCGCAGACGATCGGCGCGTTGGAGCGGGGCGACCACTACCCCAGCCTCGACCTGGCGCTGCGGATCTGCGACGTTTTCGGTCTCCCCGTGGAGGCGGTGTTCAGCCGCACGCCGTTCGAGCCGCTGTCGAGCCAGGTCTACGGCTTGGCCTAGGTCTACGGCTGGTCATGGCTGGTCACGACTGGTCACAACAGGAGGAGAGCACCGTGGCACAGGGCCGCACGGTTCTGGGAGAGCTGGAGATCGACCAGGTCTCCAAGCGCTACGGGGAGGTCGTCGCGTTGGACGGGATGACCTTCGACGTGCGGGCGGGCGAGCTGTTCGGGTTCGTCGGCAGCAACGGGGCCGGCAAGACCACCACGATGCGCATCGCGCTGGGTGTGCTCGCCGCCGACTCGGGCCAGGTGCGGTGGAACGGCGAGCCGATCACCTTCGAGACCCGCCGCCGGATCGGCTACATGCCCGAGGAGCGCGGCCTCTACCCGAAGATGAAGGTGCACGACCAGCTCGTGTACCTGGCCGAGCTGCACGGCATGTCCACCAACGCCGCCCACCGGTCCGCGGACAACTGGATCGCCCGCCTCGGCCTGCGCGACCGCAGTCACGACGAGGTGCAGAAGCTCAGCCTGGGCAACCAGCAGCGCGTCCAGTTGGCGGCGGCGCTGGTGCACGAGCCGGACGTGCTGGTGCTGGACGAGCCGTTCTCCGGCCTGGACCCGGTCGCGGTGGACGTGATGAGCCAGGTGCTGCGCGAGAAGGCCGCGAGCGGTGTGCCCGTGGTGTTCTCCAGCCACCAGCTGGATCTCGTGGAACGGTTGTGCGACCGGGTCGGCATCGTGCGCCGAGGCACCCTCGTCGCGTGCGGCCCGGTGGACGAACTGCGCGCCGGCGGCGACTCGAAGCTGGTCGTTGACGCACCACAGGCACCCGCCGGCTGGGCCGACCACCTGCCCGGCGTTCGGTCCGCGCACACGTCGTCCGGCCGCACGGTGGTGGACCTGGCCCCGGACGGCGACGACCAGGTGGTGCTGCGCGCCGCCCTGGACACAGGCCCGGTGCACGAGTTCTCCCGGCAGCGCCCCTCGCTGACCGAGTTGTTCCGCAGCGTGGTGACCGAGGAGTCCGCGGCATGAACAGCATCACCCCCGGGCGGGCGGTGTTCCTGGTCTCGCGCCGGGAGTTCCTGGCCAAGGTGCGCACGAAGTCGTTCCTGTGGGGCACGCTGGTGATCGTCGCCCTGATGGCGGGGTACGTGCTGCTGCAGGCCGTGCTGTTCGACGACGCGGGCCGCGACCGGGTCGCGTTGAGCGGTCAGGCCACCGTGCTGGCGGAGCCGTTGAAGCAGACCGCCGCGTCGTTCGGCCGCGAGGTGGAGACGGTCGACGTGACCGATCCGGCGGCGGCCGAGGAGCAGGTGCGGTCGGGTGACGTGGACGCCCTGGTCACCGGTGCGCCGGACGACCTGCACGTGGTGGTGAAGGAGTCGTTGAGCGACGAGCTGCACGCCTCGATCGACCTGATCGTCAAGCAGCAGGTCCTCAACGCCCAACTGGCCGAGGCGGGCGTCGACCCGGCCGTGGCCGCGCAGAACGTGGAGCGCGCGGGCGTCGACGTGGTGGCGCTGGAGCCGGAGGACGACCGGAAGGGCCAACGGCTGGCGATCGGCCTGGTGATCGCGGCGCTGCTGTACTACTCGCTGCTGGTCTACGGGACGATGGTCGCGCAGGGCGTGGTGGAGGAGAAGTCCAGCCGGGTGGTGGAGATCCTGCTGGCGACGCTGCGGCCGTGGCAGTTGTTGCTGGGCAAGGTCGTCGGGCTGGGCGCGGTGGGGTTGCTGCAACTGCTGCTGATCGGCGGCATCGGGCTGGTGCTGTCGTCGGCGTCCGGGGTGATCGACGTCGCGGGCGTGGCCGGTGGGGCGTTGGCGACCGGGCTGCTGTGGTACCTGCTCGGGTTCTTCTTGTACGCCACCGTTTTCGCGGCGGCGGCGTCCCTGGTGTCGCGCCAGGAGGAGCTGCAGTCGGTGCTGACGCCGATCAGCATGGCGATCGTGGTGGCGTTCGTGGTCGGCATCAACCTGATGATCAGCGACCCGACCGGGTCCGCCGTGGCGGTGATGTCGGTGCTGCCGCCGTTCGCGCCGATCCTGATGCCGGGCCGGATGGCGATGGGTGTCGCGCCGACGTGGCAGGTGCTGCTGGCGATCGTGCTCGCGCTCCTCGCGGTCGCGGCGATCACGTGGCTGGGCGGCAAGGTGTACTCGAACGCCGTGCTGCGCACCGGCGCCCGCGTCCGCCTGCGGGACGTGCTGCGGTAGCCCTCGCGTTCCCTTGGCTGTCCGCTAGAGCCGTCCGCTAAAGCTGTCCGCTAGAGCTGTCCACTGGTTGTCCACAGGCGCAGGCTCGACGGCCTGGAATTGTCGCCCCCTCCTGGCAAGATCAAATCAAGGGATCCCCTTGGCGGGGACCCCTGCTACAGCGCTCGCCGTGGCATAGTCGATTTCGACTGTTAGATTTCGGCCATGCCACGTCGCGCGCTCGACAACCCGCTGGTGCTCGCGGTGCTGGGCCTGCTGCTGGAGAACCCGGCGCACCCGTACCAGATGCTCTCCGAGCTGCGGAAACGCGGCGAGAACCGCGCCACCGTGATCAGCCGGGGCACGCTCTACGACATCGTCGAGGCGCTGGTGGCGGCCGGATGGGTCGCTCCGCAGGGCAAGCAGCGCACCGGGAACCGCCCGGAACGGACCGTGTACGCGCTCACCGACACCGGGCGCGAGGAGCTGGTGCGCCGCCTGGACAGCCAGATCCGCAACCCCCGGCGCGAGTTCACGCAGTTCGTCGGCGCGGTCGCCTACCTCGGCGCGCTCGGGCCGACCGGCGCCGTCGCGGCCCTGACCGAGCGCGCCCAGCGGCTGTCCGACCGCGTCGAGGCCGACGAGAGCCACCTGGCCGAAGTGCTGGAAAGCGGCGTGCCCCGGTTGCACGTCATCGAGGCCGAGTACGCGCTGCGCCTGGCCCGCGCCGAACTGGAGTGGATCGGCACGGTCGTGGACGAGATCCGCGTCGGCTCGCTGACGTGGCCCACCTGACCGAACGAGAGGACGAACCCGTGTCCACCGACCACGACAAGCTGCTCTTCGGGATCTACCCGGGCGGGATCACCGGTGACGACAGCGGCGGCCTGGCCACCGGCGCGCCCGACGACCCTGAGCGGATCTCGGCGGCACTGGATCGACTGCAGGGTGAGCCGGGCCGTCCCTTCCTGGTGCGCGCCTACGTCGGCTTCGACGACACCACCCCGAACGGCGCACCGCACCCGACCGCGACGCCGTCCGACGCCGCCCGGTACGCGCAGCGGGGACGCCGCCTCGACCTGGTTGCGCAGTACCAGTCCGCCTCCGGTGACGTCGCGGGCTACTGCGACTTCCTGCGCGACCTGGTCGAGCAGTACGGCGCGGTGACCGACACGCTCCAGGTGACCGAGGAGCCGAACGTCCCCGGCAAGCCGAGGTCGTCGACACCGTGATCCGGACCACCGCCGCGAACGCACGACGTCTGGGCATCGGCGGCTACACGCACTTCGCGCTCCGCGACGCCGACAGCGCGAAATCCGGGCTGTTCCACCGGTTCGGCCTCACCACCGACGACTACACCCCCAAACCCGCGTTCGACACCTACCGCGCGCTCATCGCCGAACTGGGCCGCTGAACCGGCGGATTCCCCGTCGTGCCAACGAAAAGGCCCGCACCGGGCGAACGGGTGCGGGCCTTCGGTGGAGCCGGGTCGGCGGTGAAGCCGTTGTCAGCGCTGAAAAAAGGGGGTCAGCGCTGGTCGAGCGGCACGAAGTTGCGCTCCGGGGAACCGACGTAGACCTGCCGCGGGCGGCCGATCTTGGTGGCCGGGTCCTCGATCATCTCGCGCCAGTGCGCGATCCAGCCGGGCAGCCGGCCCAGGGCGAACAGCACGGTGAAGAACTTCGTCGGGAAGCCCATCGCCCGGTAGATCAGGCCGGTGTAGAAGTCGACGTTCGGGTACAGCTTCCGCTCGACGAAGTAGTCGTCGGCGAGCGCCGTCTCCTCCAACGCCTTGGCGATGTCCAGCAGTTCGTCGGAAGCGCCGAGCTTGCCCAGGATCTCGTCGGCCGTCTTCTTGATGATCGCGGCGCGCGGGTCGTAGTTCTTGTAGACCCGGTGGCCGAAGCCCATCAGGCGGACGCCGTCCTCCTTGTTCTTGACCTTGTTCACGAACGCGGAGACGTCACCGCCCTCGCGCCGGATCTTCTCCAGCATCTCCAGCACCGCGGAGTTCGCGCCGCCGTGCAGCGGGCCGAACAACGCGTTGATGCCGGCCGAGATGGACGCGAACAGGTTCGCCTCGGACGAGCCGACCAGCCGCACGGTCGACGTGGAGCAGTTCTGCTCGTGGTCGGCGTGCAGCACGAACAGCAGGTCGAGCGCCCGCACCAGGTCGGGGTCGACGTCGTACGGCTCGGCCGGGAAGCCGAACGTCATGCGCAGGAAGTTGTCCACCAGACCCAGGGAGTTGTCCGGGTACAGGAACGGCTGGCCCACGGACTTCTTGTAGGCGTACGCCGCGATGGTGGGAACCTTGGCCAGCAGGCGGATCGTGGAGATCTCCACCTGGTTGGCGTCGAACGGGCTGAGGCTGTCCTGGTAGAACGTCGACAGCGCGGAGACCGCCGAGGACAGCACGGGCATGGGGTGGGCGTCACGCGGGAAGCCGTCGAAGAACCGTTTCAGGTCCTCGTGCAGCAGCGTGTGCCGGCTGATCTTGGAGGAGAATTCCTCGAGCTGGGCCTGGGTCGGCAGCTCGCCGTAGATCAGCAGGTAGCTGACCTCGAGGAAGTTCGACTTCTCGGCGAGCTGCTCGATCGGGTAGCCGCGGTAGCGCAGGATGCCCGCGTCACCGTCGATGTAGGTGATCTCGGAGGAGCAGGACGCGGTGTTGACGAACCCGCTGTCCAGGGTGACCAAGCCGGTGGTGGCCAGCAGCTTCCCGAGATCGATACCGGGCGCACCTTCGGTGGCCGGTACTACCTTCATCTCGTGCTCTCCGCCCGGATGGCGCAGCGCGACGGTACGGGTGTCGTTCGGCGCAATCGTCGCGTCGGGCATGCAGAGTCCCTCTCACGCTAGGGCGGGGTGGCTCATGCGGGTCTCGCACGCCTGCGCGCGGGCGTGGGATCGCCCCGCACCGCAGCACCACCCCGTTGGGGTCCTGTCAGTTCACCCACGCTAGTCAGCGGACGACCCGCCACACAGCCGCGGTGTGAACCGATTCTGCGAGGTGGGACCGGCATCACATCCGGATGCATGGGTGGCTAGCGTGCGTCCAACCACCGTAGCCCTTTCGGGCTGTTCCTCCACCTCACACGGGGTGAGAGCTAGGTCATCTCCAACTCGCGTTTGTACGGCGGCTCGGCGCCCGCGCGGGAGCACGTGATGGCCGCCGCCGTGCCCGCGTAGGACAGCGCCTCACGCCACTTCCCGGCGTCCAGACCTCGGACGGCCTCGACGGACAGCGCGTCGTGGTTGTGCAGCCAGGCCAGCAGAGCGCCCTGCACGGTGTCCCCCGCGCCGATGGTGTCGACGACGTCCACGGGGGTCGGTGGGACGCGAATCACGTCGCCGGAGGACGTCAGCACGGCCAGTCCGTCGCCGCCCCGGGTCAGCACGACCGCGCCCGGCCCGGCGCCCTGCCAGTCGCGCACGACCTCCAGCACCTCGTCCTCGGGCGCGTCCTCGGGCAGGTCGGCCAGCCACCGGGCGTCTTCGACGGACACCTTCAGCAGGCCGACGTGCGGCAGCCACGAGTCGTAACGGTCCCGATACGCCATGGGGTCGTGGATGAGGCCCGCGCGGATGTTCGGGTCGAGCACGGTGAGCGCGCCGCGTTCGGCCTCGCGCCACAGCACCCGCTCGTACGTGCTCGCGCCCGGCTCCAGCACCATCGACAGCGTCCCGAAGGACACCGCCCGGGTGCCTGCGGGCAGCGGCCCCGGATCGGTCACCTGGCGGTCCGCGGTGCCCTCGACGTAGAACGAGTAGCGCGCCGACCCGTCGTCGGCCAGACCGACCACGGCCAACGTCGTGGGCTGGTCGCTGCGCTGGACCAGATCGGTGCGGACGCCGGAGGCGTGCAGCCGTTCGATCAGCCGGTCGCCGAACAGGTCGGACGAGACGCGGGACAGGAAGCTCACCGGCGCTTCGAGCCGCCCGGCGGCCACGGCCACGTTGTACGGGCCGCCGCCGAGCCTCGGCGCGAGGTTCCCGTCGGGCGTGGGCACCAGGTCGACCAGCGCCTCACCAGCAACGACGATCACGAGTGGCTCCGTTCTCTCCGCAACCCGTCCAGCAGCAGTTCGCCCAGCGCGGTGAACGCCTCGGCGTCCGACACACCCGCGCGCCGGGGCAGCACACCGGTCTGGATGCCCTCGATGAGCAGACCGGCCATTTCGGCGATGAGGGTCGCATGCACGTCCCGGAACACCCCGTCCCGGACCCCCTCCTGGATGAACTCGCGGATCCGCTCGGCCGCCGCACGCGCGTTGCGCTCGTAGGTGGTGCGTGTGGGGGCGAACGCGGACACGTCGGTGATGAACTGCGCCGACGCCCGCCTCAGCTCCTCCGCCGCGCCCGCGAGGTACGTGCCGACGCGGACGCGCACGTCCTTGACGTCGGCGATGCGCTGTTCGATCCGCTCGGCCGCGCCCTTGAAGTACCGGCCGACGACGCGCACGGCCAGCTGTTCCTTGCTCGCGGCCAGCGCGTACAGGGTGGACTTGGAGCAGTGCAGGCGTGCCGCGAGGTCGTCCAGCGTGAAGTGCGCGAACCCCTCGGCGAGCACGAGTGCCTCAAGCCGGCCCAGCAGCTCCACCTGCCTGGGCGTCAGCGGTCTGCGCACGATCGAGGTCATAGGCGGCAACTCTGTCACAATGCCTGAATGCAGTACTGGAGTACGTCCTAGAGTACTGTCGACAGTACTCTCGTGTCTCAGTCGAGTTCCACTCGATGCCACGCCGTACCGGAGGTCGACGATGCCCGCCGAGCGCCTGCTCCCCACCACGGAGGCCGAGGACCTGCTCGCTCTCGTCCGCGAGATCGCCCGCGACGAACTCGCGCCGCACGCGGCCGAGGCCGAGGAGCACGAGCGGTTCCCGCGCGACAAGTTCCGGCTGCTGGGCAAGGTCGGCCTGCTCGGCCTGCCGTACCCGGAGCGGTTCGGCGGCGGCGAGCAGCCGTACGAGGTGTACCTGCAGGCGTTGGAGGAGGTCGCGTCGGCGTGGATGTCCGTCGGCGTCGGGCTGTCGGTGCACATCATGTCGAGCTACGGGCTGGCCACGTTCGGCACCGAGGAGCAGAAGGCGCGCTGGCTGCCGGACGTCCTCGGGGGCGACCACCTCGGCGGGTACGCGCTGTCCGAGACGCACGCCGGTTCGGACGCGGGCGCGCTGTCCACCCGGGCCACGCGTGACGGCGACCACTACACCGTCAACGGCACGAAGGCGTGGATCACGCACGCGGGCGTCGCCGACTTCTACACGCTGATGGCCCGCACGTCCGACGACGGCGGCAAGGGCGTCAGCTGCTTCTTCGCGCCCGGTCAGGCCGAGGGCCTCACGGCGGCGAAGCCGGAGCGCAAGATGGGCCTGACCGGTTCGATCACCGCGCAGCTGCGGTTCGACGACGTCCGCGTCGACGCCGACCGCCTGATCGGCAACGAGGGCGACGGGCTGAAGATCGCACTGTCCGCGTTGGACTCCGGCCGGCTCGGCATCGCCGCGTGCGGTGTGGGCCTGGCGCAGGCGGCGCTGGACGAGGCCGTCGCGTACGCCAAGGAGCGCACCCAGTTCGGCCGTCCGATCATCGACTTCCAGGGGCTGGAGTTCCTGATCGCCGACATGGCCGCCGCGGTCGAATCCGCCCGTGCCACCTACCTGGAGGCGGCCCGCCGACGTGACCGCGGCCTGCCGTTCCGCCGCCAGGCCGCGATCGCGAAGCTGATCTGCACCGACGCCGCGATGAAGGTGACCACGGACGCCGTTCAAGTCCTGGGCGGCGCCGGCTACACCCGCGACTTCCCCGTGGAGCGCTACATGCGGGAGGCCAAGGTCCTCCAGATCTTCGAGGGCACCAACCAGATCCAACGCCTGGTAATCGGCCGCGACCTCCGCCGCTAACCCGCTGCTTTCACGGTGTTTCGGCGCGAAAGGGTGTCGATCACGGAGAAAGGTGCTCTGAGCTGCAAGGATATGACTTGTCGAGGGTCATGTCCGAACCAGTTCAGGAGCACCTTTCTGGTGAGC